>NZ_JAHVDV010000001.1:0-339277 GCF_051486985.1 Yokenella regensburgei
CGTCCCAGCCTGAGAATCTGCCGGTGACCTCCGCGTCAAGCCGGAAGGGTGTGGAGAGGTGCTGCTGAAGGGAAAAGGTGACGACGGCGATGGCACGCGGGGGGAGCCCCTCCACGTCAAGGGTAAAGCGAAGGCCTTCCTGAGACATAAACTTCTCCCGGTCCAGATAGTTAATTATGGAGCCACGATTTTCCGTGGCAGACTTACAGGCGTAATGGCAATTCCAGGCACGCTACCGCCAGAGTGTCCGGCATCTGCCATCTCCCATATGCAAAGGGTATTGCCGGGGGGCTGACCTGGTCATTCCGCCCCTGGTAAAAAATGCCACTCTTCTTGCAGTCGCAGTGGCATGGGTTGGATTATGCTTTCAGTGGTATGCGCAAGGCGTCCACCTCAGAGGGGCAGCGAAGAGGTGCTCCCACTCGACCTTGCAATAAGCCAGAGAGGCATTAACCAGTTGAGCGAATTCACGCTTTTCCACGTCCTGACAGTGCGGCAGATGGCAGTCGATAACCACGATCGTGGAGTCGGTAAGACAGGTGGTTAAGAGAGGCTCCTGTTTTGCCTTTAACAGAAAGACGATGCCAGTGCAGTTCAGTAGCCGGCAGCATTTCGTCTTCCTGAACCTGGCCATAGATGTTGCCCACAGACTCCACCGTAAATGCACGATGGGCGCTCAGCCCCTGAGTTTGTCCTTTAACTAAGAGGGAACACGGTATTGGCACGGGGAGTACTCCTTGTAGGGCATCGTAGTCATTTTGTAACGGCCTCCCTTCATCAAAATAATGATTTGATCTGATAATCTTTTATTTAATTTTGGGTGGATTCATTATTTATTTTTTAACCTATAACTTTATCAAAAAAGGTGTTTATCCCATTTTGCGTTGATGTTACCAGGGCGATTGCTTATTGAGCTTTAATAGCGCGAATGTATTCATCCATCGAATGATTGTTATGTATCCTATAGTGTATTGGATGCATTTGTGGTTCGGTTCTCTTGTTTATGTGCATTAATCTATTTATAGCATGTGTTTTTGCAGGAGTTATGTGCGAGTTGCCACAGTTTAATGTGTTTATTTTTAAAATGGTTTTAAAGGTAGAGTGATTAAAGGTATATATGACGATATCTTTTGTGTTCTGTTTTATATCATCAGGACGATTTATGAGTATTCTCTTAATAATTAAGAAAAGTCTTTTTCAACTCGACACTGAAATCCATGATACTTCGCGTCAGGAGATGGCAGCCGTTATCGACGCGTTATTGTACAATACAGCTGCATCTGTTGATATTCTTGTAGTAAATGCGATGATTGCACATATAAACGCCGGTGCTGGCCAACAGTGGGACCCTATTTTTTATACTCATGAGTTTCAAGAACGTAAAGCACAGCTTCGTTCACTAATCTTGCTGGTTGATCGCATTAAAATGCGTGAAAAAATTAGAATTCATCTGAGACATCTTATGAAAGAGAAAGTAGTTGACGATAGAGTGTTTGCGTCGGGCATCACGCGGGCAGGAGTTTACAAACACGTCTGTTCCAGCAAATATGGTGAATCTGGCGGTGAGTCTGTCACGGCCGCCATCGGTAATTATGCCTTGAAAAAACTGCTGTGGATTTTACGTTGCTAAATACGTTAATACGGGCAATGCAATGGTTTACACGACGTTCTTATCTTCGGTTGCGCCAGAATTGTTCGGCCTAGCTTCATGGTCGAAACGACAGGGTAAAAGGATAGAGCATCAATATTTGAAGGCCCGGCATATATCCAGTGACGATGGCTGCGTGAACTGTCCTAAATTTGGTATTTTGCTGGACTATTGCCAGCGCTAACGGGTGGTGTGAACAATATGGATGTTGAAGAGCGTTATTATCGAGAGGAACTGGACTACCTGCGTCAGTTGGGAAAATTACTGGCTAAAGAAAAACCCTTTTTAGCCCATTTTCTTAAGGAAAAACAGGGAGATACTGATGTTGAGCGCCTGATGGAATCTTTCGCTTTTTTATCGGGGAGATTACGGCAAAAGCTTGAAGATGAGTTTCCCGAGTTTACTCATGGTATCATCCGTATGTTATGGCCTAATTACCTTCGTCCGGTTCCGGCTATGACGGTCATTAAGTACGAACCTGAAAAGACGCTAAAAATACCCGTGCAGATTTTACGTAATGAATTGATTAGCACAGGTACGTTGCGGATTATTCGCCCAGAGGGGAACGTTCTGGGAAGCGATACGGCATCGTCTCCTCCAGCTTGCCATTTCACGCTGGCACGGAATATCTGGTTGCAGCCCTTAGCGATAAAAAACGTTCGCAACGCAAGCAGCCTTGATGAAGGTATTATTGATATTGAATTTTACACTGACAAAGGTATCACTGCTGACACACTGGATTTAAATAAAATCAGTTTCTGGCTGGGTAATCACGACGATAATACCCGCTATCAGCTCTATTTATGGTTAAGTGAGCGTTTGATGGACGCAGAAATAATTATGGGAAACATTAGCATGCCCTTGCCCAACTTATGGCTGGACCCTGCAGGGTTTGAGCGAGAGGATGCGCTACTGTCATGGCCTAAAAATATCCACAATGGATACCGGATACTGCACGAGTATTTTTGCTACCCAGAGAGTTTCTTCTTTTTTCATCTTCGTGATGCTGAACCGTTAATGGAGGATTTCCGCGGCGGCGAGTTCACGTTGCGTTTGCGTTTCAATCAACCGCTGCCCACCGATATAAAGTTGCGTAAGGATTCATTGCACGTGAGCTGTACGCCTGCGGTGAACCTTTTTTTACATCATGCTGAACCAATACGCCCAAATGGTGACTTACAGCAATATCCGTTACAGGCTAGCCACCAAGATCCGTATGCTTACGATATTTTTCGGGTCAAGTCCGTCACAAATAAAATTCCCAGTGCAAATGATGGGCCTGAACAACGATCGAATTCCGTCATTCACTGGCCAGAATTTGAAAGTTTCAAGCATCAGGTTGAATACAGAAACCAACGTGAGGTAATTTACTGGCATCATCGCACCAGGACGTCTTTATTTCATCGCGGTCTGGATCACAGTATTGCTTTTGTTCATGCTAATGGGGATGTACCAAATCCCGCTCGACTGAAGGGGGCGGTGATTAACCCCTTGCTGGTTTGCACAAACCGAATGCTTCCTATTGAACTTAATACGGGCGATATCAGTGTTGCTGTTAGCAAAAATCCGGCTGTCGCCTCATTCAGCAATATCACTTGTCCCACACGTCCTCTCGATCCGGTGATGGATGGAGATATGCACTGGTCGCTTATTTCCAGTATGAATTTGAATTATCTCTCTCTTTTGGACAGAGATGCGTTGGTGAACATTCTGCGTACCTTTGATATTCCCGGTATTCATCATCCCCAACGAGCTCGCTTATCTCAGCCAAAACTGGATGCAATTGAGAAGATGGAAACACATCCGGTGGATCGGCTTTTTAAAGGGATACCGGTAAGGGGACTTGCCACCACGCTATGGATCAATCCAGCACCTTTTATCTGTGAGGGGGAGATTTACCTGTTGGGTGCGGTTTTGTCTCATTTTTTCGCGCTATACGCCAGTATCGTCTCGTTCCACCTACTGAAAATTATCAATGCGGAAAGTCAGGAGGTCTGGGAATGGGAGAGTACTGGTCAGCATGCCCTGATGTAATCTTTTCGCAAGATGCGAATAATCACAATTTTTATGTGCTTCTGGCGTCACTGTAGCGCCAGGCTCGTTGTCGGTCGCTCTGTTCTGATTGTCAATTTTGCCCTCGGTGGGTAAAAATCTTATGGTCATTTTTTATTTTAAGTGACATGGACAATTACAAGGAGTGATTTTTGCAGGGTTTTCTCCACTGGACTCAGTTGGGAATACAAGAATATCAGGCGTACAGAACGGTGTTCCTCACGCTATTACCGATAGTGCAGTGCAAGCAGTATCATTTAATTATGAAAGTATTAACTATTGATGGCAAACATAGCCAATAACACTCTCTTAAATCTAAAAGTCTGGTTGCTGGAAAAAGGTATATCACCGCTTTTGTTTACCATTATTATGCAACACTGCCTGCCGCCACATCATACTGGCGGCAGGTGAGTAGACGGTGTATTCAGTGGTTATTGATAGCGTTTTACCAAATCTTTTACCACTGCGGCGATCGTTTTTTGTTTTAACTGACTCATCGTTTGTTGTGACAATGGTATTTTTTCGTTAAGTCGTAAGGAAAGATTTTCTTCATAGTTAATCGGAGACCAGGTTGCCCACGTGCCTGTTGCCACATCGACCAGAGCAAAACGTATCAGATAGCGTAGCGAACCCGAACTGGTGACTGTTTCATTTTGATAATCTGTCCATATGGTCGTTTTAGTTGCGTTTTGATAATGACCTGTTTGCAGTGCGTCCCAATAAACGAGTACCGTTCTTTGCTGCCCTTTTGCAGCGATATAACGCAGTGACTGCATATAGTTCATGTTTTCGCTGAAGGCGGCCTGGCCCTCGTCATTTTTCAGTTTATTGCAGGACAGGTTTCTTTGTCTGTCCGGGATACCTGAAAATGTCGTTACTCTGTAATATTTACTTAATTCCTGCTGCATAGCCGTCTCCGGCGCTCGACTGCCCGACTGAATGAGAATAATAGCTGAGCCCGGCGGCACACTGAGCTTTTCGTCATCAAGCGCAGCCTGAATATCCTCTTCTGAAACGGCGAGTGTAGTCTCGTTTCCAAATACATCTTTATCTGTCAGTTGGAGTGGGATGTTTTTACTCTTCCTT
This sequence comes from Yokenella regensburgei, assembly GCF_051486985.1. Lineage (GTDB taxonomy): Bacteria > Pseudomonadota > Gammaproteobacteria > Enterobacterales > Enterobacteriaceae > CBFFRJ01. The sequence goes on from NZ_JAHVDV010000001.1 coordinate 4,787, forward strand.
GCTTCAGTTTCGGGTGCGCTTTTTTTTCTGGCATCAATTGAAGATTGGGTGCAACCATTCGTCAGTAATGCTGCAGCGAATACAAGTAATAAAGGCGTTCTCATGAAGTATCTCGTGTAGGGATGGGTGGGTTATTTTACCCTGGCTGGGCGAAGTATCTTTGTTTTATTTTGATTATAAATAATTAAGGGGGGCTTTATATTTATTGCATCAATAAGTAAGTAGATTTAATAACTTTCAATATTAGGACTCTGATAGCGCGTAATTATAACCGGGCAACGTTCGCTATCTCCTGGCAAATACCTTAAGCGCAAATGCCGGAAGGCTGCGCAGATTTCCTTCCTCATGCTTATAAAGGAAGAGGGAGGGGGGATTGACTCGCTGCGCTCGCCCTGCGGGCAGCTTCCTCGCGGGCTCGTCAGCTGTCCACCCGGCTGTCGCCGGTTGTCGAACCCCGGTCGGGGGTTCTCATCCCCCCCGGGGGAGTGCAACATGCGAAAAAAAAGCCCGCATTTGCATGCGAGCTCTTCTTAAAATAATGGCGGTGAGGGGGGGATTCGAACCCCCGATACGTTGCCGTATACACACTTTCCAGGCGTGCTCCTTCAGCCACTCGGACAGCTGTGAGCAACGGACATTATTAAAAAGGATTGAAATGCTGAAATGTCGGAAGGCTGCGCAGATTTTCTTCCTCATGCTTATAAAGGAAGAGGGAGGGGGGATTGACTCGCTGCGCTCGCCCTGCGGGCAGCCTCCTCGCGGGCTCGTCAGCTGTCCACCCGGCTGTCGCCGGTTGTCGAACCCCGGTCGGGGGGTCTCATCCCCCCTGATGCGGGAGAATATAAAAGAAAAAAGCCCGTACTTACGTACAGGCTCTCATCTGAAATAATGGCGGTGAGGGGGGGACTGACTCGCTGCGCTCGCCCTGCGGGCAGCTTCCTCGCGGGCTCGTCAGCTGTCCACCCGGCTGTCGCCGATTGTCGAACCCCGGTCGGGGGTTCTCGTCCCCCCCGGGGGAGTGCAACATGCGAAAAAAAAGCCCGCATTTGCATGCGAGCTCTTCTTAAAATAATGGCGGTGAGGGGGGGATTCGAACCCCCGATACGTTGCCGTATACACACTTTCCAGGCGTGCTCCTTCAGCCACTCGGACAATCAACTTTTTCAATTAAGTCGCGCGATTATACAAACTTCAAACAACCTGCTTCTAAAATGCTCTGAAACTGACTTTTTTCTCAGCAGCACGCTTTTTTCACCGTGTTATCAATGATCTTTGCTATGTTGATGTGCCTGTTCGCGGACGTAACTTACGCCAACATATTGACGGATGTCCGGGACATCACAAACCATAACGGGAGCAGAGATGGACATTATCTTTTATCACCCCTCATTCGACAGTGAGCACTGGACCCAGGAACTGAGCAACGCACTGCCTGATGCGAGGATAAGGGTCTGGCAGCCAGGAGATGATAAACCAGCCGATTATGCACTGGTCTGGCATCCACCCGTTGAGATGCTGCGTGGACGAAACCTGAAAGGTGTGATCAGTCTGGGCGCCGGTGTGGATGCAATCCTGACGACATTAAAAGCGCATCCGGAAATGCTGGCACCGGATATTCCGCTTTATCGACTCGAAGACACAGGGATGGGACGGCAGATGCAGGAATATGCCGTCAGCCAGGTACTGCACTGGTTCCGGCGTTTCGATGATTATCAGCGGCTTAAGCAACAGGCGCGGTGGCAGGAGCTTGAGGAATACCGACCTGAAGAGTTTACCATTGGGATCCTTGGCGCAGGCGTACTCGGCACGCAGGTCGCAGAAAGTTTACAGGTTTGGGGTTTTCCACTGCGCTGCTGGAGCCGTTCGCGAAAGCATATTCCGGGGGTAACAAGTTTTGCTGGTAAAGAAGAGATGCGCGATTTCCTGCGCGATACACGTGTTCTTATCAACCTTTTACCGCACACGCCGGTGACCGCTGGCATCATTGACCACGCGTTGCTCAACCAGCTTGCCGATGAGAGCTATGTAATGAATCTCGCCCGCGGAGCTCATCTGGTCGAAAGTGATTTGCTGGCTGCGCTGGCATCCGGCAAGATCAAAGGCGCGATGCTGGATGTGTTTAATCAGGAGCCTTTGCCAGCTGATAACCCGCTCTGGTTACATCCGCGTGTAACTATCACTCCGCACATCGCAGCGGTTACCCGTCCCGATCAAGCCATTGTTTATATCGCCAGAACGATTCATAACCTGGAGCGTGGAGAGACAACAAGCGGGCAGGTGGACAGAACGCTGGGCTATTGAGTAAAACGCGATCGCCGGGGTTTTCATTAAAAATAGCGATGATAACTGCTATCCTTGCAAAAAACATTTACAGGAGAGTTTCATGTATCCCGTTGACCTGCATATGCATACCGTCGCCAGCACCCACGCCTACAGTACCCTCCAGGACTATATCTCTCAGGCTAAGCGCAAAGGAATCAAGCTTTTTGCGATTACCGATCACGGGCCAGACATGGCCGATGCCCCGCACTACTGGCACTTTGTGAATATGCGTATCTGGCCCCGTCTGGTTGATGGCGTAGGCATTTTGCGTGGCATTGAAGCGAATATTAAAAATACCGACGGCGAAATTGATTGCAGCGGACCGATGCTGCCGTCGCTTGACCTGATTATTGCCGGTTTCCATGAACCGGTGTTTGCACCACAGGATGAAGCGACCAACACCCAGGCGATGATTGCCACTATCGCGGGCGGCATTGCCCATATTATCAGCCACCCGGGAAATCCTAAGTACCCTATTAATATTAAGGCAGTTGCTGAAGCCGCAGCGAAGTATGATGTAGCGCTGGAAATTAACAACTCTTCTTTCCTGCACTCACGTAAAGGTAGCGAGGCCAATTGCCGCGCCATTGCCGCTGCCGTTCGCGATGCAGGCGGGTGGGTCGCGTTGGGATCCGACTCCCATACTGCTTTTACCCTCGGCGATTTTGACGAATGCCGTAAGGTCCTCGATGATGTGGGCTTCCCGGAAGAAAAGATCCTTAACGTCTCACCACGCCGTTTACTCTCTTTCCTTGAATCTCGCGGGATGGCGCCCATTAGCGAATTCGCTGAACTTTAATCTGTCATTTACTGGAACCTTGCATGAACGAATTTTCCATCCTTTGCCGTGTACTCGGCTCTCTTTTTTATCGCCAGCCGCAGGATCCCCTTCTGGTGCCGCTGTATACCCTGATTCGCGACGGCAAACTCGCTGAAAACTGGCCGCTTGAGCAGGATGAGCTGCTCACCCGATTGCAAAAGAACTGCGATGCACAAAGCCTGGCGGCAGATTACAACGCGCTGTTCGTTGGCGATGAGTGCCGTGTCTCGCCCTACCGTAGCGCATGGGTGGAAGGGGGGACGGAAGCTGAAGTGCATGCGTTTCTCGCTTCGCGTGGGATGCCGTTAACCCAGACGCCAGCGGATCATTTTGGCACTTTATTACTGGCTGCCTCCTGGCTGGAAGATCAGTCGGCAGATGATGAAAGTGAGGCGCTGGAAACCCTGTTCGCAGACTATTTATTGCCCTGGTGCGGTACTTTCCTGGGAAAAGTCGAAGCGCATGCCACCACACCTTTCTGGCGTACGCTGGCGCTACTTACCCGTGAAGCTCTCTCTGCCATGTGGGATGAGCTGCAGGAAGCAGAAGAGGAGTAACGTGTGATACTGATCACATTAACAATGTAACGGTTATTTTCTTGTTGCATTTATTGTGGTGTAAATCACATACGAAGAACGCGTATCTGCTAAGATGCGCGCCATGAACATACTTCTCTCTCTCGCATTAACAACAGGGCTACTGTCCGGTCTTTGGGGCTGGGTTGCTGTCTCACTTGGCCTTATCAGCTGGGCAGGTTTTCTCGGTTGTACGGCTTATTTCGCCTGCCCCCAGGGCGGCGTAAAAGGTCTCCTTATTTCGCTGTGTACCTTACTGAGCGGTGCGGCATGGGCGCAGGTGATCATTCACGGTAGCGCGCTTGCCCCTCATCTGGAAATCGTTGGCTATGTGGTTACCGGCCTGGTGGCGTTTTTGATGTGCGTGCAGGCAAAAAGCCTGCTGCTTTCATTTGTACCAGGGACTTTTATTGGTGCCTGCGCCACCTTTGCCGGACAGGGTGACTGGCGTCTGGTCGTCCCTTCGCTGGTGGTGGGGTTACTGTTTGGTTTTGCAATGAAAAACAGTGGCCTTTGGCTTGCGTCACGTCACACCCGTGCACTGACGAAATAACAGAAAAAAGCGTGAAGGAATAACCCGACACGCTTTTTTTATAGGGAAATCAGGATTCCGGTGGTACTGCCATTTCACGGTATTTCACTAAAACTTCATTTTTGGTTTCCGCTTTATTTTGCAGATCCCATAATCCACGATCGATACCATCATTAATAAGTAAAATAACACCGGTTTCGATAGCGGACATCAGGCAAAGCATTACTGGTTCGTTAGCGGTATAACCCACTTCTCCTTCCAGCAGACGCTGGTAATCAACGAAGCGGAAAACCCCGGCCTGAACCTCATACGACAGGATAGTCTTGCTGGTGTTCACCGAGGAAAGTATTTCCCCCGTGCTCACATTCACTACGCGCAAATTAACGGCTATCTGGTCGAGTTGATATTGCGTATCTGCGCCGATACCAAAATAGCGTGCTCCCGCACCACCGGATTTCACATTGCTTTCATAGCCAATGATCGATCCCTCAACCATGACGTTTGCTGCCGTCAATGACTGAAGAGGAAACCGGTTATTTACCGCAACGGTGCCATTCTCCTGTGCAGCACGGATAATTTTGCGCTCATTGAGTAAATTCTGCAGCCCCTGACGCTCCAGAGGAACAAACCAGCGTGAATCTTTCAGTGCCGTGACCAGCATTGACGTCGCGCTTTGCGGCACGGCAGTCGAGAAGTTGCTGGCAGGATAAGGTTTGAACTGCCCGGTTTCATCCTGAATGTTATAAACGGAAACGAAAATCTTGCCTGTCGGTAACGGCAGATGGGTTAAATCCTGATAGCTCTGAGCCCGGGGTAATAACGTAGGTTTAGCGGCCTGTTTTGGCGGCGCAGTTAAGCACCCGCTTAATAAACATACGGCCAAAATAAGTAAAAAGCGCTGCATGAGTATAGTCCTGTAAAGGCGATGCCTTAAAAATCAGTTGAACCGCTTTGCAGACCTGAAACTTCGATGGTTGAGGTTCTGCCTGTTTTTCTGTCGGTTACGTTTAATTGCAGTTGCCCGTCCCGGTTGGCAATATCAACGATATAATCGCTGGTAACCATTCTGCCCGGTTTTCCACTATTAATATTGGTTAATAACCCCCCCAGTATTTGTGACTGAATGGATTGGGTGAAATTATCCAGGGCGGAAGTGGACTCTATTCCGTAGTCATCCTTATAAGCAGGATCTTTATATGAATTTTGCGCTTGCGCGCTGTTTAATAGAAACGAGCCATTATTCGGATTGCCGCCAAAGTTAGGATTGCGGAACTGAAAGGTCATATTGCCGGCCCAGCTTAATGGTGCGACAAGCATTAACAAAGTTATGGCAGATGCGATACGCATTTGTGCCTCCGTAGAGGGTTATTGTGTGTCAGAACTCGTCTTTCGCTAAATCACCGGTGCTGAGTAGCACCTGGTTAATCTGCAGATGGTCGAGCGCTTCCTGTGTTTGTGCCAGGGCGAGATCGATGTTTTTATCGAAGTCGCGTTTTGTTGGGAAAAGAAATGTCTGGTAAACCACATTCTGATTAACCGCAATGGTTATCCAGCTTCCCCAGCGGGCACTGGGCCGTTCATTAATAGTGAGGTTTCCTGTCCAGGTACTTTCCCATTTATCACTGAACGCACGGTAAAAATCGTGGCCGATTGAAGAAACGGTATGATCGGTTAGCAGTCCGGGAATCTCCACCTCGACAGCGTGTGACGTCCCGGCGGCAAACGCTAAACTCATTGCCGCGAGATAACTCAGGTAACGTTTCATGATGCTAACGCCTGAGATTATCGTTTGCCCAGGAGACGGCCTGAGTACGGTTTTTTACCGATATCTTTTTAAAAAGGTTATAGAGATGGGTTTTAACTGTGTTTTCGCTTATAAACAGTGAGCGGGCGATTTCTATGTTTGATGCGCCGATACGCAGCTTATTTAAAATCTCCTTTTCCCGGTGGGTCAGCAGGGCCGATTCCGAACTGTTATAACGATAATTTCCTGAGTGGGTAATTAAATAGCTTGCCAGTTTTTGTGAGAAATAACACTCGCCACGCTGTATCCCTTGTAACCCTTCAATCATGCTGGTTTCATCTTCGGAGACATAAAAGACCCCGTTAATATGAGGCCAGTTCTCAATCTCACGGAAAGGGTATTCATCAGGTGTGTTCATTAACAATAATTTCAAGTTATTGTTTCTGCGAGATAAAATATCCTGCCAGTAATGAATCATTTTTTTATCTGCTTCCATCATATCAAATAACACCACACTGCCGCTGGAGATATCGTCCAGAGACCGTTGAATGTTATGGATTTTTCCCGTCAATGACAGAGAGTGTTTTAGATGCTGCAACAAGGCTGTTGCCTGCAAGGAAGGTTTGGTGATTAACAGTAATACCTGATTCTGAACATTTTGGACTTCACTATACATGATGAACCCCGCTTTTTGCACATCCGCAGTCTTCCCCATAGCAATGGGGAAGCCAGAGGTACTGACAGATGCAGTTTTGCTGTGTGTAGTAATAAAAGCTCAGCCCACAAAGGGGAAATTAATAAAATTACATGAGTACTGCTGATTTCAATCTAGTCCCAGCCAATCTTAAATCAAGTGTTAAACGTGTAACATAATGTAAAAATCAATATTAATTTGTTAAAATCGATTCATCTAAGGTTTGTTATTGATACATAAGTTGTACATTTTTTGGATTTTGCATAAATTTTAGGTTGCGAGATTTAATATACAATTCATTGTAATTTATAGCTATTTTTAATATAGAAACTTTCTTAAGGTTTTGTAAAAAAGAAAAACCCTTCAACCTTTTAGCCATTCTTTTTTCGTACAGAAAAAGTCGTGCCGTGACGTAAGGGATGCGAGAAAATGCAAAGCTGATCGCATCATCGGTACGTATTTAGGCCAAAGGAGCAGGCGGTTATAAGCAAAGGGATCATGGTGAAATACTGCGACCATTCTTTATGTGTGATTTTAAAAATTATCTGGCAGTCATACTTTGGGGTGAATAATATTTTTCAAAATACAACGTGCGGCGTAGTTATTTAAAATTTGTGCCTGCGCATACTGATTTTCGTAACGCAGCGTTAACAAATATGTCGAGTTTGTCTGCAGCGATACTGGCGAAACAAAATAATTATCCTTTTGCTTCGTGAACGTTAACCAGACCAGGGTGATAACATGAAAAACAAATTGTTGTTTATGGTGTTAACTGTGCTGGGTATGCCTGGGTTTGCAAGCGCAACAGGTTATGATTTAGCTGGCTCTGAATTTAACCAGGCGGTGAATGAATTAAGTGCAGCGTCTTATAACAAGTCAGCTATTATTGGTCAAAACGGTTCCAATAATAATGCACAGATTAACCAGGGTGGTTCCAGATTATTGTCGGCAATTTCCCAGGATGGTGCCAGAAATTCCGCAAGAATAGACCAGTCAGGTTCATACAACCTTGCTTATATCGATCAGTCAGGTAATTCCAATGACGCGAACATATCGCAAGGAGCTTACGGCAATACAGCGATGATTATCCAGAGAGGTTCAGGTAACAAAGCGAGTATTGCCCAGTACGGTACGCAGAAAACAGCAGTTGTTGTTCAAAGACAGTCGCAAATGTCGATTCGCGTTATTCAACGCTGAACGCAGAGCGACGTTTAATTCAATCCGATGGGGGTTTACCATGAAACTTTTCAAAGTGGCAGTTGTAGCAGCTCTCGTAGTGTCAGCCAGCGCATTTGCAGGTTCTGTTCCTCAGTATGGTCATGGCAACCATGACAATAGTGGCCCTGATTCCGATCTGAGCATTTACCAGAGCGGTAGCGGTAACTCTGCACTGGCGCTGCAGACCAATGCACGCGGTTCAGAAACCACCATCCGTCAGAACGGCGCAAGCAATGGTGCTGACGTTGGTCAGGGCTCTGATCGCAGCGAAATCAGTCTGTCACAAAATGGTTTCCGTAACAGCGCAACCATCGATCAGTGGAATAGCCACAACTCTGATATTACTGTCAGCCAGTATGGTGGCCGTAACGGTGCGCTGGTTAATCAGACCGCATCTGATTCAAGCGTCCTTGTACACCAGGTCGGTTTTGGCAACAACGCCACGGCAAACCAGTACTAATCAGCAATTATCAACAAGAACAGGGCTCAGGCCCTGTTTTTGTTTTTGCGGGGTTCTATGCACACTTTATTACTGCTGGCTGCCCTTTCCAGCCAGATAACATTCAACGCGACTCAACAAGGGGACCTGTACACCATCGTGCCGCAGGTCGTGTTAAGCGAAGACTGCCTATGTCAGGTTCAGATTCAGGCTATCCGGCAGGGGGATGGGGGGGAAAGCCGGACACAGCAGCGAAAAACCCTGAAGCTTAAAGCCGGTCGATCTACCGCACTAATGACATTGCGCATGTCAATCACGCCGCAGGATAACGTCACTATTACCGTAACGGTGACGGACGGAGAGAGACTGCACATGTCTCAGCAGTGGTCACCGGTAAATCGCACTTAAGTTATTCATTTCATGAATGAATATAGGAAAAAATATTTGGTTAATAATCTGTTAAAAATGTTTATTTAATGTATATATGAGGCTGGCATTCTGCATGAGCAGAGATTCAGAGGGGAAAGCTTTCTCCTCTGCCTAACAACATATTATTGAGGTCAATATGTCAGCGTCGCGAAAGCTTTTACTTTCCTTGTTTTTCCTGCTGTCCGGCAGCGGCATTCAGGTTGCTGTTGCCGGGACGGGAGGCATGGTTCAGTTTGAAGGGATGATTGTTGAGCCCCCCTGTGAAATGAATGTTCATCAAAACAGTTAATTTTTTCCTGTGCAAGGGAAGGTCGGGTTTATACCCGAACCATTACTTTCAGGCAGTTAACGGACGAACCACAGGGGGTTAAGAATATTGCTACAGTGCAAATGCACTATCTTAATCCCGGGCATACGCTTGCGGTTATGGATATCGTCTATAACTGAAGGGGTTTTATCCGGTGCACGTCAGGTTGTGCCGTCGCTTTTTTCATACTTCCCGCTCCTGCCTGCGATACACTATTAAAAAGAAAATGTTGATGAGAGGCGTCAATATGCAACCACGTTTACAGGTTTTGCAGGGCGACATCACCACCGTGAAGGTGGATGTCATAGTCAATGCCGCGAATGCGTCTCTGCTGGGCGGCGGAGGGGTAGACGGTGCAATTCATCGCGCCGCGGGTCCCGCACTGCTGGAGGCATGTAAAAAAGTTCGCCAGCAAGAGGGTGAGTGCTCACCGGGCCATGCCGTCATAACGACCGCTGGGAATTTGCCGGTAAAAGCGGTTATCCATACCGTTGGCCCGGTCTGGCGTGGCGGTAATGAACACGAAGCGCGTCTGCTGGAAGATGCCTACCGCAACAGCCTTAAACTGGCGGAAGCAAACGGCTACGAAACTATTGCTTTCCCTGCTATCAGTACTGGTGTGTATGGCTATCCGAAACCTGCGGCGGCTGAGATAGCCGTCAACAGCGTGTGGAGTTACCTGGCAACCCACTCGTTTATCAAACAGGTGATTTTTGTCTGCTTTGATGAAGAAAACAGGGCGCTTTATCAGCGCCTGTTAACTCAGCACGGTTTTCTGCCTGAATCCTGATATTTCCCCGTCGCCTGAGAGAGCCTGTCAGGCGATTTTCCCTCTTCTTTCATTATGTCCGGACCGGGACCTCCTGTTTCGGATTTCTCACCAACCTAACGGCAGAAGGGCAGATATAATTATACTGCCATGACAATAACAATCTCTGAGAGTGAGCCTTTTACGGTGGAAAACCATCCTGCCCGGCCCGATACGCGCCTGGGGCGTGCCGTTACACCTTTATGCGCCCGACATCAGGGGCTTTGCGGCCTGGTGGCCCTTGACGACAGTATGGATGCCTTCGTCGCCCGGCATCGGCTTGCGGAAATGGCTCAGTCGACGCTGGATGTGCAGTACTACATCTGGGATGACGATATGTCAGGGCGTTTACTCTTTCTGGCGCTGCTGGCTGCGGCTGACAGGGGCGTTCAGGTACGTATTTTGCTGGATGACAATAATACCTCGGGTATGGATGACGCATTACGTCAGCTTAATGCTCACCCACGCATAGAAGTCCGCCTCTTTAATCCTTTTTCATTTCGCACCCTGCGAGCACTGGGATATTTAACGGATTTCGCGCGTCTTAACCGCCGGATGCACAATAAAAGTTTTACCGCGGATGGTGTGGTCACCATCGTGGGCGGTCGCAATATTGGCGATGCTTATTTCGGTGTCGGGGAAGAGCCACTGTTTACCGACCTGGATGTGCTGGCGATAGGGCCGGTAGTGGCCGATGTTGAAAAAGATTTCGAACGGTACTGGCAGTCGGCGTCCGTCTCCTCGTTACGGGAAGTGCTTGATATTGATAACGATAATATCGCAGCGCGCATCCGAATGCCCGATGTCTGGTATGAGGACCCGACAGCGACACGCTACCTCAGGACGCTGGAAACAACGCAGTTTGCCAGCCAGCTCGAACAGGGCAGTTTACCGCTTATCTGGGCGAAAACGCGTCTACTTAGCGACGATCCGCGAAAAGGAGAAGGAAAAGCGTCGCCACGAACGCTTTTACCCCAGCGTTTGCTCAATGTGATGGGTAAACCCGAACAGCAGATTGACATCATCTCAGCTTACTTCGTCCCCGGTCGAGCGGGAGTGGCGCAGCTGCTACAAATGGTGCGCAAAGGCGTCCGTGTTGCCATCCTGACCAACTCACTTGCGGCCAATGACGTGAGTGTGGTCCATGCCGGTTACGCCCGCTGGCGTAAGAAACTTTTGCGACATGGGATTGAGCTCTATGAGCTTAAACCCACCCGCGAAAACGTCCACCCGCTGCATGACCGCGGCTTAACCGGCAATTCCGGCTCCAGTTTGCACGCCAAAACTTTCAGCATCGACGGCAGCAAAGTTTTTATCGGTTCGTTTAATTTCGATCCTCGCTCGGCGATGCTCAATACAGAGATGGGTTTTGTTATCGAGAGTGAGACTCTGGCGCGGCAGATCCACCACCGCTTCATACGTAGTCAAAAAGCCGCTGCCTGGCAGCTACGCCTTGATCGGTGGGGAAGAATTAATTGGATCGAAAGACGACATGGCGAAGATGTCATTCTGACCAAAGAGCCGAAGACCCGATTCTGGCAGCGGGTAATGGTGAAACTGGCTTACTGGTTGCCGGTTGAATGGCTGCTCTGACCCTGAGCAGCCCGTAGCTATTAGCCAGCGGTTGCCCGTGAGGCATCCGCTTTGCTCTGGGGTTTTCCGGAAAAAAGGAATTTCAGCACCGGAATGCGCAAATGCGCTTCATACAGCACCAGTGCACAGCCGTTCACAAACACCAGTCCGGTCAGAAAACCCAAAAGATTAGAGTGAATTAGAGGCGTTATCCAGGCTCCGAAAAAGAGCGTTAACGGATGATGGACCAGATAAATAAACAGTGATGCATTCACGAAGTAGCTCACGCGAGCAGACTGGAAATTGAGCAAGCGGTATCCCAGGGAAAAGACCACGTTAACCATCCATACGCCAAGCAGCATTGTGATCACCGACTCCGTTTCATACATCCAGCCATCACCGCTCCCGTACCGCTGATTGAGCAGGTAAGCAATGAAAGCGAGAAGGGAACCCACCATGCAGGCAGGGGAGGGGGTGAGGAACAGCGCTTTCAGTCGTGGACTGATAAAAGCCAGGGCCCCAAGCATGAAAAAGGGAATATAGAACAGAGACTGCATGACGGTAAAATTGAATAAACCATCCCGTAAAATATCCGGATAAACCATAAATATCAGTCGGCGAAGGGCGGCGTAGAGCAGACCAAACAGCAAGAATGCCACTGAGAGCTTTGTCCAGCTAATGTCACTGAGAAGTCGGCTGGCGTTATTTTTTACCTTTCTGAAGAGCCACAGGCTAATTGTGGTGAGGACAACCAGCACCAGTAAAAACCACAGGTGCGAAACCAGTTCCCACACAAGCGTATTGAATTTGTCGTAGGTTGACAACGTATGCCAGTTTTCGGCACGGGCGTTGACGTACTGCAGCATTAAAAATTGTGGCAGGGTCAGCAGCGGGATGGCCGTGAGCATAGGGATGCCCACGCGTTCGACGCGTACCGTCCACCAGCGTTTAACCGGGTAACGCAGGTAAAGCATGTAAGAGAAGTAACCGGAGATGACAAAAAACACCTGCATTCGAAACGCGTGAATCGCATCATTAAACAGCGTCAACCACCATGAGGGGTGAGCGCTATTCACATGCCATATGTGGCTTGAGTAGATAAGCGAAATGTGAAAAGGGATACCCAGCAGCATTAACCACGCGCGGATGGAGTCCAGAAAATATTCACGTTGTACAGGAGGATTGCTCACATATAACTCCATTGATTCTCAGACTTTTCGTCTTATCCATAAGACAAATAATGATTACATTCGAAAGTAACCCTACACTATGTCCCACGGACAGTCTCCAGGATAAGCACCTAAAACCCTAAAGGGTTAGTTTCAATTGCTTATTCACTGAGCCGGCATAGAGAACAAAGAGGGGATTCAGTTGTCGGATTGCTTGTATTTCCATTAAAATGGATCGGATCGATTTAAGCACACAAAGGGGGAAGTGCTTAGTTATTATGAAACCTAAATTACGAATGATGAAAATGCGTTGGCTGGGTGCCGCAGTTCTGTTGTCTCTTTATACGTCATCAGGCTGGGCTTTTTCTATTGACGATGTCGCAAAACAGGCTCAATCCCTCGCGGGTAAAGGTTATGAAGCGCCAAAAAGTAACCTGCCTTCTGCATTCCGTGAGATGAAATACGCGGATTATCAGCAGATTCAATTCAACCACGATAAGGCCTGGTGGAACACTGCTAAAACCCCGTTCAAACTCGAATTTTATCATCAGGGCATGTACTTCGACACGCCAGTGACCCTCAACGAAGTGACCGCCACTGCTGTTCGTGAAATCAAGTACAACCCCGATTATTTCAACTTCGGCAACGTGCAGCACGATAAAGACACGGTAAAAGATCTCGGATACGCCGGTTTCAAAGTCCTCTACCCCATTAATAATAAAGATAAAAACGATGAAATCGTCAGTATGCTGGGTGCCAGCTACTTCCGTGTGATTGGCGCAGGGCAGGTCTACGGTCTGTCCGCGCGTGGCCTGGCCATTGATACCGCCTTACCCTCAGGTGAAGAATTCCCGCATTTCAAAGAGTTCTGGATTGAACGCCCCAAACCGACTGACAAGCGTCTGACCATCTATGCTCTGCTCGATTCACCACGTGCAACGGGTGCTTATCGCTTTGTCATCATCCCGGGCCGTGACACGGTCATTGATGTGCAGTCTAAAGTCTATCTGCGTGACAAAGTAGGTAAGCTGGGCGTGGCACCGCTTACCAGTATGTTCCTGTTTGGGCCGTCTCAGCCTTCACCTGCGACCAATTACCGACCTGAACTGCATGACTCCAATGGCCTGTCCATACATGCGGGGAACGGCGAGTGGATTTGGCGTCCGCTGAATAACCCGAAACACCTTGCTGTCAGCAGTTACGCGATGGAAAACCCACAGGGCTTCGGCTTATTACAGCGCGGTCGCGAGTTTTCTCGTTTCGAGGACATTGACGATCGTTACGATCTGCGTCCGAGCGCCTGGGTGACGCCACAAGGTGAGTGGGGCAAAGGTAAAATCGAGTTGGTAGAAATTCCGACGAACGATGAAACCAATGACAACATTGTGGCCTACTGGACGCCGGATCAGTTGCCAGAAGCTGGCAAAGAGATGAACTTCAAGTACACCATCACCTTTAGCCGCGATGAAGACAAACTGCATGCGCCCGACAACGCCTGGGTTACTCAGACCCGCCGTTCGACCGGGGATGTGAAGCAGTCTAACCTGATCCGCCAGCCTGATGGCACCCTCGCGTTCGTGGTTGATTTTACGGGCCAGGATATGAAACAGCTGCCGCAGGATACTCCTGTCACAGCCCAGGCCAGCATTGGTGATAACGGTGAAATTGTTGAAAACAGCGTTCGCTATAATCCTGTGACGCAAGGCTGGCGCCTGATGTTGCGTGTGAAAGTGAAAGATCCGAAGAAAACAACGGATATGCGCGCTGCACTCGTCAATGCCGATCAGACCCTGAGTGAAACCTGGAGCTATCAGCTACCTGCCAATGAATAAGATAACTGAGTATATCGACGCGCTGCCGCTTCCGGAGTCGGAGAAGGCAGCGCTGCCGACTGAAAGTATTGCTGCCGTACACAGGGCATTGGGTGGTGGCCGTTCAGCGTGGGAGCGTGATGACGATACGCCACTCGGTTCCGTGAAATCACGTCTTGAACACAGCTGGCCGGACTCGTTAGCTGAAGGGCAATTGCTTAAGGACGACGAAGGCCGCGACCAGCTTCAGGCAATGCCTAAAGCGACGCGCTCCTCCATGTTCCCTGACCCCTGGCGTACTAACCCTATCGGTCGATTCTGGGACAGACTGCGCGGTCGTGATGTTCAGCCACGCTACATGTCTCGATTAACGGAGGATCAGCAGGCCAGCGAGCAGAAGTGGCGCATGGTCGGCTCTCTTCGTCGTTACATTTTGCTGCTGCTGACGCTGGCGCAAACGGTGGTGGCGACCTGGTATATGAAAACGATCCTACCTTATCAGGGATGGGCGTTAATTAACCCGGCCGACATGATGGGGCAGGACATCTGGGTCTCCCTGATGCAGCTCCTGCCGTATGTGCTGCAGACGGGTATCCTTATCCTGTTCGCCATTTTGTTCTGTTGGGTTTCAGCCGGGTTCTGGACCGCCCTGATGGGCTTCCTGCAACTGCTGATAGGCCGTGACAAGTACAGTATTTCGCACTCCACGGTGGGGGATGAACCTCTAAACCCCGAACACCGTACTGCGCTTATCATGCCGATTTGTAACGAAGACGTAGACCGTGTCTTCGCAGGGTTGCGTGCCACCTGGGAGTCCGTCAAAGCCACCGGCAACGGTGCGCATTTTGACGTCTATATCCTGAGCGACAGTTACAATCCGGATATCTGTGTGGCCGAACAAAAGGCCTGGATGGAGCTGATTGCAGAAGTGCAGGGCGAAGGCCAGATTTTCTACCGCCGTCGCCGTCGTCGTGTGAAGCGTAAAAGCGGCAACATTGACGATTTCTGCCGTCGCTGGGGGAATCAGTACAGCTATATGGTGGTGCTGGATGCAGACTCCGTAATGACCGGTGACTGTCTCTCAGGGCTGGTGCGTCTGATGGAGGCCAACCCGAATGCCGGTATCATTCAGTCTTCGCCGAAAGCCTCCGGCATGGATACGCTGTATGCGCGTTGCCAGCAGTTTGCTACCCGCGTTTATGGTCCTCTGTTCACTGCGGGTTTGCATTTCTGGCAGTTAGGTGAGTCGCACTACTGGGGTCACAATGCCATTATCCGTGTGAAGCCTTTTATTGAACACTGTGCGCTGGCGCCATTGCCGGGCGAAGGTTCATTCGCGGGTTCCATTCTCTCTCATGACTTCGTAGAAGCCGCGCTGATGCGCCGCGCTGGTTGGGGCGTCTGGATAGCCTACGATCTGCCGGGTTCTTATGAAGAGTTGCCACCTAACCTGCTCGATGAACTCAAGCGTGACCGTCGCTGGTGCCACGGTAACCTGATGAACTTCCGTCTGTTCCTGGTAAAAGGGATGCACCCGGTCCACCGTGCCGTCTTCCTGACAGGGGTTATGTCTTACCTCTCTGCGCCGCTGTGGTTTATGTTTCTGGTGCTCTCAACCGCGTTACAGGTAGTACATGCGCTCACCGAGCCGCAATACTTCCTGCAACCACGCCAGCTTTTCCCGGTCTGGCCGCAGTGGCGACCGGAACTGGCGATCGCGCTCTTTGCCTCGACAATGGTGCTGCTGTTCCTGCCAAAGCTGCTGAGTATTATTCTGGTCTGGTGTAAAGGGCCAAAAGAGTACGGTGGTTTCTTCCGCGTTACAGCCTCCCTGTTGTTGGAGGTGCTGTTCTCGGTCCTGCTGGCACCGGTTCGTATGCTGTTCCACACCGTGTTCGTGGTCAGTGCGTTTCTCGGATGGGAAGTGGTCTGGAACTCACCGCAACGTGATGATGACTCTACGCCGTGGGGAGAAGCCTTCATGCGTCATGGCTCTCAGCTACTGCTGGGGTTAGTGTGGGCGGTTGGTATGGCGTGGCTGGATCTGCGTTTCCTGTTCTGGCTGGCACCTATTGTCTTCTCGCTTATCCTCTCGCCGTTTGTGTCGGTTATCTCCAGCCGCTCAACGATAGGATTGCGTACAAAGCGCTGGAAGCTTTTCCTGATCCCTGAAGAGTATTCACCACCGCAGGTGCTGGTTGATACCGACAGATATCTGGAGCTTAACCGCAGTCGTTCGCTGGAACAGGGCTTTATGCACGCGGTGTTTAACCCGTCATTTAATGCGCTGGCAGTAGCGATGGCGACGGCGCGTCACCGTGCGAGTCACATCCTTGAAATAGCCCGCGATCGTCATGTTGAGCAGGCGCTCAATGAGACGCCTGATAAACTTAACCGTGACCGCCGTCTGGTGCTACTCAGCGATCCGGTGACCATGGCACGCCTGCATTACCGTGTATGGGCTGCCCCGGAGAAGTATCTCTCCTGGGTTAATTATTATCAGGATTTGAAGGTGAATCCACGGGCGCTTAAGGCGAAGTAGCCCGACATCAGCAAAAATACCGGCCAGCGTGCCGGTATTTTTTTTATCACAATCAGGACGAGGTATTTAATGAGAATTCTGGTGGTCTTACTCATGGCACTCCTGCTGACCGGATGCGGCAGTATCATCAGCCGCACTATCCCCGGTCAGGGTCACGGAAACCAGTACTATCCCGGCGTTCAGTGGGACGTCCGGGATTCGGCCTGGCGTTACGTCACCGTGCTGGATTTGCCTTTCTCACTGGTGTTCGACACGCTGTTATTGCCGCTGGATGCGCATCACGGACCCTATGAGTGAGTTAACGCTCGTCCCACTCATCGGCCGCTGCACGTCCTTCTTCAGTGTCGAGCGGAGGTTCAAGCTGAAACTCGCCTTCGTCCCATTCATGCAGTGTATTTTCTTCCAGCCACTCCTGACGTATTTCAATTTCGTCGAAATCGTTATCAAACACACTCTGCGCCGCTTCGCCACTTAACATGGGCAGGCACTCGCCATCATCCCCTTCATCGGCGAAGAACTCCGCCTGCCACATGATGTCACCATCCTGCAGCACGTACTTCTGGATATTGAACTGCTGTACGTTTGCCTCTTCTTCATTCACTCCCGGATTATTAGCCAGGAACTCTTCGCGAGCGGCATCAATCGCTTCTTCAAGCGTGGCGTACATAGTCATAGGTGTCTCCCTGTAATTTGACGAAGTGTTCAGGGAAAGAATAGTTGATTATCAGATTTTGCAAGAAGCCCGGATAAAAAATCAGTCATCGGTGTTAAGCGACTTTTGCCTGCGCAGGGGAGGGTCGGCAACAGAAACCCGTGCCGGTTTCTGCCAACTGGCCCAGGAGTAAAGGGCATTAAAAAGCACCACGCCGGCGGTCACTAAAAAGACGGTACGAAAACCATAGCTTGCCGAGACAGCCGCTCCCAGCAAAGGGCCTGTAACGTTACCGATGTCGCGAAAGGATTGATTGTAACTGAAAATGCGACCCGCAACCTGGTTGGTCGAGTTGTAAACCAGCAGCGTTTGTACGGCCGGAAGCAACGCGCCGTCTGCCGCACCCAGCAGGAAACGCAATAACCCGAGCTGCCACGGGCTCTGCACCCAGGCCATCGGAATGAGTAACAAAACCGAAATGAGCAGGGCGACAACAAGGATCTTTTCCGGACCAATGCGGTCACCGAGTCGCCCGAGGCGCGGCGCGCTCAACAGGGCGGCAACACCTGGAACCGAGGCGATCATACCGCTGATAAAAGCAATGTTACCCACATTACCGGCCAGTTCACGAACATACAGCGTCAGGATAGGAGCAATAGAGCCCGTCGCGACCTGAATTATCATGGTGGTAATAAACAGGCCCAACACCAGGCGAGGATTTTTCAGCGAGGCAAAGACCTCTCTGGCATGAAGCATCTCTTTCTTCGGTACAGGGACAAAATTTTCTCTGATACAGACCAGCGTGAGTAAAAAACAGAGAAAAAGGACGGTGGCCGTTATAAAAAAGACCATCCTCAGACCGTAAGTGTCCGCAAGAAGCCCGCCTGCAAGGGGCCCCAGCAGCGCGCCAGCCACCCCACCCGTTGAGAGGGTGCCCATGGCCCATCCACTGCGGTTACGTGGCATCTGGGTCGCAATCAGGGCGTTCGCGTTAGGTATGAAGCCGCCGAGCAGCCCCAACAGCGCCCTCAGTGCCAGTAACTGCCAGATGTTTTGCGCTAATCCCATTAAGGCCATCACGCAAGCCATGCCGAGCGCTGAGCGCAGCAGCATGATCTTTCTTCCCTTGCGGTCCGCAAGCCCACCCCAGAATGGCGACGCGATAGCTGAAAAGAGAAACGTGATACTGAAGACCAGGCCGGACCACATATTGAGAGCGCTATGGCCGGTAACGCCGAGCTGTTCGACATAGAGGGGAAGAAAGGGCATAACCAGACTGAAGGCCGCACCTGTTAAAAAACAGCCTATCCAGGCGACGGCGAGATTACGCTTCCAGTTTATGGGGGCAGACGATGTCATTACGCTTCACGTTACGCGCAGCAGGCGCGGATCAATGGGAAAGGGAATTAATAAGCAGGCTAATTATGCGCCTGGGTGATGATTGCTGCAACGTTCAGAGGGCTTAAAAATGAACCAAAAGGGCGATCCATAACGGATCGCCGGAAGATTAATAGCGGGAGGGCACCCCTTCAGGGCGCGTTTTAAATCTGCGATGCATCCACATATATTGTTCAGGTGCCAACAAAATGCAGCGTTCAATGACCTTGTTCATCCAGGCTGCGGTCTCTTCCGCCGTGTCGAGCGGCGGTGAAGTTTCTCCTTCCAGCATGATGAGCTCATAGCCTTTACCGTCAGGTTTGCGGCGAGGAACAAACGGGACCAGACAGGCTTTAGACATGCGGGCCAGCATCCAGGTACCGGTAGTGGTGGCTGCCTGTTCAACAGCAAAAAACGGTACGAACGCACTGGCTCGCGGGCCGTAGTCATGATCCGGAGCGTACCAGACGACATCCCCATTTTTCAGCGCTCGCACCATCCCTTTGAGATCCTTGCGATCGATCATCGTCTTGTTTGAGCGTAAACGGCCCCAGGTCTGTAGCCAGTCCAGCACCGGGTTATCATTAGGCCGATAAACCCCAATGCCCGGAATGTTCATGCCAAAAACGCGAGCACCCAGCTCCAGCGTCAGAAAGTGGATACCAATGAGCAGAATTCCTTTGCCTTGTTCAAAATGCATCCGGGTATTTTCCATTCCGGTGACATCAACCCAGCGGTTAATACGCTTATCGGACCAGAACCAGGCCATGCCCGTTTCCATCACGCCCATACCGACCGATTCGAAATTCTTTTTGACCCAACGCTCGCGCTCATCGCTGCTCATTTCAGGAAAGCAGAGTTGAAGGTTACGCCGGGCGATGTGAACGCGTCGCTTCATGACTTTTTGCGCCAGCGAGCCGAGCGCACAGCCCAGCCGGTAGATGACCGGATAGGGGAGTTGAACAACTAACCACAGCAAACCGATACCAGACCAGATAAGCCAAAAACGGGGGTGGAGTAAAGAAGCGGAGAATTTGGGTAAATGGGTCATGTCTGTCCTGTATTCCGTAACTATTCCCTATAGTGTCGCATTATTTGAGGCTTATCCAAAATAAACGACGTAATGCCTGTAATGTGAACGCGCGATCGACTTCATCAACGTAATGCCGAAAATGTAGCGCAAAATGTGTGGATGTAAATTGTCAGTAATTGCTTTATGATGCGCCGGTTTTTTATTCACCATGTATCGCAGGAAAACGTACACCATGCCAGTGTTACACAACCGCATCTCTAACGATGAACTTAAAGCCCGCATGCTTGCAGAAACGGAACCGCGTACCACGGTCTCTTTCTACAAATATTTCACCAT
Source organism: Yokenella regensburgei (assembly GCF_051486985.1). GTDB lineage: Bacteria > Pseudomonadota > Gammaproteobacteria > Enterobacterales > Enterobacteriaceae > CBFFRJ01. The sequence continues at coordinate 25,167 of NZ_JAHVDV010000001.1, forward strand.
TGTGAATCCTCAGAGCACGCGCGACTCACTCTATCAGGCCTTCACCAAACTGAATATATTTGGTCGTGTATATTTAGCGCATGAAGGTATCAATGCGCAAATCAGTATTCCTGAAAGCCAGTTACCAGCGCTGCGCGACTGTCTGGACAGCGTCGACCCTGCCCTGAAAGGGCTGCGTCTTAATATCGCTATCGATGATGACGGGAAGTCGTTCTGGGTGCTGCGCATGAAAGTGCGTGACCGCATCGTGGCCGATGGCATCGACGATGAAACTTTTGATGCCAGTAACATCGGTGACTATCTGCAGGCCGCAGAGGTTAATGCCATGCTCGATGATCCTGATTCCGTGTTCATCGATATGCGTAATCACTATGAGTATGAAGTCGGCCATTTTGAAGGGGCGCTTGAGATACCAGCAGACACCTTCCGCGAGCAGTTACCGAAAGCGGTCGAAATGATGCAGGAGCATAAAGACAAAAATATTGTCATGTACTGCACTGGGGGCATTCGCTGCGAAAAAGCCAGCGCCTGGATGAAGCACAACGGGTTTAACAAGGTTTCGCACATTGAAGGCGGTATTATTGAGTACGCTCGCCGTGCGCGCGAACAGGGGCTACCGGTACGTTTCGTAGGCAAAAACTTTGTCTTTGACGAGCGGATGGGCGAGCGGATTTCTGATGATGTGATTGCCCACTGCCATCAGTGCGGCACCTCCTGCGACAGTCACACCAACTGCCGCAATGACGGCTGCCACTTACTGTTTATCCAGTGTCCGGCCTGTGCCGAGAAATATAATGGATGCTGTAGCGAACAGTGCAGTGAAGAGAGCGCCTTGCCAGAGGAAGAACAACGTCGTCGCCGTGCGGGTCGTGAGAATGGCAATAAAATCTTCAACAAATCCCGGGGCCGTTTGAATACTAAACTGGGTATTCCTGACCCGGAATAAAGTTCAAAGCTGGCCCGTAACCGGGCCAGCTGTTTTATTTCTGCTGTACGCCTTCAACGGAAATGATCAGCTCCACGTCCTGAGAAGCAGGGCCAAGGTCGGTCTTGATCCCGAAATCCTTCAGCTTGATTTTACCGCTTGCTTCAAAGCCCGCGCGTTTTCCGCCCCAGGGATCGTCTCCCTGACCCACCAGCTTCGCATCGAGGGTTACCGGTTTGGTTACGCCATTCAGCGTCAGATTACCGGTAATATCCAGCCCGTCACCGTCCTTTTTCACCTCCGTTGAGGTGAAGGTAGCCTGTGGGAATTTTGCGACATTGAGAAACTCGCCGCTGCGCAGGTGCTTATCACGCTCGGCATGGTTGGTGTCCAGACTGTTGGTGTTGATGGTTACGTTAACTTTATCGGCAGCCGGGTTCGCCTCGTCAAAGGTAAATGTGCCGTCGAAATCTTTGAACGTACCGTACAGCCAGCTATAGCCAAGATGCTGAATACGGAAGTTAACGAAAGCGTGCTGACCTTCTTTATCAATTTTATAGTCTGCCGCAACCGCAGAACCGGTGGTAAACAGCAGGGCAGAAAGGGCCAGTCCTGGCAGGATTTTCTTCATATTATGCTCCAGAGTCAGGGGACGATTTACCCAGCATACGTTTGAGGGTGTCGTCTTTATCAATGAAATGGTGTTTAAACGCGGCAAGACCATGCAGCACCGACAACAGCACGACGCTCCAGGCTAACCAGAGATGAATATCGCCCGCAAGATCCGCCTGCGCTCCGGCATCCGCCAGCGTTGCCGGAACCTCGAACAGGCCAAAGACGCTAATGGGTTTCCCGTCGGCTGTCGAAATCAGGTAGCCGCTGAAAATAATGCCGAACAGCAGCAGATAGAGCGCGACATGCGCCACCACCGCGCTGACGCGGGTCAGGCGCGAATAGCTTTTCAGAGGCCGGGGTGGGGGAGAGAGATGACGCCAGGCGAGCCGCACGACCAGCACCAGCATTAACAAAATACCGATGCTTTTGTGGATTTCGGGTGCCTGATGATACCAGCCATCATAATAACTGAGAGTGACCATCCACAGACCCAGCGCGAACATGCCATAGACCACCACCGCCACCAGCCAGTGAAGGGCAACAGAAATAGCGCCATAACGAGATGGAGAGTTTCGCAAATGCATTTTTTCAGCCACGAAAAGGAATTTTGTTAAATCAAAATGGCGTGAGATAACCAATAAATCAACTTAAAAATTACATTCAATAATAATATTTTTCTTTATTCATTTTTTTTGAATTTTTGTGACGGGTTATGTTCAGCGTATTCGAGTGTTCTGGCGGGTGGCGACCATTGGTGGCTGTTTTATGGCGGTTTATTGCACGAGGCTGTTGTTCAAAAAATCTGTCCCAAACTTTTATTTTCTTAAATAAATGTCAATGAGTGTCAGTTTTTTCATTCTGCCCAAATAATATAAATTAAGTCAATTAACGCAATAACAGACCACAGAATGATATAGAGCATCAGATGTTCTCTGACATTATTCACCACAAACTGAAATAAACGGCGCATGACTTCTCCGGGCTGGAAGCAAAAATAAAGGCGACCACGGGGTCGCCCTGAAATTATCCAGCAAAGCGTGCCAGAGAGAATGGCGTTAAATCAAAATTACTGCGCTCACCCCGGGCAAACTGCAATGCAATTTCGCCCAGCACCGGGGCGAATTTGAAGCCATGACCACTGAGTCCGGTGATCACCAGCATGTCCGGTTCGCCCGGCACGTTATCGATAATAAAATCTTCATCCGGCGAGTTATCGTACGTACAGGCAGCGCCGTAAAGACAGCCACCAATACCCGGTAAAAATTGCCGCAGAAAGCCAAAGCATTCAGAGCCATCGGTGGCGATGCTGCCAAAGGGAACCCGCTCGCTGGCCTTTGCAATCAGTTGACCGCCGTTGTGCCTGCCGATTTTGAGTTCATTCTCTTCGGCAGGAAAGCCGTAATAGTGAGTACCGTCGGGCATTTCTCCCGTGAAGGCCGGGAAGTTATTTTTCTTACTGTAACGGCCATCAGCCTGAAACCAGGCAAACACTTTACGTACCGGTTGCACCGGCAGTCCAGGAACGAGTTCAGACACCCAGGTTCCCGCACTGACCAGCAGCTTTTTACCGCTGAACGAGCCTTCGGCGGTTTCAATGGTGACCCCTTCTGTAGAGGAGTGCACAGCCGTAACCGGACAGTTGAACAGTTGCGCACAACCGGCCTCCTGCGCCAGCCGAATCCACGTCTTGATAGCCAGCTCGCTGCGCACGAACCCCGAATCGGCCTCAAATAAACCGATGTAATCTTCCGGCACGGTAATTTCCGGCCAGCGTGCCATCAGCGAGGTCGCGTCCAGTTTTTCAACGGCAAGGTTCCACTGCCGGGCACTTTGCGCCACGTTTGCGAGGAAGGCGGAGTGTGCCGGGCCGAGGTTTATCACCCCACAACGCTCGAAAATGGGTTCGCCGCTCTCGGTCGCCAGTTGGTCCCATAATTCCTGAGCCCGTAGCACCAAAGGAACATATCGTTCGCCCTCACCATACGCATGGCGAATTAAACGGGTATCGCCGTGATGACTTCCCTCCTGGTGAGGGGGTAAATGGGCATCGGTCATCAGAACCTTCAGGCCAGCGCGTGAGGCATAATAACCGGCCGCTGCCCCGACAGAGCCGCTACCGACGATGATCAGATCGTATTTCATGTTGTTCTCCAGCGAATGCGTATTCAGGAGGGTAATTAACCGGGGAGCGTTACACAAGATGAGAAATAAATAAGGCACCCGATGGGTGCCTGTTGAGTGTATATTGCGCACTATGACTAATGCCTGCGATACTCATTTTCCTGGTATTCGCCTGACTCTATTTTGGCGATGCCCGCTTCTAATATGGAGATAAACTGACGGGCAACATCTGTCGTTAACCACAACGTCTGACCGACTTCAGCATCCTCGGAAGCGGGTCTGTTTGGGGTCTGGTAATGCAAGCGCAGCATGAGGGCATCGTAACTGTCCACTGTGCTGATATCCCATCCGACTAAAGGATGGGTTTGAATGACTTCATTATTTTTTTCCATCATAACCCCCGTATGGCGTGTTTAAGGACAACGACTTCTGAGGTTCAATGCATGTTTTTGTGAAGCCTTTTCAGTATACCAATATTTAACGTATTAGCTCTAAGAAATAACACTCTGCAACATATTTTTCGAATGCATAGATTTTTTTGAACAAGAAAGCGGGAAGTTAAACGTGAATTTTATGCAGGTGAGGCAGGAACTACGATTTCTGTACAAAAAAGAGACAAAAAAGCCGGGGCGACCCGGCAAGCACAACACAATGAGAATACATTAATCGTGGATAAACCAGTCGTCAGCGCTCTCCCAGGTTTCCTGCAAAATTTCACTGACGCGCGCTTTATCTTCTTTTGCTCCCCCCAGCACGGAGAGATTATTTGCCGTCGCGTAGCGCACAGAGATGGTGTTATCAGTCTGCGGAAACTGGTTATTTAAACGCCGGGATAGTTCTCCCGCCAGGGCATCAATGGCGCCCGGCGGAAGCGGTGATGTTTTCGCGATAGTGACTTCAATACGCATGGCAGCCCCCTTAAGCAATGACTGTATATATATACAGTCATCACCGCTGTTTTACAACAGGAGGGAGTAAAAATTTACTGTTTAACCGTCCAGTGTACGGTTTCACCTGCCAGGAAAGGAATTAATGTGTCGTCGCTAAGGGCGATGGACTCCATGACCGTTGAGGTTTCCCGCACCAACTCAACATAATCTTCGTTCACCGGCAGACCATAAAAACGCGGGCCGTTGATGGAACAGAACCCTTCGAAATGCGATAAGGCATTCATCTCATCAAAGACGGTGGCGTAGCTGGCGAGCGCGGTTGGCGCGTTAAAGCAGCCCGCGCAACCGCAGCTCGTCTCTTTACGATGGCGGGCATGGGGTGCCGAGTCTGTCCCGAGAAACGCACGCTCAAAGCCACTGGCGACCAGCTCACGCAGCGCCTGTTGATGAGTGTTACGTTTGAGAATGGGCAGGCAATACAGGTGAGGGCGAACCCCACCGACCAGCATATGGTTGCGGTTAAACAGTAAATGCTGGGGGGTAATGGTCGCCGCCAGCAGTTCGTTCCCCTCGCGCACGTAATCGGCAGCGTCTTTCGTCGTGATATGCTCAAAGACCACTTTTAAGCCGGGCAGACGCTGGCGCAACGGTTCCATCACGGTTTCAATAAAGCGCGCTTCACGATCAAAGATATCAATCTCTGCATGGGTGACCTCACCGTGGACCAGCAGCGGCATTCCCAGTTTTTCCATACGCTCAAGCACGGGCATGATGGCGTCGATACTGGTAACACCGTGGCTGGAGTTGGTGGTGGCGTTTGCCGGATAGAGTTTTGCTGCGGTAAATACCCCGTCATGAAAACCACGTTCGACTTCATCGGCGTTGAGGCTGTCGGTGAGATAGCAGGTCATGAGTGGCGTGAAATTATGCCCGGCGGGAACGGCATCAAGAATGCGCTGGCGATAAGCTTTTGCCGCTTCCACGGTAGTGACCGGTGGTGCCAGATTGGGCATGACAATGGCACGGGCATAGGTATTACTGGTCCAGGGCACTACGGTTTTTAGCATGTCGCCGTCGCGTAAATGGACATGCCAGTCATCTGGGCGGCGGATTTTCAAAACCTGGGGTTTAGCTGTCATGATAGTGCTCCGGCTGGGTGAGAATCAGTCATTATTGGCTGGTTTTTGCCGGGCACTAAGCATAAGCGTAATCGTTTCCGTTTGCATCCTTTTCCTGAAGAATGCCTTACGGCTAATCCGTCAGAGGAATGATAATCTCACCGGGTTTAACCTCGATCCCTTTAGCATATTTCCTGGCCAGGGCTTCGCCTTTACTGCTGTCTTCACGCAGTACATAGGCCGGACGCTGGTTGAAATAGTTGCTCAGAGACTGATTGAGATAAGGCATCAGGGTCTGCAGAATAGACTGCATTTTCTGCGGTTCTACGGTGGCATCAACCACCTCCATCTCATGAAGATAAATGGCACCCTTTTCTTTATCGAAAACCGGCAGTGCCTTCATTTTCAGTTTCATGGTGGCTTTTTGACTGCCAAACAGTGAATTCATATCGAGACTGGCATCACCGGTTAAGGTGATTTTATTCGGCTCTTCGCGACCAATCTCACTGGCCAGATTGCGCAACACAATGTGTGCATCAGCCACGCCCGGCAGACCGACATCCTTTGCAAAATCATTACGTTTTTGCAGTGCCTGGTTGATCTCCTGTTCGCTGATGCTGTACTGGGTAAGCTGATTGCATCCCACCAGGACGCCGCTCAAAATCAGTGCGGCGGCAAAAATGACTTTCTTCATTGCGTTCCTCAAATGACACCGGGTTTTCATCCCTGCCCGTAGCATTGAACCAAAGCTCAGGATACTCCAGCAGATAAAACTGAAAGCGGAAGCCGTAGCTTCCGCGGGTGGGATTATATCGCCATTGATGAGAGCAGGTTAATTTGTGTCTGTTTCGCCATGTTATCGCGGTAATCGGCAACGCGTGTCGGCCAGACGATACCCGCGACCAGTGTCAAATTACGCAGCAGCGGAAAAAGATGAATATCATCTTCAGAGAGTTCACCGTTTACCGCGTTCGGCTTAACGATGAGTTTATCCAGTGCGCGTAAGTCATCACTGATGTTTTTAACAAGGCCGGCGGAGTGAGCCATATGCTCGTCAAAGCTGCCAAGCGTTGCTTCTTTCTTATTAACGAAGTACGTCCTGGCTTGCGGAGTGGCAAATTCATCGAAACGGGAACGGGCAAAACGGGGGATAAGCAAGCGATTTGCATAACCGTTAACTTTACGTAGCCAGGTTTCCAGGGCCGGATTTGTCGCCCCGGTGAGCAGCGGCTTGCCATCAAGATTATCGACATAATGCACGATATCCATGCTTTCCGGCATATAGCGGCTGTCATCTTTTTGCAGGATGGGCGCCATTTTCTGCCCAATCATCCGCGTGGGTGTGGCTTCGTCATCGCTGAGTAACACATTGAGTTCGACAGGGATGTTCTTGAGGCCGAAAATCATGCGGGCTTTGATGCAGTACGGGCAGTGATCGTAAATGTAGAGTTTCACGCTTCTCCTCCATAGTGGTGGGTCATCACCAAAAAGTATGGAGGAGAATAAAAGTGCTGGCAAATCAGGCTTCGCGTTCCAGTACTGGCGGGTGCATTCGGCGAGAGCCAAACTGCCAGAGCAGGGCAAAGAAGGTCATAAGCCCGATAAGCGCAAGCATGACCCAGGGCAGCTCTGGCTGGTTAGCGGCTTTTCCGGCATCGAAAAGCCAGCCACCGCCGGCATAACCGAGCGCACCACCCAGCGCCAGACCCAGGCGGCTAAAGCCCATATAGCTGCCACGGGCACGGGCATCAGCAAGAGCCGCGCTGAGTGTTTCACGCGCCGGTTCCGCAATGATTGAACCGACATAGAACGTACAAATGAGGGTAAACAACTGTTGCAGGTTGCTGACCATACCAACCGGCAATAAGCTGAAGGTCATCAGCAGCAGCCCGGCCATCAGACGGTGTTCAAGTCGAAAGCGTTTTTCACTCCAGCGCGCAACAGGATAAAGCAACGTCAGAGAAAGGCAGGCCTCAATGGCATACATCCATTTTACCGGGGCAGGGGAGCCGGCAATATCATTCACCATGATGGGCAGCATCAGCATCACCTGCACGGCCAGCATGTAATAGCCCGTGAGCGTCAAAACATATGTGACGAAGTGCTTATCCCGCCACACACGCCCTAAACCCTCACGCATCGGGATTTTTGTGGTTGATAATTTCCAGGCCGGTAGCCACCAGGCGTTAAACGCCGCGCAGAGTACGAAGACGGCTGCGCCGACGGCGCAGACCAGGCGAAAATCATATTGCAGCAACCAGCTGCCGAGCAGTGCCCCGATAACCGCACCGGCGCTGTCCTGCATCATTAATAGCGAAAAGAAGCGCCCGCGCTGGGAAGGGCGGATAAGTTTCACCACCAGCGCCGACCGCGGCGGGTCGAACAGCGTGCCGCCAAGGCCAGAGAGAATACAGGAACACCATAAAACCCAGGGGTCCTGAGCGACACCCATGGTAGCGAACCCTGCCGCACGCATCAGCATACCGGTCACAATCAGCGGCCGGGCACCAAAGCGATCGGCGATCGCGCCGCCAAATACGCCGAGCCCTTGCTGAATAAACTGGCGCAGGCCAAGGGCAATCCCGACCATTAACGCTGCCCAGCCCAGTTGATCAACAAAGCAAATAGAGATAAGCGGGAAAACGACGAAAAAACCCAGTACAACCAGCATATTATCGACAAGCAGGAAATATTTACCCAGGCTCCTGGCCTGTGAGACGCGCGCCATTTCCCCTCCCGGGAAAGTAACAAAAAATGTCATCTCTATGATGCCGTTGCGCCGGTGCTTTTCCCATCGCTGAGATGACAATATTTTTTTATCAAAACCGAGCTTTAATTCAGACTTCTCATCGAAAACATCTATGGCGAGCGAAAATGCAGGTTGTTGTTTTCACAGACTCTCTGCGCAAAGGTATAGTAAAGAGAAAGGGTATAGAGACGTAAACCAAAAGAGAGGGAAAACATGTTTGGCTACCGCAGTAATGTGCCCAAAGTACGGTTGGTGACAGACCGAATGGTGGTTCGGCTAGTGCATGAGCGTGATGCCTGGCGGCTGGCGGACTATTACGCGGAAAATCGCCAGTTTTTAAAGCCCTGGGAACCCGTACGGGACGAAAGCCATTGTTACCCTTCAGGCTGGCAGGCCCGGCTTGGCATGATCAACGAATTTCACAAGCAGGGGACGGCGTTTTATTTTGCTCTGCTCGACCCCGATGAAAAAGAAATTATTGGTGTGGCGAATTTCTCCAATGTGGTGCGGGGATCGTTTCACGCCTGTTATCTCGGCTACTCCATCGGCCAAAAATGGCAGGGCCAGGGTCTGATGTTCGAAGCCCTGACCAGCGCCATCCGCTACATGCAAAGAACGCAGCATCTGCATCGCATTATGGCGAACTACATGCCGCACAATAAACGCAGCGGTGATTTACTTGCCCGTCTGGGCTTTGAAAAAGAAGGCTACGCGAAAGCGTACCTGTTGATTGATGGTCAGTGGCGCGATCATGTGCTGACAGCGCTGACGACGGAAAACTGGACTGCGGGTCGTTAAGGAGAAAACATGAAGTATCAACTCAGCGCGCCAGAAGCGCGTGTTATTGGTTGTCTGCTGGAAAAACAGGTTACTACGCCCGAGCAGTATCCTTTATCGGTGAATGCGGTGGTGACCGCCTGTAACCAGAAGACCAACCGCGAACCGGTGATGAACCTCAGCGAGCATGAGGTGCAGGATCTGCTGGATGCCCTGGTAAAACGTCATTACTTGCGTACCGTCAGCGGTTTTGGCAACCGCGTCACTAAGTATGAACAGCGTTTTTGTAACTCCGAATTCGGCGATCTAAAACTGACCAGCGCCGAGGTTGCGCTTGTCACCACGCTGCTGCTGCGTGGGCCGCAGACGCCGGGTGAACTGCGTGGACGCGCTGAGCGCATGCATAAATTTACCGATGTGAGTGATGTCGAAAGCGTGCTGGAGAATCTGGCTCAACGTGAAGATGGCCCTTACGTGGTGCGTTTGCCCAGAGAGCCTGGCAAACGTGAAAGCCGTTATATGCACCGTTTTAGCGGTGATGTTGAAACCCTCATCAATGTCGTGGAAGCGGTCAGTCCCTCTGCAGACGATCTGAGCGCGCGTGTTGAGGCACTGGAAATCGAAGTGGCAGAGCTTAAACAGCGTCTGAATGCTCTGCTCGAACATCTGGGAGACTGAGCGTGACAACACTACGAATTGGGGTGGTTGGATTAGGCGGTATTGCACAAAAAGCGTGGCTGCCGGTGCTGGGGGCAGCTACTGACTGGACCTTAGCCGGAGCCTGGTCACCGACCCGCGAAAAGGCGTTGCCGGTATGTGAAACCTGGCGCATCCCTTATGCCGCTTCGCTGGCCGATCTGGCAGCGCAGTGTGATGCTGTCTTTGTGCACACCTCTACCTCCTCCCATTACGCGGTGGTAAGCGCGCTGCTCAATGCGGGGGTGCACGTTTGTGTGGACAAGCCGCTGGCGGATAATCTTGCTGACGCCGAGAAGCTGGTCGACCTTGCGGCCAGAAAAAAACTGACGCTGATGGTGGGTTTTAATCGCCGTTTTGCGCCCTTGTATCAGGATCTCAAATCCCGGCTGACGATGGCCGCTTCGGTGCGAATGGATAAACACCGCACCAATAGCGTAGGCCCTCATGATTTGCGCTTTACCTTGCTGGACGACTATCTGCACGTCGTGGATACCGCCCTCTGGCTAGGGGGCAGCAACGGGCATCCGGTCAGTGGCACCTTAGTGACCAGTGCTGATGGCGAGATGGTCTATGCCGAGCACCATTTTTCGGCGTCAGGGGTACAAATTACAACCAGCATGCACCGCCGGGCGGGCAGTCAGCGCGAATGGGTTCAGGCCGTCACGGACGGGGCGTTATACGATGTGACCGATATGCGGCAATGGCGTGAGGAGGCAGGGCAGGGGGTGATTGAACGGCCGGTGGCTGGCTGGCAGACCACCCTTGAGCAACGAGGTTTTGTCGGGTGCGCGCGTCATTTCATGGAATGTGTGCAAAATCAGACGGTTCCTGAGACCGCCGGGGAGCAGGCCATCGCCGCACAGCGGGTTATCGAGAGACTCTGGCGCGATGCTATCCGGGAATAATCCGCTGTAACATCTGCCGGTAGTAATTCGCATTATTCCCGGTAGACTAAGCGCTTCGCATTACCAACGCCTGCATTGCAGGCGTTGTGCCTTATGGGATCCTAAATGAATTTATTAAAATCACTGGCTGCGGTCAGTTCAATGACTATGTTTTCTCGCGTGCTGGGATTTGCGCGCGATGCCATCGTGGCAAGAATATTTGGTGCAGGTGTGGCGACAGACGCCTTTTTTGTCGCTTTTAAATTACCGAACCTTCTGCGTCGTATATTTGCAGAGGGGGCGTTTTCTCAGGCATTCGTGCCTATTCTTGCGGAGTATAAAAGTAAACAGGGCGACGATGCCACGCGCGTCTTTGTGGCCTATGTTTCCGGGTTACTGACCCTGGCGCTGGCGCTGGTCACCGTTGTCGGGATGCTGGCGGCACCCTGGGTGATTCTGGTCACGGCACCGGGCTTTGCCAACACGGCGGATAAGTTCGCCCTGACATCACAACTGCTGCAAATTACGTTTCCTTATATTCTGCTTATCTCCCTGGCATCGCTGGCGGGGGCCATTCTGAATACCTGGAACCGCTTTTCGGTGCCGGCATTTGCGCCGACCTTCCTTAATATCAGCATGATTGGTTTCGCCCTGTTTGGCGCACCCTATTTTCACCCGCCGGTACTGGCCCTGGCATGGGCGGTGACCGTTGGCGGTGTGCTGCAGTTGCTTTATCAGCTGCCACATCTGAAAAAAATCGGCATGCTGGTGTTGCCCCGGGTGAACTTCCGTGATGCTGGCGCAATGCGCGTGGTAAAACAGATGGGACCGGCCATTCTCGGGGTATCGGTGAGTCAGATTTCCCTCATTATCAACACCATCTTTGCCTCTTTTCTGGTCTCAGGCTCCGTCTCATGGATGTACTACGCCGACCGTTTAATGGAGTTCCCGTCAGGTGTATTAGGCGTAGCGCTCGGAACCATATTATTACCCTCGCTGTCTCGCAGTTTTGCCAGTGGAAACCATGACCAGTACTGCCGATTGATGGACTGGGGGCTGCGTTTATGCTTTTTACTGGCGTTACCCAGTGCGGTGGCGTTGGGCATTCTGGCCAAACCCTTAACCATTTCGTTATTCCAGTATGGAAAATTTTCAGCCTTTGACGCGCAGATGACCCAGCAGGCGCTCATTGCCTACTCGGTGGGTCTCATCGGCATCATCGTGGTAAAAGTGCTGGCACCGGGTTTCTACTCCCGTCAGGACATCAAGACACCCGTAAAGATAGCCATTATTACGCTTATCATGACCCAGTTGATGAACCTCGCCTTTATCGGACCGCTCAGGCATGCGGGGCTGTCATTATCCATCGGTCTTGCCGCCTGCCTGAACGCCGGGCTGCTCTACTGGCAACTGCGTAAGCAGAACATTTTTACGCCGCAGCCAGGTTGGCGCAGTTTCCTGGTACGTCTGTTGGTGGCGGTACTGGTGATGTCCGCAGCGCTGGTGGGAATGCTTTTCATCATGCCCGAGTGGGCGGACGGCAACATGGCGCATCGCCTGATGCGCCTCTCTGCCGTAGTAATTGCGGGCGTAGTGGCTTACTTCGCAACGCTAGCCCTGCTCGGATTCAGGGTTAGCGAGTTCGCGCGTCGGGTAGGGTAAACACAAAAGGGAGTCTGCCAGAATGGCGACTCCCGTTCAGAGACCGACAGGCGTGCTGAGCGTCAGATGGAAATCTTTTTGCCGCCGCGGCTGCCGGAGAAGGTCTGGCCATTTGCACCATAGAGACCTGGCTCCTGGTGAGGCTTGAGCACCTCGAGCGCTTTCTGATTCAGCGCGATTTGCCCTTCAAGTAACCAGCCATTGTGTTGGTTCAGATCGCGCAAATGCTGCGTTTTTTTGGTAATAAGCTGCCAGCGATCTGCGACATCATCATTCGCACTGCTTTGCAGGTTCTGCGCTGCGCGGCGCTGCTGTTCAAGATAATCCAGGGTAGCGAGCAAGGAACTTTTCTCTTCCGTAATACGCTGTAACGTACTGCCATTCACATGGCCCACGGAAAGCTGTTTCTGCTCAGCATCCATCACGTCTTTCAACGCATTCAGGATAACTGTCATTTGATCAAGGATATCTGACAGTCCATTCATACCGTTATTTACTCTGTAAGTAGCTCTGTGCGTCGCTGATCAGGGCATCGGCAATTTTGCCGGTATCCATTTTCAGTTCGCCATTGCGGATCGCGGTTTTGAGTTTCTCAACGCGTTCCATATTGATATCGTTACTACCAGGCTTCATCAATTTTGCCTGCGCGTCACTCAGGGTAACGTTAGTGCTGTTCGCAGTGGCTGATTTTTCCTGACGTACTTTTTGCGCCTGTGTTTCGCTTGCTTCGCGCGGTTGTACAGTACTAACAGGCTTCAGGGGCGATGTACGATCAATGCTCATAGTGTTTCCTCATTGAGGTTTCCCGGCGTTTGGGAGCGGCCAGTCTTCAGTCGTTGCTTATTTATCGGCAGAAGCCGAGGAATCTTTAAAAAGATTATAGATTAATAAGAATATTCCCATCAGCCCCCACCGTGCCACTCACAATCTGGCCGGATGCCATTCGAACCCTGGCGTTTTGCGCCACTGCTGCATTATTCAGAGCCTGACCCTCACCATTTACACTAAAGCCGTCACCGTTAGCAATCACCTGAACGCGTTGCCCTGCTTTTATCCGCCAGGCCTGACGGAGGAGAGAGAGCTGGACCGGCTGCCCTGGCGCGAGATCGCGCAGACTGACGGCGTCCTGCGCCTGAGTAATATCAAGCATAGTCTTCGGCGGTAATTGATCGAGTCGTCCTCGGGCGAGCTTCACGCTACCCGGTTCAAGCGCGCTGCCACGAGTAATGGCCTGCGCTGCAACAACATAATTCCCCGTTACCTGGACGTTGACCTGCAGATACCGTTTTTCGTTACCGCACCGTGCCAGCACATTTACATTTCCCCACAGCTTCGCGTTGCCGGTCATGCTCAGCGCGGGCTGCTCACAGGCCGGGAGCAAATTTTTCGGTGTGCGAAGCGTCACAACAACCTCATCACTAAAACCTGCCAGACGTGTGGCAAAGAATGAGGTCAGTTGCGCATTCAGGTCCTGAGCCAGCAAAGCAGGGCTTAACAACAGTAAGGCCGCGGCTAAACCGATTTTAAGTATGTTCATCGCAGACTCCTGCCTGTGGAAAGGATGAGAGAATTCTAACCGGGGAGCAAATCTATCAACGCAATAAATAGCGACGCATTTTGCTCTTATTCTGACGATAAGGCGTACGTAATGAGATTTAAGCTATTGACTAAATAATTCTCATCAGCGGTGAAGCCATGCTCGATAAACTTGATGCCGCGTTACGGTTCCAGCAAGAAGCGCTGAACCTGAGCGCAAAGCGCCAGGAAATCCTGGCCGCGAATATCGCCAACGCTGATACCCCAGGGTATCAGGCACGTGATCTGGATTTTTCCAGTGAGCTGAAAAAAGTGATGGAGCGTGGTCGTCCTGAAACCAATGGCGTTGCTCTGGCCTTAACGTCCAGCCGCCATATTCCGGCTCAGGCAACCTCCACAGCGTCCACCGAATTGTTATACCGCATCCCTGACCAGCCTTCGCTGGATGGTAACACCGTCGATATGGACCGCGAGCGGACGCAGTTTGCTGACAATGGCGTCAAATATCAAATGGGTCTGACCGTCCTGGGCGGGCAGATTAAGAGCATGCAAAGCGTGCTACAGGGGAACTGATAGATGGCATTACTGAATATTTTTGATGTCGCCGGCTCGGCACTGACCGCGCAGTCCAAGCGCCTGAACGTGGCGGCCAGTAACCTGGCAAACGCCGACAGCGTAACCGGGCCAGATGGCCAGCCTTACCGGGCAAAACAGGTCGTCTTCCAGGTAGACGCGGCCCCGGGTCAGGCTACTGGTGGGGTAAAAGTGGCTGAGGTTGTGGAAAGTCAGGCTCCTGAAAAACTGGTTTATCAACCGGGCAACCCGCTCGCGGATAACAATGGCTACGTCAAAATGCCGAACGTGGATGTGGTGGGCGAGATGGTGAACACCATGTCCGCTTCCCGCAGCTACCAGGCGAACGTAGAAGTGCTCAATACCGTTAAGAGCATGATGCTCAAGACGCTCACTCTCGGCCAGTAAAGGAGACGCTCATGTCCTTCGCCGTAAATGTGAATGACACCACCACCAGCGGTGCCAGTTCCACAAGCAGCAGTAGCAGTGCTTCTTCGCTGACCACAAGTAGTGCATCAGACCTGCAAAGTAGCTTCCTGACCCTGCTGGTAGCCCAGTTGAAAAACCAGGACCCGACGAATCCGTTGCAGAACAATGAACTGACCTCGCAACTTGCGCAGATCAGTACCCTTAACGGTATCGAAAAACTCAACACCACGCTGGGATCGATTTCCGGTCAGATTAATAACAACGAATCAGTACAGGCCAGTACGTTGATTGGTCATGGCGTCATGGTCCCTGGCACCACGGTACTGGCGGGTAGTTCCACCACCACGCCGTTTGGGGTCGAGCTGGAGCAGGCGGCAGATAAAGCCACCGCGACCATCACGAATAAAGACGGCACCGTTGTACAGACCATTGAGCTTGGCGCACTGAAAGCGGGCGTCCATACGTTCAGTTGGGACGGGAAGCTGCTGGATGGCACTACCGCAATTGACGGCTCTTATAAAGTTTCTATCGCCGCCAGCTCTGGCGCAACGCAGCTGGTTGCTCAACCGTTGCAGTATGCGCTGGTACAGGCAGTAACGCGTACCTCTAATGGTAGCACCTTAGATCTTGGTACTTACGGTAATACCACGCTCGACGAAGTTCGGCAGATTATTTAAGCCTTAACACTTATCAGGAGTAAGTCATGGCCTTTTCACAAGCGGTCAGCGGTTTGAATGCTGCTGCAACTAACCTCGATCTCATTGGTAACAACATCGCCAACTCCGCCACCTATGGCTTCAAATCCAGCACCGCGTCCTTCGCTGACATGTTTGCAGGATCTAAAGTCGGTCTGGGTGTGAAAGTAGCGGGTATTACTCAGGACTTCAACGACGGTACTACTACCAACACCGGTCGTGGCCTGGACGTGGCAATCAGCCAGAACGGCTTTTTCCGCCTCACCGATACAAACGGTTCCGTTTACTACAGCCGTAACGGCCAGTTCACGCTGGATGCAAACCGTAACCTGGTAAACATGCAGGGTCTGGCCGTCACGGGCTATGCAGCGGTAGGTTCTCCGCCGGAAATTCAGACTGGTGGTAACCCGGCCGGGATTAATATTCCAAACGATCTGATGTCCGCGAAAACGACCACCACCGCAGCAATGCAGATGAACCTGAACTCATCCGACGCCGTGCCGACGGTCGCTGTTTTCGACCCGGCGAATGCAAACAGCTATAACAAAAAAGGGCCGGTTACCGTTTATGACACTCAGGGTAACTCCCATGACATGAACGTCTACTACGTCAAAACCACCAATAACAAATGGGACGTTTACACCCAGGACACCAGCGTGGCCGGTTCCGCAGCGGTGAAATCTGCCCAGATGAGTTTTGATGCCAACGGTAATATCGAAGGTGTTCGCAACTATATCGCGCAAAACACCACGCCGCAGACCTATGTACTGAACGCTACTGCCAACGCCACGCCGTCAATCACGGTGAGGACCGGTGCCCTGAACGGCGCGACTCCGTCAACCTTCTCTTTGAGCTTCCAGGGCTCAATGCAGCAGAACGTCGGCACCAGCGCCATTGTTTCCACCTCACAGAACGGTTACAAGCCGGGCACGATGGTGAGCTACACCATCAATGACGACGGCACCGTAGTCGGGACTTACTCCAACGAACAAACACAGCTGCTCGGCCAAATCGTACTGGCAAACTTTGCCAATAACGAAGGGCTGAAATCTGAGGGCGATAACGTCTGGTCTGCGACTAATGCCTCCGGTGTTGCGCTGCTGGGTACGGCAGGTACCGGTAACTTCGGTACGCTGACCAATGGCGCGCTTGAAGCATCAAACGTGGATCTGAGTAAAGAACTGGTCAACATGATTGTCGCGCAGCGTAACTATCAGTCGAATGCGCAGACCATCAAAACCCAGGATCAGATCCTTAACACGCTGGTTAACCTGCGTTAATCGCCTGACGGGATAGCCTAATGGATCACGCAATATACACCGCGATGGGTGCCGCCAGCCAGACGCTGAACCAGCAGGCTGTGACCGCCAGCAACCTCGCAAACGCTTCAACACCGGGCTTTCGTGCTCAGCTCAATGCGCTGCGTGCGGTACCGGTACAAGGTATGTCAGTGCCGACCCGTACGCTGGTGGTTGAGTCAACGCCGGGCGCGGATATGACCCCAGGTCAGATGGACTACACGTCGCGTCCGCTGGACGTGGCGCTGCAGCAGGACGGTTGGCTCGTCGTACAGGGTAAAGATGGCACCGAGGGGTATACCCGTAACGGTAACATCCAGGTGAGCCCGACCGGTCAGCTGACCATTGGCGGAAACCCGGTCATTGGTGAAGCAGGACCTATCGCCGTACCGGAAGGCTCTCAGGTCACTATCGCTGCTGACGGTACTATCTCCGCCCTGACGGCCGGGGATGCGCCAAATACGGTTTCGCCGGTCGGCAAGCTTAAGCTTGTGAAAGCGCAGGGCAACGAAGTAGCACGCGGTGATGACGGTCTTTTCCGCCTGACTCCGGCAGCCCAGGCTACACGTGGCCCTGTTCTCCAGGCTGACCCGACCATCACCGTTATGTCTGGTGTGCTGGAAGGCAGTAACGTTAAAGCGGTGGAAGCTATGGCTGACATGATAGCCAGTGCCCGCCGATTTGAGATGCAAATGAAAGTGATTGGCAACGTTGATGAAAATGCGCAGCGCGCCAATCAGTTGCTGTCTCTGAGCTAATAAACAGGATTACCTATGATCAGTTCATTATGGATCGCTAAAACCGGCCTTGATGCGCAGCAAACCAATATGGACGTTATCGCCAACAACCTGGCGAACGTCAGTACTAACGGTTTTAAACGCCAGCGTGCGGTATTTGAAGATTTGCTCTACCAGACTATTCGCCAGCCAGGCGCCCAGTCTTCTGAACAGACAACACTGCCTTCTGGCCTGCAGGTCGGTACCGGTGTGCGTCCTGTGGCGACCGAGCGTCTGCACAGCCAGGGTAACTTGTCTCAGACCAATAACAGCAAAGATGTAGCCATTAAAGGTCAGGGCTTCTTCCAGGTGCTGCTGCCGGATGGGACTTCTGCTTACACCCGTGACGGTTCGTTCCAGGTGGATCAGAATGGCCAGCTGGTGACGGCGGGCGGCTTCCAGGTTCAGCCTGCAATTACCATCCCGGCAAACACCCTTAGCATTACCATTGGGCGTGATGGTGTGGTCAGTGCGACCCAGCAGGGTGCGGCAGCTGCGGTGCAGGTGGGGCAGTTAAACCTCACTACCTTTATGAATGACACCGGCCTCGAAAGTATTGGTGAAAACCTCTACATCGAAACCCAGTCTTCAGGCGCACCAAATGATACGACGCCAGGCCTGAATGGTGCAGGGCTGCTCTACCAGGGCTATGTGGAAACGTCGAACGTTAACGTGGCTGAAGAACTGGTCAATATGATCCAGGTTCAGCGTGCGTATGAAATTAACAGCAAAGCGGTCTCCACAACCGATCAGATGCTGCAGAAACTGTCGCAACTCTAAGGCGTATTCCGGTGTGGCTGTAAAAGGCGGCACCGGAACCCTGATTTTGAAGATGAATGTAATGCAAAAATTCACCACCGGCCGTTACCCTGTTTTGGCTTTACTGGCTGTCACCCTCAGCGGGTGTGCATGGGTTCCTTCAACTCCGCTGGTGCAGGGCGCCACCACCGCCCAACCAATGCCAGGCCCCGTTCCTGTGGTCAATGGTTCTATTTATCAAACCGCGCAGCCGATTAACTATGGTTATCAGCCACTGTTTGAAGACAGACGTCCGCGTAATGTGGGCGACACGCTGACGTTAGTGCTGCAGGAAAACGTCAGCGCCAGTAAAAGCTCATCCGCCAACGCCAGCCGTGATGGCAAAAGCAGTTTTGGCATGGAAACCACGCCCCGTTATCTTGAAGGGCTGTTTGGTAATGCCCGTGCGGATCTTTCGAGCTCAGGCAGCAACTCCTTTAATGGAAAGGGTGGCGCCAATGCCAGCAACACGTTTAGCGGTACGTTGACCGTCACCGTCGATCAGGTACTGATCAATGGCAATTTACATGTCGTGGGTGAAAAACAGATTGCCATCAACCAGGGCACTGAATTCATCCGCTTCTCAGGTGTGGTTAATCCACGCACCATCAGCGGCAGCAACACGGTTCCGTCCACCCAGGTGGCGGATGCGCGTATCGAATATGTGGGCAATGGCTACATCAACGAAGCGCAGAACATGGGCTGGCTGCAACGTTTCTTCCTCAACTTATCGCCGATGTAACCGGGGTGCATTATGTTTAGATATCTGACTGGACTGGCGTTAATCCTGCTGGCAACTTTTGCCCAGGCTGAGCGTATCCGGGATCTCACCAGTGTACAGGGCGTACGTGAAAACTCACTTATTGGCTATGGCCTGGTGGTAGGCCTTGACGGAACGGGTGACCAGACGACCCAGACGCCGTTCACCACGCAAAGTATCAATAACATGCTGTCCCAGATGGGGATTACCGTCCCTGCGGGCACCAACATGCAGTTAAAAAACGTCGCCTCGGTAATGGTCACCGCGCAACTGCCAGCGTTTGGCCGTCAGGGCCAGACAATTGACGTTGTTGTCTCCTCTATGGGTAACGCCAAAAGCCTTCGCGGCGGTACGCTGCTGATGACGCCGCTCAAAGGCGTTGACAGCCAGGTTTACGCGCTGGCGCAGGGGAATATTCTGGTCGGCGGTGCGGGTGCATCAGCCGGTGGTAGCAGCGTGGCGGTAAACCAGCTTAATGGTGGCCGCATTACCGGTGGTGCGGTGATTGAACGTGAACTGCCGTCGCAGTTCGGTAACGGCAATACCCTCAACCTGCAGCTCAATCAGGATGATTTTACGATGGCGCAGCAGATTGCTGACACCATTAACCGCCGTGGTATGGGCGGGGCGACCGCACTGGATGCCCGTACCGTTCAGGTTCGGGTGCCGCAGGGCGGCAGCTCTCAGGTACGCATGCTGGCGGACATTCAGAATCTTGAAGTCGGCGCCGCGCCGCAGGATGCCAAAATTGTAATTAACTCCCGTACCGGCTCGGTGGTGATGAACCGCGAAGTAACCCTGGATAACTGTGCGGTGGCTCAGGGTAACCTTTCGGTCACGGTGAATCAGTCTGCTAACGTAAGCCAGCCTAATACGCCGTTTGGTGGTGGACAGACCGTGGTGACGCCGCAGACGCAGATCGACTTGCGTCAAAGTGGCGGTTCGCTGCAGAGCATTCGTTCCAGCGCCAACCTCAACAACGTGGTGCGTGCGCTTAACGCGCTGGGCGCAACACCTATTGATCTCATGTCCATCCTGCAGTCGATGCAAAGCGCAGGCTGCCTGCGTGCGAAGCTGGAGATCATCTGATGCTGACTGACAACCGCCTGAACGCAAGCGCTGCATGGGATGCGCAATCCCTGAATGAGCTGAAAATCAAAGCCGGACAGGATCCGCAGGCCAACATCCGGCCGGTGGCCCGTCAGGTCGAAGGGATGTTCGTGCAGATGATGCTGAAAAGCATGCGCGAAGCTCTGCCGAAAGACGGTCTGTTCAGTAGCGACTCCACGCGGTTGTATACCAGCATGTATGACCAGCAAATCGCCCAGCAGATGACGGCCGGGAAGGGACTGGGGCTGGCAGAGATGATGGTTAAGCAGATGACCGGGGAACAGGCTCCCGTTGAGGCTGGCGATCGTATGCAACAGGTGCCAATGAAATTTGACCTGGAAACGATCAATACCCTGCAAAACCAAACCCTGGCGCAAATGGTTCGTAAAGCCGTACCAAAAGCGCCAGAAACCACTGATGAACCGATGAGTGGCGACAGCAAAGACTTCCTGGCGCAACTCTCGCTACCCGCTCGTCTGGCCAGCCAGCAGAGCGGGGTGCCGCACCATCTGATTCTGGCCCAGGCTGCCCTTGAGTCAGGCTGGGGACAACGGCAGATTAAACGCGAAAACGGTGAACCGAGCTTTAACCTGTTTGGTGTGAAAGCCACCTCAAGCTGGAAAGGCCCGGTCACTGAAATCACCACCACGGAATTTGAAAACGGTGAAGCGAAGAAGGTCAAAGCGAAGTTCCGCGTTTATGGCTCATACCTCGAAGCCTTGTCCGATTACGTGGGTATGTTAACCCGTAATCCGCGCTACGCCGCCGTCACCACCGCCGCCACGGCGGAGCAGGGTGCGCAGGCACTGCAGAATGCCGGGTATGCGACCGATCCTAAGTATGCACAAAAATTAACCTCCATGATTCAGCAGCTCAAATCGATGGGGGAGAAGGTCAGCAAAGCCTACAGTAATGATATTGAAAATCTGTTCTGAAACGGCTCAAGTTCAGCTCAAGGTTGCCGATAATCGTTAACAGGACTTATGTCTTAAAAGTTAATAAGGAACCTCCATGTCCAGCTTGATTAACAGCGCCATGAGCGGCCTCAGTGCAGCCCAGGCTGCACTGAATACCACCAGTAATAACATCTCAAGTTATAACGTGGCGGGCTATACCCGTCAGACAACCGTCATCTCTGCTGCCAACAGTACCCTGGGCGCAGGCGGTTGGGTGGGTAATGGGGCCTTTGTCTCCGGCGTGCAGCGCGAATATGACGCTTTCATCTCGAACCAGCTTCGCGGTGCCCAAACGCAGAGTAGCGGTCTGACGACGCGCTACCAGCAGATGTCTAAAATCAACGACATGGTGTCGAGTACCACCAACTCGTTGTCGACGTCCCTGCAGGGGTTCTTCTCAAGCCTGCAAACCCTGGTGAGCAACGCCGAAGATCCGGCGTCACGTCAGAGTTTGCTCGGTAAGGCGGATGCATTAGTCAACCAGTTCCAGGTTACCGATCAGTACCTGCGCGATCAGGACAAACAGATCAATATTTCGATCTCGTCGAGTGTCGATCAGATCAACAGCTTTACCAAGCAGATTGCCAACCTCAACGATCAGATCTCACGTCTGACCGGCGTTGGCGCGGGCGCATCGCCAAACAATCTGCTCGATCAGCGTGACCAGTTGGTCAGTGAGCTGAATAAAATTGTTGGGGTTGAAGTCAGTGTTCAGGACAGCAACACCTATAACGTGACCATGGCAAATGGTTATACCCTGGTGCAGGGGAGTACAGCGCGTCAGCTGGCGGCA
The DNA here is from genome assembly GCF_051486985.1 of Yokenella regensburgei. Taxonomy (GTDB): domain Bacteria; phylum Pseudomonadota; class Gammaproteobacteria; order Enterobacterales; family Enterobacteriaceae; genus CBFFRJ01. The sequence goes on from NZ_JAHVDV010000001.1 coordinate 47,331, forward strand.
GTAGCCTCCAGTGACGATTCGGCGCGTACTACCGTGGCCTATGTGGATAACACCGCAGGTAATGTTGAGATCCCGGAAAAGCTGCTGAACAGTGGTTCACTCGGTGGGCTGTTAACCTTCCGTTCGCAGGATCTTGATCAGACCCGTAATACCCTTGGCCAACTGGCGCTCTCCTTTGCTGATGCGTTTAATAAACAGCATAAAGCTGGCTATGACGTCGATGGCGAACAAGGCAAAAATTTCTTCAAAATTGGTAGTCCCACCACCTTCAGCAATGCGAAAAATACGGGCAATGCGACAATGACTGCCGTCGTGACCGACAGCAGCAGCGTGAAGGCGACGGATTATAAAATTACCAAAACCACTGCTGGCTGGACCGTCACACGCCTTGCGGATAACACCTCATTTGCGGCAACGCAATCCGGTGGAGCCCTTAATTTCGATGGCCTGAAAATTAACGTCTCTGGTGCGGCTGTGAAAAACGACAGCTTTACCGTCAAGCCGGTCGCCAACGCCATCATCAATATGGATGTGGCGATCACCGATGAGTCGAAAATCGCTATGGCTGCGGGCGCGGATACGGGTGCCAGTGACAACAAAAATGGTCAGGCGCTGCTGGATTTGCAAAGTGCGAAAAAAGTGGGTGGAGCCAAGAGCTTCAACGATGCCTATGCGTCGCTGATAAGCACCATTGGTACCACGACCGCCACACTTAAAACCAGCAGCACGACGCAGGAGAACGTGGTGACGCAGCTGAGTAATCAGCAGCAGTCCATCTCCGGGGTTAACCTGGATGAAGAGTACGGTAATCTGCAGCGCTACCAGCAGTATTATCTCGCCAACGCACAGGTTCTGCAGACTGCAAGCAGCCTGTTTGATGCGTTACTGAACATACGCTAAGTAAGAGGTGATTGATGCGTATCAGTACCCAGATGATGTATGAACAAAACATGCGTGGTATCACCAACTCACAAAGTAAGTGGTTGGGATACGGCGAGCAAATGTCTACCGGCCTGCGCGTTAACCGTCCTTCAGATGACCCTATTGCTGCATCGCAGGCGGTAGTGGTTTCTCAGGCGCAGGCACAGAACGAGCAATATAAAACGGCGCGTACTTTTGCCAACCAGAAAATTTCGCTGGAAGAGAATGTACTAAGCCAGGTCACCACGGCGGTGACGGCGGCTCAAACCAGTGTCGTTAAAGCCGGCAACGGCTCCCTGAGTGACGATGACCGTGCCTCAATGGCTACCGAACTTCAGGGGATTCGCGATCAGCTGATGAACCTGGCGAACAGCACTGATGGCAATGGCCGCTACATTTTTGGTGGTTATAAAACCAGCGAGCCCCCGTTCAATAAAACGTCTGGCGCTTACAGCGGTGGTCCTGAAGCCATTACGCAGCAGGTTGATTCCGCACGTACCATGGTAATAGCCCATACCGGCACGCAGGTCTTCGATAACATCAGCAGCAATGCGGTGAAAGAGCCAGACGGTACGGATTCCCAGACTAACGTCTTTGACATGCTGGATGACGTCATTGCCGCACTGAAAGTGCCGGTAGGGGATGACGAAACGGCGAAGGAGACGTCTCAGGCCGCACTGGACAAAGCAAACCGTGGTTTGCGTAACTCCCTGAACAATGTGCTGACCGTGCGTGCAGAGCTGGGAACCCAGCTTGACGAGCTGGATAAGCTGGACTCATTAGGTGATGACCGTGCGTTGGGGTTAACGCAGCAGATGAGCGATCTGGTCAACGTGGACTGGAACGCAGCCATCTCCTCGTACACCATGCAGCAAGCGGCATTACAGGCATCCTATAAAGCATTTAGCGACATGCAGGGCATGTCGCTGTTCCAGCTCAATAAGTAATTTTCGTTTTGACCATATCTTGAAACTGGGTATGGTTTGTGTGCCCGCACCGCAAACCGGTGCGGGTTTTTTTTATCCTGCATTCCTCGCCGCCGCCTGTAACCGACGGCTGTCAACGAGGCGAATAACCAGCGCGATAAGCCCGGTCACTGTCGCCAGCGCCACCACGCCAGACCAGCCTGCAAAGGTGTAAACTTTACTGCCCAGCGCAGACCCCAGAGCCATGCCGATAAATACGACGGTAAAGAGTAAGGCATTCAGTCGGCCACGCGCCTGAGGTTCAAGCCCATAGACCAGATTCTGATGAGCAACCAGACTGGACTGCAAGCCCAGGTCAAAGCCAACCGCTGCAAGGGCGATAATCACCAGCTGTGCCTGCGGGGAGACCAGCGGCAGAACAAACATCAGCGCGAAGGAGGCGGAGACAAGCGCCGCACCAAGCTGGGTTACTTTTTCAGCACCGACTTTATCGGCAAGACCACCTGCAAGCGGGGCGGCCAGCGCGCCTGCGGCACCTGCTATTCCGAATGTCCCAGCGACGGCGCTGCCCAGGTGATACTTTTCAAGCAACATGACGGCAAGGGTAGACCAGAAGGCACTAAAGGCAATGGATAAAAAGCCCTGCGCAAACGCAGCACGGCGCAGCGCAGGGTAGCGCTGCCAGAGATGCGCCATAGACTTCAACAGCTGGGGGTAACTCAGCGTAGAGTGAATGGCGAAGCGTGGCAGCACAAACCACATTAACGTGCCGATGAACGCGATGCTCACCGCCGCTAACTGAAACATGATGCGCCAGCCAAAGGCGGCACCCACAAAACCACTGACGGTTCGCGAAAGCAGAATACCCAATAACAAACCGGTCATTACGGTACCCACCGTTTTGCCCTGTTTACCCTCCGGGGCCAGTATGGCGGCGGCCGGTACGATATCCTGCGCCATCGTGGCGGCCATGCCCAGTAGCAGACTGACTACCAGCAGCGTAGAGAGGGTGGTTGTAAAACTACAGGCCAGCAGCAAAAGGGCAAGCGCGGTACATTTTGTAAGGATCAGGCGGCGGCGATCGTAACGGTCACCCAGCGGCAGTAAAAAAAGGATCCCCAGCGCATAGCCAGCCTGAGTAAGCGTCGGCACAAGCCCCATGCCGTTAATGGTCAAATGCAGGTCGCTACCCATCAGCGGGAGCAGTGGCTGGGCATAATAAATCGCTGCCACACTAAACCCCGCGCCCATTGCCAGCACGAAGATTATCCAGCGCGCAACAAGTAACGGTTGAGAATGACGGTTCATAAGGTTTTCCTCATATTGGGTGTGAGAACATTTTTTATGAATTCCGCATAGCGTGGTAGATAGCGAGATGGTAAAACGGTTATACGCATAACGTATAACCAGGAGGGAATAAAATGCGCACAGAGCGTATAGATAGAGTGGATTTAATGCGTACCCTGGTGCGTATTGTCGAAGCGGGATCCCTTTCTGCAGCAGCACGGCAGCTTGATACCACCCAGGCCACCGTGAGCCGACGGTTACAGTCACTGGAAACGCTGCTGGGTGTGAAACTGCTCCTGCGTAGCACGCATGCAATGAAACTTACCGATGATGGCGAGCGCTGTTATCAGCATGCGAAACGGGTTATTGATGCCTGGGTGAGTCTGGAAGACGCGCTCAGTCAGGCCGGGGATGAACCGGTAGGCATGCTCAGAGTACGCGCACCCCACGCATTTGGTCAGGAACAGCTTCTTTCGCCCCTCACCCGGTTTCTGCAACGCTATCCTCAGCTGAACGTAGAGTGGATGCTCAATGATAAAAATGTCAACTTCCTCAGTGACAATATCGACTGCGCTATCCGCGTGGGGGCGGAGGTGGATCCGGCAACGGTATCGGTACTGTTAGCAGAAGTCCCTCGTTGCCTGGTGGCCTCCCCGGAATTACTGGCCCGTTATCAGCCGCTGACGCAACCCTCGCAACTGAGTGAACTGCCGTGGATAGCATTGAGTACCTTTTATCAGCATGATATTTCGCTTAATCATTCACAGCATGCTGAGCCAGAAAGGATCGTCCTCGCGCCGCGGTTATACACCGACAGCCTTTATGTGGCACGTAATACTGCGCTGGCAGGCTTAGGCGTGGCAGCGGTATCAAGCTGGACGGTGGAGGAGGATATCCGACACGGCAGGCTGGTGGCGGTGCTGCCGGAGTGGATGCCAGCCCCACTGCCGGTTCATCTGGTGTACCCCTGGGCTCGCTACTATCCTGCGAGACTGCGCATGTTTTTGCAGTTGATGCGTGAAGTGATGCCGGAAATGAGCGGGATGCGCCAGCCCGGTGCGCAGGCATAAAAAAGCCGACCCGAAGGTCGGCTTGTCAGGGTTTGTCAGAACTTATTCCGCTGACTGAGGGCGGGTTGCTGGCGCAGTGGCCGTATGTGTAGCGCTATGGCCACCGGCAGACCCTTTACCTTCAAAGTCGAACTGAGGACGTACCCAGTCGCTGTGACGAGGCGCTTCCGGAACGTAGTCCGGGGCCGGGGCTTTGGTCATCGGCGCGGTAGCATGACTGACTACTGCATGGGTTTCGTGCGAAGCTGCAACCGGAGTGCGTTCTGCCACTGCCGTGACTTTCGCATCAGCGGCGTGGGCGACAGGCGCGGCAGGTTCCTGCTCATCGCTCGCGCGCTCAGCGACAACCGGCGTCACTTCCACCGGCGTTGCAATGGCTGCTTCGCGGTTATTCACCTCTGGCTCGGCGGCGCTAACCACCTCGTCAACCACGGTGTCAGCTACCGCCTTGTCAGCGTCAGAGATGAGCTGCGGCTGTGCCTCAACCGGTGTGTTGATCACTTCCGGGTGCGACGTTTCCACGTCCACCTGTTGTGGCTGGTCAACAGGGGTGACTGGTTCAACGACCACCGCGGCTGGCGCTTCAACCACCTCGACAGGCTGCTGTTCGGCTTCTGCGGTGACCAGCTGAACTTCAGCGACCAATGGAGATGCCTCCTGCGCAGTCTGCTCGTCTTGCACGGAAGGTTGCTCAGTAACCTGGGTTTCCTGCACTTCATCCTGAGGACGAACCACCGGATAGGTGATCCACACTTTGCCAGAGGCCATTTCAGGGGACGCACAGGCTACAGCCAACGGCATCGCAGAGTGCGTCGGATAACGCTCATCACGATAGCGACGACGGCGCTGACCGCTCACACGCAGATGGCGCGGCGAACGACGTGAACGGCGCGGCATACCCGCATTATCACGCGCTTCTGTAGACTCTTCCTGCTCAGCGACAGCATCGACAACGGCAGGCAGGTCACGTTTAGCAAGCTCAGTACGCTCTGCGGGAGCATCTTTTGCGATGGCGTCCGGCTCAACACTCTGCACATCACTCTGCACTTCGCCGGAACGAACTTTTTGTGTCAGCTGGCGCTGCTTACGGCGCGGCATAACCTGAACCCGCTCTTCCTGGGCTGTTTCCTGCTCAGGCTGCTCTTCGCGCTCCTGCGCTTTGACATCCGGCTGGGGCTGACGCTTGTCATCGTTATTCCGACGACGGTTGCGCTCACGGCGTGGCTGATGCTCAGATTTGGTTTTTTCACCCTCATCGGCCACGACGGTCTGGCGAAGCTCGCGATCCTCGTTACTCTGCTGAGGTTTCTCGCGGCGGTTACGGCGATTGTCCTCACGGCCTTCGCGTGCTTCATTACCTTCTGCACGGTTGTCACGACGCTCGTTGCGCTCGCCACGTTCCCCGCGATCGTTGCGGTCACGGCGATTGTTCTGACGCGGCTTGCGACGCTCCTGGGTGCGCTCCGGCTTCTCTTCTTTCTTCTCTTGTATCTCCTCAGCAGGGGCTACGGGCTCGTTGCCTGCAAAGAGATTTTTCAGGGCTGTGAAGAGACGACTCAGGAAGCCAGGCGCTGCAGGTGTTGCAGCCTTAGGTGCTGGCGACGCAGGTTGAGGTTGTGTAACCGGCGTTGCAGGGGCCTGAGGAACCGGCGGGATGTCAGGCATGACAAAGGCAGCCAGTGCCGGCTGCTCAGGGCGTTTTCGCTCAGCAGCTTCTTCTTCGGACGGGAGTGCCATCTCTTCTTCATGCAGCTTAGGCAGCATGTAGCTAAGGGTGGCTGTCTCTTCGCCTTTACGCACGCGCAGCACGGAATAGTGCGGCGTTTCCATCTGATCGTTCGGCACAATCACACAACGAACACCGTTCTGGCGGGTTTCAATCGCGTTAACGGCCGTACGCTTCTCGTTCAGCAGGTAAGAGGCAATAGGCACCGGTACGATGGCATGCACTTCCTGCGTATTTTCTTTCAGCGCCTCTTCTTCGATAAGACGCAGAATCGACAGAGAGAGGGATTCATTGTCACGAATCGTACCCGTACCCGTACAACGCGGGCAGACGTGGTGGCTCGATTCGCCCAGAGAAGGACTCAGGCGCTGACGGGACATCTCCAGCAGACCAAAGCGGGAGATGTGACTAATCTGAATACGTGCACGATCCTGGCGAACGGCTTCGCGCAGGCGGTTTTCGACCGCGCGCTGGTGACGCACTGGTGTCATATCGATAAAGTCGATAACAATCAGGCCGCCGAGGTCGCGTAAACGAAGCTGACGCGCGATTTCATCGGCGGCTTCAAGGTTGGTATTAAACGCGGTTTCTTCGATATCACCACCACGGGTTGCGCGGGCGGAGTTGATATCGATAGCGGTCAGTGCTTCGGTGGAGTCAATAACGATGGAGCCACCGGACGGCAGGCGGACTTCACGCTGGAAAGCGGATTCTATCTGGGATTCAATCTGATAGTGGCTGAACAGCGGAATCTCACCGGTGTAGAGTTTGATTTTACTGCTGAAATCCGGACGACCCAGAGCAGCAATGTGCTGGCGTGCCAGCTCAAGCACTTTCGGGTTATCAATCAGGATTTCACCAATGTCCTGACGCAGATAATCACGGAAAGCGCGAACGATGACGTTGCTTTCCTGATGGATCAGGAACGGGGCGGGGCGGCTCTCAGCGGCTTTCTGGATAGCTTCCCAGTGCTTAAGACGGAAACTTAAATCCCACTGTAACGCTTCGGCTGACTTGCCAACCCCTGCGGTACGAACGATAAGGCCCATGCCATCCGGAAGTTCCAGACTGGCGAGCGCTTCTTTTAACTCGGTGCGATCGTCGCCTTCAATACGGCGGGAGATACCACCCGCACGCGGGTTGTTTGGCATCAGCACCAGGTAACTGCCGGCAAGGCTGATAAAGGTAGTCAGCGCAGCGCCTTTATTGCCGCGTTCTTCTTTATCAATCTGAACAATGACTTCCTGGCCTTCGCGCAGCACATCTTTGATGTTCGGACGACCATGAGAATTGTAACTGGCAGGGAAGTATTCGCGGGCAATCTCTTTGAGAGGCAGGAAACCGTGTCGTTCAGCACCGTAATCCACAAATGCGGCTTCAAGACTTGGCTCAATGCGCGTGATTTTACCTTTGTAGATGTTCGCTTTTTTCTGCTCGTGTCCTGGGCTTTCGATATCCAGATCGTACAGACGCTGCCCATCCACAAGGGCAACACGCAACTCTTCTTGCTGAGTTGCGTTGATTAACATTCTTTTCATCGTAACTTACTCATTATTCTTACATTGACGACTAAGCTGCGGGCATAATAACGCCTTTCCGGGGGAGAACCGATGGCCTCGTGTCTGTTCACGTCGCCAACCTCACGGTTGTCGCTCGCTTAAGAGGCGCAGTGTGTCGGTTGCCTGTATTTCCTGTGGAAAACACAGCGCAATTATCAGGGGAACAGCCTGGGAAAAACTCTCCAGAGAAGATTCCATCTACCGGTAAGGACTGCAACCCGCAGCCCGCTAAGTGCCTGAAAGTCCAATACGTCTTACGCCATTGCTGCGTGTATGGTCGGACAGGCAAAACTGGTCATTCCGCATAATTGCTTGTATTAACAAGAGTCAACGCGGAAAACTGCAACATTATTCCTTGCGAACCCTGTTATAGCAAGCTGACTTTTACCTTTTATCACCCGGTTACTCACAGTTTTTTCACTTTTGACTGGCGATTGACTTAATAACCGCCAAATCATCTGTGGAGAACAACGTTATCCGGGATCACGTCTAAATATAAGCATAGAAAAATGAGTGGCGCTAATCATCCGCGATAATTAGAATCGCCACCCATGAAAACTGAGAACCCATCCGTAAAATTTGTTGTTATCGCTGATGACGAAGCGGGGCAACGTATCGATAATTTTTTGCGCACCCAGCTCAAAGGTGTGCCAAAAAGCATGATTTACCGCATCATTCGTAAGGGTGAAGTCCGTGTCAATAAAGGCCGTACTAAACCTGAATATAAGCTGGAAGCCGGGGACGAAATACGTATCCCGCCGGTACGCGTTTCCGAAAAAGAAGAGGAAGCCGTTTCACCGCATTTGCAAAAAGTTGCCGCACTGAACAATGTCATCCTGTATGAGGATGACCATATCCTGGTGTTGAATAAACCTTCAGGCACGGCCGTGCACGGGGGAAGCGGTCTGAGCTTTGGTGTTATCGAAGGTTTGCGTGCGTTACGCCCGGAGGCCCGCTTCCTTGAACTGGTCCACCGTCTTGATCGTGATACTTCCGGTGTGCTGCTGGTGGCGAAGAAGCGTTCTGCCTTGCGTTCGCTCCATGAGCAATTACGCGACAAGGGAATGCAGAAGGACTATCTCGCGCTGGTGCGCGGACAGTGGCAATCCCACGTGAAAGTCGTCCAGGCACCCTTACTGAAGAATATTCTGCAAAGTGGTGAACGTATCGTGCGGGTAAACCAGGAAGGAAAACCTTCCGAAACCCGCTTTAAGGTGGAAGAGCGTTATGAAGTGGCGACGCTTGTGCGTTGCAGCCCGGTAACGGGACGCACCCATCAGATTCGCGTTCACACACAGCATGCCGGTCATCCTATTGCGTTTGACGACCGATACGGGGACCGTGAGTTTGATAAGGAACTGGCAGGAACGGGATTATCACGCCTTTTTCTGCACGCCGCCGCGCTGAAATTCACTCACCCGAACAGCGGCGAAACCATCCGTATTGAAGCGCCGCTCGACGATGAGCTTAAGCGTTGCCTTCAGACGCTGCGCCAGCAGAAGTAAGCAGAGGGTAGCCAGCGGCTACCCTTTTTTACAGACTTACAGACAACCATCACTCAACTCAACAGCGGATTACGATCTTCACGACGTAGCATCTGGCAAAGCGCAATAAGCGGTAAACCTACAAGGGTGTTGGGGTCACGACCTTCAAGCCTATCGAAAAGGGTAATCCCCAGCCCTTCGCTTTTGAAGCTGCCTGCACACTGTAGCGGGCGCTCTTTACGAATGTAATCGTCAATTTCCTTATCACTTAAATGGCGAAAATGAACATCGAAAGGCTCACATTCGGTCTGTAAGTGACCCGTTGCTGAATTAAACAACGCCAGTCCGGTATAGAAGGTGACAATATTTCCGCTGGCTTTACGCAGCTGCGCGCGCGCATTTTCCTCAGTATGTGGTTTGCCGGTTATTTCGCCCTCCAGCACGCACACCTGATCGGAGCCAATAATAAGATGATGCGGGTAAAAGTGAGTGAGGGACTGGGCTTTATTTTGGGCAAGACGCAGTACCAGATGGCGAGGGGATTCCCCAGGCAGCGGCGTTTCATCGGTATCGGGTGCCGCGCATTCAAAGGGCATACCCAGCTTTTCAAGCAGCGCACGTCGCCAGGGTGAAGTGGAAGCAAGAATAATATCTGACATATTTTTTTCACCAAATATGGCTTAACCATGACAGGCATTTTAAACTGTAGGCCGCAATGTGTGCGAATTATTGGCAAAAGGCAACCTGAGGCTGCCTTTTTCTTTGACTCTATGACATTACAAAGTTAATATGCGCGCCCTATGCAAAAGGTAAAATTACCCCTGACTCTCGACCCGGTTCGCACGGCTCAAAAGCGCCTTGATTATGAGGGTGTCTATCTGCCCGATCAGGTCAGCCGTGTTGTCGAGTCTGTAGTCAGTGTGGACAGTGATGTGGAATGCTCCATCTCCTTTGCCATTGATAATCAACGCCTCGCGGTTATTACCGGCGATGCGAAGGTCACGGTGTCTCTGGAATGTCAGCGTTGCGGTAAGCCGTTTACGCATCAGGTTCACACAACATATTGTTTCAGCCCTGTCCGTTCAGACGAGCAGGCCGAAGCACTGCCGGAAGCGTATGAACCGATTGAGGTTGACGAATTCGGTGAAATCGATCTGCGGGCTTTAGTTGAGGACGAAATAATCCTCTCTTTGCCTGTAGTTCCGGTGCATGATTCTGAACACTGTGAAGTGTCCGAGGCGGACATGGTCTTTGGGGAACTGCCTGATGAAGCGCAAAAACCAAACCCATTTGCCGTATTAGCCAGCTTAAAGCGTAAGTAATAGGTTTTCCCCGCAAACACGGGGTTAATCGTAATTGAGGAGTAAGGTCCATGGCCGTACAACAGAATAAACCAACCCGTTCCAAACGTGGCATGCGTCGTTCTCATGACGCGCTGACCGCAGTCACCAGCCTGTCTGTAGACAAAACTTCTGGTGAAAAACACCTGCGTCACCACATCACTGCCGACGGTTTCTACCGTGGCCGCAAGGTAATCACTAAGTAATCACGCGCAAGCGTGATCCATCTTAGTGAGGATTTCCCCGTGAAAACGGGGATTTACCGATACCTTGACACGTCTAACCCTGGCGTTAGATGTCATGGGGGGCGACTTCGGTCCCTCCGTGACAGTGCCTGCAGCTTTGCAGGCACTGGATTCTAATTCGCACCTCAATCTTCTTTTAGTCGGCGATCCCGATACAATCACACCATTGCTCGCAAAAGCTGATTTTGAGCAACGCTCACGCCTGCTTGTCGTACCGGCGCAATCAGTTATTGCCAGCGATGCCCGACCGTCACACGCTATCCGCAACAGTCGGGGTAGTTCAATGCGTGTGGCGCTGGAGCTGGTAAAAGAGGGTCGTGCCGAGGCCTGTATCAGCGCCGGGAATACCGGCGCGCTGATGGGCCTGGCAAAAATGTTACTTAAGCCAATTGAAGGTATTGAACGACCTGCTCTGGTGACCGTATTGCCGCATCAGCAAAAAGGGAAAACGGTGGTGCTGGATTTGGGCGCCAACGTCGATTGCGATGGCAAAATGCTCGCACAATTTGCAGTGATGGGTGCCGTGATGGCTGAAGAGGTCGTCGGGATAGAAAATCCCCGCGTGGCGCTGCTGAATATTGGTGAAGAAGAGAACAAAGGTCATGAAAGCATTCATGACGCTGCAGCCATCTTAAAAGCGGTTCCTACCATTAACTATATTGGTTATCTGGAAGCGAACGAATTACTCACTGGTAAAACGGATGTGCTGGTATGTGACGGTTTTACAGGAAACGTTACATTAAAAACCATGGAAGGTGTTGTCAGAATGTTCCTTTCACTGCTGAAATCTCAGGGTGAAGGCAAAAAACGGTCGTGGTGGCTGATTTTATTAAAGCGTTGGTTACAAAAAAGCCTGACCAGGCGATTCAGTCACCTCAACCCCGACCAGTATAATGGCGCCTGTCTGTTAGGATTGCGCGGCACGGTGATTAAGAGTCATGGTGCGGCCAATCAGCGAGCATTTAGCGTCGCGATTGAGCAGGCAGTGCAGGCGGTGCAGCGGCAAGTTCCCGGGAGAATTGCCGCTCGCCTGGAATCTGTGTTACCGGAAAAAAACTGAGCGTACATGTATACGAAGATTATGGGTACCGGCAGCTATCTGCCTGAACAAGTTCGAACTAACGCCGATCTGGAAAAAATGGTGGATACCTCTGACGAGTGGATTGTCACCCGTACAGGTATTCGTGAACGCCGTATCGCCGCGCCGGACGAAACCGTCTCTACGATGGGTTTCGAAGCGGCTAAGCGGGCGATGGAAATGGCGGGCGTGACGGCTGAGGAGATTGGCCTGATTATTGTTGCGACAACGTCTGCAACACACGCATTCCCGAGCGCAGCATGCCAGGTACAGAGTATGCTCGGCGTCAAAGGGTGCCCGGCATTTGATGTGGCGGCGGCATGTGCAGGTTTCACCTATGCATTAAGCATTGCCGATCAGTACGTTAAATCCGGAGCGGTCAAACATGCCCTGGTTATCGGTTCTGATGTACTTGCCCGCACCTGTGATCCAGACGATCGTGGCACTATCATCATCTTCGGTGACGGCGCCGGGGCCGTGGTTTTAGGCGCATCGGAAGAGGCAGGCATTATTTCAACCCACCTGCATGCGGATGGCAGCTATGGTGAGCTACTGACGCTGCCTAATGCAGACCGTGTGAATGCCGATAGCCCGATTTTCCTGACGATGGCCGGGAATGAAGTCTTCAAAGTCGCTGTGACTGAACTTTCTCGCATTGTCGATGAAACCCTGGATGCCAATAATCTGCAGCGTAGTGAACTGGACTGGCTGGTGCCGCACCAGGCTAACCTGCGGATTATCAGTGCGACCGCCAAAAAGCTGGGGATGTCGATGGACAATGTCGTGGTGACGCTTGATCGTCACGGCAACACGTCTGCGGCCTCTGTCCCTTGCGCCCTGGATGAAGCCGTCCGCGACGGGCGTATTCAACGAGGACAGTTGATCCTTCTTGAAGCATTTGGTGGTGGCTTTACCTGGGGTTCGGCGCTGGTCCGTTTCTAGTATTAAGGATATCAACATGACGCAATTTGCTTTTGTGTTTCCGGGACAAGGTTCCCAGGCAGTGGGGATGCTTGCTGAGATGGCAGCCAGCCATCCGGTTGTGGAAGAGACTTTTCGCGAAGCGTCTGCCGCGCTGGGCTATGACCTGTGGGCGTTGGTTCAGCAAGGTCCGGCAGAAGAATTAAACAAAACCTGGCAGACTCAGCCGGCGCTGTTGACCGCTTCGGTAGCGCTCTGGCGCGTCTGGCAGCAACAGGGTGGCAAAAACCCGGTGCTGATGGCGGGCCATAGCTTAGGTGAATATTCTGCATTAGTGTGTGCAGGCGTCATTCCATTTGAAGATGCCGTACGACTGGTGGAGTTGCGTGGTAAATTCATGCAAGAGGCGGTTCCGGAAGGAACCGGCGCGATGTCTGCCATCATTGGTCTGGATGATGCTGCTATTGCCAAAGCATGTGAAGAAGCCGCAGAAGGGCAGGTTGTGTCGCCGGTGAACTACAACTCACCAGGCCAGGTTGTGATCGCCGGGCACAAAGACGCTGTTGAGCGTGCTGGTGCCGCTTGTAAAGCTGCGGGGGCAAAACGTGCGCTGCCTCTGCCGGTAAGCGTTCCATCGCACTGTGCGCTGATGAAACCTGCTGCTGAGAAACTGGCTGTTGAACTCGAAAAAATCGTCTTCAGCGCGCCTCTGATTCCGGTTGTGAATAACGTCGATGTACAGTGTGAAACCTCTCCGGAGGCTATCCGTGACGCGCTTGTTCGCCAGCTTTTCAGCCCGGTGCAGTGGACCAAAATCGTTGAATTTATCGCTTCGCAGGGCGTTGAACACTTGTATGAAGTGGGGCCGGGTAAGGTACTCACCGGACTGACTAAACGTATTGTTGATACCCTGACGGCGTCAGCGCTCAATGAGCCTGCTGCGATGTCAGAGGCAGTGGCGCAATAAAAGAGGAAAACCATGAGTTTTGAAGGAAAAATCGCCCTGGTAACAGGTGCGAGTCGTGGCATCGGCCGCGCAATCGCGGAAACGCTTGTCGCTCGTGGCGCAAAAGTTATTGGTACAGCGACCAGCGAAAGCGGTGCGCAGGCCATTAGCGATTATTTGGGTGCAAATGGTAAAGGTCTGATGTTGAATGTGACCGATCCTGCATCCATCGATTCTGTTCTGGAAAACATTCGTGCCGAGTTTGGCGAAGTTGATATTCTGGTGAATAACGCCGGTATCACGCGCGACAACCTGCTGATGCGAATGAAAGATGATGAGTGGAACGATATTCTCGAAACCAACTTATCCTCTGTTTTCCGTCTGTCAAAAGCGGTGATGCGAGCTATGATGAAAAAGCGTCATGGGCGTATCATCACTATCGGTTCTGTGGTTGGTACCATGGGAAATGCTGGTCAGGCCAACTACGCTGCGGCGAAAGCAGGTCTGATTGGTTTCAGTAAATCACTGGCACGAGAAATCGCATCACGTGGTATTACTGTAAACGTTGTTGCTCCGGGCTTTATTGAAACGGACATGACGCGTGCGCTGTCTGAAGATCAGCGTGCGGGTATTCTGGCGCAGGTTCCGGCGGGTCGACTTGGCGGTGCAGAAGAGATCGCCAGTGCGGTTGCATTTTTAGCCTCTGACGAGGCAGGTTACATCACTGGTGAGACCCTGCACGTCAATGGCGGAATGTACATGGTTTAATCACGATTAAAATTATTTGCGTTATTAGGGTGAAAGGCCTCAAAATAGCGTAAAATCGTGGTACGAACTGCCGGGATTTAGTTGCAAATTTTTCAACATTTTATACACTACGAAAACCATCGCGAAAGCGAGTTTTGATAGGAAATTTAAGAGTATGAGCACTATCGAAGAACGCGTTAAGAAAATTATCGGCGAACAGCTGGGCGTTAAGCAGGAAGAAGTTACCAACAATGCTTCCTTCGTTGAAGACCTGGGCGCTGATTCTCTTGACACCGTTGAGCTGGTAATGGCTCTGGAAGAAGAGTTTGATACTGAGATTCCGGACGAAGAAGCTGAGAAAATCACCACCGTTCAGGCTGCCATTGATTACATCAACGGTCACCAGGCGTAAGTGAACATCTCCAGGCGGTCATTCGACCGCCTGAGTTTTATCTTTTATCCCACGAATCCCAATTTTCCCTCCCTGGAGGACAAACGTGTCTAAGCGTCGTGTAGTTGTGACCGGACTGGGCATGTTGTCTCCTGTCGGCAATACCGTAGAGTCTACATGGACCTCTCTGCTTGCCGGTCAGAGTGGCATCAGCCTGATCGACCATTTCGATACTAGCGCCTACGCAACGAAATTTGCTGGCTTAGTAAAGGATTTTAACTGTGATGACATCATCTCGCGTAAAGAACAGCGCAAGATGGATGACTTCATTCAATATGGAATTGTCGCTGGCGCCCAGGCCATGATTGATTCTGGTCTGGAAGTGACGGAAGAAAACGCAACCCGCATCGGCGCCGCTATTGGTTCCGGTATTGGCGGTTTGGGTTTAATCGAAGAAAACCACACCTCCCTGGTGAACGGTGGTCCGCGCAAAATTAGCCCGTTCTTCGTACCGTCGACAATTGTTAATATGGTGGCCGGTCACCTGACCATCATGTTTGGCCTGCAGGGGCCGAGTATTTCAATCGCAACGGCGTGCACCTCTGGTGTGCACAACATTGGCCATGCTGCGCGTATTATCGCGTATGGCGATGCAGATGCGATGCTTGCCGGTGGTGCAGAAAAAGCCAGTACACCTCTTGGTGTGGGTGGTTTTGGTGCCGCGCGTGCGCTCTCTACCCGCAATGATAACCCGCAGGCTGCAAGCCGCCCCTGGGACAAAGACCGTGATGGCTTCGTTCTCGGCGATGGCGCGGGCATCATCATGCTGGAAGAGTATGAGCATGCGAAAAAACGTGGTGCCAAAATTTATGCTGAAATTATCGGCTTTGGCATGAGCAGCGATGCTTACCACATGACCTCTCCGCCAGAAAATGGTGCGGGTGCCGCGGCTGCAATGGCGAATGCACTGCGCGATGCGGGTCTTGAGGCGAGCCAGATTGGCTACATTAACGCCCACGGCACCTCTACGCCAGCTGGCGATAAGGCTGAAACGCAGGCCGTTAAGTCAATCTTTGGTGACGCTGCAAGCCGTGTGCTGGTGAGCTCTACCAAATCCATGACCGGTCACCTTCTGGGTGCGGCAGGTGCAGTAGAGTCTATTTTCTCTATCCTGGCACTGCGCGATCAGGCTGTTCCACCTACCATCAACCTGGATAACCCGGATGAAGGTTGTGATCTGGACTTCGTACCACACGAAGCCCGTCAGGTCAGTGGTCTGGAGTACACGCTGTGTAACTCCTTCGGCTTCGGTGGCACTAACGGCTCTCTGATCTTTAAAAAGGTCTGAGTAACGCTTTACCCGGTTAAGCACTAAAGGCCCGCATGTCGGGCCTTTTTTATTCGGTTTACTCCGCTTGTCCTCAGTATGCTCTCCTGCGAAACTACCCGACCGTCCATAAGGAGCCACTATGTTTTTAATTAATGGCCTGGAACAAGATGTTCTCTCTGCCCGGGACAGGGCTGTCCAGTTTGGTGATGGCTGTTTTACCACCGCGCGCGTTGAAAAAGGATGTATTCATTTACTGAATGAACATCTGGCGCGGTTGCAGCAAGCCTGTGATGCATTATTCATCACATTTACGGACTGGGACGTGCTCGAACAGGAGATGCGGCATCTTGCCACGCGGCAAGGCGTCGGTGTCTTGAAGGTCATTCTCAGCCGGGGAAGCGGCGGACGTGGTTACTCGGCCAGAACATGCCTTTCGCCATCACGCATACTCAGTGTTTCACCCGCGCCAGCGCAGTACGCGCGCTGGCGCGAAGAGGGCATTACGCTGTCATTAAGCCCGGTACGGCTGGGGCGAAACCCTCTGCTGGCAGGAGTCAAGCATCTGAACCGGCTCGAACAGGTGTTGATTCGTCGCTATCTTGAGCAAACTGACCGTGACGAGGCGCTGGTTCTTGACAGTGACGGGTGGGTTACGGAATGCTGTGCCGCTAATATTTTTTGGCGCAAAGGCTGCGAGATTTTTACGCCCCGCGTTGACCAGGCCGGTGTGAATGGCATTATGCGCCAGCATTGTTTACAACAACTTGCCTCTTCCGGTTATGGCGTTAATGAAGTGAATATGCGAGCCGATGCGCTTAAATCCGCTGATGAAGTAATGGTGTGTAACGCCTTAATGCCGATCGTCCCGGTTCGCCAGTGGGATGAAAAGGTCTGGACCTCCCGCGAGATGTACAATTTTTTAGCCCCTCTTTGTGAGCATCCGATATCGTCATGAAAAAAATGCTGCGTTTTGTATTACTCCTGCTGGTGGTGATGGGCATTGCCGCTGGTGCTGGATTGTGGAAAGTTCGCCAGCTGGCGGACAGCCGCTTATTAATCAAAGAAGAGACCATTTTTGCTCTGGAAGCAGGCACGGGACGTACGGCTTTAGGCACTCAGCTCTACAACGATAAAATCATCAACCGACCGCGCGTCTTTCAGTGGTTACTCCGGGTCGAGCCCGATCTTTCTCATTTCAAGGCCGGGACCTATCGGCTTACGCCGGATATGACGGTCCGCCAGATGCTTCAGTTACTGGAGAGTGGCAAAGAGGCGCAATTCCCGCTGCGGTTCGTTGAAGGCATGCGCGTCAGCGATTATCTGCAACAGCTGCGCACCGCGCCCTGGATCAAACATACGCTTAAAAATGATGACTATGCGACCGTCGCAGCCACGCTTGATTTTGAACGCGCCGACTGGGTTGAAGGATGGTTCTGGCCCGATACCTGGATGTACACCGCGAATACTACCGACGTGGCGCTGCTGAAGCGTGCTCATCAGAAAATGGTCAGTGCCGTCGACCAGGCCTGGGAGGGGCGTATCGACGGATTGCCTTATAAAGACAAGAACGAAATGGTCACGATGGCCTCCATTATCGAAAAAGAGACTGCTGTCGCCAGCGAGCGCGATCAGGTTGCCTCCGTATTTATCAATCGTCTGCGAATCGGGATGCGCCTGCAAACCGATCCTACCGTGATTTACGGTATGGGTGCGCGTTATAATGGGAAGTTAACACGCGCGGATCTCGAAACCCCGACGGCTTACAACACTTACGTGATTAACGGGTTACCGCCAGGACCCATTGCCACTCCCGGCGAAGCCTCGCTCCGAGCCGCAGCGCATCCTGCGAAAACCCCTTATCTCTACTTTGTGGCGGATGGTAAAGGAGGGCACACCTTTAATACCAATCTCAACAGCCATAACAAATCAGTGCAGGAGTACCTGAAAGTACTTAAGGAAAAAAATGGACAGTAAATATATTGTCATTGAGGGTCTGGAAGGTGCAGGTAAAACCACCGCACGCGATGTGATTGTTGAAACGCTGCGTGAACTTGGTGTCCAGGATATCGTTTTTACCCGTGAGCCGGGGGGAACGACGCTTGCCGAAAAACTTCGCAGCCTGGTACTGGATATCCGTTCCGTAGGAGATGAAATCATCATCGATAAAGCGGAAGTGCTGATGTTCTATGCGGCCCGCGTACAGCTGGTGGAGACGGTCATTAAGCCTGCGCTCGCCCGTGGCTGCTGGGTCATTGGCGATCGTCACGATCTCTCAACCCAGGCCTATCAGGGAGGAGGCCGGGGCATCGATCAGACCCTGCTTACTACGCTTCGCGATGCAGTACTCGGCGATTTCCGCCCGGACCTGACCCTCTATCTGGATGTTACACCGGAGGTGGGGCTTAAGCGCGCCCGGGCTCGGGGCGAGCTTGACCGTATTGAACAGGAATCCCTTGATTTCTTTAACCGTACCCGTACACGTTACCGTGAACTGGCTTCTCAGGATGGACGTATCCGTACTGTCGATGCCACCCGATCACTGGAAGAGGTTATTGCTTCACTTCGCCAGACGGTGACCCAATGGGTTCAGGAGCAGGGCGCATGAAGTGGTATCCGTGGTTGCGTCCGCACTATGACCAACTGGTCGCCAGTTATCAGGCTGGACGTGGGCACCATGCGCTACTGGTTTATGCGTTACCGGGGATGGGTGAGGATGCGCTTATCTATGCGCTTTGCCGCTTCCTGCTCTGCCAGCATCCTGAAAATCAAAAAAGTTGTGGCACGTGCAAAGGCTGTCAGCTAATGCAGGCGGGAACGCATCCCGATTATTACCTGCTGGCGCCTGAGAAGGGGAAAACGTCATTAGGGATTGATGCAGTTCGTGACGTCAGCGAAAAGCTGTATGAACATTCTCGGCTTGGTGGGGCAAAAGTTGTCTGGATCCCGGATGCGGCTTCATTGACGGACGCCGCAGCCAACGCGCTGCTCAAAACCCTGGAAGAGCCGCCCGCGGGCACCTGGTTTTTCCTTGCCTGTCGTGAGCCTGCCCGATTGATGGCCACACTGCGCAGTCGTTGTCGTTTACATCACCTTTCCCCACCTGCGGAACAGTATGCCAGCGCCTGGCTGGAGCGGGAAACGGCCGTTTCTCCAGAGCGTATTCTTACGGCACTCAGGCTTTCGGGAGGGGCGCCCGGCGCAGCAGCGGAGTTGCTACAATCTGACCTTCAGGCTTCCCGTCAGGCGCTTTGCAAGGCAGTAGAGCACTGTCTGAACAGCGGTGAATGGCTGTCGTTACTCAGCGTGTTACATCATGATCAGGTTAACGAGCGCCTACACTGGCTCGGTGCGTTACTGCTGGATGCGCTTAAGGTCCAGCAACAAGCGACGCTTCTGACCAATATGGATGCTGTCGGTCTGGTACAGCAGCTGGCGCAGCAGCTCACCTCCTCGCGTCTTCAGGCTTTCCTCACTGCGCTTGTCGCGTGCCGTGAACAGTTAGTCACGGTTGTGGGGGTTAATCGCGAATTGCTTTTAACCGATCTGCTATTACGCTTTGAACGTTATCTGCACGCGGGAGACCCGATCCCCACATCGCATTTTTAAGAAGAGAAATTATGTTTTTAGTTGATTCACACTGCCATCTTGACGGGCTGGACTATCAGACGCTTCACACTGACGTTACTGACGCCCTGAACAAAGCTGCGGCCCGGGATGTGAAATTTTTCCTTGCCGTTGCAACGACACTCCCTGGCTATCGGACTCTGCGTGAGTTAGTGGGCGAGCGTAACAACGTTGTTTTTTCCTGCGGTGTTCATCCGCTTAATCAGGATGAAACATATGACGTAGAAGATTTACGTAGTCTGGCCGCACAGGCGGGTGTAGTGGCGATGGGGGAGACCGGTCTGGATTACTTCTACACGCCAGAGACCAGGGTCCGTCAGCAGCAATCTTTCCGTGACCACATCCGGATTGGGCGCGAATTAAATAAACCCGTTATCGTGCATACGCGTGACGCACGGGCCGATACACTTGCCATATTGCGGGAAGAACAGGTCACGGAGTGCGGAGGCGTACTACACTGTTTTACTGAGGACAGAGAGACGGCGAAGGCGCTGCTGGATATGGGTTTTTACATCTCCTTTTCCGGTATTGTCACTTTTCGTAACGCAGAACAGCTTCGTGAAGCTGCGCGCTACGTGCCACTGGACCGTATGTTGGTAGAGACGGATTCGCCTTATCTGGCACCGGTTCCGCATCGCGGTAAAGAGAATCAACCAGCATACGTAAGGGATGTAGCTGATTATATGGCGGTTTTAAAAGGCGTTTCGGTAGAACAACTGGCGCAACAAACCACTGAAAACTTCGCTACGTTGTTCCACATTGACCCCCTCCGCCTGCAATCTGCCTGAATTCCCAGCTTATTTTAGTCCTCGTAATTAATAGACATTCGGAGTAAAGTTCACCGCCATTAAACGGGCGGTGACATCACCTTTTGACACATTCCGTCATAGGTTTTGTAAATCTTTGAAAGTTTTAAGATGGACGCTAACTGAAACGTGATAGCCGTCAAACAAACCGAAGCTTATTTATTTTACTCTGTGTAATAAATAAAGGGCACTTAGATGTCCTGTCCACAGCACGGTTCTCCCCCCGTGCCAATGCGCAAAAGCGTAAAAAAAAGCACTAATACTCAGGAGCACTCTCAATTATGTTTAAGAATGCATTTGCTAACCTGCAGAAGGTCGGTAAATCGCTGATGCTGCCAGTATCCGTACTCCCGATCGCAGGTATCCTGCTGGGCGTCGGTTCTGCAAACTTCAGCTGGCTGCCAGAAGTGGTTTCTCATGTGATGGCCGAAGCGGGCGGTTCCGTTTTTGCTAACATGCCACTGATTTTCGCTATCGGTGTTGCACTGGGCTTCACCAATAACGACGGCGTATCCGGTCTTGCTGCCGTTGTAGCCTACGGCATCATGGTGAAAACCATGGCTGTGGTTGCACCGCTGGTGCTGCATTTACCTGCTGAAGAAATCGCGGCGAAACACCTGGCAGATACCGGGGTTCTCGGCGGTATCATCGCGGGTGCGATTGCAGCTTACATGTTCAACCGTTTCTACCGAATTAAGCTGCCTGAGTATCTGGGCTTCTTCGCCGGTAAGCGCTTTGTACCGATTATTTCCGGTCTGACCGCTATCGTCTTCGGCGTTGTGCTGTCCTTTATCTGGCCTCCTATCGGCACTGCTATTCAGACCTTCTCTCAATGGGCTGCTTACCAGAACCCGGTGGTTGCATTCGGTATTTACGGCTTTATCGAGCGTTGCCTGGTACCCTTTGGTCTGCACCATATCTGGAACGTTCCTTTCCAGATGCAGATTGGTGAATTCACCAACGCGGCAGGCCAGGTCTTCCACGGCGATATCCCACGCTATATGGCGGGTGACCCGACTGCAGGTAAACTGTCTGGCGGCTTCCTGTTCAAAATGTACGGTCTGCCGGCTGCAGCGATTGCTATCTGGCACTCTGCTAAACCAGAGAACCGTGCGAAAGTGGGCGGTATCATGATCTCCGCAGCCTTGACCTCGTTCCTGACCGGTATTACCGAGCCGATCGAGTTCTCCTTCATGTTCGTTGCGCCGATTCTGTACGCAATCCATGCGGTGCTTGCAGGTCTTGCTTTCCCGATCTGTATCCTGCTGGGTATGCGTGACGGTACGTCCTTCTCTCATGGTCTCATCGACTTTATCGTACTGAGCGGTAACGGCAGCAAAATCTGGCTGTTCCCGATTGTTGGTCTGTGCTACGCAGCGGTTTACTACATTGTGTTCCGCGTGATGATTAAAGCACTGGATCTGAAAACACCGGGTCGTGAAGAGGCGTCAGAGGATGCCAAAACAGCTGCGACAAGCGAAATGGCACCGGCGCTGGTGGCTGCATTCGGTGGTAAAGAGAACATCACCAACCTTGATGCCTGTATCACTCGTCTGCGCGTAAGCGTTGCCGACGTGGCGAAAGTAGACCAGCCTGGCCTGAAGAAATTGGGTGCGGCAGGTGTGGTTGTTGCAGGCTCAGGTGTTCAGGCCATTTTCGGTACCAAATCCGATAACCTGAAAACCGAAATGGATGACTACATCCGTAGCCACTAATCCATAAAGTCTGGGGAGACTGAGGCAGCCGCAAGGCTGCCTTTTTTATTGCCCTCTTAATACACGCCGTCTCTCTGAGGAGAGGTGTTAGTCGGGATGTGTCGCTGTAAAGCCGTTATGCCACCTGGCAACGCGAACAGAGAAGAGGAGGGGAATAGGTTATTGCAGACAAAAAAAGGGAGCCAGCGGGCTCCCTTGATGATTTGTTGGGCTTTAGAAGGTGTAGTTCGCGCTAACAGAGAAGTTACGTGGCGCACCGTAAACGCCATAGCTACCGAGGTAGTCGTAGTACTCTTTGTCAAACAGGTTGTTGATATTGCCCTGCACCGAGAACGTTTTGGTGACCTGGTAGCGGGTGAAGAGATCAACCACAGTGTAGCCACCCTGACTGATACGCGAAACGCCGGCAGGGCCGTTGTCGAGCGCCTGCCAGGTTTTGTTCTGCCAGCGAACGCCACCGCCCACGGCCAGTTCCGGCAGCATCGGCAACTGATAGCGGGTGAACAGTCTGGCAGTCGTGCGTGGCTGATCGGGATTGAGCGCGGCCCCGTCACCATCCTCGGCAATATAGCGGCTGGCACCGAAGGTTAACTGCCAGTTGTCTGTCAGTGCGCCGTTCAGCTCGAACTCAACCCCTTTACTGACGGTACCGTCGACAGATTTATACGCGGTCTGTCCGCCGGAGTTCGGAATAGCGACGCCAGTGTTGACCGCAACATTATCCTGCTCGGTGCGAAAGACGGCCAGGCTTGCTGTCAGACGGGTATTGAACCAGTCACCTTTTACGCCCGCCTCGTAGCTCTTACCGGTTGTCGGATCGAGGAATACGCTGTTAACGTCGCGCTGCCCGGCAGGCTGGAAGATGGAGGTATAGCTTGCGTAGGCAGACCAGGCGTCATCGATGTCGTAAACCAGCCCCGCATACGGGGTAACCTTATCGAAACTGGCGTTACGGATTTCATCAGGTTTACGCTCAAGATTGTACTTTGCGCTCCACTCGGTCCAGCGCGCGCCCAGGATCAGGTGCAGCGGGTCGGCCAGCGACAGGCGGGTGGCAGTGTAAACAGACTTCTGGCGAATAATATCGCGCTGATACAGCGCCCAGTCGGACCACTGCGGGTCGGCCAGAGTATTGCCGTTGTACTGATGAATATTGCCCACATCCATCAGCCCGAAGTTATCATTTACCGGGTAAGCGTTGTCGTAATTGTTGCGCTGACGGCTATAGCTGCCGCCAAACATAATTTCATGCTGTCGGCCGAACAGATCGTAGCCACCACGCACGAAAGCATCCACCGAATCCTGCTTACGCTCACCACGGTTCCATCCGCCCCAGGCGCCCTTGAATGCCGCAGAATCGTACAGACCGGTGGTTTTATCCGGGTAGCCATCGATATACATCAGTTTGCTATCGAAGTTGGTGTCTGCATGCATGGCGTTGATTTTAGCTTCCCAACCATTATCGAAACGTTGCGTCAGGTTAGCGAAGAGTTTTGTTGAGTCGGTGTTAGACCAGGCCCAGTCCGCCGCGGTGTTGAAGCCGCGACGGAAATGGGTTTTGCTGCCATCGCTATAGAGAGAAGGGAAACCGCCCCATGTCGGGCTGTCTTCTTCACTCTCCTGGTAATCATAGCCCAGGGAGAGGGTGGTCGAATCGGTAAGGTCCGTGTCAATGATGCCAGAGACGAATTTCTTACGGTAATGGTTACGTTCAAGCCAGCTGTCATTATCCTGATAACCCGCAATAACGCGCCCGCGCACGTTACCGGACTCGTTCAGCGGTGCCTGCAGATCGAGAACGTAGCGCTGTTTGTCCCAGCTACCATAAGTGGCGGAAACATTGCCTTTGAACTCTTTGCTGTCAGCATGCTTACGGACCATGTTGACATAAGCAGAAGGGTTACCTGTGCCACTCATCAGGCCCGCTGCGCCACGTACCACTTCGATTTTATCGAAAATCGCGGTATCACCTGCGGTGTCGTTAAAGTTCCAGCGGTTGTCGAGGAAGGTTGGCATATCCTCATAAGCAAAGTTGCTGATGAAGAAACCACGGGCAAAGAAGTTAGTTCGCGCGCTGTCAATACGTGAGGCGGTGACACCCGTGGTATTAGCCAGAACGTCTTCAATGGTATTCAGCTCCTGGTCCTGCATGCGCTGCTGGCTGATGACGCTTACCGACTGCGGAATGTCGCGAGGAACCAGCAGCAGCTTCGTTCCCGTGGTGGTGGTTTTTACGCTGTAATCCTGGTCCTGACTGCTGTCGGCCTGAACCGTACTCCCTTCAACGACCACGGTATCATCAGCGCCTGCGGCAAAACCTGTCGCCGGTACTAATGCAAATGCAATGGATATCGCCAGCAGGGACGGTGCGCCCGCAAATTTTCGTGACTCATCTCCGGCGTGAGTGGTGAAAGACATTATCAACCCTTAATGGTGTTTGAGCGGAAAGGGGCCTGCGGCGATACGTTCGTTGTCGCTACCGGACCTGATCTCTTTTTAATTAATAAATGCGCATGGAAATGCAAATGCGAAATATACGCATTCGAAATCACAATGTAAACAAAGGTCATAGTCCACATTGAAAAGCTGTTTTATTCGCTCAGCGCCTGGCGACAGGGCAGTGCGTAACCTGCGGCTGGGAAATAATGAAGAAAAAGAGTGTTATAGTTGAAAGAGCTGAATAATCTCGCTCATACTTAGCCCGGTGCGGGGTGCATGAAGCATAAAAATGCATAGCCCTTACGACTATAAAGGAAACCGTCATGGCCGAAGAAACCATTTTCAGTAAAATTATCCGTCGCGAAATTCCGTCGGATATTGTCTATCAGGATGAACTCGTCACTGCCTTTCGCGATATCTCCCCTCAGGCACCTGTTCATGTTCTGATTGTGCCCAATATCCTCATTCCTACTGCGAACGATGTCACTGAGGCACATGAACAGGCGCTGGGTCGTATGATGACCGTGGCGGCTAAAATTGCGCGTGCTGAAGGCATCGCGGAAGACGGCTATCGTTTGATAATGAACTGTAACCGTCACGGCGGACAGGAAGTGTGGCATATCCACATGCATCTGGTGGGAGGTCGTCCACTTGGCCCAATGCTGGCACATAAAGGCCCATAATATGGTAAACGGTCGCGTGATGTTGATGCTGGTGGCATTGTCAGCCGTAGGGTGTTCTTCGCGCCCGGCTATTCCGGTGGCGAACGATCAGAGTCTGGTCATGGAGTCAACCGTGCTGGCTGCGGGCATTTCAGCAGAGGAGCCCAACCTCAACACGCAGGATATTCAGCCCTCGGCGTCATCCCGTCTCTACAACGAGCGTGCACAACCGGTCACCGTTAACTATCGATTCTACTGGTATGACGTGCGGGGTCTGGAGATGCATCCGCTGGAAACACCACGCCGCGTTACCATTCCGGCACATTCCTCAGTCACGCTTTACGGCAGCGCTAACTATCTTGGCGCGCATAAGGTCAGACTTTATCTCTATTTGTAAGGGGTGAAAATTGATTAAAACAGCAGGACGTTACGCGCTGCTCACGGCGGTAGCCTTCATTCTTTCAGGTTGTATTATGCGTGGTGAGCAGGAGCCTGCCCCGGTGGATCAGGCGAATCCTCCGCAGCAGCAACCGGTACCGGAGCAGCCTCAACAGCCGATTACGCCAGTACCCACGGTGCCGACTTTCCCTCAGCAACCAGGTCCTATTGAGCATCAGGAAGAGACGACGCCGCCACCGCCTCGTGAACGTCACTACGACTGGAACAGCGCCATTTCGCCTATGGTTAGCAAAATGCTTCAGGCCAACGGCGTAACAGCAGGCAGTGTGCTGTTGGTGGACAGCGTCAACAACCGTACCAACGGGTCAATTAACACCAGTGAGGCGACAGAGTCGCTGCGTGGTGCGCTGGGGAACAATGGCAAATTTACACTGGTTACCCCTCAGCAGCTGAGTATGGCGAAGCAGCAACTTGGGCTTTCTCCGCAGGACAGCCTGGGTACGCGCAGTAAAGCCATCGGCATTGCCCGTAACGTCGGCGCTCAGTACGTGCTTTACTCCAGCGCCAACGGTAGTGCGAACGCGCCCGGGCTTCAAATGCAGTTGATGCTGGTGCAGACCGGCGAAATTATTTGGTCAGGTAAAGGTGCCGTTCAACAGCAATAACCTTCTGCGTGACGCAATGCTGTCACGCTTTTTTCCCGACTATGCTCCCGTCGCGGGCCAGCCTGCTGGCCTTAGCGGTGGGAGTTGTCTTATCCACAACGGGCATCATTTCCTGGTGCTCCGTCAGCGACATCCGGCGACCTCTTCTCCATTCAGGCGGCAGTATCGGGCGTTAAAAAAACTGGCCCCCGGAATTGCGCCGAGGCCCTGTTGCTGGCTGGGAGAGTGGATGGCCATTGAGTATCTACCCGGTGAAGTGGACGAAACGTTACCTGAGCCCCAGGTGCTTGCGGCATTACTTAACGCGTTACACCACCAGCCCCGGTTTGGATGGCGTATTTTGCTCCTTCCCCTGCTGGAAGATTACTGGATGAGGTCGTCACCATCGCGCCGCACGCTGTTCTGGTTAAGGACGCTGCAAAAGATGCGTCGGCAAGGGGAGCCCCGACCGCTACGGGTCGCCCCTTTGCATATGGATGTTCATGCAGGCAATCTTGTCAGACAAGAGCAGGGCCTCAGGCTTATCGACTGGGAGTATGCCGGGGATGGTGATGTGGCGATGGAACTTGCCAGTGTCTGGCTGGAGACGGAAAATCAGCGCACTGCGCTGGTAGAGGCGTATGCCAGGCGGGCGGCAATCGACACTGAAATGCTCCACCGGCAGGTGCGCCGCTGGCGACCCTGGACAGGTATGTTGATGGCCGGCTGGTATGAGTCCCGCTGGCAGCAAACGGGCGATCGTCAGTTTATTACCCTGGCCGATGCCGCCTGGCATCAGTTAAGAACCAATATGAAAGAGAGGTGAGTGTGGGTCCGGTGATGTTAGATGTGCAAGGATATGAGCTGGATGCGGAAGAGCGTGAAATTCTGGCGCACCCGCTGGTCGGTGGATTAATCCTTTTTACCCGTAATTATCACGATCCAGAGCAGTTACGTGAACTGGTGCGTCAGATTCGTGCTGCCTCTCATCATCGGCTGGTGGTGGCGGTCGATCAGGAAGGCGGGCGTGTTCAACGTTTCCGTGAAGGTTTTACCCGTCTGCCTGCCGCTCAATCCTTTGCGGCGGTGCTGGGTATGGAAGCAGGTGAAAGAGCGGCGCGGGATGCAGGCTGGTTAATGGCAAGTGAAATGATCGCCATGGACATCGACATCAGTTTTGCGCCCGTTCTCGATGTAGGCCACATCAGCGCTGCGATTGGCGAGCGTGCGTACCATGACGATCCGACGAAGGCACTGGCTATAGCCACCCAGTTTATAGATGGTATGCATAGCGCTGGTATGAAAACCACGGGTAAACATTTTCCGGGACATGGTGCCGTTTCTGCCGATTCACATAAAGAGACGCCCCGCGATCCCCGCCCGCTGGCAGACATCCGCAGCAAAGATATGGCGGTGTTCCGACTGCTGATTGAGCAGGGCAAACTGGATGCAATCATGCCTGCCCATGTGATTTACAGCGAGGCCGACCCGCGTCCGGCAAGCGGTTCTCCCTGGTGGCTGAAAACCGTGTTGCGCGCTGAGCTGGGCTTTGATGGCGTGATCTTCTCGGACGATCTCTCTATGGAGGGGGCAGCTATAATGGGCAGTTATGCTGAACGTGGTCAGGCTGCCCTGGACGCCGGTTGCGATATGATCCTGGTCTGCAACAATCGCAAAGGTGCTATCAGTGTGCTGGATAACCTGTCGCCGATCAAAGCTGAACGTGTTACGAAATTGTATCATAAAGGTTCATTTTCTCGTCAGGAACTGCTGAGCTCTTCACGCTGGAAGGTTGTCAGTCGCGAAATGGAACAGCTTCATGAGCGCTGGCAGACCATTAAAGCTGCTCAGTAAGCGTTAACGGACGGGGCGTTAGAGTAAGGGTGAGGAATAATGATCATCTATTTACACGGTTTTGACTCAAACAGTCCGGGCAACCACGAAAAGGTGCTGCAACTGCAATTTATCGATTCGGACGTTCGGCTCATCAGTTACAGTACGCGGCATCCTAAGCATGACATGCAGCATTTGCTCAAAGAAGTGGACAAGATGCTACAGCTGAACGTTGACGATCGGCCACTGATTTGCGGTGTCGGGCTGGGAGGGTACTGGGCGGAACGTATCGGCTTTTTATGTGACATTCGTCAGGTGATGTTCAACCCCAATCTGTTTCCTTTTGAAAATATGGAAGGCAGGATCGACAGGCCGGAAGAGTATGTGGACATCGCAACGAAGTGCGTCAGTAATTTTCGTGAAAAGAACCGCGATCGTTGCCTGGCCATTCTCTCACGCCATGATGAAGCGCTGGACAGCCAGCGTTCAGCAGAGGTGCTGCATCCCTTTTATGAAGTGGTCTGGGATGAAGCGCAGTCACATAAATTCAAAAGCATATCGCCGCATCTTCAACGCATAAAAGCGTTTAAGTCACTCGGTTAAGTAACAGCCCGGTCAACCCGGGCTTTTTTATCGCCTTATCTCCCGCAATGGGATTTCTTCCTCCTCATCGCGCGCCAGCAGCTACACTTGTTCATCTTTTATGCATGAAAACTTGATGTATATCAATTTTGGTATGACCAATGCACCGAACATGGTATTCTCATTGCAGTAACGAAGTATTTGTTGTGTAACTTGTTGTTAATTAAGTGTTATTTCCATAACCTTTAGTTAACAATTGGTTAATAATTTGAGGGGGTCACGTTGACTACACCATTGAAAAAAATTGTGATTGTTGGCGGTGGTGCTGGCGGGCTTGAACTGGCAACCCAGCTGGGTAAAAAACTCGGTCGCGGCAAGAAAGCAAAGATTACGCTTGTTGATCGTAATCACAGCCATCTGTGGAAGCCGTTACTGCATGAAGTGGCGACCGGTTCACTGGATGAGGGCGTCGACGCGCTGAGCTACCTTGCTCATGCGCGTAATCATCACTTCCAGTTCCAGCTCGGTTCGGTTGTCGACATTAACCGCGAAACCAAAACCATTACCCTTGCCGAATTGCGTGATGAAAAGGGTGAGTTACTGGTGCCCGAACGCAAACTGGCGTATGACACCCTGGTGATGGCGCTGGGCAGCACCTCTAACGACTTCAACACGCCGGGCGTGAAAGAGCACTGTATTTTCCTGGATAACCCCCACCAGGCACGTCGTTTCCACCAGGAAATGTTGAATCTGTTCCTGAAGTATTCCGCCAATCTTGGTGCCAACGGCAAGGTCAATATTGCTATTGTTGGCGGTGGCGCGACGGGTGTAGAGCTCTCTGCTGAGCTGCATAATGCAGTGAAACAGTTGCACAGCTATGGATACAAGGGCCTGACAAACGAAGCACTGAATGTCACGCTGGTCGAGGCCGGAGAACGCATTCTACCTGCGCTGCCGCCGCGTATTTCTGGCGCAGCACATAGCGAATTGACCAAAATGGGCGTGCGCGTCCTGACGCAAACTATGGTCACCAGCGCAGATGAAGGCGGCCTGCACACCAAAGATGGCGAGTACATCAAAGCCGATCTGATGGTCTGGGCTGCGGGCATCAAAGCGCCGGACTTCATGAAAGAGATCGGTGGGCTGGAAACCAATCGTATCAACCAGTTGGTGGTGGAGCAGACTCTTCAGACCACGCGCGATCCGGATATTTATGCCATCGGCGACTGCGCGTCGTGCACGCGTCCTGAAGGGGGCTTTGTGCCGCCGCGCGCGCAGGCAGCGCACCAGATGGCAAGTCTGGCACTGCACAATATTTTGGCGCAAACCAAAGGCAAGCCGCTGAAGGCTTATGTCTATAAGGATCATGGCTCGCTGGTCTCTCTTTCAAACTTCTCCACGGTGGGAAGCCTGATGGGTAACCTGATGCGTGGCTCAATGATGGTCGAGGGGCGTATTGCACGCTTCGTCTACATCTCCCTGTACCGCATGCATCAGGTAGCGCTGCACGGCTATTTCAAAACCGGCCTGATGATGGTGGTTGGCAGTATCAACCGCGTGATTCGCCCGCGCCTTAAGCTGCATTAATCCTGTACGCTGCTCCTCCGTTTAGTGATAGGGGAGAGCAGCGCTTTTTCACTTTCGCAAGTTACCCGTTGCTCGGATAACTCTGAATCCCCTTTATTTCCTTACCCTTCTCCCTTTTTTCCGCTCTTTCCGATTGGCGTCGTAGTAGCCTGGTTGCAGAATTGTTACCAATTGCAAACCAGGGGAGGAAATCCTGTGAATAAATCAATGTTAGCGGGTATCGGTATTGGCGTGGCCGCTGCGCTGGGTGTCGCTGCGGTAGCAGGCATGAACGTGTTTGACCGTGGTCCTCAGTATGCGCAGGTAATCTCCGCCACGCCAATTAAAGAATCGATTAAAACGCCGCGTCAGGAGTGTCGCAACGTAACCGTAACCCATCGTCGTCCGGTGCAGGATGAAAACCGCATCACTGGCTCAGTGCTGGGGGCGGTGGCAGGGGGTGTCCTGGGTCACCAGTTTGGTGGCGGTCGCGGGAAGGACGTGGCCACAGTGGTAGGGGCGTTAGGCGGCGGGTATGCAGGTAATCAGGTGCAGGGTGAAATGCAGGCGCGTGATACCTACACCACGACTCAACAACGTTGCCGGACGGTCTATGATAAATCCGAGAAAATGCTGGGCTACGACGTGACGTATAAAATTGGCGATCAGCAGGGTAAAATTCGTATGAATAACGATCCTGGAACTCAGATCCCACTGGATGGTAATGGTCAGCTTGTTTTGAATAACAAAGCGTAAAATAGCAGTACTGTACCTGTTGGCTCCTCAATTGCTCAGGCTGAGGGGCCTTTTTTATTATCAAGGCCTTATGATTAAGGCCTTGATATAGTCAGATGAGCTCCTGCTGAAACCTGAGCAGAAACCCGGTGATAAGAACAGCGATAAAAGCAAAGAGTACGGAACCACCACATAAAACCCAGAGGCCAGATAATAATGTAATTACTATTAGCACTTTGATGAATGGTAATAGCAAAATCATCGTCGTTTTCCTTCTGCATGTGTCCAGTCAGTATGTGCGCAACGTTATCGAAGAGCCAAAATGCGCAAATAAGTAAACCCACCAATTCTTTAATAACGTCATCATAACGTTGCTTTTATTTGCGCAGGTAAATCGTTAGCAGCGCAATAATTACTGTTTAATCTTAGCAAAGCGGTAAAAACGACTTTACGTTTTCACCTATTGTTTAAATAGGTGAAAACGATAATGAGAGGCACGCATACAGGTTCAGCGGGTTATCAGGGTTGGCCACAGACGAAGCGTCGTGCGCACTACCTGCAGCAGCTTGTCGCAACTCGCTCCTTCACGCGCACTAATGGACATGCCCTGTAAAATACAGCTCAGGAATTCAGCCACCTCCGTTAACGGTGTGTCCCCGGGAATTTCACCTCGCTGCTGGCGGAGAGCAAGAAATTGCAGCAATAACTGTTCCTGACGTGCGTGGCGCGCCTTAATGGTTTGTGCAATGGTCTGTGAAGAGGCTGCCAGTGTGGCTGACGTATTAATCAGAAAACAACCTGCAGGCGTCTCTTTACTGGTAAAGCAAGTTGCAACGGCGGTGAAGTAATCTTCGAGTGCCTGTGTCACGGGTTTTCCTTCGCCAAGCAGTTGCGCCTCATGCTGCGCTGCAAAGCGGGCAATATACCGGTCAAGGACCGCACGGAATAACCCCTCTTTATTAGTAAACTCTGCATACAACGTTGGCGCTTTTGCGCCGGTAGCTTCTACAAGATCGGATAATGATGTGGCTTCATAACCATGCTGCCAAAAGAGCGTCATGGCTTTGTCGAGCGCCGCTTCCCTGTCGAACACTTTCGGTCGGCCACGGCTTTTTTTAATACTACTGCTGACGTCATCGGTCATGTGCCGTTCCACCTTGTTGGTTTGTTGAACAATCATTATAAAAATAAATGTTCATTGATGCCAGCAGCAAATAGCACAAATTATTAAATTATATCTATCTGATAATTAACGATTTATCAAATTAAATAACATTCATTATAAAAATGGATTGACGAGTGATATAGATCACATTTATCATTTGATTATCGATCGTTAATTAATTAAATTTTAACGACCTCCTCAATCATCTGCCCGGAGTCATGAACATGAAAAACGTTAAAACACTGTTTGCTGCTGCTATCCTGAGTTCCCTCTCGTTTGCAAGTTTTGCTGCTGTACAGGTTCAGGCCACTCCTACTGGTCAACAGGAAGTGGGGACCGTTGCTGTTTCTGCAGGTACTAACCTCTCGTCAGTTGAAAACCAGCTGGCACAAAAAGCCGAAGCGTCTGGCGCAACGTCTTACCGTATCACCTCTGTGACCGGTTCTGACAAACTGCACGGTACAGCGGTTCTCTACAAATAATTGTTGAGTTAAGCGACGTAAGTACCACAAAAAAGGCCCCGCATGTTCGGGGCCTTTTTTTATGCTTAAAGCGATTGGGATGGTGGGGGGGCATGACGAGTGACGTCGACTGGCATGCCGGAACGGATCTCAATGGCGTGGTCGAAAACATCGGCTTCGCTTTCAGGCGCGTTTCTAAAACGCTGCATCGTCTGATTAAGGGTAACTGGCAGCAGCCGTGGATCGTCATCAATGGATTTTGACAGCGGCTGGTGTACCTCCACAAGACGTCGGCCATCCGGTTCCGCTGACACCTTGATTGGAGTATTGATGATATTGACGCGAGTACCTGGTGTAATGGCATTAAACAACGCCTGAATGTCATCGTCTCTCAGGCGAATACACCCTGAACTGACGCGCATGCCAATGCCAAAATCAGCATTGGTGCCGTGAATTAAATACACGCCGCCGTAGGCCGCCAGGCGAATAGCATGATGACCCATCGGGTTATCAGGACCTGCCGGAACGACAGCAGGCAACTCAATGCCCTGCGCTTTATAGCGGGCGCGGATATTGGCGGTTGGCGTCCAGGTAGGGTTCGCACGCTTATCCGATACCGTGGTCACCATCGTAGGCGTAAGCGTGTCGCTGTCCAGTTGCCCGATACCGATAGGGTAGACCGTGACCTCGTTGGTGCCGGGCGGATAGTAATAGAGTCGCAGCTCAGCAAGATTTATCACAATCCCCTGGCGTGGCGCGTCGGGCAGCAGAGTCTGCAAAGGTATCGTCAGTACACTACCCGCTCGCGGCACGTATGGATCAACGCCTGGGTTGGCCTGCAATAGGGCGAGAAAACCGACATTATATTTTTTTGCGATAGCCTCCAGCGATCCCCCATCATTTTCCACAACATGATAGCGATTTTCACCTACCATCCGCCCGCCTGCCGGGGGGAGGGGCCAGGTATTGGCTCTTGCGGGTAGTACAAGCACCACGGCAATCAGCACCGCCCAGAGTGCAATGCGCGCATCTTTTATCATCATCATAATCCATGTGAATAATAAGGTTATTTTTATAAAAACAGCCAATGGAATTATGGTGGGCTGAAGCGTCGGGAAGTCCTGGGGAGTGCAAAGTGTTTGTAAATATGGCAGGAAAACCGGATCGGGAGCGTGCCGATCCGGTCTGGAGGTGCTATCAGGCGACGGCGTTCTGCTCCAGTTGCAGCATAAAGTTACGAACCCATTCCATACGGGTTTTACGCTCGCTCAAATCCTGGAAGAACTTCAGTCGCGTCGGGCCATCGAGCCGGAAGTGCTGCGGCTGTTTTTGCAGCAGACCAATGAGCCAGGCCGGGTTAACGTGATTCTTCTCGCTAAATTCAATACTCCCTCCTTTTTCATTACCCTCAAGCTTACGAATCCCCAGTTTCTGCGCCTGCTGCCGCAGTCGGGCAATATCCAGCAGGGTGCGGGCAGCATCCGGCAGCAGGCCAAAGCGATCGATCAGCTCCACTTTGATCTCATCCAGCTCGTTTTCATTTCTCGCACTGGCGATGCGCTTGTAAAACGAAAGGCGGGTATTCACATCAGGAATATAATCATCCGGCAACAGGGAGGGCATGCGGAGCTCGACTTCGGTCTGCTGACTGGTGAGATCTTCCAGTGACGGTTCACGGCCAGCCTTGAGGGCATCAACTGCGCTCTCCAGCAGATCCATATAGAGAGAGAAGCCGATCGTTTCCATTGAACCACTCTGGTCCTCACCTAGCAGCTCGCCAGCGCCACGAATCTCAAGATCATGCGTAGCCAGTGCAAAACCGGCCCCTAAATCTTCCAGCGAGGCGATAGCTTCAAGACGTTTTTGCGCATCGGTAGACATCGCTTTTGGATGTGGCGTTAACAACCAGGCATAAGCCTGATGGTGCGAACGGCCAACACGACCACGGAGCTGGTGCAGTTGCGCAAGACCAAAGTGGTCGGCGCGTTCGATAATAATGGTATTGGCAGTAGGGATATCAATGCCGGTTTCAATAATGGTGGTACATACCAGAACGTTAAAACGCTGATGATGGAAATCATTCATCACCCGTTCCAGCTCGCGCTCACGCATCTGGCCGTGGCCGATGGCGATACGCGCTTCGGGCACCAGCTCCGCCAGCCGGTCGGCGGCTTTCTGGATATTCTCGACATCATTATAGAGATAGTAGACCTGACCGCCGCGCAGAACTTCACGCAGGATAGCTTCGCGAACCACCAGATTGTCGAACTGTCGGACAAAGGTTTTCACTGCCAGTCGGCGGGCAGGTGGGGTTGCAATAATCGACAGATCCCGCATACCGCTCATCGCCATGTTCAGCGTGCGCGGAATGGGCGTTGCGGTAAGCGTCAGGATATCCACATCGGCGCGCATCGCTTTGATCCGCTCTTTGTGGCGCACGCCAAAGCGGTGCTCCTCATCGACGACCAGCAGGCCTAAATCTTTGAGTTTTACATCACTTTGCAGCAATTTATGCGTACCAATCAGGATGTCGATTTTTCCCTGGGCGGCCTGCTCCAGAATCTGCGCCTGCTCTTTAGCGCTGCGAAAGCGAGAGAGCATCTCAATGCGTACCGGCCAGTTGGCGAAACGATCGCGGAAATTCTCAAAGTGCTGCTGCGCCAGCAGGGTCGTTGGCACCAGCACTGCAACCTGCTTGTTATTCTCAACGGCGAGGAAGGCGGCGCGCATCGCCACCTCCGTCTTGCCAAATCCAACATCACCGCATACCAGACGGTCCATTGCCAGTGGCTGGCACATGTCACTCAGTACAGCATTGATGGCCTGAGCCTGATCCACGGTGGTTTCAAAGGGGAAGCTGTCACAAAAGAGCTGATACTGTTCTTTATCATGCCGGAAGGCAAAACCAGCTTTTGCTGCCCGCTGGGCGTAGATATCAAGAAGTTCAGCTGCCACATCACGCACTTTTTCTGCGGCTTTCTGCCGCGCTCGCGACCAGGCATCGCTGCCAAGTTTATGCAGCGGGGCGTTCTCTTCCGCGCCACCCGCATAGCGGCTGATAAGATGCAATGATGAGACGGGCACATAAAGTTTGGCGTCGCCAGCATAGGTAAGCATCAGGTATTCGCCTTTGATGCCGCCCGCTTCCAGGGTTGTCATGCCCGCATAGCGCCCCACGCCGTGCTCCAGGTGAACCACGGGCTGACCGATGTGCAGCTCCGCGAGATTGCGAATCAGAGTATCGGGGTTAATGGTGCGCCGACTGTCCTGACGACGACGGGCAACCCGTTCGCCTAACAGATCGCTTTCGCAAATCAGCGCCCGGTTACGCAGAGTATCAACGAAGCCATGTTCAGCTGCGCCTATCATCAGATAGCGCCCGCTAGCGCCAGCATCATCAAGTTGCGCAATGGGTTTTGGTGACACCTTAATACGTGCCAGCAGTTCACCCAGAGCTTCGCGTCTCCCTTCACTTTCTACAGAAAAAATCACCGGGCCGGTGAAAGATTCAAGGAACTTACGCAGGTTATCCAGCGGGGATTTATTCTGTGCCTGCACCGACAGATCCACGAGCGTCTGATAGCCGAGGTTTGTATGACCCGCTTTTTCCGTCAGATGTTCCGTTTTTAACTGGATGCGAGGCCAGTGTTTAAGCTGGCTGAACAACTCTTCCACACGTAACCAGAGCTGCTCAGGCGGCAGCAACGGGCGCATCGGGTCAACGCCACGGTTTTCAAAACGTGCCTGTATTTCCTGGCTGAAACGTTCCGCACTTGCTTCAAGGTTACCGGTGTTGATTAGCAGAGTACCGGCCGGGAAATAACTGAAGAGTGCGGGCAGGGGTTCATTGAAGAAAAGTGGCTGCCAGTACTCGATCCCAGCGGGCAGGGTCCCTTTGCTGACCTGCTGATAGATGTGTTCGGCATCGCGTTTGACATCGAACCGATCGCGCCACTGGCTTCTGAAGAGTTCAATAGCGCTTTTATCCGTCGGGAACTCATGAGCCGGAAGCAGGTTGATGGCCTCGACTTCCTCAAGCGTCCGCTGCGTGTCGGCGTCAAACAGGCGCAGGCTGTCAATTTCGTCATCAAAGAAGTCGAGACGATAAGGCTGGGGACTGCCCATTGGGAAAAGATCGAGGAGTGCGCCACGGGTGGCGTACTCGCCATGTTCCATGACCTGATCCACATGGCGATAACCTGCGCTGTCGAGCTGAGCGCGCAGCGCATCGCGGGACAGACGCTGCCCTTTTTTCATGACCAGCGCATGACCGTGCAGGTAGTTATGCGGGCAGACCCGTTGCATCAGCGTATTGACCGACACAATCAAAATACCCTGCTTTAAGGCCGGTAGTTGATACAGTGTCGAAAGGCGCGAAGAGATGATTTCCTGATGCGGTGAAAAGCTGTCATAAGGCAGCGTTTCCCAGTCCGCGAGGTTTATCACTTTAACCTGGGTAAACTGCGCAACTTCATCCTGCAAACGCAGGGCGTTCTGCATATCGGGGGCAATCAGGACCACAGGGCCTGGGTGACGTGCGGCAATTTCAGCGACTTCTGTTGCACACGCAGAGCCAGTCAGTTCGCCAAGCTGACGGTGATCGCCAGCCTTCACGGGCAGAGAATAACGATAGTCTTCAGGCATAGGTAGAATCAGGATCTCATGTATGTATGCCCCTGTTATGGGGGCATATTACTGATACGCAATCCCTTTATTATCCGCGATTGTGATTTATTCGCCAACCCTAACGCATCGCCCTAGCGCAGCGACGGGACGAGGCGCAATTTTGCCGGCGGTGTGAAAAAAAGATCGCCGAAGATCCACGCCGAAAGTTTGCGCACCCCCAGCCCTACCGTGACACAGACCACCAGGCTCAGGAACGGGTAGGTCAGGATAAGCGCCAGTTCAGCAACCGCAGGCCATTTCCCGGCATTCAACGGCGCCAGTAATCCCAGGCTTGTGGCTTCAATAATGATGCGATGGGTGGTGTAAATAGCCAGTGTATTAGTGCCAACGACGTTAAACAGCGAAGTTTCACTGGCTCCGAAGCGAGACTCGATGGCATAGAACAGGCGCAGAATAGCGACAATGGAAAAAAGGCTGAGCAGCAAGGAAACATTCAGGAACCACAGCGCAACGGCGGCAAGCAGACAGGGAAAGATGACCAGAAGAGACCGACGAATGGGAAAGGTTTTAATCGCTTCCATCAGGGCCGCGCCGTACCAGGCACCCAGGCTGTAATAGATCATATTGCGCAGCACGCTGTTCATTCCCCACCACGGCAGAGGGGCAAAATTAATGGCCACGCTTAACAGCGCCATGACAATAAGGGCCGCCCGTGCCTGACGGTGAACCAGCTTACAAATAATGAAATAGACCACCAGCGCATAGAGGTACCAGAGGCTGGTACTGGCGGTAAGCATGCCGTGCAGGAATTCGGTCAGGCTGTCGGCGTAAGCGGCGTTGGCCGCATTACTGAGATCGCGCTCGGGGGCGAGCCACGCATTAATCTGACTCAGAGCCAGCCATTGCAGGAAGCCCCAGAGTGCCAGCACATAAAAGATTTGCCAGATGCGTTTGTCGAGCGTCTCTTTCCAGGGCACATCAGCGATGTATCGGCGTATAAGAAAGCCTGAGATAAAAAAGAATACCGGCATCCGAAAGGGTGCCAGATAAAGATTGAAGTAGATCCAGCATTTCGACAGCGTCTGTGACCAGGGCGTCGCAAACGTAACAAGGTGCGGGTAAAAGGTGATAACTGAATGGTAAATAACCACCAGACAGATGCATAACCCTTTTATCTGATTAATCCATAAAGCCTTTTTTTTCATCATTGCGTGCCATTTTGTTGCCAGAGTTCAGGCCGGTTATCCTGGTTGCCTGGCAACTCGAAGTAATGGGAAACAGTCTGCATTTCACTTTTTTCAGATTAAGATCAGGGTGAGCTGCAGAAAATCCCGGCTGCGGTTACCCTTCAGGGGGAAGTCGAAAACAATAGCAATTTGATTTCTCGGATTTTTTCCCTCTGTTCAGGCCCTTTGCTTTCGGTTTCACTCATTTACGCTCTGTGCTTTCGCTTATATACTCCTGAGTCTGCTACCTGCAACCAGACGGATTTCATGTACCAACCTGTCACTCTCTTTATCGGACTGCGCTATATGCGTGGGCGTGCAGCCGACCGCTTCGGTCGATTCGTATCCTGGCTGTCTACTATCGGCATTACGCTTGGCGTGATGGCGCTGGTGACCGTGTTGTCGGTCATGAATGGCTTTGAGCGTGAGCTGCAAAACAACATTCTGGGGCTGATGCCGCAGGCCGTTATCTCTGCCAAAACGGGCTCCATCAATCCACATGAGCTTCCCGCCACTGCGCTGAAACTACAGGGCGTCAACCGTGTTGCGCCGCTGAGTACCGGTGATGTCGTGCTGCAAAGCGCGCGCAGTGTCGCGGTGGGCGTGATGCTCGGTATCGATCCGGCGCAAAACGATCCGCTCACGCCATACCTGGTCAATGTGCAGCAATCCGTTCTGGCGGCCGGTCAGTACAACGTCATTATCGGTGAGGGATTGGCCGGGCAGCTTGGCGTGAACCGGGGCGATCAGATCCGCGTGATGGTCCCCTCTGCCAGTCAGTTTACCCCGATGGGGCGTCT
This sequence comes from Yokenella regensburgei, assembly GCF_051486985.1. Taxonomy (GTDB): domain Bacteria; phylum Pseudomonadota; class Gammaproteobacteria; order Enterobacterales; family Enterobacteriaceae; genus CBFFRJ01. The sequence continues at coordinate 86,585 of NZ_JAHVDV010000001.1, forward strand.
GCCGAGCCAGCGCTTGTTTACCGTGGCGGGCACCTTTGCCGCCAGCAGCGAAGTTGATGATTATCAGATGCTGGTCAATATCCAGGATGCCTCACGTCTGCTTCGCTACCCGGCGGGAAACATTACCGGCTGGCGTCTGTGGCTTGATGCGCCGCTGCAGGTTGATGTATTAAGCCAGCAAACATTGCCGCAGGGCACCAAATGGCAGGACTGGCGCGACCGTAAGGGCGAACTCTTCCAGGCCGTGCGCATGGAAAAAAATATGATGGGGCTGTTGTTGAGCCTGATTGTTGCCGTTGCGGCGTTTAATATCATTACCTCGCTTGGTCTGATGGTCATGGAGAAGCAGGGCGAAGTTGCGATTTTGCAAACCCAGGGGCTCACCCCGCGCCAGATCATGGCCGTCTTTATGGTGCAAGGCGCCAGTGCCGGTGTTATCGGTGCACTGCTGGGTGCGGTGCTCGGTGCACTATTGGCCAGCCAGTTGAATAATTTGATGCCGATAATCGGCGCGCTGCTTGATGGCGCGGCGTTACCGGTCGCCATCGACCCGCTCCAGGTCGTGGTAATTGCGCTGGTGGCGATGGCCATCGCGTTGCTTTCTACGCTTTATCCTTCCTGGCGCGCTGCCGCCACTCAACCCGCTGAGGCTTTACGTTATGAATAAAATCCTGTTGCAATGCGACAACCTGTGCAAACGCTATCAGGAAGGCAATGTGCAGACTGATGTGCTGCATGATGTCACGTTCAGCGTAGGGCAGGGTGAGATGCTGGCGATTGTCGGCACGTCCGGTTCGGGTAAAAGTACGCTGCTGCATTTGCTGGGCGGCCTCGACACGCCAACGTCCGGTGATGTTATCTTTGATAACCAGTCAATGCGCAAACTCTCCTCTGCGGCAAAAGCCGATCTGCGCAACCGGGAGCTGGGTTTTATCTATCAGTTTCATCACTTGCTGCCGGACTTCTCAGCGCTGGAAAACGTGGCTATGCCGCTGTTGATAGGCAAACAGAAACCGGCGGAGATTGATGCCCGCGCGCGTGAAATGCTGCGTTCCGTGGGGCTTGAACACCGTGCCAGTCATCGTCCGTCAGAACTTTCCGGGGGGGAGCGCCAGCGTGTGGCGATTGCCCGTGCGCTGGTAAACAATCCGCGTCTGGTGCTGGCGGATGAACCGACGGGTAACCTGGACGCCCGTAACGCAGACAGCATTTTCCAGCTGCTCGGAGAGCTGAACCAGTCGCAGGGCACCGCGTTTCTGGTTGTTACCCACGATCTGCAGCTGGCAAAACGCATGAGTCGCCAGCTTGAGATGCGCGATGGGCGCCTGACCACTGACCTGACCCTGATGGGGGCGGAGTAATGTCATCGCTCTCTTTACGGATTGCTCTGCGCTTTAGCCGGGGGCGCCGCCGTAGCGGCATGGTTTCGCTGATTTCTATTATTTCGACGATTGGCATCGCACTGGGTGTGGCGGTGCTGATAATGGGTCTGAGCGCGATGAATGGCTTTGAGCGGGAGCTGAACAACCGCATCCTGGCCGTGGTGCCTCACGGCGAAATTGAGCCCGTTAACCAGCCCTGGGCCAACTGGAATGAGGCTCTCGCGAATGTCGAAAAAGTGCCAGGCATCGTTGCCGCCGCACCCTACATTAATTTCACGGGGCTGGTGGAGAGCGGCAGTAATCTGCGCGCCATTCAGGTGAAAGGGGTAAACCCTGAGCAGGAGTCGCGCCTTAGCGCTCTACCGCGCTTTATTCAGGCTGATGCCTGGCGCGCATTTAAGGCGGGTGAACAACAGATCATTCTCGGCAAAGGCGTTGCAGATGCGCTGAACGTAAAGCAGGGCGACTGGGTGTCCATCATGATCCCGAATTCCGACACCGATCATAAATTACTGCAACCCAGGCGTGTCAGACTGCACGTTACCGGCGTTCTGCAGTTGAGCGGCCAGCTCGATCATGCGTTTGCGATGGTGCCAATGGCCGATGCGCAGCAATATCTGGATATGGGTAGCAGCGTGACCGGTATCGCCATTAAAGTGAGCGATGTCTTTAATGCCAACCAGCTGGTACGTAATGCCGGTGAAGTCACCAACAGCTACGTTTACATTAAGAGCTGGATTGGCAAGTACGGCTACATGTACCGCGATATCCAGATGATCCGCGCCATCATGTATCTGGCGATGGTGCTGGTGATTGGCGTGGCCTGCTTTAACATCGTCTCCACCCTGGTGATGGCGGTGAAGGATAAAAGCAGTGACATAGCGGTGCTGCGCACGCTGGGCGCGAAAGATGGTCTGATTCGTGCTGTGTTTGTTTGGTATGGGCTGCTGGCAGGGCTGCTGGGTAGCGTGATTGGCGTGGTGATTGGCGTGGTTGCGGCACTGCAGCTGACGCCCATTATTACGCTGATTGAAAAGATGACCGGGCATCAGTTCCTGTCAGGGGATATCTACTTTATTGATTTCCTGCCGTCGGAATTGCATGTGCTGGACGTGGTGTATGTGCTGGTAACGGCACTGCTTCTCAGTCTGGTGGCGAGCTGGTACCCGGCGCGCCGTGCGAGCAATATCGATCCGGCGAGGGTGTTGAGCGGACAGTAAACAGGTTAACAAGGAGAGGCGATGTATTACGGATTTGATATCGGCGGCAGCAAAATCGCGCTGGGGGTGTTTGATGATACCCGACGTTTACAATGGGAAACGCGGGTCGCCACCCCTAAGGATAGCTACGAAACCTTTTTACAGACAATTGCGCAGATGGTTGCGCAGGCGGATGCCCGATGTGGTAGTCAGGGCAGCGTCGGCATTGGTATTCCCGGGATGCCTGAAACTGCCGATGGCACACTCTATGCCGCCAATGTCCCCGCTGCCAGCGGAAAACCACTGCGTCACGATCTGAGCGCGCTGCTCAACCGTGACGTGCGCCTCGACAATGACGCTAACTGCTTTGCGCTTTCTGAAGCCTGGGACGACGAGTTCCGGCAGTATCCGTTGGTGATGGGGCTGATTCTGGGCACCGGCGTGGGCGGGGGGCTGGTGGTTAACGGCAAATCGATCACCGGGCGCAGTTACATCACCGGGGAATTTGGTCATATTCGCCTGCCGGTGGATGCCCTGACGTTAATGGGTTTTGATTTCCCCTTGACGCGCTGCGGCTGCGGTAAGCTCGGCTGCATCGAAAATTACCTTTCCGGGCGAGGTTTCGCCTGGCTTTATCATCATCTGTACGGTGAATCGCTGACCGCCCCGGAAATTATTGTCCGTTGGACGCAACATGACGTGCGCGCAAGAAATCACGTCGACCGCTACGCTGATCTGCTGGCCGTCTGTCTGGGCAATATATTGACCATCGTGGATCCGGATTTAGTGGTCATCGGTGGCGGTTTGTCGAATTTCTCCGCATTGACTACCCTGTTAGCACAACGGCTACCGCAACATCTGCTGCCTGTTGCCCGTGTGCCACGCATTGAATGTGCCCGCCACGGTGATGCGGGTGGGATGCGCGGTGCGGCTTTCCTTCATCTTACTGATTAGTCCTGAGAGGATGTTATGCAGTCTCGTCGGTCACATCGTCTCAGCTGTTTTCGCCGTAATAAACGCCGCCTGCGTGAGCGCTTACGCCAGCGGATCTTTTTTCGAGACAGCGTGGTGCCCCAAGTGATGGATAAACCGAGAGTAGTGGTACTGACCGGGGCTGGCATTTCAGCCGAGTCCGGTATTAGAACATTTCGCGCGGCAGACGGCCTGTGGGAAGAACACCATGTGGAAGATGTGGCTACGCCAGAAGGTTTTGCCCGTAATCCTGCGCTGGTTCAGTCGTTTTACAATGCCCGTCGACGCCAGTTGCAACAACCGGAGATAACACCTAATGCCGCGCATCTGGCGCTGGCAGCACTGGAAGCAGCGCTGGGTGACCGCTTTTTGCTGATCACCCAAAACATTGACAATCTGCATGAGCGTGCGGGTAATAAGCAGATAATTCATATGCATGGCGAACTGCTTAAGGTGCGTTGTTCGCAAAGCGGTCAGGTGCTGGAGTGGACTCAGGACGTTACGCCGGAAGATAAGTGCCACTGCTGCCAGTTCCCCGCGCCGTTGCGCCCTCACGTGGTATGGTTTGGCGAAATGCCGCTCGGTATGGACGACATTTACCATGCCCTCTCTATGGCGGATGTCTTTATTGCTATTGGTACGTCAGGACATGTTTACCCTGCGGCAGGGTTTGTTCATGAGGCAAAACTGCAGGGTGCGCATACCGTCGAGTTAAACCTTGAACCAAGCCAGGTGGGCAGTGAGTTTGAAGAGAAGCACTATGGTCTGGCAAGCGCCGTGGTGCCGGCATTTGTCGATAAGCTCTTAAAAGGTCTTTAGCTGAGCGTAACGAAGCGCCATCAGGCGCTTCGTTTATGCGGGCTTAGCGGCCAGCCTTCAGCTTCTGGTAATACTCTTCATAAATTGCACTCGCATTACCCACATCGTTCTGCCATTCGCCTTTGCTGATGGTCTCAGCATCCGGGTAGAGCGATTTGTCGTTAGCCACCTCGGGACTGAGCAGTTTACGCGCAGCGAGGTTAGGCGTCGGATAACCGATAGTTTCCGCTACCTGTTTTGCCACATCCGGGCGCAGCAGAAAATTAATCAGCTTCAGTGCACCCTCTTTGTTTTTGGCGTTAGCCGGAATGGCCAGACTGTCCATCCAGAAAATCCCCCCTTCCTCGGGCCAGATAACCTCCAGCGGCGTGCCATTCTGCCGTGCAACCCAGGCCGAGCCGTTCCAGACCATGCCAAGGTTTACCTCGCCTTCCATATAGGGGTTAGCCGGATTATCGGAGTTAAAGGCTGCCACATTAGGCATCAGCTTTTTCAACTCGTTATAGGCCGCTTCTATCTCTTTTGGATCGGTCGTGTTACCGGACAGGCCAAGTTTACGCAGCGCCATCTGGAACACTTCACGGGCGTCATCGGTCAGCAGCAGGCTGCTCTTGTATTCCGGTTTCCATAAATCAGCCCAACGGGTCACCGACTTCGGATCCACTTCATCACCGTTGATCCCAATCGCCGTTGCTCCCCAGATATAAGGGATAGAGTAGTCGTTATTGGGATCAAACGGCTTGTTGAGCATCGCCGGATCGAGGTTATGGAAGTTGGTAAGCGTCGTTTTATCGATTTTCTGAATCATGCCTTCTTTGCGCATTTTATCGACAAAGTAGGTGGACGGAACAACAAGATCGTAAGCCCCGTCTTTGTAGGTTTTCAGCTTGGCATACATCGTTTCATTCGATTCGTAGGTCGAATAAATAACCTTGATGCCCGTCTCTTTGGTGAACTGTTCCAGCAGCCCAGGCGGCACATACTCTGTCCAGTTGTAGAAGTAGAGTGTTTTGCTATCGTCCGCATGCGCAGTACTCATTCCTAAAGCCAGAGCGCCCGCCGCGAGCAGGTGGCGTGACCATTTCATCATTTTACGTCCCCTGTGTTTACGCCTGGCGAGCCAGGCTTTTCGTTTTATCACGCGCTATCCACTGGCTGGCAACTACCAGCACCAGTGACAGCACCAACAGAATGGTCGCCAGCGCGTTCACCTCAGGTGAGACGCCGACCTTGACCATCGAATAAATTTTTAACGGCAGAATTTCATACCCCGGCCCTGTCACAAACGACGACACGACCACATCATCCATCGACAGGGTAAAGCTGAGCAGCCAGCCTGCGGCAACAGCGGGCATCGCCAGCGGAAGAATAATTTTGCGCAAAATGGTGATTTCACCGGCACCTAAATCTTTCGCCGCTTCCAGCATTCGGACATCAAAGCCTTTGAGCCGTGAATAGACGGTCACTACCACAAAAGGCAGACAGAAGGTGATGTGCGAGAACAAGAGCGACCAGAAGCCCAGTTGAATGCCTGCCAGCATAAAGAGAACCAGCAGGGAAATTGCCATCACAATGTCCGGCGACATCATCACCACAAACAGCATACCGCTGACAAACGGCTTCCCACGAAAACGATAACGGTATAGCGCCACCGCCGTCAGTGAACCAACAAGGGTTGCAAAGGTTGCGGAGAGGACGGCCATGGTCAGTGAATGCCTGGCTGCCTGGATAAGACTGTCATTGTTCAACAGCAGGCTGTACCAGTCGGTGGTGAAGCCTTGCCAGTTGATACCAAACCGCGAGCGATTAAAGGAGTTCACAATCAGAATGATGATTGGAATATAAAGGTAAGCATAAATAGCGGTCATAAAGCCACCGCGCAGCAGTCGGCCTGTCATTCCAGCTCCACCTTTTTATTCAGTAAACGCGATGCTCGCCAGTAAACCAGCAGCATGCCACCCATGATTACCGTCAGCGTAATGCTGGTGGCAGCACCGAAGGGCCAGTCGCGAATATTAAGAAACTGGCTCTTAATCACATTGCCAATCAGCAGGTTTTTCGCACCACCCATCAGATCCGACACGTAAAACAACCCCATAGCGGGCAGCAAAACCAGCAGGCAGCCGGCAATGATACCTGGCATGGTGAGGGGAATAATAATGCGCAGGAAGGTCTGTAATTTACTCGCACCCAGATCTTTTGCTGCTTCCAGTAGCGGCTTATCCAGCTTTTCAATGCTGGAATAGAGCGGCATGACCATAAAAGGCAGCAGGATATAGACCAGACCAATGATCACGGCAACGGGGGTGAACATCACGCGTATCGGTTCATCAATGACCCCCAGCCAGAGTAAAAAGGTATTGAGATACCCTTTGGTGCTGAGGAAAATTTTTAGTCCGTAAATACGTATCAGTGAATTGGTCCAGAAAGGAACAATCAACAGAAAAAGTAGAAGAGGGCGCACGCGAGCAGGCAGTTTTGCTAAAAACCAGGCAAACGGATAACCCAGCGCCAGGCAGGCGAGGGTTGCCAGCACCGCCATATTCAACGAGTGCAGCAGCACGTCAAAGTAGAGCGGATCCAGCAGGCGCGCGTAGTTGTCCAGTGAGAAAACCATCGCCACAAAGTGTGCATCGTCACGGGTTAAAAAGCTGGTGACAATAATCATCAGGTTGGGCAGAAAGACAAACAGCACAAGCCAACCGACGACAGTGGCAATCACCACATTCTGGAATTTACTTGTGCTCTTCATCAGCCAGTACGACCTCCCAACTTTCAACCCAGGTAATGGCCATTTTCTGATCCAGCGAGTGGTCAAAATCCGGATCATCTTCGTTGAAGAATTCGCTGACCAGTACCACCTTGCCGTTCTCCAGCTCGACCACTGACTCAAGGGTCATGCCTTTGTAATTTCGTTCGCGCACATATCCGATCAGCCCATCGACAGGGGCCGCATCATTTATCTCTTCGACGCGTAAATCTTCCGGGCGCAGCAAAACATGAAGGGATTGATCTTTTTCAACGGCAAAATTGACGTAAATAACACATTCCCGACCTTCGACATTCGCCCTGACGCGCCTGTCATCAAGCCGTTCAATCACGGTGGCGGAAAAATTATTAATCTCGCCGATAAAACTGGCGACAAAGAGGTTTTTAGGCTCTTCATAGATTTCGCGGGGCGTGCCGTCTTGCTCAATTTTGCCGTCACGCATGACCACTATACGGTCAGACATGGTCAACGCCTCTTCCTGATCGTGGGTGACGAAAACAAAGGTGATCCCAAGCTTACGCTGTAGCGCTTTAAGCTCATTCTGCATCTGCTTACGTAACTTGTAATCCAGCGCGGAGAGAGATTCATCAAGCAGCAGCAAACGGGGTTTATTCACCACCGCACGGGCGATGGCCACGCGCTGCTGCTGGCCGCCAGAAAGCTGGTGGGGTTTACGCTGCGCAAAGGTTTCAAGTTGCACCATCTTCAGCGCATCGGTAACGCGCGGCGCAATGTCGGCGGCTGGCGTTTTTTGCATCCGCAGACCAAATGCCACGTTTTCAAACACGGTCATATGAGGGAAGAGAGCATAGCTCTGAAAGACGGTATTAACGTGGCGGTGCTCGGCAGGCACATCGGTGATATCCCGGTCATCAAGACGAATATGGCCGACATCGACACTTTCCAGCCCGGCGATCAGGCGTAAAACCGTGGTTTTACCGCAACCGGAGGGACCCAGCAGCGTAATAAATTCGCCGTTATTAATGGTGAGGTTGAAATCAGAAATGACAGTTTTGCCGTCAAAGCCTTTGCCTATCCCGGCCAGTTGAACCAGCGGGGCGTGCGAACGCGAATGTGTAGTCAATTTTTTACGCTGTCCCATATAAACGCACCGGATGACGCTCCGGATGCGGGGTTTGTGATTAACCACCTTAGGGTCTGACACATTGATAGAGGCCTGGCATTCTACGGCAAACCATTGAAATCGCCAATTGTTGATGCATTTTTGCAGCGCAAAAGCTGAGGTATTCGCTACCCTTACAAAGCAGGACAAAATGAAAATATTCTCGTTAACGGGATAAAAGTGACCTGACGCAATATTTGTCTTTTCGGGCTTACTGATAATGTTGTCACATTAAGTGAGGGTGGCTACATGGAAAAATTATTAGAGCGTTTTTTACAGTACGTCGCGCTGGACACGCAATCGAAGCCCGGTGTCCGCCAGGTTCCCAGTACCGACGGTCAATGGAAGCTCCTGAACTTGCTCCGGCAACAGCTTGAAGAGATGGGACTCGTGAGCGTCACCTTGAGTGAGAAAGGCACGGTCATGGCCAGGCTCCCGTCTAATGTGGATAAGCCGGTTCCGGCGATTGGATTTATTTCCCATGTTGATACTTCCCCTGACTGCAGCGGGAAAAACGTCAATCCACAGATTCTGGAAAACTACCGCGGTGGTGATATCGCGCTCGGCGTGGGCGATGAAATACTCTCGCCGGTGATGTTTCCGGTGCTGCATCAGCTGCTTGGTCAGACGCTGATTACTACCGACGGCAAAACGCTGCTGGGGGCGGACGACAAAGCTGGCGTGGCGGAGATCATGACGGCTCTCGCCGTACTGATTAAGAACAACGTCCCTCATGGCGATATCTGCGTGGCGTTTACCCCTGATGAAGAAGTGGGCAAGGGGGCGAAATTCTTCGATGTGGCGGCCTTTGGCGCACAGTGGGCCTATACCGTCGACGGCGGCGGCGTGGGCGAACTGGAGTTAGAAAACTTCAACGCGGCTTCATTAACCATCAAAATAGTCGGTAACAATGTGCACCCTGGCACCGCCAAAGGCGTAATGGTCAACGCCCTGACGCTGGCAAGCCGCATTCATGCCCTGGTACCAGAGGAGGAGAGCCCGGAGCAAACGGAAGGGTACGAAGGGTTCTATCACCTCACCAGTATTAAGGGCACCGTTGAGCGTGCTGAGATGCACTACATTATTCGCGATTTTGACCGTAAAGCCTTTGAAGGTCGCAAACGTAAGATGATGGAGATTGCAAAAAAAGTCGGCAAAGGACTTCATCCGGACTGCTATATCGAGCTCATTATGGAAGACAGCTATTACAATATGCGCGAGAAGATTGTTGAACATCCGCATATTATCGAGATAGCGCACCAGGCGATGCGGGATTGCGATATTGAACCGCAAATGAAGGCTATCCGCGGCGGCACCGATGGCGCGCAGCTCTCCTTTATGGGATTACCCTGCCCCAATATCTTCACCGGCGGCTATAACTACCACGGCAAGCATGAATTTGTCACCCTGGAAGGCATGGAGAAAGCCGTGCAGGTAATTGTGCGAATTGCAGAGTTAACGGCGAAATAATTGCCAGAAACCCCGGAGGTTGACTCCTCCGGGGTGGGTATATTAATCCTCGAAGAACCAGTAGCCGCAGTTCACCAGAGCGGCGAGCATCGCCAGAAACGAAGGGTCTTCCAGGGCATCGCCCAGGCTTTCGTCGCTGAGGACGATATGATTTGCCAGCGCGTCCAGGGCTGGCTGATGGGGAGAGTTAACACGCTCGCCATTAACAAACACTTCACCCCCAACACGCAACACCCGCAGACCACCCAGACGCACCAGTTTATCTCCCTGGCGGAGCGCATCATAAATTTCATCAGGCTGATAGGGCGGTTCGGGCGGCGTGATATCCAGTTCATGGCGCGACTGGGTGAGGAACTCGCCGATCCATTCGTTGAAATGCTCTGGCTGATTAACCAGATCCAGCATCATCTGGCGCAGGCCGTCCAGCTCCTCTGGTAGGACATCCGCCGGATGTTCACGGGAAGGCATTTGCGGGTCTGAGTAACGCTGGCTGCCGAGTTCGCGTTGCAGGATATAATCAGCGAAACCACTGATAAGCTCCCGGCCGCTTGGTGCACGATAACCTACCGAATAGTTCATCGAATTTTCCAGCGAGTAGCCTTCGTGAGGGAATCCGGGCGGAATATAGAGAATGTCGCCAGGTTCCATCTCTTCGTCGATGATGGCATCAAACGGGTCAACCTGCAGAAGATCCGGGTGAGGGCAGTGCTGCTTCATTGGCGTTTTCTCGCCCACCCGCCAGCGACGGCGTCCGGTACCCTGAATAATAAAGACATCGTACTGGTCAAGATGGGGACCTACGCCACCGCCGGGCACCGAAAAGGAGATCATCAGATCGTCCGTACGCCAGTCAGGCAGCGTGCGGAAGGGGCGCATCAACGCCGCGGTGGGTTCGTGCCAGTGGTTAACCGCCTGCACCAGCAGCGACCAGTTGTTTTCACCCAGATGATCGTAACTTTCGAACGGTCCGTGGCTGACCTGCCATTTGCCATAGAGATGGCTGACCAGGCGGCTGTCGACTTCATCTTCCATAGCCAGCCCGGCCAGTTCGTCAGGGGAAATAGGATCGATAAATTGCGTAAAACCGCGTTTTAACAGTACCGGGCGTTTTTGCCAGTAGCGTTCGATAAACTCCGGCCAGTTAAGATTGACGTTATAGTCCATGTTGGTTCCCCAAACGTTTGTTTGAGTCGCAGTATAACGGATGCATTACAGACTGCGTGCGCGATGTAACCTAATTTTAACTGAATGGCTTAATTATCGCCGTTAAACGGCTGCTGACGGCCAAATACGGCTTCCATCTTCGCCCCGCCGAGCAAGCTTTCCCGCGTAATGATTTGCCCGTCATACTGTTCGACAATTTCACGCGCCACGGTTAACCCTACGCCCTGGCCCGGTCGAAGCGTGTCGGCACGCTGACCCCTGTCAAAGACGGCTTCCCGCATCGCGTGCGGAATACCCGGCCCATCATCTTCAATGAGAATATGCAGCCTGTCATCCGTCTGCCGGACTGAAACTTCGACGAACTCAAGGCAATATTTACAGGCGTTGTCCAGCAGGTTTCCCACCACTTCCATAAAGTCATTTTTCTCACCAACAAAACTGATTTCAGGAGAGATATCGAGGCTGATATCGACCCCCTTGCGTTGGTAGACTTTGTTCAGTGCCGAGGCGAGGCTGTCCAAAAGCGGCGCTACGGGATGCAGTTCCCGACTGAGCAGGCCGCTGCTGCCACGCATGCTGGCGCGATGGAGATAGTAGCCCATCTGCTGAGAAATGCGGCTGATCTGTTCTAGCATGACCGGTTCGGCCTCACTCACGCTCAGCTTCTCGCTGCGTAAAGAACGCAGCGTACTTTGCAACACGGCGAGGGGGGTTTTCAGGCTATGGGTCAGGTCGGTCAGTGTGGTGCGGTATTTGTCATAGCGCTCACGTTCGCTGCGTAACAGGCGATTGAGATTGCGCACCAGACTGGTCAGTTCGCGGGTAGTGGCCGGATTAAGGTTCTCGCGGTGATGTTCTTCCAGCTCACGAACCTCTTTTGCCAGCGCTTCGATAGGGCGCAGACTCCAGCGTGCTGCCAGCCACAGCAGGGGGATAACCAGTAACAGATTGGCGGCCAGTACATACACAAACCAGCTCCATACCATCCACGAGCGCTTAAGTTCAATAGGGATGGTGTCGATGACCACAATAGTAAGCTGCGGCATTTGCGCTGTCGCAGGATAGAGGTTAACGGCCACCGAGTGTGTCATCTCGGAGTTGTCGTCATCCTCGCGGATGGCATTGAACTGCTCTTTTACGGATTCATCGTTATGCACCAGTGTGCTTGAATCGTCGACATCTGCTTCTATCTCCTGAAAACCATCAGCTTTCAGCCAGGAGGGATCGACACGCTTGACCAGCCAGGGAACGTCACGCTGAGCCCAGAGCAGGTTGCCCTGTTTGTCATATATCAGCGCGATGGTGGGGCTTTGCAGATTAAGGTTTTCTGGCAGGTCCACGCTTAAGCGGTTGTTCTCCCACTTTGCCAGGGTATAGAACAGATTGCTTTCACCACGCAGCAGCCGGAAGGTGGTTTTGTCAAAACTGACGCTGTAGCCCACCAGTGCCACCATACCGTAGGCCAGTGATAACACCAGCACCACGGCGGCGGTGGCCAGCAGAAAACGAACGCGCAGTGAAAGGGGAAAAAAATGGCGCAGCAGCCGCTTCATTTTTCTCATTTTGGCAATTCGAAGAGATAGCCCTGACCACGCACCGTGGTTATCACGTCGCCTGGGTACTGCGCCTGAATTTTTTTGCGCAGGCGGCCCATCAGAACATCAATGGTGTGGCTTTCACGTAACTCGGCATCCGGGTACAGCTGGAGCATCAGCGAATCTTTACTGACCACTTTGCCGTTATTACGGATAAGCGTCTCCATGATGGTGTATTCAAAGGCCGTCAGTTTGACCGCTTCGTCGTTAATCGTCATTTCACGACGGGAGAGATCAACCTGGAAAGGGGGCATGGAGATAACCTGCGATGCCAGTCCACTGTTTCGACGCATCAGCGCCTGCATCCTGGCTACCACTTCTTCAATATGAAAAGGTTTGGTGACATAGTCGTCAGCACCGGCACTGAGCACTTCCACTTTATCCTGCCAGCCTTCACGGGCGGTCAGGACCAGTACCGGCAGGGACACATCATGCGAACGCCAGCGGCGAATCAGCGAAAGGCCATCTTCATCCGGCAGACCAAGATCCACCAGAGCAATATCGGGCAGATGTTCATTAAGAAAATAATCGGCTTCTTTAGCATCCTCTGCGGCATCCACCTGATGACCTGAATCCTGAAGCTGAACTTTTAAATGGTGACGTAAAAGAGCATTGTCCTCCACAACGAGTACGCGCATCGTATGCCTTCTCCTGACTTTTTTAATACATTGAGTGTAACGCTGATTGTCTTCGGTCAGGGATAAACATTTATTAAACCGCGGGAAGGAAGCCCTCTTTTCGGCACAAAAGAGGGCAGATGCTGAAGGGATTATTTCAGTTCATCAACCATTGTCACCGCGCGGCCCAGATAATTGGCCGGGGTCATTGCTTTCAGACGCACTTTTTCATCTTCCGGCAGGGCCAGGCTATCGATAAAGTCTTTCATACCCTGTGCATCAACACGCTTGCCGCGGGTCAGCTCTTTAAGCTTTTCATAGGGCTTTTCGATGCCATAACGACGCATGACGGTCTGAATAGGTTCAGCCAGCACTTCCCAGTTATGATCCAGCTCGTCCAGCAGGCGTTCGCGGTTCACCTCCAGTTTGCTCACCCCTTTGAGGGTTGACTGGTAGGCAATCAGCGCATAGCCCACGCCGACGCCCAGGTTGCGCAGCACGGTAGAGTCGGTCAAATCACGCTGCCAGCGGGATACCGGCAGTTTGCTCGCCAGGTGTTGCAACACGGCATTGGAGAGTCCCAGGTTACCCTCTGAGTTTTCAAAATCAATGGGGTTAACTTTATGCGGCATGGTGGAGGAGCCGATTTCGCCCGCAATGGTTTTCTGCTTGAAGTGGTTAAGCGCCACGTAGCCCCAGATATCGCGATCGAAATCGATGAGGATGGTGTTAAAGCGCGCCATGCAGTCAAAGAGCTCGGCGATATAATCATGCGGTTCAATCTGCGTGGTATAGGGGTTCCACTGGATGCCCAGCGACGTCACGAACGTTTCGCTGAACGCATGCCAGTCGACTTCCGGGTAGGCAGCGATGTGGGCATTGTAGTTACCAACCGCACCGTTGATTTTGCCGAGAATTTCAACCTGGTTCAGCTGACGGAACTGGCGCTCCATACGGTAAGCGACGTTGGCCATCTCTTTACCCATAGTCGATGGCGTGGCCGGCTGACCATGAGTGCGTGAAAGCAGAGGAATGTCACGATACTGGACAGCAAGATCTTTCACCGCATCAATCAGTTGGCGCCAGTAAGGCAGAATCACTTCATCACGGGCTGTTTTCAGCATCAGCGCATGAGAAAGGTTATTGATGTCTTCCGAAGTACAGGCGAAATGGATAAATTCGGACACCGCGTGCAGCTCAGGCACATCAGCGACTTTTTCTTTCAGAAAATACTCCACCGCTTTTACGTCATGGTTGGTGGTGCGCTCGATCGTTTTAATACGCGCAGCGTCTTCTTCGTTGAAATCGGTAACAATTTTATCAAGGAAACCGTTTGCGTGATCGGCAAAAGCTGGAACTTCCTTTACAGCTGTGTGCGAGGCCAGTTTCTGTAACCAGCGTACTTCGACTTGTACACGAAATTTCAGCAAACCAAATTCGCTGAAAATGCCGCGCAGCGCGCTGACTTTATCGCCGTAGCGTCCATCGACAGGGGAAACGGCGGTCAGTGAGGATAATTCCATAGTTCAGAACTCCGGGAGGTTAACAATGAGCAAGAATTTGTTTAGCCTGAGTCGTCAGGCGATTACGGGAAAACATAAGTTGCAGGCGACCACCGCCTACCTGGTGCCACAACACGGCAGCACGAATGCCGGCGAGCAGTGAGGCACGCACTTTAGCCTGCACCTGCGAGCTTTGCAGTACCGCAGGGGAGCCGGTAACCTGAATACGCGGCCCCAGGGGGCTAATCACATCCACATAGATAGCGGCCATTGCGCTCAGCAGTGTTTCGGACTGCAGGTCAAAGTGTTCAAGCTGGCGTTGCAGACCCGAGATGCGATCTCCCAGCGTATCCATCGCCCCTTTTTGGGCGGCGAGTTTGCGCTCCAGTACCATCAGGCTGAGCGTGTAGCGGGTCAGTTCGGCATTCAGACCCTGGCGGCTACTGGCATTCAGTACGCCAAGCAGCGTCTCCAGCCCAGGGCGCAGGTTAGCTTCACTGCCGCCGAAGACGCTGAGTGTCGAGTCGGGGTTTAAATCAATCACACTGTTCAGTGAGACATGGAGCGCATCGGCATCACAGTGTCCCTGATGCGCCAGTTGCTGAACCAGACGGGCCGACTGGCAGATACCGGCCAGCGCCAGGGTGATATCATAGTAGTTCTTCGCCACACTCGCTCCTTGATTTGCTTTCTGCTTGTCGGTTAAACCGGCAAGGGTAAACGCTGTTCGATGATGCCGCCACCGAGGCAGATTTCACCGCTGTAGAAGACAGCGGACTGTCCTGGGGTAACGGCAGCCACAGGCTCATCAAAACGGACTTCAATACGATCTGCATCCAGAGCGGTCACGGTACAGGGAATGTCCGTCTGACGATAGCGGGTTTTCACCGTGCAACGCAGCGTGCCAACCACTGGCGCGCGGTCAACCCAGTGCAACTGCTGTGCAATCAGCCCGACAGACATCAGTCGCGGGTGCTCATGCCCCTGGGCAACAATCAAAATGTTATTTTCAACGTCTTTATCAACGACGTACCACGGATCTTCAGAACCCTCTTTGGTGCCACCAATACCCAGCCCTTTACGCTGGCCGAGAGTGTGGTACATCAGGCCCTGATGCTGACCAATCTCTTCACCGTCCACGGTAAGGATTTTCCCCGGCTGAGCCGGCAGGTAGCGGCCTAAAAATTCGCGGAATTTACGCTCGCCAATAAAACAGATACCGGTCGAGTCTTTTTTCTTCGCGGTGATGAGATCAAGTTCTTCAGCAATTTTACGCACCTGCGGCTTTTCCAGTTCACCTACCGGGAAAAGGCTCTGGGCGATTTGCTCCGAACTTAACGTGTAAAGGAAGTAGCTCTGGTCTTTGTTGCCATCCAGCCCGCGCAGTAACTGGCTTTTGCCATCGACATCCGCGCGACGCACGTAGTGACCGGTCGCGATGTAGTCAGCGCCCAGATCTTCAGCAGCAAATTCGAGGAAGGCTTTAAATTTGATCTCTTTGTTGCACAGAATGTCCGGGTTGGGCGTGCGTCCGGCTTTGTACTCTTCCAGGAACAGTTCAAACACGTTGTCCCAGTATTCTGCGGCAAAGTTAACGGTGTGCAGGGTGATGCCGAGCTTATCGCAGACGGCCTGCGCGTCAGCAAGATCAGCCGCAGCGGTGCAGTATTCCTCGCCATCGTCTTCTTCCCAGTTCTTCATGAACAGGCCTTCGACCTGATAACCCTGTTGCAGTAACAGCCAGGCAGAAACGGAAGAATCGACACCGCCGGACATGCCAACGATCACTTTTTTTGGGCTAGCAGACATAGAATACTCACGACATTGAACTTCAAGGCGGCGTATTCTATCACGCACTCGCCGCGCAGGCACCCCCCGTGCGATACCCTGTTAAAAAGCGGGAGCCTGCCTTGCAGACTCCCGCCCGTCCACCTTACGCCGCGCTTTCTTCGAGGCTGAATTGCTCCACGCTCTGGGCAAGCTGCTGCGCCTGCTCTTCAAGAGAGCTTGCTGCCGCCGCCATCTCCTGCACCAGCGAGGCGTTCTGCTGGGTCACCCCATCCATCTCGTTTACCGCGATGGTCACCTGACCGATGCCTTTTGCCTGCTCATCGGAGGCACTGACGATTTCATTAATGATAGTCTGTACCGAGTTGACGGCCTGGGTCATCTCCTGCATGGTTTTCCCGGCATCATTCACCAACTGGACACCGCTTTCAACGCGCTGACTGGACTCTTCGATCAGTGCGGCAATCTCTTTAACCGCATTGGCGCTGCGCTGAGCCAGGTTACGCACTTCTGATGCCACCACGGCGAACCCGCGACCCTGTTCCCCTGCGCGCGCCGCTTCTACCGCCGCGTTAAGGGCCAGGATGTTGGTCTGGAAGGCGATGCTGTTGATCATGGTGGTAATGTCGCTGATCTTCTTCGAGCTGTCATCAATCTGCGACATGGTTTTCACCACCTGACTGACCAACGCTTCACCGCGGCTGGCGATTTGCGTGGCGTTAGCGGTAAGCTCGGTAGCATGGTGCGCGTTGCTGGCGTTGTGTTTCACGGTCGCACTGAACTGCTCCATGCTGGCAGCGGTCTGTTCGAGAGCTGCTGCCTGCTGTTCGGTACGCGAAGAGAGGTTAATGTTGCCACTGACAATCTCTCCCGCGCCCTGACGTACCGAGTCGCTGGCGTCTTTAATCTGGCTGACAATGTGTCGCAGTTGCTCCTGCATGGTATGCAGAGCATAGAACAGGCTCTTGCGGTCACCGGCTTTCACGTCAATAACGTTATCGAGTTTTCCGTCTGCAACGGCCAGGGCGATGGTCGCAGCTTCCAGCGGTTCCCCGCCAATAGGTTTGAGCACTTTACGGCTAAAGACGATCCCCAGTAAGGCGCTCACCAACAGAATACTCACCACCATCAGTATGATGGCATTCATCAACTGGCGATTTGCTGCCGCCATGACCTGGCTTACCGGTGCGACAATACCGAGATACCACTTATCCGGGCTGTTACCGATGGTGACCGGTTGCCAGGTGACCAGCGCGTCTTCCCCCAGTACGGCGTCCGGTTGTTCCATTACGCTGGTACTGTAATTGTGGGTTTCGCCCGGGTACGCCTTGCTGGTCAAGTTTTTATCCGGGTAAGAGATAACCTTGCCCGCAGAGGAGATGAGCATCGCGTAGCCAACGCCTTCCCAGGGTTTAATCTGGTTCACCTTCGCCTGCAGGGAGGCGAGAGAAATATCGGAGGTCACAACGGCATGCAATTTTCCATCGCTAATAATAGGGGCCGCGACAGAGGTCAGCAGGGTAGGGACACCATTGTAGGCGTAGGTATAGGGTTCAATCAGCGTATCTTTCTGCGACTTTTGCGGCACCAGATAGTAATCTCCCTGACCTGGCGTAAGGAAGGAGAGCAGCGGATGAAGCTTGAAGTTACCGGACTGATCTTTATCAACAAAGAATGCATAGCGACCCTGCGGTGCCTGGTCAGGTTTGCCGACAAAGTCTGCGTCACGCCCGTCAAAGGCGTTTTCTTCGAAGGTCACAGAGACTGACAGATAATCGGGGTTATCCCGAACAGCATACTCCAGTAGTTTATCGGCCACGCGTCGATCGGTCACTCCCGCATTGGGTAATGCCACAAGACTGTGTCCAAGGTTATGTGCTACGTCACGGGCATAGTTTAGCTCTTGCTGAACCTTAAGTGCTTCCGTCTGGGCGATCTGCTGCAGGTAGTTTTCAGCCAGCGCTTTTTGTTCATTGCTGGACTGCCAGCTCAAAACACCAATGGTCACCACAAACCCGAGCGTGATAGTTAATGCACCCGTTAACAGCATTTGCGCACGGGTACTCATTTTTTTTTGAACGAATTGTCTGGCCATGCCGGCTCCTGTGGATTCAACCTAAAACGTCATTCGTCCCTGTGATTATTCCCTCCTTTCAGTGACGTTATCGGCGTATAGATTTTGAACTTTAATGTGTGTACCAGACGGGCAATGGGTGAAAAACAGGCAATTCTGCGTACCGGTAGAGGATAAGCGGCCTTAACCGGAAGGAGTCCAGATTTCCTGCTCACTTAAGCACGATAAACTGGTTTGTTAAGCTTAAGTTAAATCTTTTTAACTCAAGCTTAATATGTGAGGAATGTCGCTACGAATGATGAAAAGGAGGAATCAGATCACCGCCTGAGGCTGGCGGCGTCACATCTAAAAGGGCCAGTTGAATTCGCCGATGACGGACAGGGGGTAATGTTCCCCGCGTTGCCAACTGCGGATGCTCTCCGCAACCAGCGGTGAACGCAGATTCGACGCCGTCAGGATTGCCTCAGCGCTGACCCACAGGCAGCGGTCGATATCGCTATCGTGCGGTTCGGTAGCGCAGATCTCATCAAGCTCAATGCAGAACAAAAAACGCAGGAAGGGAGTTTTATCAGGGGCTATCCACTGATGCATCCGGATAAAGGTCTGGGGCTGGGCACGAATACCGGTCTCTTCCCACAACTCTCGTTGTGCCGCCTCAACCAGGGTTTCGTTGGCTTCAAGATGACCCGCAGGCTGATTCCAGAGCGCTTTCCCTCCAATGGTCTCTTCCACGACCAAAAACTTACCTTGCGCATGCACAATGCAGGCGACGGTGACATGGGGTTTAAACATGGTTGCTTGTCCTTAAATCAGAGAAGGTCACGCCATTCACCGCTGGCTAACGTTCCCAGGGTGTATTCACCCATAGCGTAGCGGATAAGACGCAGGGTCGGAAAGCCAACGTGGGCAGTCATACGCCTTACCTGGCGATTACGCCCTTCATACAGGGTGATTTTCAACCAGCTGGTGGGTATGGTCTTGCGTTCGCGAACCGGGGGAGTGCGCGCCCAGAGCCACTCTGGTTCAGGCACCCGCTCAACCCCGGCGGGTAGCGTCGGGCCATCATTAAGAACGACACCCTGACGAAGCGCCTGCAGGGCATCCTCACCGGGTTCACCCTCGACCTGCACGTAATAGATTTTACCGGTGCGTTTTCCGGGTTGCGTGAGCATTGCCTGCAATGCTCCGTCGTTGGTAAGCACCAGCAACCCCTCGCTGTCACGATCCAGACGCCCCGCTGCGTATACATTCTGTACAGTTATATAATCTTTCAGGGTGCGCCGACCCGCTTCATCGGTAAACTGGGGCAAGACATCATAGGGTTTATTAAACAAAATCACCCGTTTCGGCCCGCTTTTAGGGCGAGGCTTAGTCGCTTGTCGTGAGCTGAATCGCTTAAGGTGGTGATTTCTATCAGAAGTTTTCTTCATGGTATTTTCAGTAGTTATCATTTGCCGCATTATAACTGAATGATGATGGTCTTTCATGGCACCCAACTATCGGGTAGTATTGACGGGCTAATTACAATTCATTAACAAAAATCAGTAACAACCAGAAGCGCTCGAAGGAGAGGTGAATGGAAAGCAAAGTAGTTGTTCCGGCGGAAGGTAAAAAGATCACCCTGCAAAACGGCAAGCTGAACGTTCCGAATAACCCGATTATCCCGTTCATTGAAGGCGACGGAATCGGTATCGACGTGACCCCTGCGATGCTGAAAGTGGTTGATGCCGCTGTGGAGAAAGCCTATAAAGGCGAGCGTAAAATTTCCTGGATGGAAATTTACACCGGTGAGAAATCTACCCAGGTTTACGGCCAGGATGTCTGGCTGCCAGCTGAAACCCTCGATCTTATCCGTGAATACCGTGTTGCTATTAAAGGCCCACTGACGACGCCCGTTGGCGGCGGTATTCGTTCACTGAACGTGGCGCTGCGCCAGGAGCTGGACCTTTACGTCTGCCTGCGTCCGGTTCGTTATTACCAGGGCACGCCTAGCCCGGTAAAACACCCGGAACTGACCGATATGGTTATTTTCCGCGAAAACTCCGAAGACATTTATGCCGGTATCGAGTGGAAAGCGGACTCTGCTGAAGCAGAAAAAGTCATCAAATTCCTGCGCGAAGAGATGGGCGTGAAGAAGATTCGCTTCCCGGAACATTGCGGTATCGGTATCAAACCGTGCTCCGAAGAAGGGACCAAACGTCTGGTGCGTGCAGCGATTGAGTATGCCATCACCAACGACCGTGACTCCCTTACGCTTGTCCATAAAGGCAACATCATGAAGTTCACCGAAGGCGCGTTCAAAGACTGGGGTTACCAGTTAATTCGCGAAGAATTCGGCGGTGAACTGATCGACGGCGGCCCGTGGCAGAAGATCAAAAACCCGAACACCGGCAAAGAGATCATCATTAAGGATGTGATTGCTGATGCATTCCTCCAGCAGATCCTGCTGCGTCCGGCTGAGTATGACGTTATCGCCTGTATGAACCTGAACGGTGACTACATCTCCGACGCCCTGGCAGCCCAGGTTGGCGGTATTGGTATTGCCCCAGGTGCTAACATCGGTGATGAATGTGCCCTGTTCGAAGCCACCCACGGCACCGCACCGAAATACGCGGGTCAGGATAAAGTGAACCCAGGTTCTGTTATCCTCTCCGCTGAGATGATGCTGCGTCATTTGCAGTGGTTCGAAGCGGCTGACCTGATCGTGAAAGGCGTTGAAGGCGCAATCGCGGCTAAAACCGTGACCTACGATTTCGAACGTCTGATGGAAGGCGCTAAACTGCTGAAATGTTCAGAGTTTGGTGACGCGATCATCGCAAACATGTAATCCAGTTTTCCTGGTTTGCAACAACGGGAGCCTGCGGGTTCCCGTTTTTTTACCTTTCTGATAAACGATACTGAGACGCATCTCCAGGTTCGCAACGACGTGGCGTTTTACCCTGCTGACAGGTTTGCGCATATCTGAGGTAGCGATGAACTGGATTTTTTATCTTGGCCGCTGGTATCAAATCAGCCCTGTCATGCTAAGCGGTGACTACAAGCTCTCCATTCCGGGGGAAAGAGGCTATATAGTCTTAACCCGCCAGAAACTTGAGCGAGCCAGTCGCGCTTACTTTGGCCTGAAACCGCCTGAACATCTGCTTATTAGCCGTTAATACCGGTGCTGAAAAGTAAAATCCCGCTGAATCAGAAGATTGCAGCGGGAGGGAAGTGCTATTCCTGGTTAAAAAAGTAACATTAATAGTCGTTATCAATATCCTGAATCGAAGAACGGGAAACGAGAAACGCAACAGCGTTCACGGCAAAAATGCCAGCTACAGTCAGTGTAATCATAGACTTATCCCCGCTAGTAGGGCGTGTTATCACGCCTGTCTTGATTATCGACCTCGCCGCAATAAACTCCATAGCGCTTTACCGACTTGCCTTAAAAATAGTTAAAAATGCTCGCAACCTCTCAAAATGTAAATTTCCTGGAAGGTTCTTATTTGTATAAGTGCGCGAAACCTTAAGCAAAAAATAATGTCTATCTTTCAGAATGGCATTTACGGAGTAATCCGCAGGCTAAACTTCAGAACCTGGATAATGCTTATGTCACAGACTCTGGCTACATTTACCTGAGAGCTCTCAAATTTTAGCGTTTTCATACTGTAACGTTGATGATGGCAGGATAAATGATGAGTAAAATACCTAAAAAAATTCATCAGATTTACACCAAAGGGGCACAGGCGCTACCTGAAGAAATTCATGCATCCATTGCGGAGTTAAAAAAAAGAAACCCCGACTGGGAATATCATTTCTACGATAATGATTGCATTATTGATTATATTGCAAAGAATTATGATCACGAGATTCTTACTCTTTATTGCCAGATTAATCCTCGATATGGTGCCGCCCGTGCGGATTTTTTTCGTTATCTCGTGATGTATAAAGAAGGCGGCGTTTATCTTGATATCAAAAGCTCCTGCCAGCTTCCGCTAAATGAGATTATCTCACCTGAGTGTGAAATCATGGTGTGTAACTGGGATAACCGGCCCGGCGGGAGTGACAATGAGATGGGCAAACATGAAGCACTCAGCTTTCTGAAAAACGGTGAGTATCAGCAGTGGAACATTATCGCCGCACCGCATTCGCCCTATCTTAAAGCCGTGATTGACGAGGTTGTCTCGCGTTTAAAGAATTACAAGCCCTGGCGTTATGGCGTAGGGATGCAGGGCGTGCTCCACACCACGGGACCGGTGCCGTTTTCGCTGGGTATTGAGAAAGTCGATAAGTGCTGTGGTTTTCACCATCAGGAAAATCATCGTAATGTCGGATTAATATACAGAAATGTGAATTCCAGAGTAATGAAATTGATAAGCCGCGACCATTACAGCAGATTACGCGACTCACTTATGCTCCTGGAAGGCGCAGATAAAATTTATTATAAATTATGGCTCTATTTTGTCTTTCCCTTCTGGCGTTTGCGAAAAAACACGGTTAACGAAACCAGGAAAGTGGTGAAAAGGATGAAAGCCTGGACAGCTTAGGAAAGGGGAAATAAAGACGGGCAGTTTCGACACCAAAACTGCCCTGAATGTGGTACTTAATGTTAAATCGTATATCCATCACTTGATGTACTTTATAACGTTATTGTGAACTTAAGACAAATTGAACTTTAACCCGTAAGGATTGAAAAAATTGATGAGCAGGGTAGTAATCTTATCCGCCATTAATTCATGCGGCTGCCCCATAAATAAACAGCGCTGCCTGTCTCTGCCACAGTAGCGCTGTAATTTGTAATTGTTGAGAATGCGATGAGCTGGTGTGATGGCAGACTATAAACTCTGGTCGACGCTGATGCGTGATAACACGCGATAAGGTTTACACTCCGCCAGCCAGCCGGGAATATCGCCAGGGGGAAGCGGCTTTGAGAAATAGTAGCCCTGGGCTTCATCACAGCCATACTCATTGAGCATGTGTGCCGTCTCCTGGTCTTCCACCCCTTCCGCAAGCACGACATAGTGTAGCTCTTTGAGCATCATAATGACGTTGCGTGCAATGATGCGGCTACCCGTGTCGGTCGTAATCTGACTGATAAGCGAGCGATCCAGTTTGATAACATCAATGGGAATACGACGCAGATAGCTGATATTGCTGTAGCCTGCGCCAAAATCATCCAGCAAAATTTGAAAGCCCAGTAGTTTAAGCCTGTCGAGCTCCTCCAGCGCGAGCTCGCTCTCCAGCACTTTTTCTGTTTCAAGGCATTCGATTCGCACATCGGCCGGAGATAACCCGGCACGTAACACACTATTTTCCAGCTCGTCGGCAAAGCCTTTACGGGAAAAATCACTGACGGTTACGTTGATGGAGATGGGGAGCTTAATCCCTGCGGCGCGCCAGGTTTTCAGCTGCAAAATGACGGCCTTAATAACCCACTGGGTGATTTCAGGCATCAGGCTGGTTTTCTCGGCAAGGGCGACGATGGTGGTCGGCGGGATATTCCCAAGCTGTGGATGACGCCAGCGTAATAATGCCTCCACGCCTTCCGTTTTGCCTGAACGCAGGGACACCTTAGGCTGATACACGAGATAAAGCTGGCTTTTTGATTTGATGGCCTCACTCAGGTCATAGAGCAATTTAAAGTCTTTGTTTCTTTTATGATCAAGAATGGGGTTGAACTGCAGCACCGGAATATTCTGGCGAATTGACTCATGCAGGGCGCTGATGGCCTGACGGACGATTTCATGGGCATCATCGTCCTGTGGTGAGAATTTCACATAGCCGGTGTGAATGGTCAGGGTGATATCGATGTCCTGCGCCATTTGTGCCTGGGTGCCAGGCAGTGTCTCGGCACGCTTTACCAGCGCCAGGGCTTGTTCAATATCCACCAGTACGGCAAAGCGGGCCGGCGCGAAAGAGTAGAGCGGAACACTCTCTTTTAAGCGAAGCCGCAAGCGTAGCAGGGGAATAAAGCTACGCAGCATGTTATCGACGGCGGGAAGCCCAAGATAGCGGGTGAGTTCGTAGGCGCGCGGCATATCAATGCAGTCGAAAATCACCAGACCGTATGTATTGCGATCTTTATTGAGGGTTTTTTGCTCCATTTCACGAATCAGGAACTGGCGATTCGGCAGGCCGGTTAAGGTATCGACGCGGCCAATAGCGTACCGGGCCTCCAGGTAAATCGCAGAGAGTTCAGCAATACGGTTAAAACTCTCAATCTGCTGCGCGCTGGGGCTGAATATGGAGGCGCTGCTGACGCACAGCGTACCCAGCACCATTCCCTCTTTCGTCATCATCGGGGCTGAAGCATAAAACATAATATCGCCATTCTTTACCAGTGGCTGATGCGAGAAACGGTTATCAAGGCGAGTGTCAGGACAGACAATGGTTTGACCACTGTCGCGCGAGTACTGACACATGGTTTTTTCTATCGGGACTTTGAAATGTTCCAGCGGGACATTTTTCACATATTTGATGTATTGGTAATCATCATCAAATACGGTGATAAAACATCCTTCAACACCCATTACCTCACAGGCGAGGCAGGCATATTCGGTGAGGGCAGCGTCGCGGGTCTTATCTTCCTTACGCAATAATTCCAGCGCTGCGAGTCTTTTACTTTCGCTTTTTTTAAGTCCGGTGAACATTGCGAGCTCCTGCTCAAAAAAGAGGCTAATGGGATCTGCTACACCGACAACATCAATGGTCCGGATGAAAATCTGCTAAAAACGTTTTTTTAGCTCATCGATTACCACCAGCCGAGCTGCGTGCCAGCCACAGCAACTATTGCCACGATAAGCATTATGATGGTCGTTTTTTTCATGGAAATACTCCTCGGCAGGGAACCGTTTTAGGCGCCATGCTTACATAAATTAAATAGAAGAAGATGAGATAATTCTCAAGCCAAAAACTACGTTTTGATACGATTAATTGAGCCTGAGAAAGGGTTTTTTCTCTTTGCCATTTTTATCCTGATACATAGCCTGGTCCGCTATGCGCAGGGCGTTGTCTGCATCAACCTCCTCCGGATTTATTTCCACTACACCAATACTTGCGCCGGGATAAAATATCCTGACGTCGCTCAGTTGATATTCCCCGGTCAGACACTTCTGCAAATTTTGCTTAAGGGCAATTAATCGTTTAGTTTGCGTTTTACCCACCGGGGCGCCCGGACAGGCGATTAAAAATTCATCTCCACCGAGTCGTCCCACCACATCATCTTTGTCGCACGCGTCCATAAGCCGGTGCCCAATCTGAATTAGGAACTGATCGCCAGATTCATGTCCGAGTTCATCATTAATTTTCTTGAAATTATCAAGATCAATAAACCCAATGATTATCTGGGATTTCACATGGCGGGCAAAGGAAAAAAGGGTAATAAGATTATCAAAAATAGCGCGACGATTGGGTAAACCGGTCAGCGCATCCGTGTAGGAATGGCTTATCAGTGCGGCATTGGCTGCGCGCAGTTGATTAACCAGATGATCTTTTTCAATGGAGCGGGCTATCAGGCCAGCAAAAAGCGTCAGTACCTGTTCGCCGCGGATGCTCAGCGTATGTCGCTCTGAGCTGGCCGCGCAGAGCGTTCCATACAGTGACCCATCGGCCAAATGTACAGGCGTGCTTAAATAGGTGGTGATGCCCAGCGCTTTTGCCGCTTCACAATCCGCCCAGTGAGTCGCCACGTCATTGCTGAACGGACAGCCTTCGTCCAGCGCGCGTTTGCACAGACTGTCACCCCAGGGGAGTGAAAAACCCTCTGGAATATCAAGCTGTTTGCTGTTTCTGGCATAAAGAATATGTTGATAACGTCCGTCGTCATCGATTTTAGTGAGGTAGGTGGATTCCATTTCGGTGACCATCTCCAGCATTTCAAGGAGTTGTCGTACAAGGCTTTCAAGAGAGTGATCTTGTGAGAGAGTTTCGGAGACCCGGGCCAGGATGAAATCGGACATTACGCTTGTTTACCTCTGTCGACTGCGCGCGATACATGCACTTAATGCTGAAATTTTAGGCTCGACATATTAAAGCATGGCTTAAATGAATTTCATATATCGTCATCTTTTCACCGGCAGTGTTGAGAAGGCAAAAAAAGCCCCGTTGTTGAGACGGGGCAAAAAACTCATTGATTACGGAATGATGTTCTCTGGTCATGGGTGAGAACAGGAGTCAATATAGCGGGCGAAGGTGATGTAAAGATGGAGAAATCGTGGAGTTGTTGCCAGTAACACATTAAGCTAAATTTCTGGCTGATTATCTCAAAATGGACAATTTGATGAACAAGACGCTGTTAATGCTTATTTTTACCCTGACGGCCTGCGCGGCAGAAAAAGAGGCCCCCCCACCGCCACAGGTCGGCATGGCAAACCCTGCAGCAGAATACTGCCTGCAAAAAGGCGGAGAGCGGGTACCGGTACAAAGTCCACAGGGGGTGCGAACGGCGTGTAAATTATCCAACGGCACGGTTGTAGATGAATGGGAGCTGTGGCGACAGGATCATCCGCAATCCGGATCGTGACACCAGCATCAGCGTCAGGTTACACTAGCGATTAAGAATTATCCTGGTGTTCCTGTATTTTGCGCGAGATGACTATGTTTCAATTACGTCCGGGCGGCCTGGCAATGATAACAGGCGCTCAAACCCCCCTCGGAAGAGGCAATATCGGTAAGGCCGTCGAGCTTTTCGGCCTCTTCGAACCGGGTCAAACCTTCCTCAATCCAGTTAACGGGGTCATGACCCGTATGCCTTTGAACATGCCACAGGCGCTCTGGCTGGTAACCGGTGATGTCGTTGCCTTTGATGGTCAGCATGGCTTCGCCTTTGTTCGCGCCGGGCACTTAATGCCACTGCAACCGGACGCGCTGCCGCAAGAAGCTGTGACCCGCGAAATTATAAACGGTTAAGCCACTCAGCAAGAATAACGGCATGATTTTGCTGGCTGTCTTTCGCCGCATAGAGCAGCGTCAGCGGCTGTTTTTTTAACCGTGCCGTTAGTTTGCGCCCCTCCTCCTTGTGCGCGTCTAACTCCTGCAGATAGGCGTCACGAAAGGCGTTGAAATCAAGAATGTCAGCATGAAAGTCTTTGCGCAACGCCGTTGAAGGGGCGAGGTCTTTGCACCATTCATCCGGTTTAAGTTCGCTTTTTTTAATTCCTCGTGGCCACAGTCTGTCGACCAGAACCCGGTAGCCATCCCCGGCGGATGCCGCCTCGTAGACCCGTTTACAGTGAATTTTCATCATTATCTCTCGCGTTGACCCACTCGATGAGCTCTGCAATATCGTCATGTGAGAAAACCTTTATGCCGTGCGCCTCAAGTAGCGCGCTCGCCACCCCTTTGCCGCTGATTTGTGTACCGCTGAAGGTTCCATCGTAAATGTGCTGACTTCCACACGTCGGGCTGCCGTCGGTCAGTAACGCGGCACAACAGTTCTCCTTTTGTGCCGCTTCTAACGCCAGCCAGGCGGCCAGTTGATAATGCGCGGTCACATCCTGACCGGTGCGCTCCAGAATCCGCGCTTTACCCTGCATAACAGCGCTCCCGTCACCCGATATAATTTCCGCAGCTGGTCGTGGCGTGCGCAGACCTGCCGCCAGCTCCGGGCAATGCACAACCAGGCGTTTTTCCTTCTCCCAGCGTTCAAGGGTCTGTTGCAGCGCCGCTTTTGCGCTGGCGTTATAACGAACGTTAAAGCCCATCAGGCAGGCGCTTACCAGAATTTTGCTTTGCATAGGATTTCCAAAACGGTGGACGACCATTGTTATCCGAACGCGCCAGATGACGAACTACCAGCTTTAAGAGATTGTGATAAAGGCAAAAGTTCGTTAATGTGAGGTTCCTTATGTTGTCCGTTATCTGCCTGAACGTAAGGAACCCTTCATGACCCATATTCCCGTTAAAGATACGCTACGTATTGCCCTGGTCGGCGATTATAACCACGATGTTGTTGCCCATCAGGCTATCCCTCTGGCTATCGATGACGCAGCCGCTGTTCTCGACATCACCGCAGATTACGACTGGCTGGCGACCTCTGAGATTACCAGTAGCGACGATCTCGTCGGCTACGATGCAGTCTGGGTCGTACCGGCAAGCCCTTACAAAAACCCTGAGGGCGCTTTTATTGCTATTAAATATGCCCGCGAAAACGCCATTCCTTTCCTTGGCACCTGCGGTGGGTTCCAGCATGCCATTATTGAATACGCCCGCCACGTGCTGGGTTATGAAAATGCCGCGCATCAGGAGACGGACAGCGAAGGCAAAATGGTGATTGTACCGCTGGCCTGCTCGCTGGTGGATCAGCGCGCGGCTATCGAACTGCGCCCGAATACCCTGATTGCGAAAGCGTACGGTCAGGTTGAGATTGAAGAGGCATATCGTTGCAGCTACGGCATCGCGGATGATTTTGCCGCTGAGCTGGAAAAAGGCGATCTGCGGGTTACCGGCTGGGATGAAGAGGGCGAAATCCGCGCGGTTGAGCTGGTAAGCCATCCGTTCTTTGTGGCAACGCTTTTCCAGCATGAGCGCAATGCGCTGGCTGGGCATCCGGTTCCGCTGGTGCAGGCAATGCTGCGTGCAGCCTGCGATTAAAAACAGGCCCTGCGGGGCCTGCTTTTTTATCTGTTCTCGCTTTCTCTGTCCCGCCCGGCAAACGCGCCCGATACCGCCATCACCACTGACAGCGCCGCACAGGTCAGCAGCGGAATATGCCAGCTTCCGCTGACGTCATGAATTTTCCCCATCAGTGGCGGGCCGCAGGCCGCCAGCAGATATCCTACCGACTGTGCCATGCCCGATAACGCCGCGGCCTGATGTGCGCTAAGCGCGCGCAGGCCTATGAACGTCAGGCCAAGGATCATGGTGCCGCCAGAGCCAAAGCCGAATATCAGCGTCCAGGCTACTGCCTGTTCAGGCCAGATAACAAAACCGGCTGCACTGAGCGCACACAGCAGGGCGATGATGACCGCCACCCCACGATGATCGCGCAGGCGATGCAGTATCAGCGGCACGATAACCCCCGGCGAGGCCGTCGCCAGTTGCAACAGTCCGTGCAGTGAACCGGCACCCGCTTCGCTGTAGCCATAACTCAGCAGAATCGCAGGCAGCCAGCCAATGACCACGTAATAGATTAAAGAGTTGATACCAAGAAAGAGGGTCAGTTGCCAGGCGAGCGCCGAGCGCCAGATCCCCCGGTCCTGCGTGAGCGGCGCGGCAGACAGAGGTGTCGGTTGCTGTCGTTGAAGCTGGGGTAACCACAACAGCAGCGCCAGGAGCGGGAAAACCATCAGCGTCAGCAGCGCCCCACGCCATCCTGCCCCCATCATGGCGACAGGCACCACCACCGCAGAGCCCAGCGCTGCCGCGGCCCCCATTGTCAGAGAGTAGGCACCGGTCAGTTTAGCGACCTCACCGGGAAAATCGCGTCTGAGGATCCCCGGCAGCAGCACATTCCCTAATGCGATACCGCAGCCGACTATCGCCGTGCCAGTAAATAACAGGGCAGTCGAGGGCAGGGAGCGTACGGCAACGCCGGCGCAAATAAGGAGCATTGCAAGCAACAGGCTGCGTTCCATTCCCCTGCGCCGGGCGATACCCGCCGCCAGAGGCGAGACAAAAGCAAATGCCAGCAGAGGAAGGGTGGTCAGCATCCCGGCCACGGCAGTGGATAAACCATAATCGTCGCGAATGGTATCCAGCAGGGGAGCCGCACCGGTAAAGGTGACGCGCAGGGTGGTGGCGATCGTCAGAATGCCCGCAATCAGCAGCACACGTTGCCTGCCACAGGGATGGAGCGCTAGGGTCATTGTATTCTCAGGAAAAATATCAGACGCACACCTTACCTCGTTTTGTTGCTGTTTGAATCAAGCTAAAATGACACACTATCGCTAAAAACGGACATTCGTATGCAGCACGGTCTTGGACTTGAGGGGTTCAACCCTGACAGCCAGCAGGAAGCGGCGCTGGCTTTCGGTATTCAGGTTAACGCCGACGAACAGCAGATCCCGGAACACCGCCATCGCAAAGGGCAGTTGATTCTGGCGCTTACCGGTGCCATTACCAGCGAAGTGGAGCATGCACGCTGGATGGTGCCGCCTCATCATGCGGTCTGGCTTCCGGGCAGGGTTGCCCACAGCAATCGTGCGACGCCCGGGGCGCAGCTGTACTTTTTATTTATTGAACCAGGTCGGGTCACGATGCCGGACACCTGCTGCACGCTTAAAATCTCTACGCTGGTGCGTGAGCTGATTATGACGCTTGCCACCCGCAGTCACCTTGAGCGCCAGCAGCCCGCAACGCAGCGCCTGGTTCAGGTACTTTTCGATGAGCTTCCACGTCAACCACAGATGCAGTTTCAGTTGCCCGTCTCGCCGCACCCGAAAATTCGTCAGATGGTGGAGAGCATGGAAAGGGCGCCTGAGCAGCGGCAAACGCTCACCGAGTGGGCGCACATTTTTGCCATGAGCGAACGTAATCTCGCACGGCTGGTGGTGAGGGAGACGGGATTGAGCTTTCGCCGCTGGCGGCATCAGTTACAACTGATTCTGGCGGTAAGGTTACTGATTGGCGGAAATGGGGTGCAGCAGGTCGCGCAGGCGCTGGGCTATGACTCCACTACGGCCTTTATCACTATGTTTAAAAAAGGGCTGGGACAGACGCCGGGTCGCTACCTTGCTGCGTTAGGGGCAGGGTGATTATTTTATGCTGCAAAACCCTTTTTCTAATCATGGGCATAGCAACTTCTGGCTGCGTTTCACTTTCGAATAAGCGTTTCGTATGGTCGCCGGAGTTTCAATAACTTTTTTAGCTAATCTATGCACTTTTTGATATTTGTCTGATGTTAGCGGGTATGTGAATTTAGCCATGAATTCTGACTAAAAACAGGGCGTAAGAATTAGCATGGCAACCTCAGCACAATATAAAAAAATCGGTGCGCTGACCGCACTGGCACTTCTTTCTTTCTCTTTTGCCGCTCATGCGGACAAACTGGCGGATATCAAAGCCGCTGGCGTCGTAAAAGTCGCGACCTTTGATGCCAACCCGCCATTTGGTGCCATCGACCCACAAAGCCATGAAATTGTTGGCTATGATGTCGATTTTGCTAAAGCACTGGCCAAAAGCCTGGGCGTGAAGCTGGAGCTGGTGGCAACCAACCCGGCGAACCGTATTCCATTGCTGCAGTCGGGCAAAGTGGATCTGATTGTGGCAGACATCACTATTACCCCAGAGCGTGCGCAGGTCATTGATTTTTCAACACCCTATTTCGTGACCGGGCAGCAGTTCCTGGTATCGGCCACTGGTTCAGATAAGCTTGACAGCTACAGCAAAGCCCGCATCGGTGCAGTAAAAGGCACCACCGGCGAGCAGGCGCTGCACCAGCGTTTCCCGCAGGCCCGCGTGCTGGCGTATGACGACATCCCGCTGGCGCTGACGGCACTGCGTAACGGCAATGTGCAGGCAATCACCCAGGACAGCACTATCCTCGCAGGGCTGCTGGCGGAAGCGCCGGATAAGGCAAAATTCAAAATCCTGCCGGATCTGCTCTCAAAAGAGGAGATTGGGGTCGGGGTCACCAAAGGCGAAACGGCGCTGTTAAACGCGGTTAATGACGAACTCGTTAAGCTTGAGCAGAACGGCGAAGCCGCAAAAATCTACGACGCCTGGTTTGGACCGCAAACCAAAGCTCCGGCTCCGCGCAGCTTTAAAATAGAAGCGAAGTAATATGCTGGCAGGTCTCTTCTCCTCCTCCGTGGCCCAGGCCCCGGAGGTTTTTCCCGTGCAAAAAGGCACGGTGGAATT
Organism: Yokenella regensburgei; assembly: GCF_051486985.1. Classification (GTDB taxonomy): domain Bacteria; phylum Pseudomonadota; class Gammaproteobacteria; order Enterobacterales; family Enterobacteriaceae; genus CBFFRJ01. The sequence continues at coordinate 118,836 of NZ_JAHVDV010000001.1, forward strand.
TCGTGGTGCCAGTAAAAGCTACGGCGACCATCGGGTGCTGAATAACATCAATTTACAGGTCGCGGCCGGCGAGGTGGTGGCAGTCTGTGGGCCGTCAGGTTCCGGTAAATCGACCCTGATTCGTCTGATTAACCAACTGGAAACGCTGACTGACGGCGAGATTCTGGTGGACGGAAAACCCACACGGCAGCTTAAAGGCCGGGAATTGCGCGCCCTGCGCCGCCACGTGGGGTTTGTCTTCCAGCAGTTTAACCTCTATGCGCATCTGACCGCGCTGGACAACATCACCCTGGCGCTAACCAAAATTCACGGTAAATCGGCGGCGCAGGCCAGAGCGATAGCGCTGGCGTTGCTTGAGCGCGTCGGGCTGAAAGAGAAAGCGGAGCACTATCCCTCACAACTGTCCGGTGGGCAGCAACAGCGCGTGGCGATTGCCCGCACGCTGGCAGCCGATCCGCATATCATTCTGTTTGATGAGCCTACTTCAGCGCTGGATCCTGAGATGATAGGCGAAGTACTGCAGGTGATGAAATCCCTTGCCCATAGTGGGATCACGCTGATTGTGGTGACCCATGAAATGCAGTTCGCCCGGGAGATTGCCGACCGCGTAGTGTTTATTGACGGTGGGGAGATCCTCGAAGAAGCGGCGCCTGACCTCTTTTTCACCGCACCCCGCCATCCACGGGCGCAACGCTTCCTGCAAAAAGTCCTTAACCCACTGCATGCCGACAGCAAGGAGTTGTAATGGGGATCCATCTCGACTGGGCAGGGGTCTTCACCGGCCAGCCAGCGCAATGGCTTATTTCCGGTTTTCTGACCACTGTCTGGGTCACGGTAGCGGGTGTGTTACTTGCCACGCTACTCACCGTACTTCTTCTCGCGCTCCGTCTGGCGGGGGGCAGACCCGGAAGGATTGTCGTTGCCTGCTGGGTCTCGCTGTTTCGTAACACCCCGTTGCTGGTGCAGATCCTCTTCTGGTACTTCGCCGCCTGGAATGTTCTGCCCGAAGGCTTTCGCCAGTATGTCAATGACGACCACGCCTTCAGCATTCTGCCGGGCGACGTCTGGTGGTTTACGCCGGAATTTCTTTCGTCCGCCTGGGCGCTGGGGCTGTTTACCGCAGCGTTCCTCGTAGAAGAGATTCAGGCAGGGCTAGGGGCCGTACCGGCCGGGCAAATTGAAGCCGCAAAAGCGCAAGGGTTCAGCGATCTGGCGCTGTTTCGTTGGATTTTGCTGCCGCAGGGGCTGGAAAATGCCTGGCAACCGGTGGTGGGGCAGTATCTCAATCTGATGAAACTTTCGTCGCTGGCGACCGGGATTGGGTTTGCAGAGCTGACCTACCAGACCCGGCAGATAGAGAGTTTCAATGCTCATGCGCTGGAAGCCTTCACCGTAGGGAGCGTGCTGTATCTGGCGCTGGGGTTGATGATGAGCCTGTTGTTCAATCTGCCGCGTGGCTGGCGCGGGTTAAGCCGCAAGGAGGCGTACCGTGATCGCTAATATCACTGTTATCACCGATAACCTCAGCTATCTGTTGTTGGGACGGGCGTTACAGGGCGAGCCGGGCGGAGTGCTGCTGTCGGTGCTGATGACGCTGGGGGCCGGAGTGCTGGCTTTTCCTGGCGGTATTCTGCTGGCCTGCCTGGCGTGGCGGTATCCTGGCTTGCCGCGAAAAGTGCTGTTTGCCTGGGCGGAGCTGATCCGCGGGATCCCGCTGATCTTTGTCATCTTCTGGATGTGGTTTTTGCTGCCCTGGATAACCGGTGCGGATCTGCCAGGGGCCGTTACGGTGACGCTGGCGCTGGCCTGGTTCACCTCGGCCTCGGTAATGTACTCCACGCTCGCCGCGCTGAATGCGTTACCCGCAGGGCAATATGAAGCGGCAGTAAGTAGCGGATTTGGTGCCTGGCACATTTTGCAACTGGTGCTGCTGCCTCAGGCGCTGCGCAATGCGATACCATCGTTTATTGGCCTGCTCATTGCTTTACTCAAAGACACGTCGCTGGCATTTATTGTCAACGTACCGGAGCTGACCACCGTAGCCGGGCAGGTTAATAACCGGGTACAGGTATATCCGGCCGCGTTGTTCATCTTTACCGGTCTGGTGTACTACCTGCTGTGCAGCCTGTTAGAACTGAGCGTGAAGCGCTGGCAGCGCCGGCATCTACTGCCGACCAATTAACAATGAGACCAGCCCTGCCGCAATCAGTGGCCCTACCGGTACGCCCCGGAACAGGGCCACACCCAGCACCGTACCCACCAGTAATCCTGCTACCAACGAAGGCTGTGAACTCATCAGCGTGACGCCGCGACCGCCCAGCCACGAGACGAACACGCCAACCGCAATTGCCACCAGCGACTTCCAGTTCAAAAAGGAACTCATCAGCGTGGAAGGTGGCAGGGTACCGCTGGCAATGGGCGCCATCACGCCAATGGTCAGGATGACAATCCCGATAGTCAGCCCCTGTTTTTCAATCCAGGGAAAATAGGCATTGAGTGGCGTAATCCGCACGATGATGAGGACCATGACGGCAACAGCAACGGTGGTGTTATGGCTGAAAAAGCTCAGCGCCACCAGTCCAAGAAGAATAAAGAGAGTGGTATCAAACATGGAGAGGGTTTCGTTCCTTGTCAGAATAAAAGAAGCCTGCTTACCGTACTTTACGCGTAAGCGCATTGATAAGCAGGCTTTTTATACCGAAAGGCGCATTTTCGGGCAATCGCATTAACCCGTGATTAACAAGGCTTCCAGCGGGCTACCCTCCCGGATAAACACGGGTATTGTCTCAAGCCCGGCGGCCACCTGAATGCGCTGCCGGCCCTGATAACGCTCGCCATTAAGCGCCACCCAGCCGTGGTCCCCCGGCAGCCAGACGTCACGTTCGCGTGCCCCCGCCTGTAACACCGGAGCCACCAGCAAATCATCACCAAACAGATACTGGTCTTCTACCTGCCAGCTCTCGGCGTCGTCGGGGTAGTGCCAGAACAGGGGACGCATCAGCGGATCACCGTGCTGGTGGGCCGTATCAAACAGCGCATCCACATAGGGACGTAGTTTCTCGCGCACCCCAAGCCAGTGTTGCATGATGGCGAAATTCTCCTCGCCATAGCTCCATAATTCATTAGGCGAACCGCTGTTACATTGCGGGATGCCGTTACGGTAACTTTCCGGTGGCTGGATCTGCGGTTCACGGTAGCCGTGCATGCGCAGCACCGGGCAGAAGACTGCCCACTGGAACCAGCGGATCAGCAGCTCGTGGAAGGCGGGATCGTTGACGTTGCCCCCCTGGAAACCGCCAATGTCGGTCGTCCACCAGGGTATACCTGCCATCCCCATGTTCAGCCCGGCAGCCAGTTGGTTTCTGAACGCATGAAAAGAGGAGTGCACATCGCCAGACCACGCCAGCACGCCAAAGCGCTGGCTGCCCGCCCAGGAGCAACGCACCAGATTAACAATCTCCTTCTCGCCACTCGCAACAAGCCCGTCATAAAAGCCCTGGGCAAAATCGCGCGGGTACTGGTTCCCTGTCTCCAGAACCGGCCCGGCGTGATAGCGGTAGTTATCGAAGTCATAGGCGCGATATTCCGGCTCGGCTTCGTCCAGCCAGAAAAGTTTGATACCGAGATCGTAGTAATTTTTCTTTACCGTCTCCCAGACAAATTCGCGCGCCTGCGGATGGGTGGCATCAAAAAAGGTGGTATTACCCATAAAGTCGAGATTGACCTGTACGCCCCGATCGCTGGTGACCAGGTAACCTTTGGCTTTCATCACCGGGAACAGAGGACTTCGGGCCTCTACCGTCGGCCAGACGGAGACCATCAGCTCGATGCCCAGCGCTTTCAGCTCATCCACCATCGCTTTGGGATCGGGCCAGTCCACTGGGTCAAAGCACCAGGTGCCCTGATTCGGCCAGTGGAAGAAGTCGATGACCATCACCGAAAGCGGCAAGTGACGACGGCGATACTCGCGTGCGACTTCCAGCACCTCCTGCTGGGTGCGGTAGCGTAGTTTGCACTGCCATAGTCCGCTGGTGAAGCCGGGAGCAGGGGGCGGCGTGCCGGTGGCTTTCGCGTATTGACGGGTAATGGTCTGAATGCTGTCGGCGGCGGTTATCCAGTAGTCCATCTCCTGGGTCACTTTTGCCTGCCACTGAGTCTGGTTTTTGGCAAAGCTGGCTTCGCCGATGGCCGGGTTGTTCCACAGCAGACCATAGCCAAGGCTGGACTGCATAAAAGGCACGCTGGCCTGGGAGTTACGCTGCGCCAGCTCCAGCACACAGCCTTTCAGATCCAGCCACGGCTGCTGGTACTGTCCCATACCGTAGATGCGCTCATCGGCACGGGATTCAAAACGCACGGTCAACTGGTACTTGCCGCCAGGCAGGGGTTTAAATTCGCGCCCGTCCAGTTTAAGGGCGCTGATGTATTTGTCCTGACTCTTTTCGCTGGCACCAATGCCGACGGTGGAGCGCTGTCGCCACATCTCTTCCAGCAGCAGTTCGCCGCGCTGGTTATAAAAGGCCAGTTGGCCTTTCAGGTTGAGGACGGCGGTAATGTTGCCGTTACGCAGGGTCAGTTGCTCTGGCTGGGCGCTGACCTTCGGCTGACTGGCCGCTGGCGCTAACAGCGCATGCAGGTTATCGCTGAATTGTGGGGCGCAGGTGGCCCGCACGCGCAGGCTGTTTACGCCCCAGGGCTCAATGCGCAGGATCTGACGCTCAAAACGCCATTCAATGCTGTCAGGGTGTTGGATCAGTTCGCTCATAATGAATACGTCCTTTTACGAAAGACTTTGACGGGCAAGGTTTATGGATTTCATGGTGCTGTCGTCGAGTTTGTACCAGCGCAGCGTGGCGAAGGCCGCCAGCGACAGCAGGCCGGGCACGACGGTAAACAGGGCAACGATGCAGTACATTGCCGTTGAAGTTTGTTCCGGCGCGTTAGCCACGTAACCACTCAGACTCAGCGTCCAGCCTACGATCGCACCGCTGATGGCCATACCCAGCTTCAGCACCGCAAGGAAAGTAGAGAAAATCACACCGTCCATGCGTTTCTTCTGCAACCATTCGCCGTAGTCTGCCACGTCCGCCATCATCACCCACATCAGGGTGGTGGTGGACTGATACAGCGTTGAAACGATAAACGTGAGAGGCACCAGCACAAAAATGGATTTCGGGGCAAAGAACAAGGCGATGCTGAGGACGCCAGCCAGTACCGAGCAGTAACCAAACATCTGGACTTTGCTGAAGTTACGGGTCAGGCGTTTTGCCAGTGCACTGCCTGCCGCTTTACCCAGAATATGCGCGCCGAGCATCCACATAAAATAGCTGGCACTGCCAAGATAATAGGTCACGAAATACATCATGGCACCGAGACGAATAACCCCAAAGCCAATATTGGTTATCACCAGCATGGCAACCACGCGCCATTGATCGTTACGTAACAAATCACGTAGTTCAGCAAGGTAATTATTATGTGTGGCCGGCGCTTTAATGCGTTCGCGAGTATTTGCAAAACAGATCCAGAACATAATCACCGCTGCGCTTGCCATTATGGCCATCGCCCAGCGGTAACCCAATAATTTGTCATCACCGCCAAGATATTGAGCCAGAGGCATCATAAAGAAGGTCGACATTGCGCCACCAAGGGTCGCTAAAAAGAAGCGATAGGATTGCAATGAAATACGATCCTCATTATTAGGCGTGATGACAGCACCCATTGAGCAGTAAGGAATATTAATCGCGGTATACATCAGCATCATCAGCGTATAACTGATGGTAGCGAAAATCATCTTACCGGAAAGGGTCAGCGATTCAGGCACGGCGTAGGTCAGCAGGCAGCTGGCCCCGAAGGGAAGTGCAAGCCAGAGCATCCAGGGACGGAATTTTCCCCAGCGGGTTTTGGTACGATCCGCAAGATAACCCATCGCCGGGTCGATAATAGCGTCAGCGGTACGCGCGAGTAAAAACATGGTGCCCACGAAGGCGGCGGGTAATCCTACAACGTCCGTATAATAAAAGGTCAGAAAGATAATGACGTTATCCAGCCCGACGTGGCTTGCCATGTCGCCCAGTCCATAACTGATTTTTTCTTTACGGGTGATCGTTAAATTCATTGTATTCACCAGACTCTGTAAGGTTATTTCAGGGGGGTACTGAATATATGGTGTGTCAATATTGGATGGTTAACAATTACGAGATCTGCCTTCGGAATTATGGAAACTGCTTTTCGTGATACCGGTAACAATTTATTTATGCATACTGCAAATAATAAATAACCCGCTTTTAAGGCGAAAAGAAAGAGATATTAGGGCAGGAATCGTTTCAGCCGCAATTGACATCAGGATAATCTGGTCCTGTCATTAAATCGTCACCTTAAGTGATTATTACTACCTTCATCTGGACAAAAAACAGGCATAAAAGATGAACGATCCGATGCAATATGAAGTGCTTCTCATCACGTTATCTTTTATTACCATGATGGTGGTGCTGGTTCTGGCGGTACTGATGCTGGAAAAAGCGGGCTGGCCATAACGCCACGCCCTGTTGCCTCACGGCAGGCGATGAAAACTGACCTGTTGCGGGCGCGCGATGCGCAGGTAATCCTCGGTGTTGAGAATAATAGACTTCTCCAGAAGTCCGGCGTTAAAAGCTATCTCCTCAACGCGTTCAAACAGGAGCGGGTCGGCGACCAGTTTCAGGTCCGGATGAAAACTAAAGGGAGGGATGGCACCAAATACACAGGCCGTTAAGCTTTCAACTTCCGCCGGGCTTGCCAGCGAGGCTTTAGTGCCGCCAAAAAAGGATGCCAGTTGCGATAAGTCTGCCTGCAGATCAGCGGCCAAAATCGCCAGGACATGTCGTTTTACCCCGTTGCCTTTAATTTTACAGACCAGCGCTTTGGCGCCCTGGGCCAGGGCCGTTTTACGTATTTCACTCACCGCTTCGCATTTACCAGAGGCTTCGTGTTCAACCACACGATAGCGTGCATGGTGCGCATCAAGGGTTTCTATAAGATGCTGATGGATATCAAGACTGGCAATGGTGGACATTATCGCTCCCGGATGAATAGCGTAAAACCCAAGAGTAATGCAGCGCGACGGGGATGAAAATAAAAAAGCCGCCTGAGAAGAAGGCGGCTTAAAAAGCACTCATTTCAACAACGCTGTTATGTGTACTATTTTCAAAGGCCAGACGCTAATGGCGCGAATGGAAAATCGAGTTTGTCCGGAAGTAATATGCCATATCGACGGCGGGGCAAGAGGGGAAATAGCTGCATTTTTGTACCGCAATTTGCCCCTTAGGGTATTGTGCGCGAAAAACAGCCAGCGGGGGATCGCTGGCTGCCGGTTCGATTAACTGCCGGAGGTGGCAGCCTGTTTATGAAAAAGCTCGCGGAACACAGGATAAATATCTTCCTGGTCGCGGATGTGCTGGATAGCGAAGTTGTCGAACATCGTTTGCAGATGCTCGTACTCCCGCCAGAGCGTCTGATGCGCACGACGGGTGATTTCAATGTAACTGTAGTAACGCACCACCGGGAGGATCTTTTTCGCCAGAATCTCGTGACACAACGGCGAGTCGTCTGCCCAGTTATCACCATCCGAGGCCTGCGCGGCGTAAATATTCCATTGGGTAGGATCGTAACGTGCCTTCACCACTTCATCCATTAGCTTCAGCGCACTCGACACGATGGTGCCGCCTGTCTCCTGCGAGTAAAAGAACTCATGCTCGTCCACCTCTTTTGCCTGGGTATGGTGGCGAATATAGACGACCTCGACGTTTTTATAGGTCCGACTCAGGAAGAGATAGAGCAGGATGTAAAAGCGCTTGGCCATATCCTTGGTGGCTTGATCCATTGAGCCTGATACGTCCATCAGGCAGAACATTACGGCCTGGCTCGATGGCTCCGGGCGCTTTTCATAATTTTTGTAGCGTAAATCAAAGGTGTCGATAAAAGGTACGCGTTCAATCTTCGCACGCAGCTCCGCAATCTCTTTACGCAGACGCTCCTCTTCCAGTAGCTGGGCAGGTTCACTTCTGGCTACGTTGTCCAGATCCTCTTCAAGTGCGCGTAGTTCGCGTCGCTTACCGGCAGTCATCGCCGTGCGTCGCGCCAGCGAGTTCTGCAGAGAGCGCACGACGCTGATGTTGGCAGGCACGCCGTTTGCCGTATATCCCGCCCGGTGGGTTTTATACTCATTGAGCTGTCGGTGCTGATTTTTCTTCAGATTAGGCAGCGCCAGATCTTCGAAAAGCAGGTCCAGATATTCGTCTTTCGAAATCTGGAAGACAAATTCATCCTGACCTTCGCCGTCGGCGCTGGCTTCTCCCTGACCACTCCCACCGCCGCCACCGCCACCCTGAGGGCGCTCGATACGGTCATTCTGTACAAAGTGATCGTTACCAGGGTGGACACGATGGCGTAAGCCGCCGCGTCCCTGATGGAACATCGGTTCGCTGATGTCATCAATGGGAATTGAGACGGACTCACCGGTCTCAACGTCGGTGACGGAGCGTTTGTTAATCGCTTCGGAAATCGACTGCTTTATTTGCGCTTTATAACGGCGTAAAAATCGCTGGCGGTTAACCGTGCTCTTATTTTTACCGTTAAGTCTTCGGTCAATGAACCAGGTCATAGGCCCTCCGGTACTGCATTTGCCAACTTCTTATGGCGTTGTAATGCCGGACGGCATACCGCCCGTCCGGCCTACAGTTCTCATTGTTCTGGCCCGATACCGCGTACCGGGCAGGCATGACGTTAAGACGATTTGCGCACGCGCAGATACCATTCGCAAAGCAGACGAACCTGTTTGCGGGTGTACCCTTTTTCCATCATGCGGTCGACAAAATCGTCGTGCTTTTTCTGCTCATCGGTAGAGGTTTTGGCGTTGAACGAGATAACCGGCAGTAGCTCCTCGGTATTGGAGAACATTTTCTTCTCAATAACCGTGCGCAGTTTTTCGTAACTGGTCCAGTTCGGGTTGCGGCCACTGTTATTTGCCCGGGCGCGCAGCACGAAATTTACTATCTCATTGCGGAAATCTTTCGGATTGCTGATCCCCGCCGGTTTTTCGATTTTTTCCAGTTCTGCATTCAACGACTCACGGTCAAACAGCTGGCCGGTATCCGGGTCGCGGTACTCCTGATCCTGGATCCAGAAATCGGCATAGGTGACATAGCGGTCAAAAATGTTTTGCCCGTACTCGGAATAGGATTCCAGATAGGCCGTCTGGATCTCTTTGCCAATAAACTCAGCGTATTTCGGGATCAGATAACCTTTGAGGAATTCAAGATAACGTTCGGCCTGTTCCTGCGGAAACTGCTCGCGTTCAATTTGCTGTTCGAGCACATAGAAAAGGTGCACCGGGTTTGCCGCCACTTCGACATGATCAAAGTTAAACACGCGGGAGAGGATTTTAAAGGCGAAACGGGTCGACAGGCCGTTCATCCCCTCATCCACACCGGCATAATCACGGTACTCCTGATAGGACTTGGCTTTCGGGTCGGTATCTTTCAGGCTTTCACCGTCATACACGCGCATTTTCGAGTACACGCTGGAGTTTTCTGGCTCTTTCAGGCGCGACAGAATAGAGAATCGCGCGAGGGTTTCCAGCGTACCGGGCGCGCAGGGCGCATGGGTCAACTCACTGTGGTTAAGCAGTTTTTCGTAAATCTTGATCTCTTCGGAGATACGCAGGCAATAAGGCACCTTGACGATATAAACGCGGTCAAGGAAGGCCTCATTGTTTTTATTGTTACGGAAACTCACCCATTCTGATTCGTTAGAGTGCGCAAGAATAATACCGTTAAAAGGCAGCGCGGAGATGCCTTCCGTACCGTTGTAGTTCCCCTCCTGCGTAGCGGTTAACAGAGGGTGCAGCACCTTAATGGGTGCCTTGAACATCTCCACGAACTCCATAATGCCCTGGTTGGCCCGGCACAGCGCGCCTGAGTAACCATAGGCATCCGGATCGTTTTGAGCATGGTTTTCCAGTTTACGGATATCAACTTTACCCACCAGCGCCGAGATGTCCTGGTTGTTCTCATCACCAGGCTCAGTTTTGGCAATCGCAATCTGCTCAAGGATGGAGGGCCAGACTTTGACGACGCGGAATTTAGAGATGTCGCCGCCAAAATCATGCAGACGTTTTGCCGCCCACGGAGACATGATAGTGCCAAGGTAACGACGGGGTACGCCGTACTCTTTTTCCAGAATCTGCGCATCTTCCTGCGGGTTAAACAGGCACAACGGGTGATCGTTGACCGGGCTGCGTTCGCCGTTGGCGCTCAGTACGTAAATAGGGACACGCTGCATTAAGGCTTTCAGCCGCTCTGCCAGCGAAGATTTACCGCCACCGACCGGGCCGAGCAGATACAGGATCTGTTTCTTCTCTTCCAGCCCCTGGGCGGCGTGTTTGAGATAGGAGACAATCTGCTCAATAGCCTCTTCCATACCATAAAACTCTTCGAACGCCGGGTAGCGTCCGATAACCCTATTCGAAAAGAGACGGGAAAGCCGTGGCTCTAGCGCAGTGTCCACCATTACTGGCTCCCCAATAGCCATCAATAGTCTTTCAGCTGCGTTAGCATAGGCACTGCGATCCTGCTTACAAATAGCAAGAAACTCCTGCAGTGTGAACTCTTCGTCCTTGGCAGCTTCATAGCGCTGGCGGTAGTGATCGAATATATTCATGGCATGCCGTCCTATTGTAATCGATGGGAACATTTTAAAAGTACGGGCAATTTTTACTTTTAGCGTCGTAAACCAACAGGATAAAAAATGACTTATCGTCCTATTTGTTATGAGCGTGTATCGAGTTTTGATCAAGTCGTAAGCGGAGCGGGTCTGGATGATCGGCGTTCAATTATTGAACAATCTTTAGATGATAATTCTGAAAAATTTAGTGATGATAGGATTTATATAATAGATGAGGGCGTTTCTGCGTTTAAAAATGCCAACATTTCACCCGGCTCGAATTTAGGTAAATTTTTACAGTATGTGCGTAATCGCAAGTCTGGGACTGCCGATGCATTAATAGTCACATCATAAGATCGCTTGAGTCGTCGTTCGTCGTAGGCGGAAAATACTATTCAATTCATCGTTGTTAGTGGCATTGTCGTACATCATATCAGTACGGGTTTAGTGTTAAAAAACGATGACAGTTTCTCAAAAATACTCATGGAAATTATCCTACAGTGTTCGCATAACGAATCGCTGATGAAGTCAGTACGTGCGAAGGTGGTATGGCAGAACAAGGTGCAAAGAGCGGCAGCTAATGGTGAGGTAGTATCCAACCGTATGCCATTCTGGTTAGAAAACATTGATAACAAGTACTCGATCATTCAGGAACAGGCTGTACTCATTGTGCAGTGTTTTGAATGGTACAGGCAGGGGTTTAGTACTGGTGAAATTGTTAAACGGCTTGATAATCCTAAGTGGCAGATGGTTAGGGTATCGAGGCTCATTCGTGACCGCAGATTGTTAGGGAACATAAGCGGCACAACGATGAGGTGATCTCGAATGTGTACCCAAAAATCATTGATGATGCACTATTCCTAACTGCTAACCGTATGATGGATACGGTTATGACTGATAAGAAAAAGCCTGCTGGGGATCTTCTTCTTGAGCCATCTGTAGTTAAACAAATATTCTCATTGTCAGAAAGTGGGCTTGGATCTGGAGCCATAGTAAAGCGATTACCAAAAGGCTGGAGTACGGTAAACGTATTAAGAGTACTTAGAGATAAAAAAGTTGTTGAAATGATAATTATCGACAACCTTACATTTGAACGAGTAAATACAAAACTCACTGCAAATGGTGTTGCAAACTGTATAAGAAAAGATGTAACCCTTGCACAAGATGATTACATTACAAACCTTTTCTCAAGAATTCTAAAGTGTGGTTGTTGTGGTGGCAATATTGCAATCCATTACAACCATGTAAGAACGAAGTATGTAATTTGTAGAACGAGGGAAGAGAAGAAAAGATGTGCTGCTAAATCTATTCAACTGTAATAGCAGGTTTATCACCCATCAGTCCTTTATATAATTGCTTAAGTCTGGTATGAACTTTAGTTTGTTTGCTATCGAGTTTTGCTAATTTATTAATGACATCATCGATGGTTTTCGATAATTTCCATTTTGGAATGGCATTGGTCTTTTTTACACGCTCCGAAAAATAACATGTAAAAATCTCACTTGCTATCTTGTATTTTTGAGATGATATGAAAAAGTACAGAGTGTGTAATTTAAATATTTCTTCTATTATGGTTTTTTTTGTTTTCTTTTAGAGAATAACCATACCACATTAGCTCTGATTTTTCTGAGTCAAACTTCAACTTATAGCCAGAGTTATACGGATCTTTTATGTCTTTGAGTTCAGAGAAGTGAGTTTTCAATTTATTATATCTAGGAAGTACTTCTTCTCGATGACTCTTAACAACGATTTCAAGAACCTTTACCAACTCAATGAAACTCCCATCAATTGAGTCACTCACAACTCAACTCAGCATTGTTTTTACATTGTTTTTAAGGAATTTAATTGCATCAGGTAAACCATTTTGATTTAGTTTTGGTTTAAGCCACTTCTTTGTTTGTAATACTGCGTAAACTGCAGCACTTGCAATAGCAATGATACATAAAGCACTTACCCAATCCGTTACAGAACCCCACTCGAAACCTTTCGAACCAGCGAAAAGTACTTTTATAAAAAACAGAATTTCTAAGGAAGCAATAATCCCTATCATAATAAAGAAAGGTGTAGAATATTTTTTAATGTCCATATCAAGCCTTAATCAAAATCAGTTGCAACACATCACCACCACTGAAACTTATATAAATATTTTTTAAGATAAATCCCAATATTATGTTACTACTTTAACGACAAAGACCGTCTTATTATTGCTGTCGTTCAGACAATGCCAGAGGCTGATGATGGATACAGTAGAGCAGTTGAACGGAACGTACTTCTATGCTGGTAAATCTAATTTAAGTGCTGCTGAATTGTTCTTCATGGTGTTTTGTGAGAAGACTGTAGAACAGTTTGGATGAGGTGTTGCCGATTTCGCGGCAGTTATTGCAATAGTTTCAGGCCGAAACGATCTACCTACTCGCACCAAACCTGGTGGGTCTATTACTGGTACGTCGTATGCGTCGAAAGCATCCCGAGCGGTATTTAAAAAGGCAAAGTTCCCATTCGGTTTGTCGCTTCCAACTTGGTTAGGTGGGTACACTCCCTGGACCGCAAGAAAACAAATGGTACGTAACATCGCTCCATTCGTTGGACGTACTATACCGCTAATCGGTGTATTGATACTTGCGAATGACGTATCTCAAATTGTCTATCGTACCATCAGCGAGTACAACGCTATTGCAAGGGGAAATGACAAGCTATGGTAGATAACATTGAGGAACGAGTTTATGAAATCGTTCGCCCATATGCAGGGACATATGTATTGTCTGATAAACCAGTTCTATTGACTCCAGTGACAGATCTCGATAGTGATCTGTCTATCGATGAACTGGAGGCTGAGGATCTGATGGAGCGGTACTTCAACGAACTACATGTAGACAGAGGGGATTTTAATATCAAAACATATTTTCCCGACACTCCGGTTTCATGGAATCCATTTAAAAAAACAGAGCCAGTACCAGTACCCGATTTTACTATAAGTATGTTAATCGAGTCAGCTAAAGCCGGACGATGGTTATATGACTAATTTATCTATAAAAATATTGATACGTCTGAAATTTTGAATCGCCACGGATAATCTAGACACTCCTGAGCCGTCGATAATATTGATTTTCATATTCCGTCGGCGGCATCTGATCACTCGAACCATGCCGACGCTTACTGTTATAAAGCATTTCGATGTAATCAAAAATATCGCTGCGGGCTTCTTCCCGCGTTCCATAGATCTTTTTCTTTATCCGTTTACGCTTCAGCAACTGGAAAAGCTTTCTGCAACCGCATTATCGTGGCAGTTACCGCGACGGCTCATGCTGCCTTCCAGACCGTGTGATTTCAGGAACGACTGCCACTCATGGCTTGCGTACTGACTGCCCTGATCAGAGTGAACCAGCACCTGTTTTTGGGGATTACGCCGCCATACAGCCATCAGCAGTGCGTTCAGGACATTGTCCTTTGTCATCCGGGATTGCATTGACCAGCCGATAATTTTGCGTGAGAACAGATCAACCACCACGGCAAGATACAGCCAGCCTTCGTGGGTCCTGATATAAGTGATGTCCGTTACTCAACGCTCATGCGGAGCATCCGGATTGACCTGTCGCTGGGGCCTGTTGGGTGTCACGATGCAGGCCTCGCCTTTACGTGCCCGCGGGCTCCGGTATCCGACCTGAGCTTTTATTCCGGCACGCTTCATCAGCCGCCAGACACGGTTCACTCCGCACTGCTGTCCGGTATCACGCAGATCGAGATGGATCTTGCGATAACCATAAACGCATCCCGACTCCAGCCAGAACTGTTTGATCTGTCCTGTCAGTCTCAGGACTGTCTGATGGCGTTGTGAATGCGGCTGCTGAAGCCAGGCGTAAAAGCCACTGGGATGAACATCCAGCACCCTGCAGAGCAGACGAACAGGCCAGCAACGGGAATTGTCACGAATAAAGGCGTACCTCAGTCGGACAGCTTTGCGAAGTACGCCGCGGCTTTTTTAATATGTCCCGTTCGTCGGTAACCCGCTTCAGCTCTTTCTGAAGACGGCGTATCCCGACCTGAGCATCTGCCTTTTCTTTATTAGTGTTAGGATACGGACCGTACTTCGTTATCCAGGCGTAAAGGCTGTGGGTGGTGATATCGAGACGTGTTGCAACACTGGAAACAGAATGACCATGATAAAAAACCTGTTTGACTGCTTCAATTTTAAACTCTTCGGGATAACGTTTACCGCTCATGGGCACCTCTCTTTAAGTCATCTTAAATGACTCCGAGGTGTCTGTTAAACCCGTGGCGATTCATATCAGTACGACATGCTACTGCGTTGCCTTTTGTAATGCATAAGTAAAATAATTTGGGATGAATGAGGAGGGCGGTTACACTTCTTACGCCGATTATTGACAACAGGAAAGAAAGGACTGTGACCAAATTCAAACTCCTGGCACTGGGTGTGCTAATCGCGACTTCAACCTTTGCTGCCAGTGCCGAAAACAACTTTTCGCTCGGTGCGGGCGTGGGCGTGGTGGAGTCTCCTTATAAACAGTACGACAACAAAGCCTATCCGGTGCCGGTTATCACCTACGAGAGCGATGACTTCTGGTTCCGTGGATTAGGTGGCGGGTACTACCTGTGGAACGATCAGGCAGACCAGCTCTCGGTCTTTGCAGCCTACTCCCCCTGGAGCTTCAAGCCTGGTGACAGCGACAATAATCAGTTGCGTCAGTTGAATAAGCGTAAATCAACCGCGGTGGCGGGCCTCTCTTACATTCATAATACCGAGTACGGTTTCCTGCGTACTGCGATTGCAGGGGATATACTGGATAACAGCAATGGTGTGACCTGGGACCTGGCGTGGCTTTATCGCTACACCAACGGTGGTCTGACCCTGACGCCAGGGATTGGGGTTGAGTGGAGCAGCGACAACCAGAATGAATACTACTACGGCGTGTCCCGTTCTGAATCCCGCCGTAGTGGCCTCGACAGCTACGATCCGGACAACGGCTGGAGCCCGTATCTCGAACTGACCGCCAGCTATCGTCTGACTGATAACTGGAGCGTTTACGGCACCGGTCGTTATACGCACTTGTCTGACGATATCAAAGACAGTCCGATGGTTGATAAATCCTGGGCCGGGCTGCTATCGGCAGGTGTGACCTATCGCTTCTGATTGTGCTTTTTGATAGTGCAATTTGTGCACGCAAACAGGGCCTTTGGCCCTGTTTTACTTTACGGTGGTGCATTATTAAAAGGAGGACGAAATGACAGAGAAACATGTTCTGTTTGCCGGCACCCATACGCTGCCTGCTATCGGCCAGGGGACCTGGTACATGGGTGAAAATGAACGACAGCGGTCGCAGGAAGTTGATGCACTGCGTGCGGGCATTGACCTTGGACTCGGAGTGATCGACACCGCAGAAATGTACGCCGATGGGGGAGCGGAAGAGGTCGTGGGCGAGGCACTGCGCGGAGGCTTGCGCGATAAAGTCTACCTCGTTTCTAAAGTCTACCCGTGGAATGCCGGGGGTAAGAAAGCCATCGCCGCCTGTGAAGCCAGCCTGCGTCGCCTGAACACTGATTATCTGGATTTATACCTGCTGCACTGGCGCGGTAACTTCTCCCTTGCCGAAACCGTAGAGGTGATGGAAACCCTCATTGAGCAGGGCAAAATTCGCCGCTGGGGCGTATCCAACCTTGATTACAGCGACATGCAGGCATTGTGGCAGGTCCAGGGCGGCAACGCCTGTGTGACCGACCAGGTGCTTTACCATCTCGGTTCACGGGGTATCGAATATGATCTGCTGCCCTGGTGCCAGCAGCAACAGATGCCAGTCATGGCCTACTGTCCATTAGCCCAGGCGGGACGTTTGCGTGACGGCTTAATGCACAACCGCGTCGTGGAGGAGGTTGCGGCGGCGCATCAGGCTACTGCAGCGCAAATTTTGCTCGCCTGGGTTATCAGCCATCAGGGTGTGATGGCGATTCCCAAAGCGGCAAGCGTGGCGCATGTGGAAGAGAATGCAGCAGCGCTAAGGATTACGCTGAGTGAAGAGGAGTTATCCCGGCTGGATAAAGCGTTTCCTGCACCGGGAAGGAAAACGCCGCTCGATGTCGTATAGCGGTGAGATAACGCCCTTCCCTGGCGGGAAGGGCGTGAAAGGATTAACGTTTCACAACCTTGATTGTCTGCGCGAGGCGTGACGGGTTTTCTTCAGTTGTCTTCTGCGCTTTCGTAGCACAGGCAGACTCCACGCACACGAAGTTTTTATAGCCGTCATCGGGCATATCGGCCATGCTCTTAGCCAGTGCCGGGCCAGGGTTCCAGCCGACCACATTATAGTGATGGTGATGGACCACTTCGATAGCGCGATTGAGAGCGCCGTCATGAATGATGCTACAGGCTTCCGGGTTCAGGTAGACGCGGTCGGTACGATCCGGGAAGGTTTGCACGCCATCGGTTAAGGCGTCTTCTTTTGCATCATTGACCTTATCAATAAAACGGTCGCCCAGGCCGCTGACTTTCACGGCATGGATATCCCCTACGTTGAAGTAGGTGTGCAGCGCAGAGTGGGTTTCAAACTCGCCGTGCGCTTCCAGTTCGATTTCACAGGTTTTGCCGAGCTTAAAGCGCGCAAGCAGAGTGAAGTCGTGTTCCCAGTACTGACGGGACGCGTCGCTGCTTTGAAGTTCAAAGGTCAGCACCACGCCGTTATCGTCTTCATTATGGGCTTTCAGTGTCCACGGCAGATTACGGGCAAAACCGTGAGCCGGCAGTCCCTGCTTCGCTGCCGGACCGAACCACGGCCAGCAGATAGGCACGCCGCCACGCAGGGCGACGCCAGGTTTAAAAGGCGTGTTGTCGCTTAACCACAGAACCTCATCTTCACCCTGCGGCTTCCAGGAGAGAAGATGTGCGCCGTTGAGTGCGACGGATGCTTTCACCATCGGATGATCGACAACAATAATATCAAGTTCGTCATTTAAGCGGCGGGAGAGGGTAGGGGTAATTTGTTCGACAACCGGGAGAGCAAAAATTGTGTTTATCATGGTGCAATCCTTCGTTAGCGTGACACTAAAACAAAAAAAGGCGACCGAGGTCGCCTTTATAGATCAGAATCTCATCTCACTTATTTGGAGATGTGAGCGATCAGGTCCAGAACTTTGTTGGAGTAACCGGTTTCGTTGTCGTACCAGGAAACCAGTTTCACGAAGTTGTCGTTCAGCGCGATACCCGCTTTAGCATCGAACACGGAAGTGCAAACTTCACCGTTGAAATCGGTAGAAACCACGTCATCTTCGGTGTAACCCAGAACGCCTTTCATTGCGCCTTCAGAAGCCGCTTTGATCGCTTTCTTGATTTCTTCGTAAGACGCTGCTTTTTCCAGACGAACGGTCAGGTCAACAACAGAAACGTTCGGAGTAGGAACGCGGAACGCCATACCAGTCAGTTTGCCGTTCAGTTCTGGCAGAACTTTACCAACAGCTTTCGCTGCACCGGTAGAAGACGGGATGATGTTCTGGGATGCGCCACGACCGCCACGCCAGTCTTTATGAGACGGGCCATCAACGGTTTTCTGGGTTGCAGTGGTCGCGTGAACTGTAGTCATCAGACCTTCGATGATGCCGAAGTTGTCGTTGATAACTTTAGCCAGCGGTGCCAGGCAGTTGGTGGTGCAGGATGCGTTAGAAACGATGTCCTGGCCTTCGTATTTGTCAAAGTTAGCGCCTTTAACAAACATCGGGGTGTTGTCTTTAGAAGGACCAGTCAGAACCACTTTTTTCGCGCCAGCAGTGATGTGCTTACGAGCAGTTTCGTCGGTCAGGAAGATACCGGTAGCTTCAGCAACAACGTCAACGCCGATTTCGTTCCACTTCAGGTTAGCCGGATCTTTTTCAGCAGTTACACGGATGGTTTTGCCGTTAACAACCAGGTGGCCGTCTTTCACTTCTACGGTGCCGTTGAAGCGGCCGTGAGTGGAGTCATATTTCAGCATGTACGCCATGTACTCTGCGTCTAACAGATCGTTGATACCAACGATTTCGATGTCAGAACGTTCCTGAGCAGCACGGAAAACAATGCGACCGATACGGCCAAAACCGTTGATACCTACTTTGATAGTCATATATTCCACCAGCTATTTGTTAGTGAATAAAAGGTTGGCTGTAAAATTACAAAAACCTTACGCAGCGTCAAGCGGAATCGTGTCAATCATTGCGACAAATCATATTCCGCCTAACCTTTGTTCGACTGATTCGTCCCACTCTTCCCATGAGCATTCTCCCCTAATGGGGACGCCGCCCCGAATTTTAAAGGTCACGCAGGATAAAAATGTGAGCAACATCACAATTACCCCTCCGGGTGCCAGGCGCGCTTAAGTTTAGAACAAAAGTTAGTTCTTCATTGTTAATGTTTTGTTAGAATCTACAGAGTGTAATATGCGTTCTTATTGCGAGATGTGAGCCTATGACGACGAATTCTTCTCAGGACGAACTGAAAAAAAATCTTACAGAAATGCAGTTCTACGTGACGCAAAATCACGGCACCGAACCCCCTTTCACCGGGCGGTTACTGCATAACAAGCGGGAAGGGGTTTACCACTGTTTAGTCTGTGACGCCGCACTGTTTCAGTCCCAAAGCAAATTTGATTCTGGCTGCGGCTGGCCCAGCTTTTACGAGCCGGTTGCCGACGGTGCTATCCGTTACATTAACGATTACTCTCACGGTATGCAGCGCATCGAAATTCGCTGTGGAAAATGCGATGCCCACCTGGGGCATGTTTTCCCCGATGGCCCGCAACCTACCGGGGAACGTTACTGCGTTAACTCCGCTTCCCTGAGCTTTTCTGACGATGAGAATGGCGAACAGATCAAAGGTTAACGAATCGATTCAGCAATTATTCCACTGGAGCTAATTAATTATGGATCTTGATCACGTCATTAACAGCATGACGCCGGAAATTTATCAGCGTCTCGTTACGGCAGTGGAGTTGGGAAAATGGCCCGATGGCGTCGCGCTGACGCCTGAGCAAAAAGAGAACAGCCTGCAGCTGGTGATGCTCTGGCAGGCAAAAAACAACACACAGGCACAACACATGACCATCGACACGCAGGGTCAGATGGTGATGAAAACCAAACAGCAGCTCAAGGAAGAGTTTGGGATTGGTTCGAAGCCCATCGCCACTCTCAAGATCCAATAACGCGTGTGAAAACGGTCCGGCCAGAAGGCCGGACGCGAAGATTACGCCTGGGTTTCCAGCCAGTCCGCCAGTGTGTATAAGGTCGCGCCTTCGGCGGCCATATCCATAAAGGCCTGTGCGCTGTCGCGTGCGTTCAGATTCACACCACGGCAGCCATCGGTTATCACATTGACCTGGTAACCCAGTTTTAGCGCATCCAGCACCGTGTATTTCACGCAGTAGTCGGTGGCCAGACCGAGCACGGTGAGCACACTGATAGCATGCGCACGCAACCAGTCATCCAGTGCCGTTTTTTGCCGATGCCCGTTATCGAAAAACGCGCTGTAGCTGTCGATAGCCGGGTTCTCACCCTTATGAATGATTTCACTGATGTCTGCACGGTTGAGCAGGGGGTGCAATTGCGCCCCTTCGCTATGCTGGACGCAATGATCCGGCCAGAAGGTTTGTGGCAAACCCTCTAGCTGCCCCTGCGTAAAAGGCTCAACGCCATGCTGACTGGCGAAGCTGCCGTGGTTTGCCGGGTGCCAGTCCTGGGTTGCAATAACCGGCTCATGTCGGGCGTGGCTCCAGTCAATCAATTGGTTTGCCACATCCACCGTGCTGTCGCCTTCCGCTACGGCCAGCGCCCCTCCGGCGCAGAAATCATTTTGCAAATCCACAAGCAGTAACGCACGTTGTTTCATGTCGCCTTCCTTACTCATCAGGGGTCAGTTCGCCCCGCAGATTCTGACTCATGGCTTTACGGATAGCCGCTGCATCCAGATTCTGACTCAGCAGATAATGCAGTTTCGTCAGGGTCGCCTCGACGGTCATATCGGCACCACCAATCACACCGGCATGCGCCAGTGCGTTGCCAGTGGCGTAGCCGCCCATGTTGACCTTACCGGACATACACTGGGTGAGGTTTACCACCACGATGCCGCGATCGCTGGCTTCCTGCAACTCCTTGAGGAACTCACGGTTCTGTGGAGCATTTCCAACGCCGTATGAGCGCAGGATCAGGGCCTTGACCGGCTGGCGTAAAAAGTTGCGCACCACATCGGCAGAGATACCTGGATAGAGGGTCACCACGCCAATCGGCTGGGGTGTTATCGGATGCACACTCAGCGCCCCCTCGCCATGAGGAGCGGGCGGAGTATTAAGACGACGAATGTGGATGCCGGCTTCAAGCAGGGGCGCAAGATTAGGTGAAGCAAAGGCATCAAAACCGTCTGCGTGGGCTTTGGTGGTGCGATTGCCGCGATACAAACGATTATTGAAAAATAACGTCACTTCGCTGATCGGGAAGTTAGCCGCCACGTACAGTGCATTCAGCAGATTAATCTGCCCATCGGAACGTAGCTCGGCCAGCGGGATTTGCGAACCGGTGACGATAACAGGCTTGCTGAGGTTTTCCAGCATAAATGAGAGCGCCGAGGCGGTGTAGGCCATGGTGTCGGTGCCATGCAGGATCACGAAGCCATCGTAGTCGTCGTAGTGGGCCTTGATATCGTCCGCAATATGCAGCCAGTCTTCGGGGGTCATATCCGAAGAGTCCATCAGCGGATCATATTCGTGAATAGTGAAATCCGGCATTTCCGGACGATGGAATTCAGGCATCAGGGCCAGCTGGCGCTGTAAATGGCCGGAAACCGGAACATAGCCGTGTTCAGAACGTTGCATACCGATAGTCCCGCCGGTATACGCCACATAAATTGATTTTTTCTGCATGGTAGAGGATGTATTAGCACAACGTGGGGGGAGTATATACACAGTGAATGATTGATGCAGCGAAAGCCAACAGAAAAGGCGGAGGCTTTCGCCACCGCCCTGGGAGGAATTAGACCGTAAGCGTTATTTGATATTGGCGCAGGTCAGGCAGAACGCATAACGGTTCTGTGGATCGTTAAACGCGGCCAGTTTGTCAGTTTCGGCTTTCACCTGTACGGCTGCGCTGG
The DNA here is from genome assembly GCF_051486985.1 of Yokenella regensburgei. Classification (GTDB taxonomy): domain Bacteria; phylum Pseudomonadota; class Gammaproteobacteria; order Enterobacterales; family Enterobacteriaceae; genus CBFFRJ01. The sequence goes on from NZ_JAHVDV010000001.1 coordinate 140,647, forward strand.
CCAGCGGTGCAGGAAGATAGGCCTGCAATGCCTGCGGTAACATGGCGCGAACGGAGCCAGACATGCTGTCCATCATCCGGTCAAAGAACGAAGGTTCGTCCTCATACCACTCCACATGCCACTGTTTAAGCTTCGCCAGTTCAGCCGCTTTATTCAGCGCATCATCAAAATCACCTAATCCATCAACCAGTCCGTTTGCTTTCGCGTCCTGGCCGGTCCATACATGGCCCTGGGCGATTTTATCGATCTGCTCCGGGGTGCTGTTACGTGACTTCGCCACCAGACCGATAAAACGTTTATAGCCATTCTCAATACTGATTTGCATCATCTGTGAGACTTCTGGCGTCAGCGCTTTGGTGACACTCATGTCGGCCAGCGGCGAGGTGGCGACGCCGTCAGTGTGCACGCCAATAGCGTCAAGGCTGTTTTCCAGCGTGTTGATTACGCCGAATATGCCAATAGATCCCGTCAGCGTGCTGGCGTTGGCCACAATGTAGTTAGCAGGGGTTGAGATCCAGTAACCCCCGGACGCAGCCATACCGCCCATGGAAACCACCACCGGTTTACCTGCCGCTTTCGCTGCGGCCAGCTCGGCGCGAATCACTTCCGAAGCGCTTACGCTGCCGCCTGGACTGTTAACACGCAGCACAATGGCTTTCACTTTCGGATCCAGACGAGCATCGCGGATTTGTGAGGCGGTGGTATCTCCGCCCACATTGCCAGCCGTTTCCTGCCCGTCCATGATAGCCCCATTAGCAAAGATGACGGCCACCGAATCACCCACATCGCTTCGTGCTTTAAGGGGGTAATCGTAGTAGCTGATGGCACGGAAATGTTTATCTTTGTCATCCCAGCCGAACTGTTTGGTCAACGCTTTTTCAGCGTCAGCACTGGAGCCCAGCTCATCCACTAACTTGTTATTCAGCGCATATTTTGCCGTATCACCATCAACCTTGCGCAACCCATCCAGAATCGCCTGCGCGCCAGGGAAGATCTGTTGCGCAGTGACCTTACGGTTAGCGGCGACTGTATTGAGATAATTTTGCCAGAGTTCGCCAATCCAGCGACTGTCAGCCTCACGCGCCGGCGCAGACATATCGTCACGAATAAACGGCTCAACCGCCGATTTATAGGTGCCAACACGGAAGACATGGGTGGTCACTTTCAGTTTATCGAGCAGCGATTTGTAGTAGAGCCCATTGGTTGCGAAGCCATGCAGATCCACTACCCCTTGCGGAGAGAGCCAAATCTTACTGGCGAAGCTGGCAAGGTAATACTGGCCCTGGCTGTAGTTATCACTCACCGCGTAGACAGGTTTGCCGCTGTCGCGGAATTCACGTAACGCCTTGCCGATGTACTGCATGGAGGGTTGGTCTGCGCCGGCGAAATTTTTCAGGTCTAACACAATACCGGTGATATTGCGGTCGGCCTGCGCCTGGCGAATCGTATCGACGACATCGAACAGTGAGTTTTCCTGTAAAGGATCTGAACCGGCCCCGAAGAACTGACGACCCAGCGTCCCCAGGCGGTTACTGGCGGTCGGTTTGTCCACCACCACGCCGGTAATGTCCATCAGCAACGCGCCACGGCTACTATGCTCCGATTTGCTGTCACTGAACTGCATCCAGACACCCGCCACGACCAGCACCAGCAGAATGAAAATTACGTTGAGTACCAGATTGCGGATAAAATTCAGCAATCGCCAGGTCCACTTGAAAAAACCGGCAATAATGCGCCAAAGGGTTCGCATGCTTTCTCCCTGATAAGTAAGGTCACCCGCTGCCCTGAGCGGGAAGTGTCGTTATCCTAATTACCCTGCAGCGTAATGTCAGCAGGAATCGCCGTCGGTGCTGTAACAAATTCTATGCACGTGTTAATTTTAGGAACAAAATTCACAACAGGAGCTTAACTAATGGATGCACTTGAACTGCTCGTCAACCGCCGCAGTGCTTCCCGCCTGGCCGAGCCTGCGCCGGTGGGTGAACAACTGCAGAACATCCTTCGTGCAGGCATGCGCGCGCCGGACCACGGTACGCTGCAACCCTGGCAGTTTTTCCTGATTGAAGGTGAAGGCCGTGAGCGCTTTAGCCAGACGCTGGAAAAAGCGGCGGTGGATGCGGGGCTGGATGAGAAAGCGCAGGAGAAATCCCGCACCTCACCGTTCCGCGCGCCCCTCATTATAGCCGTCGTCGCGAAATGCGTAGAGCACCATAAAGTGCCCGAATGGGAGCAGTTACTCTCTGCCGGATGTGCAGTCATGGCGATGCAGATGGCTGCGCTCGCCCAGGGGTTTAATGGAATCTGGCGTACCGGCCCGCTTACCGACAGCCCCATTGTGCGCGACGCCTTCGACTGTCGGGCGCAGGATCAAATCGTCGGTTTTCTTTATCTCGGTACCCCGCAGTTGAAAGCCGCTACCACGGTCAGCGTGCCCGATACCACCCCGTTCGTGCGTCATTTCTGAACCCACGTTGTAAATCTGTCTGGATTGTGAGCGAACTGCCGCAATTCAGACAGTCTCGCTTACCACAATGTACTTTGAGCGTTACCATAGCCGGATTGTCCTGACAGGAGATGTCCATGAACGAAAACGGTATTCGTCTGACCCAGTACAGCCACGGAGCAGGTTGTGGCTGTAAAATTTCCCCCAGGGTGCTTGATACCATTCTGCACAGTGAACAGGCGAAGTTTCTCGACCCGAATCTGCTTGTGGGTAACGAAACCCGCGATGACGCCGCCGTCTACGATTTAGGTAATGGCACCTGTGTTATCAGCACCACCGACTTTTTTATGCCAATCGTTGATAACCCCTTTGATTTTGGTCGCATTGCGGCGACCAACGCCATCAGCGATATTTTCGCCATGGGCGGAAAACCGGTTATGGCGATTGCCATTCTGGGCTGGCCTGTTAACACGCTGGCCCCGGAAATTGCCCGTCAGGTGATTGAAGGTGGGCGTCATGCCTGTCAGCTGGCCGGTATTGCGCTGGCGGGCGGTCACTCTATCGACGCACCAGAACCTATTTTTGGCCTGGCGGTGACCGGCGTTGTACCCACCGAGCGGGTGAAGAAAAACAGTACCGCGCAGGCAGGTTGCCAGCTTTTCCTGACCAAACCATTAGGCATTGGCGTGCTCACTACGGCGGAGAAAAAGTCGTTGCTCAAGCCTGAACATCAGGGACTTGCTACCGAGGTCATGTGCCAGATGAACCTCGCGGGCGCAGCGTTCGCGGGTATTGAAGGGGTCAAAGCCATGACCGACGTGACGGGCTTTGGGCTGTTGGGCCATCTCAGTGAGATGTGTCAGGGCGCGGGCGTCCAGGCGCAGGTGTGGTATCAGGAGGTACCTAAGCTGCCGGGCGTGGAAGAGTACATCGCGCTTGGGGCGGTGCCGGGAGGCACGCAACGTAACTTCGCCAGTTACGGTCATTTGATGGGAGAGATGCCGACTGCGGTCCGGGATCTGTTATGCGATCCCCAGACGTCCGGTGGTCTGCTACTGGCCGTGACCCCGGATGCGGTAAATGAGGTTCTCGCCACTGGCGCAGAATGTGGCGTTACCCTCACGCAGGTAGGTGAGCTGGTCAGCGCCCGTGCCGGTCGTCCGATGATTGAGATCCGTTAAACCGATGCGGTTGTTTATTGCAGAAAAACCGAGTCTTGGCCGTGCCATTGCCGATGTGCTGCCTAAGCCCCATCGCAAAGGCGACGGCTATATTGAGTGCGGAAATGGGCAGGTCGTGACCTGGTGCATTGGCCACCTGCTCGAACAGGCGCAGCCGGATGTCTATGACAGCCGCTACGCCCGCTGGAATCTCGCGGATTTGCCCATCGTGCCGGAAAAATGGCGTCTTCAGCCCCGACCTTCGGTGACGAAGCAGATTAACGTCATTAAGCGTCTGCTGGCTGAGGCCACGGAAGTGGTTCACGCAGGCGATCCGGACAGGGAAGGGCAACTGCTGGTGGACGAGGTAATTGATTATCTTGATCTTCCGCCCGCAAAACGTCAGCAGGTGCAGCGCTGCCTGATAAACGATCTTAACCCGCAGGCCGTTGAGCGCGCGATATCTCGCTTACGTTCCAACAGTGAGTTCGTGCCGCTATGCGTTTCTGCCCTGGCCCGCGCCCGCGCGGACTGGTTGTATGGCATTAATATGACCCGCGCTTACACGCTCCTGGGACGTAATGCCGGTTATCAGGGGGTGTTATCCGTGGGGCGCGTCCAGACGCCATTGCTTGGCCTTGTGGTACGGCGCGACGAAGAGATAGAAAACTTCGTGGCGAAGGATTTCTTTGAGGTCAAAGCCCATATCGTTACGCCTGCCGGAGAGCGCTTTACCGCGCTCTGGCAGCCCAGTGAAGCCTGCGAGCCGTATCAGGATGAAGAGGGCCGTCTGCTTCATCGCCCACTTGCCGATCATGTGGTTAATCGCATTGCCGGGCAGCCTGCCCGGGTCACCGGATATAATGATAAACGGGAATCAGAACCGGCACCGCTGCCGTTTTCACTCTCGGCATTACAGATTGAAGCTGCCAAACGCTATGGGCTCAGTGCGCAAAACGTCCTGGATATCTGTCAGAAACTGTATGAAACCCACAAGCTGATTACCTACCCGCGATCGGACTGCCGCTACTTGCCAGAAGAACACTATGCCGGGCGCCATGCGGTGATGAATGCGATAAGCGTACATGCCCAGGGCTTACTGCCGCAGCCTGTCGTTAACCCGGATTTGCGCAACCGAAGCTGGGACGACAAAAAGGTCGATGCCCACCATGCGATTATCCCGACCGCACGGGCATCAAAGGTCAATCTGACCCACAGCGAAGCCGATGTTTATAACCTCATCGCTCGCCAGTATCTCTTGCAGTTCTGCCCTGATGCCGTCTTCCGCAAATGCCAGATTGATCTGGATATCGCTAACGGTAAGTTCATTGCTAAGGCGCGTTTTCTGGCAGAGGCGGGCTGGCGTGCTTTGCTGGGCGGCAAAGAGCGTGATGAAGAGAACGACGGGACGCCGCTGCCGGTGGTCGCCAAAGGCGATGAACTGCTATGTGAGAAGGGGGAGGTGGTTGAGCGTCAAACCCAGCCGCCGCGCCATTTCACAGATGCCACTTTGCTCTCGGCAATGACCGGGATTGCGCGTTTCGTGCAGGATAAAGAGCTGAAGAAAATCCTGCGCGCCACGGACGGTCTCGGAACGGAAGCAACCCGTGCCGGCATCATTGAGTTGTTGTTTAAGCGTGGTTTTCTTAATAAGAAAGGGCGTTACATCCTCTCAACCGATGCGGGAAGAGCGCTAATACACTCGCTACCTGAGATGGCGGCCAGGCCCGACATGACCGCACACTGGGAGTCGGTACTCACGCAAATCAGTGAAAAGCAGTGCCGGTATCAGGATTTTATGCAGCCGCTGGTTGGCACATTGCACGAGCTTATTCAGCAGGCGCGTAACACCCCAGCGCAACGTTTCAAGGGGATAGTGGCCCCAGGCGGCGGGAAGAAAAGGGCCGCCGGCAAGCGTACCGGGCGAAAATCTCGTGGAGATGACACCCCGGCGCCATCGCCTGCTGGGTGATGCGGATGTGGCGTTCACTTCCGTGGAATTGCCCAAAAATGGCGTAAAATTGCCCAATTTGCAGGAAGACGTGATCCTTGCGTCTTCCTGTCACTAAAAAACAGGATTATGATGCGCGCGAACACAGACCATTTAGTAGCAGGACTGGAAAATGAGCGAGCAAAAACCCGTAGAAAATAGCGTAGTAAAAATCCCCACCACGTTGCGCAACGCACGAGCCGAAAGTCACGACAGGCTCTTTAACGAACTCACCGCCGATGAGCAAATCGCCATCATTCTTAAACGCCATCGGGAAATCGTCTCCTCGCTGGTTGCGCGAGCGTGAAATAAAAAGGCCCGGTGCGCAATGCACACCAGGCCTGATATTGTCTGGCCGGGAAGCGTCGAGCCACCCGGCTTAAATAGTTAAATCAGCCCCTGACCAATCATCGCATCGGCCACTTTCACGAAGCCGGCCACGTTTGCGCCCTGAACGTAGTTCGTCTGTTTCGCTTCGCCACCGTACTCCACGCAGGAATGATGAATATCCAGCATGATGTGGTGCAGACGCGCATCCACTTTTTCCGCTTTCCAGCCAAAACGGGCGGCATTTTGCGCCATTTCGAGGCCGGATGTGGCGACACCACCAGCGTTCGCTGCCTTACCCGGTGCGAAGAGAACACCGGCCTCCAGGAACAGATCGGTCGCGGCGATGGTGGTTGGCATGTTCGCCCCTTCGGCAACCGCTTTTACGCCGTTGGCGATAAGCTGACGGGCCGCCTCCTCATCGAGCTCATTTTGCGTTGCGCACGGCAGCGCAACGTCAACCGGAACGGACCACGGCTGCTGGCCTTCAAGATAGTGCAGGCCAAATTCCCGGGCGTAATCTGCTACGCGACCGTGCTGCTGTTCTTTAATCTCAATCAGGCGTGCCAGCTTCTCTTTAGTAAAGCCGGCTTCATCGACCACTGTACCGTTGGAGTCGGAGGCGGTAATCACGCGTGCCCCCAGTTCCAGCGCTTTTTCAATAGCATATTGTGCCACGTTACCGGAACCGGAAACCGCAACACGCAGGCCTTCAAAACTCAGACCGTGGCGTTTTAACATCGCTTCGGTGAAGTAGACCAGGCCATAGCCGGTGGCTTCCGGGCGAATCAGGCTGCCGCCGAAAGAGAGCCCCTTACCGGTGAAGACACAGGCTGTGTTGTTAGACAGCTTTTTCATCATGCCGGCCATAAAGCCAACTTCACGCGCACCAACGCCCATGTCACCTGCGGGCACGTCAGTATCCGCGCCAAGATGGCGGTAGAGTTCCGTCATCAGAGACTGACAGAAGCGCATCACCTCAGCATCACTTTTCCCTTTTGGATCGAAATCACTTCCGCCTTTACCACCGCCCATTGGCAGGGTGGTCAGGGCATTTTTAAAGGTTTGTTCGAAGCCGAGGAATTTAAGAATAGAAAGGTTAACGGAGGGATGGAAGCGCATGCCACCTTTGTAAGGGCCAATGGCGGAGCTGAACTGGACACGCCATGCACGGTTAACCTGCACCTGATTTTTATCATCTACCCACACTACGCGAAACTGGATCACACGCTCAGGCTCTACCAGTCTCTCCAGCAGGGAGAGCTGTCGGTAACGCGGGTTTTGATCAAGGAAAGGCCACAGAGTGGTCATGACTTCACGAACGGCTTGAGCGAATTCGGTCTGGTGCGGATCGCGCTTTTGAACGTGGGAAAGGAACGATTCAAGAGTGCATGTCTGTTCCATAGATATAAGAGCCTCTTATGTCAGATGTCGGATGTTATGTTTTTTATAGCTGCCAAAATTTCAGCGTTTTTCGACTATAACATCTGCAATATGACGTTAAGCAAGCAAAAATCCGCCTATGTGACGAAATTAATGAAAGGTCGAGGGTCATAATTAAAAGCGATGACAGAAGAAATAGCTGCTTTGAAATAGAGATCCGTTATAGTTATTAAAGAATCAATTCAGGAAGAAAATATCATGAAGCCAATGCAGTGGGTGATAAGTGGTTTATTAATAATCGCATCCTTTGGCGTGCAGGCTGAACGACGTCTCTCACCGGATGTGGAAGTCAACGTTCCGCCCCAGGTGTTCAGCTCGGGCGGTCAACAGAATGCTCAGCCCTGTAATCAGTGCTGTATTTATGAGGGGCAAACCTATTCTGAAGGTGCGGTCATCAAAACCGAAGGCATATTGCTGCAATGCCAGCGTGATGAACGCACTATCTCAACTAATCCTTTGGTCTGGCGGCGTGTAAAACCTTAAATGCCTCAAGCAGGGGGATATCTGCCGGAGCCAGGGGCCAGTTGCGCGCCTCATCCGGTGAGCACCAGACCAGCGCGGCGTGATGATGACGGGTGAGGGTGCCGGTAAAGACCGGCACGTGCCAGGCATGCAGAGTAATGATGCGCCCGGAAACCTCACGCTGGTGGCTTGCAATATAATCACCAACGGTGGCCTCAATACCCAGCTCTTCACCTAGCTCGCGAACCAGCGCCTGCGGCTGCGTTTCACCGGGCTCTACTTTACCGCCGGCAAATTCCCATAAGCCTGGCTGATCGCCCTGTTCAGGGCGCTGTGCCAGCAGAATGCTGCCGTCACGCTCAATGATTGCGGCGACGACGTCGATTGTCTTTAGCATGTTGCTCCGTTTTTATTCTTTTGACTCCACTCGTACCAGCCGCCGTCATATACGGCGATACGCGACCAGCCCATCGCGCGGGCACATAAAAACGCCAGCGAGGCCCGCCAGCCAGTGCCACAATAAAAGGCGACGTGCTGATCGGAGGTGATGTGATAAGCCGCCCACATGGCGGTTATTTCCTCTGCGCTTCGCAATGTGCCATCCGGGTTTAAAAAATCGCCCATGCCATCTTTGCCCTCTCCCGCGTGTCCCCAGCGGGCGCCGGGAATGTCCCCTTTTTCTGCGATGTAATCATAGCCGCTGATCTGCCCGGTATGCTCCTGCCAGCTTCTGACGCTCACCAGCGAGGCATCCTGACGATGTAAGAGCGCTCGCGCCTGCGCCATTGTCACCATCAGTTGCGGACACCGCGGCACGCCCAGAGCAGCGTCAAGGTTATGGCTGGTAGTCATGGGGGGTACGGTTGCCCGAGGAAACGCCTGCGCAAATGCGTCTCCTTCAAGCAATCGCACGTCGGCCACGCCAGCATACAGCAGGATCTGCGCCGCGCGCGCCGCCGCCAGCAGATGGCGGCTATAGAGTATCACGGTAGTATCACCGCCAATGCCGTGACGGGTGAGCACCCTGGAAAGTTGGTTCGCTGGCACGACGTTCCAGAAAGGCCCGCCTTCAAGTTTGCCAATATCAAGACAGGCAGCCCCGGGAATGTGAGCATGACGTGGTAACGGCGTTCCATCCGAGATTATCTCCAGCACCCGCCACGCGCCAGCGGGTCTCTCTGCTACAGGTTTGCCCTGCAAAAGCTGGTGGAGCCACTGGGGGCAGGGGCGTTGCGCAAAGCCTGGCAATCGGCGAAGGCGGGCCGGATCGGTGAGGGCGTCAGCGAGCGTTGACACGGCCTGAAATCCGATTCTGCGAAGACGATAACTGAGCGCGTGATGCTCACCACCATAGAGCGCCAGTGGCATCGCAGGAGTGAGCGCATGCCTGCTGAGCCAGCCACTTAAAACCTCATCATCCATTATATCAAGCCAGCGCGTGGCAAGGTTAAGGGCGCCGGGTTCATGACCTGAGGTACCGTGTACCTCATCAGGCCAGCCGTTAAAAATGGCGGCCGGGCGAGTGTCGATAATGGCCCCGTGCTGCTGCTGAATCTGTAAACAGGTAAGGAAGTGCTGCATGGCGGCATCTCGTAAGAAGCGGCAATCCTCTGACTGCCGCTATAGAGAGGGGGATTACTCGACCTTGAATGTCGCCCACACCGGCGCATGGTCAGAGGGTTTTTCCATACCACGGATGTCGTAGTCAATACCGGTTTCAATGCAACGTTCTGCCAGCGGCCCACTGGCCAGTAGTACGTCTATACGCAGGCCGCGGTTATCGTCAAAGCCTCTGGAGCGGTAGTCGAACCATGAGAAGCGTTCGTTATTGTCCGGGTTAGCCGCGCGCCAGGTGTCCACCAGACCCCAATTGAGCAGTCGGTCCATCCATTCACGCTCCTCCGGCAGGAAGGAGCATTTGCCGGTACGCAGCCAGCGTTTGCGGCTCTCTTCGCCGATGCCGATATCCAAATCAGTGGGGCTGATATTAACGTCACCCATGATCAGCACCGGATTCTCTTTTTTCAGCTCTGTTTCCAGATAGTGTTGCAGGTTCTGGTAAAACTTCTCTTTAGCCGGAAATTTCACCGGATGGTCGCGACTTTCCCCCTGGGGGAAGTAACCATTAATGACAGTAATATTTCCCAGCGGGGAGGGGATCTCCGCCATGATGATTCGACGCTGGGCTCCTTCGTCATCCTCCGGAAACCCACGACGCACGGAAACCGGCGTGGCCTTGGTCAACAATGCCACTCCATAATGCCCTTTTTGCCCGTGATAGAAGACGTTATAGCCGAGCCTGGCTACCTCTTCGAGCGGGAACATATCGTCGTGGACTTTCGTCTCCTGCAGGCCAATGACATCAGGTTGATGCTGCTCGACTATCGCTTCAAGTTGATGAGGACGGGCTCGCAGGCCGTTGATATTAAAAGAGACAAATTTCATGGTCGCCGCCAGAATGCAGAAAGAATGTGGCGGGGATGTTAGCAGAAAAGGAAAAAAAATGCCTGTGTGTTGTCCGTGCCGGTGGTATCACCACGGGTTAGTAGATGGTTGGCGTTAAAAATTAATTTACTGAATATGTCGAATACGAATATCGCTCCCGCCTGTTCACGCACATCGCCTCAGGGCAAACGAACCTGCAAGTCATTTATTACGCATAATGCTGTCCGGTCTTTGGTTTTTATGACCATTTAACTGAGCAGGCACGTACCCTTGCCATCTGAACCTTTGATGCCCGGCTAACCGCAAACCGCACCCAAAATGGGCAGCCTGCTCCAGATCGATGCAGGGCCGCAATATTAATTTCGCTGATGATCACACTTCCACAATTAATTTTTCTGATGCATAAATTTGCTCTTTTCCGCGGCTGTTAATCACTCCCGACTTCAATTATGCAATTTTTATGCATTTTAAATGCATAAAATGAGATCGTAACCTGTTGATATTTAGCTATTACGCTCCTTTTATGCATTTTAACCGCTAGCTGGCATGTCCTGTGCAATATACATTTACAGCGTGAATGCTCATATTTATTAACAAATCCACAACCAACCATTTACCGGAAGAAGAGGTCGCTATGTCTCACTCAATTACGCGTGAAAATTTTGATGAATGGATGATGCCTGTTTACGCGCCAGCGCCTTTTATTCCCGTACGTGGTGAAGGCTCGCGTTTGTGGGATCAGCAGGGCACGGAGTATATCGATTTTGCCGGGGGGATTGCCGTGAATGCCCTGGGGCATGCGCATCCGGCATTGTGTCAGGCACTCAGCGATCAGGCCGCCCGGTTCTGGCATACCGGCAACGGCTACACCAACGAACCCGCGCTGCGGCTGGCAAAGCAGTTAATCGATGCGACCTTTGCTGAGCGCGTGTTTTTCTGCAACTCGGGAGCGGAGGCCAATGAAGCTGCGCTCAAACTGGCCCGTAAATATGCTCACGATAAGTTTGGTAGCCATAAAAGCGGTATTGTGGCCTTTAAAAATGCATTTCATGGTCGCACCCTTTTTACCGTCAGCACGGGAGGCCAACCGGCCTATTCGCAGGATTTTGCCCCCCTGCCGCCGGATATACAGCACGCCATCTACAACGACCTGGAGTCGGCCCGCTCGCTTATCAGCGACAGCACCTGTGCTGTGATTGTGGAGCCGATGCAGGGGGAAGGGGGCGTCGTCCCTGCGACTAAGGCGTTTTTGCAGGGATTACGTGACCTGTGCGACCAGCATCATGCGCTGCTGATTTTTGATGAGGTGCAAACCGGCGTCGGGCGCACGGGTGAACTCTACGCCTATATGCATTATGGTGTGACGCCGGATGTCCTGAGCACGGCGAAAGCGCTCGGTGGCGGCTTCCCGGTAGCGGCCATGCTGGCCACGGAAAACTGCGCCAGCGTAATGACTGTCGGCACCCACGGCACCACCTGGGGCGGTAACCCGTTAGGCGCTGCGGTGGCAGGCACGGTGCTGGGCATCGTCAACACCCGCGAGACGCTGGACGGCGTAAAACAGCGTAACCAGTGGTTTAACGAGCAGTTGCAGGCGATGAACAACCAACTGAAGTTGTTTCGCGACATTCGCGGAATGGGCCTTCTTATCGGCTGTGAACTGCACCCTGACTATGCTGGTAAAGCGAAAGCTATTTCTCAACTTGCTGCCGCCGAAGGGGTGATGGTGCTGATTGCGGGTGGCAACGTTGTGCGTTTCGCGCCAGCACTGAATATTACCCAGGATGAAATCTCCCGTGGTCTTGACCGCTTCGCCACGGCCTGTGACACCTTCCTTAAGGGGTGCACATCATGATGGTCATCCGTCCTGTTGAACGCAGCGATTTGCCTGCACTGATGGCGCTCGCAGGCAAGACCGGTGGAGGGTTAACCTCTTTGCCGGTTGATGAGGCAACCCTTTCTGACCGTATTGAGCGGGCATTAAAGACCTGGCGCGGTGAATTACCAAAAGCCGATCAGGGGTACGTGTTTGTGCTCACGTCTACCGACACCGGGGAGGTGGCAGGAATATGCGCCATCGAAGTGGCTGTAGGACTTAACGAACCCTGGTACAACTACCGGGTCGGCACACTTGTCCACGCCTCGAAGGAGCTGAATGTTTACAACGCGTTACCCACGCTCTTTTTAAGTAACGATCACACTGGCAGCAGTGAGTTATGTACGCTTTTTCTGGATCCGGCGTGGCGCAAAGAGGGCAACGGCTATCTGCTTTCAAAATCCCGCTTTCTCTTCATGGCTGCATTTCGCGATCGCTTTAATGAAAAGGTAGTCGCAGAAATGCGCGGCGTTATCGATGAAACCGGTTTTTCACCTTTCTGGGACAGCCTCGGTAAACGTTTTTTCTCGATGGAATTCAGCCGTGCAGATTACCTTTGCGGGACCGGACAAAAGGCCTTTATCGCCGAGTTGATGCCTAAACATCCTATTTATACCGATTTTCTCTCTGCCGATGCGCAGGCGGTGATTGGTCAGGTCCATCCACAAACCGCTCCCGCCCGAGCCGTCCTCGAAAAAGAGGGGTTCCGCTATTGTAACTATGTTGACATCTTTGACGGTGGCCCAACGCTTGAATGCGATATCGACAGCGTCAGGGCGGTTCGTAAAAGTCGCCTTGTCGAAGTGGTCGAAGGAGATTGTGCTGCCGGTGAATGGCCTGCCTGCCTCGTATCCAACGAGCAGTACCACCAGTTCAGGGCCATGCTTATTCATGTGGATCCCCATACCGAGCGGCTGGTACTGAACGCCGCGCAATGTGACGCCCTGCAATGCAGAGCTGGCGACTTCGTACGTCTGGTGCGCCTGTGCGCCGAGGAGAAAAAATCATGAACCAATGGATCAATGGCGAATGGGTTGCCGGCCAGGGCGGGCAGCGGGTCAAAACTAACCCCGTAACTCAAGAGGTGTTGTGGCATGGGTGCGATGCCGACGCTGACCAGGTTGCGGCCGCGTATCAGGCGGCCCGTGCGGCATTCCCGACATGGGCAAAAGGCGAGTTTACCCAGCGCCAACGTATTGTTGAGAAATTTGCAGCGTTACTGGAAACCAACAAAGCCGCTCTTGGCGAAGTGATTGCGCGCGAAACCGGCAAACCTCGTTGGGAGGCGGCCACCGAAGTGGCGGCGATGATCAACAAAGCGGCCATCTCGGTGAAGGCATATCATGCCCGCACCGGGGCGCATCACACCGAGATGCCGGACGGAGCGGCTACCCTGCGCCACCGTCCTCATGGCGTACTCGCCGTGTTTGGCCCCTACAATTTTCCAGGCCATCTGCCCAATGGACACATTATCCCCGCACTGCTTGCCGGTAACACGCTCATCTTCAAGCCGAGCGAGTTAACCCCCTGGACCGGCGAAAGCGTGATGAAATTATGGGAGCAAGCGGGTCTGCCCGCAGGCGTCATCAACCTGGTACAGGGCGGGCGGGAGACCGGTCAGGCACTGAGCACTCTGCCGGGTCTGGATGGTTTACTGTTCACCGGCAGTGCCGCAACGGGATACCAGCTGCATCGCCAGCTGGCGGGGCAGCCGGAAAAAATTCTCGCGCTGGAGATGGGGGGGAATAATCCCCTGATCGTGGATGATCCTGCTGACATCGACGCGGCGGTACACCTGACTATACAGTCCGCCTTTATCACAGCCGGGCAGCGGTGTACCTGCGCACGTCGGTTACTGGTCAAACGGGGGGAGGCCGGAGATGCCTTTCTTGCCCGCCTGACGGCATTATCAGCCAGACTGACCCCCGGAAACTGGAATGCCGACCCCCAGCCGTTTTTGGGAGGCTTAATTTCCGAGCAGGCAGCCCTGCACGTCCATGAAGCCTGGCAGGCGCATGTGAACCGAGGCGGGAAAACCTTACTGGAGCCGCGTTTAGTAGAGGCCGGCACCTCACTGCTAACGCCTGGCATTATTGATACGACCGGGGTCAGCGATGTACCTGATGAAGAGGTGTTCGGACCTTTACTTTGCGTCTGGCGGTATGACGATTTTGATGACGCAATAGCACGCGCAAACGAGACGCGCTATGGGCTTGCCTGCGGGCTGATCTCCCCGGACCGGGCACGTTTTGAACAACTGCTGCTTGAAGCACGGGCGGGAATTGTAAACTGGAATAAACCGCTAACCGGTGCCGCCAGCACCGCACCCTTTGGCGGAACAGGGGCCTCCGGCAACCATCGCCCCAGTGCCTGGTATGCGGCAGACTATTGCGCATGGCCGATGGCAAGCCTGGAGACGCCAGATCTGGTGCTACCGACAACGCTCAGCCCAGGGCTTGATTTTACGTCGGAGAACGAACGATGAAAGCGCGGGAGGTCAATTTTGACGGTCTGGTGGGACCGACGCATCACTATGCCGGGCTGTCGTTTGGTAATGAGGCATCGACGAAACACCGGGATCGACTTTCTAATCCACGACTGGCGGCCAGACAGGGCCTGCTGAAAATGAAAGCGCTCTCCGACGCCGGTTTTGCGCAGGCGGTGATCCCGCCCCAGGAGCGCCCGCATCTGCCTGTTTTACGCCAGTTAGGCTTCAGCGGAAGCGATGAGCAGATAATCGGGCGAGTGGCAACGCAGGCCCCGCGTCTACTTTCCGCCGTCAGCTCCGCTTCCGCAATGTGGGTCGCCAACGCGGCAACCGTCTGCCCTTCCGCGGATTCGCTGGACGGGAAAGTGCATCTGACCGTGGCTAACCTGAACAACAAGTTTCATCGTGCGATTGAAGCGCCCACGACCGAAGCAGTACTGCGGGCGATATTTCGTGATGAAAATACCTTTGCCGTACATGCCGCGTTGCCGCAGGTGGCGATGCTGGGGGATGAAGGGGCGGCAAACCATAACCGGTTTGGCGGTCAGTACGGTGAACCGGGTGTTCAGATGTTTGTCTATGGCCGGGAAGAGGGGGGAAGCACGGCACCGGCGCGCTATCCCGCACGTCAGACGCTGGAAGCCAGCCAGGCCGTCGCGCGGCTAAATCAGGTTAATCCCCGTCAGGCCGTCTTTGCCATGCAAAACCCGGCGGTCATCGATCAGGGCGTATTTCACAATGACGTCATTGCTGTCTCTAACCATCAGTTGCTCTTTTGCCATCAACATGCTTTTGTGCAGCAATCCGGCTTACTGGCAAATTTGCGTGCGCGGGTGCCCGGATTTATGGCCCTTGAAGTGCCGAATGCAGAGGTTTCGGTCGCCGATGCGGTACAAACCTACCTCTTCAATAGCCAGCTACTCAGCCGGGATGATGGCAGCATGATACTGGTGCTGCCTCAGGAGTCCCATGACCACCCTGGCGTGTGGCGTTACCTGTGTAAACTGCTGGAGCAGGAGAATCCTGTTAGCGAGCTCAAGGTGTTTGATTTAAGGGAGAGCATGGCTAACGGGGGCGGCCCGGCGTGTTTACGTCTGAGAGTGGTGCTCACTGAGGCGGAACTGCAGGCGGTAAACCCGGCGGTTATCCTGAATGAAGATCTCTTCCATGCACTGAATAACTGGATTGACCGCTACTATCGGGACCAGTTGCGGCAGTCGGATCTGGCGGATCCTTTGCTGTTACGCGAAGGGCGGGAAGCACTGGATGCCCTGACCCGGATCTTGCGGCTGGGTTCCGTGTATCCCTTCCAGTTATAACCGGAGGTCTTATGGATAATTTTCTTGCAATGACACTGTCGGGTGATATGCCGCGTAAAACCGCAGGCGAAGCGGCAGGATTCCATTGGTTATGGCACGAGCAGGGGATACTGGAACTCATTCCCGCCGAGCCAGCACAACGCGCTCTGGTTCTCTCATGTGCTGTTCACGGTAACGAGACCGCTCCTGTTGAAATGGTGGATGCCCTGCTGGAGAGGCTGCTGAACGGGACCCTAAAGCTGCGCTGGCGGTTACTGGTGATTATCGGTAATCCGCAGGCGCTGGCACGCAATAAGCGTTATCAGCATAGCGATCTTAATCGCATGTTTGGCGGGCGCTGGCAGCAGTTTGCCGCCAGTGATGAAACGATACGTGCCGCACAACTGGAACGTGCCGTGACCCATTTTTTTAGTGAAAGCGATGAGGAGCGCTGGCATCTGGATATGCATACGGCCATCCGGGAATCATTACATGTGCGATTCGGAGTCTTACCAGCACGCCCGGAACCCTGGGATGAACGGTTTCTTCAGTGGCTGGAGGATGCCGGTCTGGAAGCGCTGGTCTTTCATCAGACACCTGCCGGCACTTTCACCCATTACACCTGTGAACAGTTCGGCGGGCAGGCCTGTACCCTTGAGCTGGGCAAAGCACTGCCGTTTGGGGCCAACGATCTGAGCCAGTTTTCGCGTACGGCCGAGGCGCTGGCGGCACTGATTGGCGGCGATACACTACCAGAGCGTGAGTCACCTGCGCTTCGTTACCGCGTGGTACAGCAACTTACACGGCATACTGAGGCGTTTGTCCTGCATCTCTCGCCCGAGACGCCAAACTTCACGGCGATTGGGCAGGGCACGCTGTTGGCCGAAGACAGTGGCGAGCGTTATGTTGTGCAGCGGGAACAGGAATACATTCTTTTTCCAAATCCAAATGTAGCGCGAGGGATGAGAGCGGGTCTCTTGCTGGAACGTATCAATTAAGGTAATGCCCCGGATGACCGGGGCTAAATTATTTCTTCGGCAAGTGCAGATTAATCCTGGTAAATTGATTTATTTATAATCGATATTGATTTAGAATCTCCATCATTCCTTTTAAAATCATCGATTTGTGTATTTTATTTTCCACTCTCCATGATTTATTCATATTTCCTCCACAATCGGCGAAAAAATGTTTTTTACACTTTCATTGTTTTACTGATGCTCTAATTTATTGACGCTGAAGGGGCTAAAGTGAATATCGTTAATCCGGCACTCGCCGCATAAATAAACATGAATATAAGGAATCACATTATGCGTAAACTGACCGCTCTGTTTGTTGCTTCTACCCTGGCGTTTGGCGCAGCGAATATCGCTCATGCTGCAGATACGGCTGCCACGGCCACAGACAGCAAGCCAATGATGCACCATAAAGGCCCACGAGGTCCTCACCATGACATGATGTTCCAGGGGCTGAACCTGACTGATGCGCAAAAAGAGCAAATCCGCGAAATCAGAAAAACGGAGCGCGAGAAGATGCAACAGGATCGCCGCAGCATGCACGAACTGATTGCCAGCGATACCTTCGACAAAGCAAAAGCTGAAGCGCAGATTGCCAAAATGGATGAGCAGCGTAAGGCCCATATGCTGGCGCATCTGGAAACACAGAACAAGATTTACAATGTGTTAACGCCGGAACAGAAAAAGCAGTTTAATGCCAATTTTGAGAAGCGTCTGACAGAACGCGCGGCCCCGGAAGGTAAAATGCCTGAATCTGCCGAGTAACTCCGCAGCCCTTATCAAGACCGCCGGACCTGTCCACAGCACGCCTTAGCGTTGTGGCCAGACCCGGCGGTTTTTTCTTTCGCTCCCCTCTTGTCAGCCGCCCCCAGCGCGGTATTCTCCTTAAGCCAGTCTTCAACGTATTTTCTAGCTATTTAAACGTTAATATTTTTTTACATGTCGACTCGCGACATGATTAAGGAAATGCCTTTTCCCTGCCGATAACGCGTTTACAGCAGGGTGGGTGATAGCAAACAGCAATGCACGCTGCCTGCAGAAGCAGCGGCGCAGAAGGTTTCTGCGCCTTTCAGGAGTGACAATGGAATTCTTTGATATCCGCAAAATGCCGGTCAATCTCTGGCGTAATGGTGCGGGCGAAACCCGTGAAATTTGTTGTTTCCCCGAGGCGACACGGGATTTTAGCTGGCGCGCCAGCATTGCTTCGCTGGCCAGCAATGGCGATTTTCCTCAATTCCCGGGTGTGGACCGGGTGATGACCTTAATCGAAGGCGGAGAAATTACACTGGATGCAGGCACCGCCTTTTGCCATACGCTAAAACGCTTTCAGCCGTTCAGCTTTGCTGGTGAACAGCATGTGCGCGCCCAGTTGCATGATGGTCAGATGTCGATGGATTTTAATATCATGACACGTCGCGATCGCTGTCAGGCACATGTTCGTATCGCCGATCGCACCTTTACCACTTTTGGCTCCCGGGGCGGGGTGATTTTTGTGCTGAGCGGTGCCTGGCAAATGGGTGACAAGTTGCTTACGCCCGACCAGGGGGCATGCTGGGATGAGGGGCGTCATACGGTGCGTTTGCTGAAATCAGAAGGCCAGTTGCTGTTCAGCGAGATCAACTGGCTTCCGGGTCACTAATTTAGCTCGATGATGTCATACACGCCTGACATCATCGGCTTACATAAAATCTTGTAACCATCCTGATCGAAACCGCCTGGGGTGCGGATAAGCGCTGCCGCCTCCTCCAGCGTGTCGACCGCCCCTAACCAGAGCCAGTTGTGAATGATATGGTATTGGGTCATTGCACCGCCGGTTTCGCGTAATCCTACCGCGCCTTTCCACGGCCAGCATACCAGCTGCATGCGTTCCATTGCGGCAAGAAAACGGGCGTCATGCGCTTCAGGCGACTCTTTACCACAACAGGCTCCCGCGCAGCGTTTCAGAGCTGAGCGAAAACACCCCCGGCCACGGGTCAGAGACTCAAGTCCTAACAGGCCGTAGCAAAGTTTTTCTTCGTCGGCGATGGACTGGAGGGTTTGTAAGGCGGCGCGGCGATTGGCAAACAGACCAAACAGCCCCGGTTCGCAAGAGAAATCCACTTCACGCGCGTAAACCACCTGCGGTTTACCGCCTCGTAGCAACAGCGAACATAACTGGCGATTGCGACGCAGCCGTTTATTGAACAGCGGTTGCTGCTCTTTGATAAGACGGGCTTCCAGCAACAAGGCGCCCAGCTCACCGGCAGTGCAAATCCAGGTAATCCGCCTCGACTGGCGCAACATGGCGGCTTCATCCGGCGTTCGCAGGTGCGACAACACGCGGCTGCGAATATTGACGCTTTTGCCGATGTACAACGGCATAGCATCGCTGTCGCCATGAAAGAAGTAGACGCCCGGCTGTTTGGGTAATGCCTCAAGCCACGGGCGAAGATGTTCGGGGTATTCGTAGATGGCCGCCGCTTCGAATTCCAGACGCGGGGCAGATTGACGCCTGCTCACTGTCACTCCTGATACTGGTTACCTGTACAGTGTAGCAGACTCTTTTTGCACAAAAAAGAGGCTGTTTTTACTGCCTGCCTGCGGTCAGGGTGAGGTGATGAGCGTCGCCTTATCCTCTGGCGTGTAAAGACAGGCTGCCAGTAAACCGTTGCCAGGCTCGCAGGCTGGTGTAAATATCTGCGCGTTACGCCCGTCTGCGGTTAACATGGCACGGAGACATTCAACGTCTGGTTTATCTAAAGGAGGCCTGCATGCTAAAAATATTACGCACCCCTGAGGGGAAAAAATTTCTTATTGCGGTCGCGGTTGTGTTCACGATAGCCGTGTCTGTTATATCCAGCGTTACCTTTCAGGGGGTAGAGGATCAGTACAATCTGCCTATGGAGCAGTGGAGCGTTTCGCTGTTTATTATTCAGGGGGCGTGGGCTGCCATCTACAGCATCATGTTTACTGTTATCGGTTCGCTCCCCTTTGGATTCTACTTCCTGGGGCCAAAAGACGATCGGGGATAAACTGCACGCGGGTGAGACCAACGGCACTCACGCGACCTGATAAAAAAGGCGGCAAATGCCGCCTGAATATTTACTGTTTTTTCCAGAAATCATCAAAAACCGTAATGGGTGGCCGACGTTTGTGTTCCGTTTTCACATACCAGCCTTCAATGATGTGCGCCGTTCCGGCATCCAGCGTTTTGCCTTCCAGATAATCATCAATGTTGTCGTAGGTGACCCCCAGCGCGGCTTCGTCCGGCAGGGAGGGGCGATCGTCTTCAAGATCGGCAGTTGGCGCTTTGTTGTACAGATGCTCCGGACAGTCCAGAAATGCGAGGCACTGTCTACCCTGGCGCTTGTTCAGTCGGAACAGAGGGTTAATATCAGTGCCACCATCACCATATTTGGTAAAGAAGCCGGTAACCGCCTCTGCGGCATGATCGGTGCCGATAACTACGCCTTTGGTCATACCGGCGATGCTGTACTGCGCTTTCATGCGCTCGCGCGCTTTTTCGTTGCCGCGAACAAAATCGCTAAGCTCAATGCCTGCGTCACGTAATGCCTGTTCACTGGCGAGCACGGCGGCTTTGATATTAACGGTCAGAACCCGGTCGGGCTGAATATAGGCGATTGCGTCCTGGCAATCTTGTTCGTCAGCCTGCACCCCATGCGGTAAACGAACAGCGATAAACTGGTAGCTATTATCGCCGGTCTCCTCGCGCAGTTCAGTGATGGCCAACTGGCTGATTTTGCCTGCCAGCGTAGAGTCCTGACCGCCGCTAATCCCCAACACCAGCGTTTTTATAAAGGGGTAGGTTTGCAGATAGG
Source organism: Yokenella regensburgei (assembly GCF_051486985.1). Classification (GTDB taxonomy): domain Bacteria; phylum Pseudomonadota; class Gammaproteobacteria; order Enterobacterales; family Enterobacteriaceae; genus CBFFRJ01. The sequence continues at coordinate 161,410 of NZ_JAHVDV010000001.1, forward strand.
TTTTCAGAAAATCGATACTACGGCGTACTTCTTCTTCTGGCTGGATGGTCGGTTTGACACCCAGTGCCTGAATAATCTCTTGTTGCAGAGTCATTGAACCCCTCCGTAAGTAAACCTGTTAACAGTGACAATAGTATTGATAAGGTCAACTTAAACCCTAAGCCCTAAAACGACAAGGTGCGCGCTTTCGAGTGGCGCAATTTACGACGTTTTAGCAGCATATCTCAATTTTATTAGAATTTTCCGAAAGTTATGCCGAACCTGAACCAGAGTTGAAAAATGTAATTTTATATTCCAGGCTTAGATAACGCGCTGATACAGAAGCGGATAACAAGAGGAAGGAATATGAAAAAGAATATTGCAGGAATGTTAGGTGCAGCGGCGGTTCTGACGATGTTGGCGGGCTGTACGGCTTACGATCGTACCAAAGATCAGTTCACTACGCCGGTGGTGAAGGACATCAAGAAAGGCATGACGCGTCAGCAGGTAAACCAGATTGCTGGTCGTCCGTCGTCAGAAGTATCAATGATTCATGCACGCGGGACTTGCCAGACCTATATCCTGGGCCAGCGTGATGGTAAGACCGAAACCTACTTCGTTGCGCTGGATGAAACTGGTCACGTAATGAATTCGGGTTATCAGACTTGTGCGGAATACGATACCGATCCGCAGGCTGCGAAGAAATAATTTCGACTTCTTGCCTGAGTTAACGAAAACCGCCTGCGGGCGGTTTTTTTGTGCCCCTCACTTTTTTATCGACGCGAATTATTTAGCTGGAATGTGAAGGGAATCATCATGCCTGGTCAAGGAGAGACAATCGAGGTTTGTGGCGAATTATCCCGTCATATACCGACGACGTATACTGAAACCCTCGTAACGATATCAACCAATCGATATCACATTTCATGCCAGTCGCCGTTTTTTTACCGCTGGCGAAGGTCACACACAAGAGGTTTCTCATGGATAAAAAGCGCATCTACTTATTCTGCTCAGCAGGGATGTCGACGTCGCTGCTGGTGACAAAAATGCGAGCTCAGGCTGAAAAATACGATGTCCCGGTGATTATCGATGCTTTCCCGGAGACGCTGGCCGCAGAAAAGGGCCCTCATGCCGACGTGGTGCTTCTGGGGCCACAAATTGCTTACCTGCTTCCGGAAATTCAACGCCTTCTTCCCACTAAACCCGTGGAAGTTATAGATTCGGTGCTCTACGGCAAGAACGATGGTCTGGCCGTACTTAAAAGTGCTGTTGCTGCCATTAAAAAAGCGGCCATTTAGTAGTTATTTTCCCGTCAAAGAGTTATTTCACACATGACTGCCGCAATCATTATTGCGGCCTTCTGGGGCATATTTATATGAATAGTGTTATTGGTTCTCTTGAAAAAGTACTTCTGCCATTTGCAGTAAAAATAGGAAAACAACCCCATGTAAATGCAATTAAAAATGGCTTTATTAAATTAATGCCATTAACGCTCGCAGGGGCCATGTTTGTTCTGATAAATAATGTTTTTCTGAGTTTCGGTGAAGGTTCGTTTTTTTATTCCCTTGGTATCCGCCTGGATGCCTCTACTATATCTACTCTTAACGGCCTAAAAGCCATTGGTGGCAATGTCTATAACGGTACACTAGGCATTATGTCGCTGGTGGCTCCTTTTTTTATTGGGATGGCTTTAGCGGAAGAGCGGAAAGTTGATTCACTGGCAGCAGGGTTATTATCAATTGCGGCATTTATGACGCTCACCCCTTTTAGCGTTGGGGAGGCTTATGCCGTTGATGCAAACTGGCTTGGCGGATCAAATATTATTTCCGGGATGCTTATTGGTTTAATTGTGGCAGAAATGTTCACGTTTATTGTCAGACGTAATTGGGTCATCAAACTACCCGACAGCGTTCCGGCTTCGGTTTCGCGCTCATTTTCAGCCTTAATTCCAGGATTTTTAATTCTGTCGGTAATGGGTATCGTGGCCTGGGGACTGGCAGGTGCCGGGACTACCTTCCATCAAATCATTATGGACTCCATCTCCCGACCGCTTGCGGCGATGGGAAGCGTGGTGGGCTGGGCTTACGTTATCTTTACCTCACTGCTATGGTTTTTTGGCGTACACGGTTCGCTGGCCCTGGCAGCCCTCGACAGTGGCATCATGACGCCGTGGGCGCTGGAAAACGTAGCGCTTTATACCGAATATGGTTCGGTTGATGCTGCCCTGGCGGCAGGGAAGACGTTCCATGTCTGGGCTAAGCCTATGCTGGATTCCTATATTTTCCTCGGCGGTACCGGCGCGACGTTAGGATTGATTATCGCCATTTTTATCGCCTCACGCCGTGCCGATCATCGTCAGGTTGCTAAGCTGGCGCTGCCGTCGGGCATTTTCCAGATTAACGAGCCTATCCTCTTTGGCCTGCCCATCATCATGAACCCGGTGATGTTCATTCCTTTTATCCTGGTGCAACCGGTGCTGGCCGCTATCACGCTGGCGGCGTACTACACGGGCATCATTCCACCTATTACTAACATCGCGCCCTGGACAATGCCGACCGGCCTTGGTGCATTCTTTAATACCAACGGTAGCATCGCCGCACTGCTGTTAGCGCTGTTCAACCTGGGGGTAGCAACCATTATCTACCTGCCTTTCGTGGTCATCTCGAATAAGGCGCAAAGCACCATTGAGGAAGAAGAGAGTGAAGAGGCGATCGCCGACGCCCTGAAATTTTAACCTATTACACGGGCGGTGAGTTCTGCACCGCCCTGCCATGAAAGGAGGATTACATGCTGGATTTAGAGACTATTGATGAGACAGACGCCCCTGCCGATGCGCTTGAAGAGATTGTCATGGGATTGATTATTAACGCCGGTCAGGCGCGTAGCCTGGCCTGGACCGCGCTCAAACATGCCAAGGCCGGGGATGTGGAAACCGCCAGAACCCTGATGGCGGAGTCTCATGCCGCGCTTAACAGCGCCCATCGGGTACAGACGCAATTGATTGAAAGCGATGCCGGTGAAGGTAAGATGAAAGTCAGCCTGGTGCTGGTACATGCTCAGGATCACCTGATGACGGCGATGCTGGCGCGTGAGCTTATCGCTGAACTGATTGAACTGTACGAAAAAGAGTGAAAAACAGGGGAGGCCCGATATGTTGCCAGCGGTAAACAACACGGAAGTCAGACTGGTTAAAGAGCAGCAGCTGTTTAATGGCAGATCCTTTCATGTGTTTATTTACAATAAAGTGGAGAGCATAAGCGGGCTTCACCAGCATGATTACTACGAATTTACCCTGGTGCTGACCGGGCGTTATTATCAGGTTATTAATGGCAAACGCGTATTGCTCGAAAGAGGGGATTTTGTTTTTATCCCGGTGGGATCTTCCCATCAAAGTTTTTACGAGTTTGGCGCAACACGCATTCTCAATGTGGGCATCAGCAAGCCATTTTTTGATGAACATTACCTGTCACTGGTGCCTTTTTGTTATGTTGCCTCGCAGGTGCATACGGTTCAGTCGGCTTTCCTTACCTATATTGAATCCATTATTGCATCGCTTAATTTCCGTGACAGCGAATTTGACGAATTTATTGAGCATGTTAGTTTTTATGTCATCAACCGATTACGCCATTTTCGTGAGCAACAGACTGAAAATGTTATACCGCAATGGTTAAAATTCACCATTGAGAGGATGCATGATAAAAGTCAGTTCTCTGAAAACGCCCTGGAAAACATGGTCAAGCTCTCCGGTAAGTCGCAAGAGTATTTAACCCGGGCGACCCAGCGTTATTATCAAAAAACGCCAGTGCAAATTATTAATGAGATCCGCATTAACTTTGCCTGTAAGCAGCTGGAAATCACGAATTTCTCCATTACCGACATTGCATGGGAATCGGGTTACAGCAGCGCCAGTTTATTTATTAAAACGTTCAAGAAATTAACGTCTTTTACACCGGGTAATTATCGAAAGCAGTTAACCAGTATTTCCTGAATGACGGGGCGTCCCCGTTAAATGTCTGGATTATTCTATACTTATCGCATATTGCGATAGCGGTATGGCTTGTCCTAAAAAGCCTGAAGGGAGCAGATATGAGCCATAAGTTAAAAGTTGTCACTATCGGTGGCGGCAGTAGCTATACCCCTGAATTACTTGAAGGATTTCTTCTTCGTTATCAAGAACTGCCGGTCACTGAATTGTGGCTGGTGGATGTGGAAGAAGGGAAACACAAGCTCGATATTATCTATGATCTGTGCTGTCGGATGGTAAAAAAAGCGGGTGTGCCGCTTAAGGTGATGAAAACCCTGGACCGTCGGGAAGCACTTACTGATGCCGATTTCGTAACTACCCAGTTCCGTATCGGTCAGTTAAAAGCGCGTGAGCAGGACGAGCGTATCCCGCTGAGTCATGGCTATCTTGGCCAGGAAACCAATGGTGCTGGCGGTCTTTTTAAAGGGCTTCGCACTATTCCTGTTATTTTCGACATCATTAAGGATGTGGAAGAACTCTGCCCTGAGGCGTGGATTATTAACTTTACTAACCCGGCAGGTATGGTCACCGAGGCCGTTTACCGTCACACCGGTTTTCGCCGTTTTATTGGTGTGTGCAATGTCCCCGTCGGTATGAAAATGTTCGTCCGTGATGTTTTGCAGCTAGCCCCTGCGGATGATCTCTCCTTAGATCTGTTCGGCCTTAATCATCTGGTGTTTATTAGTGATGTGCTGGTCAATGGTAAATCACGGTTTGCCGAATTGATGGACGGGGTGGCATCAGGGCGATTCGCGAAATCTTCGGTGAAAAATATTTTTGATTTGCCCTTTTCCGAAGGCCTGTTGCGTTCGTTGAATTTATTGCCGTGTTCGTATTTGCAGTATTACTTCAAATCCAAAGAGATGCTCGGTATTGAGCTGGGGGAATATTATAAGGGCGGTACGCGAGCGCAGGTAGTACAGGGCGTCGAGAAGAACCTTTTTGATATGTACAAAAACCCCGGTCTGGATGTGAAACCCAAAGAGCTGGAGTTGCGCGGTGGGGCGTACTATTCCGATGCCGCCTGCGAAGTAATCAATGCGATTTACAACGACAAGCAGGCCGAGCATTACGTCAACGTGCCGCATATCGGTAGCGTGGATAATATTCCCGCTGACTGGGCGGTGGAGATGACCTGTCTGCTGGGTAAAAATGGCGCAATACCCCATCCTCGTATCACCCATTTCAATGAGAATGTGCTTGGGCTGATTTATACCATCAAAGGCTTTGAAATCGCGGCCAGCAACGCAGCGTTAAGCGGCAGGCTCAATGACGTTCTTCTGGCGCTGAACCTTAATCCGCTTATTCATTCGGATAAAGATGCAGAAAAACTGGCCTGCGAAATGATTCTTGCGAATCAGCAATGGCTGCCACGCTTTGCCGAAACGGTCGCTGACATCAAGCAGTGAGGACGTATGAGCAACCTGTTGATTGTCAACGCAGACGACTTCGGCCTGAGTCGTGGCCAGAACTATGGCATTATCGAAGCCTGCCGTCACGGAGTGGTGCTGTCGACCACGGCGCTGGTTAACGGTGCGGCGATTGAGCACGCAGTTGAACTGCGTCGCCTGGTGCCCGAGCTGGGGGTAGGGTTGCATTTTAACCTGACGCTCGGCAAGCCACTTGGTGTACTTCCGTCGCTGACCCGCGACGGGGTGCTCGGTAAATGGCTTTGGGAGCAGGCGGAGAGAGGTGCACTGGCATTAGATGAAATTGCGGAGGAGCTGGAACGCCAGTATGGCCGTTTTCTCGCACTCTTTGGCGGCCCGCCCAGCCATATAGACAGTCATCATCACGTGCACATGATGTCCGACCTTTTTCCCCTGGTGGCGGATTTTGCGAAGGCGAAAGATGTGCCGATCCGGATTGACCGTGAAGTGGTGCAACGTCATGCGCTGCGGGTTGATGGTCTGCGCAGTACTGACGGGTACTCCAGTGGTTTTTATGGAGAATCCATCACCGCATCCTTATTCACTGCGCTTCTTGATGAATCTTTGCTACGCAAAGACAACTCATTTGAGATGATGTGCCATCCGGCCTTTGTGGATAAAGGCGTACTGGCAAGCCATTACTGCTACCCCAGGCTCGATGAGCTGGAACTCCTGACGCAACCCGCGCTGAAAAGGGCAATTGCCGGGCGTGGTTTCCGGCCGGGAAATTTCCGCTCGCTGTAAAAACGACACCGCAGCAGTAGCCTGCTGCGGTGCGGTCGTTATGCCGGGATCGTTTCGATTTTGCCGATGCGCGACCATACGCGGTGCGCTGCCAGCAAGGTTAAAAAGGTATTCATCGAGCTGTCTGACGCCTTCTCTGCCAGCACCACGCCCTCTTCTCCCTCCGGGGCGACCTGCAAATCCGTCACCAACTGACGAGCATCACCCATCAGCGCAATGACTTTAAGGTGTTTATACGCCTCCATCAGGTAGTAGCGTGCATCCCCATTTTTAAGCAGGCTGCTAAGATTGCCATCCGGCACAATCACCCCGTCAACGGTAAGAGAAGGGGCGCCTGCAAAGGTTCCCGCTATCGTTAGCGTTGTGCCGTCGTCAGCCGTTATCTCGCCCATACGCGAATAGAGTAATTTGGCGTGTACGCCCTGGGCTTTAAGCGTCTGTAAAATCGTTAACAGACTGCCAGCACAGGTGCTGTCATTCAGCAATATGGCTACCACGCGGCCTTTAATGGTCCCGTCAGGTTGCGCATAAAGACTGAGGGTGGGGTCTTTGTCCAGACCGTTAACCGGTGCCGGCGGCGTCAGCTGTCGCTGCTCCTCTGTCAGCGTGATGCCAAGGTTTTTTGCCACAGCATCGGCCAGTTGCAGATCAATGTGTGCCAGCTGGTCAACCACGCGTTCACGAATATACGGACGGACCACTTTGCCCAGTTCAAAACTGTAAGCATCAATAATATGACGTTGTTCAAATGGGGTCTGGCTCAGCCAGAACAGGCGAGGTTGGGAGTAATACTCGCCAAATGAAGGGCTGCGCTCGCGCACCTTATGACCATCGACGCGCTCCTGGTAAGAGGTAAAGCCGCCACGTTTCGGCGCCGGAGGCGTTTCACGTGGCCAGTTGTCGTTGATTGAATTGGGCTCATAGTTAGCCGGGTTGGTATCAATATCCATGCGATGCATCCCGTCCCGCTGGAAATTATGGTAGGGGCATGTCGGGCGATTAATAGGGATTTCATGGAAATTCGGCCCACCGAGGCGGCTGATTTGCGTATCCGTGTAGGAGAACAAGCGGCCCTGCAACAGCGGGTCGTTGGTGAAGTCCAGACCGGGGACGATATGGCCTGGATGAAACGCCACTTGTTCATTTTCGGTAAAGAAATTATCCGGATTTCGGTTCAACACCATTCTGCCCACACGTTTAACTGGCACCAGCGCTTCAGGGATCAGTTTGGTGGGGTCGAGAAGATCAAAATCAAATTTGAATTCATCTTCTTCGGGGATCAGTTGCAGCCCCAGCTCATATTCCGGGTAATCACCTGCTTCAATGGCTTCCCATAATTCACGGCGGTGAAAGTCCGGATCGCGTCCGGTGAGTTTTTGCGATTCGTCCCAGACCAGAGAGGCTTTGCCTGCGACAGGTTTCCAGTGAAACCGGACGAAAGTCGATTTTCCTTCGGCGTTTATCAAACGGAAGGTATGGATACCAAACCCTTCCATGGTGCGGTAGCTGCGCGGGATCCCGCGATCGGACATCGCCCACATCACATTGTGCAGGGTTTCAGGTTGCAGTGAGACGTAATCCCAGAAGGTGTCGTGGGCACTCTGTCCCTGCGGAATGGCCCAGTGGGGTTCCGGCTTCACCGCATGTACAAAATCGGGGAACTTATGCGCTTCCTGAATAAAAAATACCGGCGTGTTATTGCCAACTAAATCAAAAATGCCTTCATCTGTGTAAAATTTGACGGCGAATCCACGGATGTCACGCACGGTGTCGGCAGATCCGGCACCACCCTGAACGGTAGAGAAGCGGACGAATACCGGCGTGATTTTATCAGGGTCGGAGAGAAAATCGGCTTTGGTTATATCGCTTAAGTTTTCATAAGGCTGGAAATAGCCGTGTGCGGCCGAGCCACGCGCATGGACGATACGTTCAGGGATACGTTCATGGTCAAAATGGGTGATTTTCTCCCGCAGGATAAAATCTTCCAGCAGGGTGGGGCCACGTGCGCCTGCGCGTAACGAATTCTGATCGTCGGCGATGCGTACACCCTGGTTAGTCGTCAGCGGCACCGCTTCACTCTCTTTACGGAACGCCCCAAGGGCGGTGAGTTTTTCGTTTGCAGTATCCGGGGATTTCAAACTCCCCGGCGCGGTGGGCTGTTCGCCGGGAGGCGTTGGCTGGGGTGTCGGGCGATGGGAGTTGTCGTCGGGAGCCAGCGAGTCGAGCCCTGGTCTGGATTCGCTTGCGTCATGTACGGGGGACTGATGGGGGTGTGGGTTTTTTTCGTTTTGCGACATTGAACTCAGCTCCTGTTTTCATTACTGAAAAATGGTCGTTGTCATGGAAAAACCCTTCTAACTATAGAACAACTCCCCGCAGCCTCTGGCGCAGTGGAGTAAAGTGGGGAGGAATTTTCTACTACGCTGAACTGAAACGCAGTCGGAACGCGACGGACATGGGCACTTTCAGCTATCATAGAAATTTCGTGTTAGTAGAATTCGTCCTGGTAACCTCTTCGCCTATGAAACCTATGCGTCAGCAAAACCGCCGTATTATCAGCTATGTTCCCCGAATCGAACCCGCTCCGCCTGAACATGCCATGAAAGTGGATGGCTTTCGCGACGTCTGGTTGTTACGGGGTAAATACGTGGCTTTTGTGCTGATGGGCGAGCGTTTTCAGCGCTCTCCGGTCTTTAACGTTCCTGAAGCGGCCCAGCGCTGGGCAACACAGATTCGTCAGGAGGGGGAAATTGAAGAGTAACAGACATAAAAAAACCGCCTGAGGTGACAGGCGGTTATACGAGATGCCGCTTAGCGGTGCGCCAGTTCGGCGTCGTCTTTGCTATCCATAATGGTTTTATCAGTCTGCCTGAGCCACTGGCTGGCAAGCGTACCGGCAGTCATGGAACCATTAACGTTCAGGGCAGTACGTCCCATATCGATCAAGGGTTCGACGGAAATCAGCAGCGCCACCAGCGTCACCGGAAGTCCCATCGCTGGCAGTACAATCAGCGCGGCAAAGGTTGCCCCGCCACCCACACCAGCCACACCGGCTGAACTCACGGTAACAATACCCACCAGGGTGGCAATCCATACCGGATCCAGCGGATTAATCCCCACGGTAGGGGCGACCATAACGGCCAGCATTGCCGGGTAAAGCCCCGCACAACCATTCTGACCAATCGTTGCGCCGAAGGAGGCCGAAAAACTGGCGATGGATTCGGGTACGCCCAGGCGACGGGTCTGCGCTTCAACGTTCAGCGGTATTGAGGCTGCACTGGAGCGGCTGGTAAAGGCAAACGTCAGTACAGGCCAAACCTTACGGAAGAATTTCAGCGGACTGACACCGCTCACGCCGAGCAGAATAGCGTGTACCACAAACATGATGGCAAGCCCCAGATAAGAGGCGATAACAAAGCTCCCCAGTTTGATAATGTCCTGAATGTTTGAGCCAGCGACCACTTTGGTCATCAGTGCCAGTACGCCATAGGGCGTCAGTTGCATTACCAGACGCACCAGCTTCATTACCCAGCTTTGCAGGGTATCAATTGCAGTGATGACGCGTTCACCTTTTGGGGCGTCGTCTTTAAGGAGCTTGAGTGCCGCCACGCCAAGGAACGCGGCAAAAATCACCACGCTGATGATCGATGTCGGACTGGCACCCGTCAGATCGGCAAACGGATTTTTAGGAACAAAAGAGAGCAGCAGTTGCGGGACGCTGAGGTCAGCAACTTTTCCGACATAGTTGGTCTGAATGGCAGTAAGGCGCGCCGTCTCTGCGGTTCCCTGGACCAGCCCTTCTGCAGTTAAACCGAATAAAGTGGTGACCAGTACCCCCACTAATGCTGAAATCAGGGTGGTAAAGAGCAGTGTTCCGATGGTTAAAACGCTGATCTTCCCAAGCTGCGAGGCGTTATGCAGGCGTGCTACGGCGCTCAGTATGGAAGCAAAAACCAATGGCATAACAATCATTTGCAGCAATTGTACATAGCCGTTACCGACCACGTTAAACCACTGAATAGACGCTTTTAGTACCGGGCTCTCCGCACCATAGATAGCCTGCAGCGCAAGACCAAAGAGTACGCCCAGAGCCAGACCTGCCAGCACTTTTTTCGCCAGGCTCCACTGTTTATGGCGGCTTTGCGCCAGCAGCAGTAAGAGGGCGACGAAAACCACGACGTTCGCGATTAAAGGAAAGTTCATTCCCGTTCTCCTGATGTAATTATGTGATCGGCGTAACGATACCAATCGTTGGCGGAAGGGTAGCAGAACTGGGGTGCAGGGCTTATATCCAAATGGAATGATTTATGACGTAATCATCATTTTCGCGCGATTACTGACCAATCTGTTGATGAATGAAGCGATTGAACTGGCTTTGCAGGGTGTTGATTATCTGTGACGACCAGCGAACTGCACTGTTATCGGGCACCGACTGCGGCATCCATAAGGCCCAGGTGAACAGCGCCATGCACAGCGCGCGCTCCAGCTGGTTCCCTTTTTGTGCTGCCAGCAGCGGGAGACGGAAGCGCCAGCGGCATGGCCAGAGCAGAGGAACCCCCGCAGGTGTAAGCATATCGGCCAGAATATGGCTCAAATAGCCCAGCACCATCCCCTGAAGTGCATCAGTAGGGATAATCCAGCTTTCCGGTACTTTCAGATAAAAAAGGGTAAGGGCGATAAAAACCGCCAGCAGACTATGCGTAAACCCGCGGTGCCCGAACATACGGGCCACAGGCTTAGAGATCCACTTTAATCGCTGCCCCAGGAGAGATTTCGGATGGTCAATATCCGGCAGCAGGCAGGTCAGAATGGCAGACGGCACAATATGCCACCAGTCCCCTTGTGCCAGCACAGGGGTTAATTCGGCATTCTTGGCAAACACCGCACAGGCAATTGAAAAAAGCAGGTGTCCTTCCGCCGTCATGATAAAACTCACCAAACTGTCGATGTATACAGTATAGGGTTTTTATACAGTAGGCGGAAGAGGTGACGGTGTAACTCTTTGTCACAAAGATGACATTAACGCGCCAGCCAGCCTCCGTCTACGGCAAGTGTAAACCCGTTGATATAATCGGAAGCGGCAGAAGCCAGAAATATCGCAGGACCCTGCAGGTCGTCCGGCGTTCCCCAGCGCTGGGCAGGGATCCTCTCGAGGATCTGTTTATTACGTTCTTCATCGTCCCGCAGCGCCTGAGTGTTATTGGTGGCCATGTAACCGGGAGCAATAGCATTCACATTAATATTATAAGCAGCCCATTCGTTTGCCAGGGCGCGTGTCAGGCCCATGATGCCGCTTTTCGAGGCGGTGTAGGAAGGTACGCGGATGCCACCCTGAAAAGAGAGCATGGAGGCAATATTAATAATTTTGCCGCCGCCACCCTGGGCAATAAACTGCCTGGCTACGGCCTGCGAGAGAAAAAAGGCTGTTTTCAGATTCAGACTCATTACCTCATCCCAGTCTTTTTCACTGAAATCAAGGGCATCACAGCGGCGAATAGTTCCGGCATTATTGAGCAGAATATCTATCCGCCCCATCTGCGACACGCTTTCAGTCACAATATCGTCAATGCCATCCTGCTTACTGAGATCGGCCTGAAGCGCTATAAAACGGCGACCAAGTTGCGTGACCCGTGCTGCCGTGTCGTGCGGCGTTTTTCTGCCTACCCCCACAATGTCGCACCCGGCTTCAGCCAGGCCGAGCGCCATACCTTGCCCCAGCCCGGTATCACAGCCGGTGACGATGGCGACTTTATTTGCCAGATGAAAAGCGTCAAGAATCATTGTTCCCCCGTTGAGGTTCTTGCATGGTCTGAGAAAAGCTTAGAGGGGGAAAAGGAGAATGACAAATTAAATGAAACGAGGTTTCAAAAAATGAGGGGCACTTTACCCCTCATGGATTCTATTACCCAAGTAAATGGGTGAGAGTCAGCGCTTCAAGCGAATTAAGCTTAACGTCAGCTAAGGCATAACGCGGGTCGTGGCGGTTTTCTTCAGCGGGAACCACGATGGAACGCATACGTGCCGCTTTACTGGCAATCATGCCATTGGTCGAATCCTCCAGCGCAACGCAGGTGAGAGGATCCACCCCCAGCTTCGCGGCACAATCCAGGTAGACCTGCGGGTGCGGTTTACTGTAGGGAAGTTTCTCTGCCGAAGCCAGGGCATCAAAGCTTTCCCGCAGACCGAACAGGGTAAGCACTTTTTCAAGCATATGCAGCGGGGAGGCTGAGGCGAGTCCCACCTTCAACCCGTTTGCTTTGCACAAAGCGACAGCTTCACGGGCGCCAGGTAGTAACGGGCGGGCCTCTTCAACCAGAGAAATAGCGCGACTGATGATGCGGGCGGTGACCTCTTCACAGCCCGGACCATTCCAGGGCTGCTGCGCATACCAGAGACCGACCACCACATCAATGCGCAGGCCCAGCAGATCCGGCAGTTCATCGCGTCGGGTAATATCCACACCCAAACTTGCCATGACGTCCAGTTCAGCCCGGTCCCAGAGTGGCTCTGAGTCCATTATCAATCCATCCATATCGAAAATAGCAGCAAGAATTTGTCGTGGGGCAGACATAGTACCTCTCTTTGACGTTGAATCGGGGGGTAAATGTTCACAATGGTTAAGATGCCATCATACCGTCTTTAAAGAACAGGCGAAAATGAATCTGAGCAGGTAGACTTAGGCGCAAACAGAACGTCTGAAAAGGGGAATCCATGACGTATCAGCAAGCTGGACGCATAGCAGTGCTCAAACGCGTTCTGGGGTGGGTTATTTTTATCCCATCGGTCATATCGACCATCATTTCCGTACTGAAATTTATGTACGAACATAGCGAGAAGCAGGCGGGTATTAATGCCGTCATGCTGGATTTTGCTCATGTAATCATTGAAATGGTGCGTTTTAATACGCCCTTTCTTAATCTTTTCTGGTTCAACTCGCCAACACCCGATTTTCACCAGCAAATGAATATTACGTTCTGGGTCATCTTTGCGCTGATTTTCGTTGGCCTTGCATTGCAGGCCTCGGGCGCCAGAATGAGTCGTCAGACGCGTTTTCTGCGTGAAAATGTCGAAGATCAGATGATCCTGGAGAAAGCGAAGGGCGAGCAGGGGTTGTCTCGTGCCCGGATAGAGGAGCGCATTGTGGTGCCACACCACACGATTTTCCTGCAAATTTTCCCGCTCTATGTGCTGCCAGTCATTATTATCGTGGCCGGCTATTTCTTCTTTTCGTTACTCGGATTTTTGTAAAAAGAAGGCCACCGTTCAGGTGGCCTTTTTGCTCAGGATGCCAGCACGCGTTCCAGCGCCTGCTGCGCCGTAACGAGGTGTTGCCCGCCAAACAAAATTGCCCGGTTGAACAGTGTGTAGAGCTGGTAAATGGGCTGGCGGTCAGGAAAATCACCCGGTAAAGGACTGACGGACTGGTAACCATCATACAGCTGTGGAGGCTGATCGCTGTGTAACGGCAGCATGGCCAGGTCGCACTCCCTGTCACCCCAGTAGCAGGCGGGATCGTAAATATAAGGACCGTCCGGGCCAAGGGCGCAATTTGATGACCATAAATCCCCATGCAGAAGAGAGGGCTGAGGCTGGTGTGCCGAGAGCCGCTGCTGCACATGTTCAACAATGGCATCGATGTTACCAAACGCCAGCCCTTTTTCGGCCGCCAGCTCCAGCTGCCAGCCTATACGCTGTTCAGCAAAAAAGGTTGACCAGCGGCGTTGCCAGGTATTGGGCTGGGGCGTGGTAGAGAGGTCGTTATCAAAATCGAGTCCGAACTGAGGCTGATCGCTCCATGCGTGCAGACGCGCAAGCTGCTGCCCGAGCAAGAACGCATTGTGGGCATCAAGGGGGCGAGGAGGAAGATACTCCATAACTAAAAAACTGTAGTCGCGATCGGCACCAACGGCCCAGACTTCAGGCACCCGCACGGTATGGCTACGGGACAGCAGTTCCAGCTGATCGGCTTCTGCGGTGAAAATCGGCAACAGCTCACGGTCATCGCATTTGACGAAGAGTTCTCGCCCGGCATAACGCAAATGCCATGCAGCGTGGATCTCTCCACCTGGCAACTCGTCACGCTGTTCGATGACGCCTTCACCGAGTTGTTCGCTTAACAAACGACTAATTGCTTGCCACATGATTTGTCTCCCATGTTATCAGCCAGATCATTAGGTTAGCGCACTACAGCGATAAAAAAATTCGAACTCACGCACACCTGTGCAGGAGAGGTGTGATCGGGCACTTATTATTGAAGCTCTTTGTGCCAGGATTCCCAGGTGGTGACATGTATCTCAGGCGTTTCATTAACGGCGCTGTCTGCCAGCCCGCTCGCCAGTTCCTGCACCTCCTGCTCGCTCAGCGGGCTGATAAGGCCAAAGGTGTTGGTTCCGAGATCGTGCACCTTTCCCTCGTCATCGGTTAATGTCAGTAGAAAACCTGCCCGGGTAAACTGGTTATTCAGCTCGTTAATTTCCGTCAGACTCTGTTCATGAAAAGAAACTGTGACGACATAGCGCGAAATATCACCGCTGCTCATAATTCACCTCGTTGTTATCGTGAGTGTTTTCAGCATAGTCGGCGAGGGGGATTTGTCGACTTTCGCGCCAGGAGACAGACCCCTTCGCCCGGCAGGCGAAGGGTAAAGATTAACTACGTGAGAGGTAATCGTAAATTTTTTGGGTGTCATCATGAGCACAAAGGCGGGTACCTTTGTTGATGGTTGCTGCGCTCCCGGCTGCAACGCCATAGCGGACCATCTCCTGTAGACTGGCACCCTGGGCCAGTTTTAAGGTCATGGCTCCCACCATGCTGTCACCTGCGCCCACGGTACTTTGGCTTTTCATCGGCGGAGGCACGACCTGCACGCAGTGATCGGCGTCAACACCAAGCGCACCCTGAGGCCCCAGAGAAACCACAACCCGCATCGCTTTGCCGCTACGGACAATCTCCTGCGCAGCTTGACGTACATCGTCCGGTTGCGTCAGCTCACGACCCACAAGGGCACTCAGCTCTTTCTGGTTAGGCTTCACCAGCTCAATGCCTCCTATCTCGAGGGCCGCCGTCAGGGCATCGCCGGAACTGTCAACGACGCATCGGATGCCTGCGTCCTGCGCGGCAGTGATGAGTTGCGTCAATTTTCCAACCTCCACACCCGGGGGAAGACTGCCACTAATCACCAGTAACGCTCCCTTTTCGATAGCCAGAATGTGCGCTTCAAGCTGGCGGAACTCATCGTCGCTTAACGCAGCACCAGGCATCACAAACCTGTACTGCTCGCCGCTGGCTTCGACATGAACATGCAGGTTTTGCCGGGTCCAGTCACGGGTTGCTATGCAATGGGTGGGGACGTTTTCATCTGCCAGCAGGGACTGAAGATGCTCTCCTGTTGCACCACCGGCCGGAAAAATAGCCGTGGCTTTTCCGCCGAGATGAGCAATGGCGCGGGCAACATTTATGCCGCCTCCACCAGGTTCAAAGACGGGGGCCGTGCAGCGTAACTTACCCTCCGGGTAAATCTGCGGGGTCAGGGTGGCGCTGTCGAGTGACGGGGCAAGCGTCAGAGTGTAAACATTGACCATTTTTATCTCCTTATGCAGTAGGTTTCTTAAGTCTGGCACTCTGTGGGCAGAAGGCAAAATGCGCAAAATCATGAACATTCCGACTTCATTCTCAAAGGAGGACCGACAGCCGTGTACAGGGGAAATAAAGCACCGGGAGGCGGTTAAATTTCATCGTTTTTATCGCAGGATAGTATTAACATTGGCGCGCGCGAAACAGCGCCTAACCTTGTATATGTATTTTTAGAGACACCTAATGAAGCTTTTAAAGACAGTACCCGCGCTGGTTCTTCTCGCGGGGGGCGTGCTTGCGTCAATGAATGCTGCCGCTGATGACACCGTATTTACTGTCATGGATGACCCATCTACCGCTAAAAAACCGTTTGAAGGCATTTTGAACGGGGGCTATATGGCCCAGTCCGGAAACACCACGAGTTCTTCTTTAACAGCCGACTCTACGTTGACCTGGTACGGCTCCTCGACCGCGTGGTCATTGTGGGGGACGGCGAGTAATACTTCCGCCAATGATGAGCGTTCGTCAGAGAAATACTCTGCGGGTGGCCGTAGCCGTTATAACCTGACGGATTATGACTATATTTTCGGTCAGGCAAGCTGGTTGACAGACAGATACAACGGCTACCATCAGCGTGATATTTTCACGGCCGGTTATGGTCGTCAGTTCCTTAACGGGCCGGTGCACAGTTTCCGTTTTGAATTCGGTCCGGGTGTTCGTTACGACGAATACACGGATGGTGATACGGATACGCAGGGACTGGGTTATGCGTCAGGAACTTACATGTGGCAAATGACCGATACCACCAAATTCACCCAGGGTGTGTCTGTGTTTGGTTCTGATGACACCACCGTGAACTCCGAGACGGCACTTAACGTGGCCATCAATGATCATTTCGGGCTTAAGGTTGCTTATAACCTGACCTGGAACTCTGAGCCGCCTGCTTCCGCGCCAGAGCACACCGATCGCAGAACAACGGTTACGCTTGGCTATAAAATGTAATCGCACAGGGCCGGTTTGCCGGCCCTTAATTGTGCCGGACCCTTACGATGACCCCGTTCGGGCGAGCGCAACAGCATTTTGAATCGCCGCCTTTGCCTGCGGACTGTTTTTCCAGCATGTTGAACCTACCAGCGCCGCGCCCTGAGTCAGAATCTCCTCCACCCCTGCCTGCCCTAACTGATCCAGTGAGCTAAACCCCATTTGTTCGAGTCTTTCGATGACTTTTGGCCCTACGCCTTTGCATTCAAGTAGCGCCTCGCGTTCTTTTTGTGTAAATGGCATGGTGATGTCCTTATAGTAATTAGCGGTGCTTTCGCTCATTTTCATTATGAACGCGGCGTGAGAAGCCAACAATCCCCCTGAATTAGCGATGGTCCTACAGGAAGAGATGAATGGGTAAATCCAAAGACGCCGAGTTATATGAAGAAATGTGCCGGGTGGTGGGCAAAATTGTGCTTGAGATGCGTGATTTAGGTCAGGAGCCCAAACACATCGTGATCGCCGGAATGGTAAGAACGATGCTGGCCAACCAGAAGGTTCAGCGTACCGCGCTCACGCGTCAGGCCATGTCGGAGGTCATTAAAGCGCTGGGTTATGATGCATGAGCGCAAATCCGCCGGTTTATGAAATCCGAAATGAATCAATCTTGCGCTGAGTGGTGCACTCCCGCTTTTAATAGTGTTACCATCCCCGAACCAAATGTAAAAATCGCTCTCGGGGCAGACATTTGCGTAAACCATTACGCGCCAATTTAACAATTGTTGGTTAGATGGCGGCGTAATTGAATGTAAACACCTAAATATTTACTTCGTATGTGATCTTACGTGCGGGTCACCACTGCGAAATAAGGATATGAAATGCCAGTAATTACTCTTCCTGATGGCAGTCAACGCCATTTCGATCATGCTGTTAGCCCAATGGATGTTGCGCTCGACATTGGTCCGGGGCTTGCTAAAGCCACAATCGCGGGTCGCGTTAACGGCGAACTGGTTGATGCCTCTGATCTGATTGAACAGGACGCGACCTTGTCGCTCATCACCGCCAAAGACGAAGATGGTCTTGAAATCATTCGTCACTCCTGTGCGCACCTGTTAGGGCATGCAATTAAACAGCTATGGCCCAATACCAAAATGGCGATCGGGCCGGTCATCGACAATGGCTTCTACTATGACGTTGACCTTGACCATACCCTGACCCAGGAAGATATCGACGCGCTCGAAAAACGTATGCATGAGCTCGCCGAGAAAAATTATGATGTCATCAAGAAGAAAGTAAGCTGGCACGAGGCGCGTGAAGCCTTTGCTAAGCGTGGTGAGAGCTACAAGGTTTCCATTCTTGATGAAAATATTGCTCATGATGACAAGCCCGGCTTGTATCATCATGAAGAATATATCGATATGTGCCGTGGCCCGCACGTGCCGAATATGCGTTTCTGTCACCACTTCAAACTGATGAAAATAGCCGGTGCTTACTGGCGTGGCGACAGCAATAATAAAATGCTGCAGCGTATATACGGTACTGCATGGGCTGACAAAAAAGCACTTAATGCCTATCTGCTGCGCCTTGAAGAGGCGGCGAAACGCGACCACCGTAAAATTGGCAAACAACTCGACCTGTATCATATGCAGGAAGAGGCGCCGGGAATGGTGTTCTGGCACAACGATGGCTGGACTATCTTCCGTGAACTGGAAACGTTCGTACGGTCTAAACTGAAAGAGTATCAGTATCAGGAAGTGAAAGGCCCCTTTATGATGGACCGTGTGCTGTGGGAAAAAACCGGCCACTGGGACAATTATAAAGATGCGATGTTTACTACATCGTCTGAAAATCGCGAATACTGCATTAAGCCGATGAACTGCCCGGGACACGTACAGATCTTCAACCAGGGGCTGAAATCTTACCGTGATCTGCCGCTGCGCATGGCGGAATTTGGCAGTTGCCACCGTAATGAGCCGTCAGGTGCGCTGCACGGTCTGATGCGCGTTCGCGGCTTTACCCAGGATGATGCACACATCTTCTGTACCGAAGAACAGGTACGTGATGAAGTGAACGCTTGTATCCGACTGGTCTATGATATGTATAGCACCTTTGGCTTCGAGAAGATCGTCGTCAAATTATCCACTCGTCCTGAAAAACGTATTGGCAGTGACGAAATGTGGGATCGTGCTGAGGCGGATCTGGCAGTTGCGCTGGAAGAAAACAATATCCCGTTTGAGTATCAACTGGGTGAAGGCGCATTCTACGGTCCGAAAATTGAATTTACGTTATATGACTGTCTCGATAGAGCTTGGCAGTGCGGAACGGTACAGCTGGACTTCTCTTTACCACAGCGCTTGAATGCCTCCTACGTAGGTGAAAGTAACGAGCGCCAGGTACCGGTGATGATCCACCGAGCAATTCTGGGGTCGCTGGAGCGCTTTATTGGCATCCTGACTGAAGAATTTGCTGGCTTCTTCCCAACCTGGCTTGCACCAGTTCAGGTTGTAGTGATGAATATCACTGATTCTCAAGCCGAATATGTCAACGAATTGACACGAAAATTGCAAAATGCAGGTATTCGTGTAAAAGCGGACTTGAGAAACGAGAAGATTGGCTTTAAAATCCGCGAGCACACTTTACGTCGTGTCCCTTATATGTTGGTCTGTGGTGATAAAGAGGTGGAAGCAGGCAAAGTGGCCGTTCGCACCCGCCGCGGTAAAGACCTGGGCAGCCTGGACGTAAGTGAAGTGATTGAGAAGCTGCAACAAGAGATTCGCAGCCGCAGTCTTCAACAACTGGAGGAATAAGGTATTAAAGGCGGAAAACGAGTTCAAACGGCACGTCCGAATCGTATCAATGGCGAGATTCGCGCCCAGGAAGTTCGCTTAACGGGTCTGGAAGGCGAGCAGCTGGGTATTGTGAGTCTGAGAGAAGCTATCGAAAAGGCTGAAGAAGCCGGAGTAGATTTAGTTGAGATCAGCCCTAACGCCGAACCGCCAGTTTGTCGTATCATGGACTACGGCAAGTTCCTTTATGAAAAGAGTAAGTCTTCTAAGGAACAGAAGAAAAAACAAAAAGTTATTCAGGTCAAGGAAATCAAATTCCGACCTGGCACCGACGATGGCGACTACCAGGTAAAACTCCGCAGCCTGGTACGCTTTCTGGAAGAGGGTGATAAAGCTAAGATCACGCTGCGTTTCCGCGGTCGTGAGATGGCTCACCAGCAGATCGGTATGGAAGTGCTTAATCGCGTCCGTGACGATCTGAGTGAACTGGCAGTGGTCGAATCCTTCCCATCGAAGATCGAAGGCCGCCAGATGATCATGGTGCTCGCTCCTAAGAAGAAACAGTAAGGCCTTCAAGTAGCGATTCCTGTGAAGCGATAGCTTCGCAGGATTTGCTCGCCTTTGTTTCGTTTATTAACAATGCGAAGTGGAAGTTATTAAAATGCCAAAAATTAAGACCGTACGCGGTGCTGCTAAGCGCTTCAAAAAAACCGGTAAAGGTGGTTTTAAGCACAAGCACGCTAACCTGCGTCACATTCTGACCAAAAAAGCTACCAAGCGTAAACGTCACCTGCGTCCGAAAGCCATGGTTTCCAAAGGCGATCTGGGCCTGGTAATCGCGTGCCTGCCGTACGCATAAGTCGTTTAACCTTTTAACTTTTTAATTAGAATAGATACAGGAGAGCACATATGGCTCGCGTAAAACGTGGTGTAGTTGCCCGTGCACGTCACAAGAAAATTTTGAAACAAGCTAAAGGCTACTACGGTGCGCGTTCTCGCGTATACCGCGTTGCCTTCCAGGCTGTTATCAAAGCAGGTCAGTACGCTTACCGTGACCGTCGTCAACGTAAACGTCAGTTCCGTCAACTGTGGATTGCGCGTATCAACGCAGCAGCACGTCAGAACGGTATTTCTTACAGCAAATTCATCAACGGCCTGAAAAAAGCCTCTGTTGAAATCGACCGTAAGATTCTGGCTGACATCGCCGTATTCGACAAAGTAGCGTTCACCGCTCTGGTCGAAAAAGCGAAAGCAGCACTGGCATAAGCCAGTTAAAAGAGGGAGCTTGTCTCCCTCTTTTTCGTTCCACACTATCATTACATTGACATTTATTCGGTGTGCCTTTTCAATAAGGTTTCCCGGTCTTTATCAGACAAGGTAACGCAAGCATGAATGCTGCTATTTTCCGCTTCTTTTTTTACTTTAGCACCTGAATCCAGGAGGCGAGAGCGTGAGAGAAGAAACGGAAAATTAACGCCAAAAGCCTCCAACAGGAGGCTTTTTTTGTGTCCGAATTTTAAGTAAAAAGTCCAATAACAAGGACATAACGAGGAAAATTATGTCACATCTCGCAGAGCTGGTTGCCAGTGCACGGGCAGCCATTAATGATGCCTCAGATGTCGCCACGTTAGATAACGTACGCGTTGAATATCTGGGTAAGAAAGGGCATTTGACCCTTCAGATGACCACCCTGCGTGAGCTGCCGCCAGAAGAGCGCCCGGCTGCCGGAGCGGTGATTAATGACGCGAAAGAGCAGGTTCAACAGGCATTAAATGCGCGCAAATACGATTTAGAAAACGCCGCGCTGAATGCCCGTCTGGCTGCAGAAACTATTGACGTTTCCCTGCCGGGCCGTCGTATTGAAAATGGCGGTTTACACCCGGTAACCCGCACTATTGACCGTATTGAACACTTCTTTGGTGAGCTTGGCTTTACCGTGGCGACAGGCCCGGAAATCGAAGATGACTACCATAACTTCGATGCGCTGAATATTCCCGGTCACCATCCTGCGCGTGCCGATCATGACACTTTCTGGTTTGATGCGACCCGCCTGCTGCGTACGCAGACGTCCGGTGTGCAAATCCGTACCATGAAAGACAAACAGCCGCCGATTCGCATTATCGCGCCGGGTCGCGTTTATCGTAACGATTACGATCAGACGCACACGCCGATGTTCCACCAGATGGAAGGCCTGATTGTTGATACCAACATCAGCTTTACCAACCTGAAGGGCACGCTGCACGATTTTTTGAGCAACTTCTTTGAAGAAGATCTGCAGATTCGCTTCCGTCCCTCCTACTTCCCGTTCACGGAACCTTCTGCTGAAGTCGACGTAATGGGCAAAAACGGCAAATGGCTTGAAGTCCTGGGCTGCGGTATGGTGCACCCCAACGTGTTGCGCAACGTCGGCATCGATCCAGAAGTTTACTCCGGTTTTGCGTTCGGCATGGGGATGGAACGCCTGACCATGTTGCGTTACGGCGTAACCGATTTACGCGCCTTCTTCGAAAACGATTTGCGTTTCCTCAAACAGTTTAAATAAGGGCAGGACAGAATAATGAAATTTAGTGAACTGTGGTTACGCGAGTGGGTAAACCCGGCTGTCGATAGCGAAGCGCTTTCGGATCAGATCACCATGGCTGGCCTCGAAGTCGATGGCGTTGAACCTGTTGCTGGTGCCTTTAATGGCGTGGTCGTGGGGGAAGTGGTTGAATGTGGTCAGCACCCTAATGCTGACAAACTGCGCGTGACGAAAGTCAATGTGGGCGGAGAACGTCTGCTGGATATCGTGTGTGGCGCGCCAAACTGCCGTCAGGGTCTGAAAGTGGCCGTCGCGACCATCGGTGCCGTGCTGCCGGGTGATTTCAAAATCAAAGCGGCGAAACTGCGTGGCGAGCCCTCAGAAGGGATGCTTTGTTCGTTCTCGGAGCTGGGTATTTCCGACGATCACAGCGGGATTATTGAACTGCCTGCTGATGCGCCCATTGGCACCGATATTCGTGAATACCTGAAGCTTGACGACAACACGATTGAAATCAGTGTGACGCCAAACCGCGCAGATTGCCTGGGTATTATCGGGATTGCCCGGGATGTGGCCGCCCTGAACAAGTTGCCGCTGGTTGCGCCTGAAATCACCCCGGTACCCGCAACGCTCACGGAGACTTTCCCGATCCGCGTTGAGGCCACTGAAGCCTGCCCGCGCTATTTAGGCCGCGTGGTAAAAGGTATCAATGTCAAAGCACCGACCCCGCTGTGGATGAAAGAGAAGCTGCGTCGTTGCGGCATCCGTTCCATCGATGCCGTGGTTGACGTGACCAATTTCGTGTTGCTTGAACTGGGTCAGCCGATGCATGCCTTCGATAAAGATCGCATTGAAGGCGGCATTGTCGTTCGTATGGCGCAGGAGGGCGAAACGCTGGTGCTGCTGGACGGCACACAAGCGAAACTGAAATCCGATACGCTGGTGATTGCCGATCATAACAAAGCGCTGGCAATGGGCGGTATTTTCGGTGGCGAGCATTCAGGCGTCAACGATGAAACCGAGAACGTGCTGCTTGAGTGCGCATTCTTCAGCCCGCTCTCCATTACTGGCCGTGCGCGTCGCCACGGCCTTCACACGGACGCCTCTCATCGTTACGAGCGTGGTGTGGATCCGCAGCTGCAGTATAAAGCAATGGAGCGCGCAACCCGTCTGCTGATGGATATCTGTGGCGGTGAGCCGGGTCCGATTATCGATGTCACCAACGAAGCTACGCTGCCAGAACGTGCGACCATTCGCCTGCGCCGCAGCAAACTGGATCGTCTGATTGGCCATCATATTGCCGATGACCTGGTGAGCGACATTCTCACGCGTCTGGGCTGCGAGGTTACCGAAGGCCAGGATGAGTGGCTGGCTGTCGCCCCTGGCTGGCGTTTTGATATGGAAATCGAAGAAGACCTGGTGGAAGAAGTTGCCCGTCTGTACGGCTACAACAACATTCCGGATGCGCCGGTTCAGGCGGGTCTGGTAATGGGCTCTCACCGTGAAGCGGACCTGTCGCTCAAGCGCGTTAAAACGCTGCTCAACGATAAGGGTTACCAGGAAGTGATCACCTACAGCTTCGTGGATCCGAAAGTTCAGCAGTGGATCCACCCGGGTGAAGAAGCACTGATCCTGCCAAGCCCGATTTCCAGTGAAATGTCTGCAATGCGTCTCTCTTTATTGACCGGACTGCTGGGCACTGTTGTCTACAACCAGAATCGTCAACAGAGCCGGGTACGCATTTTTGAAACCGGTCTGCGCTTCGTACCGGACACCCAGGCTCCGCTGGGTATTCGTCAGGACGTGATGCTGGCTGGCGCGATTTGCGGCAACCGCTACGAAGAACACTGGGATCTGGCGAAAGGTAGCGTTGATTTCTTTGATCTGAAAGGTGACCTGGAGTCCTTACTCGATCTGACCGGTAAGCTCTCAGCCATTGAATTCCGCAAAGCCGGGAACCCTGCGCTTCATCCTGGCCAATCCGCCGAGATTTATCTGAAAGATGAATACGTTGGTTTCATCGGCGTGGTGCATCCGGAGCTTGAACGTAAACTGGATCTCAATGGTCGCACGCTAGTGTTTGAACTGTTATGGAACAAGGTCGCAGACCGCGTGATTCCTCAGGCTCAGGACATTTCACGCTTCCCGGCTAACCGCCGTGATATTGCCGTTGTAGTGGCTGAAAATGTTCCTGCGGCGGATATTTTGAATGAATGTAAGAAAGTTGGCGTAAATCAGGTAGTTGGCGTAAACTTATTTGACGTGTACCGCGGTAAGGGTGTTGCGGAAGGGTATAAGAGCCTTGCCATCAGCCTGATCCTTCAGGATACCAGCCGTACACTCGAAGAAGAGGAGATTGCCGCTACCGTTGCCAGATGTGTAGAGGCATTAAAAGAGCGATTCCAGGCATCATTGAGGGATTGAACCTATGGCGCTTACAAAAGCTGAAATGTCAGAATATCTGTTTGATAAGCTAGGGCTTAGCAAGCGGGATGCCAAAGAACTGGTAGAGCTGTTTTTCGAAGAGATCCGTCGCGCTCTTGAAAACGGTGAGCAGGTAAAACTCTCCGGTTTTGGTAACTTCGATCTGCGTGATAAGAATCAACGCCCGGGTCGTAACCCGAAAACGGGCGAGGATATTCCCATTACAGCGCGGCGTGTGGTGACCTTCAGACCCGGCCAGAAGTTAAAAAGCCGTGTCGAAAACGCTTCGCCTAAAGAAGAGTAATCTGATCTAACTAAAAAGGCCGCTATGCGGCCTTTTTTCTTTCCTGCTTATTCTATTATCTTTAAAATCAATGACCTTCACGATTGGCTGACGACAAACCATGCAGAACTACGCTCAACGCCAGCGACAGCGCAATGGACGATGGCTGGCAGCCCTTGCGCTGCTACTGCTGCTGACCATGATGATAAGTCTGTGCGCCGGCGACCAGTGGATAGCGCCCGGAGAGTGGCTCAACGCCAATGGTCGCCTGTTTGTCGGACAAATACGCTTACCACGAACGCTCGCCGTCATGCTGGTGGGCGCGGCGCTGGCACTCTCAGGTGCCATCATGCAGGCTTTATTCGATAACCCCCTCGCCGAGCCGGGGCTACTCGGTGTCTCTAATGGCGCTGGCGTAGGGTTAATCGCCGCAGTGTTACTCGGAAACGGAATACTTCCGGACTGGTCGTTGGGAATGTGCGCCATCGCCGGTGCGCTGATTGTGACCCTCATTTTGCTCCGGTTTGCCAGGCGTCAGCTCTCTACCAGTCGCTTGCTACTGGCGGGAGTGGCGTTAGGCATCATCTGCAGTGCACTAATGACCTGGGCTATTTACTTTTCAACATCCTTTGATCTGCGCCAGTTGATGTACTGGATGATGGGAGGATTTGGCGGCGTTGACTGGCGACAAAGCTGGTTGATGCTGGCTTTGCTGCCCGTCATGATGTGGGTCTGTTTTCAGTCCCGACCATTAAATATGCTGGCACTGGGTGAAACATCGGCCCGACAGCTGGGTTTGCCAGTATGGCTGTGGCGTAATTTACTGGTTGTGGCGACCGGCTGGCTGGTCGGCGTGAGCGTTGCGCTTGCTGGTTCCATCGGTTTTATTGGTTTGGTGATTCCCCATATTCTGCGACTCTGTGGCCTGACGGATCACCGGGTGCTGTTGCCTGCGGGCGCACTGGCGGGGGGGATAGCCCTGCTCTTTGCGGATATTGTGGCCCGCCTGGCGCTCAGCGCCGCAGAATTACCCGTTGGCGTCGTGACGGCAACGCTGGGCGCACCTGTTTTTATCTGGCTATTATTAATGTCCAGGGTCGGGCGATAAGATCCGAAACCTGTCTTTTAACTGAGAGGATGCTATGCACCAGGATATTCTGAACACAGAGATCACAACGATTGATGGCGAAAACATTTCGCTGGAACAGTATCGCGGTAAAGTGCTGCTTATCGTCAATGTCGCCTCAAAATGCGGGCTGACACCGCAATATGAGCAACTGGAAAATATCCACAAGGCGTGGGAAAAAGATGGCTTTAGCGTGCTGGGCTTCCCGTGCAATCAGTTCCTTGGCCAGGAACCTGGCAGCGAAGAGGAGATTAAAACCTTCTGCAGCACGACTTATGGCGTGACCTTCCCCTTGTCGGCCAAAATTGATGTTAACGGTGAAAACCGTCACCCGCTCTACAGCAAACTGATTGCCGCGGCACCGAAAGCCGTCGCACCTGAAGAGAGCGGATTTTATGAACGTATGGCGAGCAAAGGCCGTGCGCCGCTCTATCCGGATGATATTTTGTGGAATTTCGAAAAATTCCTCATCGGGCGTGATGGTCAGGTGGTGCAGCGTTTCTCACCGGATATGACGCCGGAAGATCCTATTCTGATGGAAGCAATCAAACTGGCACTGGCTAAATAATGGCAATACTGCAACTTCACAACGTTGAGGATGCAGGCAGGCTGGGGCCGGTAACGGCCTCGGTCTCTACAGGGGAAATGTTGCACCTTGTCGGCCCTAACGGCGCAGGAAAGAGCACCTTGCTGGCACGGATGGCCGGGATCACCGTGGGTAAGGGGGAGATCTTTTTTAACGGCACAGATATCAAAACCTTTGATGCCCCCCAGCTTGCACGTCAGCGCGCCTATCTGGCGCAACAGCAGATACCGCCGTTCGCCATGCCTGTCTGGCACTATCTTTCTTTGCACCAGCACGGCAATGCCCAGGGCGAACTGAGCACCCGCATTGCCTGTAGGCTGGGTCTTGAGGACAAACTCGGACGGACGGTAAATCAACTTTCCGGCGGGGAGTGGCAGCGGGTTCGTCTGGCTGCGGTCATACTGCAAATCCACCCGGCCGCCAATCCTGACGGTCAACTACTGCTGCTGGATGAGCCAATGAACAGTCTTGACGTTGCGCAACAGGCGGCACTGGATCATCTCTTACGTGAGCTGACTCACGACGGGATAACGGTCATTATGAGCAGCCATGATCTTAACCACACGTTGCGACAGGCTCACCAGACCTGGCTTCTCTGCGCGGGAACCTTACTAGCGGCAGGGGAGAGGGACAGCGTAATGACACCGCAAAATCTGTCCCGCGCATATGGCATTCCGTTTCGTCGGCTCGACATGGCGGGGCACAGAATGCTCATCCCGGAGGTATAAGCTCATCCGGACTTGCAGGATCGTTGATTCACGCGCTAAATTATTCCCGCATAACAATAAAAGAGGTTTCCCAGAATGCGCATCTGGTTTGTTCTGGTGGCGACGTTAATTCTTGCTGGCTGTAGCAGCCATCGCGCCCCGCCACCTAACGCACGGCTTTCAGACGCTATTACGGTTATCGCAGGGTTAAACGATCAGCTTCGTGACTGGCGCGGAACGCCTTACCGTTATGGGGGGATGAGTCGTAACGGGGTGGACTGTTCCGGGTTCGTGATGATGACTTTCCGTGATAAATTCGATCTGGTATTGCCACGGGATACTCGTTCGCAGGCGGATGTGGGGACGCGTATAGATAAAGACGACTTATTACCCGGGGATTTAGTGTTCTTCAAAACGGGCTCGGGCGAAAACGGCCTGCATGTGGGCATCTACGATACCGATAATGCCTTTATTCACGCCTCAACAAGCCAGGGCGTAATACGGTCATCGCTGAACAACGTTTACTGGCGTAAAAATTTCTGGCAGGCACGTCGCATATAACTCCTTCCTGGCAGGGTTGCTAAGGCGGGTGCCTCGCCCGCCTTAGCAACCCTGACTAAACGCAAATTCAGGTTGCCGTTGCGTGTAAAATCCATCATTCCTCCATGATTTCTTATTTAACTATCGGTTAGCGAAAAGTGGCTCGTTCTCAGACGAATGGCGATGGCAGGAACAATATAGTCAGGATAAGCTGACGAAAGTCGTAGGGAAGTGTGAAGAGAATGATGGAAAATCATGAAGCCTGGCTTATTGAAATTAACTACGTTGAGTGTATTCGCATTAGGTTTTCAATGCCGGATATCACTCACAATGCAGGGCTGGCGCAATGATCGTATCGTTAGATGACACATATTGCTCAGAACTCTCCTTTCTGCCTGCCCGTAGCGGCTTTGGCATGCTGGTGGGGCTTGAGATAATTGTCAATTTTGTTGGGGTGTCGAGCAACGTCCGGGCACCTGCAGAACTCATTTTACCGCGTCTGAGTGCCGCGGATGCACTGACATTATTCAAAGAGCAGCTGGCGCTGGCTGAATCCTGCAAACTGTTCTTTATCCAGCATCAATTAACCGCATGGATAACCCTCTCGCCTGAAATCGTGACCGCGCTTATCAGTGATGAAGACCTCGCCGCAACCATTGCAAGGCTTCCTTTTCTTGAACTGTGCATCAATGAAAGTTTTCCCGGTTTAAACCACGGGCGTGACAATCCGGAACTTGCACAGCTCTGTGAACGTTATCCGGTGGTGCTGACGAATTATGGTGCGGGGAATATCACCTCAAAAGCCATTTTTGATGGTCTTTTTAAGCGGGTCATGCTGGATAAAAATTTTGTTCATCAACGGCTCACCTCCCGTTCTTTTGAGCCGTTTATGCGCGCTATTGTCTCGCAAATTGCGCCGTACTGCCGCACCGTCATGATTGCAGGTATTGATGATGAGAAAACCCTGAAGCGGGTCGCACCCTATCAGTTTGGTGCGATGCAGGGGAATCTGTGGCCTGCGGTATCCGTGCCGATGATTACTACGCTGGTGCATGTGTAAAAAAGTAACCGCTGTTTAACATTCATTAAACATACTACAATAAAAGACAGGAGGAACCATGACCCTGTCTTTTATTTCCCGCTGGCACGATGAACTGCCAGAATTTTATACCGCGCTTTCACCCACGCCACTGCACAATGCCCGGTTAATCTGGCATAACGCCCCCCTGGCGCAAGCAATGGGCCTCGCGCCGTCGCTGTTTGAACCCACCCGCGGAGCGGGCGTCTGGGGTGGAGAGGTGCTACTGCCCGGGATGTCCCCCCTTGCTCAGGTCTATAGCGGACACCAGTTTGGCGTCTGGGCCGGTCAGTTGGGTGACGGGCGCGGCATTCTGCTGGGTGAGCAACAGCTTGCGGACGGCACAACCCTGGACTGGCATCTGAAGGGAGCCGGGCTTACGCCCTATTCGCGCATGGGCGATGGCCGCGCCGTTCTGCGTTCGACGCTGCGTGAAAGTCTGGCCTCTGAAGCGATGCATGCGCTGGGGATCCCGACCACCAGAGCGTTGTCTGTGGTAACCAGTGACACCCCGGTACAGCGAGAGCGTACCGAGGCTGGCGCGATGATGATGCGTATTGCCCCAAGCCACGTTCGCTTCGGTCATTTCGAGCATTTCTATTATCGGCGTGAACCGCAACAGGTCCGTAAGCTTGCGGATTTTGTTATCCGTCATCACTGGTCACATTTACAGGACGAGGCTGACCGGTATGTGCTCTGGTTTAACGACGTCATCAAACGTACCGCACAGCTTATTGCCCACTGGCAGGCCGTCGGTTTTGCCCACGGGGTAATGAATACCGACAACATGTCGATTCTCGGTCTGACAATGGATTATGGCCCCTTTGGCTTCCTTGATGACTATAAGCCTGACTTTATTTGTAACCATTCCGATTATCAGGGGCGCTATAGCTTTGAAAATCAACCGACGATAGCCCTCTGGAACTTGCAGCGTCTCGCGCAGACGCTTTCGCCTTTTATCAGTGTCGATGCGCTTAATACGGCGCTGGATGGCTACCAGCAGGTGCTGTTAACCGAATACGGAAGGTTAATGCGCGAGAAACTCGGTTTCTTTACCCGGCAGAAAGCTGACAATGACCTGTTAAGCGAACTCTTTGCGCTGATGGCCCGCGAAGGAAGCGATTACACGCGTACCTTCCGTCTGTTAAGCCACGTTAACCAGCAGGAGCTCCGTTCGCCGCTGCGGGATGAGTTTATCGATCGCGAGGCTTTTGACAACTGGTATGGCCGCTATCGTCTGCGTTTGCAGGAAGAACAGATTGATGATGCGCAACGTCAACAGGCGATGCAAAGCGTTAACCCGGCGGTCGTGTTACGCAACTGGCTGGCGCAGCGCGCTATTGAGCAGGCCGAACAGGGTGATACCGACGAGCTGCATCGCCTGCATGCGATATTACGTGAACCTTACCGCGAGCGGGACGATGATTACAGCAAACGTCCCCCTGACTGGGGCAAGCGACTTGAGGTGAGTTGTTCAAGTTGAACATCATTTCGTAAGGATCAGTTTACCTGCCTGCGTCTGGCGCAGCAGGTACTCCTGACCCTGATGAATGATAACGATGCGTGCCTCCTCGCCGAGCAACGCCTGGCTTGTGATGCGACGATCCTCTGGCAAAATGCTGGCGGGGTTTGTTCCGACAGAAGGTTGCTCAGCCTGAGCAGCATTTTTTTCCCTGTTCACCATAATCATTGCAATGAGAGTCAAGTTGAATTGATAATCATTATCAGAAATTCGCTGCGTATCAGCAAGTATTATTCAAAGAAATGATGAGGTTAGTCGACAGGTACGAAACGCCTGCCAGGCGGCTGGCAGGCGGAAAGGGGACTAACGGGTAGCGACAGCTGCGGCCAGCCGTGCTAACAGCGTTTCGCTGTCTTCCCAGTTCAGGCAAGGGTCAGTGATAGACTGACCGTAAGTCAGAGGCTGACCGGGGAGAATTTTTTGTGTCCCTTCCTGGAGAAAACTCTCCACCATCACGCCCGCGATAGCCGTGGAGCCCGCGCGGATCTGCTGACAGATGTCATCACACACCTCCATCTGGCGACGATGCTGTTTCTGGCAGTTGCCATGACTAAAGTCGATGACCAGTTGCTCAGGGAGCATGAACTCTCGCAACGTTTCACACGCGCTGGCAATATCTTCAGCATAATAATTGGGACGTTTACCCCCGCGCATAATGATGTGGCCGTACGGGTTGCCACTGGTCTGGTAGATGGTCATCTGTCCTGATTTATCAGGCGATAAAAACATATGGCTGGCACGGGAGGCGCGAATGGCGTCGACTGCGATGCGGGTATTGCCGTCCGTTCCGTTCTTAAAGCCTACCGGGCAGGAGAGGGCGGAGGCCATCTCACGGTGAATCTGGCTTTCCGTGGTGCGCGCGCCAATGGCGCCCCAGCTTATCAAATCGGCAATAAATTGCCCGGTGACCATATCCAGGAATTCCGTTGCCGTCGGCACACCCAACTCATTCACGTCCAGCAAAAGTCGGCGCGCGAGTTCAATACCATGATTCACGCGATAACTGCCGTTGAGATCCGGATCGGAAATCAGCCCCTTCCAGCCCACAACCGTGCGCGGTTTTTCAAAATAGGTACGCATGACGATTTCAAGATGCTCGCCATAGTTTTCACGCGCGGTTTGGAGCCGGCGTGCGTAATCCATGGCGGCATCAGGATCGTGGATGGAGCAGGGGCCTATTACCACCAGTAAACGTTTGTCTTCACCATTAAGGATTTTTTCAATACGGCGTCGTGACTGCGTGACATGCTCCGCTACCTCCAGGGTAACGGGGTGACGTTGCGCCAGTTCCGCCGGGGTCACCAGGCTTTCCATGCGCGCCGTGCGGAGTTCATCGGTTCTGTTCATCGAAATTCTCAAAATTTTTTGCTCATACGGCCAAATGCCGGAGGCGATGCCACACCTTAAACCAATCCCTGCTGAATTCAATAGCAGGTTGTGAGGGGCATCACATTCAGGTAGCGCATGATAACAAAAACATTACTCATGTACTAGCCTGTTAGTACATGCGGCGACTGAGACCCATAATGTCGAGAATTTTGGTGGCCATCTCCTCTACGGAGTAATTGGTACTGTTCAGACAGGGGATCTGATTTTTTCGATAAAGCGCTTCTACCTCGGTCACCTCCATGCGGCACTGGCGAAGAGAGGCATAACGGCTGTTCTCACGTCGCTCTTCGCGGATAGCGGCTAAACGTTCGGGATTAATGGTCAGACCAAATAATTTATGCTGAAGCGGTTTCAGGGAAGGGGGTAACACCAAATTATCCATGTCATCGGCAATAAAGGGATAATTCGCTGCCCGAATACCAAATTGCATCGCCAGATAAAGGCTGGTGGGTGTTTTACCACAGCGCGAAACACCTAACAAAATCACCTGGGCCTGATCGAGGTTGCGCAACGAAATACCGTCGTCATGCGCAAGGGTATAATCAATGGCGGCAATACGCGCATCGTATTTAATGAGGTTCCCTGGATTTAACCCATGCGTCCGGTGCGCAATTGGGGTCGGGTCGAGTTTTAATTCTTGTTGCAAAGGCGCAACCAGTGCCTGAACGATATCCTGACAAAAACCCTCGCTCTGTAAAATAATGGTGCGGATCTCGGGAAGAACAATCGAATAAAAGACCAGTGGACGGATACCGGATTGCTGATAGATGGCATCTATCTGTTCCTTGACAGCTCTGGCGCGGCTTTCATTCTCCACGAACGGGAGTGTGATGCTGTTTATAGCAACCGGGAATTGCGACATGACGGCATGGCCTAATACTTCGGCGGTGATAGCGGTTCCATCAGAAATATAAAACACGTGCCTGTCTACCGTACTGTCCATTTTTACCCTACCTGGTTGTCATGAGGATGAGCTAAAAGCATAAATTAAAGTCCGGTATCTGCGTAGAGACTTTTTTCTATTTTTAAAATGAAACGCTATTTTTATTTTTAATGAAAAGGATAGTTCATTTTTATTAAGGGCTTAACAAGAGAATGGTTTTATCGCCGCGATGACAATCAGTAGCCTGAGAATCGGCGTTAAACTGTCCGAAAAGATAAAAAATAAATTTGCTTGAACGATTCACCGTTTTTTTCAACCGCGCAATTATGTCAGGATGCCTTCGTACTCCGAGCGTTAATTATCCATTCAATATCACAAAAGGATTGTTTCGATGTCCAATAATGGCTCGTCTCCACTGGTGCTTTGGTATGACCAACTCGGCATGAATGATGTTGACAGAGTGGGGGGCAAAAATGCCTCTCTTGGTGAAATGATCACCCATCTTTCAGGTATGGGCGTTTCCGTACCTAATGGCTTTGCTACTACTGCCGATGCTTTTAATCAGTTTCTTGAGCAAAGTGGTCTGAATCAGCGCATCTATGACCTGCTGGATAAAACGGACATCGACGATGTGACCGCACTGGCGCAAGCCGGTACGCAGATCCGTCAGTGGATTGTTGATACCCCGTTCCAGCCAGAATTTGAAGAGGCTATTCACAAGGCTTATGCCACATTATCCGCTGATGATGAAATGGCCTCCTTCGCGGTGCGCTCCTCCGCCACCGCTGAAGATATGCCGGATGCCTCTTTTGCAGGTCAGCAGGAAACTTTCCTGAACGTGCAGGGTTATGACGCCGTTCTGGTAGCGGTAAAACATGTTTTTGCCTCGCTGTTTAACGACAGGGCCATCTCGTACCGGGTACATCAGGGGTACGATCATCGTGGTGTGGCTCTCTCAGCCGGCGTTCAGCGTATGGTCCGCTCAGACATCGGCGCGGCGGGAGTGATGTTCTCTATTGATACCGAGTCCGGCTTTGACCAGGTGGTCTTTATCACCTCAGCCTTTGGTTTAGGTGAAATGGTCGTGCAGGGGGCCGTTAACCCGGATGAGTTTTATGTTCACAAGCCGACGCTTGCGGCCAACCGCCCGGCCATTGTGCGCCGCACCATGGGGTCTAAAAAAATCCGTATGGTCTATGCGCCAACCCAGGAGCACGGTAAACAGGTTCGCATTGAGGATGTGGAGCAGGCCGATCGTGACCGCTTCTCTTTGACCGACAGCGAAGTCCAGGAGCTGGCGAAGCAGGCGGTCGAAATTGAGAAACATTACCAGCGTCCGATGGATATCGAATGGGCGAAGGATGGTCATACCGGCAAGCTGTTTATTGTCCAGGCTCGTCCGGAAACGGTTCGCTCTCGCGGCAAGGTCATGGAACGTTATACGTTACACGCCCAGGGCAAGATTATTGCCGAAGGGCGTGCTATCGGCCATCGCATTGGCGCGGGGCCGGTAAAGGTTATCCATGACATCAGTGAAATGAACCGGATTGAACCCGGCGATGTACTGGTGACGGACATGACTGACCCTGACTGGGAACCGATCATGAAAAAGGCCTCGGCGATTGTGACTAACCGGGGCGGTCGAACCTGCCATGCGGCGATTATTGCCCGTGAACTGGGGATCCCGGCGGTGGTGGGCTGTGGCGATGCAACGGATCGCATCAAAGAGGGTGAAAACGTCACCGTCTCTTGCGCTGAAGGCGATACCGGTTACGTCTATGCCGATATGCTGGATTTCAGCGTAAAAAGTTCAAGTATTGATGAAATGCCACCGCTACCGCTGAAGATCATGATGAACGTCGGCAACCCGGACAGGGCATTTGATTTTGCCTGCCTGCCAAACGAAGGAGTGGGCCTGGCTCGCCTGGAGTTCATTATCAACAGGATGATCGGCGTCCACCCACGTGCGCTGCTGGAGTTCGATGCTCAGGACGCGAAACTGCAGAATGAAATCCGGGAGCTGATGAAAGGCTACGATTCGCCGAAGGAGTTTTATGTCGGCAGACTGACTGAGGGCATTTCAACCCTGGGGGCGGCGTTTTACCCGAAACGGGTAATTGTGCGGTTGTCTGACTTTAAGTCCAACGAATACGCCAACCTGGTAGGTGGCGAGCGCTATGAGCCTGAGGAAGAGAACCCGATGCTGGGCTTCCGCGGGGCAGGCCGTTACGTGGCCGAAAGCTTCCGAGACTGCTTTGCGCTGGAGTGTGAGGCGGTGAAACGCGTGCGCAACGAGATGGGCCTGACTAACGTCGAGATTATGGTGCCCTTTGTGCGTACCGTAGAGCAGGCAAAAGCGGTGGTGGAGGAGCTGGCGCGTCAGGGACTTAAGCGAGGCGAGAATGGCCTGAAGATAATCATGATGTGCGAAATCCCCTCGAACGCCCTGCTGGCCGACCAGTTCCTCGAATATTTCGACGGCTTCTCTATCGGTTCGAATGATATGACGCAGCTTGCGCTTGGTCTGGATCGTGACTCTGGTGTTGTGTCTGAATTGTTCGACGAACGTAACGATGCGGTGAAAGCGCTGCTCTCAATGGCAATTCGTGCCGCCAAAAAACAGGGTAAATATGTAGGTATCTGCGGGCAGGGTCCTTCTGACCATGAGGACTTTGCGGCATGGCTGATGGAAGAGGGGATAGACAGCCTCTCCCTGAACCCGGATACCGTCGTGCAAACCTGGTTAAGTCTTGCTGAACTGAAGAAATAATTCAGCTCAGGCAAACCCCGTCACCTCTGGTGATGGGGTTTTTTTATGGGCGAAATCCATTCGGGGATGAAACAAAATGTTTTTCAGCACGTGTTACTTAAAATATTGCACGTGAGCAGATTAGAATTCGCGAACTTTATTGAGATTCTTCTTAATTAAAGCAGGCGCGATATTCTTGCCACATTTGTTAATGAAGTGTGGAATTCACTGTTAATTAAAAGAGTACGAATTATGAAACGGCAATTGTTGTTGCTCGTCCTGGTGGGCTGCCTTGGACTTAATGGGTGTGCATCGTATAACGAGCATATTAAAGCCTGCCACGGGCAGGAGACCTCCACGGCGCATCTGGTTCTGGATTACCTGCCCATTGGTGCCATTGTGGACAACGGCTATTGTGCCGCGAAAGCGAGTTCCAGTTAAAATAACTGTCGGAACGCAGGATCTGAAATTGCAGGGAGCAAATAATGTATTTTTATCAGAGAGATACTCTTCACGCCCTTATTGCGCGGCTGGCGGAAGTGGGCGCGTCAGATTCGCGCTATGCCGCTGAAATCGAAAAACTATGTAAATCCGGTGAGCATGTTTTTCTTCAGCCTTCGCAAGCGGCGTATAACCGTTTCATGGATGAGTGCGAAATAACCCTCAATAAGTTACATATTACGATTTAAATTCCGCTGACTGAATGAGTGATGCAAAACAGTATTATTTTTATCCCCTGAGCCTGGCGCTGAAATCCTATGCCGGGGTAAAAATGAAATCCATGTCCGAAACGGCAGTGAGGACGGTTACGTATACAGAATTCATAATGATAATTGAGGCAAATATCATACCCGAAGCGCAGTGCTGCACACCCGAAAAATTCGGGCAGGATAATGCCTGGTTTGCTGGAAGTCTTATGCAGTATTTCGCGCAGGCGTGATAACAGGGCGAATATGCTTGAGATATGACCCGCGAAAGTTAACGTGCCGCGTGACGTTGAGAAAGCATAAGGATGGGAACGGGCACAGGGTGGGCGAAGATGACGATGTGGGGTGAAATGAGGTGCTTAATGGAAAAACGCATTGTTTTTGAATATATTTTTGGCAGCGAAATTCTTTTTTTGTATGAAGTTCGCACAGCGCACGTACCCGACACGCACTTCTGGTCAGGCTTATGATTCCAGTTCGCTAATTTTACATAAAAAAAAGCCCATCGTGGGAGATGGGCAAAGACTACACACAGCAATTCGTTGTTTCACTCAGGGGATTTCCATGCTTATAAATCAATGCGTTGATTTATAACCGTGAGCTAATAGTAGGCATCTCGATTTTTTGCGTCGATCAGATTCGTCTCATTAGTTTAACGTCCGTAACGAATTTGCGGCGAAGAAAGCGAATTAAGGCACACAGGCGGCATGAATCGGCATAACGGTTAAAATAATTGATTAGCAGTGCTTAATAGTAAAACCAAAAAGGCGGGTTTCCCCGCCGGATATTACTGAGGGAGTTTATTATTTTCGACAGGGGCGCTGAGCACTTCACTGCTGACAGGACCCGGAGCCGGCACTTCATTGACCCAGGCCGAAAACAGGCGCCAGCTTACCGCAAGTAATACCGGGCCAATAAACAGGCCAATCATACCGAAGGCGACCAGCCCGCCAATGACCCCCGAAAGAATCAGGATTAACGGAAGATCGGCACCCATACGAATCAGTAGCGGCCGTATAAAATTGTCAAGGGTGCCGACCACGCAGCTCCAGACCAGCAGTACTGTCCCCCATGTTGAATCCCCGCTCCAGTAAAGCCAGATAACCGCCGGAACCAGCACAATGAGCGGCCCGAGCTGGATAAGACAGGTCATCAACATAATTACCGTAAAGAGGGTGGCATAGGGGATGCCGCTGACCGCAAGGCCGATCCCGCCAAGCACCGCCTGCACCAGCGCCGTGACCACCACGCCGAGTGCAACCGCGCGGATGGCCTGACCGGCGAGCAGGACAGCCGCATCGCCGCGGTGGGCGGCAAGGCGGAAAGCAAAGTGACGAATACCTTCTGCCACGCGCTCACCACGCCAGTAGAGCAGGGCGCTGAAGACTAACATCAGACCACAATGGAGCAAAAAACGCCCAATATGCGCGGCCTGACCAACGAACCATGTGGTGGTCGTTCCTACATAAGGCCGGACTTTGGCAAGGATTGCGCTGCCACCCATATCCAGAAGGCTGTGCCAGCCGTTGTATAACTTATCGCCAAAAAGAGGAATGCTGTTTAACCAGTCGAGGTCAGGCGGGGTGAGTTCTCCTGAGGTCACAGCACCGATAACCGGGCCGCTGGAGTCCACCAGACTGTTTACCAGAAGCGCCACCGGAATGATAAACAGCAGCGTTAAGATGAGTGTCATGGCAATGACCGCCAGCGAGCGGCGTCCAAAAAGGATCCGTTGCAGGCGGATAAGTACGGGCCAGGTTGCAATGACCACTGTTCCGGCCCAGGCGAAGCCCAGCACAAAAGGACGAACTACCCACAAACAGGCGACGATCATAAGGGCCAGGAACAGTACCGACAGCATGACCTGCGGTACATCCCTGGATTGCGTTTGAAAGGCCATAAGACGTATTTACCTTTGAAGGGTGATGAAAAAGCGCGAAAGACTATGATTGATGATTTCAGCGCGTTTGGACAGAGCGATTCTGCCCGTAATTCTGGTGGGCGCATAAGAAAAAAATGTGATACAACGTGGGATGCTGCAAGCAAACGATTAACTATTCACAACTCTAACAGTCAGGCAGGGTCAAGAGTAATGATCCCACAGATTTCTCAGGCACCAGGCGTCGTTCAATTGGTGCTGAATTTTTTACAGGCACTGGAGCAACAAGGTTTTACAGGCGATACCGCGACAAGTTATGCCGACAGGCTGACGATGGCGACGGACAACAGTATTTACCAGTTGTTACCCGATGCGGTCGTTTTTCCCCGTTCCACTTCTGATGTCGCTTTGATAGCCCGTCTGGCAACAGATGCGCGCTTTCAGTCTCTGGTTTTTACCCCTCGTGGCGGCGGGACCGGCACCAATGGTCAGGCATTAAACCAGGGCATCATCGTTGATATGTCGCGCTATATGAACCGCATTATTGAGATAAACCCGGAAGAAGGGTGGGTGCGGGTCGAAGCGGGCGTGATTAAAGATCAGCTCAACCAATACCTTAAACCCTATGGTTTCTTTTTTGCCCCGGAGTTATCCACCAGTAACCGCGCCACTCTCGGTGGCATGATTAACACCGATGCTTCTGGACAGGGGTCGCTGGTATATGGCAAAACCTCAGACCATGTTCTTGGCGTGCGTGCAGTGCTGCTGGGGGGGGATATTCTTGATACCCAGGCGATGCCGGTTGAGCTGGCGAAAACCCTTGGCCGTGCGAATACCACGGTGGGAAGAATTTATCGGACGGTGTTTGAGCGCTGTCTCGAAAATCGTGAACTGATTATTGAAAAATTCCCTAAGCTAAACCGCTTTCTGACAGGTTATGACCTGCGTCACGTCTTCAATGATGAGATGACCGAATTCGATTTGACCCGTGTGCTTACCGGCTCTGAAGGGACGCTCGCGTTGATCACCGAGGCCCGTCTGGATATTACGCCTCTGCCGAAAGTTCGCCGTCTGGTTAACGTCAAATATGACTCTTTTGATTCTGCGCTGCGCAATGCGCCTTTTATGGTGGATGCCCGTGCGTTGTCGGTTGAAACCGTCGATTCAAAAGTGCTCAATCTTGCCCGCGAAGATATCGTCTGGCATTCGGTGAAGGATCTTATTACTGATGTACCGGATAAGACGTTGCTGGGCCTCAACATCGTGGAATTCGCCGGCGATGATGAAGCGCTTATTGAAAACCAGGTAACTTCGCTTTGTCAGCGGCTTAATGCGTTGATGGAAGAGGGTGAAGGGGGCGTGATTGGCTGGCAGCGCTGCGACGACCTGGCGGGTATCGAGCGAATTTATGCTATGCGTAAGAAAGCGGTGGGTCTGCTGGGGAATGCGAAAGGGGCCGCCAAACCTATTCCCTTTGCGGAAGACACCTGCGTGCCCCCGGAGCAACTGGCCGATTATATCGTTGAGTTTCGCGCACTGCTGGATAGCCACGGCCTCAGCTATGGCATGTTCGGCCATGTGGATGCGGGCGTATTACATGTGCGTCCGGCACTGGATATGTGCGATCCGCAACAGGAGATACTCATGAAGTCTATCTCCGACGATGTTGTGGCTCTGACCGCCAGATATG
This sequence comes from Yokenella regensburgei, assembly GCF_051486985.1. Taxonomy (GTDB): domain Bacteria; phylum Pseudomonadota; class Gammaproteobacteria; order Enterobacterales; family Enterobacteriaceae; genus CBFFRJ01. Next base: position 201,011 of record NZ_JAHVDV010000001.1, read on the forward strand.
GCGGTTTGTTGTGGGGTGAGCACGGTAAAGGTTTTCGCGCAGAGTACAGCCCGGCGTTTTTTGGCGAGCAACTCTATGCCGAGCTGCGAAAAGTAAAAGCAGCATTCGATCCGCATAACCGCCTTAACCCGGGTAAAATATGTCCCCCTGAAGGGGTTGATGCGCCGATGAAGCAGGTGGACGACGTGAAACGTGGCCACTTTGATCGGCAAATCCCTATCTCGGTGCGGACCACCTGGCGCGGCGCGATGGAGTGTAACGGTAACGGGTTGTGCTTTAACTTTGATGCAAAAAGCCCGATGTGTCCGTCAATGAAAATTACGGGCAACCGCATCCACTCGCCAAAAGGGCGTGCCACCCTGGTGCGCGAATGGCTCCGTTTGCTCGCCGATCGCGGTGTCGATCCTGTTAAACTCGAAAAAGAGATACCGGAAAAACGTGCCAGCCTGCGACTGCTGATTGAACGTACCCGTAACAGCTGGCATGCCCGTAAAGGGGAATACGATTTTTCTCACGAAGTGAAAGAGGCGATGTCCGGATGTCTCGCCTGTAAGGCCTGTTCAACGCAGTGCCCTATCAAAATCGACGTTCCCGATTTCCGCTCCCGTTTTTTGCAGCTTTATCACACGCGTTACCTGCGTCCGGTGCGCGATCATCTGGTGGCTACGGTTGAAAGCTATGCACCCTTGATGGCGAGAGCCCCGAAGACGTTCAACTTCTTCCTGAGCCAGCCGTGGGTGCGTTCACTGTCGAAAAAACATATCGGGATGGTGGACCTGCCGCTGTTATCTGCCCCTTCCTTACAACGCCAGATGGTGGGTCATGCTTCCGCTAATCTGACGCTTGAAGATCTGGAGCGGCTCAGTGATGAACAGAAGATGAAAACCGTGCTGGTGGTGCAGGATCCTTTCACCAGCTATTACGATGCGCAGGTGGTGGCCGATTTTGTCCGCCTGATTGAAAAACTGGGTCTGCAACCTGTTGTACTGCCTTTCTCGCCCAATGGAAAGGCGCAGCACATCAAAGGCTTCCTGCATCGTTTTGCCAGAACCGCGCAAAAAACCTCAGATTTTCTCAATCGGGTCGCGCAGTTGGGTATGCCAATGGTCGGCGTCGATCCGGCGCTGGTGCTCTGTTACCGCGATGAGTATAAACAGGTGTTAGGTGATAAACGGGGTGATTTCCACGTAATGCTGGTACACGAATGGTTGCCCCAGGTGCTGGACAAAAACACGCCTCGTGCGGTGAGCGGGGAGTCCTGGTACTTATTTGGCCACTGTACCGAGGTGACAGCATTGCCGGCGTCTACGGGGCAGTGGGCAGCTATTTTCGCCCGGTTAGGGGCAAAACTGGAAAACGTCAGCGTCGGGTGTTGTGGCATGGCGGGTACCTACGGGCATGAAGTGAAAAACCATGCTAATTCGCTCGGAATTTATGAGCTTTCATGGCATCAGGCAATGCAGCGTCTTCCCCGCAGCCGTTGTCTCGCGACGGGATACTCCTGCCGTAGCCAGGTTAAGCGGGTGGAAGGCAGCGGGGTACGTCACCCTCTGCAGGCCTTACTGGAGATAATAGGATGATCTGGAAACGTGCGGTCACGCTTGAAGCTCTCAACGGCATGCGGGAGGGCAACATGGTTGGCCTGCTGGATATCCGCTTCGAGCGCATCACTGATGATACCCTGGAAGCAACGATGCCCGTGGATAATCGTACCCGTCAGCCCTTTGGCCTGTTGCATGGCGGCGCATCCGTGGTGCTGGCGGAAACCCTGGGATCGGTGGCAGGCTATCTTTGTACCGAAGGCGATAAAAACGTGGTGGGCCTTGAGGTCAACGCCAACCACGTTCGTGCCGTGAAAAGTGGACGTGTACGTGGCGTGTGCCGCGCGCTTCATACCGGAGGGCGGCATCAGGTCTGGCAGATTGATGTTTACGATGATCAAGGCAAGCTGTGCTGCTCATCGCGCCTGACGACGGCGGTGATCGAGTAATTGCGGGACAGCGAGGAGTGCGCAGAGTATATCCAGCCTGTTGTCATGGCTTGATGACAGGGCGCCATGCGAGCAACCCAGGCGAAGGCCTGGGTTTTTTTCGCAAAGTACAATCCAGCGTAAAACAGGTATATCCGTTTTATTAATATTAATAAAAGTATTATCACCAAAATCTATAATATTATTGCCAGCGTCATTTACTGTATAATCTTCCTCCTGGAATTAAAAAAGAGAGGATTTTATTATCAGCGTCGGTACTGAGGTGATAATATAAAAATACTATTTTTATTTGGGTGGGGATTACGACCCGTCATGAAGAGAATAGTAAATCTCATAAACTTTAAAACATGCTCAGTTATCAACAGGTATCAGCATTTATTTGCGCGGACAACGTTATTCGTCATTTAACAATGAAGGGTAAACCTTTACGCTTGATGTGTAACCCCGTTCAATGATGTGGCGCAGGTGCAATAAAAGTAGTCGTTGCAAACTGCACCACCCCGGCGGTGGGGATGGCTGAATGCTGTCCGGCCTGTTATTCCGGTGGCGTCAAACAATGTAGCCGGGTGCGAGATAAAAAAGGGAGGTGAGAATTCACATATATTCATTTTGATAAACGTGTGTTAATAATTTTTTAAATGAATCTATTACATTACTGCGTTACAGGTATTCCTGATTTGACGTAAATGTTCATATTTTATTCATCATTCTTTACATCTTTTCCTCGACCCTCATGGTATAGTGTGTGCGGTTTAACTCACCATCTCGGTGTCAGAAAAAGCCAAATGCTGTAACGCATAAAGACTGGATGAAGTGATTCATTTTTTTTCCTTAAGCGCTACATCCTCATGTATTAAGGTAAATATTATGCGTAGTTCATTCAAACTGGCGTTCTTGCACCCGCGTCATTGGGTAACCTGGGCCGGGTTAGGTCTGCTCTGGTTGCTCGTGCAACTGCCTTATCCGGTTTTATCCCGTCTGGGAGAAACCATCGGTAAATTTTCCCGCCGCTTTCTGAAACGCCGTGAGCGTATTGCCCGCCGTAACCTCGAGTTATGTTTCCCGGATATGACACCGGAAATACGGGAAGCGATGATTGAAAAAAACTTCATGTCGCTGGGCATGGGGTTATTTGAAACGGGTATGGCCTGGTTCTGGCCCGACAGCCGTGTGCGTCGCTGGTTTGATGTTGAGGGCTATCAGAATCTGGTGCAGGCGCAGGCGAGCCATAAAGGGGTCATGGTCGTTGGCGTGCACTTCATGTCTCTTGAGCTGGGCGGACGGGTGATGGGGCTCTGCCAGCCTATGATGGCGACCTACCGACCACACAACAATCCTCTGATGGAGTGGGTTCAGACCCGGGGGCGTATGCGCTCGAACAAGTCGATGATTGACCGCCGTAATCTTAAGGGCCTGGTGAATGAACTGAAAAAAGGGGAAGCCGTCTGGTTTGCGCCGGATCAGGACTATGGTCGTAAGGGCAGTACATTTGCACCGTTCTTTTCCGTACCTGACGCCGCCACCACTAACGGTACCTATGTCCTGTCGCGCCTCTCAGGTGCGAGCATGTTGACCGTGACGATGATTCGTAAGGCCGATCGCTCCGGCTACCAGTTGCATATCGGCAGAGCCCTGACCGACTATCCCGCACGGGATGAGCACGAAGCCGCCCGGTACATAAATAAGATCATTGAACGAGAAATTCTGCGAGCCCCTGAACAGTACCTCTGGATCCATCGCCGCTTCAAAACCCGTCCCCTGGGTGAAGTGTCTTTGTACCTCTGAATGACGCCATCCAGTCCGCAGAGGCGGACTGGACAGGCCAGGAAACCACTTCATCGCTCCACTGCGTAATGCGCTGCCAGCAGCGCCGGTCAGGTTTCCCTCAGACCTGGCAGCGCATTATCGCTAACCTGCGTACAACCGCCAGTCTGAATACATCGGCCCCTGGCCGCTGCTACTAGTCGAGCGCGGGGATCGCCAGCCCTTTACGCCGGATAACGAAATGGTTGTCGTGGCGGGTGATTTTCGCACCCTGCTCGCAATATTCAGCGGAAAGCTGAAAAAAGGTATCCGCATCAACATCAAATGCCAGTTCTACTTCTCTTTGCTTACCAGAATTTAGCAGTTGATACGCCTGATTTAAGCTATGGGCTTTTGCAATAGACATGTAATAGGCCTCTTGGGAATGGCTGCGTTGGTTAAAACATGACCATCTGGTTATAGCATGAATCACTTCTCTTGCCAGTCAGACATCACTCATATAAATGCCTTGTAACAAGATATTGATCATTGAAATGTTATAATATAACATTCTGCTCTCATTTCTCGGGAAGAGGGTTTTATCTTGGTACGTCATTTCGGAAAATTAGCCATCGCATTGAGTGCACTTCTGGTAAGTGGTCAGGCACTTTCTCACGGACATCATTCGCATGGTGTGCCGCTAACTGAGAAAGAGCTGAAAGCCTCAGAAGGGGAGTTTGATAATGCGGATGTGAAGGATCGCAAACTGTCCGACTGGGACGGTGTATGGCAGTCCGTCTATCCGTATCTGGTAAGCGGCGACCTCGATCCGGTCTTTAAAAAGAAAGCGGAGAAAGACAAAAGTAAATCCTTTGATGCAATCAAAGCCTACTATCGCAAAGGGTATGCCACTGAGGTGGATACCATTGGCATTGAGAATGGGATAATGGAATTCCATGTTGGCGAGAACGTCAGCAGCTGTAAGTACGATTATGCCGGTTATAAAATTTTGACCTATACCTCCGGTAAGAAGGGGGTTCGTTACCTGTTCGAATGTAAGGATGCAAACAGTAAAGCACCAAAATTCGTGCAGTTCAGCGATCACACCATCGCGCCACGTAAATCGGCCCACTACCATATTTTCATGGGTAGCACCTCTCAGGCTGCACTGCTTGAAGAGATGGACAACTGGCCAACGTACTACCCTTACCAGTTAAAAAAAGAGGATGTCGTAGACGAGATGCTCCATCACTAATCTCCCGATGGTCATTGTCCATAAAGCTCGCTGCGGCGGGCTTTTTTATTGCTCTGGCTTTATGTAGCATAGGCGCGCCGTTAAAACCCTGAAGGTTGTTCAAGGAGGAAAAGTGTTTGCCGAATATGGTGTGATTAGCTTCTGGTCCTATTTCATTGGCGCCATCTTTATTATTCTGGTGCCCGGCCCTAATACCTTTTTTGTGCTTAAAACCAGCATCGCGGGTGGGCTTAAACATGGCTATGTTGCGGCGACAGGGGTTTTTCTTGGCGACGCTATTTTGATGTTTCTCGCTTATGCCGGAGTCGCTACGCTGATTAAGACAACGCCGGTACTGTTTAATATTGTCCGCTATCTTGGCGCTATCTATCTGCTCTGGCTCGGGCTGAAAATGCTCTACAGTACGCTGTTTCGTCGGGCCGCAGCCGGCGAGGAGCACGAGATCCAGAAGGGAGACATCTTCAGACGCTCTCTGATTCTGAGTCTCACAAACCCGAAAGCCATCCTGTTTTACGTCTCTTTTTTTGTACAGTTCATTGATATTCATTACGTAAACCCCGGGATGTCCTTTTTTATTCTCGGCGTAACGCTTGAGATGATTAGCATCTGTTATTTCAGCTTTTTGATCGTATCAGGCTCCTACGTTACCCAACTGGTGAAGACGAAAAAGCGTCTGGCAAAACTGGGCAATTCGCTCATTGGTTTATTGTTTGTCGGCTTCGCTGCCCGTCTGGCAACGCTGCAATCCTGACCACGGGGGAGAGGAGAAAATTCTCTGGCGCAACTCAGCGTTGGGGCAGGTCGGATTTCGCTTCTCGCATGGGAATAAATCTGCTATTTCTTTTGCTGCCCCTTCTCATACCAACCTTGAGGTGCAGACGATGCTCGAATTAAGACCGGGATGTGAATGCTGCGATACCGATTTACCGGGCGACTGTGAAGATGCCGTCATCTGCTCATTTGAATGCACATTTTGCCGCGAATGTGCCTCAGGACTCGGGATGCAGTGCCCAAATTGTGGCGGTGAGTTAGTCAGTCGTCCGCGACGTGCTATTGAAAAGTTAGTGCATAACCCCGCCTCAACGACGCGAATTTTTAAGCCGCTTGGCTGCAAGAAATCCCACTAAATACGCTGCGTTACGCTTATCCCCTTCGTCCAGAAGGGGTTCCGGCGCGCTCCACACACTCTCAGAGTGTGATCCAGTTCTCCTTTATCTGCGCTGACGCTCTTCCCACCCGCTATTTTTATCTGCCTATTCTAAAAATAGGTATTGCCTATACATCTTCACTTGTTTTTGCTTTTTGCCCGCCCCATTAATGATTAGCTATTAATTATCAGTCTGTTAAACAATTCTTCACATGTCTGTTAAGCCTCACCGGAGGGTCTATGCTTAATACAGAGGTTTAAATTACGGGCAAAGCATGAATAACCCTTCGGAATAGAGGTTGAAGTGAGAATCATTATCACTAACATAGTGTTATGCCTTTCAGGCTTTATGACATGAGGTAGTCCCATGGTAACGCAATCAGAAACTTTTAATCCGGCCGACTTTAGCTGGCGTGGCCTCACCATGACGCCAGCGGCGGCTGAACATATTCGCGCACTGATGCAAAAGCAGCCCGAACTGCTTGGCGTAAGACTGGGTATCAAGCAAACCGGTTGTGCAGGCTTTGGTTACGTGCTGGATACGGTCAGTGAACCTGCAAAAGATGATCTGCTCTTTGAAAATGAGGGCGCCCGGCTCTATGTGCCGCTTCAGGCTATGCCGTTTATCGACGGCACCGAAGTGGATTACGTGCGGGAAGGGTTAAACCAGCTGTTCAAATTCAATAACCCTAAAGCGCAGAACGAATGTGGCTGCGGCGAAAGCTTTGGGGTATAGGCGGTACTATGTCTCGTAATACTGAAGCAACTGACGATGTCAAAACCTGGACCGGGAACCTCAACTATAAAGAGGGTTTTTTCACCCGGCTGAACACTGATGAACTGGCGAAAGGCATTAACGAAGAGGTTGTGCGCGCCATATCAGCTAAACGTAATGAACCTGAATGGATGCTGGAGTTCCGCCTTAACGCCTTCCGCGCCTGGCTTGAAATGGACGAACCGCACTGGCTTAAAGCCCACTACGACAAGCTGGACTATCAGGATTACAGTTACTACTCCGCACCCTCCTGCGGCAGTTGCGATGATTCCTGCGCCTCGCAGCCTGGCGCTGTGCAGCAAACCAATGCCAATGCCTGGCTTACAGAAGAGGTGGAAGAGGCCTTTAATCAGCTCGGCGTGCCGGTACGTGAAGGGAGAGAAGTGGCGGTTGACGCTATTTTTGACTCGGTTTCTGTGGCGACAACATACCGGGAAAAACTGTCTGAGCAGGGGATTATTTTCTGCTCGTTCGGCGAAGCCATCCACGATCATCCGGAACTGGTGAAGAAATATCTGGGTACGGTTGTTCCCTCAAACGACAACTTCTTCGCCGCCCTGAACGCTGCCGTGGCGTCTGATGGCACATTTATTTACATACCCAAGGGAGTACGGTGCCCGATGGAACTGTCCACCTATTTTCGCATCAATGCGGAAAAAACCGGGCAGTTTGAGCGCACCATACTGGTGGCCGATGAAGGCAGCTACGTAAGCTATATCGAAGGCTGTTCTGCGCCCGTACGAGACAGTTATCAGCTCCATGCGGCGGTGGTGGAAGTGATCATCCATCGCGACGCGGAGGTGAAATATTCAACCGTGCAAAACTGGTTCCCGGGTGATAACAACACCGGCGGCATTCTGAACTTCGTTACCAAGCGTGCGCTTTGCGAAGGTGAAAACAGCAAAATGTCGTGGACTCAGTCGGAAACCGGCTCGGCTATCACGTGGAAGTACCCCAGCTGTATCCTTCGGGGCGATAACTCCATCGGTGAATTTTTCTCGGTTGCGCTGACCAGTGGTCACCAGCAGGCGGATACCGGGACCAAAATGATCCACATTGGTAAAAATACCAAATCGACCATCATCTCCAAGGGGATCTCTGCCGGTAAGAGCCAGAACAGCTACCGTGGCCTGGTGAAAATCATGCCTGGTGCCACCAATGCCCGTAACTTTACCCAGTGTGACTCAATGCTGATAGGCCCGGATTGTGGCGCACATACCTTCCCCTACGTTGAGTGTCGGAACAATACGGCCCAACTGGAGCACGAAGCAACCACATCACGTATTGGGGAAGACCAGCTGTTCTACTGCCTGCAGCGTGGCATCAGTGAGGACGACGCCATTTCGATGATCGTCAATGGCTTCTGTAAGGACGTATTCTCCGAGCTGCCACTGGAGTTTGCCGTTGAAGCGCAAAAACTGCTGGCTATCAGCCTTGAACACAGCGTCGGTTAAGGATTAAGGAACAAACATGTTAAGTATTAAAGACCTGCAGGTTAGCGTTGAAGATAAAGAGATTCTGCGGGGCCTGAGCCTGGAGGTTCGCCCGGGGGAAGTGCACGCCATCATGGGGCCAAATGGCTCTGGTAAAAGTACGCTGTCGGCCACGCTTGCCGGTCGTGAAGATTACGAAGTCACCGGCGGAAGCGTGGAGTACCACGGTAAAGATTTACTGGCGCTCTCCCCTGAAGAGAGAGCCGGTGAAGGGGTATTCATGGCCTTCCAGTACCCGGTGGAGATCCCTGGTGTCAGTAATCAGTTTTTCCTGCAAACCGCGCTTAATGCCGTGCGCAAATACCGTAATCAGGATGAACTGGATCGGTTCGACTTCCAGGATTTGATGGAAGAGAAAATCAAGCTGCTTAAAATGCCGGAAGATTTGCTGACCCGCTCGGTCAACGTGGGTTTTTCGGGCGGCGAGAAAAAGCGTAACGACATCCTGCAGATGGCGGTGCTGGAGCCGAATCTGTGCATCCTTGATGAAACTGACTCGGGTCTGGACATTGATGCGTTGAAAATCGTGGCTGATGGGGTGAACTCGCTTCGCGATGCGCAGCGCTCATTTATCATTGTCACCCACTATCAGCGTATTCTGGACTACATCAAGCCAGACTTCGTGCACGTGTTGTATCAGGGCCGTATCGTCAAATCCGGTGATTTCACGCTGGTTAAGCAACTGGAGGAGCAGGGGTATGGCTGGCTTACCGAACAGCAGTAACGCACTGCAACAGTGGCACCACCTCTTTGAAGCGCAGGGTGGCGCGCGGTCTGAAGAGGCTTCGCAGCATTTTCAACAGCTCTTGCGCCTGGGCTTGCCGACCCGCAAGCATGAAAACTGGAAATATACCCCACTCGACGGGCTACTCAATCACGCCTTTGTGAGCCGCAGCGGATCGCTGACGGAGGCTGAATGCTCCGCGCTGGCTCTGCCAGTGGAGGCGTTGCGGCTGGTCTTTGTTGATGGTTATTTCAATGCTGAGCTGAGCGATGACACTTCTGGCTCAGGCTTTGAGATAGCCATTAACGAGGACCGTCAGCCGCTTGCTGCACCCGTTCAGCCGGATGTTTTCCTGCACCTGACAGAGAGTCTGGCGCAGACGGTGACCCATATCCGGGTAGCGCGCAACCAGCGTCCGGCTAAAACCTTATTGCTGATGCATATAACGCAAGGGGTGGATGGCGAAGAGATGAACACTGCGCACTACCGTCACCACATTTCGCTGGCGGAAGGGGCAGAGGCGACCGTGTACGAACATTACGTCAGTCTTAACCCTCAGCGCCACTTTACCGGAGCCCGCTTTACGATGGACGTGGCGGCGAACGCGCAGTTGCACCATTTTAAAATGGCGTTTGAGAACCCGCAAAGCTACCACTTTGCCCATAACGACATTCGTCTGGCAGAGGATGCATCAGCGGACAGCCACAGTTTTCTGCTGGGCAGTGCGGTGCTGCGTCACAACACCAGCACTCAGCTCAATGGCGAAAACACCACGCTGCGCATGAACAGTCTGGCAATGCCCGTCAAATCCGAAGTATGCGATACCCGCACCTGGCTTGAGCATAACAAGGGGTATTGCAACAGTCGCCAGCTTCACAAAACTATCGTGAATGATAAGGGCCGTGCGGTCTTTAATGGTCTCATTAACGTAGCGCAGCATGCGCTGAAAACTGACGGGCAGATGACCAACAACAATCTGCTGCTGGGCCGTCTTTCAGAAGTCGATACCAAGCCGCAGCTTGAAATTTATGCGGATGATGTGAAATGCAGTCACGGGGCGACCATCGGCCGCATTGATGATGAGCAGATGTTCTATCTGCGCTCACGCGGTATTGATGCGCAGGCCGCTCAACAGATGATTATTTACGCCTTTGCCGCTGAGCTTACCGAAGCCGTCAGCGATGAGGTGCTCAGGCAGCAGGTGCTGGCCCGTATCGGGCAACGCCTTGCGGGAGGCATAGCATGAGTATTTCCGTTGACAGCGTACGCGCCGACTTTCCAGTTCTGACGCGTGAGGTTAATGGCGTGCCGCTGGCGTACCTTGACAGCGCCGCAAGTGCGCAAAAACCTGCGCAGGTCATTGATGCCGAAGCGGAGTTTTACCGCCAGGGCTATGCTGCTGTTCACCGGGGCATCCATACGCTCAGCGCTGAAGCCACCCAGCGTATGGAAAAGGTGCGTGAACAGATTGCGGCCTTCGTCAATGCGCGGTTGCCGGAAGAGCTGGTGTTTGTCCGTGGTACTACCGAAGGGATAAACCTGGTAGCCAATAGCTGGGGTGAGAGCCAGGTCGGGGCCGGCGATAACATCATCATCAGCGCCATGGAGCATCACGCGAATATTGTGCCGTGGCAGATGTTGTGTGAGCGCGTGGGCGCACAACTGCGCGTCATCCCCCTTAACCAGGACGGCACGCTGCAACTGGATACTCTGCGAGGTCTCTTTGATGAGCGTACCCGGCTGCTGGCAATCACGCAGGTTTCAAACGTGCTTGGCACGGAGAACCCGGTTGCTGAAATGACTGCCCTTGCCCATGAGTATGGCGCGAAAGTGCTGGTGGATGGCGCCCAGGCGGTAATGCATCACCAGATTGATGTTCAGGCCCTGGATTGCGACTTTTACGTCTTCTCCGGGCATAAACTGTACGGGCCTACCGGCATTGGCGTTTTGTATGTTAAGGACGCTATCCTGCAGGCTATGCCACCGTGGGAAGGTGGCGGGGCGATGATCGCAACCGTCAGCCTTACCAAAGGGACGACCTACGCTAAAGCGCCGTGGCGTTTTGAAGCCGGAACCCCCAATACCGCCGGGATTATTGGACTGGGTGCCGCTATTGAGTATGTCAGCGCACTGGGTCTGGAGAATATCGCCCGTTACGAGCAATCGCTGATGGATTATGCGTTAAAGGCACTCCAGGAGGTACCAGACCTTAAGGTGTACGGTCCCGCGCACCGGCTGGGGGTAATTGCGTTCAATCTTGGCAAACACCACGCTTATGATGTCGGGAGTTTCCTGGATAATTATGGTGTTGCCGTGCGTACAGGACACCATTGTGCGATGCCGTTGATGGACTTTTACAACGTACCGGCGATGTGCCGCGCATCGCTTGTGATGTACAACACGGAAGAAGAGGTGGATCGTCTGGTGGCTGGCCTGAAACGTATTCATCAGTTGCTGGGCTAAGAGAGGCGAAAATGGCTGTATTACCGGACAGAGAAAAGCTCCTGCGAAATTTTGGGCGTTGCGCCAACTGGGAAGAGAAGTATCTTTATATTATTGAACTGGGCCAACGATTAGCCCCCCTGGAAGAAAGCGCACATAACCCGGAAAACATTATTCAGGGTTGTCAAAGCCAGGTGTGGATTGTGATGCACCGTAATGAGAATGGTGTCATTGAACTGGCCGGAGACAGCGACGCGGCCATTGTAAAAGGGCTGATAGCGGTCGTGTTCATTCTTTATCAACAGATGACGCCGCAGGATATTCAGGCCTTTGATGTGCGTCCCTGGTTTGAACAAATGTCCCTGACTCAACACCTCACGCCTTCGCGTTCGCAAGGGCTTGAAGCAATGATTCGCGCGATACGCAACAAAGCGGCCAACATTAGCTAAACTTCAAAGACAGCTTTCATCCTGTGACGCGAGGTGGTTTAACTGCCTCGCTGGTTTTTCAGCATTCGGCCTCTGCCGTGAATACAGGAGTATTAGCATGAAACGCGCGTCTCTACTCATAATAAGTCTTATCGGCGCGTACAGCGCCATTCAGAACGCCTGGGCCGTAGATTATCCCCTTCCTCCTGAAGGCAGTCGACTCATCGGGCAAAACCAGACCTACACCGTGCAGGCAGGAGATAAAAATCTTCAGGCTATCGCTCGTCGCTTTGATACCGGGGCGATGCTGATACTGGCCGCCAATAACACTATTGCGCCGGTTCCGGGGCCGGGTACGGTGGTGACTATACCTTCGCAGATGCTCCTGCCGGATACACCGCGGGACGGGATAGTCGTAAACCTTGCTGAACTGCGGCTCTATTACTATCCACCGGGTAAGAACATTGTACAGGTCTTCCCGTTGGGCATCGGGCAGCAGGGGCTTGAAACCCCCGTCAGCATCACGCGTGTGAGCCAGAAGATCCCGAATCCTACCTGGACCCCAACGGCCGGAATCCGGGCGCGTTCACTGGCCAACGGCATCACGCTGCCACCGGTTGTGCCAGCCGGGCCAAACAACCCGCTGGGACGCTTTGCGTTGCGCCTGGGTATCGGAAATGGTGAGTACCTGATTCATGGCACCAATGCGCCGGACAGCATTGGGCTGCGCGCAAGCTCGGGTTGTATGCGAATGAATGCGGCAGACATCGAAACCCTGTTTTCGCAGGTTTCAACGGGCACGCGTGTCGCTATCGTCAATGAGCCGGTGAAATATGCCGTGGAGCCGGACGGTCGTCACTACATTGAAGTTCACCGGCCACTGTCGCAGACGCTGGAAGAGGATCCGCAGACGCTGCCTATCGCGTTCTCTGCCACGCTTAGTGGGGCTATTGAACAGGGAGGGGCAGACAGAGCATCAATTGAGAAGGCGCTTAATCGCCGTGCGGGTTACCCGGTCGCTATTCCGGTTACTAAAAATGAACAGGTTGTTAGCCAGGGTGTTGTCTCTGTACAGAACAGCGCGACAAAAGCGGTCAGTGATGAAGATGAGGGTGCAATGGCTACGCAATGAGTTGAAAAGGCAGAAGAGAGATAAAAAAAATGGCGCACAAAGTGCGCCATTTCAACACAGGTACTATTACTTACGGTATTTAGTAGCCTGGTTGTCCAAACGCTGGTTAGCGCGTGCTGCGTCGTCTTTAGCAGCCTGAACGTCGGAACGGATTGCGTTCACGTCGTTGCTCAGCTGGTCAACTTTAGCGTTCAGAGTCTGAACGTCAGAAGACAGCTGATCGATTTTTGCATTGCTGGAGCAACCAGCCAGCAGAGTAGAAGCCAGGATTACCGCGCCCAGTACCAGTTTAGTACGATTCATTATAAATACCCTCTAGATTGAGTTAATCTCCATGTAGCGTTACAAGTATTACACAAAGTTTTTTATGTTGAGAATATTTTTTTGATGGGAATCCACTTAATTTTGATCGTTCGCTCAAAGAACCACCTACTTTGAATAAAACGTTAAAAAAAGTGTGATAAAACAGCAAGCTTCCATCGGATTCATCTTAGATAATACCTGGTTTAAATAGTGAAATCCGATTTGCAATTTATTCATACCCGAGGCACGAAAATAAAAAAAGCGCCCTCAGGCGCTTTTTTAATCACGGAAAATCGTCCAGGAATTATTACAGAACGTGGACGGATGCGGTATTGGTGGTGCCGCTGGAAACCAGTGCGCCGGAAACCATCACCACCACGTCTCCTTTCTGCGCCAGACCGCTCTGTACGGCCAGCTCTTTGCCCAGACGATAGAAGTCATCCGTAGAGGCGATTTCTTCCACCAGCTGCGCTACCACGCCTTTGCTTAGCACAAGCTGGCGAGCGGTGGTCTCGTTAGTGGTCAGGGCCAGAATGGTAGCATCCGGGAAGTATTTACGTACCGCACGGGCTGATTTACCACCCTGGGTCGCAACAACGATCAGCGGAGCATCCAGTTTTTCAGCGGTTTCAACTGCGCCACGGCACACGGCTTCAGTGATGCGAAGTTTGCGGCTGTCATTGTTGAAGTCCAGACGGCTGGTCATCACGCGGTCAGTACGTTCGCAGATGGTTGCCATAATGGAGACGGCTTCCAGCGGATATTTACCTTTCGCGGATTCCCCGGAGAGCATAACGGCATCGGTGCCGTCCAGGATGGCGTTGGCAACGTCACCGGCTTCTGCGCGGGTAGGGCGCGGGTTTTTGATCATTGAGTCAAGCATCTGCGTGGCGGTGATAACCACTTTGCGCGCGCGGATGCATTTTTCGATCATCATTTTCTGCGCGAAAATGACTTCCTCAACCGGGATTTCAACGCCCAGGTCACCACGCGCAACCATGATGCCATCAGACGCTTCGAGGATATCGTCAAAGTTGTTGAGGCCTTCCTGGTTTTCAATTTTGGAGATGATCTGAATGTTTTCACCGCCATGCGCTTTAAGATGCTGACGAATTTCTTCTACGTCAGAACGTTTACGGATGAAGGATGCTGCAACGAAATCCACGCCTTGCTCGCAACCGAAGATAAGGTCTTGCTTATCTTTTTCAGCCAGCGCCGGCAGCGCAATAGAAACGCCTGGCAGGTTAACACCTTTGTTTTCGCCCAGATCGCCGTTGTTCAGGACCTTACAGATAACCTTGTTACCTTCGATGGCGGTCACTTCCATGCCGATCAGACCATCGTCGACCAGAACCGTGTTGCCAACCTGCAGATCTTCAGTGAAGCCTGCATAAGTCACGGCTACGGTTTCGTTGTTACCCACAACGGTTTTATCGGTGGTGAAGGTGAAGGTCTGGCCTGCTTTCAGCGCGACGTCATTACCGCCTTCCAGCTTGATGGTGCGGATTTCCGGACCTTTAGTGTCCAGCAGAATCGCCGCTTTTTTACCGGTTTTGCTCATCACGTTGCGCAGGTTCTGGATGCGCTGACCGTGTTCAGCATAGTCGCCGTGAGAGAAGTTCAGACGCATTACGTTCATGCCAGCGTCCAGCATTTTGGTCAACATCTCTTCGGATTCGGTTTTCGGACCGATGGTGCAAACAATTTTGGTCTTTTTCATGACAGTTTTAATCTTTAAGTTGAGAGAGGGATTTAGAAATTATGTTCCGGTGAGCGTTACGCGCCGGAGTAAAGCCTGTAGTGCGAAAATTGCGATGCCACTGGTTAAGAATAGGTGACATCAAAAAAGCGTGCAGAGTAATAAAGTGTGCGTCTGTTTCAGCCCAACCGGATAGACAGCGATGTGATGAGAGATATTTACAGTTCAATGAGCTGAAACCATTCAAGAGTGAATAGGGCCCCATTATACGACGAAAAAGAGGTAAAAGGAAAATGAAAACGCTGTTTCAAAACGCTTCTGTGCAGTTTCACAACGATGTGTTATCAACGTGTTAAGTTAGCACAAATTTAAATTCAGGGGATTGACGGGATTCCCTGGCTTCTGCCTGTGAAACAGGGCCTTCATCGACATAAGCCTGGTATAAATAACGGTTTTAACCGATTGTGCTGGCAAAACCGTCCTCAGGGCTTACAAAAAAAACCTAATGCGCTTAACCGATTTAGCTGTTGAGGATGCGCAGAGCTTCCTCATGCAGACGGGGGCAACCAGAGGCAAGAATAGTTCCACCCAGCTCAGGACGGCCACCGCTTAATGTGGTGACGATGCCGCCTGCCTGCTCGATAACGGGGATCAACGCCACAATATCGTAAGGTTGCAGGGAGTACTCCAGACACAGGTCTATCTGCCCTGCAGCCAGCATGGCCATGGCGTAACATTCGCCACCATAGCGCGTCATCAGGGCTCGCTCGTCGAGTTCAGCAAAGTTGACGTCGGGCGTTTTACTGATGGGTTCCGGGGAAGTCGTGTGTAAAATGGCCTGATGAAGCGGGATCTCCTTTCGGGAATGCAGTTGCGCAAGTCCCTGCGGTCCGTTGCGCCATGACGTTTTACCATCTGCCCAGAACCGCTCACCGGTAAAAGGTTGCCCCATCATACCGAGCGTGCCGTGTCCCTCAACGGTCAGACCAATCAAGGTTCCCCAGACCGGCAGCCCACAGAGAAATGGCCGCGTGCCGTCCACTGGATCGAGCACCCATTGCAGCGGGCCGGTGCCCGTTGTACCGAACTCTTCTCCCATAATGGAATGTTCCGGGTAGCATCGGGTAATGATGTCGCGCATTGCCCGTTCGGCTTCACGATCGGCATCGGTTACCGGGTCGAAACGGTAACCTTCCTTCGGTTTGCTGCCGACGTGCAGATTCATTTGCGAGCGAAAACGTGGCAGGGTTTGTTTGTCAGCGGCATCAGCAAGTTCATGCAGAAAGCTCACTGTAGGCAGAGGCAGGGTCATAAACATATCCTTATTGAATGTACCGGTGAGCGTGAATGTGCTCGATCATGCTCGATATTGCATTTTTCCCTGCACGTGTTCAACCCCGGCGCGTTTCATTCGCCGACAAACAGAGTGGGCGGTGCGCAAAAGGGCGCGCTGGTGCACACGTTCGATAACATGGTTGGGTGTACTTAAGCGGCTGAGCGTAAACGGGCAGTAGAGGGGAGTAGCGGCCTGGATAAGGAATACGGGCATCAAGCGTGTAAGGCTTTCTGATTAATAAAAGAAGAGGGTGGGCATTCGCCGGAATTTTCAGAAAATAACTAAGAGTACTACATGAAATGGTGCGTCCGAGTGGACTCGAACCACCGACCCCCACCATGTCAAGGTGGTGCTCTAACCAACTGAGCTACGGACGCACTGAGGAATGGTGCGTTCAATTGGACTCGAACCAACGACCCCCACCATGTCAAGGTGGTGCTCTAACCAACTGAGCTATGAACGCATTGTTGTGCCTGACAACGGGGACGAATATTAGCGGCAGGGCGCAGATGTGGCAAGCAGAAAATGGCAATTTTCTTCCTGATTTCACGCGATTGCGGAACAACTGCGCAAAGTGGAGAGAAAGTAGCCGCCACCGGGCGGCCACAAAGGGTTTAGCGTGCAGCGCGTTGTAATATCGTCGCCGATGGCTGACGTTGCAGGAAGCGCATTCGAAGCATCATCATAATGGCCGCAGAGGTCAGCCCAATGATGAAGCCCATCCAGAAACCCGCAGGTCCCATGCGGTGGACGACCAGATCAGTTAACGCCAGTACGTAGCCAGAGGGTAATCCCAACACCCAATAGGCGATAAACGTAATAAAAAAGATGGAACGGGTATCTTTATAGCCACGTAAAATGCCGCTACCTATCACCTGAATAGAATCAGAGATCTGATAAATGGCCGCCAGCATCATCAGTTGCGAGGCAAGCGTAATCACCGCAGGGTTATCGTTATAGAGCAGGGCGATATGTTCTCGCAGCGACACGGTAAAGATGGCTGTGATGACCGCAAGACAAACCCCGACACCAAGGCCAGTTCGGGCCGCTGTTTGCGCATCAAGCGTTGAACCCTGGCCAAGGCGATACCCCACCCGGATAGTCACCGAGGCGGCAAGTGATAACGGCAGAACAAACATCAAGGAACTGAAATTAAGGGCAATCTGATGCCCTGCCACGTCAACGATGCCAAGCGGGGATACCAGAAGTGCCACCACCGCAAACAAGGTGACTTCAAAAAACAGTGCCAGTGCAATAGGCAGCCCCAGTTGCACCAGGCGGGTTAATACAGTGAGGTCAGGCTTGCCGAAAGACGCTTCATTACGAATGTCCCGCATTGATCCGGCGCGCTTAACATACGAGAGCATACAAGCGAACATCACCCAGTACACTGCTGCCGTTGCCACACCGCACCCGACGCCCCCCAGTTCAGGCATGCCGAAGTGCCCATAGATAAATACATAATTAACAGGAATGTTAACCAGCAGGCCGAGAAAACCAATCACCATACCCGGTTTGGTTTTTGCGAGCCCTTCACACTGGTTACGGGCAACCTGGAAAAAGAGATAGCCTGGTGTACCCCAGAGCAACGCGCGAAGATAACCAACCGCTTTCTCCGCAAGCAGAGGATCGATGTTATGCATGGCGTGAATGATATGCCCGGCGTTCCATAGCACTATCATGATCAGCACCGACACCAGTCCGGCGAGCCAGAAACCCTGTCGCACCTGATGAGCGATACGCTCGCGTCGTCCGGAGCCGTTCAGTTGCGCAATCACCGGAGTGAGCGCCAGTAAAAGGCCATGACCAAAGAGAATTGCCGGAAGCCAGATGGAGGTCCCGATAGCGACGGCGGCCATATCGGTGGCGCTGTAGCCACCAGCCATTACGGTATCGACGAATCCCATCGCGGTTTGGGCGATTTGCGCAATCATCACCGGGATAGCCAGTGCTAATAACTGGCGCGCTTCTGTGAAGTACTTCTGCACTGCGAACACCTATATATTGTTGTTATTGGAGAGATAAAAAACGCCGCCTTAACTGGCAGCAAGAGGAGGAGCAGGGGAATTAGCCAGACTATTGTAGCGGGGATTGGCTAATTATCTAGTGAAAAAACAGTTGGCGAGGTGCCGGGACTGGCAACATGAATTTTCACCTGTTATTGTGCATCGAGCAACGGCTAAGGCCGTGAATATGAAATACAGGAGTGGTGGCATGTTTACTGGTATTGTACAGGGCACGGCAAAACTGGTGTCTGTCGATGATAAACCGAATTTTCGCACGCACGTTGTCGAATTACCTGAGCATATGCTGGAAGGAATTGAGACGGGGGCGTCAATTGCTAACAATGGCTGTTGCCTGACCGTGACGGATATTAATGGTAGCCATATTAGTTTCGATTTAATGAAAGAGACGCTACGTATTACTAACCTGGGCGAACTGGCGGTGGGTGACGTAGTGAATGTAGAGCGCGCCGCGAAATTCAGTGATGAAATCGGTGGACACCTGATGTCGGGTCATATTATGACGACCGCTGAAATCTCCAAAATTCTCACCTCAGAAAATAATCGTCAGATCTGGTTCAAAGTCCAGGATCCTACCTTGATGAAGTACATCCTTTATAAAGGGTTTATCGGTATTGACGGTATCAGCCTGACGGTGGGAGAGGTGACCGCAACACGGTTTTGTGTCTACCTGATCCCCGAGACGCTGCAACGCACTACCCTGGGGGCCAAGAAGTTAGGGCATCGGGTAAATATTGAGATCGACCCGCAGACGCAAGCGGTGGTGGATACGGTTGAACGTGTATTGGCTGCTAAAGAAGCGGCGGCGGTTCGGGCCATGACTACCGAAGAGTGAAAAAATAATAAACCCCGAAAATTCGGGGTTTATTTTTAATTACCGTGCTACGCGTAAGCCATTGGCGATGCCCCGACTAAAGACAACCTGCCAGAGCTGAATATCCCGCGCGCGAAATGCACCGGCGCAGGCATTAAGATAGTAACTAAACATACGTTTAAAGCGTTCAGAGTAGTTATCTGCTATTTCAGGCCAGCTATTCAGGAAGCGCTCATACCACGCCATCAGGGTCTTATCGTAATCCGCGCCAAAATTGTGCCAGTCTTCCATAATAAAATGTGACTCACTGGCCGTGGCAATTTGACGTACTGACGGCAGGCAGCCGTTGGGAAAAATATACCGGTCTATCCAGGGGTCAACACTAAGGTCGGTTTTTTTCGAGCCGATGGTATGCAGAAGAAATAAACCATCGGGCTTAAGATTACTGTCCACCACGGCAAAAAAGGTGGCGTAGTTTTTAGGGCCAACATGTTCAAACATGCCCACGGAGACGATGCGATCAAACTGTTCATTAAGATCACGATAATCCTGAAGGCGGATATCCACATCAAGTCCTGCACAGCGCGCCTGCGCCATTTTCTGCTGTTCTGCTGAAATGGTTACGCCCACCACGCTTACGCCGTACCGCTGTGCCATAAATTGCGCCAGTCCACCCCAGCCACAACCGATATCCAGTACACGCATGCCGGGCGCAAGCGCGAGTTTTTCACAAATCAGGGTCAGTTTGGCGATTTGCGCCTCCTCAAGAGAGGTGGCATCTTTCCAGTAGGCGCAAGAGTATTGCATCTGCGGGTCCAGCATGCGGGTAAAAAGATCGTTACCCAGATCGTAATGCTCTTTACCTACAATCCATGCCCGTTTTTTGGTTTGCAGATTAAATAATCTTGCCCCGGCAATACGTAACGTATCTTTCAGATGGTGCGGTAGTTGATTTTCAAGCCCGGCACGCAGTACTTTGGTGAAAAAAGTGTCCAGCCGGTCACACTCCCACCAGCCGTCCATATAACTTTCCCCAAGCCCAAGCGACCCCTCCTGTAACACACGTTTAAAAAAATCCGGATGCTTGACCTGGATATCTGATGCCGCTGAGCCGTTAACCTGAACACCAGCACGACTCAATAGCTCGCTTGCTATACGGAACCAGTTATCATCCCGTACGCCAATTTCTTCTATACACGATGAACTCATAACTTCTCCATCACCTGCAAGTGAATTCCGCCAGAAGCGTTGCCGCTTATGGGGTATGAGAAATATCACGGTTAAACCGTGAGGCTGAAATCCGACGTAGAACAGAGGAAGGGAGATAACCCTTGCCAGAAAGGCCATCCATGGTGAAACGGGAGCAATCCGGCTCCCGTTAACGCTTGCATAATTTTATTTTAGTACAGCCGAAAATGAGTATAGGCCTCAACATCGGCTGATTCAACCAAAAATCCTTAGCAAACTAATCACATAGTTTTCACATAGTCGCGGCAGTTATCAGGCCTGCGTTGAGGTTTTCAGACCGTCAGTATGATGACGTTGCGCCCCAGCCTGACGTTGCATGACAAACCCCAGCGCCGCCAGTAAAACCGTGGCTAACATCACGCTGGTGGTCGCCAGAAGCGGAAACGCAATAAGTGCCGACACCACCAGACTTGCAACAAAACACAATCCCAGCTGGAGCGTATTTTGCAGCGCGGCGGCGCGCCCCGTGGCGTGCGGGAAAGGGCGCAACGCCTGTGCCACAACGATGGGGTAAATCGCTCCGTTCGCGACGGCCATCAGACAGAAGGGGACCAACAACGCAGTAAGTGACGCTTCAGGGAACAAGCCAACAGCCCAGGTCGCCGTCACACTGAAGGCAAAGACCCAGAGCAACCACGGCAGCAGACGCGCGCCCGACCATTTTTGCAGCGCCCAGCGGCAACTGTATCCGCCAACCAGAAAGGCGATGGTTTGCGGGACATAGCTCAGGCCAATAATGGCAGGACCGTAACCCATTTCGTGAAGGATAAAAGGTGAACCTGTCAGCCATGCAAAAAAGCTGGCGGAGCAGGCCGCATAAATAAGCACATTGCCACGGTATGCTTTGTCACGCAGCAGTGTGACGAAGGTGACGGGACTGGCATCCACGGCTACCTTCTGCGTAACGGAACGCAGACGCAGCGCAGGCAGCATCAGCAAAACAGTAATGGCGAAGAGGGTAGCAAAAATTGCCTGCCAGGAAAAATGTGCAAGGATCCAGCTTCCTACCAGGGGGGCCAGGGCGGGAGATAACCCAACCAGGGGCATAATGGTCGCAAAAATGCGGTTAGTGCGCTGCGCCGGATAGTGGTCGGTCACCAGCGCTTGCCAGGTCACTGCAGCAGCACAGACGCCGATGGCCTGTATGAAACGCAGTGCCAGCAGCCAGCGGGCATCCTCAACCCAGATCATGCCCAGACAGCCAAAGGCAAAAATGGTAAGGCCACTGAGCAGAATGGGTTTGCGCCCGTAGCGATCGGATAACGGCCCCCAGACAAGCTGAGCCACGGCAAAGCCTGCAAGGAACAGGCTCAGCGTCGCGCTGACCACTGCTGCCGACGTGTTTAAATCTTGCTGAATATCAGCGAAAGCAGGGAGGTACATGTCTGTAGCAAGAAAGCCCAGTACGCTT
The DNA here is from genome assembly GCF_051486985.1 of Yokenella regensburgei. Lineage (GTDB taxonomy): Bacteria > Pseudomonadota > Gammaproteobacteria > Enterobacterales > Enterobacteriaceae > CBFFRJ01. The sequence continues at coordinate 222,975 of NZ_JAHVDV010000001.1, forward strand.
AATCCCGCCAGCCAGACTAAAAATCCTTTTCCTGGTTGCATGGCACTATCTCTTTTTATGCAGGTAAACAGGGAAACAGAGTCTAGGGAGTGAAAGTCAGCTTGTGAAACGCTAATATTTGCGCACTGGTTTCAAATTTTTTGCAGGCAGACTATGTGGTCAGAATATTCACTTGAAGTCGTTGATGCGGTGGCACGTAATGGCAGTTTTAGTGGTGCAGCGCAGGAACTGCATCGGGTACCGTCGGCGGTGAGCTATACCGTACGTCAGCTGGAGGAATGGCTCGCCGTTGAGCTGTTTCAGCGTCGTCATCGGGATGTCGAATTAACCCCCGCTGGCGCGTTATTTCTCAAAGAAGGGCGTTCTGTTATCAAAAAAATGCAGATCACCCGACAACAGTGTCAGCAAATTGCCAACGGCTGGCGCGGGCAGCTGGCTATTGCGGTGGATAATATCGTTAAGCCGGAGCGGACCCGCCAGATGATAGTCGACTTCTACCGCCATTTTTGCGATGTTGAGCTGATCGTCTTTCAGGAGGTCTTTAATGGGGTCTGGGATGCCCTGGCAGACGGGAGGGTGGAACTGGCGATCGGCGCGACCCAGGCGATCCCGGTCGGAGGGCGTTACGCGTTTCGTGATATGGGCATGCTGAGCTGGAAGTGTGTGGTGGCAAGCCACCATCCCCTGGTGCAGATGGCCGCACCGCTGAGTGACGAGACATTGCGCAACTGGCCTTCCCTGGTGCGTGAAGACACGTCCCGTTCCCTGCCCAAGCGCATAACCTGGCTTCTGGACAACCAGAAACGGGTGGTGGCGCCGGACTGGGAGTCTTCTGCGGCGTGTCTTTCCGCCGGTCTGTGTGTTGGCATGGTGCCAGCGCATTTTGCGCGCCCGTGGCTCGATAAAGGAGAGTGGGTGGCGCTTACGCTCGAAAATCCATTCCCCGATGCTGCCTGCTGCCTGACCTGGCAGCAAAACGATGCCTCGCCGGCACTGGACTGGCTGCTGAATTACCTGGGAGACAGTGAAACGCTAAACCGGGAATGGCTGTGGGAGCAGGATTAACCGGCCCCCACGGAGGGGATTAACGGCGGTAGTCGCGGAACGGACCGTCAGCGACCGAACGACGTTCTATCAGACGCGGGTGAACTTCAATGGACTGAGAAACTTCGCGTTTATTCACAATACGATCGAGCAGCATATTGAATGCGGTCTCTCCGAGCGAATCCTTCGGCTGATGGATAGTGGTGAGCGAGGGGGTAAAATACCGTGAGTTACGCACATTATCATAACCGATCACCGAAATATCCTGCGGCACCCGCAGCCCCATTTCATCCGCCGCGCAGAGTGCCCCCATCGCCATAATGTCACCGCCGCAGAATACCGCCGTAGGGCGTGAAGACTGGGTGAGGATTTGCTGCATGGCGCGATAGCCCGATTCCGGTTCAAAATCACCCTGGACAATCCAGTGTTCCGGTACGCTGATGTGCGCTTCTTCCATTGCCTTCATGAAACCCGCCAGGCGGCCCGCGCCCGTATTGCGCTCAAGTGGCCCTGGGATGACGCCAATATCACGATGACCACGTTCAACCAGATAACGACCGGCCATGTAGCCGCCTTCGAACGCGTTATCGATAACGGTATCCGTGAAGTCGGCTTTTGCTTCACCCCAGTCCATCACCACCATTGGGATGTGACGATATTCGCCGAGCATCGTAAGCAGGGATTCCGGGTATTCAGAACACATGACCAGCAAACCGTCGACACGCTTTTGCGCCATCATCGACAGGTAAGCCCCTTGCTTTTCAAAGTTATTCCACGCATTGCCGAGGATAAGGGTATACCCTTTCTGGAAGCAATTTTTCTCAACGGCTTCAATAATCTCGGCAAAATAGGCCGCTTCACTGCTGGTCGCCAGCAGACCAATGGATTTGGTGTGATTCACTTTCAGGCTACGGGCGACGGCACTCGGCGAGTAGTGAAGCTCTTTAATTGCAGCCCACACGGCATTTCGTGTCTCTTCAGCCACGAAACGCGTCTTGTTAATTACATGTGATACGGTTGTGGTGGAAACGTTTGCTCGCTTCGCTACGTCTTTAATCGTTGCCATCAGATGTCACTCCATGCCATATCATAAGCTCCTGAAAATACATAAGGTAAACGTTTGCCTGCCTTCACCCTTTCGCCGCGCGAGGGGAAACTTACGCCGGGAAAAAGACACTGAACGTCAGGAGGGGAGTCAATGGCCGGTACGCTAATAAATTTAGCGTCGAATTTTGTCTTATCTTGAACAAAAGGGGAAGAGGTAAAACGTATATCAATCTAATTCCTGCAAGATTTTTACGTTTATTTATGCAAAAATGCGCTATCTCACTTTTTGTGGGGATTTAAAAAAGGAGAAAAATTGATGAGTACCGACCTGAAGTTTTCTTTAATGACTACCGTTGTTGTCCTTGCTCTGATTGTTGCAGGCGCAATGACTGCCGCTCTGAACTGATTTACCCCGAGGGAGCGCGAGCTCCCTCGCTGTTTCCCCTTCGATTATTCCCTCCCCAGCAATTCTCTTTTCGCGATTCATTGACTGCTGTTTTTTGTGATTAATGTCATACTTTTGCCTTCTGTGACGGTGTCGCCCGACGACACGGCATTTCCGGAGCGTATAAAACATGAAAATTAATTATCCACTGCTTGCCCTGGCGATTGGCGCTTTCGGCATCGGTACGACGGAATTCTCCCCGATGGGACTTCTGCCCGTCATTGCCCGTGGTGTCGATGTGTCGATTCCAGCGGCAGGGATGCTGATAAGCGCCTATGCAATAGGGGTAATGGTGGGGGCGCCGCTAATGACGCTGCTGCTTTCGCATCGCGCGCGTCGTAATGCGTTAATCTTTCTGATGGCAATCTTCACGCTGGGCAATGTGTTATCCGCCATTGCGCCCGATTACACCACGTTGATGCTCTCGCGAATTATTACCAGCCTCAACCACGGCGCCTTTTTCGGGCTTGGGTCGGTGGTGGCGGCGAGCGTGGTGGCAAAGGAGAAGCAGGCCAGCGCGGTTGCCACCATGTTTATGGGACTGACCATTGCCAATATTGGCGGTGTCCCTGCGGCCACCTGGCTTGGTGAAACCATTGGCTGGCGTATGTCATTCCTCGCCACGGCGGGACTTGGCATTGTTGCCATGGTCAGTTTGTATTTCTCTTTGCCAAAAGGCACTGCCGGTGAGCGACCTGACGTGCGCAAAGAGCTGGCGGTTCTGATGCGCCCGCAGGTGGTATCGGCACTGCTTACGACCGTGCTTGGTGCGGGAGCAATGTTCACCCTCTATACCTACATCTCCCCGGTGCTTCACAGTATTGCTGGCGCCGGGCCCGCCTTCATTACCGCGATGCTGGTGCTGATTGGTATTGGCTTTTCGCTGGGCAACTATCTCGGCGGCAGGCTGGCTGACCGGTCGGTAACCGGTACGCTGAAAGGCTTCCTGATGCTGCTTATCGCCATTATGGTTGCCATTCCGTGGCTGGCACGCAGCGAAGTTGGTGCCGCTATCAGTATGGTCGTGTGGGGAGCGGCGACCTTTGCGATTGTGCCGCCGCTGCAAATGCGGGTGATGCGTGTCGCCCATGAGGCGCCGGGCCTTTCATCCTCGGTGAATATTGGTGCCTTCAATTTAGGTAACGCACTCGGTGCGGCCGCTGGCGGTGGGGTTATTTCAGCGGGCGCAGGTTATGCGTTTGTACCAGTGGCCGGCGCGGTGATTGCGGGTCTGGCCTTATTACTGGTGTGGTTATCAGGCAGGAATTCGCCGCGTCGCACCTGCGTTGCTGTGGAGTAATAAAAAAGCAGGCGGAGTGTCCGCCTGCTTTTTTTGTCATGGATGGAAAGACCTTTACCGCGCAGATGATGCGCTAGCGAATAGTCTTGGGTGTGACAACGCGGCGTGCGCCAACGTAATGGCGTTGCCAGTAATCCTCGCTGAGCGAGGTTATCTGGATGTCCTGACCGCTGCGTGGAGACTGGATGAACTTGCCGTTACCTACGTAAACACCAACATGATCGGCCGTACCACGGCCCTGGGTGCGGAAAAATACGAGGTCGCCACTTTCGAGTTCTGCAACGTTAACCGGTGAAGCATCGCGCAGGTGATACATTTCATTGGCAGTGCGAGGGATGCGGAACTTAACCAGATCTTTATAGGCGTAATAAACCAACCCGCTGCAATCAAATCCGGTCATCGGGGAGGTGCCGCCCCAGTGATAAGGCTTGCCAATCTGATTCATCAGTTTTGACATTGCTGTTTTCTGAACTTTCTGGACACGGACTTTATGTGCTTCTGAAAGGGTGAGAGGTTTACTGCCTTTGACTTTTACGCACTGCGCTTTGTGTCCTTTACGCTTCGTGCATTTTTCCGTCATAGCGACAACGGTGGCTGGAGCCTTGCTGGATTTACTATGGCGGGAAGTATTCTTGCTGGTCTTAGTGCTGACGTTCTTTTTGCCGGACGACGGTGTTTTCCTGGCTGTTGCTGATTTTTTGTTTTCGGCTTTTGCCGTTACCCTGGAAGTCGTGCCACTGCTTTTCTTTGTCGTCTTTTCTTTCGGGCTATTTTTCTTACGTTCGGATGCTTTCACCACGTGTGTTTTGTGTACAGCCGAGCCTCGGGTCTGCTCGGAAGCAGTGGCAAGCGGTGTAAACGTGAGCGTGGCGAACAACAAAGCACAGAGCGTGATTGAAGCTGTGTTAATTCGCGCCACTGAGCAATCCCCTGAAAAGTGCAGGCATGCAATCATGCTTGCGTGTGATTTAGAACCGCGTCGATTCTAATCTATAAAAAGCACAAAAGTTAATAGGGTTTTTGCATCTAAACTCTGTTTCGTTAGCAAGCGCAAAAAAAATCACCAGTTATGCTGCTATGTCGCTCAATTGTTAAACTGATGCAGCGCTAAAACAGGCGATAAATGCTCTTAACCCTGCATCTTTTACCATCAGACGATAAAATAATGACTGGTGAACAAAATGTTATTTTCTGTTGCTTGTCCGAACCGTTACAATGACAGTTATCTGCCGAGAAGTTGAAGGAAGCAAGACAATGAGCACTACCCTTGAAAAAATCCAGACCCAAATTGGTGAGAATCCCATTCTGTTGTACATGAAAGGTTCTCCGAAGCTGCCTAGCTGCGGTTTCTCCGCACAGGCTGTTCAGGCGCTTTCCGCCTGTGGTGAACGCTTTGCTTACGTGGATATCCTGCAGAATCCGGATATTCGTGCTGAACTGCCGAAATACGCTAACTGGCCGACATTCCCTCAGCTGTGGGTTGACGGTGAGCTGGTTGGTGGTTGCGACATCATCATCGAAATGTATCAACGCGGCGAGCTGCAGCAGTTGATCAAAGAAACGGCTGCGAAGTACAAATCTGAAGAGCCGGGCGCAGAGTAATTTCCGCGCACAAAAAAAAAGCGACCCGAGGGTCGCTTTTTTTATGCCGGTACGTCGACGGACGGAAGTGGCCAGCCGCCGAGTCGCTTCCAGCGATTCACTATTTCGCAAAAAAGCAGCGCGGTCTGTTCAGTGTCGTAGCGTGCCGAGTGGGCCTGAGCCGTATCAAAATCAAGACCGGCAGCACCACATGCCTTAGACAGTACGGTCTGTCCCAGTGCCAGCCCGCTGAGAGAGGCGGTATCAAAAGTCACAAAGGGGTGAAACGGGTTACGTTTAAGCGAGGCGCGCTCAGCGGCAGCCATCATAAAGCTATGATCAAAGGTAGCATTGTGCGCCACCATAATGGCACGGTTGCAGTGAGTCTCTTTTATCCCCTTACGCACCATTTTGAAAATGGCATGCAGCGCGTCGTACTCGCTTATCGCACCCCGCAATGGGTTGGCCGGGTCAATACCGTTAAAGGCCAGCGCTTCAGGCTGCAGATTGGCCCCTTCAAAAGGCTCAACGTGAAAGTGCAGGGTCTCGTCAGGCAGTAACCAACCTTCTGCATCCATTTTCAGGGTAATCGCCGCGACTTCCAGCAACGCATCCGTTCTGGCGTTAAACCCGGCGGTTTCAACATCGATAACTACAGGGTAAAAACCGCGAAAACGGTCGCACAGACCGGTGAGTTGAGCATTGTCGGACATCTGAGTCTCTTGGTGTGGAAAAATGGCAGCGCATTATGGCAAATTTTAGGAAGGGATGTAAAACAACGGGCGCCGTTGCGCCCGTTAAGATCAATGACCCAGACCGCGTCCGGTATCTTTGGCTTCGATCAGCTCTACCTTGTAGCCATCAGGATCTTCGATAAAGGCGATAACCGTGGTGCCACCTTTTACCGGTCCGGCTTCGCGGGTCACATTGCCGCCATTCTGACGAATACGCTCGCAGGCCTCGGCCGCATTATCGACCTCCAGCGCGATGTGACCATAGGCGGTACCCAGCTCATAGCTGTCGACGCCCCAGTTATAAGTCAGTTCCAGCACTGCGGTTTCCGATTCCGGGCCGTAACCCACAAAGGCCAGCGAGTATTTGTATTCCGGATTTTCACTGGTGCGCAGCAGGGACATGCCCATCACTTTGGTATAAAAATCAATGGAACGCTGCAGGTCGCTGACGCGAAGCATGGTATGGAGAAAGCGCATAATATCCTCTTTTGTGTAGGTGAATTCTCATTCGAAACAGAGTTTTAGTATAGCGGCGGATCCTCGCCGCTATCAATCGAGGGATTATAAAGAGGGGTAATCGGTATAACCTTCCGCGCCACCGCCATAAAAGGTTTCCGGGCGCTGCGGGTTAAGTTCAGCTTTATGTTTCAGTCGTTCAACCAGATCGGGGTTAGCGATATAGTCGCGTCCGAATGCCACGGCATCGATCAATCCTTTGCTAATCAGGTCCTCGGCTTTTTCCAGCGTATAGGCACCGGCACCGATAATGGGGCCCTTAAAACGCGCACGAACTTTCTCGCGGAAGGCGTCGCTGTAAGGCTGACCGCCAGCCCAGTCTGGCTCGGACATATGCAGATAGGCAATGCCGCGCTTACCTAACTCTTCAATCAGATAGAGCGCATCGGCTTCTTCATCAGGACCATTGTCCGTGTTCTGGAAGGTACCAATCGGCGAGACACGAATCCCGATACGATCGGCACTCCACGCTTTACTCACCGCATCCACTACTTCCAGCACCAGACGGGCACGATTTTCAACGCTGCCGCCATACTGATCGGTACGCTGGTTGGCCGACGGGGAGAGGAACTGGTGAAGCAGGTAGCCATGAGCAGAGTGCAGTTCGACGAGGTCGAAACCGGCTTCACGTGCATTAACGACGGCCTGACGGAAATCATCAACAATGCCTGGGATCTCGCGGGTCTCCAGCGCGCGTGGTACTGACGTCTCTTCGCGGGTCGGGTTGCCATTAGCATCGCGCAGAGAGGTACGAGTCCCTGCCGCGATGGCAGAAGGCGCAACGGGTGCCTGGCCACCAGGCTGAAGCGTGTGGTGGGAAATACGGCCAGTGTGCCAGAGCTGCACCGCGATACGGCCATTCTCAGCATGGACGCCGGCGGTGATTTTTTTCCATGCGGCGATCTGCTCCGGACTATGCAGACCAGGCGCACCCGCATACCCTTTCGCCTGGGCTGAAATCTGGGTCGCTTCGCTGATGATTAAGCCGGAGCTGGCGCGTTGACGATAGTATTCCGCCATGAGAGGAGTAGGAATATCGCCCGGCTCAATGCTGCGCAAGCGCGTCAGGGGCGCCATAAACACGCGGTTTGGCGTGGTAATAGCGCCAACTTTTAACGGGGTAAACACGTTACTGGACATATGTTCTCCTGAATAGACCGGTCGACTAGTAAAAGTTTAAATAAAAACGCCTGTCACACAGGCGCTGCAATAATGGTCTGCGCATGGTCCAGCGCGCTTTCCAGCGGCACTGCACTGCGCGAAATCTTGGCCTGTAAATTTGCGCCAAGCCACAGCGAATAGAGCACCTGCCCCTGGGTTTGCGCGTCGCCTGAAAACGCCAGGCATTTTTCCTCGCGCCCTTTCTCCAGTGCGCTTGCCAGCAGAGCGATAATCTGGCTTGCCCCTTTATCCATCGCCGAGCGCATGGTTTCGGAGAGATCGCACACCTCGGCGGACAGTTTTACAGTCAGGCAACCGCTGATAATGCCCTGCGAGCAGAACTGCACCAGCGTGTGACGATAATAGGCCAGAAGACGATCGCGATAATTCCCCTCACCGTGGGCAAAATGGTCTGCCAGTCGTTGATGGTAAGCCGCATAGTGACGTTCAAGCAACGCCACGCCAAACGCCTCTTTTGAGCGAAAATAGTGGTAGAAAGAGCCCTTAGGCACCTCCGCCGTTTTCAGTAATTCGCTCAACCCCATCCCGGTAAATCCCCGGTGCATACAAAGTTGCTCGCCGGTGGCAAGGAGGTGTTCGCGGGTATCATGTTCGCTGTTTCTGCTCATAGGAAGGCACTCTACTAGACCGATCGGTCTGGTGCAAGTAGCAATAGTTGCCCTTATGGCCTTGCAGGTTAGCAGCAGGGGGTCTTCAATAAGGGTAAGCGAGCAAAATGAGAGGTGAGTGGTGGCAGAGCAACTGGAGTTTTTCCCCGTTCAAAGCCCGTGCCGGGGAATATGCCAGTCGGACGAACGGGGATTTTGCCGTGGCTGTATGCGCAGCCGCGATGAGCGCTTTAACTGGCAAAGCATGAGTGACGCCCAAAAGCAGGAGGTTCTGCGGCTGTGTCGCCAACGTCTGCTGCGCAAATTGCGTGCGAACAAAACCCCACCTCCTGAAGATCCTGAGCAGCCTTCACTGTTTTAACCTCAGAAATGCGTATACTCAGCTGAAATTATTGTTGAGGAAGTGGTTATGGTTCAGCGAATTACCCTTGCACCCCAAGGTCCTACCTTCTCCCGTTTCGTGATGGGCTACTGGCGGTTGATGGACTGGAATATGTCAGCACGCCAGCTGGTGAGTTTTATTGAAGCGCATCTGGACACAGGCGTCACGACCGTCGATCATGCCGACATTTATGGCGGCTATCAGTGCGAAGCGGCCTTTGGCGAGGCGCTGAAACTCGCGCCACACCTGCGCAGCCGCATGGAGATTGTCACCAAATGCGGCATAGCAACGACCGCCCGTAAAGAAAATACCATCGGTCATTACATCACCGATCGTGACCACATTATTGCCAGCGCCGAGCAGTCCCTCACGCATCTGGCAACCGATAATCTGGATTTACTGCTTATTCATCGCCCGGATCCCCTGATGGATGCTGACGAGGTGGCGGAAGCGTTCCTTCATCTCCATCAGAGCGGCAAAGTGAGTCACTTCGGGGTATCAAACTTTACCCCGGCTCAGTTCGCGCTGTTGCAGTCACGGCTGCCGTTTACCCTGACCACTAATCAGGTAGAGATCTCGCCGGTGCATCAGCCACTGTTACTGGACGGCACCCTCGACCAGCTTCAACAATTACGTATTCGCCCTATGGCCTGGTCCTGCCTTGGCGGGGGCCGTTTGTTCAATGATGCACAATTCCAGCCGCTTCGGGATGAGCTGGCGCAGGTGGCGCAGGAGCTCAATGCAGGAAGCATTGAGCAGGTGGTGTACGCCTGGGTGATGCGCCTGCCGTCACAACCGCTGCCCATTATCGGCTCCGGCAAAATTGAACGTGTGCACGCCGCGCTGGTGGCAGAGAGCCTCAACATGACACGTCAGCAGTGGTTCCGCATTCGCAAAGCCGCGCTGGGTTATGATGTGCCTTAACTGCCGAACAGGCTAACGCTCCGGTGAATATTTTCTCTTGCGTTAAACTTACAGGGGAAAAGTGAAAACCGGAGGTTTTATGAAGCGTTTTAGTCTGGCAATGCTCACGCTGGTCGTTTGCGCAGGGGCGCAGGCGGCCAGTGAAAAAGTTGACATGCACCTTGTGACCGATAAGGGAACCGGCCAGTCCATCGGGACCGTCTCCATCGCTGAAACAGACAAAGGGCTGGAGTTCACGCCCGATCTTAACGGGCTTCCGCCTGGGGAACATGGCTTTCATGTTCATGCAAAGGGAAGCTGCGAGCCGGCCCTGAAGAATGGAAAGCCCTCTGCAGCTGAGGCGGCAGGCGGTCATCTGGATCCGGACGCTACCGGCAAACATGAGGGCCCGGAAGGTATGGGGCATCTCGGCGACCTGCCGGTACTCGTGGTGAATAACGACGGTAAAGCGACCGACGCCGTTGTTGCTCCGCGACTGAAAACACTCACCGAAGTGAAAGATAAAGCGCTGATGATCCACGTTGGCGGCGATAACATGTCCGACTCGCCAGAACCGCTGGGGGGAGGCGGTGAGCGTTACGCCTGCGGCGTCATCAGGTAGCCATACTCTCGATAGAACCCGCTGCCGGTGCCAGCTCCAGTTGTGAGAGAGAGCAGTGCAGTCGCCAGACGATGGCAGCGAGTTCATGGGCGGCAGGCTGAGGGTGCCGGGCAAGCGTATCGCATATCCGCTGCAGTTCAGCCAGCATAACGGTGAGTGGACGTTGCCGAACGCCTCGTTCACTCATCACATCGCGCAGCAGCCCCAGACAGCGATCGCGCACCTGGCGCAATGGATCCGATCGGGTCTCCCATTCCCTCAATTGCCAGACCACATGAGAGCAGTTAAGTAGCACCACGCCCCAGCGCAGCAGCCAGCGTCGGGCCTGAGCATCCTGGCTGTTACTCAGCAGACTGATATGGTGGTACACCACCGATTCGAACTCATGTTCATTACGCGATGGCATACGGCCAAGCTGATCGACAAACTCCCGACGCAGGGCACGGATTTGCCGACGGCTTTTACGTGCGTCTGACCCCGGTCGCAGTACGGCAAATGCCAGCCAGGACAGGGCCACGCCGAGAATTTTCGCCAGGTCATCATTAAGGAAATCTGCAAGATCATAGACCGGCGGGTTGGTCACCGAGATAAAAGATCCCATGAACACGATCAGTTGTCCCCACAGGCCGGCCTGACCGGGCATCTGCAATTTTAAAAGTTGCATGGTTGCCAGCAGAGGAAACAGGAAAAGCAGAAAGACCGCCAGTTCACTGATTTGCACCATCAGACCAAACTTCACTATAAAGCTGAACAGCGTCAGTAACATCAGCGTTCGCAATAACAGCGTTAACGAGCGGAAGGGGGCCGGTGAGACAGAATAGAGTACGCAGCTGATGGCGGCTAAGGTTAGTGCAGCCGACCCGGACTCCCACTGGCTGGTAATGGTCCACGCCCCCACCAGGCTCAGGGCACAGAAGCTTCGTAGTCCGCTCCACAGCGCTTCGATGTCGTCGGTATAACGGGTGAGACTGGCGCGGTGAGGTAAAACGTATTCCGTCACCGGCGTGGCATTCTCCACGCGCGCCAGCCAGCGGCTACTGTTAAGGTAAAGGCGACAGAAATAGCGTAATCGCTGCCAGAATGCCTGGTGTCGGTAGTCGTTATCGTCCGTCGGGGCAAGCGGGGCAATAAGGCGTGCTACGGTATAGTAATCCGTGCGGGGCTTTGCCAGTTCGGCAACCAGCGACGCGATAACCGCACTGGTGTTTGACGGGGCATCAGGCCAGTTGACCCGCAGCCTTCGCAGGCTGGAGATGACGCTGGTCAGGCGTAACTGCTGATGGAGTAAATAGTTGAGTAAGGCATTCTGACGACGAAAACGGTAGTGGCTCCAGAAAGCCTGAATGCGCAGGAGGTTCATTGTCAGGATCTGACCAATAACGCTTTCATGTGCGCTCCGAATGGCATCCGAGGCGTCCGGTTGCCATAGCAAACTCGCATGTTCCAGCAGGCGCACATGCATTTTCTTCAACGCAGACAGCAGCGTGGTGCCATCGGACGTGCTGGGCAGGATCATCATCATCATGCCACCACATAAAATCCCCAGCATGACTTCACAGACGCGCGCCTGGGCGATATCCCAGAGTTCCGTTGGATCGATAATGTTGATGACCGGGAAAGCGATAATTGCGGCCGTGTAACCAGCAAGCTGAAAAGCATAGGCCACATTGTTACTGAACTGCGCACATGCCCAGGTACACAGACCAGTCCATCCGGCCATCGCAAAAAGGAACAGCCAGGGGTCGTTGAGCGTGTGCCCGGCAATGAGCAGCGCCGCACAGGCCCCCAGCAGGCTGCCCGCAACGCGTCCGAGACTTTTACTGATGACGCCGCCGACGGTTGGAAAACTTACCACTGCCGCAGAGGTCATTGCCCAGTAGGGTTCATCAAGGTTGAGGTAGTAAGCAATCGCCAGTGCAAGGCACATAGCCACACTGTTGCGTATGGCATACCGCCACTGACCAGCGCTGGCGGTGGCCCAGGGGAAGGGGACAGGCCCTTTCACAATTAATGGCCCACTGACACGGTGCAGGTGGTGCCGGATATTAACGTGACCCCCGACGGAACAGCATCAAAATGAATGCGCACCGGGACACGTTGTGCGAGGCGAACCCACGGTACATTAGGTTTGATATCCGGCAGCAGGCCACTGTCGGTCTCAACGCTCTGATCGTAGATGGCTCGGCCAATACTGGAAACGTGACCCTGTAACGTAACGTTGCCGCTGTATAATACAATGCTTGCCGCATCTCCTTCATGAATATGCCGAAGCTTCGTCTCTTCAAAATAGCCCACCACGTAAAAAGAATGGCTGTCCACCAGGGCAAATACGGGCTGGCCGGCAGTGGCATAATTACCAGTGCGGGTCGAGAGGTTGGCAACCCAGCCATCAACGGGGGCTTTCACCGTGGTTTGCTCCCGTTGCCACTGGGCCTGCTCCAGCTGCGCCTGGGCTACCGCAACGCTTGCCTGCATCGCTTTGACATTGATATTGGCGGTATCCAGATCTTCAGCAGAAATATAGCCTTGTGAGAGATGACGGCGGCGATTGGCTTCGTTACTGGCTTTAGAAAGGTCCGCCTGTGCGCGTGCAAGCTGAGCCCGTGCATTTAATATTGCAATGTCGTAAGGCGTCTCATCGATGCGGAATAAGACCTCACCCGCGCTGACAAACTGATTATCTTTGACATACAGCGCCTTGATACTCCCTGACACCTGGGGCGTGATACTGACCTGTTCAGCACGCACTTTTCCATCCCGCGTCCAGGGCGACTGCATATAAAAAGTCCATAACCACCACCCGGCAATAACAGCAACCGCCAGGACCAGCAACGTTGAGAAATACTTAAAAGATTTCAGATGCATAATCAAAACGCCATTAACAGAGCAAGCGACAGGCCGATGGCAATCACAAACAGGGAAAGGTCCATGAGAATGGGGTGCCAGATATCCCCTGCATACATCCAGTCACGCAGGAGTCGGTGAACGACCAGCCAGAGTAAAAAACCCAGCGCGACGGCTTTGAAGAGGGGAGGGAAGTAAAGCGATGCCCCAAAGATCACGTCTTGTAAAGGAAGCGCAGGGGTATGAAGGGGTAACGTCACGAGTTTCATCCTTATAACGCGCCGCAGAGTCGTTTTCAAAGCATAGATTCATTGCGCGAATGAGAAAAGGGAGCGGTACCGGTGCGGACGGCGCAATGCATTTGTTTTAGAAATATAAATGCTGCACACTAGTCTAAAATCAGTATAATAACTTAGCAAGCTAATTATAAGGAGATGAAATTGGAATCGCCATTAGGTTCTGATCTGGCACGCTTAGTGCGCATCTGGCGTGCATTAATTGACCATCGCCTGAAACCTCTGGAATTGACGCAAACGCATTGGGTAACGCTGCATAACATTCATCAGCTGCCTCCCGATCAGTCGCAAATTCAACTGGCAAAAGCGATCGGCATTGAGCAGCCTTCGCTGGTGCGCACTTTGGACCAACTGGAAGAGAAAGGTCTCATCTCTCGCCAGACGTGTGCCAACGATCGCCGTGCAAAACGGATCAAATTGACAGCAAAAGCCGATCCCATCATTGAAGAGATGGAAACGGTCATCAAGCAAACCCGTGGGGAGATTCTGTCAGGGATCTCTGCGCAGGAGCTGGAACTGTTGATTGCTCTGATTTCGCGGCTGGAACAAAATATCATTGAACTGCAGTCGAAAGACTAAATAACAAAAAGCCTTGTGGATACAAGGCTTTTTTTATGCATGAGGCAGTGTCCGTTAATGGTCGAAACGCGCCTGTTAACGCGGAGAGACGGTAACCTGACGGCCATTGGTTGCCAGTGCAACGCGCTGGCCAGCGGCGAAGCGAGAATTGCCCTGTTTCTGCACGACCATGATGCTGCTGCCATCATCTTTACGAATTTCGAGTTCTACACCCTGGGATTTATTCATCGCTCCCTGCACACCCTGACCAGCCACACCGCCTGCGACAGCGCCTGCTGCTGTGGCGAGTGAACGCCCGGTACCGCCACCCACGGTGTTACCCAGGAAACCACCCAGTACAGCACCACCCAACGCACCAATCACATTGCTATCATCGCCGCCCTGAATCTGTACCGGACGAACATTGACAATGGTACCGTAAGTGACATTTTGCACCTGTTTGGCTTCTGAGGCGGTGTAAACGTCACCGGAAAGGGAGTTGTCGTTAACACAGCCAGCCAGAGTAAAACCAACCAGCGTAACTGCCAGTGCACGTAACATCATTTATGAATCTCCTGTTCACCAAAACGCGCTCGGATGAGCATCCGTCATGAGTAAATTATATGGCATCTCGTCATTCATGGTCATGTCTTCTGCCAAAACATGGCAAAAATATTACCTGTAGCGGATTTAACCATCTTTAAACGAGCCGATTATAGGTCAGAGTGAGCCATTTGCATCGGGACAACCCCTAAGTCGATTGTTAAAAAGTATTTGTAATCGATAGTCATGCGCATCGTTTTATGTTGGAGTGATATCCCTCAGTTTCGCAACGAAGGAAAGCGTATGAAATCGGGTCGCTACATTGGCGTGATGTCGGGGACGAGTCTGGATGGCGTAGACGTCGTGTTAGCCGCCATTGATGACAGAATGGTTGCGCAGCAGGCCAGCTTAACGTGGCCAATGCCTGTTTCGCTAAAGGAGGCGATTCTGAGCGTATGTCAGGGGCAACCTGTCACGCTGTCGCAGCTTGGTCGTCTGGACAGCCAACTGGGCAAACTTTTTGCCGACGCGGTGCAGGCGTTACTCTCGCAGGAACGCCTCCTGGCCAAAGATATCGTGGCGATAGGCTGTCATGGGCAGACGGTCTGGCATGAACCTGTTGGCGACGAACCGCATACGCTGCAAATCGGTGACAATAACCAGATAGCTGCCCGCACCGGCATTACCGTCGTCGGGGATTTTCGCCGTCGGGACATCGCGCTCGGTGGGCAGGGCGCCCCCCTGGTTCCCGCGTTTCACCATGCGCTGCTCGCGCACCCAACCGAGCGCCGGATGGTGTTAAATATTGGCGGTATTGCCAATGTCTCGGTCCTTTTTCCCGACTCGCCGGTAAAAGGGCATGACACCGGGCCTGGCAATATGTTGATGGATGCCTGGATCTGGCGGCAGCTTGGTAAACCCTATGATAAAGACGGGCAGTGGGCGAGCGGGGGCAAAGTGATTCTTCCCCTCCTGCAGCGCATGCTGAGCGATCCCTATTTTGCTGCGGCCGCGCCGAAAAGCACGGGTCGGGAGTATTTCAACTACAGCTGGCTTGAGCGGCAGCTTGCGGGCTTCCCGGCGCAGGCACCACAGGATGTGGAAAGAACGCTGGTTGAGCTGACAGCGGTGACGATCTCCGAACAGGTGCTGCTCGCTGGTGGCTGCGATCGATTGTTGGTTTGCGGCGGCGGCAGTCGTAATCCGTTGGTCATGGCGCGGTTATCATCGCTCCTCCCAGGCACTGAAGTGACCACCACCGATGAGGCGGGGATCAGTGGGGATGATATGGAAGCACTGGCCTTTGCATGGCTTGCCTGGCGTACGCTGGCAGGTTTGCCGGGAAATCTTCCCTCCGTTACCGGTGCCGCTTACCCTACGGTTCTTGGGGCCATTTATCCGGCTAATCCACGCCAGAATCAGAGTTAACTGACTTTCTCGCCGCCAGCGTACCGTTAGACTCCGGGTTTTGGGAGCGTGCAGTCAGCACTCTCCAGGACCCGGACCGTCGTGGAAGCACTCATGAAAAAAATCCTCATCGTCTGCTTACCCGCCCTTCTGGCGGGATGTAGCTATTACAACCAGTTCGTTGAAAAGATGAATACCGATACGCTGGAGTACCAGTGCGAAGAGAAACCCCTTAGCGTAAAGTTAAATAAAACCCGTCAGGAGGCGCGTTTCGTCTATGACGACAAACACCTTAGCCTGGCACAGGGGCTGTCTGCCTCGGGTGCACGTTACACCGATGGCGTCTACGTCTTCTGGTCTAAAGGAGACACCGCAACTGTCTACAAGCGTGACCGCATCGTACTGAACAACTGCCAGCTACAGCATCCGCAGCGTTGAGATTTTTGCAGGGGGGGCGCACAATAGCCCCACCTAATGACTCATTTCGCTAACGCCATGTCTGATAACGATCAATTGCAGCAAATCGCGCATCTGCGCCGTGAATATACCAGGGGCGGGCTACGCCGCAACGACCTGCCCGCCGAACCTTTACCGCTGTTTGAACGCTGGTTGGGCCAGGCCTGCGATGCCAGGCTTGCCGATCCTACAGCGATGGTGGTCGCGACTGTAGATGAAAGCGGCCAGCCTTATCAGCGAATCGTGCTGCTTAAGCACTATGACGAGCGCGGACTGGTGTTTTACACCAACCTCGGCAGCCGCAAAGCGCAGCAAATTGAAAAGAACCCGGCCATTAGTTTGCTCTTTCCCTGGCACATGCTTGAACGTCAGGTCATGGTCATCGGTAAGGCGGAGCGCCTCTCTACACTGGATGTGGTGAAGTATTTTCATAGTCGGCCGCGCGACAGCCAGATTGGCGCCTGGGTTTCTCAGCAATCCAGCCGAATCTCCGCCCGCGGCATTCTGGAAAGTAAGTTCCTCGAACTCAAGCAAAAATTCCAGCAGGGCGAGGTACCCTTACCCAGTTTCTGGGGCGGATTCCGCGTCAGTATTGAGCAAATGGAATTCTGGCAGGGCGGTGCCAACCGTCTGCACGATCGTTTTTTGTATCAACGCGAAAACGACGCCTGGAAAATTGACCGCCTCGCACCCTAATCCCTAAAAAATGTTGTGCTAAGCGCTGGTGCTACTGCATCCGGCGCTTTATTCTATGTAGCTTTCGTAACTGGCGAAAAGTCGTGTACCGACAGAGGTGCAGTCGTTTTAAATGGAGAATTTGATGGCAAGCAGTAACTTGATTAAACAATTGCAAGAGCGCGGGCTGGTAGCCCAGGTGACGGACGAGGAAGCGTTAGCAGAGCGACTGGCGCAAGGCCCGATCGCGCTCTATTGCGGCTTCGATCCCACCGCCGACAGCTTGCATTTGGGGCATCTTGTTCCTTTGTTATGCCTGAAACGCTTCCAGCAGGCAGGTCATAAACCTGTTGCCCTGGTCGGCGGCGCAACGGGTCTGATTGGTGACCCGAGTTTTAAAGCCGCAGAGCGTAAACTTAACACCGAAGACACCGTGCAGGAGTGGGTAGACAAAATCCGTAAACAGGTGGCTCCGTTCCTCGACTTTGATTGTGGTGAAAACTCAGCGATTGCGGCCAATAACTATGACTGGTTTGGCGGCATGAATGTGCTTACCTTCCTGCGTGACATCGGTAAGCACTTCTCGGTTAACCAGATGATAAATAAAGAAGCGGTGAAACAGCGTCTGAACCGTGACGATCAAGGGATCTCGTTTACCGAGTTTTCCTACAACCTGCTGCAGGGCTATGACTTCGCCTGTCTGAATAATCTGCACGGCGTTTCACTGCAAATTGGTGGTTCCGATCAGTGGGGTAACATCACATCCGGTATCGATCTGACCCGTCGCCTGCATCAGAATCAGGTCTTCGGTCTGACCGTTCCGCTGATTACGAAAGCCGATGGCACCAAATTTGGTAAAACTGAGGGTGGCGCGGTCTGGCTGGATCCGAAGAAAACCAGTCCATACAAGTTCTACCAGTTCTGGATCAACACGGCCGATGCTGACGTTTACCGCTTCCTGAAATTCTTCACCTTTATGGACATTGAAGAGATCAATGCGCTGGAAGAAGAGGATAAAAACAGCGGTAAAGCGCCGCGTGCTCAGTACGTTCTGGCCGAGCTGGTAACGAAACTGGTGCATGGTGAAGAGGGGCTGGCGGCGGCAAAACGCATCACGGAAAGTCTCTTTAACGGTACCTTAAGCGATTTGAGCGAAGCGGATTTTGCACAGCTTGCCCAGGATGGCGTGCCGATGATCGAAATGGAGAAAGGGGCGGACCTGATGCAGGCGCTGGTGGATTCCGATCTGCAGCCCTCACGCGGTCAGGCACGTAAAACCATCGCCTCTAACGCTGTTACCATTAACGGCGCGAAACAGGCCGATCCGGAATACTTTTTCGCGGACAGCGACCGCCTGTTTGGCCGCTACACGCTGCTGCGTCGTGGTAAAAAGAACTACTGCCTGATCTGCTGGAAATAAGCGGGCGGGAGTGAAATAAAAGGGAGTGAGCTATCACTCCCTTTTTTTATGTGGTGGTTAAATCCCTTCTGCCGCCATCGCCGCGGCTACTGCCGGTCGTGCTGCCACGCGCTGCATGTAAGCCGCGATATTTCCCGCTGCTGGCATGGCAAGTTTCACCGCGACGGCCCAGCGCAGCACCGTGAACAGATAGCCATCGGCAATGGAGAAGTGCTGCCCATTGATCCACTCACGATCGGCCAGGGTGTCATCAACATACTGCAGTTTCTTCTCAAGCAGAGCACGGGCTGTAGGTTTGAAATCCTCCGGGGTATCCGGGCGGAAAAGGGGGGTAAAACCTTTATGCAGTTCAGTGGCGATGAAATTCAGCCATTCCAGCGTCTTATAACGCTCCAGGTCGCCGACGGGGGCCAGTAAATGATTTTGCGGAGCTGTATCAGCAACGTATTGCATGATGGCCACACCCTCAGTTAACAGGGTACCGGCATCTGTCTGAAGTGCGGGAACCTGTCCTTTCGGGTTAATAGCAAAAAAATCATCCCCATTTTCCAGGCGTTTTTTCATTAAATCCACACCTGCCAGTTCAACCTCTTTTCCCGCTTCACGCAGGGCGATATGGGAAGCCAGTGAGCAGGCACCTGGTTTGTAAAACAGTTTCATTCGTCACTCCTTTTAGCTGAATTCCGACTTAGATTATTCCCCTCAGGCATAAAAAAAAAGCCGTTAACGTAAAGTTAACGGCTCTGTTCACACTCGGTTACGCAAAAGTCATACTTTCGCCGTTTCCGCTTTCGCTATATCGTCGGCGTCATTGAGCGTCATACGATTGAGTTTCGGCGCGGCAATCACCATCAGGGCGGCGATCACTGCGGTTACAATACCGATTTGCAGGAAGACGTGACCGTAGACATTCAGCGACATCAGCGGGTCAGTTACGTTCTCAGGAATAGCCATCTGATTAGCAACATAACCGGCAATGATGTTTGCCCCAGCGGTGGTCAGGAACCAGCTGCCCATAATGAAGCCCATCAGGCGCTGAGGTACAAGCTGTGCGACCATCGCCAGACCCAGACCGGAGATCATCAGTTCACCGATGCTCTGCAGGCCATAGCTTGCAACCAGCCAGCTCACGGAGACGATACCGGCTTCAGAGGCAAATTTAGTGCCGAGCGGCAGCACCAGGAACGCGCCGGAGCACAGCACCATACCAATGGCGAATTTGTGCGGCATCGGCAGGGTATCGCCCATCTTATTGTAGATAGCGGCCAGGATCGGGCTGCCAACAATAATCCAGAACGGGTTCAATGCCTGGAACTGTTCCGGCTCGAAGGTCAGGCCCAGCAGGGTATGCTCTACGTTACGGATAGCAAAGAAGTTCAGGGAGGTCGGCATCTGGCTGTAGAGTACGAAGAAAACGATAGCCTGCAGCATCAGAATAAAGGCAACAATCATCTTACGACGTGCAGCACCCTGCAGAGCAAAGGTCTCTTTAGCAAAGATGCAAATGATACACAGCGCAACTACGCCCAGCACCATGCGCGCAATACCCTGATTGTGTAGCAGCCAGGTGGCAACAGTCACCAGTACCACAACCCCGACAATAGTCGCCAGCAGGTAGCCGACACGCAATGGCTCAAAGTCAGGACGGGAGCCATAGTCTTTGACCCAACGTTTGCAGAAAGCAAAGTTAACAATGGTGATCACCAGACCGACAACGCTCAGTGCGAAGGCAACGCTCCAGCCAAATTGCGCAGCCAGCCACGGCGTGGCGAGCATCGAGAAGAAGGAGCCAACGTTAACGGCCATGTAGTACATGGTAAATGCGCCGTCCAGACGAGGATCGTCCTTTGCATAGCAGGTAGACAGCAACGAAGAGGGGTTAGCCTTGAAGAGCCCGTTACCTACGGCAATGGCTGCCATTCCCATGTAGACGATACCGGCATCGTGACCCGACCACGCGACTAACGCGTAGCCAATCGCCAGCACAATAGCGCCAAGCATAATAACGCGTTTGGTTCCCAGGACTTTATCGCCCAGCCAGCCACCGATGGCGACTAACCCATACACCAGGGCGCTAAAAGAAGAGAACAGGGTGATTGAATCGGCTTCTGACATACCCAGCTGCTTAACCAGGTAGACTGCCATAATACCCTGCAGGCCATAAAAGCCGAACCGCTCCCATAACTCGATTGAGAAGATGAGATAAAACGCTTTCGGTTGATTGAAAGCGTTAAGACTTACGCTTTCGGTTGATTTGTTGTTTGCTGTTGACACAAAGACCTCTTTTTTTACATCCCATATTAACGGGGCGACTCGGCACACGATGCCCAGTTTTCATCGTGTTTATAATAATTGCGGGAAGGAAAACGGCGGGTAATGTTCCTTATCCTGGCACGAGAGGCAAGAGCTTTGTAATGAACTGTTACATTTAACCTGAGCGATATTATAAACCGCAGAGATAAATGTTATTTAGCGTTAAATTTTGCCGCCAGAATAATGGCAGTTTTTTCCACTACCAGAGAGGGGTGATAACCCGCGTGCGGGTATATCTTCTGCTATTTAGCGCGCCATGCAGTTAATCGGGCTGGAAGTGCGCATTTTACTGGTCTTATATGTTGATTATTGATTTTTTCGCAGGTTGTGCATAGCAAACGTTATCGTCAAAACGATCCAGGAATTAACCATCTCGTAGCAAAGTTGCAATAATCACCTCAGGGTAGAATTTTTTTGGCATAAAAAAACTTTTCATCAACAGAAAAGCTAATAAGCAATATATAAAAGGATGAAAATGGCTTGTTGCAGAACAATTGACGCAAAGCTAACAAGTTTGAACAGGGCACGCTGTTTACGACCGGTTCATCACAACCCTTGAAAACTCTCGCGTGGTGATATGGATATAGGCGCAGATCAATGTTTTCAGGTTTTTTTCAGGGAATTACGCCCCAGGGAATGACAGGGCGCTGACACACTGTCAGACTTAGCCCTTCGCATATAATTCGGAGTTTACCCCATGAATTTTCACCCATGGCTTAATGCTGTGCACATCATTGCGGCCATCATCTGGCTTGGCGGCATGCTGGTAATGGCGGTTGTGGTTGGCTGGTCAGGTTATCAGATAAGACAACAAGGGGCTGTGCCTGCCTCGCTGCTGGAATTCGTACGGACCTGGAGTCGTAAAATCACCTCGCCTGCGATGATATTGTTGTGGGTAGTGGGAATAGCGATGATTGTGCTGCACGGCAGGATGCCGCACCTTTGGTTAGTACTTAAGATAGTCATCATCATTGGGCTCTCCGGCATTCACGGCGTGCTCACCGGCACTTTACGCCGCCTGGCCGCAGGTAGCGCTACCCGTGTCCCTGGCATCGTTTTTCAGGCCACGCCGATTATCCTTGTGGCCGTTGCGCTGGTTATTCTGCTTGCCGTGTTCAGGCCGTTTTAACGCAAGCGGTTTCAGCTATCGGTTTTGTTCTCGAACTCACACAGGTCTTCGATGATACAAGAGCCGCAGCGGGGTTTACGGGCGATACAGGTATAGCGTCCATGCAGGATAAACCAGTGGTGGCAATCAACTTTAAATTCCGTCGGTACGACGCTTAGTAGTTTCTCTTCAACCTGTTCGACGTTCTTGCCCGGTGCGAAGTGGGTGCGATTGCAGACCCGGAATATATGGGTGTCCACCGCGATGGTAGGCCAGCCAAACGCGGTATTAAGCACCACATTCGCTGTTTTTCGGCCCACGCCGGGAAGCGCTTCCAGCGCGGCCCGGTCTTCCGGAACTTCCCCTGCATGACGTTCCAGCAGAATGCGACAGGTCTTAATCACGTTCTCAGCTTTGGTATTAAAGAGCCCGATGGTTTTAATATAGCTTTTCAGCCCTTCGACGCCGAGCTCGAGTATCGCCTGCGGGGTATTCGCAACAGGGTAGAGCAGGGCGGTGGCTTTGTTGACACTGACATCGGTAGCCTGTGCGGAGAGCAGAACGGCGATAAGCAGCTCAAAAGGAGAGGTAAAGTTCAGCTCCGTGGTCGGATGCGGATTGTTGTCGCGCAGGCGGGTGAGAATTTCCCGCCTTTTCAGTTTATTCATTACGCCTTCCCGGGCACTGAATGAGAGGGTTCACTCGCCGGCACAGCGGCACGACGCTTTTTCGAACGCTCATCGATGAGATATTTAATGGCCAGCAGCATTCCCAGGCCAATAAAGGCACCGGGCGGCAGCATAGCCAGCAGAAAAGAGGAGTCGGTATGGAACACCTCGATCCGCAGTACTTTCGCCCAACTGCCTAACAGACTGTCTGCACCGTCAAACAGCGTACCGTTACCGAGTATCTCGCGAAGAGAACCCAGCGTAAACATGGTACAGGTTGCCCCCATGCCAATGGAGAAGCCATCGAGAGCTGACAACCCGGGCCCCTTTTTAGCGGCGAAGGCCTCAGCACGGCCAACCACGATACAGTTAGTCACGATAAGCGGGATAAAAATCCCCAGCGACTGATACAGCCCGTAAGCATAGGCATTGATCAGCATCTGCACGATGCTCACCACGGAGGCGATAATCATCACGTAAATCGGAATGCGGATTTCGGATGGCGTCCAGCGGCGCACCAGCGAGATAGTAAAGTTTGTCAGGGTCAGCACCAGCGTCGTCGCCAGCCCAAGGCCGAGGGCATTGGTTGCAGTCGACGTGACGGCCAGAAGCGGACACATCCCCAACAGCTGCACTAATGCCGAGTTATTTTTCCACAATCCCTGGACAATAATTTCTTTAATTTCACTCATGATTACTCTCCACAGGTCTGTAAGCCAGAAAGTTGGCCGGGCAGCGTCTGCGCATAGAGTCCAGCCCGCCTGACGGCATTCACGACGGCACGCGGGGTGATGGTCGCACCGGTAAACTGATCAAAATCGCCGCCGTCTTTCTTCACGGCCCAGTGTGTGTCGTTCGCACCTTCGATTTTCTTACCGGCAAAACCGGTGATCCAGTCTGAAATACGCAGCTCTATTTTGTCGCCAAGGCCCGGCGTTTCATGATGTTCAGTGACGCGTGTGCCAAGCACGGTGCCGTTGAAATCCGTGCCCACAAGCAGTTGAATGGCGCCGGAATAGCCGTCAGGCGCGGTCGCTTCAATCACCGCCCCGACCGGAGTATTATCCTGGCGTGCGATATATACCTTATGTCTGCCTTTTCCAAGCTCAGGCGCATCCACCAGATAACAGCTGGACTGCAGCGCATTATTATAGCTGTCAGAGGGTAAAACCTGACTGAACAACGCTTTTTGCTGCATCACGGCCTGATCGGCAATGGTGGATTTTGTCAGTTGGTTAATCGCTGCGGTCATGCCGGTTGAAGCCGCCGCGAACAGCGTCAACGTCATGCCGTACTTACGCATGGTATCTAGCATGGCGACTCCTTAACGATGGCCGTAAACGCGCGGACGCGTGAAATAATCAATCAGCGGCACGGTGATGTTAGCCAGTAACACCGCAAAGGCCACCCCGTCCGGATAGCCACCAAAGCTTCGGATAAGCCAAACCAGCAACCCTGCCAGAGCACCAAAAATCAGGCGGCCCTTGTTGGTGGTTGAGGCAGTAACCGGATCGGTCAGAATGAAAAAGGCCCCAAGCATGGTGGCGCCGGATAACAGATGCACCTGCGGCGAGGCCAGACTTTGCGGTGAAAAAAGCCAGCCCAGCGTCGAACAGACCGTAAGAGAGAGCAGGAAACTAACGGGAATATGCCAACGGATGGTCTTTTTCCCTAACAGGAAAAGGCCGCCTGCCAGATAACCCGCGTTCACCCACTGCCAGCCGGCGCCCGCCAGCATGCCGCTAAAGAGAGGATAATTGAGAATTTCAGTGACGCTATGACCGGCGTGCAACGACGTTTTGAAGGTATCAAGGGGTGTTGCCTGACTGATACCATCTACGCCCATACGCAAACTCTCCATGCTGTGCCCGGTCGCGGCATGGCCGGTAAAGATAATCTGTAGCGCGTCCGTGAAGCCCGGGACGGTTTTCGCCATCTCATACGGGGGCAGCCAGCTGGTCATCTGCACCGGAAAAGAGATGAGCAGCACCACGTAACCAATCATCGCCGGATTAAAAGGATTGTGACCTAAGCCGCCGTAGAGCTGCTTGGCGATAATCACCGCGAAGAGAGTGCCTAAGACCACCATCCACCAGGGGGCAAAAGGGGGAATACTGATTGCCAGCAGCAGCCCGGTGAGCAGGGCCGCGTTATCGGCCAGTATCCCTTTCACATTTTGCTTACGCAACTGGAGAACCAGCGCCTCCGCAGCAAGGGCGGTCGCGACGGCAATAACGATTTGGATGAGGGTACCCCAGCCAAAGAACCACCATTGTGCCGCGATGCCTGGCAGCGTCGCGAGCACAACCAGCATCATAATGCGAGATGTCTGGCGCTGATTATGGGTATAAGGGGAACTTGCAATTCGGAATACCATTTAATCCTCGTTTACAGCATGCTGTGCGGCTTTTTTTGCCTGAACCCGGGCGATAGCAGCGGCAACGGCGGCTTTTCGGGGATCGTCATTGGCTGCCTCGGTCGTGGCCGTTTGTTGTTGTAATTTTTTCGCTTTGGCGCGTGCGATGGCGGCTTCCACCGCCGCTTTGCGCGGGTCAACCGGTTCGCTGACCGGCGCAGGCGGTTGCGCGCCAGCAGGTTCWGCRGCCTGTTTRCGGGCTTTGGCGCGCGCGATGGCGGCTTCGACCGCCGCTTTGCGCGGGTCAACCGGTTCGCTGACCGGCGCAGGCGGTTGCGCGCCAGCAGGTTCTGCGGCCTGTTTACGGGCTTTGGCGCGCGCGATGGCGGCTTCGACCGCCGCTTTGCGCGGATCTGTCTCTGCGTCTGGCGCTGGTGGAGATGCGTCGCGATGCAATGCTTTCTTAGCCTGACGCGCGCGCGCCTGCGCTTTTCTGGCCTCACGCGCGGCAATCACTTCGCTGTTATCCGGTGTGCTGCCCGCCTGAACAACAACAGGTTCGATGGCAGCGCTCTGTTTCTCACGAACCCTGGCCAGCGCGGCGTCAATAGCCTGCTGATCGTTAGCAGTCGGTTGCACGGCGGCCTGTTTATGACGCTGTGCACGCGCGGCTTTTTCACGCTCAAGGCGTGCCTGTCGAGCTTCAAAGCGCGCTTTAGCTTCGGCGTTGCGTTTTTCTTCCTGAGCGATGGCGTAAATTTCCGCTTTTTCCTGACGGAAATACTGCACCAGTGGGATGCTGCTTGGGCAGACCCAGGCACAGGCGCCACACTCAATGCAGTCCGAGAGATGATGGGCGGTGGCTTTATCGTGCTGCTGACCTTTACTGAACCAGTACAGCTGTTGGGGGAGTAAATCTGCCGGGCAGGCATCGGCGCAGGCGCTGCAGCGAATGCAACCTTGCTCTTCCGGCTGCTCACCCATTTCACTGGCGGAAGGGGCAAGCAGGCAGTTGGTAATTTTTACCACCGGTACGTCAAGCCAGGGCAGCGTGAAGCCCATCAGCGGCCCGCCCATGATAACCATCTGGTCACTGGAAGGGCAGAATCCGGCATGTTCAAGCAGATGGCGAACCGGGGTGCCCAGCCGCGCCCAGACGTTACCTGGTCGGGTGACGCTCTCGCCTGTCAGCGTTACCACGCGCTCGGTCAGGGGTTCGCCATCAACGATGGCGCGTTTCACCGCATACGCCGTCCCCACGTTTTGCATCAGAACGCCAATGTCAGAAGAGCGGCCGCCATGCGGAACCTGTTTACCTGTCAGGATCTGAGTGAGCTGTTTTGCGCCACCGGAGGGGTATTTGGTCGGCACGACACGCAACTGGATATCATGCGAACCGGCCAGTACCGCACGCAGCATCGAAATTGCCTGAGGTTTATTATCCTCAATGCCGATGAGAACCTTACGCGGCTGCAGGATGTGCATCAGAATGCGCACGCCTTCAATGATCTGTGCGGCGCAATCCTGCATCAGACGATCGTCGGCGGTGATGTAAGGTTCGCATTCGGCGGCATTGATAATCAGCGTATCAATAAGATCGCCGCCGCCCTTGAGTTTGGCTCCGGTCGGGAAACCTGCACCACCTAACCCTGCGACCCCAAACTGATGGATTCGCTCGATCAATGCTGCCCGCTCATGGGCGCGGTAGTCACTCCAGCCGTCACGCTCAATCCATTTGTCTTCGCCATCGGCATCAATAATGACGCTCAGTTCCGGCAGGGCGGAAGGGTGTGCAGTGGAGTGAGGCGCGATGGCGGTAATGGTGCCCGACGTTGGCGCATGTACCGGCAGCATTCGCCCGCGCCCACGGGTGAGTGGCTGACCGCGCAGAACATGATCGCCCACGCTGACACAGAGCTCACCTTCTGCGCCAATGTGCTGTTTCAGAGGCATCACAAACCGTGTCGCCAGCGGTAGCTGACGCAGAGGTGTGCCGGATGACTGGGTTTTCATTTCCGGTGGATGGATGCCACCGTGAAAATCCCAGAGTTTATCTTTACGAAAAGCAGAGAATAACTTAAGCATGTTGTTCCACGGGAATTGTACGCACGGGGATAGTGTGCAGGTCCCATTTCCAGCTGGCGGGGGTCGTTTCAACCGGACGCAGTTCAATACATTTCGTCGGGCACGGATCCACGCAGAGATTACAACCCGTACACAGATCGCTCATGACCGTGTGCATCGCGCGGGTTGCGCCAACAATGGCATCGACGGGACAAGCCTGAATACATTTGGTGCAGCCGATGCAGTTAGCCTCATCAATGATGGCAAGCATGCGCACGGGCTCAGACGGTATCTCATCACCGTCAATCGGCTGCGGCTCCACGTTCAACGTTTCGGCAATTTTTAACATTACCGCTTCGCCACCCGGCGCACAGCGGTTGATTTTTTCACCCTGCAGGCCCACCGCCTCGGCATAAGGTCGGCAACCAGGGTAACCGCACTGACCGCACTGGCTTTGTGGCAGCAGGTCATCAATTTTTTCGACGACCGGATCGTCCTCAACGGCGAAACGGCGCGAGGCATAGCCAAGAATGACGCCAAACAGCAGCCCGAGTACGCTCAGAACGACAATGGCAATCCAGATTGCATTCATTACAGCTTCACCAGACCACTAAAGCCCATAAAGGCCAGAGACATCAGACCCGCGGTAATAAGAGCAATAGCGTTACCGCGAAACGGTGCAGGCACATCAGCGACGACCAGGCGTTCGCGAATGGCGGCAAAGAGCACCATAACCAGAGAGAATCCGACGGCGGCTGAAAAGCCATATAACGCGGATTGCAGGAAATTGTGCCCAAGGTTGATATTAAGCAACGGCACGCCGAGCACGGCACAGTTGGTGGTGATAAGCGGCAGAAAAATCCCCAGTAAACGATAGAGCGCCGGGCTGGTCTTACGCACTACCATTTCGGTGAACTGCACCACCACGGCGATAACAAGGATAAACGCCAGCGTGCGCAGGTAGACCAAATCCAGCGGGATCAGTAACCAGGTGTCAATTATCCATGCGCAAATGGAAGCCAGCGTGATAACAAAGGTGGTGGCAAGCCCCATCCCCATAGCGGCTTCAAGCTTTTTGGACACACCCATAAACGGGCATAAGCCAAGAAACTTCACGAGCACGAAATTATTGACCAGAACGGTTCCGATAAAAAGCAGCAGATAGTCTGTCATTAGATGGCCTAGAATAAAAAAAGCCGCCTATTATCCGTCAAACGACAGCAGGCGACAACTGAATAACTGTAAGGTTATTACGGATTCACGAAAGTGTTTTTCACACGTTCAGCGCGCTTGAGATAAGGCACAATGAGTGCAGTGGCGGCCAGCGCAAAGAGCAGATCCCGTACGGCTATCTCATCGGATACGGGTAAAAAAGCAAAAGACTTCAGGGCCAATAGCAGGGTGATCAGCAGCCAGATAATCATCTGCTTTGGTACGCTGCGGCGGCGTTTAAAGAAAGCAATCACCAGCCACAACGTGTAAAACCAGATGCCAGAGGCAAAGGCGAATGAGAGAGACCAGATGACCAGATTCACCGCTGGCACATTTCCAACAGCAGCAATAACCTGAGGAAATTGCAATCGGATGGTATACGCCAGACTGAGTGTCTGGCCAGATATTGAGACCAGCAACCAGGCCAGAGGCGCGAGAAGCCAGCCGCCGATTCGCTCTGCATGTTGTGTTGTCATACTCTTTCCTCGTAGGCCATTCTCATTACCGGCCAGGAGTATAAAGCATTATTCACTGAATTCCACAAAGGCTACTGAACATAATGCCAGACAGACTTTGGCACGCGGCCAATGTCAAACAGCCGACCGCCAGAGACCAGTTCAGCACGGCGATGATCGGCGGCACGGTACATGTTAATGATTTCTTCGTTGTCGGTCAGGGTGTAGTTGAGGTGATCAAAAAGTTTTTCCAGACTTTCAAGAGAACTGATTTTGCGAAATTTTAATAAATAGTCCTGAACGGTCATGACAAGCGTTATCCCTATTTTAGAAAGACAATAAAACATTCGCGGATAATTCGGCCGAATAATAAACGGGCTTCTCAGGACGTCATTGTCACCGAGTGCACAGCCCGCACTAATTTAGACTTTTCTTTAAAGGTTAAAGCAGACACCAGAACAGTGTCTGGTGGTGAAGATTAGCGCTCTTCGTCACGCCTGGCAATATGCAACTGTATATCAGTATTAGGGGGACGTTTACGTTGTGCGTTATTTTTTCTGCGCGACAGCGCTCGGCTCAGGTGGCTGGTAATTATCAATATGACTGGCAAAAACTAAAAGTATGGTTGATACGCCAAGCACAACCCAGCCCATTAATTCAATGATGCGGTTAAACATTGAAAACATCTTTTACTGCTCCCTGATGCCACTCCCTGATTCGATTTTTCGGATGTTACCGGGGTGTAGCAACAACAACAAGACAGGGTCGATATTTTTAAGGAAATTCTGTATTTAAACCCCTTTTCTTACAGGGGTAATAGACGACGCAGGTACTGAAGATCGCAGTGGCGGTGGTGACACAAAGCCAGATAGTATGAAACAGCGATTCCAACGAAAAGAGGCCGCTATATGAATGAGAATATCCGTGTCGGACTAATAGGCTATGGTTATGCCAGCAAAACCTTCCATGCGCCGCTTATCGCGGGCACGCCAGGGCTTGAACTGGCGGCCATTTCCAGTAGTAATGCTGCAAAAGTCAAAGCTGACTGGCCTAACGTGCCGGTAGTGTCCGAACCGAAACACCTCTTTAACGATCCCAAAATTGACCTGATAGTGATTCCTACCCCGAATGATACCCACTTCCCTCTGGCGCGAGCGGCGCTGGAAGCGGGAAAACATGTGGTGGTGGATAAACCTTTCACCGTTACTCTGTCGCAGGCGAGGGAACTGGAGGCGCTGGCAAAAAATCTCGGTCGCGTGTTGTCGGTCTTCCATAACCGGCGCTGGGACAGTGATTTCTTAACCCTGAAAGGTATCCTGGCAGACGGCGCACTGGGCGAAGTGACTTACTTTGAGTCACATTTTGATCGTTATCGCCCTGAGATCCGCAATCGCTGGCGTGAACAGGCAGGCCCAGGCAGCGGTATCTGGTACGATCTGGCTCCGCACCTTCTCGATCAGGCGGTGAATCTTTTTGGCTTACCGGTTTCTATGACGGTGGATCTCGCGCAGCTGCGTCCGGGCTCCCAGGCCACCGATTATTTCCACGCGGTCCTCTCCTATCCGCAGCGCAGAGTGGTTTTACATGGCACGATGCTGGCAGCAGCAGAATCCGCACGTTATATCGTGCACGGCACGCGCGGAAGCTTTGTGAAATTCGGTCTCGACCCGCAGGAGGAGCGGCTGAAAAGTGGTGCGCGACTTCCGCAGGAGGACTGGGGCTACGACATGCGCGATGGCGTACTGACGCGGGTGGAAGGGGAAGAGCGCGTGGAGGAAACCTGGCTGACCGTACCGGGTAACTATCCGGCGTATTACGCGGGCATTCGTGATGCACTTAATGGTGTCGGTGAAAACCCGGTCCCCGCCAGTCAGGCCATTAAAATTATGGAACTGATTGAGCTTGGCATTGAGTCGGCAAAACACCGCGCCACCCTCAGTCTGACCTGATAAGACGCCGCTCACGTGAGCGGCGTGCTGCTTTCGCTATCAGACGCGCTGCTGCACTTTCATTCTGAGCGCCTGCTTTTCACTGTCACTGAGGAAAGCCATTTCCAGGCCGTTAATTTGAGCCTGGCGGATCTGGTCGCGGGTCAGTCCGGCCGCCGGTGCGGCAGTCTCATATTCATGTCCGATATCGATGCCCTGAACGGCAGGATCATCCGTGTTAATAGAAGCCAGCACGCCTGCTTCGAGGAAGGTTTTCAAAGGGTGGCGTGCCAGCGCGGCGACGGTACTGGTCTGAATGTTCGAGGTCAGGCAGGATTCAATGCCAATCCGCTGTCCGGCAAGGAACGCCATCAGCGCCGGATCCTCTATGGCTTTCACCCCATGTCCAATACGCTCTGCCCCCAGCTCGCGAATCGCCTGCCAGATGCTTTCCGGGCCTGCAGCCTCGCCTGCGTGGACGGTAATATGCCAGCCGGCATCACGGGCGCGGTTGAAGTGAGGCAGGAAAAGACTACCGGGGAAGCCCAGCTCATCCCCTGCAAGATCGAGGGCGGTAATGCTTTCACGATAAGCCAACAGTGCTTCCAGCTCCTGAAGGCAGGCAGACTCGCCGAAGGTGCGACTCATAATACCAATCAGACGTACTTCCACGCCAAAATCTCTGCTGCCTTCGCGTACACCGGCAATCACGGCTTCGACAACACCTGCTACCGGCAGGTTATGCGTCATCGCCATATAACCTGGGGAGAAGCGCAGCTCAACGTAATGCAGGCCGTTTCGGGCCGCATCTTCCATGTTCTCAAAGGCTACACGGCGGCAGGCATCGAGCGAGGCCAGCACTTTTACTCCCCAATCCAGTTTCGACAGAAAGCTGACCAGATCCGGTTCATTGGTCGAGACCTGAACGTGGGGAAGGAGAGTATCGAGCGTGTCTGCGGGAAGGGGCAGGTTAAACTCCCGGCCAAGATCGAGAATGGTTTGTGCCCGAATATTGCCGTCCAGGTGGCGATGAACATCGGTTAAAGGCAGGTTAGTATCAATCATGGTCGCACTCTTAATTCAGGTAAAGTGCGATCCATTATAAAAAGAATCAACGCAAAAAAGCCATGTTGCGCAAAAACAATGTTATTTGCGCAATATGAATCAACGTAGCGCGCGAAGCCCGGCGATGAGTTTAGCCACCCCTTGTTCAAGTTTTGCGCGAGGGCAACCCGCGTTCAGGCGAACAAAGTGTTGATAATCGGCACCGTAAGTTGACCCCGGCATGATAGCCACCTTCTGCCGGGTGATGAGTTCCTGTTGTAAGGCGATATCGCTGATGCCCAACGCTGAGAGATCGATCCAGGCAAGGTAAGTCGCTTCCGGGACCTGCCAGGTGAGCTGGGGAAAGGCGCGCCGGA
The DNA here is from genome assembly GCF_051486985.1 of Yokenella regensburgei. Taxonomy (GTDB): domain Bacteria; phylum Pseudomonadota; class Gammaproteobacteria; order Enterobacterales; family Enterobacteriaceae; genus CBFFRJ01. Next base: position 255,063 of record NZ_JAHVDV010000001.1, read on the forward strand.
GCTCGTCAGCAATAAAGTGCAGATTGGCTTGCAAATAACCCCGTAGCGCATCAAGCCAGGGTGCTCCTTCTGTGTAAGCTGCAATATGGGCAACCAGGGCGAGTACCGCCGGAGAAGAGAGACCGTCCCTGTTTTTGAGCGCAGAAAGCCAGGCCGTACGTGCAGATTCATCAGCAATAAAACCGTAAGCACCCGTCAGCGCAGGAATATTGAAACTCTTGGAGGCGGAGGTAAAAAGTGCCCAGTTGCCGCGAGCCACCTGATACCAGGGCGTGTGCCGGGTATCGCCCCAGACCATATCCATATGAATTTCGTCGCTAATGACGCAGACGTTATGGCGTTCGCTTAGCTCAGCCATCATGCGCAGCTCATGAAGTGACCAGACTTTCCCGGTGGGATTGTGGGGACTGCACAGCAGCAAAATTTTATTTTCCGGCCTCGAAAGCGCAGCCTCAAGACGCTGCATATCGCAGTGCCACTTGCCTTCGTCATGCTCCAGTGCAACGGGAACCAGCTTGCGCTGATTGGCAGCGATGGTTTTATAGAAGGCGTCATAAGCCGGCGTATGCACCACCACGCCATCGCCCGGCTGCGACCACTGACGAATCATCTCCGCAATCATATAGATGACCGAGGGGCCATACACCAGCGTACCCGGGTCGGTTACCGTATTGAAACGATGGGTAAACCAGTGCTGTATGGCCTGAGTAAACGCCTCGTTTTGCCAGCGACTGTAACCCAGCACGCCGTGCGCAAGCCGTTGCTGTAGCGCAGAAAGCACGCAGGGGGCGGTAGCGAAGTCCATATCGGAAATGGTGAAGGGGAGCAGATCCGCTTCGCCAAAACGGTCGGCAACATAATCCCACTGGGTACACCAGGTACCGTGCCGATCGATCGTCTTTGAAAAATCAAACATATAACGTCCTTCTTGCCTGATGCCCTCACCGGGGTGAGGGCGGCTGGGTTAGGCGTGCACGGAATTCATCAAGGCAGTCATTTCATCTTTTACCGACTGCACCTGCGGTCCGATAACTACCTGCAGGTTATGCTGATTGAGCTGGATTACGCCGATTGCCCGGTTAGCTTTGAGGGCCTCGCTGTTGACAAGGGACATGTCTTTGACGGAAAGACGCAGGCGGGTAATACAATTATCCAGCGTGCTGATGTTGTCACTGCCACCCAGCGCGGCGAGGATAGCGGGTACGTTATAGCCGGATTTGCCGGTCGCGCCACTGACCCCTTTCTCGGTGTAACTGGCTGTTTCTGACTCACGCCCCGGCGTTTTAATGTTGAATCGCAGGATGGCAAAACGGAAGAGAAGGTAGTAGGTCATAAACCAGACTGCCGCAACAACAGGAACCATATACCATTTGGTTGCCAGCCCGTGCAGAATGCCGAACACCACAAAGTCAATTACGTTGCCGTCAGTATTGCCGATAGTGACCCCCAGTACGGCCATCACGGTAAAGCCCAGTCCGGTTAACAGGGCATGAATGGCATAGAGCGCTGGCGCAACAAAAAGGAAGAGGAACTCCAGCGGTTCGGTTGTACCACCCACTACGCAGGCGATGACCCCTGAAATCAACAGCCCCTTAATTTTGTGGCGGTTTTCCGGTCTGGCGCAATGGTACATCGCCAGTGCAGCGCCGGGTAAACCCCCGAGGAAGGCAGGCATTTTCCCCTGAGACAGGAAGCGGGTAGCACTCTCGGAAAAGCCCTGCGTAGAAGGGCAGCTCAACTGGGCCTGGAAAATGGTCAGCGCACCGCTGACGCTATGACCACACACCTCCATCGTTCCGCCTGCTTCCGTAAAGCGAATGATTGCCACCAGAATATGTTGCAGACCAAAGGGGAGCAGGAGACGTTCGCCGGTGCCAAAAATCATCGGACCAAAATTTCCGGCGCCATTGATCATTTGACCGAGACCTGCGATGCCCATTGCGAAATAGGGCCATACCAGCGGGATAACCAGCCCGACAAGCCCCATCACCATACTGGTTACGATCGGTACAAAGCGGGTGCCGCCAAAAAAGGCCAGCGCATCGGGAAGCCGGATGGTGTTAAAGCGCTCATGCAAATTCCAGATGATAATCCCCGCGATCACCGCCCCCAGAATGCCGGTATCAATGGACTGGATCCCCAGTACGTTCTGGATATTGCTAGCTTTAAGCACCGCCGCATCGCTGGTGGGGAGTATGCCTTTCGCCGTAAGCCAGAAATTCACCGCCAGGTTCATCACGGCATAACCGACAAAACCGGCAAACGCCGCCACGCCTTTATTTTCCCGCGCCAGTCCGAGCGGGATGGCAATACAAAACATGACGGGCAGGAAACTAAAGGCAAAAGAGCCGACTTTCCCCATCCAGATAAAAACGGCCTGCAGTACCGGATGACCCAGGGCCGGGAGTAACGTGATGACGCTCTGGCTACTCAGTGAACTGCCGATCCCCAGCATGATCCCGCAGAACGAGAGCAGGGCGACCGGCAACATAAAGGTTTTACCTAATTGCTGAAAAAACTCCCAAAGCGAAACTTTCTGTCTTTTTCTGCCAGACATACGTGCTCCTGATATGAAGGGTGAGGGTAGCTGCAGCAAAAAGATAAAACGTTTTACCTAATTTTAGTGCGAAAGAAATCACATAATCTGCTCATCCTATAGTTTATAACTGTCATCATTGATAAATCGTTTTATCTCATCGACGTTATATGCAATGTCTATCGTAAAAAAAATCACTATTCATGATGTGGCGCTGGCAGCAGGTGTGTCAGTTACGACGGTGTCGCTGGTGCTCAGTGGCAAAGGACGGATATCCGCCCGAACCGGGCAGCGCGTACATGACGCCATTGAGGAGTTAGGGTTTGTACGTAACCGCCAGGCTTCTGCCCTCCGGGGAGGTCAAACGGGTGTGATTGGCCTGATCGTCTGCGATCTGGCCCTGACGTTTTATGCCGAGGCCACGTCAGGTCTGAGCGAAGCGCTTGAAAGTGAAGGCCGTATGGTTTTCCTGCTGCACGGCGGACGTGACGGCGAGCATCTCCTGGCCCGACTGAATACCCTGCTTACCCAGGGGGTCGACGGGGTCATTGTGGCAGGGATTCCCGGCGAGCAGGGCGCTGCGATGCGCGCATGCGCTCAGGAGGCGGGGGTGCCGCTCATCTTCGCCTCACGTTCTAACTACCCTGATGATGCCGATACCGTTCGTCCCGATAATACGCTCGCCGCGCAACGGGTTACCGAGCACCTTATCCAGCAAGGGCATCAGCGTATCGCCTGGCTGGGTGGAGAAAGCGCATCCCTGATCCGGGCTGAGCGTGTGGGGGGATATTGCGCGACGCTGCTGAAATATGGTTTGCCGTTTAACAGCGACTGGGTGGTAGAGTGCGACGCCAGCCAGAAACAGGCGGCGGAAGCCGTACAGCAATTACTGAGCCGTAACCCCACTCTGGATGCCATCGTCTGTTACAACGGCCCAACGGCAATGGGCGCCTGGTTTGGTCTGCTGCGTGCAGGCTGGCAGGCGGGTTCGGGGCTTGACCGATATTTTGAGCAACAGGTCTCGCTGGCGGCATTTGCTGACGCGTGGGAGCAGGGGCAGTATGACATCCCGGTCGCCTGGGCGACGCTTTCTGGAAGAGAGATGGGTTACCTGCTGGCAGAGCGGATACTGCAACGCATTGACGAGCCTGAGCGCACCTTACACCAGGCGGTGCTCACTCCCGGGCTCGTGGTGAACAGATAAAACCCCCTCCGCAGAGGGGGAGTGCAGTTACTTCTGCGGCACAACCGGAAGTGCCGGGGTGGCCGGTGCCGGTGACTGCGGTGCGCCCAGACCCGGTTGCCCCAGCGCAGGCATACCAAACATGCCAACAAACTCATCGAGAGACATTTTCTCACCGTTCAGCGTGACCTGACCATTGGCATACTGGAGGCTGGCACCGATAGTGTTGTTCTCAAGCGTGGTAATACGGAACATCTGCCCCATAGCAGCCAGCCCTTTCACCTGTTGGTTAGCCAGTTTTTCGGCTTCTGCCTGCTGATATCCCTCAAGTTTCGCTATCTGAGTCATAAACTCCACTGCCATATCCATAGGAATGGTCAGTTTGCTCTCCAGCGACTTAACGTTGCGATCGACCTCTTCCGTCAGCGTCCGGGCAGGTGTCGTGGCTTTTGAAGGATCTTTCAGGAAAAGGGAGAGATTAAACGCCGTTTCGCCTTTGGCGTTTTTCCAGCTCAGAGGCGCGATGGTAATGACGGGTTCGCCTTTAAGCAAAAGCGGTACGGCGTTGAGGAACGCTTCGGTGGCTTTTTGCTGATACAGCACAGGATCCTTCATCACCTCAGGCTGCGCCATCAGTGCCTGCGACTGGGCATTGTATTGCTGACTGAACTGATGCCAGGATTCGCCGTCAATCTGACCCACTTTCAGCGTCAGCTTGCCGCTGCCCATATCCTGACCCTGAATTTTCAGGCTACCAATGGTGTACTCGACCTGACTGTCGATATTTTTTTTGTCGGTAGACACGTCGGATTTAGCATTCAGGTTCATGCCTTCCAGCACGGCCATCTCTTTATTTTCAACGGCGATAGCCAGCTTATCGAGGGTAAGTTTTTGATTACCGATACGTTCATTAAAGCTGGACAGCTGGGTCGTGCCTTCCGTTTTCAGGTTATTAAAGGAGAGCTGAACGCGCTGGTTATACTCATTTACTGCATCAACCAGTGCGCTTTGTGCCTGACCGCTTAAGGCAACAACATTGCCGTCTTTGTCGGCACTGAGACGGAATTCCCCGCCGCTAAAGGCGACTTTTTCACCCTCTTTTTCGGAACTAAGCGGACGCAAAGAGATGTCGCTGCGCGAGTCGCCGCCATAACCAATACGGGTTTCGACCACAAAGGGTGATTCGCCTTTGGCGATATCGAACAGGGGTTTAGTCACCTCATTATTCACAAGCGTTGAGTGAACGGAGGCCATTGAGGGGATCAGATTAAACGATTTCAGCTGGGCCAGCGGGAATGGTCCATGATCCACATTCTCATGCAGCACAATGCTTTGACCCGGTTTGAGCCACGGATTCTCTTTACCCTCAACCGGTTGTACCACCAGCTCCAGCTGACTGCTGAACAGACCACGCTGATAATGTTGCGTGGAGAGCACCACGCTGGCTTCAGGGGCAACACGGGCAATCTGACTATTCGCTTCAGTGACCATCTGCGCAAGACGGCCTTCAAGTTGTTTTCCTGTGTACCAGGCTCCCCCGGTCCAGACTACGCCAAGAGCAATAATAACGCCTGCAGCAACCAGCGATTTTTTCATTTGGTTTATCCCTAAAAATGAAATCAGGCGGAACAGGCCGCCTGGATAGATGAAAAGGCTGAGTAAATCTTAGCAACGCTTGCTAAAAAGTTCAGTAACTTAGTTCAGCTTATTATAAACCCGCGCCACACGACCAACGCCGCTTACGCTGACCGGGGAGTCACTGGCGCTGATAAAGGCGGACTCGCCCGGTTTGAGTACCAGCCGTTCGTCATCTTTGCTTAATACGGCTTCACCTTCTACGCAGAACACAATGGCTGCGCTCTGCTGCGCCAGCGTATCGGGGCGAACGCCGATGTCATGCAGTGAAAAAGCGAAGTCATCAACAGGGATGGGGAATTCGAGCGTTGCCCCGCGCTGCTCAGGCAGGGTTAGCAAGGTATCCGCCGGTTTTGGGGTGAAGGCGACGTTCGCCACCAGCTCAGGAATATCAATGTATTTAGGCGTTAACCCCGCGCGTAGCACGTTGTCAGAGTTCGCCATCACCTCAAGAGCAACCCCTTTAAGGTAGGCATGCGGGGTCTCCGCGAACAGGAACATCGCTTCGCCTGGCTCCAGTTTCACGACATTGAGCATCAGGGGGGAGAATAGACCACTGTCGTCCGGGTAAAACTCAGCGATGAAGCGGATGGTCTCCCAGGGTTCGCCCTGCTGGCTGTTAAGCGCCGCTTTCAATACCGCCAGAGCGCGGGATTTTTCCTCGCCCTGCATATTGAGCAGGGCGGCAAAGAGTTGACTGAGCCGTTCACCGTCAGGCGCCTCAAGAAAATGGGCGATGGCCGTGTGCGCTCCCGCGACGGGTTGAAGCAGCGAGACGATTTCCATAAAAGGACGAAATGCATTCATTGCCAGAAAGGGGGTCAGCGCAAAAACCAGCTCAGGTTTGTGGTTAGGGTCTTTGTAATTGCGCTCGGCGGCATCGAGAGGAATACCCGCCGCATTCTCTTTCGCAAAGCCAGCCTCAGAATTCTGTTTGTTCGGATGGACCTGAATGGACAACGGCTGGTCGGCGCAGAGAACCTTAAACAGGAAGGGCAGCTCACCAAAACGGTCGGCAACCGCTGTGCCCAGTAGCGTGGATTTGTCCTGTTCAATCACCTGACGCAAGGAGTGCGGATGACCCGCTGCATCCTGCACTTTTGAGCTGCTTTTCGGGTGCGCGCCCATCCACAATTCTGCCATCGGTTTACCGTCAGGATTGTCGATGCCATAGAGTTCCGTTAACGCAGTTTTGCTTCCCCAGGCATAGTTTTGCACTGAGTTGATGAGTTTTTGCATGCTCCTGCCCTTAATGATGTTCAACATAAGTGCGGGTATTAAAGCAATAAACCCGCCTGAAGTAATCAGCACATGTAAAAAGTCGTACTAGTCTCAGTTTTTGTTAAATAATTGTGTAGGATAGGCGGACTCGCTTTTTTGTGGCAGATGGATGTCCTGCCGAATAATAACCAGATCGTGCAGTAAGTGAGAGAACAATGTCGACAAAACCCTTTACTTATCAAGATCCTTTTCCGTTGAAAAAGGACGATACCGAATATTATCTGCTCAGCAGCGACTATGTTTCCGTGGCGGAGTTTGAAGGCCAGGAGATCCTCAAGGTTGACCCTAAAGCCCTGACGCTTCTCGCCCAGCATGCGTTTCATGATGCCTCCTTCCTTCTGCGCCCCGCGCATCAGCAGCAGGTGGCGGATATTCTGAGCGACCCTGAAGCCAGCGAAAATGACAAATATGTCGCGCTGCAGTTTCTGCGAAATTCCGACATCGCCGCCAAAGGCATTCTGCCTACCTGCCAGGATACCGGCACGGCGATCATTATGGGCAAAAAAGGCCAACGCGTCTGGACCGGTGGCGGCGATGCAGCCGCACTGTCGCAGGGCGTCTATAACACTTACATCGAAGATAATCTGCGTTACTCCCAAAACGCTGCATTAGATATGTACAACGAGGTGAATACCGGCACCAATTTGCCAGCGCAGATTGATTTGTACAGCGTGGACGGGGATGAGTATAAATTTCTGTGCATTGCCAAGGGCGGTGGTTCAGCAAATAAAACCTATCTCTACCAGGAGACTAAAGCTCTGCTCAGTCCCGGTAAGCTGAAAAGTTATCTGGTCGATAAAATGCGCACTCTGGGTACGGCGGCCTGTCCGCCGTACCATATCGCTTTCGTAATAGGTGGAACCAGTGCGGAAGCGACGTTGAAAACCGTGAAGCTTGCCTCGACTAAATACTACGATGGTCTGCCAACAGAGGGGAATGAGCACGGTCAGGCCTTCCGCGATGTACAACTTGAGAACGAATTGCTAATTGAAGCCCAGCAGCTTGGCCTCGGTGCGCAGTTTGGTGGCAAATATTTCGCCCACGATATTCGCGTCGTGCGTTTACCGCGTCATGGCGCATCCTGCCCGGTTGGGATGGGCGTCTCCTGCTCTGCGGACCGCAACATCAAAGGGAAAATTAACCGTGAAGGCATCTGGCTGGAAAAGCTGGAGCAGAATCCGGGTAAATATATTCCTGAAACTTTGCGTGCAGCGGGCGAGGGGGAAGCCATTAAGGTTGATCTTAATCGTTCGATGGAAGAGATCCTCGGTCAGCTTAAGCAGTATCCGGTGTCCACGCGGCTCTCACTGACCGGCACGATTATCGTGGCGCGCGACATAGCCCATGCCAAACTGAAAGAGTTAATGGACGAAGGCAAACCGCTGCCTCAGTACGTGAAAGATCACCCCATCTATTATGCTGGCCCGGCAAAGACTCCGGAAGGTTATGCCTCCGGTTCGCTGGGGCCGACCACCGCAGGACGCATGGATTCCTATGTCGATCAGCTCCAGTCGCAGGGGGGGAGCATGGTCATGCTGGCTAAAGGGAACCGCAGTCAACAGGTGACGGATGCCTGCCATAAGCATGGTGGTTTTTATCTGGGCAGCATTGGCGGTCCGGCGGCGATACTTGCGCAAAACAGTATTAAAAGCCTTGAATGCGTGGCCTACCCGGAGCTGGGCATGGAGGCTATCTGGAAAATTGAGGTTGAAGATTTCCCCGCCTTTATTCTTGTAGATGATAAAGGAAATGACTTCTTCCAGCAGATTCAGGCGGGCCAGTGCGGACGCTGCGTGAAATAAGACCTGCCGCCCTTCGGGGCGGTTTTTTTACGCCTGAAAGCGCACGAAGCAATAAACATTCTTATAACTAGCATCAATACTTAAGCTTTGTTTGCAGGTGAGCAATGTCGGTACCCAACATCACTTTGTAACAGGGAGAAAGTAATGACTATGCATCGTAGTGAAAAAGACTCGATGGGCGCAATTGACGTCCCGGCAGACAAACTGTGGGGCGCACAGACCCAGCGATCCCTCGAACATTTCCGCATTTCGACAGAGAAAATGCCGGTCTCGCTTATTAACGCGCTGGCGCTGACCAAACGGGCGGCGGCGAAAGTTAACCATGATCTGGGGCTACTGGCGCAAGAAAAGGCGAACGCCATTATTGATGCCGCCGATGAAGTGCTTGCCGGTAAGCACGCTGATGAGTTTCCACTGGCAATCTGGCAAACCGGATCGGGTACCCAGAGCAACATGAACATGAATGAAGTGCTGGCGAACCGCGCCAGTGAGCTTCTGGGTGGCGAACGCGGGATGGCGCGCAAGGTCCATCCCAACGATGACGTCAATAAAAGCCAGAGTTCTAATGACGTTTTCCCGACGGCCATGCACGTCGCGGCCATCATCGCCCTGCGCGAACATTTGATCCCTGAGCTGCACGTCCTCAAAAAAACGCTCAATGAGAAAGCCATTGCTTTTGCGCATATTGTCAAAATCGGACGTACCCATTTGCAGGATGCGACCCCGCTTACGCTGGGCCAGGAGATCTCCGGTTGGGTGGCCATGCTTGAACATAATCTCAGGCATATTGAGCTGAGTCTGCCGCATCTGAGTGAACTGGCGCTCGGTGGAACGGCGGTGGGCACCGGGCTTAATACCCATCCTGAATATGCCAGACGGGTTGCTGACGAACTGGCATCCTTTACTCAGCAGCCATTTATTACCGCACCCAATAAGTTCGAGGCGCTGGCCACTTGCGATGCGCTGGTGCATGCGCACGGTGCGCTAAAAGGGCTGGCTGCCTCGCTGATGAAGATTGCTAACGATGTGCGCTGGCTTGCTTCTGGGCCGCGCTGCGGCATTGGCGAAATTTCGCTTCCGGAAAACGAACCAGGCAGCTCTATCATGCCGGGTAAAGTTAACCCGACGCAGTGTGAAGCGATGACCATGCTCTGCTGTCAGGTGCTCGGCAATGACGTGGCGGTCAACATGGGCGGCGCTTCGGGTAACTTTGAGCTGAATGTTTTTCGTCCGATGGTAATTCATAACTTCCTGCAGTCGGTGCGTCTGCTGGCGGATGGCATGGAAAGCTTTAACGAACACTGTGCTACTGGAATTGAACCGAACCGTGAGCGTATCGACCAGCTTCTTAATGAGTCCCTGATGCTGGTTACTGCCCTTAATACGCATATTGGCTATGACAAAGCCGCGGAGATTGCCAAAAAGGCGCATAAAGAAGGCCTGACCCTGAAAGCCTCTGCGCTGGCACTCGGCTACCTGACGGAGGCCGAGTTTGACAGCTGGGTGCGTCCAGAGTCGATGGTGGGCAGTATGAAGCCCGTTTAACCCGCAACATAGAGGTGCAGCCGGGGAATGATGAGCGTCAACGGCTGCGCTTGTGGCTTGTAACGATGCTGAACGCTGTCTGCCTGATAATTTAGCAAGCCGCCTATATCCGGTACTTTTCCACCGTGTTCTTCTGAAACCAGCGCAATCAAGGGGGTCGGGCAGGCATACTGCACCTGTTTTTGCGATCCCGAATACCAGACCCGTGCAATCGGCTGCACTTTTACCGGTCGTTTAATTTTGAGGCGCGCCTTCTGAGGCAGGGCGGCAATATCCTGATACTCCTGCTCCAGTCGCGCCTGCCACTGTTCCCGGGTCCAGGGCGCAACGGCGCGAGGGGATTTCCGGCTCTTATCGAGCATTGCGAGCACCTCGTCGCGGGTGAAATTCTTGATGATGTGCTTGTTTGCCCAACCAAAGCGCAGGGTGGCAGGGTCATGAATCAGGGTGAGGGTGCGGTAGGCGTTTAGCGTAATTAAGCCAGGCAGGTGGCGATGCACCCATTCAAAACGGGCGGTCGAGGGGAGGCCCGATTCCACGGTGACGATCCGCTCGAAGGTCATTTTCAGCGAATTTATGCTGTTGACCGCAGCGTCAAGTCGGTGCCGTTTGACGGCATCTGCCTGATAACAAATAACGCCCGGCAAACGCACGGCGGCTTTGCTGCTGCGCTTTTCCGATTGTTGCTGAATAAAAAGATGCCTGTAGTGTGTAAGGGCACGTTCGGCTGCGTCTTTACCCACATGCTGCTGCACCTCAATCGCTGGCAGGGGATCGTGCTCCGCCCCTTTTTCGATATCTGGCAGTGAAAATACCCGGCCCGCCAGCAGCCGGCACGCTTCCAGTTCGGTGTTAAACGCTGCCAGTTCCTGTTCAAGCTGGCGAAAGGTGCTGTTCAACCGTTCAATAAGATCGTAGCTTGCCATCCTGCCACTCCTTTAGTTACAACATGCTTTTTTATAGCACGCGGGTAGCCGCCTGACCAGCATGGCCAGCGGCTTTTCAGGGCAATTCAATCAAATGATAAACAGGCCAGCGAAAACTGAACTGCGCACCGCCGGACGATCCCTCGCCGCAGGTCACTTCACCGCCCATCGCCTGTGCGATGGAATGTACGATGGCAAGGCCCAGACCGCAGCCACCGGTTGCGCGATCCCGGCTGGGGTCAAGGCGAACAAAAGGTTCAAATACCCGCTCACGATCGTCGGTAGCAATGCCCGGCCCATCATCTTCGACGCTCAATATTGCATCGGTCCCGTCGCGGGTCAGATTTATGGTTACGGTACTTTCACAGTAGCGCAGGGCGTTATTTACCAGGTTATCGAGCACCCGCTCCATTAAACGCATATCCAGGGCGCCATAATCCGCCGCATCGTGGTGGAGCAGCAGCTGATGACCCGGATTCACTATCCGCAGGTCATCCATGTAGTTTGTCATCCACGCGGTAAAGTCCGGTGTGGTCAGTTTGAGCTCATTTTGCGGTCGATCAAGGCGGGCGTAGGTGAGCAGCTCTTCTATCAGGGATTCCAGTTGACCAATATCGCGATTCAGGGCGGCGCGTTCACCGTCGCTAAGATTATCGCTCATTTCAAGGCGGTAACGGAGCCTGACCAGAGGGGTACGTAACTCATGAGCGATGCCATCAATCAGCTGTTTTTTACTCGCGATCAGGGCATTAATGTTATCCGCCATTTGGTTAAAGGCGATCCCGAGGCGCTCAAAGCTTGAAGTGCTATCAAAATGGATACGTTCTTCAAGATGGCCTTCGCCAAAACGCAGAGCCGCTGACTCCAGCCTTAGCATCTCCTGCCAGTGGGGACGCATCCATATAAAAACCGGAAAAGCGAGTGAGATGGCGATAAACACCATCAGTGTGATATCCAGAATGCGCATTTCGTGCATATAGAATAAATAGGGCACGGGGCCTACGGCCAGGACATAGTGGCTACGCGGAATGCGCTGGATAAAGGTATATTCTGAATCCAGGGCCACAATGTCCCCCTCGCGCATCCGCTGTGCGGATGGGGGATCCAGGGTGTACTTACTCATCGGCTCAATACGCAGATTGAACGACAGATTTAAATCCAGATCTTTTAGCGTTTTGTTCCACTGATGAGGCGGTATCTCACGCAGTTCACTGCGCATGAGATACAACGAGCTTTTCATTAAATCATCCAGCGACTGTCGGCCTGCACGCTCGGCGGTAAATTTATAAACTAACCCTACCAGCATGGTCATAACCAGAAAGCAGACAAACAGCAGCAGATAAAACTGTACAAAAAGCTTTTTCATAAAGGCACCTGCGAATGAAACCGGACTCAGCTTTCCCAGGCGTGTGGGGCAAAAAGGTAGCCTTTATTGCGCACGGTTTTAATGCGATAGGGCTCGGTGGCGCTATCGAGTAGCTTTTTACGCAAGCGAGAGATGGCGACATCCACACTACGGTCCATTCCATCGTAGGTGACACCCCGCAGATTTTTAAGTAGCGCATCGCGATCCATTATCTGACCCGCGTGGGTCGCAAGCTCCCACAACAGATCGAAATCTGCTGTCGACAGTACAACCTGTTCGCCGCTGAGGGTGACCTGACGGTTGACGGGATCAATGGATAAGCTGCCAAAGCACAGTGCCTTATGCTGCCTGAGAGCAGGAGCAGGCTCCTGTTGGTTCACCTCCGCACGCTGGCGCAAATGCAGGCGCAGACGGGCAAGAAGCACGGCAGGGGGAGTGGTTTTAAGAATGTAATCGTTCGCCCCCATCTCAAGGGACAGAATATGGTTCATGTCGCTATCGAGCGAGGTGAGAAGGACGATAGGTCCACTCCACTGCTTACGCAAATCACGGCACAAGGTCATGCCATCCTTTCCGGGCAGCATGATATCAAGCAGTACCAGCTCAGGCTTCTCGCGCGTAATAACGTCTTCAGCACGGTCGCCACGCGGTTCAACAATGACATCCATATCGTGTTTTCCCAGATAAGCGGCAATCAACGCGCCCACTTCCGGGTCATCTTCCACAAAAACGATCTTATTCATATGTCATCGTGATGAGTCGAAAAGGCAAACATACACTGCCTCGTCTGAACCTTCCATTAATCTTTTCTAAACGAAGGGGGTTCCGTTATGCTGTAGGTTGTTGTTGTTAATGAAGTACAGGAAAAATATGGGATTAGTAATTAAAGCGGCGCTGGGTGCGCTGGTGGTACTGCTGATTGGCGTGCTGGCAAAAACAAAAAATTATTATATCGCTGGCTTAATACCCCTGTTTCCGACCTTTGCCCTCATTGCTCACTATATAGTGGCTAGCGAACGGGGAGTTGAAGCGCTGCGAACAACCATCGTGTTTGGCATGTGGTCGATTATTCCGTACTTTCTCTATCTTCTCTCACTCTGGTATTTCACCGGCTTTATGCGGGTGGGTCCTGCGCTGGGCGGTGCGGTGCTCTGCTGGTGCCTCAGCGCCTGGTTTCTCATTTTTTGCTGGAGCCGCATGCATTAACGAAGCGGCCGACCACCATCAACAGCAAAGCTGCGCCCCGTGACATAACAACTTGTCAGCAGATAATCTACAAGATCGATTATCTCTTTCTCGCCTGGCGCGATTTTCATGAGCGATTTACTTAGCGCCTGCTGGCGGTAAAGGGCATCATCGTTTTCGTTAAACAAAATTAATGACGGCGCAATAGCGTTGACCTTGACCTCAGGGGACAGCTTTTTCGCAAAAGAACGGGTCATATTATCCAGCGCGGCTTTACTCGCTGCGTAGGCAATGTGTTTATCACTTCCTCGTTCAACGACATAGTCAGTGAAATGAATGATATCGCTGGCTGCATGACCATAACCTCGCAAAGCGCCTTCCAGCAGGTGGTTCAGCAGGTAGGGGGCGTGGACATGGACCTGCAGCATACTCCTGAGGACATCACTAAGCGAGGTGTCACGCGTTTCCGCTTTCCAGTCGCTTGCGTTGTGAATCATTGCCCGCAATCCTGAGGTGTTCTCATTGACTGTCCGGGCAAAGGCCTGAATGCCTTCATCGGTACTGAAGTCAGCCTGAATGCACAGCGCGCCCTGGCTTTCCAGTTGATCGATAGCCGCATAACGCGTGCGATAGCTGACGATGACGGCATGACTCTGGTTAAGAAAATGGTGGGCAAGGGCGAGGCCAATGCGCCGGCCTCCTCCTGTAATTAAAATCGGTCGCTCATCTGGTCTTCCCATCAGCTCTCTCCTGTAATGACGGGGAAGACGCGCTTACCCCAATAACTTCCACGTGGCCGGAATGGCTGCCATCAGCAGTAAACCAATCAGCACTTTTTCCCGGCCTTTAAGGGGGCTACTGATTTCATGTGTGCGTCGGGCATACATAAATACCAGTAATCCTGGCGCATAAAGTACTACCGATAACAGTAAATGCAGGGGGCCAGAAGCATAAAGCAGCCACAGTCCGTAGAGACAAGCCCCCACAGAGACGGCCCTGTGCAGTGGACGACGTGCAATCCTGAACAGAAAGGCACCTACCAGAAAATAAGGAACCAGAATCATCTCTGAGGCAATAGTCAGCAGCGTGTTGTAATCAGAACCTGTGAGCCAGATCAGCACTAAACAGATCTGGACGCTGATATTAGTGAGCCAGAGCGACGCCGCCGGAGCGCTATTTTTATTTTGCCTGGTAAAGATACGAGGAAACGCTTGATGAGTGGCAGCCAGTAACGGCACCTCTGCGGCCATGATAGTCCAGCTCAAATAGGCGCCACATACGGAAATAATCAGCCCGGCGGCAATGACCACATCGCCCCAGGAGCCCATTAATTTGACCATCAGACCCGCCATTGACGGATTGCGCATTTCAGCCAGTTCCGGTCTGGAAATCACGCCTACAGAGAGCAGGGTGACCAGCAAATAGACCGAAAGGGCAGCCAGAACCGCCATTAACGTCGCTCGGCCAACGTCTTGCTTATTACGGGCTCGGGCTGAGACAACAACTGCCCCTTCAACGCCAATGAAGACCCAGAGCGTGATGAGCATCGTATTTTTCACCTGCTCCCAAACGGGAACCCCCAGCGCGACACCGGAAAAATCCAGGCGGAAGGTGTCCGCGTGGAAGGCAATGGCGGCCAGAACGATAAACAGGCCCAGCGGCACCAGTTTTGCCAGGGTCGCGGCAAGATTGATGCTGGCAGCCGTCTGCACGCCGCGCAAAATAAGCGCATGCACGACCCAAAGCAACACGGAGGCGCCCACAATGGATTGCCACGTATTGCCGTCACCAAACAGACGCCATTGCGGGGTATCAGTAAAGAAACTTAACGCTGAAAAAACGATAACCAGGTAAGAAACGTTGGCTATCACGGCGCATAACCAGTATCCCCAGGCAGAGCAAAAACCGATAAGCTCACCGAACCCCTCGCGGGCATAGGTAAAAATGCCACCATCCAGATCGGGGCGGATGCGGGTTAAAATCAGCATTGCAAACGCCAGCAACAGGATCCCGACTCCGGTAATACCCCAACCGATAAGCAACGCGGCGGGACTGGCAACATCCGCCATATTTTGTGGCAGGCTGAATACACCTGCGCCAAGCATTGAGCTAAGAACCAGCGCAGTTAAAGCGCTCAGGCCAAGTTTCTTTTCCATGGGTATCCTGTCAAGAATGGACTCAATCCAGAATAATTATTTTGCATGAGCGCATAAAAATGGTGGATCTCACTAAGGCGCGGGATTTTACGGAGTGTCGGAAAGGCATGCAATGCGAGTCTGCATAAATTTGCAGAAAAAATGAAAAAAGGCGACGTCGGCCGCCTTTAAGAAAGGATTATTTATAGAGGTCTGCGCTGATAGTGATGTTGCTACCGCTCTCCTGCCACTGGCGGGTGATATGGTAGTATTTGGCCCCTTTCTTCGCCGCACGTTTCGCAACCTGATAAGAAATTTCAGTCATATTGCCGTAGTTGCCGGTGAACTGAATGCTGTCGAAAGGAATCATCTGCGCGGCGGTAATTTTATTCACTTCTTCAATTTTGGTGCCATCCGGCAGATTAACCGTATAACGACCCGCTTTTGACGTCTGCGTTTCAAAGAAACGACCCACTTCGTAGCTTGGTGTGGCACTGGTGGCTACGCCTGGAATTTCTACCTTTTTAGCTTCTTCGCCGCCTTTAGCAAGGGCAGCACGACCCGCTTCAGAGTCACGAGGAATGGCATCCGGGCTTTGCAGAACACGTTTCTTAGCGTCCGCTTTATAGAGATACGCTGTAATAAGCTGGTTTCCACCCTGGTTAGCATCAACCTGACGCACAATATAGAAGGAAGCTGCACCTTTCTCTTTCGCCGCCTTAGTCACCGCATCGTTAACATCGGGCTGAGTACGGTAAAAACCCTGTACCGTGACGGTATCAAATGGTTCCAGCTCAATGGCTTTATCTTTAGGCAGTTCGGTAACGCCGTTAATAACACGGTATTTAATCGCATCGGCTTTTGGGGCATCTGCTTTGTAAAGGTCAGCGCTGACACGCTGGTTCCCGCTGTTACCAAAGTCGGACATATCCACAACGTAGAAAGAGGCTGCACCTTCTTTATCCGCACGGCTGGAAACAGCGTTCACGGCATCGCCAATGGAGTTATAACGACCATTTATCACAATGCGATCGTAGGGTTTTAACGCTGCTGCTTGCTCCGGGGTTAACTCTGTCGCGGCCTGGGCAGACAGGGTCGTTACAGACAGAAATGCTGACGCCAGGAGGGTAAACTTATGCTTCATAAAAATAATCCTTCGCCTTGCGCAAACCAGATACTGGTGTAGTTGTAGTCAAAAAACGTGGGTGATTATGGCATTTATTCGGCACGACTGTCTGCGTCATTTTTCACTGAGTGTGCTACCCGCCAGGCCATTGATAATAAGGATTAATGATATGTTGAAAAAACACGCGCTTGACCGGTAAAACAAATAAAGCCTACCCCTTTTCCAGGTTAATGTATTGTTAAAATCATGTTTCCTGCTGGAGATAAATTGTGTTTTGCCCGGCCTCATGAGCGGAATATCAGCCCTTTCTGACGATATAAAGGGAGATTCCCCTGTTTGCGCCGTTAACCGCCTCGTTTTCACAGATTAAAAAAGAATTTCTGGATCCCTGCGCTAGATCACAAGCGTAATTTTCAGTAGGTTATAGAAAGTTTGTTACGTTTTTAATTAGCGGGGCGCCGTTTGTCGCTATAAAAGGTGAGGGTGCTCCCCGGACATCACTGACAAACCATCATCTCAACTCGATGGAAGGGAAAACTATGCGTATTGGTGTACCAAAAGAACGGTTGGCCAATGAGACTCGTGTAGCGGCAACACCGAAAACGGTCGAGCAACTGCTTAAACTGGGTTTCACCGTCGCGATTGAAAGCGGCGCTGGTAAGCTGGCAAGTTTCGATGATCATGCGTTTACCCATGCAGGGGCAAGCGTTGTTGACAGCAATGAGGTCTGGCATTCAGATATCATTCTTAAGGTGAATGCGCCTGACGAGGATGAAATCGCGCTGCTTAATCCTGGTACGACATTAGTCAGTTTTATCTGGCCTGCACAAAATGCTGAACTGATGGAAAAACTGGCCGCGCGTAACGTAACCGTAATGGCAATGGATTCGGTGCCGCGTATTTCCCGCGCTCAGTCCCTGGACGCCCTGAGCTCCATGGCGAATATCGCGGGTTATCGTGCCATCGTTGAAGCAGCACATGAATTTGGCCGTTTCTTTACCGGACAAATTACCGCTGCCGGTAAAGTGCCGCCAGCTAAAGTGATGGTGATAGGTGCGGGCGTGGCAGGACTTGCCGCCATCGGGGCTGCAAACAGTCTCGGTGCGATTGTCCGCGCGTTTGATACGCGTCCGGAAGTGAAGGAACAGGTCCAGAGTATGGGCGCTGAATTTCTTGAACTGGACTTCAAAGAAGAAGCCGGTAGCGGCGACGGTTATGCGAAGGTCATGTCTGAGGCTTTCATTAAAGCTGAAATGGCGCTATTTGCCGCTCAGGCAAAAGATGTCGATATCATCGTTACTACCGCGCTTATCCCAGGTAAACCTGCGCCAACGTTAATCACCCGCGAAATGGTTGATTCCATGAAACCCGGAAGCGTAGTGGTTGATCTGGCTGCGCAAAACGGCGGTAACTGTGAATACACGGTGGCGAATGAGGTGGTAACCACCGCAAACGGCGTAAAAATCATTGGTTATACCGACCTGCCGGGCCGTCTGGCCGCTCAGTCTTCCCAGTTGTACGGTACCAACCTCGTGAACCTGCTGAAACTTCTCTGTAAAGAGAAGGACGGCAATGTGGTTATTGATTTTGACGATGTTGTAGTGCGTGGCGTCACGGTAATTCGTGATGGTGAAGTCACCTGGCCGGCGCCCCCCATTCAGGTTTCAGCACAGCCAAAAGCGGCGGCAAAAGCAGCTCCGGCTGAAAAGCCTGAGGCCCAACCCACCTCTCCCTGGTTTAAATATGGTGTGATGGCGCTGGTCATTGTGCTGTTTGGCTGGCTTGCTGATGTTGCGCCAAAAGAGTTCCTCGGTCACTTTACCGTCTTCGCGTTAGCCTGCGTCGTGGGTTACTACGTAGTATGGAACGTTTCCCATGCACTGCACACGCCGTTGATGTCAGTCACCAATGCTATCTCTGGCATTATTGTGGTCGGCGCACTCTTGCAGATTGGTCATGGTGGATGGGTCAGCTTCCTGAGCTTCATCGCTGTCCTCATCGCCAGCATTAATATTTTCGGTGGTTTCACCGTCACTCAGCGCATGCTGAAAATGTTCCGGAAGAACTAAGGGGTAGCACATGTCTGGAGGATTAGTTACTGCTGCATACATTGTTGCCGCGATCCTGTTTATTTTCAGTCTGGCCGGGCTTTCGAAACATGAGACCTCCCAGCAAGGGAACCGTTTCGGTGTGGCAGGGATGGCGATTGCGCTCATTGCCACCATTTTTGGCCCTGACACCGGAAACGTGGCATGGATCCTGGTGGCGATGATCATTGGTGGTGCGATTGGTATTCGTCTTGCCCGTAAAGTTGAAATGACCGAAATGCCTGAGCTGGTTGCCATCCTGCACAGCTTTGTCGGTCTTGCGGCTGTACTGGTGGGCTTTAACAGCTACCTGTATCACGAGCCAGGTCTGGAACCGATTCTGGTGAACATTCACCTGACCGAAGTTTTCCTCGGTATTTTTATTGGTGCCGTTACCTTTACCGGGTCGGTGGTTGCGTTTGGAAAATTGTGCGGCAAAATTTCATCGAAGCCTCTGATGTTGCCTCATCGACACAAGCTGAATCTGGCCGCGCTGGTGGTCTCTTTCCTGTTGCTGATGGCTTTTGTGCGCACCGAGAGCGTGGCGGTTCAGGTTCTGGCGCTGCTACTGATGACCGCGATTGCACTGGTCTTCGGCTGGCATCTGGTGGCTTCAATTGGTGGTGCGGATATGCCGGTTGTCGTCTCAATGCTCAACTCCTATTCCGGTTGGGCCGCGGCCGCTGCCGGCTTTATGTTGAGCAATGACCTGCTGATCGTTACCGGCGCGCTGGTGGGTTCCTCCGGGGCCATTCTCTCCTACATCATGTGCAAAGCCATGAACCGATCGTTCATCAGCGTTATTGCAGGTGGTTTTGGAACCGATGGTTCGTCTACCGGGGCATCTGAAGAAGTTGGCGAACACCGTGAGATCAACGCGGAAGAGACAGCAGAAATGCTGAAAAACTCTCACTCCGTTATCATCACTCCGGGCTATGGTATGGCCGTAGCACAGGCGCAGTACCCGGTAGCCGAGATCACGGAGAAACTGCGTGCCCGCGGGATTAAGGTTCGCTTTGGTATTCATCCGGTTGCAGGTCGCCTGCCCGGGCACATGAACGTACTTCTTGCCGAAGCCAAAGTGCCTTACGATATCGTGCTGGAAATGGATGAGATTAACGATGATTTCGCCGATACCGATACCGTACTGGTAATCGGTGCCAACGACACCGTTAACCCTGCGGCGCAGGATGATCCTGGCAGTCCTATTGCAGGCATGCCGGTACTTGAAGTCTGGAAAGCGCAGAATGTCATTGTGTTTAAGCGCTCAATGAACACCGGGTACGCTGGTGTGCAGAACCCGCTTTTCTTCAAAGAGAATACCCAAATGCTGTTTGGCGATGCGAAAGCCACGGTTGATGCCATTCTGAAAGCGTTGTAGTGCCCTGAACGATGACAGCCGCCCGTGTTTCGCGGGCGGCTTTTTTATGCCCACAATCCGGCATTGCAGCGCATCGCTTTTACTTAAACCCCGCCGACATTTAACAAAGTGTGGGGGGATTGATGCGTGTTTATTGATGTTGGGGGATTACTTAAGAGAGACAGCGCTGGGGGAAGGATGACTCATCGCATAGCGACTCGCCCTTCGGGTCGCTGCCTGCGGCAACGCTTTCTCGCGTCGCTCGAATTGAACCTTAATCAAAGCTTCTCATCCTTCCCCGCMCGGGCAGAATATGAGGTAGAGAAAWTTKATTTTTGCTGAGGTGCTGCAGGRAAGTGATGGTGGTGGGGGAAGGATGACTCGTCGCATAGCGACTCGCCCTTCGGGTCGTTGCCTGCGGCAACGCTTTCTCGCGTCGCTCGAATCGAACCTTAATCAAAGCTTCTCATCCTTCCCCGCCCGGGCAGAATATGAGGTAGAGAAAWTTKATTTTTGCTGAGGTGCTGCAGGAAAGTGATGGTGGTGGGGGAAGGATTCGAACCTTCGAAGTCGATGACGGCAGATTTACAGTCTGCTCCCTTTGGCCGCTCGGGAACCCCACCAGGGGTAATTGATATTGCATGAAGTGAGATGGTGGTGGGGGAAGGATTCGAACCTTCGAAGTCGATGACGGCAGATTTACAGTCTGCTCCCTTTGGCCGCTCGGGAACCCCACCACGGGGTAATGCATAATACTACTGGCCTGCTTCCTTATCGGGAAGCGGGGCGCATCATATCAAATGACGCGCCGCTGTAAAGCTTTCCTTTGGCGGAAATGAACCGTTTGCGTACTTTTCATCCGTAACGCAGTAAACCTAATCAATTCATTTCATTAGCATCAAAGAATGATCGTTCTGTTGCCGTATACGAAAACACGCTGGGCGAGAACCTGGTAGAGGGCGCGGCTAAGCACGTTTTTCTCGACGTCGCGTCCTGCACGCATCATATCTTCCGCAGTGTAGGTGTGATCAACATGGATGACGTCCTGCATAATAATCGGACCCTCATCAAGATTATCATTAACATAATGCGCGGTAGCGCCAATAATCTTCACGCCACGCTCATAAGCCTGATGGTACGGTCGGGCACCGATAAAGGCCGGAAGGAAGGAGTGGTGAATATTAATAATTTTGTTCGGGAAGCGAGAGACGAAACCAGGCGTCAGAACGCGCATATATTTTGCCAGAACAACATAGTCGGGCTGATGCGCTTCGATGGCTTCCGCCATTTTGTTGTCATGCTCTTCGCGGGTCAGACCCTCGTGGCTCACCAGTTCAAAGGGAATATCGAAACGTTCGACCAGCGTGCGCAGCGTTTCATGATTACCAATCACCGCAGCGATATCAATATCCAGCCCACCGTAGTTGGCTTTCATTAACAGATCGCCCAGGCAATGCGCCTCTTTTGTCACCAGAATTACAACGCGACGCTGACCTGCCGGGTTTAATTCCCTCACGGATCCTTCGGGCAACGCGCTATCGAGATCGGCCAGCAGCGTGGCATCATTAAAGATGCCTTCAAGTTCGGTACGCATAAAGAAGCGCCCGGTTCGGTGATCGACAAACTCATTGTTTTGCACAATGTTCAGTTCGTGTTTGTAGCAGATGTTAGTAATTCGCGCGATAAGGCCTTTCTGGTCAGGGCAGATAGTGCGCAGTATTTTACGTTGTAGTGAATGCATTGCCGGGTAAATCCTGTTGATGATGTTTGCTATGGGGGTGACGCTGAGCTTATTGCCCGCAGCACTTCTTGAATTTCTTCTGTGAACCACAAGGACAAGGGTCATTGCGGCCTATGAGCGGTCGCTTGCCATCGATATAGTACCATCGACCGTTCTCTTTTAAGAATCGGGAGCGTTCAATTATGGCGCCAGGTCTATCATCCTCAATATAGCGAGCAACGAAGCTGACATAACCTTCGTTCTCATTTGTGCCGGGCGCAGTCTCAAATATCGTCAGCCCCAGCCATTGCGTACGGGCAAAACCTGATTCAATATCCTCGCGCAAAGCAGCGGCCTGACAAACCGGATGCCAGGTATTGATAAGATAATCCGCTTGCCTGAGCACAAATGCGGTATAGCGGGAGCGCATAAGTTGTGATGGATTCGGCGCAACCTGCGTACCAGACAGATAACGCTGGCAACATAGGCTATACTCCACTGCGCTACCGCAGGGACAACGTTGAGACACAATGAACTTCCTGAACAGATAGAATGGCATTGTAAGCCAGGGTAGTGGATATGTTAACTGAGCTGTGGCGTTGTGGCTATGCCAGTCGTTCCGGGGGAAAGACATCCAGGTAATGAGAAGCGTAAAAATTGGGCTGGCGTTGGGCTCTGGTTCTGCCAGAGGATGGTCGCATATTGGTGTGATCAATGCATTACAGCGAGCAGGAATACACATTGATGTTGTGGCAGGGTGCTCCATCGGTTCGCTGGTAGGTGCAGCCTTCGCGTGTGGTAAATTGCCTGAACTTGAAACCTGGGTGCGTGCCTTCAGCTACTGGGATGTCCTGAAGTTAATGGATGTCTCCTGGCGGCGTGGTGGATTCTTAAGGGGAGAGCGTGTATTCAAGCATTACCGGCAGATCCTTCCACAAACCTCTTTTGCTGAGAGCCAGCTAAAATTTGGCACGGTAGCAACCAACCTGAGTACAGGTCGTGAAATATGGTTTACAGAGGGCGACCTCCATCAGGCAGTGCGGGCCTCTTGCAGTATACCTGGCTTAATGGCACCCGTGTCCCACAATGGCTACTGGCTGGTGGATGGCGCGGTGGTCAATCCGGTGCCGGTCTCGCTAACGCGTGCATTAGGTGCGGATATCGTGATCGCGGTTGATTTGCAACATGATGCACATCTCATGCAACAGGATCTGTTTTCCGTTAATCTTGCAGCCCCTGAAGAGGCAGAGGGGGAGGGCGTCGCTGTTGCAACCCCGCGTTGGCATGAACGTTTGCGTGAGCGTTTAGGCACTATGACGGCGCGTCGAACGGTAATTGCGCCTACTGCAATGGAAATCATGACGACGTCCATTCAGGTCCTTGAGAACCGGCTTAAGCGCAATCGTATGGCCGGCGATCCTCCGGATATACTTATCCAGCCGTTGTGTCCTCAAATTTCAACGCTTGATTTCCATCGCGCTGAGGCAGCTATTCATGCTGGTCAGTTGGCGGTGGAAAAAAAGATAGATGAACTATTACCACTGGCGAGGACATCGTTATGAACCTCGTTTTTTTATGTGACTTAATCAAAATCTGACAGGCGATTGCTGATAAACATGCCACTATTTATTTATCGTAGGTCAGGGGAGAAATGATGACGCAGCCGTTAGCAGGAAAACAGATAATGATCGTTGAAGACGAGCCCGTCTTCCGCTCTCTGCTGGATTCCTGGCTCTCGTCTCTGGGCGCGGAAACCTTGCTGGCAGAAGATGGTCTCGTTGCGCTTGAGATTCTGGAAAGCGTGTCGCCAGATCTGATGATTTGTGATATTGCGATGCCACGAATGAACGGCCTGAAGCTGGTCGAGCAACTTCGTAATCAAGGGCAACAACTGCCCATCCTTGTCATTTCAGCAACGGATAACATGGCAGATATTGCTAAAGCGCTGAGGCTGGGTGTGCAGGATGTTCTGCTCAAACCGGTTAAAGACTTTAATCGCCTCAAGGAAACCGTTTTTGCCTGTATATACCCGAACATGTTTAATTCGCGGGTAGAAGAAGAAGAGCAATTGTTCCAGGACTGGGATGCCCTGGTGGAGAATCCGCAGGCGGCGGCAAAACTGTTGCAGGAGTTACAGCCGCCGGTTCAACAACAGATGTCAGGCTGTAGGGTCAATTACCGACAGCTTGTTTCAGCCGATAAACCTGGGCTCGTTCTGGATATTGCCCCCATTTCATCAAACGACATTGCATTTTATTGCCTGGACGTAACCCGTGCAGGAAATAACGGGGTACTGGCCGCGTTATTACTACGTGCACTGTTCAATGGGCTACTCCAGGAGCAGTTGTCGCACCAGCATCAACGGCTACCAGAAATGGGCAGTTTACTAAAACAGGTGAACCAACTGCTTCGGCAGGCAAATTTGCCGGGGCAATTTCCACTGTTGGTTGGTTATTACCATAGCGACTTAAAAAATCTTATTTTAGTTTCGGCAGGTCTTAATGCCACACTCAATACAGGTCAACACCAGGTTCAGATCAGTAGTGGAGTACCATTAGGTACATTAGGTAATACTTATCTGAACCAATTTAGTCAGCGTTGTGATGCATGGGAGTGCCAGGTCTGGGGCGCAGGCGGCCGTTTACGTTTAATGCTGTCTGCGGAATGAGCAATCGCAACGCAAATTGCAGATTGCTTTACCTGCGCGTTTCAACGAGTGCTACTATCGCCACAGTTTTGCGTATTAGTCCTAATTAAACGTTACCGCGCCCTTTTCAGACCAGTGTGATCCGGTGGTACTGATATACTCAGTCGCGTGTAATTACATGAACATGCTCAACGCGTGAACAGATCAGGAGATTTTAATGGCTGCCATAAATTCAAAAGTAACAAAAGCAGTTATCCCCGTCGCGGGATTGGGAACCAGGATGCTTCCAGCAACAAAGGCGATTCCTAAAGAGATGTTGCCGCTGGTGGATAAGCCATTAATTCAGTACGTCGTAAATGAGTGTATTGCTGCGGGTATTACTGAAATTGTTCTGGTTACGCATTCATCTAAAAACTCAATCGAAAACCACTTCGATACCAGTTTTGAACTTGAAGCCATGCTGGAAAAGCGCGTAAAACGCCAGCTGCTCGAAGAAGTTCAGTCTATTTGCCCACCGCACGTCACTATTATGCAGGTACGTCAGGGACTGGCTAAAGGCCTTGGTCACGCCGTGCTTTGTGCTCACCCTGTTGTAGGGAATGAACCTGTTGCCGTTATTCTGCCAGACGTCATTCTGGATGAGTTTGAGTCGGACCTCTCGCAGGATAACCTCGCAGAAATGATTAAACGCTTTGATGAGACCGGTGCCAGTCAAATCATGGTTGAACCGGTCGCAGATGTCACTGCTTATGGCGTTGTCGATTGCAAAGGCGCGGCCCTCAACCCAGGTGATAGCGTCCCGATGGTGGGTGTCGTTGAAAAGCCTAAGGCTGACGTTGCCCCTTCAAATCTGGCTGTAGTAGGTCGCTATGTCCTGAGCGAGCATATCTGGCCGTTGCTGGCGAAGACCCCTCCAGGCGCAGGTGATGAAATTCAGCTGACCGATGCCATCGATATGCTCATTGAGAAAGAAACCGTTGAAGCCTACCACATGAAAGGCAAAAGCCATGACTGCGGTAATAAACTGGGCTATATGCAGGCCTTCGTTGAATACGGGATTCGTCACAATACATTAGGTGAAGAATTTAAAGCATGGCTGGAAAGCCAATTAGGCGTCACCAAAGCCTGATCTGCGCTGTTTTAGCCTGAAAGCCGGGAATGCCTCCCGGCTTTTTTATTGCCTGTACGCATGACCAGAATAGCCTCTCATACATACAGGCATGATTAAAAAGCGCCATGCATGCACAGGAATCTTCAGCAGGTTTATATTTTGAACAATTATGGGCAAAAAAAATCCCGCCATTAGCGGGATTTTCGAAAAGGGGGTTATTACTCTTTAATCAGGAAGTCGTCCAGTTGCTTGCCTTGTTCATCCATGGCTTTTTTGATTACCGCTGGTGTACGGCCCTGGCCGGTCCAGGTTTTGGTTTCGCCATTTTCATCAACATAGCTATATTTAGCAGGGCGCGCAGCACGTTTAGCTTTAGTACCGGTTTTCGCAGTAACCATGCTATTCAGCAGTTCATTAGGATCAATACCGTCCGCAATCAGCATTTCGCGATACTGTTGCAGTTTACGAGTACGCTCTTCGATCTCAGCTGCTGCAGCGCTTTCTTCTTCACGACGTTCATTAACGACAACTTCTAATTTTTCCAGCATTTCTTCCAGGGTTTCGAGGGTGCATTCTCTTGCCTGTGCACGAAGAGTACGGATGTTGTTCAGAATTTTAAGTGCTTCGCTCATCTTTGTAATCTCAAACTTATATTGGGGTGGTTTGTTGGGCTAATAATAGAGCGTTAATTTCTCAGGTGCAATAGGTGAGAATGTAAGGAATTCAAATTTCCTCTTTATTTAGTTCATTTCTTAAATCCGTTAACTTAAATTTTTAGCGGTTAAAAGCACGAAAGGTGCATATAGAAAGAAAGATAAGCAGCAGGGCAACACTCATTTTTATCCGGGATAATCACGGTTTATCTCATGCACTGCAGGGGGTGTTATGGATAAATATCAACCTTTTTAATTGTTGTTGATAACGGGACCGTCTGCGATAAAACATTAATAGTTTCCGAAGCCTGGCGTTAATTTCCGGGCCTTAGAATAGGCCGTAAGCATGCGCCCGATTTATTGTATGTTTCTTTGGCAGCAACAGGGTTGTGAGCAAATAAGTAAAGCCTTAACCGTTATCGAAGGCTAATTCAGATGCTTTCCGCCGGGTAGGGGAGGCGAGGCATAACGTTAAAATATGATACAATCCTGCGCCGGGATATCACATTTTCACTGAGGTTTTGCGGGCAATGGCGCAACTTTATTTCTATTACTCTGCGATGAATGCCGGAAAGTCTACGGCCTTACTGCAGTCTTCCTATAACTATCAGGAGCGTGGTATGCGCACGCTCGTTTATACCGCAGAAATCGATGACAGATTTGGCGCAGGTAAAGTGAGTTCACGTATCGGGTTATCGTCCCCGGCCAGACTGTTTAATCAAACCAGCCAGCTCAGACAGGAAATCGGCGCTGAACATACCCGTGAGCCAATCCACTGTGTGCTTATTGATGAAAGCCAGTTCTTAACGCGTCAGCAAGTGTATGAGCTTTCTGATGTGGTCGACGATCTGGATATACCGGTACTCTGCTATGGGCTGAGAACCGATTTCAGAGGCGAGCTTTTCACTGGTAGCCAGTATTTACTTGCCTTGTCAGATAAGCTCGTGGAGCTTAAAACCATCTGTTTCTGTGGTCGTAAAGCAAGCATGGTCCTGAGACTTGACCATCAGGGTCGCCCTTATAACGAGGGTGAACAGGTGGTTATTGGTGGTAACGAGCGATATGTATCTGTTTGCCGTAAACACTATAAAGAGGCGCTTGCAGAGGGTTCTCTGCCTGCCATTCAGGCGAGGGTGAGAGGATAAGAATTCCTCTTCACATGAAGGTATAAAAAAACCCGCCATCAGGCGGGTTTTTATTTACAACGCTAAGTTAAGCAGTTTTTTTCGCTTTTTTGTCAGCTTTGTCTGTTTTAACCAGATCCGCTTTCACGTCAGCAACTTCACCTTCTTTGAATTCACGTCCGTAGAACGTATCCAGAAGGATCTGTTTCAGTTCAGAGATCAGCGGATAGCGTGGGTTAGCACCGGTACACTGATCGTCAAAGGCATCTTCGGAAAGCTTATCTACATGGGCCAGGAAGTCTGCTTCCTGAACGCCAGCTTCACGAATCGATTTCGGAATGCCAAGTTCAGCTTTGATGCTGTCCAGCCATGCCAGCAGTTTCTCGATTTTCGCTGCGGTACGGTCACCCGGGGAGGTTAAGCCAAGATGGTCAGCAATCTCAGCGTAGCGACGACGAGCCTGCGGACGGTCGTACTGGCTGAAGGCAGTCTGTTTGGTCGGGTTATCATTCGCGTTGTAGCGGATAACGTTACCAATCAGCAGGGCGTTAGCCAGACCGTGCGGAATGTGGAACTGAGAACCCAGTTTGTGCGCCATGGAGTGACACACACCGAGGAAGGCGTTAGCAAACGCGATACCAGCGATGGTGGCTGCACTATGTACACGCTCACGGGCAACCGGATTCCGGGACCCTTCATGGTAAGACGCTGGCAGGTTCTCTTTGAGCAATTTCAGAGCCTGCAGAGCCTGACCGTCAGAGAACTCAGAGGCCAGAACAGACACGTAGGCTTCGAGTGCGTGGGTAACCGCATCCAGCCCGCCAAAGGCGCACAGGGATTTCGGCATATCCATGACCAGGTTGGCATCAACAACGGCCATATCCGGGGTCAACGCGTAGTCAGCCAGCGGGTATTTCTGACCCGTTGCATCGTCAGTTACCACGGCGAACGGTGTCACTTCTGAACCCGTACCTGAGGTCGTGGTAACAGCCACCATTTTCGCTTTCACACCCATTTTCGGGAACTTATAGATACGTTTACGGATATCCATAAAGCGCAGCGCCAGTTCTTCGAAGTGGGTTTCCGGGTGTTCGTACATCACCCACATAATTTTCGCGGCGTCCATCGGGGAACCACCGCCCAGGGCGATAATGACGTCTGGTTTAAAGGAGTTAGCGAGCTCAGCGCCTTTACGCACAACGGTCAGGGTCGGATCGGCTTCAACTTCAAAGAAGACTTCTGTTTCCACACCCGCTGCTTTCAGAACAGAGGTGATCTGGTCAGCATAGCCATTGTTAAACAGGAAGCGGTCAGTCACGATCAGCGCGCGTTTGTGACCATCAGTAATCACTTCATCCAGCGCGATGGGCAGAGAGCCACGGCGGAAGTAGATAGATTTCGGAAGTTTATGCCACAACATGTTTTCAGCTCGCTTAGCAACGGTTTTTTTGTTGATCAGGTGTTTCGGACCAACGTTTTCAGAGATGGAGTTACCACCCCAGGAACCACAACCCAGTGTCAGGGAAGGTGCGAGTTTGAAGTTATAAAGGTCACCGATACCACCCTGAGAGGCAGGGGTGTTAATCAGGATACGTGCGGTTTTCATTTCCGCGCCGAATTTCTGTACACGTGCTGGCTGGTTATCCTGGTCGGTGTAAAGGCAGGATGTGTGACCGATACCGCCCATTGCAACCAGTTTTTCTGCTTTAACAACCGCGTCATCAAAATCTTTTGCACGGTACATAGCAAGCGTTGGCGACAGTTTTTCATGAGCAAAAGGCTCGCTCTCATCAACAACGGTGACTTCGCCAATTAAAATCTTGGTGGATGCTGGAACCGTAAAGCCTGCCAGTTCAGCAATTTTGTAGGCCGGTTGACCCACGATGGCGGCGTTCAGCGCACCATTTTTCAGGATAATGTCCTGAACTGCTTTCAACTCTTTACCCTGAAGCAGATAGCCACCGTGGCTGGCGAAACGTTCGCGAACTGCATCATACACCGCGTCAACAACCACGACAGACTGTTCAGACGCACAGATTACGCCGTTATCGAAAGTTTTTGACATCAGAACAGAGGCAACAGCGCGTTTGATATCTGCCGTTTCATCAATGACGACAGGGGTGTTACCAGCGCCTACACCGATAGCAGGCTTACCGGAACTGTATGCTGCCTTAACCATACCTGGACCACCGGTCGCAAGGATCAGGTTGATGTCAGGGTGATGCATCAATGCATTTGACAGCTCAACAGAGGGTTGGTCAATCCAGCCAATGAGATCTTTAGGCGCACCGGCCGCAATAGCAGCCTGCAGCACGATATCTGCTGCTTTGTTGGTCGCATCTTTAGCACGCGGATGCGGGGAGAAGATAATAGCGTTACGCGTCTTCAGGCTAATCAACGATTTGAAGATAGCGGTAGAGGTTGGGTTGGTGGTGGGAACAATACCGCAAATGATACCAATAGGTTCAGCGATGGTGATGGTACCAAAGGTGTCATCTTCGTCGAGGACGCCGCAGGTCTTCTCATCTTTATAGGCGTTATAGATATATTCTGAAGCGAAGTGGTTTTTAATCACTTTATCTTCAACGATACCCATGCCGGATTCGGCAACGGCCATTTTAGCGAGGGGGATGCGGGCATCAGCTGCTGCCAGAGCGGCGGCGCGGAAGATTTTGTCAACTTGTTCTTGAGTAAAGTTGGCATATTCACGCTGGGCTTTTTTTACGCGCTCTACGAGTGCGTTAAGTTCAGCGACATTAGTAACAGCCATAATGCTCTCCTGATAATGTTAAACTCTTCTAGTAAACCAGCTGGTGAATACGACAGTATAGTCAGGCTGGTTGCAGGTTGCGTAAATTACAGAAAAACAATAAGTTAACGCCTTCCTGCCCTACTGATTTACTGGGAGAGTTTTTCACGAAGCATCATTCTTAATGATGAGTCGTGTATCCCGATGACGTAACCCAAGGGTACTCACTTCTGAGTAGCGATTACGTGATCTAAATCAAGTTACAGCAAAGCTGACACCTTTCAGCAGGCTGTTTTTGGGCATATGTCTTAAATGTTAATCATAAAAGACCAGCGTTGAGTAAGATTATCATAATTAATACAAATGCATAACATGCCCATATGTCAGGATAAAGGCAGTATTTTTGATGAGCAAAGCGCTGAAAAGGCGTATATTCAGCGCGGTTTTATTGGCCGATTTTGACTTTTACCGTTGCGACATTACGGGAGCGCCCTGTGATTCAATCCGTTTTTGATTTTCCTACCTGGACGAAATTTTTTATCGGTCTGTTTGCGCTGGTTAACCCGATTGGCATTATTCCAGTTTTTATCAGCATGACCAGTTATCAGACGGCAGCGGCGAGAAATAAAACCAATCTCACGGCCAACCTCTCAGTTGCCATTATTCTGTGGACATCTCTGTTCCTGGGTGACGCTATCCTGCAATTGTTTGGTATCTCTATTGATTCCTTCCGTATCGCTGGCGGTATTCTGGTGGTCACCATCGCGATGTCGATGATCAGCGGCAAGCTGGGGGAGGATAAACAAAATAAACAAGAAAAATCAGAGTCAGCGATCAGAGAGAGCATAGGTGTCGTACCGCTGGCGTTGCCGCTGATGGCAGGGCCTGGTGCCATCAGCTCCACTATTGTCTGGGGAACTCGTTTTCATACCGTCGAATATTTGTTGGGTTTTTCTGTCGCCATCGCACTCTTCGCCACTTGCTCATGGGGTCTTTTTCGCATTGCGCCCTGGTTAGTCCGACTTCTGGGCCAGACAGGTATCAACGTGATTACACGTATCATGGGGTTGCTATTGATGGCATTGGGGATTGAATTCATTGTGGCGGGTGTAAAAGGGATTTTCCCGGGACTGCTAAATTGAGCCAACCGTAGCGGCTACCCTTTTCTCCCGCTACGTTTCAATTCCCGCATTATTAGTAAAACGTATAAATATTGCCGGAAAAAAACGTAAATATAATAAAACAGCCTGCTTTGAATTAATTATGCTATTTCAATGGATTACATTTTGTTGCAGTGTTTCTTGCTGCGAAATGCGCCCCTTAAGCTTGTTATTTTCTTCACATGATACTCTGGGGGTTGCTGTCAGATAATTGAAATGATATTAGTAATTTCCCCTTCAAGTCAGACAAATGTGCTAGATAATATTCAATTGTTGATTTTTTGTGTAGAAAATAACCAGTTTGATGCTAAGCGACATGTTTTGCGCTGAAAATTGCCTAACACATTGATTTTGTTTTGAATGAAGTAAAAATTGCAACGAGCGTTTCGGGTCAGCGTTAGTAACAGGTGCAAATAAAAGAGAATTGGTTAACAAATTTGCAAAATGTATTGGCGGCAAATAATTGCATTTGATACTTTCCGGCCCTAACTTTCGCCAAAAATAAACGCGGATGAGAATTATTTTCAATTAAGATTTCTCTTTCGTCTTGCAGAATCAACGGTAGGTCACGACAGGGTAATGTGCTCGATATCGACGAAAAGGTGCCGCACGAGCGCCTCGTAATAAAGAGAAGTCGGTGATAGCAAGAAGTAATGATGCCTGGCAGTAGCTAAAGCTCCTGCGCTGACCAGGTGCCCCGTAAGGGAACGAAACAGCTGGTATTCGTGCCAGTAATTATAATGAGTGGAGTATCAACACAATGTCCATCATCACAAAAAAAAGTCTGGTAGCGGCAGGGATTTTTACTGCGCTAATGGCAGGTAACGTGGCTATGGCAGCCGACGTTCCGGCAGATGTTAAACTGGCTGACACGCAAACGCTGGTCCGCAATAATGGCTCTGAAGTTCAGTCTCTTGACCCGCACAAAATTGAAGGGGTACCAGAGTCCAACGTGAGCCGCGATCTTTTTGAAGGATTGCTCATTTCTGACGTTCAGGGCCATCCGAGCGCGGGTGTGGCAGAAAAATGGGAAAACAAAGATTTTAAAGTCTGGACCTTCCATTTACGTAAAGATGCTAAATGGTCCGACGGTAGCCCGGTTACCGCACAAGATTTTGTTTATAGCTGGCAGCGTCTGGCAGATCCGAAAACCGCCTCTCCCTATGCAAGCTATCTGCAGTATGGTCATATCGCAAATATCGACCAAATTATCGAAGGCAAGAAACCCGTTACCGATCTCGGCGTAAAAGCTGTCGATGAAAATACCTTCGAAGTTACCCTGAGTGAACCCGTCCCTTATTTCTATAAACTGCTGGTACACCCGTCTGTTTCTCCAGTGCCTAAAGCCGTTGTCGAAAAATTCGGCGACAAATGGACCCAACCGGCGAACATCGTCTCCAACGGTGCTTACAAGCTAAAAAACTGGGTTGTCAACGAGCGTATCGTGCTTGAGCGTAATACGAATTACTGGGACAACGCTAAAACCGTCATCAATCAGGTTACCTACCTGCCGATTTCCTCAGAAGTCACAGACGTCAACCGCTACCGCAGCGGTGAAATCGACATGACCTATAACAACATGCCGATTGAACTGTTCCAGAAACTGAAAAAAGAGATCCCGGCTGAAGTTCACGTCGACCCGTACCTCTGCACCTATTACTACGAAATTAACAACCAGAAAGCCCCCTTCACCGATGTGCGCGTACGTACCGCTCTGAAACTGGCGCTTGATCGCGACATCATTGTTAACAAGGTGAAAAATCAGGGCGATCTACCTGCATATAGCTACACTCCGCCATATACCGATGGTGCAAAACTGGTTGAGCCAGAGTGGTTTAAGCTGTCTCAGGAAAAACGCAATGAAGAGGCGAAAAAATTGTTGGCAGAAGCAGGGTACAGCGCTGATAAACCGCTGACTTTCAGTCTGCTTTACAACACCTCAGATCTGCATAAAAAACTGGCTATCGCCGTCGCGTCCATCTGGAAGAAAAATCTGGGTGTAAATGTGAAGCTGGAAAACCAGGAGTGGAAAACCTTCCTCGACAGCCGTCATCAGGGTACGTTTGATGTGGCACGTGCTGGCTGGTGTGCGGACTACAATGAACCCACTTCGTTCCTGAATACCATGCTGTCTGACAGTTCAAACAACACGGCACACTATAAGAGTGCCGAGTTCGACAAGCTGGTTGGCGATACCTTGCAAGCGACCAGTGACGAACAGCGTGCGGAGCTCTACAGCAAAGCAGAACAACAGCTCGATAAAGATTCTGCCATTGTTCCGGTCTATTACTACGTGAATGCCCGTCTGGTGAAACCCTGGGTTGGTGGTTATACCGGTAAAGACCCGATGGATAATATTTACGTTAAAAACCTTTATATTATCAAGCATTAATGGCAATGAGTGGGGCAGGGTGAGCCTGCCCCACGGTGTCTTATTTCATCGCACTACAAAGGCACAGGCCAGAAGGTACGGGCAATGTTGAAATTTATCCTACGTCGCTGCTTAGAAGCGATTCCAACACTTTTTATTCTTATTACGATCTCCTTCTTTATGATGCGCCTCGCACCCGGCAGCCCTTTTACCGGTGAACGTACGCTGCCGCCTGAAGTTATGGCTAATATCGAAGCGAAATATCATCTGAACGATCCTATCCTGACGCAATACACCAGCTATCTGAAGCAGCTGGCGCATGGCGACTTTGGACCCTCGTTTAAATACAAAGACTACACGGTTAACGATCTGGTTGCTGCCAGCTTTCCCGTCTCTGCGAAACTCGGTGCGGCTGCTTTTTTAATGGCAGTGATTTTTGGCGTCGGGGCAGGGGTTATTGCCGCACTCAACCAGAACACGAAGTGGGATTACTCCGTGATGGGACTTGCAATGACGGGGGTGGTGATACCCAGTTTTGTCGTCGCCCCGTTACTGGTCATGATCTTCGCCATCACGCTTAAGTGGCTTCCTGCGGGTGGCTGGAACGGAGGCGCGCCGAAATTCATCATTCTGCCGATGGTGGCGCTCTCTTTGGCTTATATCGCCAGCATTGCGCGTATCACCCGCGGCTCGATGATTGAAATTCTGCATTCGAATTTTATTCGTACCGCTCGCGCGAAAGGGTTGCCGATGACGCGGATTATTTTCCGCCACGCGCTCAAGCCTGCTTTATTACCGGTACTCTCCTATATGGGCCCCGCCTTCGTCGGTATTATCACCGGCTCAATGGTCATTGAAACCATATATGGTCTGCCGGGTATTGGTCAGTTGTTCGTTAACGGCGCACTCAACCGTGACTACTCTCTGGTATTAAGTTTGACCATTCTGGTAGGCGCACTGACTATTTTATTTAACGCGATTGTAGATGTGCTTTATGCCGTTATCGATCCGAAGATTCGTTATTAACACTGGAGTACGCCATGATGTTAAGTAAGAAAAACAACGAGGCGCTGGAAAACTTCAGTGAAAAACTGGAAGTAGAAGGTCGTAGCCTCTGGCAGGATGCGCGACGTCGCTTTATGCACAACCGCGCCGCTGTCGCCAGCCTGTTCGTGTTGTTGCTAATTGCCCTGTTCGTAACCTTAGCCCCCATGCTCTCTCAGTTTGCCTATTTCGATACGGACTGGGGGATGATGTCCAGCGCGCCCGATACCGAATCCGGTCACTATTTTGGCACGGACTCTTCGGGTCGCGATTTATTAGTGCGCGTGGCGATTGGTGGACGAATTTCATTAATGGTTGGGATCGCGGCCGCGCTTGTCGCGGTGATTCTCGGTACGCTGTACGGATCGCTTTCAGGTTATCTCGGCGGCAAGATTGATTCAGTCATGATGCGTATCCTGGAAATCCTGAACTCCTTCCCGTTTATGTTCTTCGTTATCCTGCTGGTGACCTTCTTTGGGCAAAATATCCTGCTCATTTTTGTCGCCATCGGCATGGTCTCCTGGCTTGATATGGCACGTATCGTGCGTGGGCAGACTCTGAGCCTTAAGCGCAAAGAGTTTATTGAAGCAGCACAGGTAGGCGGCGTCTCCACGGGTAACATAGTGATTCGCCACATCGTCCCTAACGTATTGGGTGTGGTTGTGGTCTATGCTTCGCTATTGGTGCCCAGCATGATTTTGTTTGAATCCTTCCTGAGTTTCCTTGGCCTTGGTACGCAGGAGCCACTGAGCAGCTGGGGCGCACTCTTGAGTGACGGAGCAAACTCAATGGAAGTTTCTCCCTGGCTTCTGATGTTCCCGGCGGCCTTCCTCGTCGTGACGCTGTTCTGTTTCAACTTTATCGGCGATGGCCTGCGTGATGCCCTCGATCCGAAAGATCGTTAAGGAGTGCTGTAATGAGCATGCATGAAACCTCATCGGCGCCGCAGGCGCTACAGCAATCGGACATCCTGCTGGATGTAAACGATCTGCGTGTCACTTTTACCACCCCGGACGGTGACGTCACGGCGGTGAACGACCTGAATTTCAGCCTGCGTGCGGGCGAAACTCTGGGTATCGTTGGAGAGTCCGGTTCCGGTAAGTCCCAGACTGCGTTTGCGTTAATGGGGCTGCTGGCCTCAAATGGTATCATCGGTGGGTCGGCAAAATTCAACGGCAAGGAGATCCTGAATCTGCCGGAAAAGGCGCTCAATAAACTCCGTGCTGAACAGATTTCAATGATTTTCCAGGACCCCATGACCTCTCTGAACCCCTATATGCGGGTCGGAGAGCAGTTAATGGAAGTTCTGATGCTGCATAAAAGCATGACCAAAGCTGAAGCTTTTGAAGAGTCAGTGAAAATGCTCGATGCCGTCAAAATGCCGGAAGCCCGTAAGCGTATGCGTATGTACCCGCATGAATTTTCCGGCGGGATGCGTCAGCGTGTGATGATAGCGATGGCGCTGTTGTGCAGACCTAAGCTACTGATTGCTGATGAACCGACCACTGCGCTTGACGTAACCGTGCAGGCACAAATCATGACGCTCCTCAACGAACTGAAGAGCGAGTTCAACACGGCAATCATCATGATTACCCATGACCTGGGCGTCGTGGCGGGTATCTGTGACAAAGTCTTGGTGATGTACGCCGGGCGCACGATGGAGTACGGTAAAGCACGCGATGTGTTCTACCAGCCAGCGCACCCTTACTCCATCGGGCTGCTGAATGCGGTTCCGCGCCTTGATGCGGAAGGGGATTCACTCCTGACCATTCCGGGTAACCCACCAAATCTGCTGCGGCTACCGAAAGGGTGCCCGTTCCAGCCGCGTTGCCCCCACGCCATGGATATCTGTTCCAGTGCTCCCCCGTTAACGGAGTTCGCCCCAGGCCGCCTGCGTGCCTGCTTTAAGCCGGTGGAGGAGTTGGTATGAGTAACGTCGCCGAAGAGAGAAAAGTTCTGCTCGAAATTGCCGATTTAAAAGTGCATTTCGACATTAAAGACGGTAAACAGTGGTTCTGGCAGCCGTCGAAAACGCTCAAAGCCGTGGATGGCGTGACCCTGAGATTATACGAAGGCGAAACGCTTGGCGTGGTGGGCGAATCGGGCTGCGGGAAGTCGACATTTGCCCGTGCCATTATTGGTCTGGTGAAAGCAACTGACGGCAAAGTGGCCTGGCTGGGTAACGATCTGTTGGGCATGAAGCCGGATGAGTGGCGTCAGGTACGCAGTGATATCCAGATGATTTTCCAGGATCCGCTGGCCTCCCTGAACCCGCGTATGACCATCGGTGAAATCATTGCCGAGCCGCTGAGAACCTATCATCCTAAGATGTCTCGTCAGGATGTCCGCGATCGCGTTAAAGCAATGATGCTCAAGGTGGGGTTACTTCCCAATCTGATTAACCGTTATCCACATGAATTCTCGGGTGGACAGTGTCAGCGTATTGGGATTGCCCGTGCGTTGATCCTTGAACCCAAACTTATCATTTGTGATGAACCCGTCTCCGCGCTTGATGTGTCGATTCAGGCGCAGGTGGTCAATCTGCTGCAAAAACTGCAGCGCGAAATGGGACTCTCGCTGATCTTCATTGCCCACGATCTGGCGGTCGTGAAACACATCTCGGACAGGGTGCTGGTGATGTATCTGGGGCATGCGGTTGAACTGGGCACTTATGATGAGGTGTACCATAATCCTCAGCATCCTTATACCAAAGCCCTGATGTCAGCGGTGCCGATTCCCGATCCGGATCTGGAGAAGAACAAAACCATTCAGTTGCTGGAAGGGGAGCTGCCTTCGCCGATCAATCCACCCTCCGGCTGCGTGTTCCGCACTCGTTGCCCGATTGCCGGACCAGAATGTGCGAAAACGCGCCCGGTACTTGAGGGTAGTTTCCGCCATGCGGTCTCCTGCCTGAAGGTTGATCCGCTTTAAAGGGCATGCATAAAAAAGGCTGACGAGAGTCAGCCTTTTTTCTTACTCGCGCCAGAGAATATGGCAGAGTTTGTGGTCTTTTTCCCGGCACAGCAGCACGCGCGCGAAGATATCATTAATCTCGCCGCCGTCCGTATCCGCCAGTCCAATCACCACCTCAGCAAAGAAGTCCGGGTTCAGATCGAAATCGACATGCTCCTGCCAGTCTTCGCTGGGATCGAACAACTCTGCGCCACCACGCTCTTCGAACTGGAGGTTAAAGAGGATTACGTCTGCCGGGTCAAGATTATCGACCGCCAGTTCGAGAAAAATGTCGTAAGCCTGTTCCAGCGTTTCATCTTCGGTCAGGCGATTGTTCAGATCCATTTCCATAATAACTACCTGTTTAACGTCAGTTGGGCACGTTTTACAGCAACGGGCTGAAGAAGTAAAACAGTCGTTCAGCGATTCGGTGCCAGAACGGGCGTTTCACCCACAAGCGGGCGTCAAGCAATCTGGAGCGCGAGATATAATCATCCTGAACGGAGGCCAGATCGCCGCCAAACCCGGCGTCATCAATGACCAGCGTAATTTCGAAATTAAGCCACAGGCTGCGCATGTCGAGGTTCACAGTTCCGACAAGGCTGAGCTCCCCGTCAACAAGGACGCTTTTGGTATGCAGCAGTCCACCTTCGAACTGGTAAATTTTTACCCCCGCAGCCAGCAGTTCGGTGAAGAACGCCCGACTGGCCCAGCCGACCAGAACGGAATCGTTGTGTCGTGGTAAAATAATACTGACATCCACCCCGCGCTGAGCCGCCGTGCAGATCGCATGAAGCAGATCATCGCTCGGTACAAAGTAGGGAGTCGTCATGATGAGGTACTCCCGCGACGCGTACACCGCAGTAAGCAAGGCCTGATGGATCAAATCTTCAGGAAAACCCGGGCCGGAAGCAATGGTATGAATGGTATGACCGCTTGCCTGCTCGAAGGGCATAATGTTGGCATCCGGTGGCGGCGGTAAAATGCGCTTACCGGTTTCAATTTCCCAGTCACAGGAATAAACCACACCCATCGCCGTCGAAACCGGGCCTTCCATTCTCGCCATCAGATCGACCCATTGACCGACGCCCGCGTCCTGCTTGAAGTACCTGGGATCAACCATATTCATGCTGCCGGTGTAGGCAATATAATTGTCAATCAACACCATTTTCCGGTGCTGGCGTAGATCCATCCGGCGTAAAAAGACACGCATCAGATTGACCTTCAGCGCCTCCACCACCTCGATGCCGGCGTTACGCATCATATCGGCCCAGGGGCTGCGGAAAAAGGTCACACTGCCCGCTGAATCGAGGAGTAACCGGCAATGCACGCCGCGACGTGCTGCGGCCATTAAGGACTCCGCGACCTGATCGGCCATGCCCCCGGGGTGCCAGATATAAAACACCATCTCGATATTGTGCCGAGCCAGCTGAATATCGCGGATTAGCGCCTGCATGACATCATCTGATGCTGTCAGCAGCTGAAGCTGATTGCCTTTCACCCCGGCAATGCCCTGGCGATGCTCGCAAAGTTTGAACAACGATGACGCAACGCTACTGTTTTCCGTCGCAAAAATATGATGATGCGTTTTGAGATCTTTCAGCCATTTTGCTGTAGAAGGCCACATTGCTCTGGCCCGCTCGGCACGCCGTTTTCCAAGATGGAGTTCACCGAAGGAGAGATAGGCAATGATACCGACTAACGGAAGAATATAGATGATGAGAAGCCAGGCCATTGCGGAAGGAACGGCGCGGCGCTTCATGAGTATACGTAATGTCACCCCCGCGATAAGAAGCCAGTATCCCAGAATGACCAGCCAACTCACGACGGTGTAGAAGGTTGTCATAAAAAATCCTTTTTAACAGTGCTTAAGAGGAGTTTACGCATAAGGATTCATCTGGCAAATAAAAACGGTTCGCAAAAGGGCTGGTGCGGCGGCGGGCAGGGTCTATAATGGCGCGTCAGCACTAAAAAGAGTCGTAATAATGAAGCGTAGTAGAACGGAAGTGGGACGCTGGCGCATGGCGCGACAAACCAGCCGCCGCAAGGCACGTTGGCTGGAGGGTCAGTCACGACGCAATATGCGTATCCACTCAATAAGAAAGTGTATTCTTAACCGGCATCGTAATGCGTTAGTTTTTGATTTTTACGTGTTTTAATCAGGGGCACCTCAGGGTGCCCATTGTTTTATCTCTTTAAAATCCAGCGTTTCATTTTTATGCCACGTTTCTTCTTCAGCTTACACCCTGTATCTTAAGCAGCGCTTTAACCTTCGCACTGGAATCCCATGAATAAAGAAGCTTTAATCTTTCTGGCAGTGGCCATCATCGCCGAAGTGATCGCCACTACCGCCCTGAAATCCTCTGACAGTTTTTCGCGACTTTTCCCCTCGCTTATCAGCATAGCGGGCTATTGCATCGCTTTCTGGTGTTTGACCATTCCTATGCGCACCATACCCACCGGCATCATTTATGCTATCTGGTCCGGTGCTGGCATTGTGTTGATTGGTACTGTGGGATGGCTGGTGCATGGTCAGAAACTGGATATCCCGGCGATGGTGGGGATGGGGCTGATAATCGCCGGTGTCATTACCATTAATGTATTCTCAAAAAGCGTCACGCATTAATACAGTGCGTAAGGGCCAGCTATAAACACTCCTCCGGCCCCTGGGCGTTAAAATCAGAATACTTTTTTGAAAGGCTTAACCGTAACCCGATGATAAACGCCAGCGGCGACGTAAGGATCGGCCTGCGCCCATGCTTTCGCCTCTTCCAGTGAGTCGAACTCAGCGATGACGGTTGAGCCGGTAAATCCTGCGGCGCCCGGATCGTTACTGTCTACGGCAGGCATAGGGCCTGCGGTCAGCAGACGACCTTCATCCCGCAGCAACTGGAGGCGCGCCAGATGAGCCGGGCGGACGGATAAGCGTTTTTCCAGAGAGTCAGCGGTATCTTCAGCAAAAATAACGTAAAGCACAGGCATTGCTCCTTTCATCATAAAACCACTACGTTATGTGAATCATCCGGGCGTCGCAATGTAAAGATTGCACACCCTGGACCTCGCTCACCTGTCGCCTTGTTTTGTTCCTTGAGGATCGAAATCAAGGTTAGGTGAGATGCGTAGTTGAATATGATTGCTATTTGCATTTAAAATCATGGTTTGTTTTTTCAACTGAAATGATTATGACTGCGATGACCCTTGATTTACCTCGCCGCATCCCCTGGGCAACGATGCTCTCTGTCGGCATTCACGGCGCTGTGGTTGCGGGTTTGCTGTATATGTCGGTACATCAGGTTGTTGAGCTGCCTGCGCCCGCACAACCCATTTCTGTGACGATGGTATCTCCGGCTGAACTGGAGCCGCCTCAGACAGCTCAGCCGCAGCCTGAACCGGTGGTTGAACCTGAGCCAGTGCCTGAACCCGAGCCAGTCGTTGAACCTGAGCCGGTCCCGGAACCGCCTCAGGAGGCACCCGTGGTTATCCCAAAACCGGAACCCAAGCCGAAGCCGAAACCAAAGCCTAAACCGAAGCCGAAGCCAGAGAAAAAGGTGGAGCAGCCAAAACGGGAAGTTAAACCGGTTGAACCCCGCCGCACTGCACCAGTGGAAAACAGTGCGCCGACACGTCCGTTTACCACCAGTCAGCCCTCTGCTGCCAGCAAGCAGACACCGTCCGTCCCGGTCGGTCCGCGTGCTCTCAGCCGTGCTGAACCTCAATATCCGACACGTGCGAGGGCGCTGCGCATTGAAGGGCGTGTGCGGGTGAAATTTGATGTAATGCCAGATGGCCGTTTAGATAATATTCAAATCTTATCCGCTCAACCGTCCAATATGTTTGAACGTGAAGTGAAATCCGCG
This sequence comes from Yokenella regensburgei, assembly GCF_051486985.1. Lineage (GTDB taxonomy): Bacteria > Pseudomonadota > Gammaproteobacteria > Enterobacterales > Enterobacteriaceae > CBFFRJ01. Next base: position 296,618 of record NZ_JAHVDV010000001.1, read on the forward strand.
ATGCGTAAATGGCGATATGAAGCGGGCAAACCCGGGACCGGTATTACCGTCAACATTGTGTTTAATATGAAAGGCACCTCTACGGTGCAATAATACTGAAAGCCTCCACAGCGGAGGCTTTTTTTATGGCTGTAAGGGGAGAGGGCGGGGCTTTCCCTCGCCGTCTACGGCGACATATATAAACAGGGCTTCGGTGGCTTTATAGCGCTGCCCGATAGGCTCGGACGCGACTTTTTTGATCCAGACTTCGACGTTGATAGTGACTGACGTATTTCCACGTTTTACGCAACGCGCGTAGCAACAGACCACGTCGCCAACTGCGACCGGTCGCAGAAAGGTCATACCGTCTACGCGAACCGTTACCACGCGCCCGTGGCCTATCTCTTTAGCGAGGATGGCCCCGCCCATATCCATCTGCGACATCAACCAGCCGCCAAAAATGTCGCCATTCGCATTGGTGTCAGCGGGCATGGCCAGGGTGCGTAGCACCAGTTCGCCCTGAGGTGTCTCCTGGGTGTTCGTCATTCTTATCTCAGTCATACAGTGGGAATATGGCGGGATGCTACTATGAATTTATTGCAGGTCACAACGAGATAACGCAGCGGCAGGAAAAAAAGCCAGGCGGACCTGGCTTGTTAACATCAGGACTGACCATCCTGCGGAATGTGACGATAAATATAGACGCCGCTGAGCACCGTAAAAAGAAGCGTCAGCGCAGTCAGGCCAAAAACTTTGAAATTGACCCAGATATTCTGCGGAAGCCAGAAAGCGATGTAGATATTCGCGAGCCCACACAGAATAAAAAAGAGGGCCCAGGCAAGATTAAGGCGTGACCAGACCGATTCTGGCAGCGTCAGCTCTTTGCCGAGCATCCGCTGAATCAACGGCTTTTTCATTACCCACTGACTGAAGAGTAACGCACCGGCAAACAGACCGTAAATCACCGTCACCTTCCATTTAATAAACTCATCATTATGGAAGAAAATGGTTAACCCACCGAAGACTGCTACCAGAATAAAGGTGATAAGCGCCATCTTTTCAACTTTACGATAGCGAACCCAGCTGTAAATAAGCACAACGGCGGTGGCAACAATCAGCGCAGTGGTGGCGGCATAAATGTCATAGAGTTTGTAAAACGCGAAAAAGACGACCAGCGGGAGAAAATCAAGAAACTGCTTCATTCTACGATTCCGTTACAGATTATCGCCTGCGGGAAGACCGCGCAGGCGGAAAAGTTACTGACGAATCAGCATGTACAGGCGGGACAGATAAATGAGCAAAGCTACAGATATCATGTTACTCACCATATTCGCGATGATCGTGCCCACTTCAGGCGTCAGGAACGCCAGCAGATGGGCATACCGCATCAGCAACACCTTGGCGAGGATCCAGCCAACCACTGCGGGTGCAACCACACGCATATTTGCCCGGCTTAAACGAAAGCTGGCACGCATCGCGCCAAATACGCCGAGACGATCCTGTACCAGCATGACAGGCGCGAAAGCATAAAAGATAGCTGCAAGAATACCCGGCACGACAAGCAGCAGGATCCCAAACTGAGTCATAAACATCATCAGCAACAGCAGAATAAACAGACCCGGCAGCACGGGCGCGCTGGCACCAATAGCCCGAAGCGCACTCACCCGATGACCTGCTGAAATCAACTGAATAAGCGCCAGCGTGCCGCCAGCCAGCAACGCACTGCCGATCAGGGAAGCAACGGTTGCCGCTGCGGAAGTATGCAACAGCACCTGCTGCTGCTCGGGCGTCATTTTCTGTACCATTTCAAATAAGCCCGTTTTGCCTGTCAGGTTAAGACCCTCTGCCATCATTGCGAGCTCGTCGTCACCCGGCATCAAAACACGACCAACAAGTACGCTAACCAAAGCGCACAATAATGTAATCAGCAAAATAGTAACAAACTGATTACGAAAAAAATTCCCCGTGTCACGGTAAACGGATTTCGCCGTGATAGACATGCACTCTCCTTGAGTTTTGCAATGTTAAATTCCGCGCAATTGTACCCTGGATGGCCCGTCGGTGGCAGCATCAGCACGCGTATGGAAAAGCATATCTTTGTAAAGAGGAGGTAATCCGTAGCTTGCCCGGGCGCGGTTACAGGCGTCATTGGGTTTTCCGTCCTCCCAGGCCCGAACGAATTCACGACACGTCGAGGGACGTTGTGGGTAAATGCTGCATGAGGTTGAGACCCCCGGCGTCCCCTTAAGGGCACCGCACCGGCAGGGTTTCTGCTGCGTACCTGTCATACAGCGCAGCAAAGGCGAAACGACTTCAGTCAGATGCGTGGGGACAAGACCACCAGCATCATCTGCTTCAGCCCAGTAAAAGGAGACACGAAAATAGGCACAACAGGCTCCGCACGACATGCACGGATTGCTTTCGTTCATGGCACACCTGCATTCATCACGTATCAAAATAAAGAATGAGTTGGTTAAATTATCCCCAGAGCAGAAGAAGAACAAGCAGGGGAATGTGATTTATTTTTTGCGGTTTTTCAGAAGGAAATTGAGGTAATTACAGAATTTCTTTTTTCATTTTGGCGACCAAAATTAATGTAGATCAATAAAGGTTAAATTCGCTGACGGAATGTGATCTATGTGGGATCACTTTATACCTAATAGTAGTTATATTCACGGCGCCTATAAAACCACATACATGGAGTGGACATGAAAAAAGTAGCCGTGGCAGCATTGATCCTGAGCAGCATTTCTACAGGGGTGATGGCACATGACGCCGGAGAGTTCTTCATTCGAGCGGGTTCAGCGACCGTCAGACCCAATGAAGGATCGGATAACGTGTTAGGAAGTCTGGGCGGATTTAACGTCAGTAACAACACGCAGCTCGGCCTGACCATGACGTACATGGCAACGGAAAATATCGGTATCGAACTTCTGGCGGCCTCACCGTTTCGCCATAAAGTAGGTACGGGCCCAACAGGCACCATTGCTACCGTTCATCATCTTCCCCCTTCGCTCGTCGCCCAGTGGTATTTTGGCGATGCAGAGAGCCGGTTTCGTCCCTATATCGGTGCCGGGATAAACTACACCATGTTCTTTGACGAAAAATTTAATGACACCGGCAAAGCGGCGGGGCTCTCCGATTTAAGCCTGAAAAACTCATGGGGCGCAGCAGGTGTGGCTGGCATGGATTATCTGATTAACCGCGACTGGCTCATCAACGCCTCGGTCTGGTATATGGATATCGATACTGACGTTCGGTTTAAAGCCGGCGGTGTACAGCAGAGCGTGAGCACCCGACTGGATCCCTGGGTATTTATGTTTTCGGCAGGGTATCGCTTCTGACGACGCCTCGCTGTCTGGCTGCAGCGCGTCGCGTCGTTTCACGGTTGCCGCCGGATAGCGCCTCCGGCGGCAACGCACGACATTACCGGCGGGTTGCCGCTTTCATTGCCCGCACAAAGAGGGCGAGTTCCTCAAGCATCAGGTCGGGTTTATCGAGGTTGTTCTCAATAATTTTCACAGTGGCGGAACCAGAGATAGCCCCCGCCGCGCCAGCACCAATCGCAGCCGTCACCTGATCAGGCGAAGAGATCCCGAATCCTTGTAACGCCGGCGCCGCATGGTACTCGGTCAATTTTTCCACCAGATGGAGCAACGGCAGCGCCGCACGATGTTCCGTACCCGTCACCCCCGCACGTGAAAGCAGATAGGTGTAACCGCGCCCGTAAGAGGCTATCTGGCGCAGGAGTTCATCATCCGCATTGGGTGGGCAGATAAATATTGGCGCAACGTTATGACGCAAAGCCGCCTGACGGAAGGGCGCGGACTCTTCAACCGGGACGTCGGCAATCAGCACCGAATCGACGCCGGCGCTGGCGCACTGCGCGTAAAACTCATCGATCCCACGAGAAAAGACCAGGTTGGCGTACATCAGCAACCCAATCGGTATGGTGGGATGCTTCTGACGGATTGTCGCCAGCATTTCAAAACACTGCGTCGGAGTGACACCCGCAGCAAACGCGCGCAGTGCCGCATTCTGAATGGTTGGGCCATCTGCCAGAGGATCTGAGAAGGGAATGCCGAGCTCCAGCGCATCCGCCCCTGCTTCAATCAGGGTATCAATGATTTTTAACGACTGTGCCGGAGAGGGGTCGCCCAGGGTGACAAAGGGAACAAAGGCGCCTTCCTTGCGTTCATGTAACTGTTTAAAAAGTTCTTCGTAGCGTTGCATCAGATTTCCCCTCGCGCTTTCAGAATGTCATGTACGGTGAAGATGTCTTTGTCTCCGCGGCCAGAAAGATTAACCACCAGCAGCTGCTCTTTCTCAGGGTTCTCTCTGACCATTTTCAACGCATGGGCGAGGGCGTGTGAGGACTCCAGCGCGGGGATAATGCCTTCGCTGCGACACAGGGCTTTAAAAGCCTCCAGCGCTTCATCATCGGTTATCGATACATAATCCGCACGACCAGTACTGTTGAGGTAGGCATGCTGAGGGCCAACGGACGGGAAATCCAGACCCGCTGAAATGGAGTAGGATTCTTCAATCTGTCCTTCATCGGTCTGCATCATCGGCGATTTCATGCCGAAGTAGATACCAACGCGCCCGTGTTTAAGCGGTGCGCCATGTTCACCGGTTTCAATGCCGTGACCGGCCGGCTCAACCCCGATAAGGCGCACGGAGGCCTCTTCAATAAAGTCAGCAAACATGCCGATGGCATTAGAACCGCCGCCCACGCAGGCAATCACGGCATCCGGCAGACGTCCTTCTTTTTCGAGGATTTGTGCTTTAGTCTCTTCGCCAATCATGCGCTGGAATTCACGCACGATGGTCGGGAACGGGTGCGGGCCAGCCGCTGTACCCAGCATATAGTGCGCCGTATCGTAGCTGCCTGACCAGTCGCGCAGCGCTTCGTTACAGGCATCCTTCAGAGTCGAGGAGCCGCTATGCACAGGGATCACCTCTGCGCCCATCAGACGCATACGAAAGACGTTGGGTGACTGGCGCTCAACGTCTTTAGCCCCCATGTAGATGCGGCATTTCAGGCCGAGCAGGGCGCTGGCGAGTGCGGAGGCAACCCCATGCTGGCCGGCACCGGTTTCGGCGATGATTTCGGTTTTGCCCATCCGTTTTGCCAGTAAAGCCTGGCCTAATACCTGGTTCGTCTTATGGGCACCGCCGTGTAGCAGATCTTCACGCTTCAGATAGAGTGTCGTTCTGGTGCCTTCTGTCAGATTCTGGCATTTGGTAAGTGCCGTTGGGCGGCCCGCATAGTTTTTCAATAAATCGGCAAACTGGGCCTGAAATTCCGGATCCTTCTGGGCGCTGACAAAGGCTTCTTCAAGCTGGCGAAGGGCGGGCATCAGAATTTGTGGAACGTACATGCCGCCAAATTCACCAAAAAAGGGATTTAATAACGTCGTCATTGTTGTTTCCTTAATAGGCTCGCAGCGTACGGAAGACCGAGGCCAGCTTCGAGGCATCTTTAATGCCTGGCTCCGACTCTACGCCTGAATTGAAATCAAGTCCGGAACACCCGGTTTTAGCCGCATCGACGCAGTTGTCCGCGCCAAGACCGCCGGCCAGCAGAACGTTATCCAGCGTCTGGCCTGCCAGTAGTGACCAGTCAAAACGTTGACCGGTTCCACCCTGACCGTTATCGAATACGTACTTGTCGACATGGTGTAAATCGCGTGCGGGGAGCGCGTCTTTTACGCTCAGCGCTTTCCAGATTTGAATTCCGGCTGGCAACACGCGGCGTAACCTGTCGATGTAACTCTGGTCTTCACTGCCATGAAGCTGAACGGCTATCAGTCCAAGTCGCGTCACAATGTCGACAACATTCTCAATATCGTTATCACGGAAAACGCCCACGTATTGCAGCGGTGCGGCGGCCATCACGGTTTTGGCCTGTTCAGTATTCACGGCACGGGGTGAGGAGGGCACAAAAATCAGTCCGCCAAAAATCGCCCCGGCTTCGTGCGCGGCCCGTGCATCCTGCGGGCGGGTCAGTCCACAGACTTTGTTCTCGCCAAGCAGTACCCGTTTTACCGCTGCATCAAGGTCGCCGTGAGACATCAGGGCTGACCCGATTAAAAAGCCATTGGCGAAATGACTCAGTTCACGCACCTGCGCGTAGGTATTGATCCCTGACTCACTGATAACCCTGACCCCCGCACCAAGACGAGGGGCCAACTGGCGAGTACGATTAAGATCGATAGAGAGATCGCGCAGATCACGGTTGTTGATGCCCACCACTCTGGCATTAAGGGCAATCGCGCGCTCCAGCTCTTCTTCATTACTGACTTCTGTCAGCACACCCATACTGAGACTATGCGCGACGGCAGAGAGCTGGCGATACTGTTCGTCATCCAGCACCGAGAGCATAAGCAGGCAGGCATCCGCCTGATAATAACGGGCGAGATAAATCTGGTAAGGGTCGATAATGAAGTCCTTACACAGAATCGGCTGGTGAGCGATACCGCTCACAATGGGCAGAAAATCGAAGCTGCCCTGGAAGTACTTCTCGTCGGTGAGTACCGAAATTGCCGAGGCATGATGCTTATAGACCTCAGCAATGCGCGCCGGGTCGAAATCATCGCGTATCACCCCTTTGGATGGAGACGCTTTTTTGCATTCAAGAATAAATGCCGTATGCGTTCCCTGCAGAGCATCATAGAAACGTCTCGTGCTCGGCACCACGTCGTTCTGAAAACTGGCCAGCGGTTGTTGTTCCTTACGGGCCGCCACCCAAATCGCCTTATCTGCGACGATTTTCGCTAAAACGGTCTGCATTAGTTATCCTCTTGCCGCCAGTTGGGCGACTTTGTCATACGCGGTACCGCTGTGGAGCACATCCAGTACCTTTTGCGCGTTAGCCTGCAAATCTTCTTCACCGTGTAAACGCATCAGCATGGCAACATTAGCGGCGACGGCGGCCTCATGGGCGGCTTCACCTTTACCTTGTAATAAGCGGGTCAGAATGTCACGGTTTTCTTCCGGCGTTCCCCCGGCCAGCGCCTCCTGATGATAAGGCGTCAGGCCAAAGTCCGCTGCGGTCAGCTGGTAACTCTTGATTTCGCCTTCGTGAAGTTCTGCCACCACGGTCGGCGCATGCAGGGAGACTTCATCCATGCCACCGCTATGCACCACGGCTGCACGCTGATACCCCAACACACGCAGCGTCTCGGCAATCGGCAGCACCAGTTCCGGGCTGTAAACACCAATCAGTGCGAGCGGCGGGTGCGCCGGATTGATGAGCGGACCGAGCACGTTAAACAGCGTGCGGGTTTTCAACTGCTGGCGTACCGGCATTGCATGGCGAAACCCGGTGTGATACTTCGGGGCAAACAGAAAGCAGACGCCCAGTTCATCAAGCGCCGTGCGTGACTTGTCGGCATTCATGTCCAGATTGATGCCAAATGCCGCCAGCAGGTCAGACGAGCCGGAGCGGCTGGAGACACTGCGGTTGCCGTGTTTGGCGACCTTCATTCCACAGGCGGCGGCAACAAATGCGCTGGCGGTGGAAATATTGATGCTGTTGCTACCGTCACCGCCGGTGCCCACAATATCCGCAAACGCATAATCAGGGCGTGGGAAGGGGGCTGCATTTTCCAGCAGGGCGGTTGCCGCGCCGGCGATCTCCTGAGGGTGTTCACCACGCACTTTCATGCTGACCAGCGCCGCGGCCAGCTGCTCAGGTTTCAGTTCGCCCCGTACAACCGCCGAGAAGAGCTGGTGGCTCTCCTGCTGGGTGAGGGTCTGCGCCTGGTAGAGTTTCTCCAGAATAGGTTGCAGGGTGTTGGTCTGCTCAAGTTTCTGTAACGCCCAGGCCAGAGTCTGCTCCAGCAAACGCGCCCCCTGTGCAGTCAGAATGGATTCCGGATGGAACTGGAAACCACATACCCGATCAGCGTCATGACGGACCGCCATCACCATGCCATCAAAATGGGCATTAATGGTTAATCCTGCTGGAATGTTGCTCCCCACAAGAGAGTGATAACGTGCCACCGGCAAAGGATTCGCCAGTCCGGCAAACATCGCCTGGTTGTCATGTTCAATGCTGGAAGCCTTGCCATGCAGAATTTCACCCGCCTGGCCTACGTAGCCGCCATAGGCCTCGACAATCGCCTGGTGACCGAGGCAAATACCGATAATCGGTAATTTGCCGCGCATACGGGTCAATAGCTCTGGCATACAGCCCGCTTCAGAGGGGGTTCCGGGGCCGGGAGACAACATCAGCACAGGATTTTGCATGGTGCCCAGGCGTTCAATTAATGTTTGAGCAGGGACATGATTACGATAAATCACCACGTTATGTCCACTTGCCCGCAGCTGGTCGGCAAGGTTGTAGGTAAAGGAATCGATATTATCGAGCAATAAAATGTCGGCCATCAGAACGTCTCCTCGGCGTTATGCGCTTTCGCAATGGCGCGCAATACCGCGCGGGCTTTATTACGGGTTTCATCCGCTTCAGACTGCGGAACGGAGTCCAGCACAACGCCCGCACCGGCTTGAACGGTGGCAATGCCATCCTCGACCCAGGCGGAACGAATCACGATGCAGGTATCCAGATCGCCGTGGGCGGTAAAATAGCCGACTGCGCCGCCATAACTGCCGCGACGCGTACCTTCGGCGTCCGCAATTAACTGCATGGCACGTACTTTTGGCGCCCCGCTGAGGGTTCCCATATTCATGCAGGCGCGATAAGCGTGCAGCACGTCCAGATCCCGGCGAAGTTCGCCTACCACGCGAGAAACCAGATGCATCACGAAGGAGTAACGATCCACCTTGGTAAGATCGGCAACGTAGCGGCTACCCGGGGTACAAATCCGCGCCAGATCGTTACGGGCCAAATCCACCAGCATCAAATGCTCGGACAGCTCTTTATGATCGGTACGCATTTCAAGCTCAATGCGGCTGTCAAGGTCACGATCCAGGGTGCCATCCGCATGGCGACCACGTGGACGCGTTCCGGCAATCGGGTAGATTTCTATCTGACGCGACGTCGCATCGTACTTGAGCGAGCTTTCAGGCGAGGCACCGAAGAGGGCAAAATCCTCGTCCTGCATGAAGAACATATAGGGGCTGGGGTTGCTCTTTTTCAGCACGTCATAGGCGGCGAGCGGCGAAGGGCACGGCAGCATAAAACGACGGGAGGGGACAACCTGGAAAATTTCGCCAGCGCGGATGGCTTTTTGCATCTGGCGCACAACGGCACCGTACTCGTCATCACTCTGGTTGCACTCCACGCGCATCCTCGGGACCGTCTCGACCGGCAACGGAACCGGTGGTTCATTGAGTTGCTGGCGCAGGCTTTCAACACGACGGGCGAGGCGGGATTTTTCAGCTGCATCTTCGCTAAAAACGCTGACCTGAATGCGCGTCTGCTGTAATTGATGATCGATGACCAGAAGACTTTCTGCCAGGTAGAAACAGTAGTCCGGGCAGCGTCGATCGTTTTCGAGCGCCGGTAAATCCTCAAACCCCGCGACCAGGTCATAGGCGAAGAGGCCGCCAAAGAACATGGCCTCACGTTCACCTTCCGGCACGTTCACCACCCCCTGTAGCAGGCGGAACGCGTCAAACACGCTGAGTGAACAAAGACGGGCATCTTCATCAAGCAGCGCACTTACCGGCGGAAAGCGCAGCTCACGACCTTCGGGCATGATGGTATTTTCAATACCAGCGGGAAGGGCCGCATCCAGCAACGTCAGCAGGGAAGCGCCATTGGCGGTTAACGCCTGAATAGTGACAGTGTCACCGTAGGCCGTAATGCGCAGCGCACTATCGACAAGGAGCAGACTTTTTAAATCGTTTTTACTGTCGATATCGGCTGATTCGAGCAGCAGCGTGGCAGGCCGGTTGCCACAAAGCTGATGAAATAACGCGGTCGGGTTCTCACGATAAAGGGCATTGCTGGTCAGCAGTTCGAGTGTCGGTTTTTGCGTTTGCATCGTCGCTCTCATCCATTATGTTCCATAAAAAAGCCCGCTCTGTGGGCGGGCCGGGTATCGGTGTGCTGAATACGCACGGAGACACTGCCCGTTTCAGGGAGTGCGCCACCAGCGGTTGTTAAGAGAATAGTGCGTATTCATGATGATACCTCATTGCGTGAACTTGTGTACTAGTTAACTAGTTCGATGGGCGAATGTCAACCCTGATTTCAGAAAATTGGCATGTAACGTTATGATAGCCCGCAAACTCTGTTTCATTCCGTCCTGGAGCCGCTTTTGAGCGACACGAATTACGCGATTATTTACGATCTTCACAGTCACACGCTTGCTTCTGATGGCCTGTTAAGCCCGGAAGAACTGGTGCACCGCGCCGTTGCAATGCGTATCGGCACTCTGGCCATTACTGATCATGACACCACCGAGGGTATTCCTGCCGCCCAGGCTGAAATTACCCGTGCGGGTTTACCGTTACGCCTTATCCCTGGCGTTGAAATTTCTACCGTCTGGGAAAATCATGAAATTCACATCGTGGGACTGAACGTTGATATTAACCATCCGGTTCTGTGCGAGTTTCTCCGCCAGCAGCATGAGCGCCGTCAGTTGCGCGCGCAACTCATTGCGGAACGCCTTGAGAAAGCCCACATTCCTGGGGCATGGGAGGGGGCGCAACGGCTGGCGAAAGGGGCGGCCATTACCCGTGGCCATTACGCCCGCTATTTAGTTGAGCAGGGGAAAGCGAATTCGGTAGCGAATGTGTTCAAAAAGTATCTTGCACGCGGGAAAACCGGCTACGTTCCTCCGCAGTGGTGTACAATAGAACACGCTATTGACGTGATTCACCAGTCTGGCGGAACAGCGGTCCTGGCCCATCCAGGACGCTACGATTTATCTGCTAAATGGTTGAAAAGACTGCTGGCGCATTTTGCACAACGCGGCGGTGAGGCAATGGAAGTTGCCCAATGCCAGCAGGCTCCTGACGAACGTAAGCAGCTTGGCGAGTACGCCCGCCTGTTTGGTTTGCTGGGCTCGCAAGGGTCTGACTTTCATCAGCCCTGCCCCTGGATTGAGCTGGGGCGCAAGCTCTGGTTGCCAGCGGATGTCGATGGCGTCTGGCTTAAATGGGAGCAGCCGCAACACAGTACAGAGAGGGAAGTATGAGTCAGTTTTTTTATATTCATCCGGAAAATCCGCAGCCACGTTTAATTAATCAGGCGGTGGAAATCGTTCGTAAAGGCGGGGTCATTGTGTACCCTACTGATTCCGGTTATGCACTGGGCTGTAAAATTGAAGATAAAGGGGCCATGGAGCGTATCTGCCGCATCCGTCAGCTCCCGGACGGTCATAATTTCACCCTGATGTGTCGGGATTTATCGGAACTGTCGACCTACGCCTTTGTGGATAACGTGGCGTTTCGCCTGATCAAAAATAACACCCCCGGCAATTACACCTTTATCCTTAAAGGCACTAAAGAGGTTCCGCGCCGTTTACTGCAGGAAAAGCGAAAAACCATTGGCCTTCGTGTGCCGTCGAATCCCATTGCCGTCGATTTGCTCGAAACCCTCGGTGAGCCGATGCTCTCAACATCGTTAATGCTCCCGGGAAGTGAATTTACCGAATCCGATCCGGACGAAATCAAAGATCGCCTTGAAAAAGTCGTAGAGCTGATTGTCCATGGTGGCTATCTGGGCCAGCAGCCGACGACGGTGGTCGATCTCACCGACGACGCGCCGGTGGTTATCCGTGAAGGCGTCGGCGACGTTAAGCCTTTCTTATAGGCATACAAGTCGGTATACTACGCGGCCATTTCACAGGCGCCACGGCGACCTGATGACCTTATTCGACGCCTGTGAAGGCGACACCCGAGGAAAGCTCTATGAGCGAGAAGTTACAGAAAGTGCTGGCGCGAGCCGGCCACGGTTCCCGCCGTGAAATCGAAACCATTATTGAAGCGGGCCGCGTGAGTGTTGATGGCAAAATTGCCACGCTCGGTGACCGCGTTGACGTGACCCCGGCCCTGAAAATTCGTATCGACGGACACCTCATTTCCATTAAAGAATCCGCTGAACAGATCTGTCGCGTCCTGGCGTACTACAAACCGGAAGGTGAATTGTGCACCCGTAACGATCCGGAAGGGCGTCCGACCGTATTTGACCGTCTGCCAAAACTGCGCGGCGCGCGCTGGATTGCCGTAGGCCGTCTGGACGTTAACACCTGCGGTCTGCTGCTCTTTACCACCGATGGTGAGCTCGCTAATCGCCTGATGCACCCAAGCCGTGAAGTCGAGCGCGAATACGCCGTGCGTGTTTTTGGGCAGATTGATGAAGCTAAACTGCGCGATCTTGGTCGGGGTGTGCAGCTTGAAGATGGCCCGGCTGCCTTTAAAACCATCAAATTCAGCGGTGGTGAAGGGATAAACCAGTGGTACAACGTCACCCTGACTGAAGGGCGTAACCGTGAGGTTCGTCGTCTGTGGGAAGCGGTAGGGGTGCAGGTAAGTCGCCTGATTCGCGTCCGTTATGGCGATATTCCGCTGCCGAAAGGGCTGCCCCGTGGCGGCTATACCGAGCTGGATCTGGCGCAAACCAACTACCTGCGCGAGCTGGTCGGGCTGACGCCGGAAACCACCTCGAAAGTGGCGGTTGAAAAAGATCGCCGTCGCATGAAGGCCAACCAGATTCGCCGCGCGGTGAAACGTCATACTCAGGTGACCAACAGCCGACAGGCGACGGGTGGACGCCGGTCGAGCAGTCGCAATAACAACGGTCAGTAAAAAAAGGGCGCAAGCCCTTTTTTATTGCGGTTGAGTAGTGAGCTGTCAGTAATCAATGCCGATTTGCGCTTTGATCCCTGCCTCAAAGGCATGTTTCACCGGGCGCAATTCACTGACCGTGTCGGCCAGTTCCAGTATATCCCGGTGGCAACCGCGGCCCGTAATGATTACCGTCTGGCTGGCGGGCCGACTTTTCAGCGCATCCAGCACCGACGCCAGTGGCAGATAGTCATAGGCCACCATGTAGGTCAGCTCATCGAGAAGCACCATATCGAGGGAGGGATCGGCCAGCATACGCTGCGCGTGTTCCCAGACGGCGAGACAGGCCGCCGTATCGCTCTCTTTATTCTGCGTGTCCCAGGTAAAACCGGTAGCCATAACCTGGAATTCCACCCCCAGGGGCTCAAGCAGATTTCGCTCGCCGTTAGGCCATGTCCCTTTAATAAACTGGATGACGCCAACCTTTTTATTATGTCCGACAGCGCGAGTGGCGGTACCAAAAGCGGCGGTGGTTTTACCTTTACCATTACCGGTAAAAACAATAATGATGCCGCGCTCATCCTGCGCGGCTGCCACGCGGGCGTCCACGCGTTCTTTTACACGTTGCTGGCGCTGCTGATAACGTTCTTCATTCATTGTGATATCCCCGGTTTTCGTCCTGGTTGCGCGTCAAAGGTCATGCCTGTTTTGCGGCGACTGTCATCACCCATCAACCACAGATAGAGTGGCATAATATCCGCTGGCGTCTTCAGTTTTTGCGGATCTTCCGACGGAAATGCGCTTGCCCGCATGCTGGTACGGGTACCGCCAGGGTTGATGCAATTTACCCGCAGCCGGTTCTGGTACTCCTCTGCCAGCACCTGCATCATTCCCTCTGTTGCAAACTTCGAAGCCGCGTAAGCCCCCCAGTTTGCCCGTCCCTGGCGGCCTACGCTTGAAGAGGTAAACACCAGCGAACCGTTTTCCGCCTTGAGTAATAAAGGAAGAAGCGCCTGGGTCAGATAAAAGGTGGCATTAACATTGACCTGCATTACCGCATTCCAGACGTCAGGTTTCTGTTCATCCATCGGGCAAACGTCGCCCAGTAAACCGGCATTGTGCAGCACGCCATCCAGTCGCGGGTAGCGGGTGGCAAGCTGATGGGCAAGGGCGTGGCAATCCTCAGGGGTGCAGGTGGCGAGGTTGAGCAGATAAATACTGGCGGCCTGCCCCCCGCGTTGCGAGATGCTGTCGGCAACGCGGCGAAGTTTCTCTTCGTTACGACCCAGCAAAATGACGCGGGCACCGTAAGCGGCGTAAGTGAGCGCGGCCTCTTTACCGATCCCATCGCTGGCACCGGTGACCAGGATGATATGGTTGCGTAGCAGGTCGCGTTGTGGCTGGTAATGCACACTGACTCCTTGGTCTGCGCAGGGTGAACTGATGTTGGCTTTATGCCTGAAATGACCGGCTATTTCAATCAGTCTGGGGGAGAGTCGTCGGTCAGCCGGTACAAAGGCGCTGGAAAAAGGGGGCATACCCGCCAGGAGGAGAGCGATGCAGTGCAGACGCGCACCAGCACCTCATGTACACTGGCTGTGAACGTTAAGTGGCTGAACCAAGGTGGAATACGTGGAATTACTGTCTGAATATGGTTTGTTTTTGGCCAAAGTTGCGACTCTGGTTGTCGCGATAGCCGTTGTAGCTATCCTCATCGTTAACCTGAGGCAGCGCAAGCGTCAGCGGGGGGAGCTTCGCATCACCCGCCTGAGTGAACATTATAAAGAGATGCAGGAGGAGATGGCGGTGGCGTTGCTTGACGAGCAGCAGCAAAAACTCTGGCATAAAGCGCAAAAGAAAAAAGCAAAGCTTGAGGCAAAGGAAGCCAAAGCCAAAGCAAAACGAGGCGAGACAGCCACAAGCTTAAGTCCGCGCATTTTTGTCCTGGATTTTAAAGGAAGTATGGACGCGCACGAAGTTGAATCATTACGTGAAGAGATAACGGCCGTTTTAACCCTGGCCCAACCCGAGGATCGGGTTGTCGTTCGACTGGAAAGTCCGGGCGGTGTGGTGCATGGCTACGGTCTGGCAGCCTCTCAGTTGCAACGTCTTCGTGATAAAAACATTCCACTGACGATAGCAGTGGACAAAGTCGCCGCCAGCGGCGGTTATATGATGGCCTGCGTGGCTGATACTATCGTTGCCGCGCCGTTCGCCATTATCGGTTCGATTGGTGTTGTCGCACAGATCCCCAACTTTAACCGTTTCCTGAAAGGCAAAGAGATCGACATCGAGCTGCACACCGCCGGGCAGTATAAACGTACGCTCACGCTCCTCGGAGAGAACACCGAAGAAGGTCGACAGAAATTCCGTGAAAGTCTTAATGAGACGCACGATCTGTTTAAAGAATTTGTTCATCAGATGCGCCCGCAACTGGATATCGATAGCGTGGCGACAGGCGAACACTGGTACGGCACCCAGGCGCTGGAAAAAGGTCTGGTCGATGCCGTAGGCACCAGCGATGAACTTTTGCTGGGCCTTTATGACAAACACGACGTCATTGGCGTGCGTTATCAGCAGCGTAAAAAATTGATGGAAAGGTTTACTGGCAGTGCGACTGAAAGCGTTGATAAGCTATTAATGCGCTGGTGGCAGCGAGGGCAGAAACCGATGATGTAAACGAAACGCGAGGTGTGAGCCTCGCGTTTTTCGTTAATCAATGAGCGTGTACTTTTCCGATAGCTCATGAGCCAGATATTTAAACATGTTAAAAACGGCCGTACTTTTCCCGGTTGGCAGCCCCTGGCTGTCGAGAAAATACTCACCGGTAAACACCAGAATGCCGTTACGTTGGCTCACGCCGGTCGCTTCGATACCTGACAGGGTATCTTCATGATCGCGGATCATTTGATTAGCCAGTTTCAGTAATGACTGGCGGTCAATAGGTTGCGCTGAATCGCTCATCTCGCTCCTCCTGAAAAATTTTACAAGTTTACGCCCCACACCGCGTGTGGGCAAATTTTCCCTGTCCAGGCAAGGGGTTTGCGTCCACGGTGAGGCTGGCGTGAATCTAAAATGCATGCTAATAAAGTTGCTTAACAAATTTTATCAGGTACAGTGTGACGCTTTCGTCAATCTGGCAACAGAATTGCTTGACATTCGACCGCAACATTGTCGTGCTGTATCGCGGGCAGGATAAACCCCCTGTTCATTCACTCACCTGATAGCGATATGTTTTGCTTATGGTTGTATAAACGGTTGATATCCATTGTCGCCGCCACTATATCGTTGGCTCGTCGCCTGTGGAAGGTGAAGCAACGTGCGACGAATTCCTGGAAGAATTTTATTAGGTAAAGGTGAATATGGGTAAAGCTCTCGTCATCGTTGAGTCCCCGGCAAAAGCCAAAACGATCAATAAGTATCTGGGTAACGACTTCGTGGTGAAATCCAGCGTAGGTCATATCCGCGATTTGCCGACAAGTGGCTCAGCACCTAAAAAGAGCGCGGAGTCTACGTCCGCCAAACCGGCTAAAAAGCCCAAAAAAGATGAGCGCGGTGCGCTTGTCAATCGCATGGGTATTGACCCGTGGCACGGCTGGGATGCCCATTACGAAGTGCTCCCCGGCAAAGAGAAAGTGGTTTCTGAGCTCAAATCTCTGGCTGAAAAAGCTGACCATATCTATCTCGCAACCGACCTTGACCGCGAAGGGGAGGCCATTGCATGGCACCTGCGGGAAGTGATCGGCGGTGATGACTCTCGCTACAGCCGCGTGGTCTTCAACGAAATTACTAAAAATGCGATTCGTCAGGCTTTTGAGAAGCCGGGCGAACTGAATATTGACCGGGTCAATGCTCAACAGGCGCGTCGCTTTATGGACCGCGTGGTGGGATATATGGTCTCGCCACTGCTGTGGAAGAAAATTGCCCGCGGTCTCTCCGCAGGCCGCGTGCAGTCCGTGGCGGTACGCCTGGTGGTAGAACGTGAACGCGAAATTAAAGCGTTTGTGCCGGAAGAGTACTGGGAAATTGACGCCAGCGCCGCTACGCCTGGTGGTGATTCGCTGCCGCTTGCCGTCACCCATGAAGGGGATAAACCTTTCCGTCCGGTTAACCGCGAGCAAACTATGGCGGCGGTCAGCCTGCTGGAGAAAGCTCGCTTTACGGTGGTTGATCGCGAAGATAAGCCGACCAGCAGCAAGCCCGGTGCACCTTTTATTACCTCAACGCTGCAACAGGCGGCGAGTACCCGTCTGGGCTTCGGCGTGAAGAAAACCATGATGATGGCGCAGCGTCTTTACGAAGCGGGCTACATTACCTACATGCGTACCGACTCGACCAATCTCAGTCAGGACGCGGTCAGCATGGTGCGTGGGTACATTGGCGAGACTTTCGGTAAGAAATACCTGCCGGAAAATGCTAATCAGTACGCCAGCAAAGAGAATTCCCAGGAAGCGCATGAGGCGATCCGCCCTTCCGATGTTGCCGTAGAAGCGGACGCGCTCAAAGATATGGAAACTGACGCGCAAAAACTGTATCAGCTGATCTGGCGTCAGTTTGTGGCCTGCCAGATGACGCCCGCACAGTATGATTCCACCACCATTACCGTGGGCGCGGCTGATTATCGTCTGAAAGCGCGCGGTCGCATTCTGCGCTTCGATGGCTGGACGAAGGTGATGCCAGCCCTGCGTAAAGGTGACGAAGACCGGACCCTGCCTGCGGTAAACACCGGCGATGTACTGTCCCTGACTGAACTGACGCCGGCGCAGCACTTCACCAAACCGCCGGCGCGTTTCAGTGAAGCTTCACTGGTTAAAGAGCTGGAAAAACGCGGTATTGGACGTCCGTCTACCTATGCGTCCATTATTTCGACGATTCAGGATCGCGGCTATGTACGTGTAGAAAACCGTCGCTTTTATGCCGAAAAGATGGGTGAAATCGTCACCGACAGACTGGAAGATAACTTCCGCGAGTTGATGAATTACGATTTTACCGCCCAGATGGAAGACCGTCTTGACCAAGTGGCTAACCACGAAGCCGAGTGGAAAAAGGTTCTGGACAGTTTCTTCGGTGATTTTTCTCGCCAGCTCGATCAGGCAGAGAAAGATCCGGAAGAAGGGGGGATGCGCCCGAATCAGATGGTGCTGACCAGCATCGACTGCCCGACCTGTGGCCGTAAGATGGGCATACGTACGGCAAGTACCGGGGTTTTCCTCGGTTGCTCAGGCTATGCGCTGCCGCCGAAAGAGCGCTGCAAGACCACCATTAATCTGGTGCCGGAAAACGAAGTGCTCAACGTCCTTGAAGGTGATGACGCTGAAACTAACGCCCTGCGTGCAAAACGTCGTTGCGGCAAATGCGGTACCGCTATGGACAGCTACCTCATTGATCCTAAGCGTAAACTGCACGTCTGTGGCAACAACCCCACCTGCGACGGCTACGAGATTGAAGAGGGTGAGTTCCGCATCAAAGGCTATGATGGCCCGATCGTTGAGTGTGAAAAATGTGGTTCTGAAATGCACCTGAAGATGGGGCGTTTTGGCAAGTACATGGCCTGTACTAACGATGAATGCAAAAACACGCGTAAGATCCTGCGCAATGGCGAAGTGGCTCCGCCTAAAGAAGATCCGGTGCCATTGCCGGAGCTGCCGTGTGAAAAGTCAGATGCCTATTTTGTCCTGCGTGACGGTGCTGCCGGGGTCTTCCTTGCCGCCAACACGTTCCCTAAATCGCGTGAAACGCGCGCGCCGCAGGTCGAAGAGTTATACCGCTTCCGCGATCGCCTGCCAGAAAAGCTCCGCTATCTGGCCGATGCGCCGCAGCAGGATCCCGAGGGGAACAAGACCATCGTGCGCTTTAGTCGCAAGACGAAACAGCAGTATGTAGCCTCTGAGAAAGAGGGTAAAGCCACGGGGTGGTCCGCCTTCTTTATTGAGGGTAAATGGACTGAAACAAAAAAATAAGCATTAGGTTTTAATAGCTTAAACAAAGGGTCGGATTTCCGACCCTTTTTTATTCATCACTTATTATTTTTGGTTCAAATCTATACATAGAAGATATAAATGATATAGTGGTTATAGTTAACCCACTTTTTATTATGAAATCGTCTTAAGCGATAGGCTGATTGCGCGAATTCGGATGGTCTTTCATGAAACTACAGCAGCTTCGTTATATCGTTGAGGTGGTCAATCACAATCTCAATGTCTCCTCTACCGCCGAAGGCCTTTATACCTCACAACCGGGCATCAGTAAGCAGGTTCGCATGCTGGAAGATGAACTTGGGATCCAGATTTTTGCCCGCAGCGGCAAGCATTTAACCCAGGTGACACCAGCAGGCCAAGAAATTATTCGCATAGCCCGGGAAGTCTTATCAAAAGTTGAAGCCATCAAGTCGGTGGCGGGTGAGCACACCTGGCCGGACAAAGGTTCGCTTTATGTCGCGACGACCCACACGCAGGCGCGTTATGCGCTGCCGAACGTCATCAAAGGATTTATTGAACGCTATCCGCGCGTCTCACTACATATGCATCAGGGTTCCCCGACACAGATCGCTGAAGCTGTCTCCAAAGGCAACG
This sequence comes from Yokenella regensburgei, assembly GCF_051486985.1. Lineage (GTDB taxonomy): Bacteria > Pseudomonadota > Gammaproteobacteria > Enterobacterales > Enterobacteriaceae > CBFFRJ01. The sequence continues at coordinate 315,874 of NZ_JAHVDV010000001.1, forward strand.
CCGATTTTGCCATTGCAACCGAAGCGCTGCACCTTTATGACGATCTGGTCATGCTCCCGTGCTACCACTGGAATCGTTCAATCGTTGTAACCCCCGATCATCCTCTTGCCTCAAAACAATCGGTCTCCATTGAAGAGCTCGCCCAGTACCCCTTAGTAACCTATACCTTCGGGTTTACAGGGCGCTCAGAACTGGATACCGCCTTTAACCGGGCAGGGCTCTCGCCACGCATTGTCTTCACCGCAACAGACGCCGATGTCATTAAGACCTATGTAAGACTGGGGCTGGGAGTGGGCGTAATTGCCAGCATGGCGGTTGATCCTGTCTCGGATCCAGACCTGGTGAAACTTGACGCGCAGGGCGTGTTCAGTCACAGCACGACGAAAATTGGTTTTCGTCGCAGCACCTTTTTGCGCAGTTATATGTATGATTTTATTCAGCGCTTTGCTCCGCATTTGACCCGCGACGTTGTTGATGCCGCTGTTGCCTTACGGTCTAATGAGGATATTGAAGCCATGTTTAAAGACATTAAGCTTCCCGAGAAATAATCGGCAATAGGGTATCCCTTGCACAGAGGGGGATACCTTTAACGCTTCCCTAAGTGCAATTTTCATTATCCCTCTCTTATTCTCTTTCTTATGTTCCCGCCATGACCGCCCATAAACTGCATAATCCGCACGCTTTTTGCGACAAACATAGAAACTAAATTGTCGCTTCGCAAATTTCCTGGTTCAATAATTTATTTCACGTCAAAAGATTAAATATTTCGTTAAAAACAGTACGTAAATTCACTAGCTTTTCGACTAAAGTTTCTTTAGGATTTGTCTCATCTCATGATTAATCGTACCTATTATTGGTGCCTAAAATGATAAGTGATGTCGATTGTACGAGGTTAGCAATGCCATCAGGAAGTGAAGAGCCACAAAGGGATCCGTCAGTGAAACGCAAAGCCTGGCTGGCGGTGTTTCTGGGCTCAGCCCTGTTCTGGGTGGTGGTGGCTTTCGTTATCTGGAAATTTTGGGGTTAAAATGGCGGTAACCGGTCAGGTAGCACCCGTTAAGCAACTGTGTCAGCGACATGACAAACCGCAACACACCAAACCGCAGAGTGATTCGCCGGTTCCGACGTCGTGGAAACTGACGCCGCAACAAAAAGCTTTTATTGATAGCTTCGCAGAAGACGACGCATCTAAACAATAATTATTCGCGGGAACAGGCAGGCTATTACCCTGTTATTCACGCTTGTACTTATGTACTGTTAAATAAATACACCTCAGCAAATAATGTCCCGCGTTATTACGCGGTGTTGATGAAATACCTTTTCTGGTGTGAACAAATGAATAACCGCTGCTCCCTCAAATACTGGTCGTGGATGAGTGTCTTTTCTGTCTCAGCCTTACTTTGGGGCGAAATTATCTGGATTCTGGCCCGCTAATTAATTGAAAAACCTCGCACATGCGGGGTTTTTTATTTCCCTCCTGCCGGGCGTGATGCGCCTGATGCCCATTGCCTGCTTTGTCGATTTGGGTTGTTATCAAAACGTTACGACATGTTTGTGTTATCTTTAATACAGACCCTAAAAACGATCAGGGTTTCGCTATCCCTGTGAATAAGGAGGAGCATATGTCGTTTACCCTACGCGAAGCCAGTAAGGACACATTGCAGGCTGAGAATAAAACCTATCACTATTACAGCCTGCCGCTGGCCGCTAAGGAACTTGGGGATATTTCACGGCTACCCAAGTCACTGAAAGTTTTACTGGAGAATCTCCTGCGCTGGCAGGACGACGAGTCCGTCACCGAGGAAGATATTCGTGCGCTGGCAGGCTGGATAACCTCAGCCCATGCCGACCGCGAAATTGCTTATCGTCCGGCCCGCGTATTGATGCAGGATTTTACCGGTGTGCCTGCGGTTGTTGACCTTGCCGCAATGCGAGAAGCGGTAAAACGCCTGGGTGGCGACACTGCCAAAGTCAATCCTCTCTCTCCGGTAGACCTGGTTATTGACCACTCCGTGACTGTCGATCATTTCGGTGATGATGACGCTTTCGAAGAGAACGTTCGCCTCGAAATGGAGCGTAATCATGAGCGCTATGTTTTCCTGCGCTGGGGGCAGCAAGCGTTCAGCCGCTTTAGCGTCGTGCCGCCAGGTACCGGGATCTGTCATCAGGTCAATCTGGAGTATCTGGGTAAAGCCGTCTGGAGCGAATTACAGGATAAAGAGTGGGTAGCCTACCCGGACACCCTGGTCGGTACGGACTCTCACACCACCATGATTAACGGCCTGGGTGTGCTGGGCTGGGGCGTGGGCGGTATAGAAGCAGAAGCCGCCATGCTTGGGCAACCCGTATCGATGCTTATTCCGGATGTAGTAGGGTTCAAGCTGACGGGCAAATTGCAGGAAGGGATCACGGCAACCGACCTGGTCCTGACCGTGACGCAAATGCTGCGTAAACACGGCGTGGTGGGTAAATTTGTTGAGTTTTACGGCGACGGGCTGGATTCGCTCCCGCTTGCCGACAGGGCTACGATCGCTAACATGGCGCCAGAGTATGGCGCAACCTGCGGCTTCTTCCCTATTGATGGCGTAACGCTGGAATATATGCGCCTTAGTGGACGCAGCGAAGAGCAGGTTGCCCTCGTGGAAGCCTATGCCAAAGCGCAGGGTATGTGGCGAAACGCGGGGGATGAGCCCGTCTTTACCAGTACGCTCGAACTGAATATGAATGATGTTGAGGCGAGCCTTGCCGGGCCCAAACGTCCCCAGGACCGTGTCGCACTCAGCGATGTGCCACAAGCCTTTGCAGCCAGTTCAGAGCTTGAACTTAACACGGCGCAAAAAGATCGCCAGCCTGTTGAATATGTCCTGAAAGGGCAGAAATACCAGTTGCCTGATGGTGCCGTCGTCATCTCTGCTATCACCTCCTGCACGAATACCTCTAACCCCAGCGTATTAATGGCCGCCGGGCTGTTGGCGAAAAATGCGGTCAAAGCAGGGTTAAAACGGCAGCCCTGGGTGAAAGCGTCCCTCGCGCCGGGATCGAAAGTAGTTTCTGATTATCTGGCACAGGCCAGGTTAACCCCTTATCTGGATGAGCTGGGCTTTAACCTGGTGGGCTATGGCTGTACTACCTGTATTGGTAACTCGGGTCCGCTGCCTGAACCTATCGAACAGGCTATTAAGCAGGGCGATCTCACCGTAGGCGCCGTGCTCTCCGGGAACCGAAACTTTGAAGGTCGAATCCACCCACTGGTAAAAACCAACTGGCTGGCCTCACCGCCGCTGGTGGTGGCTTACGCCCTGGCGGGTAACATGAACATCAATCTGGCGACCGATCCACTGGGTCACGATCGCAAAGGGGATCCTGTTTATCTGAAAGATATCTGGCCCTCCAGCCGGGAGATCGCCCGTGCGGTGGAGCAGGTCTCGACCGATATGTTCCGTAAAGAGTATGCCGAAGTGTTTGAGGGCACCGAGGAGTGGAAATCCATTCAGGTGGATCGTTCAGATACCTACGGCTGGCAAAACGACTCGACCTATATCCGGTTGTCACCTTTCTTTGATGAAATGGAAAAAACACCGGAACCGGTCAAGGATATTCATGGCGCGCGTATTCTGGCGATGCTCGGTGATTCGGTCACAACGGACCATATCTCTCCTGCGGGGAGCATTAAAGCCGACAGCCCGGCGGGCCGCTACCTGCAAAGTCATGGTGTTGAACGGGGCGACTTTAACTCCTACGGCTCGCGCCGCGGGAACCATGAAGTAATGATGCGTGGGACTTTTGCTAACATCCGCATCCGTAACGAAATGGTGCCGGGCGTGGAGGGCGGAATGACGCGTCATCTGCCGGGTGACGAAGTCATCTCCATTTATGACGCTGCGATGCGCTACCAGCAGCAGGGCGTGCCGCTTGCTGTTATTGCCGGTAAAGAATATGGCTCGGGCTCCAGCCGGGACTGGGCTGCGAAAGGGCCGCGTTTGCTGGGCGTGCGGGTAGTCCTTGCTGAATCCTTCGAACGCATCCACCGCTCAAATCTGATTGGTATGGGCATTTTGCCGCTGGAGTTTCCACAGGGGACGACGCGTAAAACCCTGGGGCTGAGCGGTGAAGAGAAACTGGATATTGCCGATCTGAACCAGCTTAAGCCGGGTGCCACTATTCCGGTGACCTTAACGCGCACCGACGGTACGCAAGAGGTACTGGAGTGCCGGTGTCGTATCGATACCTCAACCGAGCTGACCTACTATCAGAATGACGGCATTCTGCACTACGTGATCCGTAATATGTTGCATTAATACGGAGCTGGCCGTGGGAGCACCTCCCACGGCCAGCACGCGCTTACTCGCTCAGTAAATGCCCCATTTTGGCAGCTTTAGTGTCGAGGTAATGGGCGTTTTTGGGGTTGCGTCCGACAATCAAAGGAACCCGCTCCACAATATTTATTCCTGCTTCGGTCAGGATCTCAACCTTACGCGGGTTGTTGGTCAACAGACGAACTTCATCGACACCCAACAGCTTGAACATGTCAGCGCACAGGGTGAAGTCGCGTTCATCGGCGGCGAAGCCAAGCTGATGATTGGCCTCGACGGTATCGTAGCCCTGATCCTGTAGCGCATAGGCGCGTATTTTATTCAGCAGACCGATATTGCGGCCCTCCTGACGATGATAAAGCAGTACACCGCGCCCTTCCTCTGCAATATGCGTGAGGGCCGCTTCGAGCTGAAATCCACAATCGCAACGCAGACTAAAGAGTGCATCACCCGTCAGGCATTCAGAATGGACGCGCGCCAGTACCGGCGTCTGCCCGGAAATATCCCCAAAGACCAGCGCAACGTGATCCTGCCCGGTCGCCAGTTCTTCAAAACCCACCATCAGGAAATCGCCCCACGGGGTCGGCAGTTTGGCTTCTGCCACGCGTTTAAGCTGCATGTGATTCTCCAGATTATATTGGCCATTGTTAGTCGGGCCTTATGTATTCCGCTATTTTGCCACAATGCGCTTTACATCACTAATGACCAGCAGATACATCACGGAATAAACGCACAAACATGGCAGTTACACCGAAAATGTTATTTTTCGGTTATGATTGTGATAGATACGAAAGGAGAAACAATGCGGGCTATAGCGAAGCGCACCATGGTCGGTGCGGGAATATTGATGGTGATGCCAGCGCTGGTCTGGATGGTGGGCTGGAACTGGCAACCCGGTTCGAATGTTACCTTTCTCAGAGCATCGTACTGGATAACCGAGACGGTGACCCAACCCTGGGGCATTATTACCCACGTCATTCTGTGTGGCTGGTTTCTCTGGTGCTTACGTTTTCGACTCAAAGCCGCGCTGGTGCTTTTTGTCATCCTCGGGAGCGCCATTCTGGCCGGGCAGGGGGTAAAATCCTGGGTGAAAGATCGTGTGCAGGAGCCGCGTCCCTTCGTCGTCTGGCTGGAGAGCGCCCATAATATTAAGGCGACTGAATTTTACAGTCTGAAACGCAAGGAGCGTGGCCACCTGGTGAAAGCGCAACTGGCCGATGAGCAGCAGGTTCCGGTTTTTTTGCGTAAGCACTGGCAAAAAGAAACCGGTTTTGCTTTCCCCTCCGGTCACACTATGTTTGCTGCCAGTTGGGCGCTGCTGGGGGTAGGACTCCTCTGGCCCCGTCGCCGAACCTGGACGATTGCGCTATTACTCGTCTGGGCGACGGCCGTGATGGGTAGCCGTCTGGTGCTGGGCATGCACTGGCCGCGCGATCTTATCGTCGCTACGCTTATCTCGGGGTTACTGGTGACGATTGCCACCTGGCTTGCACAAAAACTATGTGGTCCGCTCGCGCCGCCAGTGGAAGAACGACAGGAAATAGCTGAAAGGGAGCAGGAGAGTTGAAAACTGGTAAAAAGCCCCTAAATCACCCTGAGGCATCACGCATTTCCGTTTCGCACCAGGCGCTAAAATGGTAATTTATAAGGCTGGATGCAGCCGGTTGAACAGAATTTACTCGCTCACAACCACATAACGGGAAGTAATGTGAAATATTTACTCATTTTCTTACTGGTCCTGGCGATCTTCGTCGTCTCTGTCACGCTGGGTGCCCAAAACGATCAGCTGGTGACCTTCAATTATCTGCTCGCTCAGGGTGAATATCGGATCTCCACCTTGCTGGCCGTGCTTTTCGCTGCGGGCTTTGCCATAGGCTGGCTGATATGTGGTCTGTTCTGGTTGCGCGTGCGTGTCTCTCTGGCGCGTGCTGAACGCAAAATTAAACGACTGGAGCAAAAAATTGCCCCGGTGGCTGATGTCCCGGCGCATTCCGGTACCGCCGTGGTGAAGGAATAACCGTCTATGTTGGAGTTGTTATTTCTGCTGCTACCGGTTGCCGCGGCGTATGGCTGGTATATGGGGCGCAGAAATGCTCAACAAACAAAGCAGGATGAGGCTAACCGGCTTTCACGTGATTACGTGGCCGGGGTTAACCTGCTGCTGAGTAACCAACAGGATAAAGCCGTCGACCTGTTCCTCGATATGCTTAAAGAGGACACCGGCACAGTTGAAGCCCACCTGACCCTGGGTAATCTTTTTCGCTCCCGTGGGGAAGTTGACCGAGCCATTCGTATCCACCAGACCCTGATGGAGAGCGCCTCGCTCACCTACGATCAGCGTCTTCTTGCCGTACAACAGCTGGGTCGCGATTACATGGCCGCCGGTATGTATGACCGCGCAGAAGACATGTTTAACCAGTTGACCGACGAGACCGATTTTCGCATCGGCGCTTTGCAACAGCTGTTGCAAATCTATCAGGCGACCAGCGAATGGCAGAAAGCGATTGATGTCGCTGAAAGACTGGTCAAACTGGGCAAAGACAAACAGCGTGGCGAAATCGCCCACTTCTACTGCGAGCTGGCGCTGCAGCAGATAGGTAATGAAGAACTTGATCGTGCCATGGCATTACTGAAAAAGGGGGCGGCAGCAGACCGTGACAGCCCTCGCGTCTCGATCATGATGGGGCGTGTGCATATGGCAAAGGGTGAGTACGCGAAAGCCGTCGAGTCCTTGCTTCGCGTCATTGATCAGGATAAAGAGCTCGTCAGCGAAACTCTGGAAATGCTGCAGGTCTGCTACCAGCAACTTGGTAAGCATGATGAGTGGGCTGCGTTTCTTCAGCGTTGCGTCGAGGAGAACACCGGCGCAACGGCAGATTTAATGCTGGCGGAAATTATGGAGCAACGTGAAGGCCCGGATTCGGCCCAGGGATACGTGACGCGCCAGCTTCAGCGTCATCCGACGATGCGGGTCTTCCATAAGTTAATGGACTACCACCTCAACGAGGCAGAAGAAGGGCGCGCAAAAGAGAGCCTGATGGTGCTGCGTGAGATGGTCGGTGAACAAATCCGCAGTAAGCCGCGCTACCGGTGTCATAAATGTGGTTTTACCGCCTATACCATGTACTGGCATTGCCCCTCCTGCCGTGCGTGGTCCACCGTTAAACCTATCCGCGGCTTAGATGGTCAGTAAGCAAAAAAACGCCTGATTAGTTACAACATACTTTTCACTCTGATGACTTAAAGGCCGCTCCTCTGCGCAGAAGGTCTGGCAGGGCGTAATGCACTGTCAATTACGCCCTCCCGCAGGTAGAATGCTCGCCGTTTATTCATTGCGCCTGAGCGGGTGCCCTTATCTCAGAAGGTCTCTCCATGACGACTACAGCTTCATCTGTTTCCCGCGCTAAAACGACCTCACCGGTTGTGGTTGCCCTTGATTACGATAACCGTAATAACGCCCTGGCTTTTGTTGACCGCATCGATCCTCGTGACTGTCGGCTTAAAGTCGGTAAAGAGATGTTCACCCTCTTCGGGCCGGATATGGTGCGCGAGTTGCAGCAGCGCGGCTTCGATGTCTTTCTTGATCTCAAGTTCCACGATATTCCTAATACCACGGCCCATGCGGTGAAAGCTGCTGCTGACCTTGGTGTGTGGATGGTCAACGTCCATGCTTCCGGCGGTGCCCGGATGATGACAGCGGCAAAAGAAGCGCTCGTCTCCTTTGGAAACGATGCGCCATTACTGATTGCCGTGACGGTCCTGACCAGCATGGAAGCGGTAGATCTGGAAGGTTTAGGCATTAAAACCACACCGGCTGAACATGCTGAACGTCTTGCCGGGCTCACTCAGCAGTGTGGTCTTGACGGGGTAGTCTGTTCTGCGCAAGAAGCAGTGCGCTTTAAAGAGGCCTTTGGTCAGCCATTTAAGCTGGTGACGCCGGGTATCCGACCTGCAGGAAGTGCGGCAGGCGATCAGCGTCGTATCATGACGCCTGAACAGGCGCAGGCGGCTGGCGTTGACTTTATGGTCATTGGTCGCCCGGTGACGCAGTCCGCCGACCCTGCGCAGACATTACGCGACATCAACGCCTCGCTGCTAAGGAATGCATGATGAACGACAACAACAGTCGTCTGGTCTATTCAACAGAATCCGGGCGAATTGCGGAAGAAAAAAAACCGGCCGAACGCCCAAAAGGTGATGGCGTTGTCCGTCTGCAGCGCCAGACCAGCGGTCGAAAAGGCAAAGGGGTTTGTCTGATAACCGGCATTGATGCCGATGACGCTGCCCTGAATGCGCTGGCCGCTGAGCTCAAGAAAAAGTGCGGCTGCGGCGGGGCTGTTAAAGACGGTGTGATTGAGATCCAGGGCGACAAGCGCGACTTACTGAAAACGTTGCTCGAAGCAAAAGGCATGAAGGTTAAGCTTGCGGGGGGATAACACCAACCCGGCGGTATAAAAAAAGGGTGACGCATTAGCGTTACCCTTTTTCAGTCAGTGCTCAGGTCTTGAAACAAAGTTCATAAAAAGAGGGAAATCCTTCAAAAGGATTATTTACCCACCTGGTGACCAACGATACCACCTACTGCTGCACCGCCCAGGGTGCCCAGCGTACTACCGTCAGTTAAAACAGCACCACCCAGCGCACCAGCACCAGCGCCGATGGCGGTGTTGCGATCACGCTTAGACCAGTGCCCGCACGCACTCAGAGACATTGCCAGGGTAATGGCCAGCATAGCTGTCGCGACTTTTTTACTTGATAACATCATCATACTTTCTCCTGAATGAGTGATTCACGGAAAAGTGTTCTCTTAAAGTATAGCCATTATGGGCAGACAGTAAGACTTTCCGTAAAACCTTGTTGCGCAGGTGTTACTAAAATCACGGGTGTGACAGTCACTTCCTGTTATCTCGCTACATACAATTTTACGTTTGAACCCGCGAAGCGGCAGGGTAAAAAGTCTTAATTGAAACGTCGGAATAATCTCAGATATGAAGGGGATAGCCCGCTATAGCGGGCCTTCTCACTTAAGCAGAAATGGGGCACTCAACGAGACTGACGATCAGTCCTGATTGTTGCAATTGTGTATGCGCTTCGGCAGGAAGTCGCTCATCCGTGATGACGCGGTTAAATGCTTTGCCTGCACCGAGTGTGTACGGGTGCACCACGCCAAATTTAGAACTGTCGGTCAGCACAATGGCTTCACAGCCTTTCTCCAGCACGGCATTCACAACATCGGTGCGCATCATATCGCGACCCGTGAAACCCGTATCCGCCTGCCAGCCATCAATCCCGATGAACGCCTTACTGAAGTGCACCTGCTGGACAAACTGACGCGTCAACGGGCCGACCATACTTTCACTTTTCTTTTGATAGATTCCGCCAAGCAGGATTACGTCGCACTGGGAGTCTTTTAAAAGATGGGCGATGTAGCTGCTTACCGTAATGATGGTGACATCACGTTGCTCACCCAGGCGGCGGGCAAGTAAGGCATTACAACTGCCATTTTCAATAAATACGGTTTCGCCTTCGCTCACCAGTGAGGCGGCAAAATCAGCCAGCTGGCGCTTCACCGTGTAGTTATTCATCATTCGCGTTTCGACGTCATCGCTGTCCAGAGGAACGGCATAGCCATGCGTACGTCGCAAATAACTCTCTTTTTCAAGTGCATTCAGATCCTGGCGAATGGTGACTTCGGACACACCGGTCATTTTTGCCAACTCTGTTACGCTCATTCGCCCTTTATCAATGACCGTCTGAAGAATACGTTGTTGTCGGGAATTCATAGGCACTACTTATAGTTTTTGTAGAATCAGGATGGAAGAAGATCGTATCGCTTTGCAGCTTTACACAGGCGTTAACGACAAAGAAATGGCTACACCTCCCAGGGGGTTCCGCGCAACCTGCTGGCGTTTTCCTGACCGGCGTTTTCACACTGCTGCAATTCCGCTTTCAGGATCTCCAGGTTACGAATGGCGGATTGATGATCCCCGGCAACAAGAATATCCAGCACGATATCAATCCGACTGGTCAGTTGCTTTACGTCGATGTCAGCCATAACTTCACCTTTATATTTGAAAAGTAACAAAATGAATGATGCAGAAAAGAGTGTAAAAAGAGAAGCGGAAAAACGAAATCTCAAAATATTATAAGTACAGATTATATATTCATTAACTTACATTCTGCCCTGATTGCCCCTGGATTAGTCTTGCTCTGCGCACAACGCGCTTTTTATTTCCGGAGGATCAAGTCTATGACAGTAATCAACCAGGCTACGTGCAAACTTTTTACCGATACCGATCGTTTTACGCAACTTTCCTGCTATTACGAAGAAGAGCGCCGCACCGTATGGATGATGTTGCGAGCACAGCCCCGACCCTGTTTTAACCATGTGTTAATTGAAGAGATCATGAATGCGTCCTGGCTCGTTCGCCAGGCGGGTTTCATGGTTGATTTTTGGGTGACGGGGTCTCTGGTCCCCGGAATGTATAATGCCGGTGGTGATTTGGGTTTTTTTGTGGAGTGTATCCGTAATGGACGGCGCGAAGCATTGCGGGCCTATGCGCGCGCCTGCGTGGATTGTGTTCATGCGGCTTCAAGAGGCTTTGATACGGGTGCCATCTCACTGGCTATGGTTGAGGGGAGTGCACTCGGTGGCGGGTTTGAGGCCGCCCTGGCGCACCATTTTCTGCTGGCGCAGCGCGATGCCCGGCTCGGTTTCCCGGAGATAGCCTTCAATTTATTTCCGGGTATGGGCGGTTATTCACTGGTAGCGCGCCGTTCGGGAATGAAACTGGCCGAAGCGCTTATCTACAAAGGCGAGTCGCATACGGCGGAGTGGTTTGAACAGCAGGGGCTGGTGGACCAGCTGTTTGAACCCGGCCAGGGTTACCTGTCTGTCAGGACCTTCATTGATACGCTGCAACCCAGACTCAACGGGATACGCGCCATGTTGCGCGCCCGTCAGCGAGTGATACAGCTCCCACGAAGCGAACTGATGGACATTACTGAAGACTGGGTGGATGCCGCGTTCTGCCTTGAACCAAAGGACATCGCCTACATGGAACGCCTGGTTCTATTACAAAACCGACATGCCGCCGCCAGTCTGAGTAAAGCCAGCTGAGCTATTTACGCGACAGATAACGTTTATACCATCGCTCGAAAACGGCAGCGGGCATGGGTTTAGCAAATAAAAAACCCTGTCGTTCATTGACGCCGTTCTTAGTCAGAAAGGCGTCTTCTTTTGCACTTTCCACCCCTTCCGCAATCACCTGTAAATTAAGCGCCTGAGCCACCGCAACGATAGCCCGCACCAGCGACTGGGAGACAGATTGTTTATGTATATCCTTAACAAAAGATTGATCCAGTTTAATGGCGTCAATCGGGAAGCGGGCCAGTTGCGACAGGGAGGAGTAGCCGGTGCCAAAATCATCGAGATGCACCTGTGAGCCGAGCTCACTGAATTGCTGAATCAGTGACAGTGCAAGTTCTTCATTTTCAATCAGGCAGCTTTCCGTGAGTTCTACATCTATCGGACAATATTCAAAATTCAAATCGCTTAAGGCCTGTTTCAGATCGCTGAAGATAGTCTGGTCGGCTAACTGGCGGGCAGAAACGTTAACCGCTACGCGCAGGTTGATGCCTTTATCACGCCACTTTGCGACCTGCCGCACTACATCCAGCATCACCCAGCGGCCGAGCGGGACGATAAGCCCGGACTCTTCGGCATAGGCGATAAAATCCAGAGGAGGGATCAGACCGCGCTCCGGTGACTGCCAGCGAACCAGCGCCTCCAGGCTGCGAACTTCGCCGCGCCAGGTCACCTTGGGCTGATAATGGATCACTAACTGATCCTTATCGAGGGCTTTGCGCAGGTTGGTGTCCAGCCAGAGGTATTCAAAGACGCGCTGATTCATCTCCGGGGTGAATACGCAAAATTTTCCCTTTCCATTCTCTTTTGCAATGTACATCGCCGTGTCAGCATTACGAATGATGCTTTCCCGATCGTTGCCATGCTGAGGAACCAGGGCAATCCCCAGCGAGCATCCCGTGTAAACCTCAATCAGCCCGATACGGAACGCCTGACGTAAACGGGTAATGATGCGCGACGCCATGGCCTCGAGCGCGCTCTGCGACGAGTCTGTCGCCATCACGATAAACTCGTCGCCGCCGAGTCTCGCCAGGACCTGACCCTCGTCGAGACAGCTTAAAATAGCGAGCGCGACGGCCTGTAAAAGCTGATCGCCAAACATATGACCGTAGGCATCGTTCACCTTTTTAAAATTATCCAGGTCCAGATAGACGATACCAATTTGCGTTTCACCGCGATTATCAATGGCGCTGCTGATTAATTCATGAATAGCATTGCGATTAGGCAGGCCGGTAATGGTATCGGTATTAGCTAAAACGCGCAGGCGCTCCTGAGCGCGGCGTTCTTCAGTAATATCCGTACCCGAACAGATGAGAAAAATTTCATTTTTTCCGCTACCGCTATGAACAAATTTATTGCGAAACAAAAACAGACGTTGTCCTTTGCGGGTTTTAATCCAGCGTTCAACTTCGTATGAGGAACCATTGCGGAAAAATTCACTAATATTTTGCCGTGATGCCGCCGCCTCCTGTTGGTTCATAAAAAGCTTAAATACATTCTGGCCAATCACCTCGTGCTCTTTTAAACCCGTATATTCTTCACTCAGACGATTAAAGCGTTGAATACTGCCATGCCGGTCAACAATGACGATGACCGAGTTAGCTTCTGAAACAACCTGCTCGGCAAAAGAGAGGCCCTGCACCAGATCGCGTGCTACGGAAGAGGTATCATGCCAGGCAGAGGCTGTGCCGGCCCACTCCTGCTGATTAATTTTACGGCCAACGAGATGTACAGGGAGATCATCACCAAAGAGCGACAGATACATCGTCTGACTGGAGGTAATGACCGTCATCTGGCGAAGCTGGGCTGCCTGTTCATCGCTCAGGGTGACGACCTGGCTCACCTCCGCATCCTCATCAGGGGCAAAGTGCAGCGCATTGCTGTCAGCGCTCAGTCGCCAGAAAGGGCTGGTTGAGCCCAGATAACGAAACAGCAAGTTCTGTTCCTGCAAATCTTTCATGCTATCTCCCAACCCACCAAAAAGCGCAACGGATACTCATTCGAGGACGGATAAACCAACAGTACAAAAGGGGGAACCAGGGGAAAAACGTATTGTTTTTACTTACAAACTAATAATAAAACGAGTTCTGTTTAAAAATATAGCGGGTGCGTAAAATTTGCATAGCAAATCACTGGACGTGCGCAGTTATTTTATTGTGGCGGGTTTATACCCGTTGTGGGGGAAATAAAGAAAAAATGCTTGTGAGATCGCATCCATTCATTTCGCCCCCAGACATCAGGGGGCGAATGAGAGCAGGGGATTCAGACCGCCGGACGGGCAATAATGCTGCGTGTTTCCATTCGCACTTCAGCGATAGTCACATCAATAACCTCTGTCACTTTATAAACGGCTTCACCTTTAATTTGTACGGTGCCTGTTTCCTGGCTGCACACCAGTTCGTCACGAACGGCATGAATAAAGGGGGCCGGAATAAAAGCGACCGCGCCATTATCAACGAGGCGCACACGCATACCACCGCGGCTGACATCGATAATTTCAGCGGCAAAGCGCGCATCGGTGCCTGCTTTATCCTGCAAGTAGCGGGCATAGAGCCAGTCGCCCACGTCACGCTCAGCCATACGGTTAAGGCGGCGGCGTTCAGCCATTTGTACCGTCGTGTCAGCCTGCGGACGCGCAACAGATTCCCCTTTGATGATGGCCTTCAACAAACGATGGTTGATCATGTCGCCATATTTACGAATCGGGGATGTCCAGGTCGCGTAGGCTTCGAGACCCAGACCGAAGTGCGGACCCGGCTCGATGCTGATTTCAGCGAATGACTGGAAGCGGCGGATGCGGCTGTCGAGAAAACCAGAAGGCTGCGCATCCAGCTCACGACGAAGCTTACAAAACCCGTTCAGTGTCAGCACTTCTTCGGGGTCAACGTCCATGCCGTGCGTTTTTAACAAGGCGGCGAGTTGCTCGCTACTGGCCGGGTCGAAGCCCATGTGAACGTTGTAAACACCGAATCCAAGCTTGTCGCGCAAAACCCGGGCAGCGCAGATATTGGCAGCGATCATTGCCTCTTCAACGATACGGTTGGCAATGCGGCGTGGCTCCGCGACGATATCAAGTACTTCGCCTTTTTCACCCAGAATGAAGCGGTAGTCCGGGCGATCTTTAAAGACCAGCGCGTGGGTTTGACGCCACTGCGCGCGCGCAAGGCATACCCGGTGCAGCAACTGAATCTGTTGCGCGATGGCATCGCTCTGCGGCTGCCATGATCCGCGTTTTTCCAGCCAGTCAGAGACCTCGTCATATACCAGCTTGGCTTTAGAGGTGATAGTCGCTGCGAAGAAGGTGATCTCCTCTTCAATACTGCCTTCGCTGTCGATGGTCATCCGACAGGCCAGTACCGGGCGGACTTCATCGGCGCGCAGGGAGCACAGATCATCTGACAATTCGCGCGGCAGCATCGGGATATTGAAGCCCGGCAGGTAATTGGTGAAGGCACGAATTTTCGCGTTTTTGTCGATTGCGCTACCTTCTGCAACCCAGGCAGTAGGATCTGCGATGGCGACAGTCAGCTGAAGTTTCCCTTCAGCGGTCTCTTCGACATAAAGCGCATCATCCATATCTTCTGTGCTGGCGCTGTCAATGGTAACAAACGTCTGCGCCGTAAGATCAACACGCTCAAGGCCCTCATCCAGCATGGTGGTGGCCGCGCCGTTCGGTGCCTCTTTTTCAAGATTGTGGCGTGCCAGTGTCACCCACCAGGGGACGAAATGATCGTCACCGAAGGTGATGTATTGCGTCAGTTCGGCATAAAAGGTGCGATCGCCTTTCAGCGGATGGCGGCGCATTTCCGCAACGGCCCAGTCACCCTCTTTAAAATCATGGGTAACCTGGCGATCGGCACGGCAGGGGATGACGTCTTTAATCAGGGGATGATCGGGAACAATCGAGAGACGATCGTCTTTACGCTGAACTCTGCCGACAAAACGGGAGAGGAAGGGTTCAACCAGCTCTTCCGGCTCAGCGGATTCACGGTCTTTTTCAGTGTGGATCACGGCGATAATGCGATCGCCATGCATCACTTTTTTCATCTGCGGCGGTGGAATAAAATAGCTTTTTTGCGCATCGACTTCGAGGAAACCAAAGCCTTTTTCCGTGGCTTTCACGACACCTTCCGCACGCGGTGTCTGTGAATGAAGTTGCTGTTTTAGCTGCGCGAGCAGCGGGTTATCCTGAAACATAGTTTTCTATTTTCGTGGCTGAAAGAGCGGCTGACAGTTTTACGCGAATCCGGGGGTTGCAGCAAGCGCTCTTTGGGCAAAATTCCCTGCTCAGGCTGAGCACTTAACCCGGCGTGGCGCTAAAACATTATGCCGCATCGCCCAGCGCAATGTTGAGGCGATTAAGCCAGCCGCATAAGGCGCACCAGACCAGCAGAGAGAGGGCGGATGTCTCGCAAAATCCCTGAGCCTGTAGTGTGCGAAAATGGGCGGCACTAAACCGGTCCGGGGCGCAGGTGAGGATCTGAACCGCTGACGCGACAGCTATCTCACGCGCGCGGGTTTGCCCGAGTCGTTTTAGCACCCGTTCACCCTGTCTTATCGCCTCCGCCAGATCGTCAGCACCACGCCAGTGCTGCCAGACTTCAGTGAAGCAGTGCAGGCTGCCATTTATGCGAGCGCAATAAAGGGCAATCAGTGCCGCTGTCTCCTCGTCGATAAGCCCACCGTGTACATCGCTGTAAATCTCACCGAGCGCGTCGAGCGACGGGTATTCATGAGCCAGAATGGGTGCTAACAGACGAAAGGCTGGTAGCGGTTGCCAGGCAGCAAGCGATTCCAGCTGGCGGGCGCTGGCGATGCGCATTTCGACGCCCTTTATGCCCGCTGTCCATTGAGTACGCAGTTCAGTAAATGCCGCAGGGGCAGCCTCCTGCTGCATTTCCATGCCAGGGATGAGTCGCACGGGGAGGCCGGTCAGCGCCTGCACGCCCGCCACGATGCGTGCCTGAAATCCGATATACCCAATGATTTGCGCCATCAGAACGGTGTCATACCCGGTGAGTCCCACCTCTTCCAGCTGCTGACGGGCGCGGGCGTCGATGACCTCCGGGGAAGCTGCGAGCTGACGGGCATATTGGGTGATCTGCGCAAGCCGACGGTTGCTTTCACGTGAAGGATCCGGCCCCGGAAGAGGCGCAAGCCGGGCTGCATAGTGATTACACAGACGCTGAACGCCATACACCTGCGCGACCGTCAGGGCCGTGCTCAACCTGTCGTAAATGCTTAACGTGCGCAGGCGACTAACCGCAACACGCGGCGGGAAAAGAAAGCCATAGAGTTGTCGGGCTGGCGTCAGCCAGCGACTACACGCCCCGGTCAATGGGGTGGGTAATGAAAGGTCGAGCAGAAAATGGTCTTCCACCCGTGCAGCTTCCGGCACGAGGGGCAACGACTGATGCTGACGTGCGCTCGACTGCGTTTCATGATACCAGTGGCTTTTGCCGGAAAAACGGCGTTGTTCCATGGTCGTTCCTTGTCAGAAGTGGCGATCCGGACACGTCGTGGCAAAGAAACGCCGGATCGTTTTCGCTGCTTTATCCTGGCGTAAGCGGGGAGAGGGATGAAAGATTGTTAGGTGATAATAAATATCAGAAAGGTATATACCCGTTATATTTCAAGTTGCCTCATTGTTGGCTGCGCTTATTTACCCCGGTCACATAGTTGTCTATGTTCCCGGGGATGCATGCGCTTGCCGCCGCGATGCAACCTGAACTATTTAGGGTATAAAGATGCCCCCCGGAACCGGGGGGCAAAAGGGATTATTTCAGTTCCAGCTCGTTCATTGCTGCAATGCTGAAACCGCCGTCAACGTGAACGACTTCACCGGAGATACCCGCGGAGAGGTCGGAACACAGGAAGGCTGCGGAGTTACCCACATCTTCGATGGTGACGGTGCGGCGAATCGGAGTAACCGCTTCGCAGTGGGCCAGCATTTTACGGAAATCTTTAATGCCGGAGGCAGCCAGAGTACGGATAGGGCCTGCAGAGATGCCGTTAACGCGAATGCCTTCCGGGCCCATTGCGTTAGCCATATAGCGCACGTTGGCTTCCAGCGACGCTTTCGCCAGACCCATCACGTTGTAGTTTGGGATAGCGCGCTCAGCACCCAGGTAAGAGAGGGTCAGCAGTGCAGAGCCCGGGTTAAGCATGGCACGGCAGGATTTTGCCAGTGCGACGAAGCTGTAGGAGCTGATGTCGTGCGCAATTTTGAAGCCGTCACGAGTAACTGCATTCACATAATCGCCGTCCAGCTGGTCACCCGGGGCGAAACCGATGGAATGAACGAAACCGTCAAATTTCGGCCATACTTTAACCAGTTCGCTGAACAGGTTTTCGATGCTGTCATCTTCCGCAACGTCACATGGCAGCACGATGCTGGAACCCAGTTGAGCGGCAAACTCTTCTACACGGCCTTTCAGTTTGTCGTTCTGATAGGTGAACGCCAGCTCAGCGCCTTCGCGGTGCATAGCTTGCGCGATACCGTAGGCGATGGAAAGTTTGCTGGCAACGCCCGTTACCAGAATGCGCTTACCGGTAAGAAAACCCATAGCTTTTAATCCTTATAGTTACTGTTATGCGATCAACGTTCACACGTGGATCGTTATTAAAACGCGGCGATTCTAACATGAGTCGCCGAATGAGTTAATCCGACCACTGAAAGGCCGTGCGGCCTCAGCGATCCTGTCGCCAGGCATCTGCGGTCAATGCTTCGCCAAAATGGCCGGCAATTAAGCGCTTAGTGAGCTCATGCAGCGGTGATGCCAGCACGCTGGCGGTGCTGCCACGCTCGACAACTTCGCCCTGATGCATCACCAGAACCTGATCGCTGATGTGTTTCATCATGCCGATGTGCTGGGTCACATAAATATAAGCGATACCCTGTTTTTCCTGTAATTCCAGCATCAGATTTATTAACTGCGAGCGCATCGACATATCCAGCGAGGCCAGCGCCTCATCGGCAATAATGACCTTCGGGCGCAGGATAAGCGCACGCGCCAGTCCCAGACGCTGCTTCTGACCGGGGGCAAACATATAAGGGTAATAGCTGGCATGATCGGGTAATAACCCCACCATGCGCAGCGTTTCATAAATGCGTTTCTGTCGCGCCTCTGGCTCAAGGTCGGTGTTAAGCCTGAGCGGAAAGTCGAGTATCTGCGAAATACGCTGGCGCGGATTAAGCGATGTCGACGGGTCCTGAAAAATCATTCTGATACGCTGGCTACGAAATGAGTAATCACCATAGCGCAGAGGATGGTCGTCAATCAGGAGTTCCCCCGTACTGGGTGCTGTCATCCCGGCCAGCATTTTTGCCAGCGTCGACTTACCTGAGCCATTCTCACCAATAATCGCCAGCGTCTGCTTTTCCCGTAGCGTAAAGCTCAGAGGCTTCACCGCCTCCACGGTCTGCTGGCGAAACCAGCCGGTGCGATAGCGAAAGGTCTTACTCAGGTTACGTACTTCGAGCAGGGTTTCCACCATCTCACTCTCTCTCCATATTCAGCGGGAAATGGCAGGCGTACAGATGGTTTTTGGCACCTGACAGTAGCGGCCTTTCAATACATTTGCGTTGCGCATAGGGGCAGCGGGGCCCCAGGCGACAACCAATTGGCAGATGCTCCAACAGCGGAATGGCGCCTGGAAGCGTGTTGAGTCGACTTTTGTGTGGCATCGCACTGCCAAAATCAGGGATAGCGCGGATCAATGCCTGCGTATAAGGATGGTGCGGCGTTGAGATGAGTTCTTCACTCGGTGCGGTTTCTACCGTCTGACCGCAGTACATCACATTGATACGGTCAGCCCAGTTGCTCAACATCTGCAGATCATGGCTGATGAGCAGAATCGTGGTGTTATTGTTCTGATTAAGCCGCGTCAGCAGACGGAAAATCTGCGCTTGCGTGGTGGGCTCCATCGCATTGGTCGGTTCGTCGGCAATCAGTAGTCGCGGCTGGTTAGCGAGCGCAATGGCTATCATCACTTTCTGACACTCGCCATCGGTCAGCTCGTAAGGGAAGCTGCGCATCGCATCTTTGTGATCTTTAATACCCACGCGGTGTAGGAGCTCAATCGCGCGACGCTTGCGCCAGCCAAAGCGACGGAAAAAGCCCCCTTTCCAGGTCCAGCCAGGGATGTTTTGCATCAGCTGTTTGCCGATCCGCTCGGAGGGATCGAGACAGGACTGCGGCTCCTGAAAAATCATCGACACGTTATGGCCGAGCAATTTTCGCCGTTCGCGAGGCGACAGCCGCATCAGGTCGATATCATCGAAACGCATACGGTCGGCGGTGACGCGCCAGTTCTCTTTAGTGACGCCACAAATGGCCTTTGCAATCAGGCTTTTACCGGAGCCAGACTCACCCACAAGACCGCGGATTTCCCCTTCGGCCAGGGTCAGATTGACTCTGTCGACAGCTTTAACCCACTGTTCACCGGTTTTCACTTCGATGGTGAGATTACGTATATCGAGCAGCGGCATTATTCCACCCCCGCATTAATGGCGCGGCGAATGCCATCGCCAAGCAGATTGACAAGCAATACGCTGAGCATGATGGCCGCACCCGGGAGCATGACCGTCCAGGGGGCGACATAAATAAGTTCAAGGGCGTCCCCCAGCATGGCGCCCCATTCCGGCGAGGGGAGCTGTGCGCCAAGATCAAGGAAGCCAAGTGCGGCAATGTCCAGAATGGCAATGGAAAGCGAACGGGTCGTTTCAGTGACCAGTCCGGACGTCATATTGGGCAGCACAGCAAACCATAAAATATTTAAGGTGGAAGCACCGTCGAGACGAGCCGCAATGACGTACTCCTTCTCCAGTTCGTCATGCACCATGCTGTAAACCGAGCGCACCATTCGCGGCAGGATAGCCAGCCACACGGCGAACATGGCATGAGAAAGATGGGGACCGGCAAAAGCGACCACAATGATGGCCAGTAAGAGCGACGGAATCGACAGCAGGGTATCGAGAATATGGTTGAGCACAGCAGAACGCAGACCGTGCGTCGCACCCGCAATGACGCCCAGGAGAAGTCCGCACAGGGTCGCAGCGAGCGTGACGAGGAAAGCGCCGCCCACCGTTGGCGCCGCACCGCTGAGCAGGCGACTGAGAACATCACGGCCTAAATCATCCGTACCCAGGAAGAAAGAGACCTCACCGTAACGAGACCATGACGGCGGAAGCAACTGATAGCCCAGAAACTGCTGATCGATGCCGTAAGGGGCAAACCACTTGCCGAACAGGCACAGCAGGATTAGCCCGGCGCAGCCATACAGCCCAACCATAGCGGGGGTGTCGCTATAAAATTTACGCCAGACCATACGCAAGGCGCCCGGCGGGCGTTTTTCGCTATAAACATTATCGTAGGGCATATGAACCCGCTTTATCTTTATTAATCATGATTTACTTCTATTCATTTTTCTCTGGTGTACCGCAACTCAGCTGCCTATTGATGCTTTAAATTCGTTTAATCTGGATCATCGTGAAGGTTTTCAATTTACCCGCTTTGTGTACACTAATGTGTATATATTCCTGCGGGGTGTACACATTGCTCACCGACACAAAACTTAGAAAAGTTCTTGGCAAAAAAAGAGACAAAATTGAAGTCATTTCAGATGCTCACGGCCTTAATGCCCGGTTGTCTGTCACCGGCAGTATAACATTCTTTTACCGCTACAGATGGGAAGGGAAAGCAGCTCAACTGACGATTGGCGATTATCCAACCGTATCGCTATCTCACGCAAGGGAGCGCCGTCAGCAGTTCAGGGCGTGGCTGACTGAAGGATTTGATCCACGGCGCCAGGCAGTGCTTGAGAAGCAGAAAAAAATTGATGCGCTTTCAGTTAAAGAAGCATTCGATTACTGGGAGAAGTTTTACTGTATCCCCGAGGGGTTGGTGAAGATCAAGGTTAACCGCCGGGACTTCAACAATCATATCGCGCCGGTGCTCGGGAATATGATTGTTGACCAGACCACTAAGGCACACTGGCTTAGTCTATTTGACGACATGGGTAGGCGAGTGGTTACAGGGCAAATGCTTGGATTGATGCAGCGTGCATTCCGTTTCTGCTCTAACAGGGGGGTCATTAACCTAAATCCTTTAGAAAGCCTTCGTCGTTCAGATGTAGGTCTCTCTGCAGCAGTTAAGGATCGCAGGCTGAGCGATGAAGAAATTAAAACTGTTTGGAGCGTACTTCCGGAGATGAAGGGGCGGCAGCAATTAATCATGAAGTATCTTATCTTGACTGGTTGCAGGAGCACTGAGATAAGGACAGCTAAATGGGAATGGTTCGACTTCGTCGAAAAAACATGGACTATACCAGGGAGCGATTACAAAACGGGTAAATCGGTTAGGAGAGCCCTTCCGGAGGCCATAGTTAAAATGATGGCATCTATAAAGGAAACATCCGTATCGAAACACATTGTTACAGTGTCACGATACAACGGCCCGGAGGATGACAGGCCGCCAATGCAACCGAATGTCGCTTTATTCTCAGCCCAGATTATAGCCAAAACAGGGATGGCCCCGTGGTCACTTCACGACCTGAGGAGAACAGTGGCGACGCGTCTGTCTGAATTAGGCGCGCCTCCACATGTAGTTGAGAAATTGCTCGGTCATCATATGGCAGGGGTTATGGCGCGGTACAACCTGCATGATTACTTGGACGATCAGAGGCACTGGCTTGCAGTGTGGCAGAGCCATCTTGAAACGCTGATCGGTCAGCCTCTGGTTTGATACCTACTTTCTCCTCCCATTCCAGTAGATCAGACAGCCTCCAGCGCTTCGGGCTGCCATTTATTCTCGGCTGCGGGAATGGCTGAGAGAATGAGGCCGGCATCCGCGATGGCGTGCTCCAGAAATACAGCGTGCTACGTGAGATTTTGTACCTTGAAAGGACGTCACTGGTTATTAAAATCTCAACAGTGGAGTTCGTTACGTTGTTCATATCAAGCCTCTCAGTTGCATTGCCCTGGAAGATTCCTCAATCTACGAGCGTGAGTCATTGCTGTAGCCACATAGCTACATCTGCGGTTCACCACCTCCACCCAAACCTTCACGCCTTCAACCCTCACCGTATACGTCTCTTTCATCTTGCTGCGTCCATAGTCGCCGTATCTTTGATGGTGGGCGGCCAGTGCGATGTCGCATGCCTGGCGCGCCAGCGGAGATTGTTGATTGCCACGGTTAATCAGCCGCACGGTCATCTCCTTCAATGCGCTTAAACTCAATAACCCATACCCACGGGTTGGCCTGCCAGCTTTCTTCGCCATAGATGTGCTGCCATGTCTGGCCGAACCATGACCGGGAAAAATCGGGGTAACCAAACTGCTGGGATACCGCGTCGATAGACGGATGACTCGGCGGCGCGCCCTCTGCAATTGCATCCCTCTGGCTGATATCGTTCAGTCGTTCCACGCGCACGTCGGTAATCTCCAGCAGAATACGGCTGGCCCAGCGCGGCATATGGATTGATGGAGTCCAGCGCACATCCTCAGCTGGCGGCGCGTTCTCGTAGTGCGGTGGCACATGTGCAGGGTAGTTCGCACGATAAAGCTGTAATTCCGGCGCGCCAGCGCCAGCTTGCGCCCACGTCTCGCGCACCCAAAGTCGGTCCCCTGGCTGGCCGAACGTGCAAAGCATTGCCGCGAGGCGGCAACCCTCATAGCTGGCCTCGCCGTTTTTACCGCGCACTACCGGGTTTTTCATACCATGCTCATGGGAAAGTTTGATGATCCGGCGCGTCTGCGTTTTGCGCCCATCAAGAATGGCCCGCACCATTTCTGAGTTAAAAATCATTCCGCGCTCTTTCATGCTGTACGCTCCGGGTCGTATTTATCCCAGCAGTTAGCTTCGATATTTCGCAGCAGACGGCGTTCGGCCACCTCATCCACGCTGCGCCCGGTCAGTTCGGCAACCACTTTGTTGTTGTTCCG
>NZ_JAHVDV010000002.1:0-310668 GCF_051486985.1 Yokenella regensburgei
ACCCTCCGCTTGTTTCTCCGGGCTTTCCGGGAGCGGGCGCGATGCAGCGTCCCTGCAACGCGCGCCCTCGCCGCGCCTCCCTGCGCGTCGCCCCGGCCCTGCGAAAACGCGTCGGCAGTTTCCAGCCGGACTCCCCACACCTGACCCACCGCGCGGTTTGTAAGTCCTTAAAGCGATGCGGTGTCTGTTGAAACGCAGTGACATGCAGCGGGGGTTGTGGTCCGGCTGAAAATCGGTGAGGCGTTGACGACGGGCCGGGACCGCCCGCAGGGACGCGGGCGGAGGGGATAGCCTGCAGGGATGCAGGCTGGTCCCCGACCCGACAGCACGGCGGCATAAGACGAACGGACCGTGCTGCGGCGATTTTCCTGGCCGGGAGCCCGGGTTGCAAGGGAGGCGGCGGCGAGCCTCCCTTGCACGTTCACGGGTGCGGTGGTTTCAGAGGGAGAATGCACTCAGGGTGAACGGAACCATTCCACGTAGCCTGCATGGGAGTGTTCCACTATCCGCAACAGTCTCTCCTTGAGCAATCGTGCGGAATTCTCCCCCTCACCCTGACCCTCTCCCCAGAGGGGCGAGGGAATGGTCCGTGCCCACATACAATTTCCCCCTCACCCTCACTTTCTCTCTCAGGGAGAGGGAATAATTTTTGCCCGCGCACAATTCCCCTCATCCTGACCCTGACCCTCTCTCCCCAAAGGGGTGAGGGGGCTGTCAGGAACATCCCTGAGTTCGGCGTCAGAAATAAAGTATTGGTAGCGGGAAGGTGCAGCCAGTGGATGGCTGTCAGAAAGGGTGATGACCTCAAAAGGGCAGACCAGACCGCACCGTGTGCAGCCCATACTCAGCGTTTCGTTCAGGTAGACTGCATCGTGCTGGAAAGCGATCGCATTAACCGGACATACCTGTTTACAGGGGGCGTCGTCACAGTGCAGACACATGACCGGCCCGGTCTGGGGCTCCGTTTTGACCAGGTTAATTGCGGGTGATGCTGAAGCCCTTACGTTTTATTTACATCCGAACACGCGGCAAGTCAGGTATTATACCCTCTACACCACTCGGAGTCTGCAATCACAAAGCTGTTCATGTCGGCCCTATGATGAAGAAAGCAAACATCGTTGAGCTTTTTAAGTACAAGGCGTGTTATGATTTAAATATTATATAAATCAATACTTTAAATTATTTTTTTAACGAGGATGAACAAAAGCGATGGTACCGGAGAAAAGTGAAAAACCTGATGTCGGCACTGGTGTCGAGGAGAATATGTAAGTGTGACTAATGTCACAAAATCGGGTGAAGAGAAGAAGAGAAGAAGAGAAGAAGAGAAGAAGAGAAGAAGAGCAGAAGAGAAGAAGAGAAAGGCAGAAAGGCGACCACCGGGCCGCCGGGTATCCATTTAACTGATAAGCGATCAGGCGTTTTCTTTGAGCCAGTTCAGCACGATGTCATGGTGATTGCTGGTTTTGAAATCATCAAACACATGCTCAATCTTACCGTCTGCTCCAATCAGGAAACTGATGCGATGAATGCCATCATAGGTTTTACCCATAAAGGTCTTCTCGCCCCAGACGCCAAATTGTTCGCACACCTGATGATCTTCATCAGACAGCAACGTAAAATTGAGCAGCTCTTTTTCAGCGAAACGGGATAACTTTTCCGACTTATCAGTGCTGATGCCGAGAACGTCGACACTCACTTTCTTTAACTCATCCATGTTATCGCGAAGGCCACATGCCTGCACGGTACAGCCTGGGGTCATTGCTTTCGGGTAGAAATAGACCAGAACACGCTGTCCCTGGAAGTCGGCCAAATTTACTTGTTCTCCGTCTTGATCCGGCAAGCTAAATTTCGGTGCAATATCACCGGCTTTCAGTGGATTCATTACTTCTCTCCATCCTGTTCATCATGCTGTGAATAGTTGACAACGTTAATACTGCCCTGTGCATTCAGTTCTGTACATAGGGCTTTAAATGCCTGCTCAATATTTGATGCATCCTGTGACGCGGGACCATGCGCAGTTATTTGAATAAACAACTGTGCCGCATTTTCCTGAGACCCAGGTTGGGTTCGGGAAACCAACTCCGCAATATTCATATCATGGGCATCGAACAGCGCAGTGAAGCGCTCAATCAGATGCGGTGAGTCGGGGACATCCACCTGCACCCACACCGAAGCGGGCATGGCAGGACGGGGTTTAGCACCCGTGCGCTTCATGACAATCAACAGATCCAGCTCTGCACCTTTTAACGGCAACGTCGATTCAATGAGCGTAATGGCATTCCATGAGCCAGAAAGCAGCATGATGAACGTAAATTCATCGCCGAGCATGGCCAGTCGGCTGTCTTCGATGTTGCAACCATAGCTACTGACATGACGGGTAATGGTATTTACGATACCTGGCCTGTCGGCACCCAGCGCAGTGATAACCAGAAAATGTTGTGATGAGGCTGTCAAACCGGTGCTTCCTGTCAAACCTGAGATAATCATAAGGAAAGCATAAAAAAAACCGGCATACAACCGCTGGAAGCCCCTCAGGTCGCTTGCTTTTCTTGCAAGACCACACGTACCATTGAGATTCTTGTTTGCACAGAGGATGGCCCATGTTCACGGGAAGTATAGTCGCGCTTGTCACGCCAATGGATGATAACGGTAAAGTCTGTCGGCCAAGCCTTAAAAAACTGATTGATTACCATGTCGCCAATGGAACCTCGGCGATTGTTTCTGTAGGAACAACGGGCGAATCCGCCACACTGAGTCATGAGGAACATGGCGACGTGGTGCTGATGACGCTGGAGCTGGCAGACGGGCGTATTCCGGTTATTGCGGGTACAGGGGCGAATGCTACCGCCGAGGCCATCAGTCTGACCCAACGTTTTAACGACAGCGGCGTGGTTGGCTGTCTGAGTGTCACTCCTTACTACAACCGCCCGACGCAGGAAGGGCTGTTCCAGCATTTTAAAGCCATCGCTGAACACACCGATTTACCGCAAATTCTGTATAATGTACCGTCGCGTACAGGTTGTGATTTACTGCCTGAAACCGTAGGTCGCCTGGCGAAAATCAAAAATATTATTGGTATTAAAGAAGCCACCGGGAACTTAAGTCGCGTTCATCAGATCAAAGAGCTGGTTTCAGATGACTTCATCCTGCTCAGCGGCGACGATGCAACGGCAATGGACTTCATGCAACTTGGTGGTAACGGTGTGATTTCCGTGACCACAAACGTAGCGGCGCGAGACATGGCCGATATGTGCAGACTGGCTGCGGAAGGGCAATTTGCAGAAGCGCGCGTGATTAACAAGCGTCTGATGCCATTACACAACAAACTATTTGTCGAACCCAATCCTATCCCGGTGAAATGGGCTTGTATGGAGTTGGGGCTTGTGGCAACTGACACGCTGCGCCTGCCGATGACACCGATCACCGATAACGGTCGTGAAGTGGTTCGTTCTGCGCTTAAGCATGCCGGATTGCTGTAAAGTTTAGGGAGATTTGATGGCTTACTCAGTACAGAAGTCGCGCCTGGCGAAGGTAGCGGGTGTTTCACTTGTGATGTTACTCGCGGCCTGTAGTTCAGATTCACGCTACAAGCGTCAGGTCAGCGGTGACGAATCCTATCTGGATGCCGAGCCGCTTGCGGAACTTCATGCGCCTGCTGGCATGATCCTGCCGGTGCAAAATGGCGATTACACTATTCCTGTCACGCAAGGTAACGGCGCGGTTGGTAAAGCATTAGATATTCGCCCGCCGGCGCAACCGCTGGCTCTGGTAACGGGTGCGCGCACGCAGTTTACCGGCGATACCGCCACGTTGCTGGTGGAAAACGGCCGCAGCGCCAATCTATGGCCGCAGGTGGTTAGCATCATTCAGGCAAAAAATATGACGATTGCCAAACGTGATGATGCCAGCCAGACCCTATCCACTGACTGGGTTGAATGGAATCGCCTTGATGAAGACCAGCAATACCGTGGTCGTTATCAAATCTCGGTAAAAACACAGGGTTATCAGCAGGCGGTGACCGTCAAGTTGATTAACCTTGAGCAGGCAGGCAAGCCGGTTGCCGATGCTGCCTCTCTTCAGCGCTATAGCGCCGAAATGCTGAATGCGATTTCAGAAGGGCTCGACAAAACGGCTACCGCAGCACAGAACGCGGCTGAAAACCGTAGCGTCTCTACGCTGGACGTACAGAGTGCCGCAGACGATACCGGTCTGCCGATGCTTGTGGTGCGTGGTCCGTTCAACGTGGTATGGCAACGTTTGCCTGCAACGCTTGAAAAAGTGGGTATGAAAGTCACCGACAGCACCCGCTCTACGGGCAGCATGGCGGTAACCTACAAGCCGCTGTCTGATAGCGCATGGCGCGATCTGGGGGCCAGGGACCCGGGGCTGAATTCTGGTGACTATAAACTGCAGGTCGGGGATCTCGACAACCGCAGCAGCCTCCAGTTTATCGACCCGAAAGGTCATACCTTGACCCAGGCGCAGAACGATGCGCTGGTGGCCGTATTCGAAGCCGCATTTACCAAGTAACCGTAAGGGCCGGAATCTTCCGGCCTTTTTTTATTTCATCGACGCAAACGTGTGCGTCGGGGTAAAATAGCTTTTTTTAGTTAAATCATCACACCTGGAGTGACAAAGATGCAAAAGCAAGCTGAGTTGTATCGTGGCAAAGCGAAGACCGTATACAGCACGGAAAACCCGGACCTGTTGGTGCTCGAATTCCGCAATGATACGTCAGCAGGGGATGGCGCGCGCATTGAGCAGTTCGATCGTAAGGGCATGGTGAACAACAAGTTCAACCATTACATTATGAGCAAACTGGCTGAAGCGGGCATCCCGACCCAGATGGAAGCGCTGCTTTCCGATACCGAGTGTCTGGTTAAGAAACTGGATATGGTGCCGGTTGAGTGTGTCGTGCGTAACCGTGCTGCCGGTTCGCTGGTAAGACGTCTGGGCATTGAAGAAGGCATCGAACTGAATCCGCCGTTGTTCGACCTGTTCCTGAAAAACGACGCCATGCATGATCCGATGGTAAACGAGTCTTACTGCGAAACGTTTGGCTGGGTCAGTAAAGAGAATCTGGCCCGTATGCAGGAGCTTACTTTCAAAGCGAACGATGTGCTGAAAAAGCTCTTTGACGATGCAGGTCTCATTCTCGTCGACTTCAAACTGGAGTTTGGTCTGTTCAAAGGTGAAGTGGTATTGGGTGACGAGTTCTCGCCTGATGGCAGCCGCCTGTGGGACAAAGAAACGCTGGATAAAATGGACAAAGACCGCTTCCGTCAGAGCCTGGGTGGCCTGATTGAAGCTTATGAAGCCGTTGCGCACCGTCTGGGTGTGAAACTCGACTAGACCCACCTCCGATATCATTAACCAGAGGGTGTTTACATCCTCTGGTTTTCTGCACCCATTTCTTATGGTAATCCACGCGGTAACCGCCTACGATCACTCTTATTACCTGATGTTAAGAGGTGCGTATGCGCTGGCAAGGACGTAGAGAAAGTAACAATGTAGAAGACCGGCGTAACGAATCCGGCGGACCCGTTATTCGCGGCCCCGGCTTTCGTCTGCCGGGCGGGAAAGGGGGAATAATCCTGCTGGTTATTGTCATCTGCGCCAGCTATTACGGGGTTGATCTTACCGGGCTGATCACCGGCCAGCCAATAGAAAACACGTCCCGGCAGCAGGCCGTTAACCCCCAGGAAGATGAGTCGGCAAAATTCACCAGCGTCATTTTTGCGACGACAGAAGACACCTGGGGGCAACTTTTCGACAAGATGGGACGTCATTATCAGCAGCCGAGGCTTGTGATGTACCGCAACCGCATCACCACCGGTTGTGGCACCGGTCAATCCATTATGGGGCCGTTTTACTGCCCGGCTGACGGTAAAGTCTATATTGATCTCTCTTTTTATGACGAGATGAAGCATAAGCTTGGCGCAGACGGCGATTTCGCCCAGGGCTACGTGATTGCCCATGAGGTCGGCCATCACGTGCAAAAACTGCTGGGTACGGAGGCCAAAGTACGGCAGCTCCAGCAGGGTGCCAGCCAGACGCAAATCAACGCGCTCTCGGTGCGGATGGAGCTACAGGCCGACTGTTATGCCGGTGTCTGGGGACACAGCATGCAGCAACAGGGCGTGCTTGAGGCCGGCGATCTGGAAGAGGCGCTGAACGCCGCCCGTGCCATCGGCGATGACCGTCTGCAGCAGCAAAGTCAGGGGCGCGTTATTCCGGATAGCTTTACCCACGGTACTTCTGAACAGCGTTACAGCTGGTTCAAACGGGGCATGGAAACCGGCGATCCGGCTCAGTGCAATACCTTTGGTCGTGCGCTTTGATAATACGCAGGGAAGAGCAGGATGCAGCATCTTAATACCCTGAGCGCACAAATGGCGAGTGAGGGGATCCGTCGGCTGCTGGTGATTGCTGGTGATGAGGGCTGGAGCGAGCAACAGGCGAACCGCCTGCGCGAAACCTTATCCGGCGACTGGCTGTGGGTGGGGGAGGCCACTGACGGACTGCATTGTGCTCCTGCGGCATTAGCCACGATGCTGGGACGCGAATTCACGCACGGTGTACTGGATGCGCGTCGGGGATTTGATGTCGCCGCTTTTGCTGCACTCAGCGGAACGCTTAAGCCCGGAAGCTGGCTGGTGCTGCTCACTCCCCCTCTGCATTCGTGGCCGAAGCGACCCGATGCGGACAGCGCCCGCTGGTGCGACACCCCTGAGCCTGTTCCTACGCCGCGCTTTATTCACTATTTTTGCCGGCAGTTAGCAGATAATGATGAGACGCTTATCTGGCAGCAGGACACACCCTTATCTCTGCCCGCTCTTACCCCGCGTCCCGCCTGGCATGCCGCGACAGGCGCACCCGAGCGCGAACAGGCGGATGTGCTGGCGCAACTTTTGGTAATGCCTCCGGGTATCATGGTGGTGACCGCTGCACGTGGCAGAGGAAAATCTGCGCTGGCGGGTATGCATGTTGCGCGTCTGCAGGGCAACGCGATCGTCACTGCGCCGTCGCGGGCATCAACTGATGTGCTCTCTCGCTATGCGGGCGACATGACCTTCATGGCACCTGATGCGCTGCTGGAACAGACCGAAAAGCGTGATACGGTGTTGCCGGACTGGCTGATTGTTGATGAAGCCGCCGCTATCCCTGGCCCGCTCCTGCATAAACTGGCGAGCGCCTTTCGCTATGTCCTTCTGACCACGACGGTGCAGGGCTATGAAGGCACCGGGCAGGGGTTCCTGCTGAAGTTCTGCGCCCGTTTTACACCGCTGGTTCATCACCAGCTTTATACGCCGCTGCGCTGGGCGAAGGGGTGCCCGCTTGAAGCTTTCGTCGACGATGTGCTGCTTTTTGACGATCGGCAGGTATTAATAAAGCCTGAAGGTGAGGGCGAGATACAGGCGTTACCCCAGGATGACTGGCTCGACAACCCACAACGTCCCGCCGCACTTTATCGTCTGCTCTCCAGCGCCCATTACCGTACCTCTCCGCTGGACCTGCGTCGTATGATGGACGCGCCCGGGCAGCAGTTCTGGCTCACCGCCAGCCGAAGCGATGTGCTGGCCGGTGCCTGGCTGGTACAAGAGGGGGGATTATCCGCAGATCTGAGCCGGGCGGTGTGGGCGGGATTTCGCCGTCCACGCGGAAACCTGGTTGCGCAGTCGTTATCCGCGCACGGGGGCAGCCCTCTGGCGGCAACATTGCGCGGATGGCGCGTCAGTCGTATTGCCGTTCATCCCTATCGTCAGCGCGAGGGGCTGGGACGCGCATTAATTCATCACGCACATGCCCACGCCGGTGAGTACGATTATCTCTCCGTCAGCTTTGGTTACACCGAGGCGCTGTGGCATTTCTGGCAGCAATGCGGTTTCCAGCTTGTACGGCTGGGCAGCCATCGTGAAGCCAGTAGCGGCTGCTTTAACGCTATGGCTCTGTTGCCCCTGAGCGACGCCGGCAGAACGCTGGTTGCCCATGAGCAGCGCCGTCTGGCACGCGATCTGCCCTGGCTTGCGGCGTGGAAGAATCACTCCCTGCCACTGCCGGTCGCGCCCGACAAGTCAGTTGAGGATGACTGGCTCGAACTTGCTGGCTTTGCTTTTGCCCATCGTCCGCTTTCCGCCTCCGTCGGTGCCCTCGGCCGACTGCTGGTGCAGACTGATTTGCCCCTTCCGGGATTAAGAACAAAACTGTTGGAAGGAGGCAATGACGCTGACATCTCTCTCAGGTTCGGGCTGAACGGGCGCAAAGCCGTACTGCAGATGCTGCGTGCGGAAACCGCGTCGGCGCTCGTTTACCTGGATGCTGACCGCGCAGCTGAAATCAAAGAATGGGTGCAACAGTTGCAGTTTTTTTAACTAACTCATTCAGTTAAATGTCATGGTCATTATTTTTGCCCGGCGTAGACTTGCGCTCACTATATGAAGGAGATCGCCATGAAACATGACCATCTGATTGTGCAAAAACCGGATAACGCCGCGAAACAACTCCTGCTCTTTTTTCATGGCGTGGGCGACAACCCGGTAAATATGGGCAGCGTTGCCCGTCTGTTTGCTCCCCTGTTTCCTGAGGCGCTGATTGTCAGCGTCGGGGGTAGTGAGGCGAGTGGGCCAACCGGGCGGCAATGGTTCTCCGTGCAGGGTGTTACGGAAGAGAATCGACAGGCGCGAATTGATGCCATCATGCCGGTGTTTGTGGATACCGTACGATACTGGCAGCAACAGAGCGGCGTGGGGGCTCAGGCAACCGCACTGGTTGGGTTCTCTCAGGGTTCAATTATGTCCCTTGAAAGCCTCAAAGCGCAGCCTGACCTCGCCTCACGCGTCATTGCGTTTAATGGTCGTTATGCCAGCCTGCCGACAGCGGTCTCCCCGGCGGCGACCATCCACCTGATACACGGTGGTGAGGATCGGGTTATCGATCTGGCCCATGCGGTGGCGGCGCAGGAGGCATTAGTGCAAGCCGGTGGGGATGTAACGCTGGATATCGTGGAGGATTTAGGCCATGCGATTGACGACCGTAGTCTGCAGCTGGCGCTTGACCACCTGCGTTTTACCGTGCCGAAACACTATTTCGACGAAGCGTTGAGTGGAAGCAGACCCAGTGATGATGACATTATTGAGCTGCTGTGAAGGCGTTGCCCGGTGGCATGAGCACACCGGGCAAGGCGAGGTTTACTTCTTATCTTTCTTCGGCCAGTCGTCCTCATCATCCCACTTATCGTTAAAATCACGATGCGGCGGGAGCTCGGGCTTGTTGGCAAGGAATTTTTTATGATCGACGCGCTTGAGATCTTTAATCACGTTAAGCACAACGCCCACTAAAAACACCAGTACTAAAATCCACCAATATTTTGCTAGCCACTCCATGCTTCCTCCCCGTCAGGCGATGATATTTTCCATAATGCGTTGGTACATCCTTGCCAGCAGTTGTAAATCTGCGGCATTTACACATTCGTTGATTTTATGGATAGTCGCGTTAACCGGCCCCAGTTCGACAACCTGTGCACCCATGCGGGCAATAAAGCGGCCATCAGAGGTGCCACCTGTGGTGAGCAACTGCGGCTTTATTTCATTATAGTGCGCAATGGACTTGACCACTGCATCCACCAGTTTGCCGCGCCCGGTCAGGAATGGCTGACCCGACAGCCACCAGTCAATGGTGTAGCGTAACTGATGTTTCTCCATCAGTGCGGCTACGCGTGCCTTGATCATCTCGTCAGTGAGTTCGGTACTGAAGCGGAAATTAAACTGCACGTACAGGTCGCCCGGGATGACGTTATTGCTGCCCGTACCGGCCTGAATGTTAGCGATTTGCATGCTGGTGGGAGGGAAATAGTCGTTCCCTTTGTCCCATTCAATGGCGACCAGTTCACTGAGCATGGGGGCGGCGCGATGGACCGGATTATCCGCCAGGTGCGGATAGGCGACATGCCCCTGAACGCCATGAATCGTCAGGTTACAGGTCAGGGAGCCACGACGCCCATTTTTTACCACGTCACCCACCACCTCGGTGCTCGACGGCTCGCCCACCAGGCAGTAATCGAGGCGCTCGTTTCGCGCCATCAGAGTTTCAACGACTTTAACCGTGCCGTTGGCCGCACTGGCCTCTTCATCCGAGGTAATAAGAAAAGCGAGCCGCCCTTTATGGTCAGGATGTGCAGCAACAAAACGCTCTGCCGCTACAACCATTGCAGCCAGCGAGCCTTTCATGTCTGCTGCGCCGCGACCAAACAGCATTCCGTCACGGATGGTGGGTTCAAAGGGTGGGTTTATCCAGCGGTCGGCATCGCCAGCGGGAACCACATCGGTGTGGCCCGCAAAGGCCAGGGTTTCACCCTGACCGCGCCATGCCCAGAAGTTTTGGGTGTCGCCAAAGTTCATCGGTTCAATGGTAAAACCGATAGCTTTCAGGCGTTCAATCATTAACGCCTGACATCCTGCGTCATCGGGACTCAGAGAAGGGCGACGAATAAGCTGCTGAGTCAGCTCAATAACCGGGCACGACATAAACTACACCTCGTTGATAAACTTCTCATAACTGGATTCACTGAAACCCAGCAGCATAGGCTTACCGGGCGTCCAGAGCAATGGGCGTTTGATGATTGCTGGCATTTCGAGCATCAGAGTGGCGGCAGATTGCGCATTATTGATGCCGGAACGCACCTTCTCATCCAGTTTTCGCCAGGTTGTGCCACGGGTGTTAAGCAAGGCCTCCCACCCCAGTGCATCGATGAAAGTATGCAATAAATCTGCATCAAGCCCATCGACACGATAGTCATGAAAACGGTACTCAACCTGGTGTTCATCAAGCCAGCGACGGGATTTCTTTATCGTGTCGCAATTTTTGATGCCGTAAAGCGTATGCATGGTGAATCCTTTTGTCTTAATTTTGGATAGTTAGCCAGAAATTTAGAATAATGGGTCTGACAAGTGATATCACATAATATCATTCGCAGGGTAATGGTATCCGTACTTATTAATGGCAAGTGAAAACTTATGCTAACAGCAATATGTACTGACGTGCGAGCGGGAATGTAAAACGGAAATAAATATATAACAATGGCAGGCTAATTATATTGGCTGCAAGATAAACAATTTTTTTACCAAATGGTAAAAATTTACCATTACATTCACCTTCACGATACGTGGTTCGCAGACAATGGGAGTCACGCAGGCCAGCTATGATGCGACTTGCTGGCGATATTTCAAAATATTGCGAAGCGTCACATTAAATATCCCTCCATTAGCGCATAGTTTATTCACCAACGCGAATAAGACGAAAACCTAATCAAATTGATTGGTGAAAATATCTTCACATTGAAGAAAGGTTTTCGTAGAATACGCACAATAATAAGAGAGGTAGTTATGATTGAACATGAACTGGGGAACTGGAAAGACTTTATCGAAGGCATGCTTCGTAAATAATTTCAGAAGAAACAAAAAGCAGTGAGTGCTTAAAACGATAAAAGTGTGAATATCATCACGCAGCAGAAAGGCGACCTATAAAGCAGGTCGCCTTTTTTATTGGGCGCTTATTTTTGCGGCTCTTTAAGAGGAAAGCGCCGTCTCACCAGCACAAAAAACAGGGGTACGAAGAAGATAGCCAGTACGGTTGCCGAGATCATGCCGCCCATCACGCCGGTGCCAACGGCATGTTGGCTGCCAGAACCCGCCCCGGTACTGGTCACCATCGGCAGTACACCAAACACGAAAGCCAGGGAGGTCATCAGAATTGGCCGCAAACGCTGGCGGCAGGCATGAAGTGTAGCTGAGAGCAAATCGTGGCCCCTGGCGTTCAGATCATTGGCAAATTCGACGATAAGGATCGCGTTCTTCGCGGAAAGGCCGATGACGGTGAGCAGTCCGACCTGGAAATAGACATCGTTTTCCAGCCCCCGCATCCAGGTGGCAAGAAGGGCACCAATGACCCCTAATGGCACCACCAGCATGACGGAGAACGGCACTGACCAGCTTTCATAAAGGGCCGCCAGACAAAGGAACACCACCAACAGCGACAACGCATAGAGCGCAGGGGCCTGCGACCCAGAGAGGCGTTCCTGGTAAGACATCGCCGTCCATTCAAGCCCAAAACCGCCGGGGATCTGATGGACCAGATTTTCCATTGTGTCCATAGCCGTGCCGGTACTGACACCGGTCGCCGCTTCCCCGACAATCTCCACCGCAGCATAGCCGTTATACCGTTCCAGACGCGGCGACCCTGTCTGCCAGTGCGAGGTGGCAAAGGCGGAAAACGGCACCATTCCCCCCTCACTGTTTCGCACATACCAGAGATTGATATCGCCCGGCAGCATACGGTAGCGGGCGGCCGCCTGGACGTAAACTTTCTTCACCCGGCCCCTGTCCATAAAATCATTGACATAGCTTGAGCCCCAGGCGGTTTGCAGCGTGTCATTGATATCATTAATTGAAACGCCCAGCGCCTGCGCTTTACGCTGGTCGATATCAATTTGCAATTGTGGGCTGTCATCAAGACCATTGTGGCGAACACGCGTCAGCGTGCTGTTTCCCCCTGCCAGCTCAAGAAGCTTATCGCGTGCGGCCATCAGCGCATCGTGGCCCGCCCCCGCATGGTCCTGCAACTCCATATCAAACCCGGCAGAGCTGCCGAGGCCGCTGATGGCAGCCGGGTTGCTGGCAAAAACCCGTGCTTCTTTGATGTGACGAAAAGCGTGAGTGGCGCGTTCGATAATGGCAAAGGAGCTACCGCTGTCAGGATCCCGTTCATTCCAGTCCTTAAGACGGACAAACATACGGGCGACGTTCTGACCATTGCCCCCCGGCCCGGAGCCGACCGTGGCAAAGACGGAGGAGACGGTGTCCTTTTCGTTTTTAAAGAAGTAGTCTTCGACTTTTTGCACCACTTTCAGGGTCTGTTGCTGCGTCGCCCCCCCTGGCAACTGCACGGAGGTGATAAACATTCCCCGGTCTTCCTGGGGAAGAAAGGAGGTGGGCAGGCGCAGGAAAAGCACAATCATGGCACCTAACAGCAGAACATAAAGCAGGATCCAGCGCAGGCTGCGATGCAGAATGCTGGCGACGCTGTTTTCATAACGATCGGCGTTACGATTGAACCAGCGGTTAAAAGCGCCGAAGAGGCCTTTTTCACCATGATGCTCGCCTTTATGCAGGGGCTTTAACAAGGTTGCGCACAGGGCAGGGGTGAGGATCATCGCCACCAGCACGGAGAGCACCATCGCCGAGACAATGGTGATAGAAAACTGACGGTAAATGGCACCGGTTGTGCCGCCAAAAAAGGCCATCGGGATGAAAACGGCCGAGAGCACCATCGCGATACCCACCAGCGCCCCCTGAATCTGCCCCATAGATTTACGCGTCGCTTCCCGGGGTGTCAGTCCCTCTTCGCTCATTATGCGCTCAACGTTTTCCACCACCACGATGGCGTCATCCACTAACAGGCCGATCGCAAGGACCATGGCAAACATGGTTAAGGTGTTGATGCTGTAACCGAAACCATAGAGCACGGCGAAAGTGCCGAGCAGCACCACCGGCACGGCAATAGTCGGGATTAACGTGGCGCGGAAATTCTGCAAAAAGAGATACATCACAAGGAAAACCAGGGCGATAGCTTCAAGCAGGGTTTTCACCACATCGATGATAGATTCTTTGACGAAAGAGGTGGTTTCATAAGCGACTTTGTACTCCAGACCGTGGGGAAAATAGTTCGCCAGTTCATCCAGTCGACTCAGGACCTGTTTCGCCGTATCCATTTCGTTTGCGCCGGAGGCCAGTTTTACCCCCAGACCAGATGCGGCATGTCCGTTAAAGCGGCTCAGGTAATCATATTTTTCCGCGCCCATTTCAATGGTCGCCACGTCACCAAGCTTCACTTCTGAGCCGTCCTGATTTACCCGAAGGGTGATGGCCCGGAACTGCTCCGGCGTTTTTAATAACGACTGGGCATTGATACTGGCGTTCAGGGCCTGGTTCTCGACAGAGGGGGTCCCTCCCAACTGTCCTACGGCAATCTGTGCATTCTGGGATTTAATCGCCGCCGTCACGTCGCTGGTGGTCATTTGCACGCTATTAAGCTTCGCCGGATCGAGCCAGATGCGCATCGAATATTGCGAGCCATACGCATCAATGTCTCCTACACCGTTAACGCGGCTGAGCGGATCCTGAATATTACTGGCGACGTAATCGGCAATATCCTGTTTATCCATCGAACCATCGGTTGAGACAAAGGCAATAGTCAGAATGTTGGTATCACCGGTTTTACGTACCGTAACCCCCTGCGTTTGTACTGCCTGAGGAAGCTTTCGTAACGCCGATTGCAGCTGGTTTTGAACCTGTTGCACCGCTTCGTCAGGATCGGTGCCTGCGGTAAAACTGAGTGTGACCGTCGCCTGACCCGTGCTGCTGCTTTGCGAGGACATATACATCAGGTTATCGAGCCCCGTCATGTTCTGCTCTATAACCTGCGTAACGGTGTTTTCCAGGGTCTGTGCTGAAGCGCCAGGGTAGTTAGCGGTGATGCGAACGTTAGGGGGCGCAAGATCGGGATATTGCTCAACAGGAAGGGAAATAATAGCCAGCGTCCCGGTAAGACAGATCAGTATCGCCAGCACCCAGGCGAAAATGGGGCGATCGATAAAAAAATTCGCCATCAGAAAAGAAACCTCATTATGCTACGCATCATTATTTTGACATTGCGTGAACCACTGTAGCGGGAATGGTGTCGGTAATCGTGGAGAAATAAAGGAGAAAATGTAAATGATCATGCAAAATCAACGCATAAAATTGCATTCGCTACATTAACCCTGACGTTACCCTTCTGCCACTCACAGTCGCTTGCGTTTCATTACGTTTGCTGGCTTTTTAAGCTTAACGCTGGTACGTGAAAAGTGAACTGAACCAGAGTCCCGCCACCGGGCGGCTGTAAAAACGTGAGGGTTCCGCCCAGCCGGGCGGCGCGCTCGCGCATGATGCTCAACCCGTAGTGTCCCTCTGGCTGGGTATTGCTCATCCCTCTACCGTTATCACGAATATAGATTGAATAGAGCCCTTCAGGATCCGTCACGCAACTTACGGTGATGGCGGTGGCTTCAGCGTGCTTTATGGCATTAATGACCGCTTCGCGGACGATTTGTAAAACATTGACCTGTTGCTGGGCATCCAGCGCCAGGGTCGGGAGACGGCAGTCGAGCGTCAGCAGGGCGGGGGTCTGCGTTTGCAGGATATCCAGCGCCTCTTTCAACGCTGAGGGTAAATCGCTTTGCGACACCGTCAGTCTGAAGGTGGTTAACAACTCACGCAGCTGTCGGTAAGCATCGTTCAGCGCACGGGAGAAATCGGCAATGATGGTCTGCGCGGGCGCGTTCTCATCCGGTACGGATCGTTTGAGTAGCGCCAGCTGAATGCGTAAATAAGAGAGCACCTGAGCGAGCGAATCGTGAAGCTCGCCTGCAATGGTGGCCCGCTCTTCCATCAGCATGAGCTGCTGATAATGTTTCTGGCTCTGATTAAAATAGAGGCCGCGGCCAATAATAGTGGCCACATTTCGCAGTAATGGCGCTGAAGCCTGGGCCTCTTCGCTCTGCCAGCGCAACTCACCAAACACCGTCTCCTGCATCCCCACTGGCAGTACATTCACCGGCAGTTCCTGTTGACGTTCTCCCTGGGTTATCGACCAGTATTCCCCCACACTAAGCTCCAGATAGCTGGCGGCTTCATGCTCATGGACTATCTGCAGGATATGACGAAAACAGATGACATCAATCTGACCCGTATTGAGGGCCTGGGAACACTGGTACAACACTTCCAGACGGCGGTGGGCTTCATGCAGGTCGCGGGTCTTCTCCTCCACCTGGGCTTCGAGGGTTCGGTAGAGTTTGTGCAATTCACCAGACATGCGGTCAAAGGTGGACGCCAGCAGACCCAGTTCGTTGTCTAAGTGACCGTTAAGTAACGGATAGCTAAACTGCCCCTGTTGAATATGCTGGCTTGCCACCATCAACTGATTGAGCGGCACAACCACCTGCTGGCGGATACGTTTAAGCGTAAAAAAGACCAGCATAAAAATGCCGCCAGCGCCCAGCAGCGACATTCCCACCACCAGCAGCATCTTACGCTCCGCGTATCGTTGCAGCGCGAGAACAAACTGATCGATATTCTCCACGTACTGCTGGATATTGTGTTGATACCAGACGCTGTCATTCGCGCCGATGCGCGCATCCATTTCCTGCCAGCTTTCCTTAAGCTGTTTATAGCGAAGGCCTACTATTTCAGGAACATACCAACGATTGAGCTGCTGTAAAACCGGCGAGTTGAGGGTCTGCTGGTAACGCTGGCGATGGGCATCTGTCTCCCCGGCACCGCGCTCAAGGTCGTAACCAAGACGATAGCTTTGCATCCGTAACGACCCGGCGATATTCACCGCTTCGGCATCCCGCAGGCTGCTGGCGAGCGTTATCAGCGCGACACCGGTTGAGAGTAACGAGAGTAAGACGATACCGAAAAAGGCTTTCGCAAGACTGGCTGAAACAGGTTGTTTTACGGTCACAAAAGCGGTTCCTGCTACCTGAGGCCACCCGGCAACAGAACAGCGGCAGGTAGCACTTCAAATGAGATTGGTTTTCATTTATGGCGCAATAAATTGATCTGCAACATGCGTGTGACAACTAAGTAACTCTTTTGTGCAAATGTACATTGTCTGACCTGAATAGCCCAGGTAATACAGTAATCCTAAAAAAACCAGGGTTTATTAAACCAGAAAAGAAGGTTGCCATGAATCGTTTTATTATGGCTAACAGCCAGCAATGCATCGGGTGTCGTACCTGCGAAGTGGCCTGTGTCATGGCGCATAATCATGAGCAACATGTCGTCAGCCCGGCGCATTTTCATCCGCGGATTACGGTTGTAAAACGTCAGCAAGAGCGCGGTGTGGTCACCTGTCATCATTGTGAGGCGGCCCCCTGTGCTCGCAGTTGCCCGAATGGTGCTATCAGCCGCATAAATGAGTCGGTGCAGGTAAATCAGGACAAATGTATCGGCTGTAAATCCTGTGTCGTCGCCTGCCCGTTTGGCACCATGCAAATTCTGGTGGATCCATCCGGCAACGATCGCGTGAAAGCGACCGCGCACAAATGCGATCTCTGCGTTGACCGCCCTGCAGGCCCGGCCTGCGTGCAGCACTGCCCGGCGGATGCCCTCCGGCTAGTGACGGGGGAAGCGCTGAACGACATTGCCAGAAAGCGGCGTCTGCGAGCGGCAGGCCAGCAGGCACTGGCCGATCACGAGCCGAAAGCCGAACGAAAAGATAACAAAGTCAAACAGATGCTCAGAATGCCACCGCGCGGGGAACCCGAAAAACTGGCAATTGCCGCCCGTAAAACCGGATTTGATGAGATCTACCTGCCGTTTCGCGCCGATCAGGCGCAGCGTGAAGCGGCGCGGTGCCTGACATGTGGTGAACACAGCGTGTGTGAATGGACATGCCCGTTACATAACCATATCCCGCAGTGGATTGAGCGCGTGAAAGCCGGGGATATCGAAGGGGCGGTTGAACTGTCGCATCAGACCAACTGCCTGCCGGAAATTACCGGGCGCGTATGCCCACAGGACAGGTTATGCGAAGGGGCATGTACCCTGCGCGATGACGCAGGTGCCGTGACGATCGGCAATATTGAGCGCTATATCTCCGATCGGGCGCTGGCGAACGGCTGGCGACCCGACCTCCGGCACGTCACGGCAGTCAATAAACGTGTCGCGATTATCGGCGCGGGTCCCGCCGGTCTTGCCTGTGCGGATGTGCTGGCGCGCCAGGGAGTCAGCACCACGGTATTCGACAGGCATCCGGAAATCGGCGGGCTGCTGACGTTCGGGATCCCCGCTTTCAAACTCGATAAATCCTTACTGACGCGCCGCCGCGAAATATTCAGCGCTATGGGCATCCGTTTCGAACTGAACTGCGAAATTGGCAAAGACATTCCGTTACCGTCGCTGGTGGAGGAATATGACGCAGTGTTTGTCGGGGTTGGCACCTATCGCTCAATGAAAGCCAATCTGCCTAATGAAGAGGCACCAGGAGTGTATGACGCCCTGCCGTTCCTGATAGCCAATACCAGGCAGGTCATGGGGCTGCCGGACGCCCCGGACGCGCCCTATGTCAACACCGCTGGCCTGAATGTTGTTGTGCTTGGCGGTGGCGATACCGCGATGGACTGCGTGCGTACCGCGCTGCGCCACGGTGCGGCCCATGTTACCTGTGCTTACCGGCGTGATGAGGCGAACATGCCGGGGTCGAAAAAGGAGGTCAGGAACGCCAGGGAAGAGGGGGCGGCGTTTGAATTCAACGTCCAGCCGGTCAATATTGAGCTGGATGCCGCGGGTAAAGTGGCAGGTGTTCGCCTGCTTCGTACCGAACTGGGTGAGCCGGATGCGAAAGGGCGCCGCAAACCCGTACCTGTTGCAGGAAGTGAATTTGTGATGCCGGCTGATGCGGTCATCATGGCCTTTGGTTTTAACCCGCACGCAATGCCGTGGCTTGAAAGCCAGGGTGTACAGGTGGATGACTGGGGGCGTATCGCTGCGGGTGTGAACAGTCGTTATCGCTATCAGACCAGCAATCCAAAGATCTTCGCCGGGGGGGATGCGGTTCGTGGCGCGGATCTGGTGGTGACGGCGATGGCGGAAGGGCGTCATGCGGCGCAGGGCATCATGGCGTGGCTGGGGGTGAAATCTACCGGGGGACATTAACCTCCCCGCCGCGACAAACCAGGCTTTGCCGCGTAATATGTCGCTGACTGTATTACGGTGTGGAGCCTGTATGTCGTTTAACATTGAGCTGATTAAAGACAAAGTCCTTTCTGATAACTATTTCATTTTGCGTAACATTACTTACGATCTGACGCGTAAAAACGGGGAAGTGATCCGGCATAAACGTGAAGTCTATGACCGGGGCAATGGCGCCACTATCCTGTTATACAACCGTGAAAAACGTACCGTAGTGTTAATCCGCCAGTTCCGTGTTGCCACCTGGGTTAACGGCAATAAGGATGGTGTGCTGATTGAAACCTGTGCCGGACTGCTTGATGACGACGAGCCGGAAGTGTGTATTCGTAAGGAAGCCATCGAAGAGACTGGCTACCAGGTTGGCGAGGTAAAAAAGGTCTTTGAGCTGTACATGTCACCAGGCGGCGTCACCGAAATCGTCCATTTCTTTATCGCTGAATATGATGAAAACGCGCGGGCCAATAGCGGCGGTGGCGTGGAAGATGAAGATATTGAGGTGCTGGAGCTACCCTTCGTTGAGGCACTTAATCTGGTTTCGAACGGAGATATACGCGACGGCAAGACGGTGATTTTACTGCAATATTTAAAAACGTCGGGTCTAATGGACTGATTTTGTTATGGTTAATAACGTGCATTTTAAATAAATCTATCCGATAATTCTGATTGAGCAGCAGGCGTGGTAACACGAAGATACGCGGGTTGTTTGCTGTCATCTTCTTTTTGGGGCTGTGTTATTCATGCGTTATCGCGTTTTGCTTGCTTTTTTTCTGGGACTT
This sequence comes from Yokenella regensburgei, assembly GCF_051486985.1. Lineage (GTDB taxonomy): Bacteria > Pseudomonadota > Gammaproteobacteria > Enterobacterales > Enterobacteriaceae > CBFFRJ01. The sequence continues at coordinate 19,565 of NZ_JAHVDV010000002.1, forward strand.
ATTCCGATGTCGTTATCCTTTGCGGCACCGGTTCAACAGACGTTTTCTGACTGGCAAGTAACCTGCAATAACCAGAACTTCTGCGTGGCACGCAATACGGGTGAACATCAGGGTCTGGTGATGACGCTTGGCCGTAGCGCTGGCGCACATAACGATGCCGCGCTGCGCATCGACTTTGGTGGAAGAGAACTGCCTTCTGCAAAAGAACCCGCCATTGCCCCTCGCCTGCGTCTTGATGGGGCCCCGCTTGTGCTGGCTGGCGAACGCTGGCGCATCACCCCCTGGCATCTCATGACCGACAATCCCGTAACTATCACCACCTTCCTGCAAGCGATTCAGGAGGGACAGTCCATTTCATTACAGGACGGGAAAGGGATTATTTCACTGGTGGGTCTTAAGGCCGCGCTGCTTTTTATTGACGCCCAGCAAAAGCGAGTGGGCAATAAAACGGCGTGGATTAAAAAAGGGGACGGCCCTCCGCTCAGCGTGCCGCCTGCGCCCCCGCTGAAAGAAGTTGCCCTGGTCAATCCCACCCCCACACCGCTTACGCATGATGAACTCAATGATCTGCTCGATTACGGGAACTGGCGAATGAATAACAGTCAGTGCTCCCTTGATCCTGGCCGCAGAGAGGTAAGGGTTACGGCACTGACGGATGACAAAGCCTTGCTGATCATTGATTGTGAAGCCGGGGCGTATAACACGGTGGAGCTCGCCTGGCTGGTGTCTCGCGTAAAGCCTTTTGCCTCGCGGCTGGTGCGCCTGCGATTACCCTTTACGCCTGCCAGCGGCAGCAACGAACTGGAGCTGATGAATGCCTCCTTTGATGAAAAAACCCGCGAACTGACGACGCTCGCGAAAGGCCGGGGACTTAACGATTGTGGCATCCTGACGCGCTGGCGGTTTAATGGTCAACGCTTTAACCTGGTGCGCTATGCCGAAGAGCCAACCTGTGATAACTGGCATGGGCCAGATGCCTGGCCCACCCTGTGGGTTACCCGTTAACGCGGTGACTGTGCTGCGGATTGCGGGACAAAGGGCCCGGCCTCTATTCGCCGCCGGGCCCTGTGTGATTACACCTTAAGTACGCGTTTCGCTTTCTCAACGATGTTCTCGACGGTAAAACCAAACAAGGGGAAGAGTTTCTCGGCAGGGGCCGACTCACCGTAGCCCGTCATACCGACAATTGCCCCTTTCAGCCCGACATATTTGTACCAGTAATCGGCAATGCCAGCTTCAACGGCTACGCGGGCGCTCACCTCTGAAGGCAGCACCGACTCCCGGTATGCGTCGTCCTGGGCATCGAAGATATCCGTTGATGGCAGTGAAACCACCCGCACCTTATGACCATCCTGAGTGAGTTTTTCGGCCGCTTTTACCGTTATTTCGATCTCTGAACCGGTCGCAATCAGTATCAGATCCGGCTGACCCTCGGCGTCTTTCAGAATATAACCCCCTCTGGCGATCGCCTTCACCTGCTCCGGCGTTCTGTCCATCTGCGTCAGGTTCTGACGGGAGAGGATTAACGCGGTTGGGCCGGTATGGCGTTCAATCGCCAGCTTCCAGCCCACCGCCGCTTCAACCTGATCGCAGGGGCGCCAGGTGCTGAAATTTGGCGTCAGACGCAGGCTGGCAAGCTGTTCCACCGCCTGGTGAGTGGGACCATCCTCGCCAAGTCCTATGGAGTCATGGGTGTAGACCATAATCTGCCGCGCTTTCATCAATGCAGCCATACGCGCCGCGTTACGTGCATATTCGACGAACATCAGGAAGGTCGCGGTATAGGGAACAAAGCCGCCGTGGTGAGCAATACCGTTAGCGATGGCCGTCATGCCAAACTCACGCACGCCGTAGTGGATGTAATTACCCGCAGCGTCCTCTTTCAGGGAGCGCGACCCCGACCAGATGGTAAGGTTACTGGGGGCAAGATCCGCCGACCCGCCGAGAAGTTCCGGCAGCGCGGGGCCATAGGTATTCAGCGCATTCTGTGAGGCTTTACGGGTGGCAATTTTAGCCGGCTCTGCCTGCAATTTTTCAATGTAGGCCTGGGTCAGCTTGTCCCACTCTTCAGGCAGGCCACCGCTCATGCGGCGGGTGAATTCAGCGGCCAGTTCGGGATGCGCTTTTTGATAGGCAGCGAATTTATCGTTCCAGGCGTGCTGCGCTTTCTCACCACGTTCACGGGCATCCCAGGCTTTGTAGATCTCTTTTGGGATCTCAAATGCCGGGTGTTTCCAGCCCAGTTTCTGGCGGGTCAACGCGACCTCTTCTTCGCCCAGCGCGGCGCCGTGTGACTCTTCTTTACCGGCTTTATTTGGTGAGCCGAACCCGATAACCGTGCGGCAGATGATAAGGGAAGGTTTGTCCTTCACGCTTTGTGCTTCAAGAACGGCTTTTTTGATGGCGTCAGGATCGTGTCCATCCACCTCATTGACCACATGCCAGTGGTAGGCTTCGAAACGTTTAGCGGTATCGTCGGTAAACCATCCCTCGGTTTCACCATCAATGGAGATGCCATTGTGGTCATAAAAACCGATGAGTTTACCGAGGCCCAGGGTGCCAGCCAGGGAGCTCACTTCGTGAGAAATCCCCTCCATCAGACAGCCGTCGCCCATAAATACGTAAGTGTAGTGATCGACAATATCGTGGCCGGGCTGATTAAACTGCGCGGCAAGGGTGCGCTCCGCAATAGCCAGACCCACCGCATTCGCCAGCCCCTGACCGAGCGGGCCGGTGGTGGTTTCGACGCCTGGCGTATAGCCAATTTCCGGGTGCCCTGGCGTTTTTGAATGAAGCTGACGGAAGTTTTTCAGCTCTTCAATGGGCAAATCGTACCCGCTCAGGTGCAGCAGACTGTAGAGCAACATTGAGGCATGACCGTTTGAGAGAATAAAGCGGTCCCGGTCATACCAGGTCGGATCGGTAGGGTTATGCTTGAGAAAATCATTCCACAGTAATTCGGCAATATCCGCCATGCCCATTGGTGCACCGGGATGACCAGAATTGGCTTTTTGTACCGCGTCCATACTGAGGGCACGAATCGCATTAGCGAGCTCTTTACGGGACATCACTCTCTCCTTGGTCAGGGTTAAAATTTTGCGGCAATAAGATCTTCAAGTTTGCGCTGATCGACGGCGAACTGACGGATCCCGTCAGACAGTTTTTCTACTGCCATAGGATCCTGATTGTGCTCCCAGCGGAATTGCGCTTCGGTAAGCGGCTCAGGACGGGGGAAACTTTGTGTGGGGGGAATAAGCTTGCGTTCAACGGTGCCTTCCTGCTCATGCAAGGCTTTAAGGAGATCCGGTGAGATGGTCAGCCTGTCGCAGCCTGCCAGAGCCAGTACCTGCTCCGTGCGTCGGAAGCTCGCCCCCATGACGATAGTCTGGTAGCGGTGCTGCTTGAAGTAGTCGTAAATATTACGCACCGATTTAACGCCTGGGTCTTCATCCACCACGTAGGGGTCCATAGGCTTGCGCTGCTGATACCAGTCGTAGATACGGCCCACGAAGGGGGAGATTAAATAGACGTCGGCTTCAGCACAGGCACGCGCCTGCGCAAAGGAAAACAGCAGCGTCAGGTTACACTTGATCCCCTCTTTTTCCAGCTCTTCTGCGGCGCGTATGCCTTCCCAGGTGGAGGCTAATTTGATTAGGATGCGCGATTTATCAATGCCAAGCTCCTGATAAAGCCCTACCAGCTTGCGCGCTTTGGCGATGCTTTTTTCTTTGTCATAGGAGAGTCGCGCATCCACCTCAGTTGATACCCGCCCTGGAATGCTTTTCAGAATTTCCTGCCCAAAGTTGACCGCCAGTTTGTCGCAGGCTTCCGCTACCTGCTGCTCCTGGGTTTTACCGTGGCGCTTACCATACTCAATGGCGTCGTCAATCAGGTGTTTAAAGTGGTCAAGCGCGGCTGCTTTCAGTAACAGCGAGGGGTTAGTGGTGGCATCTTCCGGCTGATAATGGCGAATCGATTCAATATCGCCACTGTCCGCTACTACGGTGGTAAATTGTTTTATGCCGTCTAAGTGATTCATAGTTATTCTCCTTTAACATCAGGGTGTTATATGAATGTCTTGCAGGGTCAGGCATTCAAAAATGTGAAGTGCATAACCAAAAAGCATAGCAGACCGGAGCCGTTCTGCTTTCACCTGGTTGTAACAAGCCTGTTATGAATTGATAGCAATTTTTGTTATGGCGTCCTCAGACTTTGGTGGTGTTCAAAGTTTGCGAAGGAGGTGGAGGGCATACTGGTTAGTGCATCTGGACAGTTATCACGCTTCATATTTGAACGATACGTGAAAGGAACAGCAAATGGACGACCAGTTAAAACAAAGTGCCCTCGACTTCCACGAGTTCCCCCGTCCGGGGAAAATTCAGGTTTCACCCACGAAACCGCTCGCCACCCAGCGTGACCTCGCGCTGGCCTATTCCCCCGGTGTCGCCGCGCCCTGCCTGGAAATAGCCAAAGATCCGCTGGCAGCCTACAAATACACCGCGCGTGGCAACCTGGTTGCCGTTGTCTCAAACGGGACTGCCGTACTGGGGCTGGGAAATATTGGCGCGCTGGCCGGCAAGCCGGTCATGGAAGGTAAAGGCGTACTGTTTAAGAAATTTGCGGGAATTGATGTCTTCGATATTGAAGTCGATGAACATGACCCGGATAAGCTTATCGACGTGGTGGCGGCGCTGGAGCCGACCTTCGGTGGCATTAACCTTGAAGATATTAAAGCGCCGGAGTGCTTCTACATTGAAGCCAGACTGCGTGAACGTATGAATATCCCCGTGTTCCATGATGATCAGCACGGGACGGCAATTATCAGTACAGCCGCCATTCTGAACGGCCTGCGAGTGGTGGAAAAAAACCTCTCTGACGTGCGCATGGTGGTGTCAGGTGCAGGTGCTGCAGCTATCGCCTGTATGAACCTGCTGGTGGCGCTGGGCATGCAAAAGCACAATATTGTGGTTTGCGACTCCAAAGGGGTGATTTACAAAGACCGTGAACCGAATATGGCGGAAACCAAAGCGGCCTACGCGGTGGTTGATGACGGCAGGCGCACCCTTGATGAGGTGGTGGACGGCGCGGACATTTTTCTCGGTTGTTCCGGTCCAAAAGTGCTGACGCCGGAGATGGTAAAAAAAATGGCGCGTCAACCGCTGATCCTCGCCCTGGCCAACCCGGAGCCGGAAATTCTCCCCCCGCTTGCCAGAGAAGTGCGTCCGGATGCGATTATCTGCACGGGGCGTTCTGACTATCCGAACCAGGTCAATAACGTGCTCTGCTTCCCGTTTATTTTCCGTGGCGCGCTGGATGTTGGCGCAACGGCGATTAACGAAGAGATGAAATTGGCCGCGGTGCATGCCATTGCAGAGCTGGCTCATGCGGAGCAGAGCGAGGTGGTGGCCTCGGCTTATGGCGATCAGGATTTGAGTTTTGGCCCCGACTATCTTATCCCTAAACCCTTTGATCCCCGCCTGATTGTGAAGATAGCGCCAGCGGTCGCCAGAGCCGCGATGGATTCTGGCGTGGCGACACGCCCCATAGCGGATATGGACGCCTATATCGATAAGCTCACGGAGTTTGTCTACAAAACCAATTTATTTATGAAGCCCATCTTCTCGCAGGCCCGCAAAGATCCCAAACGTGTAGTGCTGACGGAAGGGGAGGAGCCGCGCGTGCTGCATGCCACTCAGGAACTGGTTTCCTTAGGCCTGGCAAAACCAATTCTGATTGGCCGTCCCGGCGTTATTGAGATGCGCATTCAGAAACTGGGGCTGCAGATTCGCCCTGACGTGGATTTTGAAATAGTTAACAATGAATCGGACCCACGCTTTAAAGAGTACTGGACCGAATACTTCAACATTATGAAGCGCCGTGGGGTGACGCAGGAGCAGGCGCAGCGGGCCGTTATCAGCGACACCACGGTGATTGGTGCAATCATGGTGCACCGTGGCGAAGCGGATGCCATGATCTGCGGCACTATTGGTGATTATCACGAGCATTACAGCGTGGTGCAGGAGATCTTCGGTCACCGGGAAGGGGTGCATGCGGCGGGGGCGATGAACGCGCTGCTGTTGCCAAGCGGTAACACCTTTATTGCTGATACCTATGTTAACGAAGATCCGAGCGCGGAGCAGTTGGCAGAAATTACGCTTCTGGCAGCGGAAACGGTACGCCGATTTGGTATTGAGCCCAGGGTCGCGCTGCTCTCACACTCGCAATTTGGATCGTCAAAATCGTTAGCGGCAGTCAAAATGCGGGAAACCCTGGCCCGGGTACGCGAGCGGGCGCCGGAACTGATGATTGATGGTGAAATGCACGGCGATGCGGCGCTGGAAGAGAGTATTCGTCAGGAGAGGATGCCTGACAGCCCGCTTAAGGGCTCTGCCAATATCCTCATCATGCCGAACGTAGAAGCCGCGCGTATTAGTTACAACTTACTACGCGTCTCCAGCTCGGAAGGGGTGACCGTCGGGCCGGTACTGATGGGCGTTGCGAAGCCCGTTCACGTGCTGACACCCATTGCGTCGGTGAGACGTATCGTGAATATGGTGGCGCTGGCCGTGGTCGAAGCGCAGACGCAGCCGCTGTAAAAGGCTGTCCCTTAAAGAAGCCTCAGAGCCTGAAGGAGCAGGCTCTGAGCATCAGGTTTTATGTTTGCTGATACGAGGTTGCCGTTGTGCGGCACTCCGGACAGATAAACCCGTAAAGCATCCCTTCCGCGCAATCATCAAGATCCTCATAACTTATCTGAGCAAGAAACATCATTGTCTGCGCGCATTCAGGGCATGGAGGATATTCCGCATCCTGTATCCAGGTAGGATGCCCGCCGAGTTGCGAGAACGTTGTCGGTAAAAATTGATCCGCGGCGAACAGAGGCAAACGGGCTTCACCGAGGTGCAACCCTTCCGATGGCAGTTTTACCCAGTCGGTGGCGTGCTCAACCGCAAGCGTAGAGCATCTGTTTTGCGTAAGCCATTGCGGAGCTTCGCCAGCATCAGCCCTGGCAAAGACGGTTTCATATGCCGTACAGCACTCGCAGGTCAGAATGCGAATATGACCAGACCAGCACCCGGCGCTGATACCAATAAGCTCAGGGGTAACGTCAAAAAGGGTAGTCAGCGGCGTAGCACAATGTGGGCAGTCCACGCCGGAACCCGTGACGGCCCGGAACACCGCGGGTTGAGCAGGCGCGTGTTTGACCAGATGGAAACAGTGCTGAAAATAAAGGTCCCGTCGACGGCCTTCCACGGTCAGCTCCCAGCCCGCCTGATGCGCATAGTGATGAGGGGGGACATGAAGTGAACGGCACCATGCCGGTGGCGTCTGACGCCAGCGTGTAAACTGTTCGACGACAACATCGTCACCAATCCAGGCCAGGATGATAAGCAACCCGTTACGGTTTTTCTCATCATGTTCCACCCGCTGTAAAAGGGTATCACGCACATCTGGCGGCGCGCGGTGAAAAGGCAGGGCCGAATAAAAATCAGGCTCGCCCTGATGCAGCCATGCGCGTAAGCAGACATCCAGCCTGACGTCAGTGAATGCGGCCAGACAAGTACAAATCTCTTGCGCGATCTCATGCGATCCGGCGGCAAACAATGTCTCAGCATATTCCGCCATACGGCGACGCTCGCTGGCACTAAGACGCCTGTAAAGCACATCGGTAGGAACCGGGCAGGGGGTCCAGAGTATCAATGGATCGGGTTCTCTGGGCGTATGAACCCGTTTTAACCATTCAACCGGATCCTCTGTCCCGGCGAAGACGTCTACGGTTTTTCTGTTTTTCCTGATAAAGTCGTCATGCTCCTGTCGCTTGCGCGCATTGACGCAGGGCATGCAAAACCCCTCCGTTCGGTCTGCCGTTGCGGGCAGGATGCGGTTTGCGCACTGTGGATTCTTACAGGGAATACGGTCATCCATATTGTTATGTCCCGTTTCAGAAGGGGGAGTGATTGCCCGAAAGCATCAGGAGACACCGATCAGGCAAGCGGTGGAGAAGATGACAGGCAGCATGCGTTGCCGATTTATCAGCTTAAATCCACTCTCTCACCTGAATAAACTCGCGTAATGCCGCCTCCGCGCTGCCTTCTTCAGGCTGGTAGTTATATTCCCAGCGAACCAGCGGGGGCATCGACATTAAAATTGATTCCGTGCGTCCACCGGTTTGCAGGCCAAAGAGCGTGCCGCGATCCCACACCAGATTGAACTCCACATAACGACCACGGCGATAGAGCTGGAAGGCCCGCTCACGCTCACCGTAAGCGAGGGCGCTGCGCCGTTCAACGATCGGCAGATACGCCTCGGTATAACCTCTGCCTACCGCTTGCATAAAGGCAAAGCAGGTGTCGAAATCCGGCGTATTAAGATCGTCAAAAAACAGGCCGCCAATGCCGCGCTGCTCGTTGCGATGTTTGAGATGAAAGTAGTCGTCACACCATTTTTTATAGCGCGGGTAGACATCTTCACCAAATGGCTGACACAGGTCGTGAGCAGTCTGGTGCCAGTGAACGGCATCCTCCTCAAAACCGTAGAAAGGGGTCATATCAAACCCGCCGCCAAACCACCAGACCGGGTCAGCGTCCGGCTTTTCGGCGATGAAAAAACGCACGTTAGCGTGGCTGGTCGGAACGTAAGGATTGCGCGGATGCACTACCAGCGACACCCCCATCGCCTCAAAACTGCGTCCGGCGAGCTCAGGCCGATGCGCAGTCGCGGAGGCAGGCATTGCCGTCCCGGTGACGTGGGAAAAATTGACCCCCGCTTGCTCAAAGATGCCTCCGTCACGCAGCACCCGACTACGTCCGCCGCCGCCAGCGTCACGTTGCCAGTTGTCCTCGCTAAAAGCAGTGCCATCAAGCGCAGAGAGCTGCTGGCAAATCGCATCCTGCAGGTTGAGCAGGAAGGCCTTAACATCACGGGTATCGGGTAGAGTCATCAGCGTTTCGTCGAGTGGGCTTTATGATTATCAAACCAGTTAAAATAACTGATCACACCGGAGGCAATGGCACTGGCAATTTTCTGCCGGAAGGCCGTTGTGCCAAGCAGCTTCTCTTCCTGCGGATTGGTAATAAAGGAGGTCTCTACCAGTACGGAAGGAATTGAAGGAGATTTTAGCACCACAAACGCAGCCTGCTCGGTGTTACGGCTGTGCAGGCGATGGACAGGTTTGATCTGTCGCAGAATATGTGAACCCAGCGTCAGGCTGTTTTTGATGGTATCCGTCTGGACGAGATCAAACAGCACCTGCTGGAGAAGGTGGTCTTTATCCTTGGCTTTTTTACCTGCCACATCGTCGGCGGCGTTTTCACGATCGGAGAGGTATTTCGCCATTGCACTACTGGCCCCACGGTTTGATAACGCAAAGACCGATGCGCCGGCTGCACTGGGGTTGGTAAAACCATCGGCATGTATCGACATAAACAGGTCAGCACCGTGCTGGTGGGCAATTTCCACACGATCATACAGGGGGATAAAGGTATCTCCGCTGCGGGTAAGTCGCGCATCAATCCCATGATTTCTGAGAATGGTTCGAACATTTTTAGCAATGGCGAGCACGACATGTTTCTCTTTCGAACCGTTACCGCCAATGGCACCCGTATCAATACCGCCGTGACCGGGATCGAGCATAACGATGCGTTTTCCGCCCGCCTTTTTCGTCCTCACCGGGGTATGGCCGTTGCTGGTTTTTAACGTGCTTTCTTCTTTTGCGATGGCTCGCGACATGCCTGTCAGCGTCAAAGCGGCAAGACCGGCTTTGAGGATCTGACGGCGCGAGGTGAATATTTTTAACGGTTTTGAAGTGCTCATACGGTCAGTCTTATTATCCATAGTCCCTGGTGTTATATCGTATCGTCCTGGCCGTTACGACATTCCGTCGTGAGAAAAGTTTTACTTTTCATTTCAATGCATGACAGAGTGACAGTATGCCATTTCCCCGTCTCATTTTCGCCGGATATTGGCGGCGGCGTGCGTACGCGCCATAATCATCAGCACTATCGTTTAAAAGGGGCAAGCAAACCATGGAGATACGCGTTTTTCGCCAGCAGGACTTTGAAGAGGTCGTGACCCTGTGGGAGCGCTGCGAACTGCTGCGTCCCTGGAACGATCCGGAAATGGACATCGAACGCAAAATTAACCACGACGTCACGCTTTTTCTGGTCGCTGAGGTGAACGGCGAAGTCGTGGGTACGGTAATGGGCGGCTACGATGGTCATCGCGGCTCGGCCTACTATCTTGGCGTGCATCCAGAATTTCGTGGACGGGGCATTGCCAATGCCCTGTTAAGCCGCCTTGAGAAAAAACTCATTGCCCGAGGTTGCCCGAAAATTAACATCATGGTGCGTGAAGATAATGATGTGGTTCTCGGCATGTATGAACGGCTCGGCTATGAGCATACGGATTCACTGAGTTTAGGTAAGCGCTTGATCGAAGATGAAGAGTATTGAGTTTTCCCCTGCTGACTACGATGCGCACGGTTGTCTGCGACTGCCGTTTTTGTTCTGGTGTGTTTTGCTTCTTCAGGCGAGAACCTGGGTGCTGTTTGTGATGGCGGGTGCCTCTCGTGGGCAGGGGGATGCACTGCTCACGCTGTTTTATCCCGATCACGATGCGTTCTGGTGGGGGTTGCTCCCCGGCGTTCCTGCGGTGCTCACCTTTCTCGTTTGTGGCCGACGGCAGAGTTTTCCTCGTTTCTGGCATGCGTTGCGTCCACTGCTGATCCTCGCACAAGTCGCCTTACTCCTCTGGCAACCTTTATTCTGGCTGCGTGGTGAAGCGCTGAGTGGCGTTGGCCTCGCTCTGGTGGTGGTGGATCTGGTTGCCCTTAGCTGGTTACTCACTAATACCCGTTTTCATGCCTGTTTCCGTAAGGATGAGTAATAACGGGCACTTTTTGCATTTCCGGTACTCCAATTGCCGATGAGAAAACTTGAAAGGAAGTTACGATGAAGTCCCTTCGTTTAAGCGTGTGCGCCCTGGCGCTGGTGGTATCAGGCTGTTCTACCCTCTCTTCTATCAACTGGTCGGCGGCCAATCCGTGGACCTGGTTTGGTTCATCAACCGAAGTGAGTGAGCAGGGAGTCGGCGGCATTACAGCCAGCACCGCGCTTGATGAAAAAGCCATTAACGAGGCTCTCGGTGGTGATTATCACCTGCGAAGCGGTATGAAGAGCGATAAAGGCAATATCATTCGCTATTTCGAGGCGCTTAAAGATGACAATGTTGCGCTGGTCGTCAACGGAGAAAATGGCACGGTAAGCCAGGTAGATGTGCTCGACAGCAGCATTGAAACGGAAAAAGGTGTCAAAATCGGTACACCGTTTAGTGCGCTTTACGATAAGGCCTTTGGCCAGTGTACGGCCGCGACGGGCGATGACGCCAAGGGCGTGGCGTGCAAAGCGCCTGAAAGTCAGCATATTAGCTTTATCTTTACTGGAGAATGGAGCGGTCCGGATGGGCTTATGCCGCCTGACGATGCGCTTAAATCCTGGAAATTGCACAAGATTATCTGGCACCGCTAGTGCAGTCTGCGGTTCCGCTCCTGGAAGAAAAACGGGTACAATAACCCCAACAATGCCACGGTTGCGTGGCATCTTTTTTTCAGGAGGAGCGATGTCTCAGGTTCAAAGCGGCATATTGCCGGAACATTGCCGTGCGGCAATCTGGATTGAAGCCAGTGTCGTGGGCAGCATGGATGCACTGCGTGAAGGCTGTAAAATATTTATTGATAAACTGGCTACCCTTGAAGCTGCTTACCCGGACGCTGCTGCCGGTGCGGTTATTGCGTTTGGCAATACCCTCTGGCGCAAACTGAGTGCAGACGAAGGGGCGGAAGAACTTAAAGATTTCGCCCCACTCGGCAAAGGGCTGGCTCCTGCCACGCAACATGACGTACTTATTCATATTCTCTCCCTACGTCATGACATCAACTTCTCCATCGCGCAGGCAGCCCTGAATGCCTTCGGTGAGGTACTGGAAGTAAAAGAAGAGACCCACGGTTTTCGTTGGGTGGAGGAGAGAGATTTAAGCGGTTTCGTGGACGGCACCGAAAACCCAACAGGTGATGAAAAACGCCGTGATGTTGCCGTCATCAAAGAGGGGGTAGATGCTGGCGGCAGCTATGTGCTGGTGCAGCGTTGGGAGCACAACCTCAAACAGCTTAACCGCATGAGCGTGGGTGACCAGGAGATGATGATGGGTCGCACCAAAATCGCGAATGAAGAGATTGATGGCGATGCCCGTCCGGTTACGTCACACCTGAGCCGTGTTGATCTGAAAGAAGCGGGCAAGGGGCTGAAGATTGTCCGCCAGAGCCTGCCCTATGGCACTGCAAGCGGTGTACATGGTCTCTATTTTTGTGCCTATTGCGCGCGTCTGTATAACATTGAACAGCAGTTGCTGAGCATGTTCGGCGACGCTGATGGTAAGCATGACGCGATGTTGCGCTTTACCAGGCCTGTCACCGGCGGCTACTATTTTGCGCCGTCAGTAGAACGCCTGCTGGCCTTGTAAAGACGTTTCGTTAGGGGGTGCCTGCGTGAAGCGTGGGCAGCCTGGCACCCGCTCATCTACCCCATAATGCTTATTCCCTTTTCAACTTCCAAAGCACCAAACGGTATATAAAACCGTTACTGGTTTCACACTCGATATAAATAAACTGAAGGCCAAATCGTCATCATCGAATAAGGGTGCGCAATGGCCGTTAATGTAGTGAAAAAAGGATACCTGACGCTGGCAGCAATGGCGCTGGTGGTTACACAGGTGCAGGCAACGGAGTTGTTAAACAGTTCTTATGATGTTTCCCGTGAGCTGTTCGCCGCCCTGAATCCACCGTTCGAACAGCAGTGGGCAAAAGATAACAGTGGTGACGCGTTGACGATTAAACAATCCCATGCTGGTTCTTCCAAGCAGGCACTGGCTATTTTGCAAGGTTTGAAAGCTGATGTGGTGACCTACAATCAGGTCACTGACGTCCAGATCCTGCATGACAAAGGCAACCTCATTCCTGCGAACTGGCAGAGCCGCCTGCCCAATAACAGCTCGCCTTTCTACTCCACCATGGGCTTCCTGGTGCGTAAGGGCAACCCAAAAAACATTCATGACTGGAGCGACCTGGTTCGTTCTGATGTGAAACTGATCTTCCCGAACCCGAAAACGTCCGGTAACGCCCGTTATACCTATCTGGCGGCATGGGGCGCGGCTGATAAAGCGGACGGCGGCGATAAAACCAAAACCGAACAGTTCATGACCCAGTTCCTGAAAAACGTGGAGGTTTTTGATACCGGCGGCCGTGGCGCGACCACGACTTTCGCCGAGCGCGGTCTGGGTGATGTGTTGATAAGCTTTGAATCGGAAGTGAACAACATTCGCAAGCAGTATGAAGCGCAGGGCTTCGAAGTGGTCATTCCAAAGACCAACGTTCTGGCAGAATTCCCGGTGGCGTGGGTGGATAAAAACGTCGCGGCGAACGGGACTGAGAAGGCTGCGAAGGCGTACCTGAATTATCTCTATAGCCCGCAGGCGCAAACCATCATTACTGATTATTACTACCGCGTGAACAACCCTGACGTGATGGGCAAACTGAAAGATAAATTCCCACAGACCGAGCTCTTCCGCGTGGAAGACAAGTTCGGCAGCTGGCCTGAAGTAATGAAAACGCACTTCAATAGCGGTGGTGAGTTAGACAAACTGCTGGCGGCGGGGCGTAAGTAATGTTTGCGATTTCTTCCAGACGTGTGCTGCCAGGCTTCACCCTGAGTCTGGGAACCAGCCTGTTGTTCGTCTGCCTGATTTTGCTGTTACCACTGAGCGCGCTGGTAATGCAGCTCTCTGAGATGAGCTGGGCACAGTACTGGGAGGTCATCACCAATCCTCAGGTGGTCGCGGCCTATAAAGTCACGCTACTCTCGGCTTTTGTCGCCTCCCTGTTCAATGGCGTGTTCGGCCTGCTGATGGCGTGGATTTTGACCCGTTACCGCTTCCCTGGCCGAACCCTGCTGGATGCGTTGATGGATCTGCCCTTTGCCCTGCCTACGGCAGTCGCGGGCCTGACGCTGGCGTCATTGTTCTCGGTAAATGGCTTCTATGGTCAGTGGCTGGCGATGCTCGATATTAAAGTCACCTATACCTGGCTTGGTATTGCCGTGGCGATGGCATTCACCAGCATTCCGTTTGTGGTGCGTACCGTGCAGCCCGTCCTGGAGGAGCTTGGTCCGGAGTACGAAGAGGCGGCTGAGACACTGGGTGCCACGCGCTGGCAGAGCTTTCGTAAAGTAGTATTACCTGAACTTTCGCCTGCCCTGCTGGCGGGAGTGGCGCTCTCCTTTACCCGTAGTCTGGGGGAGTTCGGGGCGGTGATTTTTATTGCCGGCAATATTGCCTGGAAAACAGAAGTGACCTCGCTGATGATTTTTGTACGCCTGCAGGAGTTTGATTACCCGGCGGCGAGCGCCATCGCCTCGGTGATCCTCGCGGCATCGCTGCTGCTGCTGTTCTCCATCAATACGCTCCAGAGTCGTTTTGGTCGACGTGTGGTAGGTCACTAATGGCGGATGTAACTGAATTGAAACGCTATGATGCGCCCCGTATTAACTGGGGGAAATGGTTTCTGATTGGCACCGGGATTGCGGTCTCCGCGTTTATTCTGGTGGTGCCAATGATCTATATCTTTGTGCAGGCGTTTAGTAAGGGACTGGCCCCGGTGTTAGAAAACCTGACCGATCCTGACATGCTGCACGCTATCTGGCTCACGGTGCTGATAGCGCTGATTTCGGTGCCGGTTAACCTGGTGTTTGGCACCTTACTGGCCTGGCTGGTGACGCGTTTTGATTTTCCGGGCCGTCAGCTACTGCTCACGTTGCTCGACATTCCCTTTGCCGTCTCGCCGGTCGTGGCCGGGCTGGTATACCTGCTGTTTTACGGTTCTAATGGCCCGCTGGGCCCCTGGCTTGATGCGCACAATCTTCAGATTATGTTCGCCTGGCCGGGCATGGTACTGGTGACCATTTTTGTCACCTGCCCGTTTGTGGTTCGTGAACTGGTGCCGGTCATGCTGAGCCAGGGAAGTCAGGAAGATGAAGCTGCGGTCCTGTTAGGCGCGTCCGGCTGGCAGATGTTTAAACGCGTGACGCTACCCAATATCCGTTGGGCGCTGCTCTACGGCGTGGTACTCACCAATGCGCGTGCTATCGGTGAGTTCGGCGCGGTATCGGTCGTTTCGGGCTCTATCCGTGGCGAAACACTCTCTTTACCATTACAGATTGAACTGCTGGAGCAGGATTACAATACGGTCGGCTCCTTTACGGCGGCGGCCCTGCTGACATTAATGGCTATTCTGACGTTGTTTTTAAAAAGTGCAGTGCAGTGGCGTTTAGAGAATCAGGAAAAACGCGCGCGGCAGGAGGAAAATCATGAGCATTGAGATTGCCAATATTAAGAAGTCGTTTGGTCGCACCCAGGTGCTGAATGATATCTCGCTGGATATTCCTACCGGGCAAATGGTCGCGCTGCTGGGACCGTCCGGGTCAGGGAAAACGACGCTGCTGCGCATTATTGCGGGCCTTGAGCATCAGACCAGCGGGCGTATTCGCTTTCACGGTACCGATGTGAGCCGTATTCATGCCCGTGAACGCAAAGTGGGTTTTGTGTTCCAGCATTACGCGCTGTTCCGCCACATGACCGTGTTCGACAATATCGCTTTCGGCTTAACCGTATTGCCTAAACGCGAGCGTCCGAACGCCGCCGCGATCAAAGCGAAAGTGACGAAGCTGCTGGAAATGGTTCAACTGGCCCACCTTGCCGATCGTTTCCCCGCTCAGCTCTCCGGAGGGCAGAAGCAGCGTGTGGCGCTGGCCCGTGCGCTGGCGGTCGAGCCGCAGATCCTGCTGCTTGATGAACCCTTCGGCGCCCTGGATGCGCAGGTGCGTAAAGAGCTTCGTCGCTGGCTGCGACAGCTGCATGAGGAATTAAAGTTTACCAGCGTGTTCGTCACCCACGATCAGGAAGAGGCGATGGAAGTTGCCGACAGGGTGGTGGTCATGAGCCAGGGCAATATTGAGCAGGCCGATGCGCCAAATCAGGTTTGGCGCGAGCCTGCTACCCGTTTTGTACTGGAATTTATGGGTGAAGTTAACCGGCTCAAAGGCACCATCAGCGGCGGACAATTCCACGTGGGCGCGCACCGCTGGCCGCTGGGATATACCCCGGACCATCAGGGAGAAGTCGACCTGTTTTTACGCCCGTGGGAAGTGGATATCAGTCGCCGTACCAGCCTCGATTCACCGCTGCCTGTGCAGGTGCTGGAAGCGACGCCTAAAGGTCATTACACCCAGCTGGTGGTACAACCCCTGGGCTGGCACGACGAGCCGTTAAGCGTGGTACTCACGGGGGATGATGCACCAGAGCGTGGCGATCGTCTTTTTGTGGGGTTGCAGAATGCCCGTTTGTACCACGGTAATACGCGTATAGAAGAGAGCGTGGAACTTGCTCTCGCACAATCTGCCTGATAGGTTATTGCCATCAGAAATGGTTGCCGGGTGGCGCTGCGCTTACCCGGCCTACGCGGTAAATGCAAAACAGCCCTGGCTGTGTTTAGTGTTTGCGCCTTCTCCCGGTGGGAGAGGGAAGGGGTGAGGGCATCAGAATGCACTTATCCGTAGGCCCGGTAAGCGAATACGCGACCGGGCTTTTTTATTGGACAGGGTCAGTGAATAACACATTAGAACAGACCATCGGTAATACGCCGCTGGTGAAATTACAGCGCCTGACGCCGGATAACGGCAGCGAAATCTGGGTCAAACTGGAAGGCAATAATCCGGCGGGTTCAGTAAAAGACAGAGCGGCGTTATCGATGATTGTCGAGGCGGAAAAGCGCGGGGAAATAAAACCCGGCGATGTGCTCATCGAAGCGACCAGTGGTAACACTGGTATTGCGCTGGCGATGATTGCGGCGCTGAAAGGCTACCGCATGAAGCTGTTAATGCCCGACAACATGAGCCAGGAGCGCCGCGCGGCTATGCGTGCCTACGGCGCCGAGCTGGTTCTGGTCTCCAGGGAGCAGGGCATGGAAGGGGCGCGTGACCTGGCGCTGGAGATGGCCGGGCGTGGCGAAGGCAAGCTACTGGATCAGTTTAATAATCCTGACAACCCTTACGCCCACTACACCACCACCGGACCTGAGATCTGGCAGCAAACGGCGGGTGGGATATCGCATTTTGTCTCCAGTATGGGCACCACCGGTACCATTACCGGCGTCTCTCGCTTCCTCAGAGAACAAGAAAAAAAGGTCACGATTGTTGGCCTGCAGCCGCAGGAGGGGAGTAGTATTCCAGGCATTCGGCGCTGGCCTGCGGAATATATGCCCGGTATTTTTAATGCGAACCTCGTGGATGAGGTGCTGGATATTCACCAGCATGATGCGGAAAATACCATGCGTGCACTGGCGGTGCGGGAAGGCATTTTCTGCGGCGTCAGTTCCGGCGGGGCGGTGGCAGGTGCGATACAGATAGCCAGGGCAAACCCAGGTGCCTTGGTGGTCGCGATAATTTGCGATCGTGGAGATCGCTACCTCTCCACCGGCGTATTTGGTGAAGAAAGTTACTCTCAGGGAGCGGGAATTTAATTATGGAAATGATTCTTTTCAGGGATAAAACCCGGGCACAGCAGACCGATATCGTCGCCGTGCAGTCGCAGGTGGTTTATGGCAGCGTGGGTAACAGTATTGCGGTACCCAACATTCGTCAGCATCGTTTAAACGTCACTGCCGTACCCACCGTCTTGTTCAGTAACACACCACATTATGACACCTTCTATGGCGGTATCATCCCTGACGACTGGTTTACCGGCTATTTACAGGCTCTTGAAGAGCGCGATGTTATGCGTGAGCTTAAAGCGGTGACCACCGGTTATATGGGCAGCGCCAGCCAGATTGCGATTCTGGCGAAATGGCTTACGGCGCTAAAAGAAAAGCACCCGGATTTACTGATCATGGTGGATCCGGTCATTGGTGATACGGACAGTGGGATCTACGTAAAACCGGACATCCCGGCGGCGTATTGCGACTATTTGCTGCCGCTGGCGCAGGGGATTACACCGAACGTCTTCGAGCTTGAGATCCTGAGCGGTAAACCATGTCGTGATATCGACAGCGCCGTCGCGGCGGCAAAAGGCTTACTTTCCGACTCGCTCAGGTGGGTCGCCATAACCAGCGCACCCGTGGTGTCCGATGATAACAGTATTCATGTGGTACTGGTGACGGCAGACTCGGTTGAAATTAGCGCCCACCCGCGTATTGCGACCGATCTAAAAGGAACGGGCGATCTCTTTTGCTCTGAGCTCGTGAGCAACATTGTGAAAGGTAAGCCGCTTGCCGGGGCGATATATGGCGCTGGCGACCGTGTAACAGAGGTGATGAGTTACACGCTGGAAAAAGGGTATGACGAGTTGATTCTTCCTGCCTGACAAACAAAAATGGCGCCATCAGGCGCCATTTTCTTTACCGCGAAGAATTACTTCTTGATGCGGATAACCGGGGTTTCACCCACGGTCACGCTACCGGTAAGTTTGATCAGTTCTTTGATTTCATCCATGTTGGAAATCACAACCGGCGTCAGGGTAGACTTGGCTTTCTCTTCCAGCAGTGGCAGATCAAATTCAATGACCGGATCGCCAACTTTAACGCGCTGGCCTTCTTCCGCGATGCGTTTGAAACCTTCGCCTTTCAGTTCCACGGTATCAATACCGAAGTGAACAAAGAGTTCGATGCCGCTATCGGATTCGATAGAGAAGGCATGGTTGGTTTCAAAAATTTTACCGATAGTACCGTCAACCGGAGCTACCATTTTGTTCCCGGTTGGTTTGATAGCAATGCCATCACCAACAATTTTCTCAGCAAAAACAACATCCGGTACATCTTCAATGTTGACGATTTCGCCGGAAAGCGGAGCAATAATCTCAATAGTTCCAGTGTCTTTCTTATCGTCAGAAACCAGAGATTTCAATTTATCGAACAAACCCATGATCTTCTCCTAAGCAGTAATTTGGGCCGCATCTCGTGGATTAGCAGATTGTTTTTTCTTCAATGAACTTGTTAACCAGCGTCATTAACTCGTCCGTTGTCGGTTGAGCAAGAGCCTGCTCTGCTAAAACCTTCGCATCTTCGAAGTTCGTGTTGCGAATAATCTTCTTAATGCGCGGGATAGAAATGGCACTCATACTGAATTCATCCAGACCCATCCCCAGCAACAGAAGTGTAGCACGTTCGTCGCCTGCAAGCTCACCACACATACCTGTCCACTTGCCTTCGGCATGAGATGCATCAATAACTTGCTTGATGAGGGTGAGGACAGACGGTGACATCGGCTGGTAAAGATGTGAAATCATATCATTACCGCGGTCAACTGCCAGGGTGTACTGGGTTAAATCATTGGTTCCGATACTAAAGAAATCAACTTCTTTGGCCAGATGACGAGCAATGGTTGCCGCTGCAGGTGTTTCCACCATAACGCCAATCTCAATGGTCTCATCAAAGGCTTTACCTTCGTCACGCAGTTCCTGCTTGTAAATCTCAATCTCTTTTTTCAGTGCACGCACTTCTTCAACAGAGATGATCATCGGGAACATGATGCGCAGTTTACCGAAAGCAGAGGCACGCAGAATGGCGCGAACCTGGTCACGCAGGATCTCTTTGCGATCCATGGCGATTCGCACCGCGCGCCATCCCAGGAATGGGTTCTCTTCTTTCGGGAAGTTCATGTACGGCAGCTCTTTATCGCCGCCAATGTCCATGGTACGGACAATCACGGCCTGAGAGCCACAGGCTTCAGCAACCGCTTTGTACGCGGCAAACTGCTCTTCTTCAGTCGGAAGAGAGTCGCGGTCCATGAACAGGAATTCGGTACGATACAGGCCAACACCTTCTGCGCCATTACGCTCTGCACCTGCGACATCGCGCACGGTACCGATGTTGGCACAGACTTCAACCTGATGGCCGTCAAGGGTGATAGCCGGAAGATCTTTGAGTTTAGCCAGTTCAGCTTTTTCTTCAGCAACCTGAGCCTGCGCGCTGCGCAGGGTCTCAATCTCTTCATCTGACGGATTAACATAGACGTTGTTGTTAACCGCATCGAGAATCAGATAGTCGCCGTTTTTCACCTGAGAGGTAACGCTGCCGGTGCCCACAATCGCTGGCAGTTCCAGTGAACGTGCCATGATAGAGGTGTGTGATGTACGACCACCCATATCAGTAATGAAACCGAGGACCTTATTCAGGTTCAGCTGCGCAGTTTCAGATGGCGTCAGGTCAGCGGCAACCAGAATCACTTCATCCTGAATAGAACTCAGGTCAATGATCGGCATACCCAGTATGTTACGCAGCAAACGTTTACCGATGTCACGCACGTCAGCCGCACGTTCTTTAAGGTATTCGTCGTCCAGCTCTTCAAGGGCAGTGGCCTGACCTTCGATAACTTCGTGAGCAGCAGCGTCTGCCGTCATATGCTTATCGTTAATCAGGGCTATGATTTCCTGCTCAAGCTCCTCATCTTCGAGCAACATAATGTGGCCTTCGAAGATGGCTTCTTTTTCTTCACCGAACGTTTCGCCAGCTTTCGTCTTAATCGCTTCGAGCTGCGCAGATGCCTTCGCACGGCCACTCAAAAAACGTTCAGTTTCCTGGGAAGCCTTATCGGCAGAAATTTTCTTCCGGTCAATGACGATCTCGTCTTCTTTCAGCAGCAATGCTTTGCCAAAAGCGATACCCGGGGATGCTAAAATGCCTGAAATCATAACCCTACCTTACTTGTGACTGATCTTTAAAAGAACCCGTAAACTTACTCGAGCTCTGCCATCAGTTTGACCAGATGCTCAACTGCTTTTTGCTCGTCTTCACCTTCTGCGGTCAAGGTAACAACAGTACCTTGAGTCAGACCCAGAGTTTGCAGTTTAAACAGGCTTTTCGCGCTGGCGCTTTTGCCGTTGGAAGTCACAGTGATCTCAGAAGTGAAGCCTTTAGCTTCTTTAACAAACTGAGCAGCAGGGCGGGTGTGCAGACCGTTCGGAGCGGTAATGGTAACTTCTTGCTGGAACATTGTATTTCCCCAACTTATAGGTTTAGTGTTGTGGAACTAAAGTCTAGCCTGGCGGTTCGACTTTAGCCTGTATCGTTAGCGCCGGCGTATAAGATACGACTCGTAAGCCACAGGCGTCATTAACGCATAGTGTGATGCTGGCGCTTCTGGCGAACAACGTCTTAAACGTCATTAAACATTATGCAGCGAAAGCGAGAGTTGAACCAAATCATAAAATCGATTCAGCTTCGTGAAATCAGAAACCGATTAATTTCGCGCATCAAAATAAATGTGATGGTTAAATACCAGACCCGCGTGGTCGAAGCAATGGCAGGAGGAGTGAAAGTTTGATGTGCGCCACAAAAAAGCACCTCATTGGGTGCTTTTTTGTGCGTTTGTTACAATCTGGCATTACTGTTGCAGTTCTTTCTCAGTAAACAGATCGGCAAATAACGCGGTGCTTAAATAGCGCTCACCCGAGGAAGGAAGGATAACCACTATATTCTTATTGGTAAAGGTTTCGTCTTCCTGAAGTTTCAGCGCGGCGGCCACGGCAGCACCGGAAGAGATACCTGCCAGAATGCCTTCTTCTTCCATAAGACGACGCGCGGTGTCGATGGCTTCTTCGTTGGTAATGGCAACCACTTTATCAATCAATTTCAAATCAAGGTTACCGGGAATGAAACCCGCACCAATGCCCTGAATTTTATGCGGACCGGGTTTGATCTCTTCGCCAGCCAGTGCCTGAGCAATGACCGGAGAGTCCGTGGGTTCAACCGCAACGGTAATGAGGTCGGCTTTACCTTTAGTCCCTTTAATATAGCGGGAGACGCCCGTCAGCGTACCGCCGGTGCCTACACCAGAGATAAATACATCCACCTGACCATCAGTGTCTTCCCAAATCTCCGGACCCGTGGTTTTTTCATGAATTTCCGGGTTGGCCGGATTACTGAACTGCTGAAGCAGTAAAAATTTTGATGGATCGCTGGCAACAATCTCTTCCGCCTTCTGGATCGCCCCTTTCATGCCTTTCGCGCCTTCGGTAAGCACGAGGTTAGCGCCAAGCGCCTTTAAGAGCTTACGACGTTCAATACTCATGGTCTCCGGCATCGTCAGCGTCAGCTTATAACCACGCGCTGCGGCGACATAGGCCAGAGCGATCCCCGTATTACCACTGGTTGGTTCAACCAGTTCAATACCCGGTTTCAGCACGCCACGTTTTTCGGCATCCCAAATCATATTGGCACCAATACGGCATTTCACGCTGAAGCTCGGGTTACGGGATTCGACCTTTGCCAGGATGCGTCCATTACCGATACGGTTCAGTCGAACCAGCGGCGTATGACCGATAGTCAGCGAGTTATCTTCAAAAATCTTACTCATGGCCTGTCCTTAACTGTATGAAATTTGGGAACCACCCCAGCATACCCACTTACCGCACGGGCGGAAGTAAGGAAATCGCATATCTATATGCTGAGGTGAAATAATGGCAATCAGTATGGAATAAGAACGGGAATAACGCCCTTAGCGCCAGAGTGCATTTTTTTCCCGATAACAGTCTACCCACATCGCGGTTGCGCCACAGACCGCTACGGGCATTACAACGAGGTTCAGTACCGGGATCAGTGTGAACAGGCTGGTAATCGCCCCGAACTGTAAATTTGTCCCTTTGCGGGTGCGTAAGGATGCACGCATCGTTTTAAACGGCACTTTATGATTATCAAAAGGATAATCACAATACTGTATCGCCAGCATCCATGCGCTGAACAGAAACCACACCACCGGCGCCACCGTCTGGCCGATGCCCGGAATAAAATAGAGCAGCAAAAGCACAACGGCGCGAGGTAAATACCAGGCAAGTTTTTGCCACTCACGCTTCATAATGCGCGGGACATCTTTAAGGATAGCGCCAATGCCTGCATCAGGCGGCGTTGCTCCCGTTAAGCGTGCTTCTAACTGTTCAGCTAACAGCCCATTAAAAGGCGCGGCTATCCAGTTCGCAATGGTGGAGAAAAAGTAGCTGAACACCAGCAAAATGGAGAGCACAACAACAGGCCATAGCAAATAGCTCAACCACTGTAACCAGTCGGGTACATGGCTCATAAGCGCGGGGATCCAGTTATCGAGACGGGTAAACAGCCAGATAAATGCCGCGCCCATCAACACGATGTTAACCAGCAGCGGCAGAACAACAAAACGGCGGATGCCGGGCAGGGTGATAAGCTTCCAGCCATGACAAAAGTAAAAAAAACCGCTGCGCGAGGGGACGGATGAAGATGAAACCATAGTCTGGCTATACTCCTTTGTATTACAGCCGGAAATCAGCAGACTATATTATCTGCTCGCGGGAGAAAAAACCCGTTCGGAAATGTTCGAAAAAACAGCAAAAAGCACGATTTCGTTCATCTTTATGCCGTGAAAGGCATGTGTACACTTGCACTTGACGTAATCGGCAAATACTCTTAGTAAGTAAATGTTTGCCGTGTTGGCAAGGTGTTAGAACAACAGAGAATATAATGATGCAGGATTTGCGTCTGATATTAATCATTGTTGGCGCGATCGCCATAATCGCTCTACTGGTTCATGGTTTTTGGACCAGCCGTAAAGAACGTTCTTCAATGTTCCGTGACCGTCCGCTGAAACGTATGAAGTCGAGACGTGAGGATGATGATGAGTACGACGAGGATGTCGAGGAAGAAGACGACAGCGTGGGTGAAGTTCGCGTTCATCGGGTAAATACTGCCCCGAAAGCCAGCAGCGAGCCGGAGACGCCTCGTCAGCAGCCGCAGCATCAGTACCAGCCGCCGTATGCATCCGCGCAACCTCGCGCCGCTGCGCCTGCCCAGCATCATGAGGAGCGCCCGGTGCAGCCTGCCACGCAACCTGCGCCTGAAGCGACTTATGTTGAGCAGCCCGTCCGTCAGGAAGCGAGGCCAACTGCGGCACCGCAACCCGTCGCACCGCCGCCACAGCCTGTTGCTACGCCAGTGCACCCGGAGCCAGTGGCGCAGCCGGAACCTGAACCTGTTGTTGAGCCAGCCCCGGTTGCAGAAAAACCGGTGCGCAAAGAGACGGTAATTATTATGAACGTCTCTGCCCATCATGGCACCGCGCTTCAGGGTGAGCTGCTGCTTAACAGCATCCAGCAGGCTGGTTTTAAATTTGGTGATATGAGCATTTTTCATCGTCACCTGAGCCCCGATGGAAGCGGCCCTGCACTATTCAGCCTGGCAAACATGGTGAATCCAGGTACGTTTGATCCGGAGATGACGGATTTTACTACGCCGGGCGTGACAATTTTTATGCAGGTTCCTTCCTACGGTGATGAACTGCAGAACTTCAAACTTATGCTTCAGTCAGCGCAGTATATCGCCGATGAAGTGGGTGGCGTGGTCCTTGACGATCAACGTCGTATGATGACGCCGCAGAAATTGCGCGAGTATCAGGACCGGATCCGCGAAGTGATAGAATCACGCGCGTAGCCCAGACCTTTTTGTTATCAGCCAAAACCCCCGCCCGTCGGGGGTTTTTTATATTGATGGTGCGACATGGAATCAATCGAACAACAACTCACCGAACTGCGAACAACGCTTCGCCATCATGAATATCTTTATCATGTCATGGATACGCCCGAGATCCCGGACGCAGAATATGACAAGCTGCTGGTCCGGTTGCGCGAACTTGAAGCGCAGCATCCTGAACTCATTACTCCCGATTCACCGACGCAGCGCGTGGGTGCTGCGCCGTTGGCCTCTTTTAGCCAGATTCGTCATGAAGTCCCTATGTTGTCGCTGGATAACGTTTTTGATGAGGGGAGTTTCCTCGCCTTCAATAAACGCGTCCAGGATCGCCTGAAGAACACCGATGCCCTGACTTACTGCTGTGAGTTGAAACTGGATGGTCTGGCGGTCAGCATTCTTTACGAGAATGGGGTATTGATACGCGCTGCAACCCGGGGAGACGGGACTACCGGGGAGGACATCACCTCCAATGTAAGGACGATTCGTGCCATTCCGCTCAGGCTGCACGGCGCTAATATCCCCGCCCGTCTGGAAGTTCGCGGGGAAGTCTTTTTACCCCAGGCGGGCTTCGAAAAAATCAATGAAGAGGCGCGCCGTACCGGGGGAAAAGTATTTGCCAACCCGCGTAACGCCGCCGCCGGATCATTACGTCAGCTTGACCCGCGGATCACCGCTAAGCGTCCGCTTACTTTCTTCTGCTATGGGGTGGGGATCCTGGAAGGCGGCGGACTTCCTCGTGGTCATCTGGAGCGCTTACAGCAGTTCAAAAAATGGGGGTTGCCGGTCAGTGAGCGCATACGTCTGTGCGACTCTCCTGAGGCGGTGCTCGATTTTTATCATCAGGTGGAAGCCGACCGTCCTCACCTCGGGTTTGACATCGACGGTGTCGTCATCAAAGTTAATGCGCTGGAGTTGCAGGAGCAGCTTGGATTCGTGGCGCGAGCCCCGCGCTGGGCCGTCGCTTTTAAATTCCCGGCGCAGGAACAGACCACTTTTGTGCGCGATGTAGAATTTCAGGTTGGCCGCACAGGCGCGATTACCCCGGTCGCCCGCCTCGAACCGGTACAGGTTGCGGGTGTGCTGGTCAGCAACGCAACGCTACATAATGCGGATGAAATTGCCCGTCTCGGTCTTCGCATTGGTGACAAAGTGGTGATCCGTCGCGCTGGTGATGTTATTCCACAGGTGGTCAATGTGGTGGAATCTGAGCGCCCCGATGAAACACGGGATATTGTGTTCCCTGCGCATTGCCCGGTTTGTGGCTCCGACGTTGAGCGTGTGGAAGGTGAAGCGGTCACGCGCTGTACCGGCGGTCTCATCTGCGGCGCACAGCGCAAAGAGTCGCTTAAGCACTTTGTTTCCCGCCGTGCAATGGATGTCGATGGCATGGGCGACAAAATAATCGATCAACTGGTGGAGAAAGAGTACGTCCACACGCCAGCCGATCTTTTCCGCTTAACCGCAGGCAAACTCACCGGTCTTGACCGTATGGGGCCAAAATCTGCTGAAAACGTGGTTAATGCGCTGGAAAAGGCGAAAGCGACTACCTTTGCCCGTTTCCTCTATGCCTTAGGTATACGTGAGGTAGGTGAGGCGACAGCAGCAGGTCTGGCGGCCTTTTTCGGTACGCTGGAAGCCCTGGAAGCAGCGTCGGAGGAAGACCTGCAAAAAGTACCTGACGTGGGCAAAGTGGTCGCCGCCCATGTGTTCAATTTCTTTGCCGAAGAGAGTAACCGCGACGTCATCCGCCAGCTACTGGCTGAAGGTATCCACTGGCCCGCACCGGTGGTCGTTAACGCCGCAGAGATAGACAGTCCCTTTGCCGGCAAGACCGTAGTACTGACCGGTAGCCTGAGTCAGATGTCCCGCGATGATGCCAAAGCGCGGCTGGTTGAATTGGGTGCTAAGGTTGCGGGGAGCGTGTCGAAAAAAACCGACCTTGTGATTGCCGGTGAAGCGGCTGGCTCAAAACTGGCAAAAGCACAGGAGCTGGGCATTCCGGTCATTGATGAGGCGGAGATGATCCGACTGCTGGGGGAGTAGTGGAGAAAGCGCAGCTGATTGAAATCGCCAACACGCCGATGCCCTTCGGGAAATATCAGGGTCGCAGACTGATTGATTTGCCGGAGGAGTATCTGTTGTGGTTTGCCCGTAAGGATTCTTTCCCCGCCGGGCACCTGGGCGAGCTATTGCAACTGGTGCTGGTGATTAAAACCGAGGGGCTGACGCATCTGGTTCAGCCCCTTAAGCGCCATTAGGTTTTAGCCACTTCCTGCGCCTGGGTTTTTTCAGCCTGATGCTTATAGCGTCGGGCAAGGACCGCGCAGACCATCAGCTGGATCTGATGGAAAATCATCAGTGGCAACACCATCATGCCGATGACCGAGGTAGGGAAGAGGATATTGGCCATCGGGATACCGTTGGCCAGGCTTTTCTTGGAGCCGCAGAAAACAATAGTAATTTCGTCGGCTTTGTTAAAGCCGCAGCGACGGGCGACCACGACATTAACCGCAATAACGATAGCCAGCAGGACAATACTCACCACCACGATAAACAGTAATGATCCCACGCCCACCTTCTGCCAGATACCATTAACCACCGCTTCGCTGAAGGCAGAATAGACCACCAGCAGAATGGATGTCTGATCCGTTTTCGAGATCCATTTTTTATTGCGCGCGACCCATGCTCCCGTCCACGGGCGGGAAAGGTGCCCCAGCACAAACGGCAGCAGCAGTTGCAGCATAATTTTACCGACCTGCTCAAAACTCCCCTCAGCACCGTGCAAATTCATCAGCAGTCCTACCAGCAGCGGTGAGAGGAAGATACCCAGCAGACTTGATGCGGAAGCGGAGCAGACCGCCGCCGCGACATTACCGCCTGCGAGCGAGGTAAAGGCAATGGCTGACTGGACGGTCGCAGGCAAGATGCACAGGTATAAAAAGCCGGTGTAAAGTTCCTGGCTGACATTTACCGGTGACCACCAGACGAAAAGCACGCCCAGGGCCGGGAAGAGGATGAAGGTGCTACACATGACCCAGAGGTGTAATCGCCAGTGGCTGCCGCCAGCAATAATCGCCTCGCGGGATAGCTTTGCGCCATGCATAAAAAAGAGTAGCGCAATGGCCGCCATAGTCAGCCATTCAAAGAAGGGGACAAAACCGCCTCTTGCCGGTAAAAAAGTCGCCAGCAGTACCGTTACGATAAGCGTCAGCGTGAAGGGATCAAGAATACGAAAAAGTTTCATAAAGACTCCTGCAAATCAGTGCCAATAGTTTGCTTTTATTGGTTTGAGAAATAAAATTGATTTATTGAATGAATTTATGAATTTTTTAGATGAATTATACCCTTAAACAGTTGCGCGTTTTCGTAACGGTAGCGCAGGCCCGCAGTTTCAGCCGGGCGGGCGATATTATCGGCCTGAGTCAGTCTGCGGTAAGCCACTCAGTCAAAGAGCTGGAGTCCCAGACGGGTGTGCGGTTGCTCGACCGAACCACCCGCGAGGTCATTCTGACAGAGGCTGGACAACAGCTTGCTGCGCGTCTGGAGCGTCTTCTGGATGAGCTTAATAGCACGTTGCGTGAAGCAGGGCGTGTTGGGCAGCAACTGACGGGCACCGTACGTGTGGCAGCCAGCCAGACGCTCTCCGCCCATCTTATCCCGCAGTGTATTGCCCAAAGTAACAGGTGCTATCCTGAAATTGATTTTATGCTTCACGATCGGCCGCAGCAGTGGGTGCTGGAAAGCATTCGGCATGGAGAAGTCGATTTTGGCATGGTTATCGACCCGGGTCCGGTGAGCGATCTTGAGTGCGAAGAGATCCTCTCTGAACCCTTTTTTCTCCTCTGCCGGGGCGATCACGCCTGGGCTGATAAGCCCGGAGTGCGCTGGTCAGAACTTGAAGGGGCGAGGCTGGTCGTACAGGACTATGCTTCGGGAAGCCGCCCGCTTATTGATGCGGCGCTGATGCGCTTTGGTATTCACGCGCGGATTGTTCAGGAGATTGGACACCCGGCTACCCTGTTTCCTATGGTCGAGGCGGGAATAGGCGTCAGTGTTATGCCTGCGCTGGCTTTGCCTCTGCCACAGGGGAGCCAGCTGTGCGTGAAGCGGCTGATGCCCGAGATAGAACGTAAAATTATGCTGGTGCGGCGTAAAAATCGCTCATTATCGGGGGCGGCGCAGGCGGTGTGGGATGTGGCGAGGGAACAGGCCCGGTATTTGACTCAGGCCAGAGCAGAAGACCCGCTGTTTACTCAGATATAAATATCGATCTGATGGTCAGTTGAAGGCGTGTTGACACCTTCTACTTTGGCCTGCTTCTCATCAGCTTTTTTCTGTGCTTCCTCTGCCTGCTTATGTTGCAGTTGGGCCAGTTGAGTCTGTAGCAAATCGATTTGAGCCTGAATTTGCTGTTGCTGCGTCTTTTTCTGCTCGGTCGTACCCGTTCCTTCAGAAATACTTTTCAGCTGTTTCGTGAGCGTGGAGATTTGCTGAGTGATGCGGCTTATTTGGGAGGCAATATCGCTGGCACCAGAAGATGAACTACTGCTGCCACTGCCGCTGGTCACTGACGATGTCGTCGTTTGGATTGTTGTCATTATTAATACCTTTGCCGTAAAAGAGGAGTATTGACGTATTTATATTTTTTCTTTAGCCACGCACCGTTGGCGCGGTTCGGGAATCATATCCTGACATTAAGGATAAATTATGGATAAAGGTCACTTAATTTGTACATTGATTTTATTGGTATTTTTATTTTGCATAGAACAATTATGGCAAAGTTTATGGCTTAGGATGTGCGCTGAGATGCGTGAAAAACGCAGACTAAAGAGAAACTGCTTCAGGTTCGAAGCTTATAAATCGCAGATAGCAAAAAAGCGCCTTTAGGGCGCTTTTTTACATTGGTGGGTCGTGCAGGATTCGAACCTGCGACCAATTGATTAAAAGTCAACTGCTCTACCAACTGAGCTAACGACCCGAAGTGGTGGGTGATGACGGGATCGAACCGCCGACCCCCTCCTTGTAAGGGAGGTGCTCTCCCAGCTGAGCTAATCACCCACTTCGGTACTTCATTTTACTGCAAGAAATCCAGCTGGCGAGAAAGTGGTGGGTGATGACGGGATCGAACCGCCGACCCCCTCCTTGTAAGGGAGGTGCTCTCCCAGCTGAGCTAATCACCCACTTCTCAATTTCTTGCTACACGGCGGAGACTACATAAGTAGTTGGTGGGTGATGACGGGATCGAACCGCCGACCCCCTCCTTGTAAGGGAGGTGCTCTCCCAGCTGAGCTAATCACCCCCGCTGTGTGGAGTCGCATTATAGGGAGAGTTGAAAATGAGTCAACGCATTTTCTAAAGAAATTGTTCGTTCGTCGTAAAATTAGTCAAAGCGAGCTTTAAATGGTCTTTGTTGTCTGATTTGTATACAAAATACAGATGAATAGCCGGGATTGTGGCAACAACATTGAGGATTCACCTCACGGTGATAGAATATCGCCGACTTCATTTTTCCTGATTTGCCGGCTATCGGCATCTTTATCAAACGTAAGGCCATTTCATGAAAATCAAAACTCGCTTCGCGCCAAGCCCGACCGGCTATCTGCATGTAGGCGGCGCGCGTACTGCCCTTTATTCCTGGCTTTTTGCGCGTAACCACGGCGGTGAGTTCGTACTGCGTATTGAAGATACCGACCTTGAGCGCTCCACGCCGGAAGCGATCGAAGCCATAATGGATGGGATGAACTGGCTGAGTCTGGAGTGGGATGAAGGCCCTTACTATCAGACTAAACGGTTTGATCGCTACGACGCGGCTATTGATGAAATGCTGGCAGCTGGCACAGCCTATAAATGTTATTGCTCTAAAGAGCGTCTCGACGCCCTGCGTGAAGAGCAAATGGCAAATAATGAGAAACCACGTTATGACGGGCGCTGCCGCCACAGCCACGAGCATCATGCTGATGATGAGCCTTGCGTGGTGCGTTTCGCGAACCCACAGGACGGTTCAGTGATATTCGACGACCAGATCCGCGGTCCTATCGAGTTCAGCAACCAGGAACTGGACGATTTAATTATTCGTCGTACTGATGGTTCTCCAACCTATAACTTCTGCGTGGTCGTAGATGACTGGGATATGGAAATCACACATGTTATTCGTGGTGAAGACCATATCAACAACACGCCGCGCCAGATAAACATTCTGAAAGCGCTGAACGCGCCGGTGCCGGTTTACGCCCATGTATCAATGATTAACGGTGATGACGGCAAAAAGTTATCTAAACGTCACGGTGCGGTCAGCGTGATGCAATACCGGGATGATGGCTATCTGCCTGAAGCCTTACTGAACTACCTGGTTCGTCTGGGCTGGTCGAGTGGCGATCAGGAGATCTTCAGCCGTGAAGAGATGATCAAACTCTTCTCATTGAACGCGGTAAGTAAGTCAGCGAGTGCCTTTAATACTGAAAAACTCCAGTGGTTGAACCATCACTATATTAATACGCTGGCACCTGAATATGTTGCTACTCACCTGCAGTGGCACATTGAGCAGGAAAATATAGATACCCGTAACGGTCCGCAGCTTGCAGATCTTGTGAAATTGCTTGGCGAGCGTTGCAAGACCTTAAAAGAGATGGCGGCTACCTGCCGTTACTTCTATGAAGAGTTTGCAGAGTTTGATGCCGATGCGGCCAAGAAACACCTGCGCCCGGTTGCACGTCAGCCGCTTGAAGTCGTCCGCGATAAACTGGCTGCGATTGATGTGTGGACGGCTGAGAACGTTCACCAGGCAATTCAGGCTACGGCGGATGAGCTGGAAGTGGGCATGGGGAAAGTGGGAATGCCATTGCGTGTAGCGGTAACAGGGGCAGGCCAGTCTCCGGCATTAGATGTCACCGTCCACGCTATCGGTAAGACCCGCAGCGTTGAGCGTATTAATAAAGCGCTGGGTTTCATTGCTGAGCGTGAAAGCCAGCAGTAAAGTAGCTCCCCCTCGTTAGAATGAAATGAAACGGCAGGATTTTCCTGCCGTTTTCTTATCGCTCTTCAGGCTGCGTGATTTGAAGCCTGTCCAGAAGCCCGTGAATACCTTCTCTTGCCAGCAATACACTCAAAGCCTCCTGCTCATAAGGCGTTAAATTTTTCAGGACATTGAGAATACGTAGCAGGGCAGGAGTAAGTGTTTCCGAGGCGTAATAGGGTAACGGCTCGGTGGCGACGGCCGGGGAAATGCGATGGCGCATCCCTGGCGTTTTCATGATAAACAGGCGCACATCTTTATTCAGATGAATCAGCCTGGCGCGCCCACCTTTAATGCCCGGTAAACGCTCCGTTGACCACTTATGCTGACGTATCCAGCGATTCACCGTTTGTTTAGCCACCCCAAGAAATTCCGCTAACTCCTCGGTGGTCATTTTATCTGGAAGTTTCATATTAATTGTTTTCGCGGATCCCTAATCGAGCCAATAATCCTGTGATGCCTTCACGCAAAAGCAGTGATGAAAGTTGTTGTTGTTCCAGGCGGGTCATCTCTTTGGCCAACGTGAGAAGTAACGTCTCCAGCGCTGCGTCTTTTGCCGGTTCAACAGAGAAGGGGAGGTCACTCCCGGCGCGTTGCGTATTACGAATGAAATCCCGAACCTGCTCATTGATCAGAACCAGCCGAGCTTTGCCGCCCTGAACCCCCGGTTTGGGTGTGGTCACCCAGCCTTCTTTTCGCACCCATTTGTTTATGGTTTGACGACTATAGCCAGTGAGTTTTGCTAACTCTTCTGGCGTCATTCGTTCCTTGAGCATCATATTTCCAGAGTCAAAGTAGGGGTAATTACGCGTTGATGTTATAGCATCAT
Organism: Yokenella regensburgei; assembly: GCF_051486985.1. Lineage (GTDB taxonomy): Bacteria > Pseudomonadota > Gammaproteobacteria > Enterobacterales > Enterobacteriaceae > CBFFRJ01. Next base: position 51,995 of record NZ_JAHVDV010000002.1, read on the forward strand.
TTTACGAGAAAATGTGACAGGTTTAACTACTGACTGCGAGTGGCTTCGCAATGTTCTCCAGTTGTTTGCTTTTTCAGCGGTTGATTGCAGGCATATGATTTTGCCGTTGACACCTGGCGAGGGAATTCATATTATGCCGCCCGTCAACACGACACGCTTTACGCGATGGGGCTATAGCTCAGCTGGGAGAGCGCTTGCATGGCATGCAAGAGGTCAGCGGTTCGATCCCGCTTAGCTCCACCAAATCATCATCCCAGGTGAATTTGGTGCGTAAAGAAAATTTGGGGCTATAGCTCAGCTGGGAGAGCGCTTGCATGGCATGCAAGAGGTCAGCGGTTCGATCCCGCTTAGCTCCACCACTTTCAGACCCTCGCGTTTACGCGGGGGTTTTTGTTTTTCTACGCTCCATCTCCTGTAAATTCATTTCATTGTTGGTTGTTTAGTTTCATATTGTTAAAACCACCGTAATAAGCGTGCTTTATTGATCCGCCAACTTGCTTCACATTATGAATAAACCTATTATCCGGCCTACTCATAAAATGACCAGTCAGTGACAATTAGCGCCTATGAAAGTGAAAATGAATAAAAACGTTAGAACGTTTATCATAGCGTTAATTATTTGTTTATTCATTGTTCCTTTTTCACGCATTATTTCACCTGTTGCGGTAGTAGACTCCAGCCCTGTTTACCTCACCTGGTTACCGTTGAGCATCATGTTTTCTGTTTTATTATTATTTGGTCGCCGGGCTGTTTTACCGATTATCATAAGCTTTGCTGTTGTTAATCAATGGCTGTTAAATTTAACTTTAATGCAGGCGAGTATCCTTTTATTTTGCCAGTTACTACCCGCATTTGCCGCATGTGCCATCGTACGGTGGAAATTAGGTTCAAGGTGGCGTCATGGCATTCCTAATAAAAACATGGGGCTACGGATTTTTTTGCTGGGTTTTGCTACCCCGCTTGCCATAAAAGCATTGATGTATATCGCCGGACGCTGGTTTTCATTCCCGGTTTATCTGTCCAGTTACTTTGGGTCTGCATCGGTTGTTTACACTATTATCGACATCCAGAATCTGATTTGTGCTGCGCTTATCTTTACGATGATGTTCTATTACCCGCTTCGGATGATACTCAATCCACGCTATGGACGTGCATTCTGGTTAACGAACATTAAACCCTGTATAAGTAAGAAGAACCGACTTTTTACCTTTTCCTGGCTTTCTGCCCTTATTACATTACTCAGCACTCTCTGTTCTTATACGGAATCCGACTATATTGCCGGTTATCTGGTTCCGGTTATTTTTATTATTTTTACCCTTGCGGTCAGTAAATTACGATATCCGTTAATTATGCTTTTATGGCCACTTTCCGCATTTACGCTGCTGAGTTATAACCATCATTTTCTGGAAGGGGTGAATACGGAATATTCTCTGGCCTTCATTATGTCAGTCCTGATCTGCTTTTCCATCTGTCTGATATATATGACGAGAATTCATCATCGCAATGAGTGGATAAAGCGTCGCTGGCAGGAACAGGCCCTCACCGACCCTCTCACTGGTCTGCCTAACTTACGGGCGCTGGAGTTATGTCTGGCAGAAGTTCCGGACAATGTCGTCTGCTGTTTACATATGCATAACCTCGAATTTCTCAGCCGACATTACGGCATGATGATGCGGGTTCATTTTAAACGGAGCGTGACACGGGAATTGCAGCCATTCCTGCTGCGTGGAGAGCAGCTTTTTCAGTTGCCTGGCAGCGAATTAATTCTGGTTTTAAAGGGGGAGGGTGCCGTCGAGCGCCTCCATCAGATGGTTGCACATCTTAACAGTCGACGGATTTACTGGCACAACGACGGAATGGATGTGGAATTTGGCGCTTCCTGGGGGGAGATGAGCGGGGCAGGGGAGACACTCCACCATACGTTAGGGCAACTGAGCTGGTTATCAGAACAAGCCAGTATGACCCGGCAGGTTATGGCGTTAACCCTCAGCCTTAGCGATGTCAGCCTGCAGACGTCGGCGCGTGTGCATTTACTGCACCAGGTAAAACGCGCGCTGGATGAGAATGGGCTGGTGCTCTATGCACAACCTATTCAGGATGCAAATGGCAATGGCTATCACGAAATATTAACGCGGCTGATGAGTGACAACAGGATGCTAAGCCCGGCGCAATTTATCCCGGTGATTGCCCGCTTTAACCTCAGTTTGCGTTTCGATATGCATGTCTTTGAGACCCTTTTACAGTGGATGCATGCCCATCCTGCACCCTCCCCGGCAGCCCGTTTTTCAGTGAATCTCTTGCCACTTACCTTAATGCAAGAGGATGCGGGCCAGAAGCTGGTGGAACGTTGCGCTCGCTATGCTATTTCTCCCGGCGAAATCATCATCGAAGTAACCGAAGAGCAGGCCTTCTCAAACGCTGAAACCAGTATTAAAAACATTCAGCGTTTGCGTCAGGCTGGATTCAGGATAGCTATTGATGACTTTGGTACTGGCTACGCCAATTTTGAACGGCTCAAACGTCTGGAGGCCGATATCATCAAGATTGATGGCTGTTTCGTGCGAGATATCACCGAGGATCCGCAGGACATGCTAATCGTTAAAGCGATATGCGAGCTGGCGAAAGCTAAATCGTTGACGGTGGTGGCGGAGTATGTCGAATCTCAGGCGCAGCGGGAGCTGTTGCTTCAGGCGGGGGTGGATTATTTGCAGGGATACTTGCTTGGAAAACCGCAGCCACTAAAAAAATAAACCGGGGAAAATTCCCCGGTTTTGTTAAGCGTAATGAAACGTGATTACAGTACCAGAGCCGCGATGGACGCCGACAGCACGCTCACCAGGGTCGAACCATAAACCAGTTTCAGGCCGAAGCGAGAGACCACGTTGCCCTGCTCTTCATTCAGGCCCTTGATCGCACCAGCGATAATCCCGATGGAGGAGAAGTTAGCGAAGGACACCAGGAAGACTGACAGAATACCTTCTGCTCGTGGTGACAGCGTCGCGGCAATTTTTTGCAGATCCATCATGGCCACAAATTCGTTAGAAACAAGCTTCGTCGCCATAATGCTACCCACCTGCAGCGCTTCTGAAGACGGCACACCCATTACCCAGGCAATCGGATAGAAGATGTAACCGAGAATGCCCTGGAAGGAGATGCTGTAACCGAACCAGCCGGTTACGGTTGCGAAGAGGGCGTTCAGAGCCGCGATCAGTGCAATAAAGCCAATCAGCATCGCTGCAACAATAATGGCCACTTTAAAGCCCGCCAGAATGTATTCGCCCAGCATTTCGAAGAAGCTCTGGCCTTCATGCAGGTTGGACATCTGAATATTGTCTTCGCTTTCATCGACGCGGTACGGGTTAATCAGCGACAGCACGATAAAGGTGCTGAACATATTCAGAACCAGCGCAGCGACAACGTATTTCGGCTCCAGCATCGTCATATAGGCACCGACGATGGACATGGATACGGTAGACATCGCCGTTGCCGCCATGGTGTACATGCGGTTGCGGGACATCTTGCCCAGAATATCTTTGTACGCGATAAAGTTCTCAGACTGACCCAGAATCAGGGAGCTGACGGCGTTGAAAGACTCCAGCTTGCCCATGCCGTTAACTTTGGACAACACGGTCCCAATGGCACGGATGATGACCGGCAGCACGCGAATGTGTTGCAGAATACCAATCAGCGCAGAGATGAAGACAATCGGGCACAGTACTTTCAGGAAGAAGAATGCCAGACCTTCGTCATTCATTTTGCCGAAGACGAAGTTTGTCCCTTCGTTGGCGAACCCGAGCAGTTTTTCGAACATTTCGGAGAAGCCCTTTACAAAACCCAGACCAACGTCGGAGTTCAGGAAGAACCATGCCAACAGTACTTCGATCACGAGCAATTGAATAACAAAGCGAATGCGTATTTTTTTGCGGTCGCTGCTGACAAGGAGTGCAAGCAGCGCCACAACAGCAAGCGCCAGAACAAAGTGCAGAACGCGGGACATATTTGCTCCAAATATGAGACGGGTAGGAATTTCGTGCACATTCTATGTAACAAGAGGAAAGAAAACGAGATCAAACCCACAGTATATTAATGACCTGTGACCAGACTCAAAATTAGTGATCCAACATACATTTCGGTTATGTTAAGTAAAGAAGTGAAAGGTTGCACTTAAATGCTACACTCTTAACAGAATTGTGTGACCCACAATCGCTTTTAACCTCCGTCTACCATCATTGGTCCTTCAATCGTTTCTGGCTATCAGAGAAATCACGATAACGTACACTGGATGAACTTGATAATCATTCTCATTTTGGTAGCATTAAACATAGCAAAGGCTATATTAGAGGCAAAATAATGAGCAATAGTCGCGTTGAGAATAGCAGTGGGCGTACAGCGCGCAAATTACGGTTCGCGTTAATGGGACCGGCGTTCATTGCCGCCATCGGTTATATCGATCCCGGTAATTTTGCTACCAACATCCAGGCCGGTGCCAGCTTCGGCTATCAGTTGCTGTGGGTCGTCGTCTGGGCAAACCTGATGGCGATGTTGATTCAGGTGCTTTCAGCCAAGCTTGGAATTGCTACCGGTAAAAATCTCGCCGAACAGATACGCGATCATTACCCGCGCCCGCTGGTCTGGTTCTACTGGGTGCAGGCGGAAATCATCGCAATGGCAACCGATCTCGCGGAATTTATCGGTGCCGCCATCGGGTTTAAACTTATCCTCGGCGTCTCCCTCCTGCAGGGGGCGGTACTGACGGGGATTGCAACCTTCCTGATTTTAATGCTGCAACGCCGGGGGCAAAAGCCGCTGGAAAAAGTCATCGGCGGGTTACTGCTTTTTGTCGCGGCGGCCTATATCGTCGAGCTTGTCTTCTCGCAACCTGCGGTAGCGCCGCTGATGAAAGGCATCGTTATTCCGGCTCTGCCTGGTACCGAAGCTGTCTTCCTCGCGGCCGGAGTGCTGGGAGCAACCATCATGCCGCATGTCATTTATCTCCACTCCTCATTAACCCAGCATCTGCATGACGGCACCCGTCGTGAGCGTTACTCAGCGACCAAATGGGATGTCGGCATCGCCATGACGATTGCCGGTTTTGTGAATCTGGCAATGATGGCCACCGCGGCCGCCGCGTTCCATTTTAACGGTCACACCGGTGTTGCCGATCTTGACCAGGCTTATTTAACACTTGAGCCTTTGCTGAGCCACGCCGCGGCAACTATCTTTGGCTTGAGTCTGGTGGCCGCAGGCCTGTCATCTACCGTCGTAGGGACGCTGGCAGGGCAGGTGGTGATGCAGGGATTCGTGCGCTTTCACATTCCGTTGTGGGTACGTCGGACCATCACCATGATGCCTTCGTTTGTGGTGATTTTAATGGGGCTGGACCCGACGCGAATTCTGGTCATGAGCCAGGTTCTGCTGAGCTTTGGTATTGCGCTGGCGCTGGTACCGCTACTGGTATTCACCAGCAATCCGACGCTGATGGGCGAGCTGGTGAACACGCCCTGGGTGAAACGCACCGGCTGGCTGATAGTGATACTGGTGGTAGGGCTTAATGGCTGGTTGCTGGTGGGCACATTGCTCGGGTTATAAACGACATAAAAAAGGAGCGCTCGCGCTCCTTTTTGTGAATATCATCTACTTAGTGATGATGCCCATGTCCATGACCCCGCCCGTGACCGCGACCTGGGCCACGGTGATCGTCACGGTCGCGCCAGCCTTCACGGTAGCCACGCTCGTAGGCGCTGCGTTTATCCCAACCGCGATGATAGCCGCGATCGTGCGGACGCCAGCGATTATCACGCCATTCATAATGACGGCCCCAGTAATCACGATCGCGCCAGCGACCACCATCCCAATAGTTACCATAATTGTCGCGGTCGCCAATCTGTAACTTGATTGAGGGCAGCAGCGTGATTTCGCCCGCATGGGCGACACTGGTGACCAGAGGGGAAAACACGGTTAATGCTGCTGCAAGAATAAGTGACCTGAACATAGTTTTCTCCTTCACGAACGGGTCTGTTGCAGCAATATTATGTAACGTTTTACCCCGCATCTTCGGCACAACTCCTAAATCCGGGGTGACAGCATTTTTTGCTAAAATGCGATCAGCGGGCCTCTGCCAGCAGAGCATCGATAGCTTCACACTCGGCAGCGCTGAAATGACGGTTCGCCATCGCACCCACCGCATCATCCAACTGGCTGGTCTTGCTCGCCCCGATCAGTACGGAGGTCACTCTGTCGCCACGCAGCACCCAGGCCAGCGCCATTTGTGAAAGTTTTTGCCCACGTTTTGCTGCAATATCATTGAGCTGACGCACGATGGCCAGTTTCTCTTCTGTCAGTTGATCCGGATTCAGGAACCGACTGCCGCTGGCGGCACGGGAATCCGCTGGAATGCCGTTGAGATAGCGGTCAGTCAACTGGCCTCCGGCAAGCGGTGAAAAGGCAATACTGCCGACCCCTTTCTCAGCAAGCACGTCCAGCAGACCATCTTCTACCCAGCGGTCAAACAGGGAATATTTTGGCTGATGAATCAGGCAGGGGGTGCCTAAATCATTCAGTATATCAATTGCCTGGCGCGCCAGATCCGCCGGATAGTTGGACAGTCCCACATAGAGTGCTTTGCCCTGGCGTACCACGTGATCCAGCGCGCGCATGGTCTCTTTGAGCGGCGTTTGCGGATCCGGGCGATGATGATAAAAGATATCAACATACTCAAGCCCCATGCGGCGAAGGCTCTGGTCAAGGCTGGAAATCAGGTATTTACGTGAGCCCCAGTCACCGTAAGGGCCGTCCCACATGGTGTAACCGGCTTTGCTTGAGATAATCAGTTCATCGCGATAGGGCAGAAAGTCCTCCTGCAGGAGGCGACCAAAGTTACGCTCTGCCGAACCTGGCGGTGGACCATAGTTATTAGCAAGATCGAAATGGGTAATGCCCAGATCGAAAGCATGGCGAAGCAACTGGCGACTGTTTTCAATCAGCGTTGCATCGCCAAAGTTATGCCATAACCCCAGCGATACTGCCGGAAGTTTCAAACCGCTGTCGCCACAACGGCGGTAATCCATACGCTGGTAACGTGCTTCATCAGCCTGATAAACCATTCCGGTACCCTTATTTTTTTGGTGTATACGTTTACATAAAAGCAGGGTTGAGCTTACACCAGAGTGGCCCTTGCCGCTTATCCACGGGAAAAATATTCAGCATGGCGCAGCTAATTTTTCCGGGGAGCGATCATTATCGGCTTACCGGCAAGCAGTACCCACGCGGGCAGCATAACGATACATAGCAGAGGAAGCAGAGAGGTGTCAGGCACGACTGCGGCGGCCATAAACAGGCTGAGCCAGGCATCGCGAGTGACCACCAGCACGATACCGAGAATGGCACAGGAGACGGTTATCGCTGCCGGAACCGCTTCCACATGTTCATGGAGCATCAGGCCCAGCGCCACGCCAACGAATACCCCCGGGAAAATACGCCCGCCTCTGAAACCACAGGCTGCTGCGACCACCAGCGCGGCCAGCTTCACGACCGCGAAGAGAAGATAATCCGTCACCGTAAAGGTCTGGGAAAAGGCCATTTGCTGCATCTCCTCCAGCCCTTTAAACAGAGTGATATTCCCGCCGATAACCCCCAGTACCCCCAGCACGAAGCCACCGATGCCTAATGCGATGACCGGGTTTTTAATGCGCTGCATCAGCTGATGCAAGCGAGGCATACACCAGACGGCGACCATGCCGAGTGCTATGGCGATAGCGCAAACCACCGCACCGCTAAAAATATCAACGACATGCAGCTGCGTGTAATGGGCTATGGGCAAAGAGAAATGCGGCTGAAAGAAAACGTTGGTGGTCAATGCCCCTGCCGCCGCCGCCATGAGTGGCGCAAACAGTTTATCCCATAAGGGCACGTCATTGCTGGCATTAAGGGTCTGGGAAAAAATAAGTGCGGCTGCAACCGGGGTGCCAAACAGGGCGCCTATGGTTCCGGCTGAGGCGAGAATGGTCCAGTCCAGCGGGGCGACGCGTGGGAAAAGTTTGCCACCGAGCGCAACGGCAAGGGCAATATTCAGCACCATGATTGGATGTTCAGGACCAAGGCTTACCCCGCCGGCAAGACCGATGATAAGCGCAGCCGTAAGCCCCGGCAGGGCGGAGACCTGCACAGGGGCACCAATCAGCGGTTCACTTGCAGGGTCCGGCCCACCCTGACCTTTACTAAAACGAATCACCATCCCGACCGCGATACCGGTCAGTGTCAGTACCAGTACGACCCAGAAGGGGGCGTCCGGCGTAAAACCCATCCGATAGGGCAGGTGCTGCCAGAGAAGCTGTTGCAGTGCAGAGGCTATCTTCATAACCAGCAGGAGCACTAAACTGGAAGCGACACCTATTGCCAGGGCAGGGAGGGCCAGTAACAACATGGTTCTGGCGCGCGGATGAAGCATACTCGTTTCCTTTAGGCCGATTAACGGCATCACTTTACGCGTTACAAAAAAAGGTAAGTGCACACGCTACGGAAATCGTTACGTTAATATGTGACGCAGATCGATAATCATGGGGCACTCATGCTATGGTCGTTGTTGTTACAGCGCCTTGAATTTACAGTGTGCCAAAGATTTATTCTGACTTTAGCGGAGCCATAAAAGAATGACAAAATATGCTTTAGTAGGGGATGTGGGCGGCACCAATGCGCGACTTGCGTTGTGCGATGTCGACAGCGGCATCATTTCCCGGGCAAAAACCTATTCTGGTCTGGATTATCCAAGCCTTGAGGCCGTGGTACGTGTGTACCTTGAAGAGCATAAGGTCAGTGTTGAAGATGGCTGCATTGCCATTGCATGCCCCATTACCGGGGACTGGGTGGCGATGACCAACCATACCTGGGCTTTCTCTGTTCAGGAGATGAAAGCTAACCTTGGTTTCGCGCACTTAGAAATTATTAACGACTTTACCGCCGTCTCCATGGCCATTCCGATGCTTGATAAAGATCATCTGATTCAGTTTGGGGGAAAAGATGCGGTGGAAGGCAAACCTATTGCCGTCTACGGCGCCGGTACCGGGCTGGGCGTAGCCCATCTGGTGCACGTGGATAAACGCTGGGTCAGTCTGCCTGGCGAAGGCGGGCACGTTGACTTCGCGCCGAACAGCGAAGAAGAGGGGATTATCCTTGAAGAGCTGCGGGCAGAAATCGGCCACGTTTCAGCTGAACGCGTGCTGTCGGGCCCTGGCCTTATCAATCTGTACCGGGCTATTGTTAAATCGGATGGTCGCCTGCCGGAAAACCTGCAACCGAAAGACATCACGGAACGTGCGCTGGCTGACAGCTGCACTGATTGTCGTCGTGCCTTGTCCCTCTTTTGCGTCATCATGGGCCGTTTCGGCGGTAATCTGGCGCTCACGCTCGGTACGTTTGGTGGCGTTTACATCGCGGGCGGCATCGTGCCACGTTTCCTCGACTTTTTCACCGCCTCGGGCTTTCGTGGCGGCTTTGAAGATAAAGGGCGCTTTAAATCCTACGTTCAGGACATTCCGGTCTACCTGATCGTTCATGACAATCCAGGCCTGCTGGGCGCAGGCGCGCACCTGCGTCAGACGCTGGGTTTTTACCTCTAAAGATGCATTAACTGCCTGAACTCTTTGACTTTACTGCGGCTGACGGGCACCTGGAAATCAAGGTCCCGCAGCCGCACGATATAGGTATTGTTAAACCAGGGTTCAATCTCGCGAATCTTATCCAGATTGACGCAATATGAGCGGTGACAACGGAAAAAATGCGAGGCGGGAAGTTTGCTGCAAAACTCCGTGATATTCATGGGCATTACGAACGATTCCCGCTTCGTATAGACGAAGGTGAGTTTTTCATGGGCTTCAGCGTAATAAATATCATGGATACTGGTGACAATAATGCGCTCATCTTTCACCAGATTAATCGTCAGGTTTTCACGTAGCGCCGGCTGGCTGACCGCTCCGGTTTGTTGTTGCCAGGCGCTTTCCAGCTTTTGCAGCATGCTGATAATCCGCGACTCCTGATAGGGCTTCAGAATATAGTCAAAGGCTTCAAGCTCAAACGCCTCAACCGCATGTTCTTTCCATGCGGTAATAAACACAATAAACGGCTTATGGGCAAACTGGCTGATGTTTTGCGCCAGCAGAACACCATCCAGAGACGGGATGTTGATATCCAGAAATATGGCGTCGACTTTATTGTGTTGCAGGTATTTCAGCACATCCAGGCCGTCATCAAAAGTGCCCACAATTTCCATCTGGCTGTGCTCTTTAACCAGCCAGCTTAGCTCCTGTTGAGCCAGTATTTCATCTTCAACAATGATGGCTTTCATTCATTAATCTCTCAGGGCAACAAGGTTGCGGCCACCGCAGCGGGTGTAGCATGCATGGGAACATAAAAGGCGATTTCGGTGCCTTGCGAAAGGCGCTTAATGTGTAGCCCTTCGCCATAGAGTAATTTCACCCGCTGGTGAACGTTAAGCAGGCCAATTTTATTACCGGGCATCTCATTGGCTTCAACGCGGGCAATCATCTCTGGCGAAATGCCGTTTCCGGTGTCGCGTACGGCAACGCGTACACGCCGACCGCACTCCGCCACGCTGATGGTCACCACGCCTTTACCTTTACAGGGCTGAATACCATGCACAATGGCGTTTTCTACCAGCGGCTGAATAAGCAGACTGGGGATGACGCAACGCACTTCTTCATCAATATCGTAAATAACGGTGAGCTTATCGCCGAAGCGCGCCTGCTCAATCGCTATATAGTCTTTAATCTGATACAGCTCTCTCTGAATGTCGATTTGCTCATCATCTTTTAATTCAATGTTATAACGCAAATAGCGCGACAAATTAAAAATAAGCTGACGGGCGGTGTCCGGATTAAGGCGAATGGACGACGATATAGCGTTCAATGCATTAAACAGAAAATGGGGATTAATTTTACTCTGCAGGGCGCGTAACTCGGCCTTATTGGCCATTTCACGAAGTTGTTCAGCGCGAGAGACTTCCAGTTGAGTGGAGATAATTTGCGACAGGCCCACCGCCATTTCCTGAAGCGACGAAGTTATCTGATGCGCGTGACAGTAATAAATTTTCAGCGTGCCCGTAACGACACCCTGTTCCCATAACGGAATGACCAGCATGGAGTGAATTTCCGGCGTGCGATGTGCTTCGTCATTGTTTTTTATAATGATTTCGCCACTGTCGATCGCCTGTCTGGTGGTAGGGCTGATAATATCGTCATTATCATGATAATTATCTTCACCGACGCCGACGTAAACCAGTACATGGTCAACATTGGTAATGGCGACAGCGTCTGCATCAATATCGCGGCGGATAATATCGCAGACCTTGCGCAACGAGGCGTTATTAACATTGCGAAAGAGCGGCAGCGTTTTATTGGCAATATCCAGCGCCAGTTTCGCCTGCCGCCCGGCGATGGCCTCTTTTTCACCTTCCACACTTTGCACCAGCAGAACAATCAAGCCGATGCAAACGCTCCCCAGAATCATCGGCACACCGATTTTTGAGACAATATCCAGCCCCAGCGCTGTGGTCGGTGCCCAGATAACCACCAGGGTCATAGTCAGGGTCTCGCATAACATTCCGGCGATAATGCCCGCGCTCCAGTGCCTGGTTTTCGGGATCTTAATATTTATCCATCCCGACAGAATGCCGGCAATAATACTGGTGATTAAACAGGGCACGGCGGTCACGCCACCGATATCAATCAGATAGCGATGGATCCCGGCGATAACGCCGGTGATTATCCCCACCCAGGGGCCAAAAAGGATCCCGCCGGACATCACGGCGATAATGCGCACATTGACCAGCGACCCTTCAACCGGCACGCCGGACCAGGTGCTGAAGAGGGCAAAGAGGGAGAAGATAGCCGTAACGGCCAGCAGCTCTTTTGGCGTGTGGGCTGTTTTATGCAGCAACTCGCGAAAGAGACGGATGCGGATCAGAAAAAAGAGGCAGATCAGCATCAACGCCGCGCGATCGAACACCGCCAACAGCATGTTGAATATTTCGTGCACGGAAAACCCATGTAAAAAGCGTGAAAAAGCTATGATAAAAAACATCAGTGCAGATGACCAGTTAAGTGCGCCAGTGATGCAATGAGGAAAAACCACTTCCTTAAAAGGGGATTGTGGTCAGGCGTGCGATTTTCTGGGTTCCGTCGGAAAATGGGCAGTTAATGTGTAAATTTAATGATATCAATATGTTAATTTTTTAATGCAACCAGCGATTTAACACGCCATCATTCTTAATTCGTGATGATTACTCTTCCTCTTTTACCAGACGGCATTATTTTTTCATTTCCTCTCGACAGCCGCTTTTTTTTCAGGCTATTTTCTTAGGACGCCACCATCGTGGCAGCGTCGCTCGGACGGTCCGGGCGCTAACGTTAATCTGAGGAATCTATGGCTGAATTCAGTCCTGAACGCCGTTTCACGCGTATCGATCGTCTCCCCCCTTATGTATTTAATATCACCGCTGAACTGAAAATGGCTGCGCGTCGGCGCGGCGAAGACATTATCGACTTCAGCATGGGGAACCCTGATGGTGCGACGCCGCCCCATATCGTTGAAAAACTCTGCACCGTTGTTCAGCGTCCGGATACGCACGGCTATTCGACCTCACGCGGTATTCCGCGTCTGCGCCGCGCCATTTCCCGCTGGTATCAGGAGCGGTATGACGTTGATATCTGCCCGGAAACGGAAGCCATTGTCACCATAGGTTCAAAAGAGGGGCTGGCACACCTGATGCTGGCCACTCTGGATCATGGCGATACCGTACTGGTGCCCAACCCCAGCTACCCAATCCACATTTACGGTGCGGTCATTGCCGGCGCGCAGGTCCGTTCCGTTCCCCTGGTGGAGGGTGTCGATTTCTTCAACGAACTGGAACGCGCTATTCGCGAGAGTTACCCGAAGCCCAAAATGATGATTCTGGGTTTCCCCTCCAACCCCACCGCGCAGTGTGTCGAACTGTCGTTCTTCGAAAAAGTGGTGGCGCTGGCCAAACGTTATGATGTGCTGGTGGTACACGATCTGGCTTACGCCGATATCGTTTATGACGGCTGGAAAGCACCGTCGATTATGCAGGTGCCGGGCGCGCGTGATGTTGCGGTAGAATTTTTCACCCTGTCAAAAAGCTACAACATGGCAGGCTGGCGTATCGGCTTTATGGTAGGTAATAAAACCCTGGTCAATGCGCTTGCGCGTATTAAAAGCTACCACGATTACGGCACCTTTACGCCGTTGCAGGTGGCGGCAATCGCAGCGCTTGAGGGCGATCAGCAGTGCGTGCGTGATATTGCCGCCCAGTACAAGCGTCGTCGCGATGTGCTGGTTAAAGGCTTGCACGAAGCGGGGTGGATGGTCGAGATGCCAAAAGCGTCGATGTATGTCTGGGCAAAAATTCCGGAACCCTACGCTGCGATGGGCTCACTGGAATTTGCCAAAAAAATGCTTCAGGAGGCGAAAGTCTGCGTCTCTCCGGGCATCGGTTTTGGCGATTATGGTGACACCCATGTGCGCTTTGCCCTGATAGAAAACCGCGATCGTATTCGCCAGGCGGTACGCGGGATAAAAGCTATGTTCCGTGCAGATGGCTTACTGCCAGCCTCCGGGAAAGCGGCCTCGGAAGAGGCGAATCAGCCCTGATACCACGGCGTAGCGAGAAGACAAATGAAAACAGGAGCCAGAAGGCTCCTGTTATTTTTTCGTGCTGCGTCGTTGCTCAGATCATCAGGGCGAACGTGCCGGCCCACACAATGACCATCACCGAAATGCCCATAAAGAAATATTTCACAGTTCATCGCTCCGCATACCCGAGGTATGCATTCATGACCAGATCAGGACTGAGTATAGAGAGGTGAAACTACGCCAAAGTGAAAATGGGAATTTTCTCCCTTCTGGCCACAGCTCCATCTCAGAATTTATGGCGCTATCTGCGCCAAACGGGGGCTAATGTACGCTTAAAAATGGAGGCTTACAAGGGCATTTTTCTTAAATAATTTCCGTCACTTACGCACTGTCGGGCTTTGGCGACACTTTGATTTCGCGGCGTAATAAATGGCCGTTCAGCGACGCGTTTTAACATCCCTGAAACCTGACATTTTCAGCCTTGATTCATAAGGCTATTTCGTGATCTCTCGCACAATTTCTCGTTAATTCAGGCGAATCTTACTCCACCCCTGCGCCTGTGGCTTCCCTCTTCAACCTCGACGCCCTCAGTCAATAAAAGCCAGAAACGCTGGAAGTTTTCGTTAAGTTGGCCTGAAACCGTTTTTTTCTTAAGGGTACATTTCAACACAATGTAAAGGGGTATGATTCGGACGTTCTTTGTTAAGGATAAAACAATGAAAATATTGGGGCTGGATGAGTATCGCGTGCTGCGCGGAAACGGAGCACTGAAGTATTTTGAACTGGAAGGGATGCCGGGTGATGAGTGGCGCATGCTTTTTGAACGCCAGTTTGCTGACCAGGGGACCAACGTCTGGATTGAGGGCTATTGCATAGTACTGCAATGTACCAGTGACGAGGTCCCGGCCTGGCTTACGCGGTTACAGGCTAAAAGTGATGAGGTCACCGCACAACTCCTGATGCGCTAGCAGCACCAGGCCGGATGCCATCTGTCTTCAGCTTTTGCCAAAACGAGTATCCAGTGAAAGCGTCAGCATATGCTCGTTATTCACCGTGCGGGCAGACCATCCTTCCCCGGTCTGCCCCTCTTTTTTAAGAAGCATCCCCTGCGCGGTAAGTTCTGCGAGGAGGTCTGTAAACTCCTCCTCGGTGACCGGGCGCGGCTGCCAGAAAGTTTGTCTGTTATCGGTAAAAATGGGCAACAGCTGGAGCTGTGGCGTGCCGGCACCCACCTGTAAGCGGGCAATAAAACCATACGGCGGTGCACCGCGCTCCCTGAACTCGCCGTTACTGTTGAAAACAGCGTTACCGATGCTATAAACCACCAGGCTTTGCCCCAACTGGACAGCTTCACCTGGCATATGTGGCCCTGAGCCGATGATCAAATCGGCCCCCGCGCGGGTAAGCCGTTGCGCCAGCGCCCGCTGTGCGGAGGTGGTCCGGCGGTAGTCCACTCCCCAGTGGGCAAGCACGATGGTCGTTGCCGGCTGTTCTGAGGCCTTCTCTTCACGTAAAAGCCTCTCCAGCCCACCGCTTAAACAGGCCACACCCGGGCGACGCGCACGGGCATAAAACGCGCAGTCTCGTTCCATGTACTCTCTGTACCAGTAGGCACTGTAAATCTTAAAGGTCTGTCCCCCGACGGTTATCACCAGCGGCGCGTGCGCCTGCCGGGCGTTCAGACCAGCCCCCAGGCAACTGATGCCAACCTTATCCAGCGCTGACAGCGTTTGTTGCAGCCCCGGCAGGCCTGCATCCATGACGTGATTATTTCCCAGCGCCACGGCGCTAATCCCCTGTTTCACCAGGGCCGTGACGGTGGCATCGGGATCACCTGTCAGGCAGAAAGGTTTACGGCCTGCAAGGCTCGCGCTTAAATCCGTGGCCAGTGCCGCTTCAAGGTTGGCGATGGTAATATCACTGCCCCGTAATAAAGGGGCAATGGCCGCGAAGCTGTGGTCGTAACCGTAGCGCTGTAGCGCATCATCAATGCCCCGGGCCTGTCGTTTACGGGTATACCACTCACCAAAGTAAGTATCCCCCAAAAACGTGAGCGTGGCGGCAGGTTTATGAAGCTGTCGAGTGGCGGGCCCCACGGTCGAAACAGGGGAGGCGGCATCGACATCGGCCAGCAGTTCATCCAGCAGATAGTCGAGATGGAAAGCGTCACTCGCCCCTGCCACACCAGCCAGCCACAGCTCTCCTGCGAACCACTGCAGGGCAAACCCCCAGCTTCCCGCACTGAACTGCCCCCACGCGCTGCCGTCGCTCTGCAAATTACCGCTTTTGCGATAGAGACGTTCACCAATGACCGCTTCACTTTCACTAAACCACGGCAAAAAATGGGGGTAGCGCAAAGCGAAATGCCGCAGCAGTGTTGCCACATCTTTAAGCGTCGTGTGCTGACCGCGGCGGCTGCGTCCCGATACGTTACTGACGTGCGTTTGCGTCATATTGAGGCTGGCACACTGGGTACGCAGCAGGCCAAGCGCGCTGGCGCTGCTGCCGGCAAGGTGCTCTGCCAGATTAATGGCGGCATCGCAGGCGTTATGCAGCAGCATCCCTTGCAGGAGCGACTTGAGAGGGTATGTGCCTGCCCGCTGGAAGCCGAGCGCCGGGTGGCCTTTGAGAATGTCAGGCGCAATCTCCCGCACGCTGATGGCGGTCTCCAGCGTCACGGTTTTGTTTACCAGCCGCCCGGCAACGCAGCAGGCCAGTAACAATTGACTAAAGTAGTGCGGCGTAAAAGGGCTGTCTGCCTGCTCAGCAATCCGTGGCTCACCGGTGGTGAGATTGATCAGCAGGCGCGCCGTTGTATCGCTGGTGGAAGGAGGCGTTGTGGCGAGCCGTGTTTTAAGCAGCCCGACAACCTGACCGAAGTCGGAATGCCTTACGCTGCCTTTGACCAGTACAATATCGCCGGCGCGCAACGCCGGCGCTGCGGCGTCTACCAGCGCACCGGCAGTGAGAAAGTGCCCGCCCTGCCGCGCCGGAGGGAGTGCGCCCTGTAACGCCGCCATCTCTTCGCCGTGCAAAAACACCTGCTGGCACCCCGTTTCCATCAAGGGAGCGGCAAGCGAGCGGTGGATCTCATCGGCTTTATCGCCCAGATTCACAATGCGTCCGAGCAGGGCCACAACACGGCCGCCGGTATCGCGGGCACGCTCTGCCACCACCCCGAACGCATTACGCATCGAGAGATATTCAGCATTGTAACTATCATCGATTAAGGTGATCTCCCCCCCGTCTGGCAGCGACAGCGGGGTGATGTGCATATGCTGCTTATCACTACGATAAGCCTCAAGACCGGCGATAACCTGCGCCTGGCTTACCCCAAGCAGATCGGCTGCGATCAGCGCGGCCACCGAATTGAGCGCGCCTCCTTTGCCTGGCACTGCCAGCCGGTAACGCACTGTCTGCTGATGAAACAAAAGCGTAATAACGCTTCCCTGGCCATCGGGCTCCATGCTGATGATGCGTACCTGGGCTGTCGCATCAAAACCATAGCTGATGATACGCGCCCCATCCCGGGCGACCCCCGCCGCCACGGTCTGGTATTCCGCCATATCGCGATTCAAAATAGCAACGCCGCCGGGAATAAGACCGTGGCTGATGCGTGACTTGAAGCGTGCCACGTCCTGCAGGGTGCTGACGTTTTTCCCCACCTGGGTCAAACCTATTTCCGTCACGATGACGATGTGCGGCTTAATGCGCGGGCCGATGCCGCCGTTACGCATCCACAGGGCTGAGAGGGCGACTTCCATAACCACGGCGTCGGGGTCGCCAATGGCTCTGGCCAGGGTTACCGAGGCCCCCGTGCGGGTGTTGTGATTGCCACGACTTGCCACCACCGTCCGGCTGCCCGCCAAAATCCCGTGCAGCATTGCTTTGGTGGAGGTTTTCCCCACAGTACCGGTGATGGCTACCAGCCTGCCGTTCATCCGCCGCCGCGCCTCTTCCGCCAGTAGGTGAAGTGCCTGGTAACTGTCATCGGTAATCAGTTGAGGGAAATCCGCAGGCAAACCGGCGACGGGGCGCTGAACGATAGCCCCGCAGTAAGCTGAGGCGTGCTGCGCCAGGGTAGTGTGCGTGTCATCCCAACCGGCGTAGATGCCGGTATTGCCTGAGCCACGGTGCCAGGTATCGGCATCGATGGCGACAAACAGGCAGGGCAGGGGAGGGGTCGCCTTCTCATGCAAAATGGCAATATCCCCCGTGTGCCAGTCGGGGCCGGGCTTAGCGAGCCACCTGCTGCCCGGCAGCAACTGCGCGAGTTCGGCGGCGGTCCAGCCCGGCAGACGAGCACGCGCGCGGGGTGAGGAGGCTGATTTCTGGCTCATGGTCGTGTTCCTGATGGTAAACCGGCTGCTCGGGGCGCAGGGCAAAGGGCGACGGCGTTAACGCCGGGGTTACCTTTAAGATTATGAAACGCTGGCGCAACGGCGGGTCGCGTCAGAAGCCTGACCTGATGACCCTGCCTGCGCAGCGCGTCGGCAAAACGTGTTTGCAAATCGAACGGGGTGACAGTGTCCTCTGGATTTCCGATGACCAGGATAAGTCGGGCAGGATCGGTCACAATGCCGCCAATGTGATCCAGGGGATCCCAGGGGTGGGCCAGCCCGGTGCCGTCAAGGGTTGGCGCTGACGGCTCGCCGCGCTCCTGGCGCTGGCGCTCGGCCCGTTCCAGTAACCCCCAGGCCCCGGAGGCCAGTATGGCGCAATCAATATCCCGGCGACCCAGGGCGAGCAGCGCTGAGGCTGCGGTGGCGCCGCCGCTGTGCCCGCTGAGGATGATACGCTGAATGTTGTAGCGCGCTTTAATGGCATCCAGTGCAGCATTGAGCGCGAGGAACTCCTCCTGCTGGCGGCGACGGTAATGGTTGCCGCTGGAGCCATACGTGCCGGGTCGGGCGATAATGACGGTGGGCAATCCGCTCCGGCGCATAATGGCCTCGGCCTGCTTGCGCTGCGCCTGTACGGTATTGGCCGGAATGCTCTCTGGAGGACGCGCAATCAGTGAGACACGGTCACCTTTCAGAATAACCAGCACCCGCGGTGAGGCCTGCATATCGCCTGCGCTGAAGTAGCGAATGCAGGCCGCACCGCCTGCGTAGGTCACCCATACCGCATCATCTCCCACCGGACAGTGCTGCCTGCTGGCTTTCTGATTCCAGAGCAATGGCGTATCGGCATGAGCAGAAACTGCGAACATGAGCAGAAAAAAGAGTATGTGATATCCCTTCACGATATCGCCTCAGGGGGAAAGATATAGATATACAGAATACACAACCACGCATTCATAATGTTATTATGATGAAAGGATTTTGAGGGCCAGCTTTTATCGGGCGCAATTAAGGAGTCATATGTCTCTCAGTCACTTACTTGCGCAAACCCGCCCGGTCATCAGCACCCTGGCGTGCGCCACCGCATCGCCGCTCCGCCCGGCCTGGATCATCTTCTTTAGTGCTTCAGACGGTAAAAGTCGCGCCCATGTCGTGCAGGGTTACGGGGAGACCGCCGAGCTTGCCTGGCAGCAGGGCGCACGGTTGTTGCAGCAGTGGCGTAACAAACGTGGCATCGAACCCTGTTGGCTACGGGTAGATGTGGTGGACAGGGTGGATGCGCTACGCTGGGATGATCTTGAGGCCCGACTGGCAAAAACCAAACGCAACTATTTTCGCTTCGGACTGAGTCTGGATCCTGGCTTTCGCTATGCGATGCTGGAGCAGGAAATCGCCGCCAACGCCCTGCTCTATAACGGCGACCACGGTGTGGCTACGCCTAACCCGACTAACCTTGCCCATTTTTCCCGTCGCCGTTTCGGCGCGTTAGTGCAATGGCCTGTGCAGCCCGACCAGACCGTATGGCGATTTACCACGCGTGCGCTGTTTTGCGACGGCGAGCAGGTGTATACCATTGAGTCCGAAGGGCGTAACAGCGGCTACCGGCAGTTGCCACACTGGCAGACGCAGGCGCTTGATCCCATGATTCACTGCGCAACGGATTACCTGGCACGCCAGGTCACCGCATCGGGACGCTACCACTACGGCTGGTTCCCCTGTTTTGACCGCGCGATCCCGACCTATAACGCTCTGCGCCATGCCAGTTCGACCTATGCGCTGCTCGAAGGGTGGGAAGTGACGCAGCAGCCCGCACATTTCACTGCGATTGAACGCGCCCTTGACGCGCTCTGCTCGATGTTTATTCGCACCTTTACGTTGCCCGATGGCACCCGCGCTGATTTTCTTGTGGATACCGGCGAGGAGATCAAGCTCGGCGGGAATGCCGTGTGCATTCTGGCAATGGCGAAATACACTGAGCTTACCGGTTCATCGCGCTTCCTTGAGCCGATGGCACGGCTGGCAACGGGGATAGGCTACATGCAGGACCCCGCAACCGGCGGCTTTGTGCATGTGCTGAATGCACCTGATCTCTCGCTGAAGTCTGCGTATCGCATCATCTATTATGATGGCGAAGCCGCTTTCGCCCTGATGCGGCTCTATGGGCTGACGAAAGCCCCGCAGTGGCTCGCAATGGTGGAACGGGCGATGGACTATTTCATCGAACAAAAACACTGGCAGGCGCACGATCACTGGCTTAGTTACTGCGTAAATGAGCTCACGCTTTACCGTCCGCTGGCGCGCTATTACCAGTTTGGGCTGGATAATGTGCGCGATCATCTTACCTTTGTGCAGACGCGCATCACCACCTATCCCACGCTGCTGGAGCTGATGATGGCGGCCTCGCGCATGATTGCCCGGCTGGCGACCACTCCGCACCGGCATCTGCTGGACGGTTTTGATATGACTGCGTTCAATCAGGCGCTGGAAACGCGCGCCCGCTACCTCGCAAATGGCTTTTTCTGGCCGGAACTGGCTCTCTTTTTCAAAGCTCCTGCCCGAATTGTCGGTAGCTTTTTTATTCGTCACCACAGCTACCGTGTGCGAATAGACGACGTTGAGCATTACCTTTCAGGCTATATTGCGTATCGTAAACGCTGGCGCGAGCTGGCGGTTGAAGGTGAGCCCCTTGAAACGACTGATTCGACTCGTTAGCCGCATAGCCGGGATGCCTTAACGCATGGGCCGGTGGCTTTTCCCTCAGCGTAGTGCTTGCCGTCGCAGTGTATTCGTCCTGCTGACGGCAGTGTTGATCTTCTCCACCGGACTTGGTGCCGGTTGGGACTTTAACGCCATTACGCTTCGCACTGAAAAGCTCTATGGCCCGGCGACCCCTGCGGCGAAGCAACGTATTGCTGAATGGGTCACGTTATTAAGGGATCCGCCTCCGGCCTCGATTCATGAAAAACTGAATCTGGTTAACCGGTTTTTTAACGCAAGAATGGCCTTCAAGGATGATATTGTCGTCTGGAAACAGCAGGATTACTGGGCAACGCCAATTGAATTTTTACGTAAAGGGGCGGGGGACTGCGAGGATTTTGCGCTGGCGAAATATTTCACCCTGCGCGAGATGGGCGTGCCCGCTAACCAGCTGCGTATTACTTACGTAAAAGCGCTCACGCTTAACCAGGCGCATATGGTAGTGACCTGGTACTCCACGCCTGATGCTGTCCCGCTGGTGCTGGACAACCTGAAAACCGCTATTTTGCCTGCCTCGCAGCGACCTGATCTCCTCCCGGTGTACGCCTTTAACGGGGAAGGGCTGTGGCTGCCGCAAACGGGCGGTAACAAACGTGTGGGCGACAGTAAACGACTCTCCCGCTGGCAGGATCTTCTCACCAAAATGCGTGCAGAAGGATTTGTAATTAATGAATAGGATGTGGACATGTCTCTTTATAAGCAGCTCCTGATCGGCATCTGTTTATTTACGCTCGTCATTTTCTGCGGTAATTTTTTTGTGACCCTGGAAAGTTCGCGAGAACAATACCGTAACCAGTTAAGCGCCCATGCGCAGGATGCCGCGACGGCCCTGGGGTTGTCGCTGACCACCAATATTGACGACCCGACCATGACCGAGCTGATGGTGAACTCCATCTTCGACAGCGGTTATTTTTATCGTATCCGCGTGGTCGATATTAAAACCAATAAACCCCTTATCGAACGCAGCGATACGCCGCAAAGCGCCCGCGTACCTCAGTGGTTCGTCCGGCTGGTTAACCTGAGCCCTGGCGTTGGGGATGCCATCGTCATGCGCGGCTGGACCCAGGTTGCCCGCGTGGAAGTGGTCAGCCACCCGATGTTTGCGCTCGCCCGCTTGTGGGACAGTATGGTCGCCAGCTTTTTATGGCTGACGGGCTGTAGTCTGATAGGCATTTTTGGGGTGACGTTACTGCTGCGTCGGCTTCTGAAACCGCTCAATTATATCGTGGGTCAGGCGATGGCCATCTGCCGTCGTGAATTTCTTCATATGCCTGCGCTGCCGAAAACCCCGGAGCTGCGCCGGGTGGTTGAGGCGACCAACCTGATGGTAACGCAGCTTAAAGTGCTGTTCAGCGAACAGGCGCAGCGCAGTGAGTCTTTACGTCAGGAGGCCTATCACGACAGCCTGACCGGTCTTTTCAACCGCCGCGCCTTCGATATGCAGCTACAGTCGCGCCTGAGCGATGAAGAAAATGCTCCGGGCCACCTGATGCTTTTGCGGGTGCAGGATTTGATGGGGCTGAACCAGCGGCTCGGCGGCGCGAAGACCGATCAATTGCTGACCGCAGTGGCGGAGATCCTCAACGGCTTACAGAGCCGCTATTTTCATCATGAAGGCTTTCTCGCGCGTGTAAGGGGCGGGGAATTTGCCATTATTGCGCCGCACATCCTCTCGCAGGAGCTGGAAAATCTCAGCAACAGCCTCAGCACCCAGCTTAAAGCGCTGTCAGAAACCGGAATGAGCGACGTAAGCCCGGTGGCCCATTTTTCCATTGTCCCTTTTCAGGTGGGTGATAAGCCGCAGACGCTGCTGATGCAGGCGGATCAGGCGCTGGCTATGGCAGAAACCGAAATGCGTGTCTTTGCAAGCCAGGAGACGGCATCCGTCAGCGACAACGAAGAAGACCACCACAGCTGGTTTACCCGGCTGGACAAGGTGCTCACCGACGGGGCATTCGAACTCTTCTCACAGCCCGTCTATCAGTGCAGCAACACGCAAAGCGTCCTGCACCATAAAATCCTTGCGCGTATCCGTACCCAGGAGGGAGAGCTTGTGCCGGCCGGACGTTTCATGCCGTGGATCCATCGCCTGGATCTCAGTCGCCGGATGGACATCGTAATGTTACGGCAGACGTTGCGTGAGATGGAAAAAACGGTCAAACCGCTCGCATTAAGTATCAGCGGAGCCAGCGTTGCGGACGACCAGAGCCTGAATGCGCTCCTGCAACCGCTGAAGAACGCGCCACAGCTGGCCTCGCGCCTGACGCTTGAGCTGGATGAAAATGAACTTCCCGATGCCGAGCGCGTAAATATTCTGGTAAGTCGCCTTAAGGAGCTGGGATGTCGTCTTGGCATTCAGCACTTTGGCGGACGCTTTCACCTTATCGGAAATTTACCGCAATGGGGCCTGGCCTGGATTAAAGTCGACGGCAGTTATATTCGTAATATTGATAGCGAAGACGATAAAAAACTCTTTATTGAGGCCATTTACTGGGCCACTCGCCAGATTAATTTGCCGCTGATAGCCGAGCGTGTAGAAACGGCAGGGGAACTTCGTGTTCTGGAAAAAATTGGTTTACACGGTGCAATGGGTCGCTATTTTGCTGATGCCAGCACTATGGTCAGAAATTAACCGCTCACGCAAAAGGGGCTGAATATGTTTTACATAGAACGCGATGCATCAGGGCGGATTATTCAGATCGAAGAGGTGCCCTTTACGACAATGACAGAACAGCGTGATGACCGCACACCTGAGATAGATGAGTGGCTTCTCCAGCGGGATCGTCGTGAGGCCTCGTTATCTCAGCTTCGGCAGAGCGACCTTGAGATGGTACGTGTGCTTGAAGACTTAATTGAGGTGCTGATGAGTAAAGGTATTATCAGCATTACCGATCTCCCGCTGATGGCGCAGTCAAAACTGACCAGCCGTGCCGAGGCGCGCCGCTCACTGAGCGGGCTGGAGGGATTAATCGCCGAGGATGACGAAGGGTTAATTTAGATTATTGCCTTCATTTTTAATTGAACGGCTGAATAATTTGCTATCAGCAGAGGTCGCCTGGCATCATTTCTCCACGAATTACGGAAGAAACGTCAGGCCTGCCAGTGGCGCTACCCTATTTTTCGTTCGAAGAAGAGTGGCTATATATCATGTATCAAAGAGAAACTGCTGCGCTGTTCTTTTTTTATTTTATGCACCCTTGCACCCTACTATTCATTCACGCCATCTATTAATATACCTATCTTAAACGAAGCGGCATCAATACATTTTCTGCCGCCAGCCATTTTGTCATTTCTTACGTAATACATGACGAATTCTAATTACATTCTCTTTTAGCATTCTACGCTTGAATCACGGATGAAACGGGCGGGAACAGGATCGAGGGAAACTACACATGAGCGGCGTATCAGGGATAGTCAAAGCGGTAATGGGACAGGTGTATGCAGTAAGTCCCGACGGCAGCAGGCGTTTATTGGTCGAAGGTGACAGGATAGTTGAAGGCGAACAAGTCCAGACGGGGAATTCAGGTGCGATCACCTTATCTCTGCCGGATGGAGAAACGCTTGATCTTGGTCGTTATAGCCACTGGGACAGTGCCGGTACGGTAACCCCTGACGCGACAGCTGCCCAGCAACAAGACGTTGCGGCGCTGCAACAGGCGATTGCTGAGGGTCAGGACCCGACACAGACTCTGGAAGCGACAGCGGCAGGTCCCCAGGCCGGGACGGCTGGCGGCGCAGAGAGTGGCGGCAGTGGGGGCGGCTCTCATACGCATGTTGTGCTCGATCTCACCGGGCAGATAGTTGATCCCGGCGCGGGCTACCCTACCACTGGCCTTGACTTCCCCGATGCGCAACCCCCACAGGAATTAACCCTCCTCGATCCTGCCAGCGCGGCTGCTATCCCTGATGATACCGACGCGGATGCCGATTCTGATGCGGATGCGGATGCAGATTCGGATGCCGATGCCGACGCCGATGCCGATGCCGATGCCGATGCTGATGCCGACGCGGATGCGGATGCGGATGCCGATGCCGACGCGGATGCGGATTCTGACGCCGACGCCGATGCCGATGCAGATTCGGACGCGGATGCAGACGCCGATGCGGATGCCGACGCCGATTCTGATGCGGATGCCGACGCCGATTCTGATGCGGATGCCGACGCCGACGCCGATGCTGATGCTGATGCTGATGCTGATGCTGATGCTGATGCTGATGCCGATGCAGATGCGGATGCAGATGCCGATGCCGATGCGGATGCAGATGCGGATGCGGATKCTGATGCGGACGCTGATGCGGATGCCGACGCCGATGCCGACGCCGATGCCGACGCTGATGCTGATGCCGATGCAGATGCCGACGCTGATGCGGATGCCGATGCGGATGCAGATGCCGACGCCGACGCTGATGCGGATGCGGACGCAGATTCGGATGCCGACGCCGATGCGGATGCGGATGCGGATGCGGATGCTGATGCCGATGCGGACGCAGATKCGGATGCCGATTCGGATGCGGATGCGGACGCCGATGCCGACGCAGATGCTGACGCTGATGCGGATGCTGATGCCGATGCGGATGCGGACGCAGATTCGGATGCCGATGCGGACGCAGATKCGGATGCCGATGCGGACGCAGATTCGGATGCCGATGCGGATGCGGATGCCGATTCTGATGCTGACGCCGATGCGGATGCCGATTCTGATGCTGACGCCGATGCCGATGCCGATGCCGACGCGGACGCGGATGCAGATKCAGATGCCGACGCGGATGCCGATKCTGACGCCGACGCAGATTCGGATGCCGATGCCGACGCGGATGCGGATKCTGACGCCGACGCAGATTCGGATGCCGACGCGGATGCGGATGCGGATTCTGATGCGGACGCTGATGCAGATGCCGATGCGGACGCCGATGCAGATGCAGATGCCGATGCGGACGCGGATGCTGATGCTGATGCCGACGCAGATGCTGATGCCGACGCAGATGCTGACGCGGATGCCGATTCTGACGCCGATGCGGATGCGGATGCTGATGCGGATGCCGATGCTGACGCCGACGCGGATGCGGACGCCGATGCGGATGCAGATGCTGATGCGGATGCCGATGCCGATTCTGACGCCGATGCGGATGCCGATGCAGATGCGGATGCGGATGCGGATGCGGATGCGGATGCGGACGCCGATGCCGACGCAGATGCCGACGCGGATGCCGACGCGGATGCGGATGCGGATTCTGACGCCGATGCCGATGCGGATGCCGATGCCGACTCCGATGCCGATGCAGATTCTGACGCAGATGCCGACGCGGACGCCGATTCTGACGCCGACGCCGATGCCGACGCGGATGCAGATGCCGACGCTGATGCAGATGCGGATGCGGATGCCGATGCAGATGCGGATGCCGATTCTGACGCCGATGCGGATGCGGATGCCGATGCCGATGCGGATGCCGATKCTGATGCCGATGCCGACGCGGACGCGGATGCTGATGCCGACGCCGACGCCGACGCCGACGCTGATGCCGACGCTGATGCGGACGCCGATGCCGATGCGGATGCGGATGCGGATGCCGACGCCGATGCCGATGCCGATGCGGACGCAGATKCGGATGCCGACGCTGATGCGGACGCCGATGCGGATGCGGATGCCGACGCAGATGCTGATGCCGATGCGGATGCGGACGCAGATTCGGATGCCGATGCAGATGCTGACGCCGATGCGGATGCCGACGCTGATGCGGATGCCGATGCCGACGCGGATGCCGACGCCGACGCCGATGCGGATGCCGACGCAGATGCAGATTCTGATGCCGATGCCGATGCAGATGCAGACGCCGATGCGGACGCCGATGCGGACGCAGATGCAGATGCAGATGCCGACGCTGATGCAGATGCGGATGCCGATGCAGATGCAGACGCCGATGCGGATTCTGACGCCGATGCGGATGCGGATTCTGACGCTGATGCTGATGCGGATGCCGATGCCGATGCGGACGCAGATGCAGATTCAGACGCGGATGCCGATTCTGATGCCGATGCAGATGCCGACGCCGATGCGGATTCTGATGCTGATGCTGATGCCGATTCTGACGCCGACGCGGATGCCGATGCCGATGCCGACGCCGATGCGGATGCTGATGCTGATGCTGATGCTGATGCCGATGCCGACGCCGACGCTGACGCTGATGCCGATGTAAAACTCACCGTGACCGTTACGCCCGGTAGCAAGACGGCTGAAACATCAGACAACACCATCACCCATATTAACGGCGGTAGCGTGAACCCTAATGGATATGATGTCCAGAACGGCGTTATCGTGGCGATTGGCAATAATGTGCATGTCTGGTTAACCCCGGACAGCCCGGATGGTGCGATTAAAGGGGATGCCGTACCGGCGGCGGCCAGCGCGAGCCAGATCCACTACTACACCAGCAGCGGCAATGCGAATACCGATGACAGTGGCAAAGGCCACACCGATATTTTTGTCGTGGGCGATCACACGGGTGGGTACTATCAGCAGAGCGACTGGCCGGACACCCGCTACAATTTTGTCTCGCTGAAAGGGATTACGGGCAATGGTGGCGTGACAGAAGGGGATGTGGGCAAGGACTATATTTTTGTCCAGGGTAACAGTGAGGATTACAAGGTTACCGGCGTCCCACATCCGCAGAACCATCAGAACAACGATATTGATAACCTTCAGGTTACAGACGAAGACGGTAAGCGCCCCTTTGAAAATGCCAACCATATCGAGGGAGTGGTGTTTGGGGATGGGCCTTCTTCATCACATGGCGGTAATACCGACGTCAGTTACAAAGTTACCCTGAACCTGGACGTTAACCTCGAAAGCAGCGACAGCAGCGATCATCTGACGACCGTGACCTTTGGCGGCATTCCGGAAAATGCCACCTTCACGGGTAATTATGTCAACGTCACCTATGACGCGGCCCACCAGACTTACGTCATGACGTTAGATAGCAGTACCTCGCACTACAGCGGGCAGGTTAGCGTTGATTTACCGGCTGGTAAGAGCACGCTTTCCGGTATCACGCTGGATGTGGACTCCACCGCATCCAATCATCACGACACCCATTTCGAATTTGATGGTGAGGCTGGTGGGCAGCAGATCAGTGACAGCCACAGCGAAATGAGCATGGCCGAAAGCCAGGATGCTACGGATGATCATGCGCTTACTGCCAGTCACCATAGCGGGGATAGCCATGTCGACGGCGAAGCCGACCCGCTCCACACTGCGCTTAACGATAAGCTGATGCTTAACGCCGGCACGGACGATGCTGCGTCATCGCAAACCGACCATAGTGCCGGTGGGGAGCACAGCGCATCGTTAATTGATGATTCGAGCCTCACGCTCACGATGGATAGTGCCGATAAGACCCTTGATAACAGCGATATGTCCCACTCGCTGGCAGAGAACGCCGCCCCTGATGCCGTAGTCGATGAGCACAATGGCGACACGGTGAGCGCGCCGGATACCTCCTGTCAGGCGCCGCTGAATTTCAACGATATTCTGCACGATGGGGAACATCAGGATCTCAGTAGCCTGATTCAGGCAGGTCCGGTAAGTGATTCGGCGCACAGCACACCTGAGGTAGAGCATGTTCCTGCTGAAGGGGGAGGCGGTGCCGGGGCAGAAAGCTACGATGCCGGTCATGAAGCGATGATGGAAAGCCTTATCGCCAGACCCGAAGAGATGTCCTGACAGGGGCCGCGCAGGTTCTGTTTCAACCTGCGCGGCCAGGCGTCGGATGTGAATTCAGGTCAGACGAAGGCCTGCGTCCGAACATCACGTCGTCAGGATGTATTTATTCCCACGCTCACGCACCATTTTCGCCGGCGGATACTGAATGTCGCCCGCGGTATGAAGGAAAGGATGACACATGAAAGTTGGTAGCCCGTTATTTCTGGGGGCAGCACTCACGCTGTGCGTTTCACAAAGCCAGGCCACGACGCTTGAACAGGCCGTTAAGGACAGCCTGTCATGGCACCCGCAGGTGAGTGCCTCGGCTAACAGCCGTTACTCTGCGGATCAGGATCTTCGTGCCGCAAAAGGGGGCTATCTGCCGTCGTTAGATGTGACCGCCGGAACCGGCTGGGAACAGACGGATAATGCCTCGACCCGCGCCGCAGGCGATCATCAACGAAACCTGAACCGCAGCGAATCCGCTATTACGCTGACGCAAAACGTGTTTAACGGCTTTGCCACGACCAGTGAAGTGGCCCGCCAGAAAGCGACGGTAAATTCACGCGCCTGGACGGTGCTCAACACCAGCGAAACGACAGCGCTGCAGGCTATCCAGAGCTACCTTGATGTGCTGATGCGCGAACAAATGGTCAAGCTCGCAGAAGATAACCTGAAGAATCACGAACGCGTCATGGATCAGATCCAGTTGCGTACCCAACAGGGGGTGGGGCGTCAGGCCGATTTCGATCAGGCACAGGCTCGTCTCGCCCAGGCGCGCAACAACCTGCTTACCGAGCAAACTAACCTTGAAGATTCCCGCGCAAACTATGAAAGCGTCACGGGTAAAGAGGCCGACTCGCTGGTCATGCCTGGAAAAATAGCCGTACCGGAATCGCTGGCCGCTGCACGTTCCGTCATGCTCGCCAGCAGCCCACTGCTTAAACAGGCCGATGCGGACGTGGAGGCTACGCGCCAGCAGTACGAAGCGGCGAAGTCACGGTTTTATCCGAACGTTAACCTAGAAGTCGGACGTACCATGGATAACAACATTGATGGAACCCGGGGCCACAATCAGGAGTGGCAGGCGATGGTGCGCATGCGCTACAACCTCTACAACGGCAACAGCGATCAGGCGACGCTCACCTCCTATGCCTACAAAATGCAGGAAGCTCAGGATGTGAAAAATAATGCCCTGCGTCAGTTGAATGAGGAGTTACGCCTGGCGTGGAACGCCCGCAATAACGCAGCACAGCAGGTGCCTATTGCTAAGGAGTATGCTGACCGCAGCGTGACCGTGCGCAGTGCTTATCAGGAGCAGTTCAGCCTGGGTGACCGCTCCTTGCTTGATATGCTGGACAGCGAAAACGAAGTGTTCAGCGCCCAGCGCCGCTATGTTGAACTGCAGTTTCTCGATATGTTTACCGCCTACCGCATTAACGCCCGTACCGGTGAATTGCTGAAAAGCCTGAACGTTCAGGCACCGACTGCCTCGCAGCCGCTTGATGAAGGGCAGACAGCGCAGGCCGAACTGCCGGAACTCAAGTAACGCGATATAACGTCTGAGGGGATTATTGCCGGTATCTACCGGTGATACCCCTTATTTTTCACTGCGACCGGGTCTGCCGACCACCGAGAATGAGAATGACGCCTGATACTGGCACCCCTGAAAACGCTGAAGCCACCCTGCCACTGTCCGACCGACAGGATCCCCGCCAGCGTCACGATGATCCGCTGCTGGACGCGTTGCTGATTATCTGCAAACTGCACAACATCGCGACCAGCCGCACCGTTCTGACGACAGGGCTCCCGCTGGCATCCCATACGCTGACCCTGGACGCATTTCCCCGCGCCGCTGGCCGGGCCGGGCTCAAGGCGCGGGTGTTGCAGCGTGAGCTGGAGTCCTTCTCGGCCCTGTCGCTGCCTGCCATTCTGCTACTGAAAAACAATCAGACCGCCGTGCTGGTGGGGTGGGATGCTCAACAGGCGCGTTTGCTGCCGGGCGAAACCGAAGGCGGTGAGATTACCCTGACGCGCGAACAGCTGGCAGAGCATTACAGTGGGCAGGCGATTTTTTTATCACCCAGCCATGAGTTTGATGCGCAGCCAACCGCAACGCTTCCCCGCACCACGGCCTGGTTCCAGGACACGCTGAAGCTGTCGAAATACCTCTATCTGGACGCGGTTGTCGCCAGCTTCCTTGTTAACCTGGTAGCGCTCTGCGCCCCGCTGTTTGTGATGAATGTTTATGATCGCGTGGTGCCGAATCAGGCGACGGCCACGCTGTGGGTGCTGGCTATTGGCGTCAGCATTGCTTTTATTTTCGATTTTATACTGAAGATCCTGCGTGGTATTTGTCTCGACCTGGCGGGGAAGAAAACCGATCTGGTGGTCTCCTCGGCGCTGTTCGAACGTCTGCTGGGCATGAAAATGAAGCAGCGCCCGAAACGGGTAGGGAGCTTTGCCCAGAACTTCCAGGAGTTTCAGTCGATTCGCGACTTCCTTTCGTCACTGACCCTCACGGCCTTTATCGATTTTCCTTTCACGCTGCTGATTCTGGTGGTCATTGGTGTGATAGGCGGCCCGCTGGTGTTTATTCCATTGCTCTGTTACCCGCTGGCGCTGCTGGTGAGCTGGCTTATTCAGCGTCCGTTAATGTCCCGTGTACAGAAGACATATCAGTTATCCAACGAGCGACAGGCGATGTTAGTGGAGACCCTGACTGGTCTTGATGCCATCAAAATGAATAACGCCCAGAGCGAGCGCCAGTATCAGTGGGAACACCTGACCAGCCAGCTTAGCAAGCTGGAGCTGCGGGTAAAATCTCTCTCGTATGTGGCCGTCAATTTCACCGCCTGGCTGCAACAGGCCAGCGGTGTGGCGATCATTGTCGCCGGGGTGTACATCATAATCAGCGGCAATCTGAGCATGGGAGGGCTGATTGCCTGTTACCTGCTGCACCGTCGCGCCATGATGCCTGTTGGCCAGTTATGCAGTCTGATCACCCGTTATCAGCGCGCACGTATGACCAAATCAACCATCGACAGAATGATGGGGCTGGAGCAGGAGGTGGCGGAGGGCGACGTGCCGTTAAAGCGTGAGACGCTCTCTGGGGCGATTGAACTGCGTGACGTGACGTTTATCTATCCTGGTAACCAGTACGCCTCTCTCAGTAACGTCTCTTTGACGATTGGGGCCGGAGAGAAGGTGGGAATTATCGGACGAAGCGGCTCGGGGAAAAGTTCGCTGGCGAAGCTGTTGGTTGGTTTTTACCAGCCGGACAGCGGCAGCGTGTTGATTGACGGCATAGACGCCCGCCAGATTGATGTCCACGATCTGCGCCATAACATTGGCTATGCCCCCCAGGATATCCATTTATTCAGCGGCACGCTGCGCGAAAATTTGCTCTACGGTGCCAGTTATGTTGACGATGAAACCATGCTGCGGGTTGCCACTCTGACCGGCGTACACGATTTTGCCCGCCGCCATCCCTCCGGTTACAACATGCAGGTTGGCGAGCGGGGGATGAGCCTTTCCGGT
Organism: Yokenella regensburgei; assembly: GCF_051486985.1. GTDB lineage: Bacteria > Pseudomonadota > Gammaproteobacteria > Enterobacterales > Enterobacteriaceae > CBFFRJ01. Next base: position 83,994 of record NZ_JAHVDV010000002.1, read on the forward strand.
GGGCAGCGGCAGGCGGTGACCCTGGCGCGCGCCTTGCTGCTCGATCCCCCCGTCCTGTTGATGGATGAACCCACCAGTTCGATGGATAACACCAGCGAAGAGTTAATCAAAAAAGCCTTAGCGCCAGTTATCAGTAATAAGACGCTGTTGATGGTGACCCATCGTGCTTCTTTGCTCTCACTGGTGGACCGCCTGATCATTGTCGATAACGGCAAAATTATCGCTGACGGCCCGAAAGAGAGTGTGATGAACGCGCTGAAGAAGGGGCAGATTCATGCGAACCGTTAATCTGCTTAGCCGCCTGATGGGGTGGCTGTCGGGAAATAAAAAGCCTTCTGCCTTTACCACCAGTGAGGTCAATAAGGCGCTGCTGGATGATGCACCCCGCGTCGTGCGCGTAACGCTCTGGGCAATACTGGCGTTCTTTATCGCGATGATCGTCTGGGCATCACTGGCTGAAATTGATGAAGTGACGCGCGGAGAAGGGCGGGCTATTCCCTCCTCACGCCTGCAAAAAATACAGAACCTTGAGGGTGGAATTGTTGCCGAGGTTTTCGTTCATGAAGGCGAGGTGGTGAAGGCCGGTTCCCCGTTGCTGCGTCTTGATGATACCCGTTTTCGCTCCAATGCCGGGGAAACCGAGGCGGATCGGTTGGCGCTGGAGGCGAGAATTCAGCGCCTGACCGCACAGCTTGAAGGGGCGGATTCACTGACCTTATCACCGGAAATCGTCCGACAGGCACCGGAAATCGCAAACGGTGAAATGGAGCTGTTCAGTAGCGTGAATAAGCGTATTCAGAGCGAGCTGTCCGGCCTTAATGAGCAACTGGTGCAGAAGAAGCAGGAGCTGCTCGATTTCCAGGGCAAATTAACCCAGTACCGGCGGAGCCTGGCGCTGCAACAGCAGGAGATCAGCATGTCTGAACCACTGGTGGCGAAAGGGGCGATTTCCAAAGTGGAGATGCTGCGTTTGCGCCGGGCCGGTGTTGAAACGCAGGGGCAACTGGACTCAGTGATCCTCGCCATTCCGCGTGCAGAAGCGGCCATTAAAGAGATCGAAAGTAAAGTGGGGGAAACCCGTGGCCGCTACCGCAGCGAAGCGCTGGGGCAGCTTAATGAAGCGCGAACCGATCTGAGCAAAATCGAGGCGTCCGGTAAAGCCATTACCGACCGGGTAAATCGCACGCTGGTGACCTCACCGGTGCGCGGTGTGGTCCAGCAACTGCTGGTAAATACCATTGGTGGCGTTATCCAGCCCGGCAACGACCTGGTGGAGATAGTCCCGCTCGATGACACCCTGCTGGTGGAAGCGAAAATTCGCCCGCAGGACATCGCCTTTTTGCGCCCCGGTCAGGAAGCAACGGTGAAATTCACCGCTTACGACTACACCATCTACGGTGGACTCAGGGGAAAACTCGAGCAGATAAGCCCGGACACAGTGACGGACAAAGACGGCAAAAGTTTTTATATCATTCGGCTACGTACTGATAAAAATCATCTGGGTACGGATGAGAAGCCGCTGCTGATTATTCCGGGGATGGTCGCCTCGGTGGATATTATTACCGGCAAGAAAACCATTATGGCCTATCTGCTGAAGCCCATTTTACGCGCCAAAGCCGAGGCGTTTCGGGAGCGGTAAGTTTTCACATGAAAAAGCCGGATGATGTTGCCTCTCTGCGCACCCACGTGGTCGGTGGAGCGGTCAACATCATCCGGCTTGATTTCACGGTAAAATCTCCTTAACCAGGTTGTGTGGAAAGAGGTTTCTGCACAGAGATAGCTGCCGGCTTCAGAGGTAACCTCGCTACTGCCCTGACAGCGTCGTATAGTTACTTTCTACCCAGCGATAACCCTTCCCTTCACGCTTGACGTGACCAAAACCTGGAAACGAAATATGGGCAGCAGCGACCCAGTAGCCTTCATCGGCCGCTTGTTTTAGCACGCGCTTCCGGGTGGCAATGGCCTGCTGGCTGTTGACATCAAAGTGGATGGCCACGTCCGGGTCGGGCAGTTGCACCGCTTTGGCATGGATAATATCGCCCCAGAGGACCATCGTCTGGCCTTCACTTTCCACCCGATAGAGCACGCTGCCGGGCGTATGACCCGCCGTTGACTCCGCCTGGATACCGCTAAAGAGGGTAGCCGGTGCCAGAAACGTTTTTAACCGACCGGCATTGATGACCGGGCGAAGGGTCTGCTCACTCTGCGCAAAGGTATGGGCTTCACTGGCCCCGACCTTATTGACGTTAGCTGGCGTCAGCCAGAAGTCTGCGTCGCGTTTATCCACATATACCTGCGCATTAGGAAAAGCAGGTTTGCCCGAGCGAGATACGCCACCGGAATGGTCGGCATGAATATGGGTCAGCAGTACGGCATCAATGGATTGTGGCGGATAGCCAGCAGCCTCAAGATTTTCCAGCAGATGGCCTCCGTTTTGACCAAACAGATCGCCCGCGCCTGTATCCACTAAAATACGTGTTTTACCGTCGTCTATGACATAGGCGTTAATCGACGTTTCTGCCTGCGGGGTCATTGCCTCGTCGGCCATCGCCTGGCGTAATTTGTCTGCGGAAATATTCATCAGCAGGGTAGTGAGGGGGATAGTCACCGTCCCGTCGGATACGGCCGTGATCCGCATTTTACCCAGCATCATTCGATAATAACCGGGTGCCTGCTGCTTCAGCGGGTCCGTCCCCCCGGCGGCCAGAAGCGGGCTGGAGAAAAGCAGGGAGCCAATCAACATCATCAAAATTTTCATAACATTCCTCATCGGTATGTCATCAGAAGGTGAGAGGCAGTATCCTCATCCCATCACTATCACTCAAATTGATTAATATAATGTTCGCTATCAGGGAAAATGATTTTCATCGGATCGACCTCAATCTGTTGACGGTACTTTTGGTTTTGCACCGGGAAGGAAGTGTGTCGCGTACTGCTGAAAAACTGCATCTTGGACAACCTGCTGTCAGCAATGCCCTTGGTCGACTGCGTGACATGTTTGACGATCCCCTTTTCGTGCGCACCGCCGCAGGCATGGTAGCGACACCACGCGCCGAAGCGCTTATTGCGGCACTCGGACCCTTGATGGAACAGATGCAACAGGTTCTTTTTCAGCCGCCCTCCTTTTCGCCTGCAACAGCAAAACATTGCTTCCGGCTGGGGATGAGCGATTGGGTGGAGCAGTGGATAATGCCGGAACTGCAGGCATACCTGGCGTGCGAGGCACCGGGAATCACGCTTCAGGTAAGCGCCAGCGATCCGTTTCGGGACAGTGAGCAAGCGCTCAATCGGGAGATTGATCTCGCGATTTCAGTGGGACAGGGCACGGCCTCTGCATTGAGGCGGGAACCTCTGGGTTCACTCAGCTTCTGTACGGTCTGGCACCCTGAACAGCTTTCGCTAAACGTGCCGCTTACGCTGGAAGATTACGTGGAACATGATCACCTGCTGGTCTCCTACCGCGGCTCGTCCTGGAGCGCCATTGATGAGGAGTTAGCACAGCGGGGGAAATCACGTCAGGTGCGTTATGTCACTCCCCATTTCTCCACTTTACCGCCCGTACTAGGGCGTCTGCCCGCCTTAGCCACCGTCCCTTCCGGACTGGCTGCCGACTGGGTTTCTCATTACGGCTTATGCACAAGTCTCGTTCCGGTGAAGACGCCAGAGATAGCGCTCTCGCTACTCTGGCATAAAAGTTTTGACAACGATCTGGCGCTTCTCTGGTTCAGAACAGCCCTGGAAAAGGTGATCAAGAGGCTTCTGTAATCTGCTGAAATACCTGCAGGTATAGTCAGGATAGCGGTTAGCGTACTAAAACCACCTCACCGTTGATCATGGAAAAGTAGGGGTTGTAGGTGTAGACCACTTTGCCTTCGGCATTTTTAAACCTCAGCGGAGAATTCTGGAAGAACCCGACACCCATGCGAAAAAGACGCCCTCCGCGATAGCGCATCAGGTCATATTTATCCCATTCGATATCTGCAGGCGTGAGTCGGGGATCGTTAACATGCTCAGGCAAATCGGTTGAGAGGAAAATCATCTCCGGCGTCGTTCCTTCGGCTTTTGCCATCTCCTCATTTGAGATTTTCGCCGTGCGTTTCAGCCCCTGAATATCGCGATGCTTTATTTGCATCCAGATAGCGTCATAGGCCTGACGAATTTTGGGTAGATCCTTCTGCGTGACTGGCGTCGCCTTAACCCATGACCACTCTGGTAGCAGGTCAGGCGTAACCACGCTCTGCATTTTATATAATCCGAAGTCTTTGTCTGATGTGGTATAGCCTTCTGTTACTTTCGCACCGTTCGCATGATTTAGTGAATTAACCGCAGTCATTTCATTTTTATTATTCACGGTCAGGCGATAGTCAGCCAGCAGTACCGTGCCGCCAGGGGTTTCATTGGTGACAGTGACCTGGCATGAGGAGTCGGAAAATAACGACTGAGGATCACCGGCGTCCTGCGGCCCCATTAACAGCTCGATATCATTGTTACCCTTTTCCAGAAAGGCGGTCATTGTAAAGGCAGCGGAGATTGTGCCGTCATCATCGGTAGTATTATCAAACGCGGGCAGGTCATTCACCCTGAGGAGGCAAGTACTTTTGTTGGACTGGAACGAGAAAAGATATTTCGCGTCAGTCAGGCTCTGCGAATGCGCTGAAAAAATCGTCAGGAAAAATACGCTGAAAATCATACCCCGGGGCAGATATCCGCCAGCGTGTTGCGCTCTTTTCAGGTTGGTCATGAATGTCTTGCTCCTTTTCTGCGCTGTCGCTTTATCCATTTTTGTGGCACAACAGGCCTGCTTATACCGCTTTCACAGGCGTGAGTTCACTTTAACATGGCAAGGCCAGCCTAACCTTATTGAATGCACTGGAGCGGGTGTCGGAGGTCGTCTGGTATGTGCGCTAAGGATAAGCGCACATGGTTATTCATTATTACCGGAGGGGGCCGCAACGCGAGTGGCCAGGCCTGGTCGCACTTCTGGAATTAGCCTCATCTGGGGGGATTAAAATTTTTTGCTGCGGAAGGTGGAAAACATCATCAGATATCGTTTGAGGTTACGCAGCGTCAGGAGTGTTAACAGGGTACGCGCGCCCATCTTTTTGTTGCGGATATAGTACAGCGTAAAAAGCTGATATTTTTTACTCGATGCGTCGAGTTTAGCTTTGTGTTTTCGGTAAAAATCCAGATAGCCCGCAAATTTACGCCCTGAAGCGGTGATGCGTACCTCGCCGTGATTGACATAGAGTACCTGGGTGATCGCGTCTACCTTAAAAGGGTCGCCGTATTTTTCGGCCAGTCGATAAAAGGCGTCATAATCCTGTGCAGCGGTCAGATTTTCATCAAACAGGATCTCCTGCAGGCGACTGGTTAAGGTCAGCATCTGATTACCTATAATATTTCGCTTATCAAATAAGCGCTTTTTATAGGCCGGTTTCGGGTAGACCCGCAACTCCTCCAGTCTCTCATATCCTTTACTGTCACAAAGATAATCATCGGCATATATAAATCCGTGATGCTGAAGCTTATATTCAAAGGCAAGAAAAGATGACAGGCGCGTTGGCAGAAATTCATCATCATCATCGAGGCCCGTTATCATATAACCTCTGGCCATTCGTATTGCCTGATTCCGGACAGCACAGGCGCCTGAATTAAACGGATTACGAATATAGATAATGCGCGGATCGTTAAGATCGGTGATATACGCCTGCAGTGTTTCATAGGATAACGAGAAATCATCGATAATAATAAGTTCCCAGTTATCCATGTCCTGTTTCAGGACAGACTCTATTGCCCGGATAGTGAGCGCTTCACGATTCCAGGTCGGCATATAGACCGTGATGAGTGGCCGTGGCGGTAGCATTTCAGTGATGACGATATCCTTGTCCTTCAGGGCTTCAGCAGAAGGGACGGGCAGCACGTCACTTCCTGAAAAATCTACGCCAGTACAATCTGCAAGAGTAAATTTCGCCCCTTCGGTCTTACAGTGACTGAGGTTAGCGCCTTTAAGAGAGGCCCCTGAGAAATCAACATCACGGAGATCGCTAAATGAAAGATCGCTACCTGTTAAGTTTATATTTTGCAAGTTGAGTCCCCGCAGGTCCATAAATCGCAGGTCAGCGCCTGACATATCGGCCTGATATTTTGAGTTATTTAAACTATTTTGATGGTATTTCAGCAATTTTCTACGAAACGTGTTTTTGCTGTTCATGTCTGCTTACTTTTAGCATCGACAATAAATCAGGAGTGCAGTTAATCACTCTCTTCTTAAGGCCGCAACCTGGGCTGTTAATTTTCAGAAATACCTCAATAAAAATGCTCACATTAGGTTACATTTATTCAAGTGCTTGTCCCGTCAATACATTTCTCTTCGATGGGCAGGCTAACAGCGTTTTAGCGGAAAACGTTGAGCCAGAGACAGGCTGCCTTGTTGCCATGCATGGGCGGGTGACAACCCCTTATGGCCGGAGCATGAATACCCGCCCCTCAGAGTCTGATATTAACAGGCAGATGAAGTGCCCTGAAAACAGGACCAGATAAATAGCTCCCTGTTTACCATGAAATAGTGATTTTTAACCGGAAGGGGAATTATTCGTATTCAACATCAGGAGAGGTGCTTACAGGTAAATTGCCTGTATAAATTTTATTCTGACTAACATATATAATGCCAGCGGCTAAAATTTTAATTCATTGTTTTTATTGGTTAAAATTAAATTGTAAATTTACAAAATATATATGGATAAGTTGTATTTTCAATGTATCATTTGCCCGATTTTTAAAGGGCCGTTGGGTAAATTTTCCACGAATCTGGTTCAATCACTGGTGAGCAATGACAAACAAACGCACGGTTTTAGAAGATGTTCAGCAGTTTAATTTATCCTACCTCCTGCTTATCCAGAGGATTGCAAGCGAAACAGACTCTGATGTAACCACTATATCTGGCCTGAGTGAGGAAATGATAGCGGCAATTCAGTCGCTGGACTTACCGAAATTAGCATCGCTTGCCGAGACAAATCAGTTTCTCGTCAAACCTGCAGCAGGAATTATTAAAGATATATCTTTACCTTCTGGTTCAACTCAGTTGGATAAAGGCAGTGTATTCAATAAGTTTTTATAATGCTTTCTCTTTCTCTGGCTCCGCTTTAAGTGACATCACGTCTGTCACAGCGAATAAACGTGCCTGTTATTGACAACTATTCAGGCAGGTAAAACTCCTTTTTATGCCCCTCGCAACAGGTTGCCGGAAGGCTTATTGAGCAGGAAGCTCAAAGGCGAACCGGCAACGGGTGACATTAGCGGTAAGCGCGCGGTTTGTCCGAAAAAGGGTGGTGATATGCAAGCGCCACCCGGATCAATACTGACCTGGCGTTACCCCCATTACTGAACGGAATGCCGCTGAAAACGCAGCAGGAGATGAAAAGCCGAGTTGGTACGCAATCTGTTTAACGGGCACATCAGCAGAGAGCAGATCCAGCGAGGCATATATTCTGGCTCGCTGTTTCCATGTTCTGAAACTAAATCCCGTGTCACGTAAGAACAGCCGGGTAAAGGATCGCTCCGACATCGCAGCAAGGTCAGCCATATCCGTTAAAGATGTCTCCCATCGATAGCTGTGCATCAGTGCTTTCGCAGCATGACACAGGCGCTCATCTTGCGGCATTGGCAGTTCGGCCGCTACCGTTGGGGCCTCGCTGAGAATTTCCAGTAATAAAAGCAGCATTTTTCGCTTTAACGGGCCGTTATAGTCGTCTGTGAACAGATCCGCTATCAGGGTTTTTACCAGCGGCGTGGCGTTAATGATATGAACCAGATGACTGCGGGTGAAATTTGCACATGCTGAAATCAGACTCTCACTCACATAAATGGCGCGTAATTCCGTTTGCGAAAGCAGCCTGTAGGAATGGATCATCAAGGGCGGGATCCATAGCGCGCGCTGTGGAGGAATAACCCACCTTGCGTCTGTGGTTTCCACCAGCATCACTCCTCGGGTAGCAAATAAAAGCTGTCCTTCAAGATGATAGTGGGGCAGATCGACCTCTCCGCGCCGGTAAGAGATAGCCGTTGCTGACCAGCCTGTCGCTTCATCATGTCTTGGCGCTTTATCAATGCTTACTGGCATTTCAGATGTAACCCTCTTGTTTATCATGCTTTGGCTGCGGTTATCCGGCCAATGCCTTTGCGCCGTAACCCTACGCATAACGGAGTTGAGCACGTTTACAGGAGCATACGCCAATGCGAGTACATTTTGTTGTGCATGAATATTTTGAAGCCCCCGGCGCTTACGAAACCTGGGCCAGGAGCCGGGGCCATGAGGTCACCTTTTCCCGTCTTTATGAAGGTCAAAAATTGCCCAGCGACGCAGGCGGCATCGATTTGCTGATCGTCATGGGCGGGCCGCAGGATCCCTCCGTTACCGTGGAAGAGTGCGCCCATTTTGATGCCAACGCAGAGCAGGCGCTTATTGCCTCAGCGGTACGCGCGGGAAAAGCCGTGATTGGGGTCTGTCTGGGAGCGCAGTTGACTGGCGAAGCGCTGGGTGCCCCTTTCGCCCATAGCCCTGAAAAAGAGATGGGTGCCTTTCCGGTTACGTTGACTGACAAAGGGGAGAGCCACGAGCTCTTTACACACGTCGGGAAGACCTTTATGGCAGGCCACTGGCATAATGATATGCCTGGGCTGACCCCTGAAGCCGAAATCATCGCCTGCAGCGAAGGGTGCCCGCGCCAGATAGTGGCTTATACCGATCGGGTGTTTGGTTTTCAGTGTCATATGGAATTCACGCCAGAGCTTGTGGAACTACTGATAGCGCAGTCTGAACAGGAGTTAAAGCGAGCGGGAAAATACCGTTTCGTTCAGACCCCGCAAGAACTGCGGGCGAATGATTATAGCGATATGAACCTGAAACTACATACCTTTCTCGACAAGCTTGCTTCGCGCTATGCCCGGTTAGAGGGATGATTTTCTAAACCTCAACCCAAAGGCATGGGTTATGCCCGCATCCGTAAAATTTGAAGCACGCTGTTTAAGCAAGTGCGGTCAGACCATCATAATGATGCGGGTCCGGGTGTAGCGCTCACTTTTCCTCTTTCATCACCTCTTCAATAAGCCAGTCATGGAAAATTTTCACGTCGCGGCGTTCGCTGGTGTTGGGGGAGGTGACGATGTAGTACGCCCATTTTAACGGCCAGCGATGATCGGCGTGAAGCTGTATCAGCTGCCCTGTTTCGATATGCTGCTTTACCAACGCTTTGCGAACAATCGCCACACCACGACCGCTCAGGGCGGAAAGTATGACCGTGGAGGTTGAATTGATATGTAGCCCGCTCTCTTGTGCCGCAGGCGCATTTACGGCTGTAAAGACCTCTTCCCACGTGGGGAAGCCGGCGCCAGGGTGGGGAGTATCATCGTGAATCAGCTTTTGTGTGGCGAGCCACTCGCCGCAGCTTATCTTCTCCGGCGGAGCAAGCCGCGGGCTACACACCAGAACAGCTTCTTCATCCATGAGCCAGGTTTTGTTCACGCCCTGCCAGTCTCCCTGACCGCAACGGATGCCGATATCCGCCTCGCCGTGAGAGACATCCATGATTTTTTCAGTCACGTTCAGTCGAAGATCAATATTGTCATGGGTTTCAGAAAATCGGTTCAGACGCTCCATCAACCAGTTCATTACCAGTACCTGAGAGGCGGTGATCACTACCACCGAGCGGGACCGGCGGCCGCGCAACTTATGCAGGCCTGCCTCAAGCTTATCCAGCCCGTTGGTAATGTCCTCAAGTGCATCCTGCGCCTCTTCCACCAGCGTCAGACGTGCTTTACCTGAGCGGGTGCGATGAAGTAAGGGATGGCCCACCCACTCTTCAAGAGCGCGAACAAGCTGGCCTATTGCTGCAGGCGTAACGCCCAGTTCCTGCGCGGCGCCGGTAAAGCTGCCGTGGCGGGCTGTTGCCTCAAAAGCATGTAGCCATTTCAGTCGATTCAGGGAGCGCATACCTGACCTCTTTTCTGTTCAGTGGCAGCCAGTATACGTCACGGAGATAGATTTTCTTTCTCGTCTCGCAATTTCTTCTCATTCGTCAGCCTTATAAGGGCGTGGCATCCTGCTTTCACCCGATGAGCGAAACGCCGACTCATCTTGCGTAACTTTTGAATAAAACGAGGTTCATAATGCGTGCATCTTTTAGCGGTAAAAAGCTGTTGGTCGTGGGCGGTACGAGTGGAATGGGTTTTGAAACGGCAAAACGTATTCTCGACAATGGCGGTAGCGTCGTTCTGGTCGGCAACCGCCAGGAGAAAGCGGAGCAGGCGCGTCAGGCGCTGGCCGGTGCCGGCGAGGTTTCTGTCATCGTCGCCGACCTGATGACGGAAGCGGGCATGCAGCATGTGGTGAACACCATTAATGCCGAGCATAAAGATATCAGTCTGCTGGTTAATGCTGCGGGCGTCTTCTTCCCGAAAGCATTCACTGAACATGAAGCGGCGGATTATGACAGCTATATGAGCATTAACCGCGCCACTTTCTTTATTACCCGTGACGTGGTGCGCAACATGGTTGAGGCGGGTATTAAAGGCGCTATTGTCAACATTGGTTCAATGTGGGCGCAGCAGGCCATTGGCGCAACGCCATCTTCTGCCTATTCCATGGCAAAAGCGGGGCTGCATGCGTTGACCAAAAATCTGGCCATTGAGCTCGGCAGTAAAGGTATTCGGGTTAATGCCGTCTCTCCGGCCGTGGTACACACGCCCATTTATGAAGGCTTTATCCCTAAAGACGATGTGAAAGAGGTGATGAACAGCTTCGACAGCTTCCACCCGATCGGTCGTGTGGGTACGCCTGGCGATATTGCGGAAACAGTCGTCTTCCTGCTGTCGGATAAGACCGACTGGGTGACTGGCGCCATCTGGGATATTGATGGTGGTGTCATGGCCGGGCGTAACGCCTGATGAAGACGCCGTGCAGGTAAAGGTGCACGGCACAGGAGAAAAGATGGAAAGCGACGTTGCGAAGTATGACATCGTAACAACGTGGCGTGGCGGCATGGCGAGTCAGACCCGCTGCCATTCCTGCATTGTCGGACAAACCCTGCAGCCCTCACACGGTCAGGTCATCCATGCCGATGAGCCTGAAGCGTTAGGGGGGAAAGGAGCGGCGCCGAGTCCTCAGGAGCTGCTGTTGGCGGCATTTAATGCCTGCATGACCGCGGCCTTCGTTCATGAGGCCAGTCGGGAGAATATAGTCCTGACATCCCTGGAAATTCAGACATGGGGTGAACTCAGTACAGGCATTCCGGCTGCTTCTTTGCCGCTTGCGGAAGAAGCGCCCGGCCGGGTTCAGTACATCATTCACGTAAGTGGGAACGGCAGCATCACACAGTATGAGCAGATTCATCGGCAAGTGATAAATCTTTCCCCTAACCGCTGGCTGCTGGCCCGGAATATGACGATTGAAGGAAATTTAATCGTGATCTGAGCTGCCCCCCAATGAATACAGATTGTTCAGCGCGACTCACAATACATCAGGAAAAGTAATCTCATGACCGACGAATCAACGCTGTCTGTCGCAAAGCAGAATAATAATATCATTCGCCTGGCTTCAGCCCAGGCGTTAGCCGGAGCGAATTCGGTTGTTTTCTATGCCACCGGGGCAATTGTGGGAAACGCCCTTGCCCCGGATAGCTCACTGGCGACGCTACCTGTTACCATGTTTGTAACAGGCATGGCGGCGTGTATTCTCCCGTTGGGTGCGCTTGCGAAAAAGTACGGACGCAAAACAGCGTTTATGACCGGAACCGGAACGGGGGTAATTACGGGCCTGACGGCTGCGCTTGCCGTGGTGCTGGGTTCATTCCTCCTGTTTTGTATCGCAGCCTTTCTCGGCGGGGCCTATGCCGCTGTCGCATTGAGTTTCCGTTTTGCGGCGACGGATGGCGTCAACGCAGCGCGTCGGGCGCGTGCGCTGTCGCTGGTGATGGGGGGCGGTGTGGCAGCCGGGGTTATTGGCCCCATGCTGGTAACAAGCACGATGCATCTCTGGCCGCCTCACACCTTTGCGATAACTTTCATCGCGCAATCTCTTGTCGCAGCCATTTCGGCATGGGTGCTCAAAGGCGTAATTCCCGTAGAGTCGGTTGTGGTTGAAAAAAAAGCCGGACGCCCGTTGGGAGAGATCATCCGCCAGCCGGGCTTTATGCGAACCGTGTTCAGTGGCGCAGTGACTTACATGGTCATGAATTTCCTGATGACGGCGGCCCCGCTGTCCATGCATATGCATGGCATCTCGCAGGAGGCTTCAAATCTTGGCATCCAATGGCATGTGATTGCGATGTACGGTCCCGGCTTCTTTACCGGCAGGCTCATTAACCGTTTTGGCGCTATGCGTATTGCCGCACTCGGACTCGTGGTGACGGCCGGGTCCGTGATGGCAGGGTTAAGCGGGACAGAGATTTTTCACTACTGGTTATCACTGATTTTACTGGGGATTGGCTGGAGCTTTGGTTTCATTGGCGCGTCGACAAAAATCATCGATTACCATCGCCCTGAAGAAAAGACCCAGGTGCAGTCGCTCAATGACTTTGTGGTATTTGGCGTGATGATTATTGGATCATTTTCGTCGGGGGCACTGCTCAATCTCTTTGGCTGGAATGCGGTGCTATGGGGATCGCTTGTCCCGGTCGGCCTCGCGTTTCTCAGTATTATTAAAAGTGGCAGGGCGACGAAAGCGCAGGGATAGCGCCGGTCAAACCGGACTTTTTGCAGGTCTGTTCACACATGCCCTTACAACGTGAAAGCGTGTAAGTCCGGTTTGTTTCGCTACGGTTCAGACGTCTGGCTGGAAGCGCGTACTATGACTTAGCGTCAATCAGCGGGGAAACGCCTTTTGCTGCAGGCAGGCTTCATCATGATGGTTTGCCTGATTCAGCATGTTTTTTCCCGCCTGCATTGCCGGTAACCGAGCTAGTCTGCTGGGTATGGTTAACGACGGTGGCTTGCTGGATAACCCATTCGCGGAAATAAGCAATCTTTGGAAGAGTGTCGCAGCCGGGGCGATAGACAAGGTAATAGGCCAGCGGGCTGGGCAGAGACAGTTCCGGGCAGAGCCTTACCAGGCGCCCGCTTTTAAGATCATCTTCAACCATGATGCTGCGCGCCAGCGCAATGCCATGCCCGTCAATGGCCGCCTGTAGCACTGCCGCTGAGCTATTGATCCTGAGACCGGGTTTACGCGCTATGGCCTGGACATTGAAACGCTTAAGCCATTGCTCCCAGGTAATAAAATCTTTGTGATATTCCATCGACAGATCGTGGATCAGCGTCTGTTCCGGTACGCCAGTCAGGCAATTTAGCGCCGGGTTCAGAGATATCATCGACGGTGCGCAAACCGGGAATACCTCTTCCGACATCAAGAGTTCTGCCTGCAACCCCTCCCACTGACCCAGCCCATAGCGGATCCCCACATCCATACCCTGGGCGGTGAAATCGAGAATTTTAAGACTGGTTTCAAGACGAACATCAATATCCGGCCAGCGGCTCTGGAAATCTTCAATGCGCGGTAGCAGCCATTTCGCCGCAAAGGCGGGACTGATGGTGACATTGAGAATGCCGTTTGTCGCCCCCTCACGCATTAACGTCATCCCCAGGTTCAGGCTGTGAAACCCGGCGCGGATGTCGGGTAATGCACGCACCGCAGGTTCGGTCAGCACCAGGGGAGCGCGTCGGTTATTGCTGCGATGAAATAACGGGTAACCCACCACATCCTCCAGGGAGCGCACAAGCTGCCCGACGGCTGCAGGGGTCACGTTCAGCTCTTCAGCGGCCAGGGAGAAGCTCTGGTGGCGGGCGCTGGCTTCGAAGGCGCGTAATGCGTTGAGATAAATGGGTATCTTCATATTTGAAAGAAAAACTTTTTAGAGAGCCAAGATTATCTCATTTGTTCAGTGTAAACATCATCAACATAATGCAGAAACGGTGAGGATGATCATAACAAATTTCGAAAATAGCTTGGTTATTGGTCATTTTTTAACAAAAAGATTTTCTTTCTGTTTTTCCTTTCGAAGAGCGCTGGAAGATACCGTCACCGTGCAACATATGGGATGCGATCGGCTCTATTTATAACCGACCGGTAATTAATCGAATCCAGGAGTTAATCATGGCTTATTTGCAAATTACGTTGGATATCAGTGAGCAAAACCGCGCTGCGGCAGCAGCGGTGTACCAGAAATATAAAGCTCCTTTCCTTAATAACATTGAAGGTGCGGTTTCAAAATCGCTGCTGGTACGTAAAGAGGATGTTCAGGTTCTGCATGGTTTTAAAACTGAACAACAGGCGCAGGCATACCTGAGTTCTCAGCTTTTTACGGACGATGTGGTTGAAGCACTGAAACCCTATCTCAACAGTGCGCCCGATGTGCGTATCTACGCGATTGCCTGAAAACCCCAACGCTTAAAGAGGCTTATATGTATCTGGACTGGACTGAACTGCGTAAAGAATTACGCTCTGCCGTCGGTAAATTTGCGGGCCTGCAGCCTGATTTTATGCAGGGTATCGACACCATGGAGAAAAGTACTGCTGCGTCCGGGCATCTGGATGCCAAAACCCACGAGCTGATTGCGCTGGCGGTGGCTATTACAACGCGCTGCGATGGTTGCCTGTCTGTTCACGCAGAAGCTGCGGCAAAGCATGGCGCTACGCGTGAAGAGATTGCTGAAGCATTAGCTGTGGCTATTACCCTGAATACCGGGGCGGCACTGGTTTACTCAAGCCGTGCACTTGATGCGTTTGACGCATTACCAAAATAAGCAGAGCACGGTGGCTCTCCTTGCGGAGAGTCACTTTTTACAGAATTTTCGGATTTCCAGGATGTTAATTAATCACGATTTCAACCGGCGGGTCACAATAGCCACTGATGATTATAAATGGGTGAACTCGCCACAGGCTGGTGTCGATCGTGTGATGCTGGATCGTATGGGTGGGGAAATTGCACGTGCTACCAGTATTGTCCGCTATCGTCCTGAAACGGCTTTCCCCTTCCATCATCATCCAGGCGGTGAAGAGATTCTGGTGTTATCCGGCCAGTTTTCTGAAGGAGAGTGTGACTACCCGGCCGGATGGTATCTACGCAACCCTCCGGGGTCTTCTCATCAACCGCATAGTCAAAAAGGCACGATGCTTTTCGTCAAACTGGGGCAGATGATGGCCGGTCAGTACCCACGCGTTCGCATCGACACGTGTGATGCGGCGAACTGGTATGAGCATGACGGAATGATGAGATGTCCCCTGTTTGAAAATGAACAGGAGAGCACTTTCCTGCTGCGCCTGACGACCGGGACCCTGCTGCATGAACCTGCGCGGGTCGGCGGGGCAGAACTGTTCATTGTGGAAGGCTCGCTTCTTGAGGGAAATGGCCTTTACGAAAAAGGAAGCTGGCTTCGCATCCCCGTCACGCAACCACTGGTTTTCTGCGCCGGCTCGGACAATACCTTGTTGTACCTGAAAAAAGGGCATCTCTCAGCGATGCAGGAAACCGCACCATGATAAAAACGCAGGTGGCTATTGTCGGCGCGGGCTTAAGTGGCTTGTATGCCGCCACTCTGCTGGATCAAGCCAATATCGATTATTTGGTGCTTGAAGGCAGGGATAGGGTCGGGGGGCGTATTCAGCAGGCGGGAGAGACGGGGCTCGATTTGGGCGCAACCTGGATATGGCCTGCCGTTCAGCCTGAGGCCGCCGGCGTGCTTGCGGATCTCGGCATAACGTTTATCCCGCAGAATGAGTCGGGCGATCTGTTGTATGAACGCGCAATGGGATCGCTGTCTCGCTATCCGGGGTATGTCTCTTCTCCTGCTGCCATGCGTGTACGTGACGGCATGTATCAGGTCACTGAAAAGCTGAAGCAACGCCTGCCAGGAGAAAAAATCACTACCGGTGTACGTATCACCCATGCTGAACGTGTGGATGAGAAGATAATGCTCCGGGGGAGCACAACGCACGGCGATCGTATCGTTGTACAGGCTGAACAGCTTCTGCTGGCCTTGCCACCCGGACTTGCAGCCAACATTCATTTTACCCCCTCACTCCCTGAGGCACTCACGGATGAATGGCGGCACACCGGCACGTGGATGGCGCCACATGCAAAATATGTTGCGCATTTTAATGAAGCATTCTGGCTGGCTGATGGGCTGTCCGGCGAAGGGCGCAGTATGGTTGGCCCGCTTGTGGAGCTACATGACGTATCCGTGCCTGGCGGCGTCAGCGCCCTGTTTGGTTTTCTCGGCATTCCTGCGCAATCCCGCCAGACGCTTGGGGAAGAGACCGTGCTTTCCCTGTGCCGCGCGCAGCTGGTCAGACTGTTTGGTGAAAAAGCGGCATCTCCTGTTGAGGAGTTTCTTAAAGACTGGTCTGCCGATCCCTTCACGGCGACGCCGCACGATTTAACGTTACAGGCAGGGCACCATGTTCCGCCAGCCTTTGCGGTAGAGAAAGCGTGGGCGCACGTTCTGACCGGAATTGCCAGTGAATGGTCCCCAACATTTCCAGGTTATCTCGCGGGTGCTATTGAAGCAGCGCGAGAAGGTGTTAACCGGGTGATGGCAAAAATGAGATCAGATAACCCCACCTTTCAGGATTGGAATGACACGGAGAGAAACAGTGAAAAAGACCTATAAGGCCATGCAGGTTACTACCCCCGGTCAACTGGAGATGGTCGAACGCGCATTACCGGTTCCCGGCCCGGGCGAGGTGTTGATAAAAGTGGAAGCGTGCGGCATTTGTGGTGCCGACACGGGGGCCATTGAAGGGGTTGAGAAAGGGGTGGAATACCCGCGTGTCCCCGGTCACGAGGTGGTGGGCACTATCGCTCAACTGTCGGAACAGGTTCCGGCTTATCTGAAAGTCGGTCAGCGCGTCGGCGTCGGTCGCCTGGGCGGACACTGCAATGCCTGTGATCAGTGCCGCCTCGGTCACTTTAACCTATGCCAGAATCAACCTGTGACCGGCAGCTCGCGCGATGGTGGCTATGCGGAGTACATGCTCGCGCGGGCCACCGGGCTGGTGGCTATTCCGGAAGACCTCTCTTCCGTCGATGCCGCGCCCTTGCTCTGCGCCGGTATTGCTACCTTCAATGCGTTAAAAAAATCCCGGGCGCAGGCAGGTGATACCGTGGTCATTCAGGGCGTGGGTGGGCTTGGCCATCTTGCATTGCAATATGCGCGAAAAATGGGATTTCGCGTGGTGGCGGTGGGTCGAGGGGATGACATTGCTCAGGAGGTCGACCTTCTTGGGGCACACGTCTATATCGACATTATTCAACAGGATGCGGTAGAGGTCATTAAAGGGTTAGGGGGCGCCCAGGTGATTTTATCAACCATTACCGACAGCCCGGCCGTATCCGCGCTGGTACCTGCACTTGCCCCTCAGGGCAAATTGATGGTGGTGGGGGTCGGGAAAGAGAACCTCTCACTGATGCCAGGCTTGATGGTCGGAAGAGAAATTTCGGTACAGGGAGCCATTACCGGAACACCGGTTGAATTAGAAAAAGCCCTGGATTTCAGCCTGCTGGCTGATGTACGCGCCATGATTGAAACCCTGCCGCTGGAAAACGCACAGCAGGCCTGGGAAAAAATGCGCTCAGGCCGGGCTAAATTCCGCATGGTTCTCACCATGAATCAGTAAAATATGCCACATAAGGAAAAGGAAAAGAGTCATGACCATTAAGTCGCTGTCTGCTGATGAGTTTTCTGACGAAGTGCTGAACGCTACGCTCCCGGTCTTAATTGATTTCTGGGCACCCTGGTGTAATCCATGTCGTGCTGTTTCCCCTGTTATTGACGACATTGCCCAGGAACATGAAGGGAAATTAAAAGTCTTTAAAGTGAATGTTGATGAGCAACCCGAATTAGCGGCCCGCCACGGCATTCGTTCTATTCCCTTCTTTACGTTTTTTGTCGGGGGTGAGGTCATTATGGAGTTTGCAGGTGTCAGACCTAAAAGCGATTTTGATACGCTGCTTTCGCATATTCTGAGTCAGTAATAATGCACGCTTCTCATTAAGAAATATAAAAATTCATCTGCATGAGGCCACAATGAGCAATGTACGGGTTACCCCCTGGCAGGATAACGAGGCTGTTCCTGCGCCATTACTGGAAGCGATGCAAGCGCGTCGACCGAATCGGGAATTAATTGGTATTGATCGGGTGTTGCTTAAAAGCGTCCCGCTGGCTACAGGCTGGAATGAACTTCTGCGTCGGGTGCGCGCGGATTTAAGCCTGGAGCTTGAATACCGTGAACTTATCATGTTACGCGTTGCGGTACTGAACGCGGCGGAATTCGAATGGGGAGTACACTACCCTGCATATCTGCAAGCGGGTGGCAACGAAGCAAAAGCCCGGGCCCTAAAACACGCTATTATCGATGAAGCCTTATTTAACCAAATTGAGCTGGCACTGATCTCCCTTACCGATCAGTCGACAAAGAACGTTACTGTGGATGCTGAACTGATCGCATTACTAAAATCATGGATCGGTGATACCCAAACGGTTGAAGCCGTGGCGACAGTTGCTGCTTATAACATGGTTTCACGTTTTCTGGTTGCGCTGGATATCTAACGACTACCAACGCGCTGGTTATCTTTTCCGGATATCCCTGCCGATAATCCGCAGGGATTGCTATGGGCGAAATCATCAGGAATAGCATTCCTGATGATTTTGACAGTAACAAGGGGAGATAAGGTTTGGCTTAGATACATTTCATCTCGCACGAATTTAATTCGCTTTTACGGTGTCGTTCCATCTTATTTTCCCCGCCATTATCCCTGGCCTTGTGCGCTACCTGGGTGTCCCAAAGGCATGTGGGGGAGAGACATACGCCTCGCTTTTCAGGTTTTGCATTTAAAATGCTAACACCCTCCATAAGTGAAAAACGCAAATTGATGTGATGACTGGCATCAAGCCTGTGCAGGGGCGGTACAGGCTTTTTATGAAAGAAAAACTTTCTGGCTGGTAAAGTAAATCTGCTTTGGTTGTGAATTTTTTTCAACACATACTGCTGCTATCTAAAGAGTGATACTCACTCTTAATCACTCAGCTTGTGTACCTTCATTAAGAGTGGACGATATGCCAATACCACTGACAATCAAACAGATAGAAATGCTGGTTAAGATAAGCGAAGGGAAAGGACTTTCTGAAGCAGCCCGACTGCTTAATCTTTCACCTTCCGCCATCAGCAAAGGGCTTGCGGTGATGGAAGAAAACCTGGGGGTTCCGCTTATTCAAAGAACCACGCGTACCTTTCAGCTGACCGAAGCGGGTGAATATTTTGTGTCACGTGCCAGCGAATTATTAAACGAGTTTGATGATATTGTTAACACGACCTGCGGTTATTTTAATCACCCGCATGGTGCATTAAAAATTACCTGTTCCGTCGCATTTGGTTACGCGCATTTGATCGATATTTTTGAAGCGTACCGGCAAAAGAATCATGATGTAGAACTCATTCTTGACCTCAACGATCATCTTATTAACCTGAACGAAAATAATGTAGACATAGCGCTCAGGATCACCGCAACACCACCGCAGAATTATGCGGCTCGTAAACTTTCCAAAATTAGCTGGATGTATTGTGCCTCCCCGAACTATCTGCAGCGCATGGGGACGCCGACGAAACGCGTTGAGCTGATAAGCCATCAGTGTCTGGTGTACCCAGGTCTGACCCCGCCTTTACGCTTTACGGATGTGTCATCGTCGCATCCGCACTGTGACCTTAAGGCGAAGACGCCGGTGCAGGCTAACAGTAGCCTCGTACTGCTCAAGGCTGCGCTTTCCGGGCAGGGCATTGCCTGGCTGCCCTCTTATCTGATCAGTAAGCATATCACCAGTGGCGAACTGCTGCCGCTGAAGCTGGACGGGAAGTATGCGTATCCTACGCACAGCCTCTATGCACTCTACTTCCCCAGCAAGTTTCGTAACCCCAAAGTCCGTTCTTTTATCGATTTCCTGGTTGAAGAAAAGCAGCCGTGGAGTGCCTGGGAAAAAGATATCGACGCACTGGTATAACAGAAAATAATCAAACACGATTCAGATCACGTTTTTAAATCTATGGGTCAATAAACATTATTATAAAAATCTATTGTTTGGATCACATTTAGCGATAACAAAAAATAAATAATTGCGTGGTTGATCATAAGTTTTTTAGATAATTGGCTGTGAATAAAAGTGGAAACTGTTTTCTCTAATATTCATTCGCTATCGTTTTTTTGGTGTGTAAAGCTTTCTCTACTCAGTCATTAATAACCACATGGTTATTAGAGTGGAAATATCGGCAAAAAAATTAGTGAAACTTTCCCATGCAAGTTTGACAAAGTGTAAGAGCATATTGCGTTGTAATGTTCAGCCGGTTGATTATTTATAGTTGAGTGGGGACTCCTATGAGCGTAGGAATTAATAACGAAATGATTAATAAAAAGAATATACCCTTCACCATGTATGATCTGGGGTGGGTGGTACTGTGTATCGGTGCTGCTATCGGCTCCGGAATTGTCTTTTTTCCATTACAGGTTGGTCTGAAAGGTGTGTGGGTATTTGCTCTGGCAGTTATTCTGGGCTACCCGGCAGTTTATTATATGCAAAAGTTGTTCATCGAAACGATGGCGCGTAGCGATGAACATGATTCTTACCTGAGTATTATTACCAGCTATGTGGGTAGTCGCTGGGGAGTATTCCTCGGGGCGCTTTATTCCATCACCATGCTGAAATCAATGGTCGAATATGCACTGGCCATTACTAATGACAGTGCTTCTTACCTTAAAACATTCGGTCTGACGACTCAGACATTATCCGAACACTGGTGGTGGTCATTATTATTAATCGCCGGTCTTTCACTGGTGGCCTCCAAAGGCGAAAAGATGCTGTTCAAAGTTTCAGGCAGTATGATTGCGGTGAAACTGGTGATCATTGTCGCTATTGGTTTTGTGGTTGTGCCTTTCTGGGACCTTAATAACATTGGTGATTTCCCAAGCGTCAGCCACCTGGTTGTTGGCACTTTCCCGACTCTGCCTTTTGCCATCTTCTCCATTATGTTCGTCGGGATCCTGAACCCGATGAACATCGCTTACAAAAGGCGTGAAGAAGATAAAGAGGTGGCGAAATACAAAGTATTGCGTGTACACAAAGTGGCCTACGGAATTCTGGTAGCAACGGTGTTACTGTTCGTGGTGTCTATCGTGTTGTCTATCAGCGAAGCAGACGCTTTACGCGCTTATCAGGACAACATTTCTGCCCTTGCGCTGGCGGCAAAAGTGATACCGGGTGCCACCGTAAAATACATGAGCGTGATCCTCAACGTTTTTTCCATCGTGACGGCATTCCTTGCGCTCTATCTGGCAGTGCACGAATCCTTCGTTGGGTTAATCAAGGTTGCGGCTAAGAAACTTTTCAAACAAAAAGATAACAGCGAGAAATTCAACAGCATTACTGCCTTCTTCATGGTTGTTCTGGTGTTGTGGTTGATTGTATTAACTAACTTCCCGATTCTGAAAGTGTTTGTGTTTGGTGGCGTAACCTATGGTCTTATCAGTTGTATCGTGCCCGGCGTTATTATTCTGAGGAATGACAAATTCGTCGATTTACGTGGGGCGTCAGTCTACTACGTTATTTTGATTGGCATGCTGATGTGTATCGGACCCTTTGTCATGCTGTTCTCGTAGTGGTATGAGGTGCAGTGAAGTGAGTGGCAGAAGGGTACTTCAGGTAACACTTTTTTGATTGATTTCTGTATTTTTGGTCGTGCTGCGGGTCATCATGAAATAATGCGATGAAGACCCGCAGAGTTGAATTTAGTTATAGGTAAATATTGATTATTGAAAGTCGAAGGCATAATGCCAGTACCAGGGTAAAGTCAGAAAAGGGTAAAAGTTGTTAAGTTTGAAAATTGCCAAAGGAGTACAAAACTTGCCGTCGCCAGTCCTCATGGAGTGACTCAGGCAGAGTAAAAGGGAAGGCGTCATTTCATCAGGAGGCGGTATTCCCAATCCTGTACTGTTTGAGGCGGAATGTTTCTTTAGGCAAAGTTCAAAGATGAAATGAATACAGCCCAATGGTTAAGCAACCTATTAAGCCAGGGCGTCGTTTATGTTCCAGGAACGTTTTTTACTGTCATCAGCTGAAAGCTCAACCCTGAGGATGTCATACGTAACCGTATCGGGCGAGCATCTTAAAGACGTAGTGTTTAGGCTGAAACGTTCTCTGAATGCGTTGCCCTTTTCATTCGTAGCGAAAAGGGCAGATAAATTGAGTCAGTAAGTGTAGTAAGTAAAGGAAGGGAAAAATGTCGAATCACAATTTTGATAACCAGGTGTCAGCAGAAACCTATCTTTGCCACGGCCCGTTTGATCCGGATGTCTTCGGGGGCGTAGTTAACCCACCGGTCTACCATGCATCAACCGTTATCTTTAAAAACTGCAAAGAGCTTAGTGAACGTCATCAGGCGCTGTTTGAAGACGCGGAAGATGAAGTCATGTATTACGGCCGTTTCGGAACACCGACGACCTTCGCTGTACAGAAGGCGCTGGCAGAACTGGAAGGCGGTTATCGTGCGCTGTTAGTCCCGACCGGCCTCGCGGCCTGTACCAGTGCGTTACTGGCACTGGTGAAAGCCGGGGATCACATTCTTGTCAGTAGCAGCGTTTACGGGCCTACACGCGGTTTCGTTAATAATGTGCTGGCAAAAATGGGTGTTTCAGCCACCTTCTTTGATCCAACAATTGGCAACGGTATCGCCGATCTCTTTAAAGAAAACACGACGGTGGTCTTTACGGAATCTCCAGGTTCACAGACCTTTGATATTCAGGATATCCCGGCCATCACCAGCATCGCCCATGAGCGTAATGCCAAAGTGATTATTGATAACACCTGGGCTACACCTCTGTTCTTTAAACCCTTTGATCATGGTGTTGACGTCTCCGTCCATGCCGCCACGAAATACATTGTTGGTCACTCAGATGCCCAGATGGGGCTGATTACCGCAAATAAAGAGACCTGGCTTGCCATTCGCCGCTTCGTCTATCTGTTTGGCCTGCATGCCGCCCCGGATGATGTCTACCTTGCGCAGCGTGGCCTGCGTACCATGTCACTGCGTCTTGAGCGCCACCAGGCTTCGGCACTGAAAATTGCCCGGTGGTTTGAAGAGCGTCCTGAAGTTGAACAGGTGTTGCACCCGGCACTGCCTTCCTGCCCGGGTCATGAGATCTGGAAACGCGATTTCACCGGCTCAAGCGGGCTGTTCAGCGTTGTGCTGAAGCCGCAGTACTCAAAAGCGTCTGTTGAGAAATTTATTGATAGCCTCGAATACTTTGGTATTGGTTTCTCATGGGGCGGGTTTGAAAGCCTGGCGATACCTTTCAATCCACGCAAAGACCGCCCTGAATACCACTGGCCCTATGAAGGTGAGGCATTCCGTTTGCAGATTGGCCTGGAAGATCCTATCGATCTGGTTAAAGACCTCGATCAGGCTATGCGTCATCTGCAAGGCTAATCCTGTCCCTGCTGTCTGCGCCAGCCTGCCTGGCGCAAAGAGGCTGACAGATTTTTTCACCTTTACCCGCCGCCGTAAGCGGGATGTTTTGCCTGTTTATTTTCCACCCCAACGGGCCTTTTTAATTATCAGGAGAAACAATGAAATCGATTATTAATACAGAATCTGCGCCCGCTGCGATCGGGCCCTACTCGCAAGCCATTTCGTTTGGCGATCTGGTATTCACTTCCGGGCAGTTGCCGTTGAACCCGGAAACGATGGCGTTTCCCGCCGATGAAGTGAAAGCACAAACTCGGCAGTCGCTGCTCAATGTGAAAGCGGTGCTGGAACAGGCAGGCGCATCACTGGATACGGTTATTAAAACCACCTGCTTCCTGGCAAGAATGGAAGATTTTGCCGCATTTAACGAAGTCTATACCGAGTTCTTTGGTGATGTTGGCGCACCGGCGCGCTCTTGTATTCAGGCAGGAAAATTGCCAAAAGATGCACTGGTAGAAATCGAAGCGGTTGCATACATTAAAAAATAATGGTGGGAGAGCGTAGCGAAACAATGCATCAGGGGTGGTGCCGTTTCGCTATTGCTCTCCTTTTTTTAGTTTTCAATGGCTGATTAACAACAACGCGAACAACGCGGGCCATAAGGAGAGGGGCGCACGTCAGCACTGGCCAGACCGGGTAACAGGGTCCTCTGTTCGTCAGGGTTGCCTGCACGTGTCGAGAAAGTGTAACAGCATAAGGCCCCCACACCTGGGGGCTTAACGTTGGCTCTGACGCAGTGCATGAGCAACGTGAGGCCGTATCTCTTTGGCAGAGGTGACCTTACGTCGCGGATGATGACGCGGTCTGAAGATCTGCGCGAGCAGGTCATCTGTTGCCGTCTTCGACCAGGCAAGGACCGTGTAGATGCAGCGAGAGATGCACCAGCCAGGTAGGGTGGCTTTTGCTTCGTTAACAGTCCGTGACAGGTTAAATTAATAATGGCTTGTTAATAGGGTGTTTTTATCACTTCTGTAAATTGAGAATCGCCTATATTATTACGATAACTTTCCTCTTTTCGGCGAAAAACATGCATGCTACGAAGAAGGCCCGTATAGATGGGCCGGATATTTTGCGCGGCTTTGCTGCGATATCCGTTATTATCGTTCATCTTATTGCGCAATCAGGAATAGATTACGGCCCAGTAATCAGCCACATAGGAAGCAAGTTTACCGCAAGCGTAACATTATTTTTCGCCATCAGCGCTTTCTCAATTGCATATACATACAATGATGAATTTATAAATAAGGCTGACTTTAAGGCATTCTTTATTAAACGCTTTTTCCGTCTGGCGCCGCTGTTTTACATTGCTATGCTGATTGAAGGGATAATCATCTGGTACGTCTTTCATCATCTTCCATCCGCATTTGAACTGCTGATGTCAGGAACATTCCTTTTTAATCTTGTACCTAAGATGCAGGAGGGTATCGTGTGGGCGGGGTGGTCTCTCAGTATTGAGTGGATATTTTACCTGCTTTACCCGGTCATCTTTGTTATGTGCAACCACAAGAAGCTGATTGCCATACTCTGGGCTCTCTCTATCTTTGTTTCGTCCAGTATTGCGCAGGCTCCCGGCGCGACTGAGAGTGAAGTGTACATGAACATCCTTAACCACATGGTGTTCTTCATCTCCGGTATTGCCGTTTATCTCTGGCTTCCTGAGCTACACAAACTGAAAGCAATGCTGGGAAGTAAAGCCACTACCGTATCTGGCCTGATGCTGCTGGCTCTTTTTGCCTTCCTTATTTACTACTTCAGCCTGTCCGGATATCCGTTAAATTTATATGCCTGTTATTCCCTTGTATGGATAGGAATGATTTCCGCTTCTATCGTAGGAATGCCTTCGTTTCTTAATACGACCTTTACCCGTTTCCTTGGCAAGGCCAGCTACAGTATTTATCTGATGCATGGAATTGTGCTGTATTTGCTTGAGGCAGTAGGATTATATAAATGGATAAATGTATTTGAGGTTTCCCAGGTTGTTAAGTTCCTGATTGCTGCAGTTATCACCGCATCTCTGACGACCCTGATTTCAAACTTTACATATCATCTTATTGAAATGCCTGGTATGAAGCTTGGCCGATGGATAATTAATCGGAAAATCAGACCGGTTGCCGTAGAGGCGAATACATAAAAAAGGCCCCTTATGGGGCTTTTTTATGAGTGCATGGCGACATAACCGAATCTGGCTGACAACGTATAGAAATGGTGTTTTCTTAAAAAAATAGTGACAATGAAGAGGGGTGAAGGACGCCCCTGATTAAGCGACAGGATTATATGGTGCTCCTGCAGGAATCATTTTAGGTTTACCTTGTGCAGGAACGCCACGAGGAATAAATTTTTATGTAAGCTTACAACGATATGTTTTGCTGAGGATAATCCTCACACTTCTGCTCTGTTGATAATATTCACTTTCATATTCCGTCCGTGGCATCTGATGACTTGAACCATGCCGACGCTTACTGCTATAAAATATTTCGATGTTATAAAGATATCGCTGTGGGCTTTTTCCAGCTTATCGTAGATCTTTTTATTTAACCGTTAGCGTTTTGGCTCTTTATGGCGTCGACGGCCCCCGGCCTGAGCATCTTACGGTTCTTGTTTAGGAGAAGCATCCGTACCATCCTTCTTTATCCAGACGTAAAGGCTATGGGGAGGATATCGGGACGTGTTGCAATGCTGGGAACAGAAGGACTACGCTAAATAACCTGTTTTACAGGGATTAACTTCGATAACTCACAATCAATCGCCAACATGGGTTCTCCAGTTAGACTGAATTTATGGACAGGCAGATCGCTGGAATACGGGAATGTGTCGTTTTAAACACAATTCTTCCTCAGAAGTGGTAAGTTATTTAAATCGGTTGATCAGATTAATGTTGAGTGAAAGGTGATGATAACAAGTAATGATGTAGTCAGGTCCTGATTTATCAAGAATGTGCGATCGGTTTAAATTTGTTTAGTTATTGTCACTACTGTTTTGGGGCGCAGTGTTTTATGATTTAGATATAATATTCAGTATGTTGTTCCTATGCTTCACATAGCATCCTGTTCTGATTCCTTTGTTTTTTCGTTAATAAATTATATTCATTTCTGTTTTTTCTTCTGGTGAAAGATGTAATTTTTGTAGGGGAGGTCATTAGCCCCAGAATGTAGTTGGGTAACAAACATGCTGGTGATTATTTCTTTATCGCACTATAGAGTATGCTTTACGTTAACGCGGTTGAAAGAATATCTGTCTGGACTACAAATTTTATCTTCCTTGTCGAGATTTCGTTAGATCAGGAGAATAGTCTGTTACTTAAATCTAATAAGAAATGTATCGACGTTTATCTGTCGCGGAGTTTTGTTTATGTCTCTCAAAGACCATATTTTCGGTTTGGTTCAATATCTGGTACCACAACATCTTCTGTCGCGGTTAATGGGCAGTCTTGCAGATTGTCGGATTTCCTGGTTTAAAAAAATTATCATCGCCTGGTTTGTGCATCGTTACAATGTGGATATGAGTGATGCGCTCGTCGAAGATATTGAAGAGTATGAGAGTTTCAATGCCTTTTTTACCCGCACGTTAAAAGCTGATGCTAGGCCAATTGTGAATGAAGAATGTGCCATATTGAGCCCTGCAGATGGCACTGTTAGCCAGATCGGAATAATCAAACAGGGCCGCCTCTTTCAGGCGAAAGGGCATGACTATAGCCTGACAGCACTACTTGGTGGTGATGAAAATCGTGCGTTGCCATTTTTAGCAGGGGCGTTTGCCACCGTTTACCTCTCACCTGGGGATTACCACCGCGTGCATATGCCAGTGACGGGCATTTTACGCGAGATGATCTTTATTCCTGGCAAACTCTTTTCCGTTAACGATACTTCGGTCAGGCAGGTACCCAATCTTTTTGCGCGTAACGAACGCGTTGTTTGTCTTTTTGATACTGAGCATGGACCTATGATAGTCGTTCTGGTTGGAGCCATGATTGTGGGGTCGATTGTGACCTCATGGGCAGGTCGAATAAATCCAGCGGGGCGGGGCGTGAAATCAGTGAGCTATAAAGGACTGACGAATAAGATGCTCCGACTCGAAAGAGGCGAAGAACTTGGGCATTTTGAGTTGGGATCTACTGTGATCGTCCTGTTTAGCGCAGGGAAGATTAACTGGGAGGAAACATTAAATCCAGGGGAGGTAGTGCAGGTTGGGGAGAAGATCGGTGAGGGTAAGTGTGAAAAAGGGTCGTTAATCAAATAGCGGACATACTCATCGGGGATCGTTCTTAGAGTATTGCTATTCATCATGTGCAGAGAGCGAACCCATAGCGGTAGTCTGACATGCCTGATATTCCTGCGTAGGTAGTAACCCTCAAGATGCCCGCTAAAGGCGGGCCTGATTCTTGTTAACCCATCGTCTGGTGAACCTTTACAGCAGTGACGTCACTTTCTTCCAGTTTTTTTATCAGCCGGTCTGCGACGTTGGCCGACCAGGCGGCAATGGTCAGGCTGGGGGCGCCACCCGGAGAGGCGGGAAGGGCGGATGAGTCTGCGACGTACAATCCGGGATGATCGAATACTTCCCCATTGGCACCTACTACACCATCCGCGTTTGACATCCCCAGGCAGGCTCCCCCCATTGGATGGACGGTGACCGGGTTTCGCGGTGCATAGATTTTTGTGTTAGTGCGGGCCTTGATGTTTTTTAACTCATTAGCAATGTCTGCATAAATGCTGTTTTCTTTTTTGCTATAGCAAATTTTAAACTTACCGCGCTTCATGGCAACGGAACCGTTGCTGTCGTCGCCGCCGAAAGCAATGATAACTGACTGCTTACGTAACCACCGTTTCAGAAATGATGGCAGAGGTATATTGTCCAGGCCCTGAATGCCAGCACGAAGGACAATAACGCGTTCGTTAGTGGAGTCCTTCAGGCGGAAAGGTGAAGCGATAGGCATACCTTTGGACAGGTCAGTAGCGCTGTTCTCTTTCCAGACGCCAAAGAAGTCGCCATTACCGCTGAATTTATGGCCGAGCCGGGGCATGCCCGAAAGGCCACCTTCACTGTCACGACTGCGCAGTAATAGTCGCAAGGTATTAAGGGCTCCGGCAGCCATAATCAGATGTTTTGCCTGCACGTTTTCAACTTTACCGCTCAGATGATTGTGATACTGCACCTCGTAGCGCATGTTGCAGTCATCCTGAGAGTCAAGCTTATGGATCGACAGGGCTTCACACATCTCCTGCACTGCCAGGCCCTGTTTCATCGCAGGCCAGATAAAAGTAAAGTCGAGGGTGGTTTTGGCTCCTGAAGGCGAACCCAGGAAGCTGTTGTTTTTCATGTCACACTCCCAGCGCTCAATGCCATCGCGATCCGTTATTTTGACGGGGTAGCCTGGTGTTTGAGGTATCAACATGCCGATCGCAGGGTCGCCGAGAGGAGTGAGTAAACCATTATAATTCGCCTCTTCAATACGGTTGGGTACCTTATCGGCAGCGGTCAGCGGGCGGGCATTAAAGGCCCTGGTTATTTCTTCATAGTAGCGTTCCATTTTCATCTGGTTTATCTCTGGGTGATGGTTATCCCAGTAATCTGCGGCCAATGGCCTTTCCAGAAAACCTGCATAAACATGGCTACCGCCGCCCACGCTTGATGAGCAGATAATGTTGATACCTTTACCCGCATAAGCCTCGATAAAGCCTTTTTTATTAAGCGTGAATGTTTTTTTAAACAGATGTGAGCCTACTGTTCTCAGACCATGCGTAAAGGCTTTATTCCCCTGGGGGAGAGGAACGAGGTTTTTAATACCAAGTGAACGGTTAGGTACCGTATCGCGCCAGGGTCCGCGCTCCAGCATTAAGACGTCTCGGCCCGCAGCGGCCAGACGTTGCGCAGCAATCGCGCCACCAAAACCACTGCCAATAATCAGTACTTCAACTTGTTTTGTCATTGATTAACCTTGTAAATGTTCCTGTCAGGCGCAAGTAAGCGCAAACCAGAGAGGGAAGGGGATAAGGGCGGAGCGTCTGGCTAAACAGCTCCGTTCGGAAAAAGGTCCGCTTAGCGGTATTAACGAGCTTGCGAAGCAGGATTGTGCTATTGCAATGACTCTTTTTTAAGTGTGTCGAGCAGTCTGTCGGCAACGTTGGCAGCCCAGGCGGCAATAGTCAGGCTGGGTGGCCTGCCAGGGGATTCTGGTAGCGCGGCCGCATCGGCAATGTAGAGGCCCGGGTTGTCAAATACCTCTCCATTGGCACCTATTACGCCGTCCTGGTTAGAATTACCAAGGGAAGCACCTCCAAGTGGCTGAACGGTGACAGGCTCAGAAGGGGAGTAGATTTTGGTGCCGGTCCTGATTCTGATCTCACTGACTTCGTTATCTATCTCCTGATAGACGTGGCTGTCCTTTTTGTTATAGAGCACGCTGAATTTGCCACGATTTAATGTCATCACCCCGTTGTTATTGTCTTTGCCTAGCGCAACGATAAAGGTATTTTTGCGCAACCATCTTTTAAGGAAGGCGGGACAGGGAATGTCATCCAGCCCCTGAATGGCGGCACGTAATACCTGGACGGATCGGCTGGTGGAATTTGCCACCCGAAAGGGGCCGCTCAGAGGAAGACCGGTCGAGAGGTCGAGAGTGCTATTCTCTCTCCAGAAACCAAAATAGCCGCCATTAGTACCAAATCCTTTACCCAGGCGCGGCATACCCTGCAAGCCTGCACTGGTGTTACGGCTATGCATTAATAAGCGAACAGTGTTCAGGCAGCCTGCGGCTAAAATTACATGCCGGGCTCGTACGCATTCATTCGTGGCTTTATGATGATTACGATAGTGAATTTCATAGCGCATGGCGTCAGCTTCACTTGTTTGCAGCCTGTGAATGACCTTCACTTCGCACATATCACGAACAACCAGACCACTGCGTATGGCCGGCCAGACAACCGAAAAGTCGAGCGTGGTTTTAGCGCCGCTGGGGGAACCCAGGATGCTATTATTCTTATATTCACACTCCCAACGTGTCACGCCATTCGTATCAACAACTTTTTCAACCGTGCCGGGGTTAGCAGGGAGCAAGATCCCAATAAAAGGGTTAGCCAGTCCCTGTGTAGATAATGTGCCCTCATAACTTGTCTGACAGATATCATTCGGCACCCGATCATCCTTGTTAGCAGCTCTTGCATTCAGAAGATCGAGGATTTCAGCATAATAATTATCCATTGCTGTTTTTGATAAGAGCGGATGACGATTAGCCCAGTAATCAGGATCGGAGGGTTTTGCCAGCATGGCTGCATAGATGTGACTCCCTCCGCCGACGCTGGATGAGCAAATAATATTAATGCCCTTGCCGCTGAATACTTCGATAAAGCCTTTTTTATTAAGCAGGAGAAATTTCTTTAACCGATGCGAACCGATGGATCGTAAGCCGTGCGTGAAGACTTTTTTTCCCTGAGGTAAAGGCGCAAGATTTTCCAATCCTGTCGATCTATTAGGGACAGTATCCCGCCAGGGCCCTCTTTCCAGCATTAGTACATCGCGTCCGGCATCCGCGAGGCGTTTTGCAGCTATGGCACCGCCAAAACCACTTCCTATAACAACAATTTCTGCCTGATTTTTCATTAAAACACCTGAGTTATGTATAAATATTTTCCTGAGGTAATGATTAAAATCTGGGACTGCATATAAATATCTAACTACGTTAATTTGGTCATTATTGTTAACGTTTAGGTTGTATCTTGTTACGGAATCATTGTCTGGAGTAAATAAAATGACGACAAGCTAGATAATGTATCAGCTATAAAAAGATTATCTTTCCAGTCAGTAACGCTTCGAATTTAAAAGCATTTTTAGGTAGAAAGCTATTCAGCCGAAGAAAACTCATAGCTAATATGAATTTAATTCAAAAAATAGCTCCTTTTATCTCGAATTTTTAAGGGGGGAACGTAATCGAATTAAGGTGTGTAATCTGGAAAGAGCACTATGTGTAAATAGTTCACAGTATCCAGAGGAGCATAAGATGAAAAGACTCAGTAGTTAAGATGCTAATTTATTTTATCAACGCGGGGGGGAGGGCGACACTGGCGTGTCGCCATTTTTAGTAGCAGGGGTTTAGATGATTGACAGGAAGAAATTAAAGGCGTCTTGTTGCAAAGAAGAGTGAAAAAAGTCCACCGATCATTACAATGCTAATTAAAAAATACATAACAGCGTAAAAATTATGGGTTAAACTCAATATAAATCCAATCAAAACTGGAGATAAGGCACCAAAGCCAACCGCCATTCCATTCAATGCTCCCGCAGCGGAAGAGATCGCTTCGGAAGGCACCATTCCCTGTAACAGAGTGAATACACAAGGAAGCTGCATAGATGATGCGCCTATGCCAAATGATATCAATATTGCTGCTATATAATTATTAGAAATATTTACGCCAGCAAGAATGCCTGCAACGCATAGCAGAGCAGAGATAAGCATAATCATGCCTTTCTTCCCGGTTCGATCAACCGCAATTCCGGAGATAACCTTAAATAACAAACCAAATATAAAAGGCAATGAAGACATCCAACCGACATTAGACCATGAAAAACCGCGTTCGGTATTAAGATAAGTTGGCAGCCAGGTGACAATACCCCATGATAACATTGAATTTGAGGAAAAAATCACCAAAAGCATCCAGAAGTTTGCATTACAAAGATAAATTTTAGATCGCGAAATGATTGACGGTTTTTCATTCTCACTACTGGTTAGGTCGCCAGTTGTTATGCTTTCTTCAATTATCTCAAGTTCATATTTGTTAATATATTTATTCTCACGTGGCGTATTTGTTGTGAAAAAATATATAAATGCCAGAGGGATAAGGCTCAATACGAACGAGAAGTAAAAGGTATGTCTCCATGAATATTCAGCTATTATCCAGGTAAAAACAGGCATAGCGACAGCAGGGGATAGGGACTGCCCTAAAATCCATGCGGTATTTGCTCTTCCTCTTTCACGCGCAGGAAACCAGTTTTTAATAAATGTGTTTTGCATAGGATAATAAAGCCCTTCACCTACGCCTAATAACATACGCGTTGCTAATAAAAATCCAAAAATGCTTGATATGCCTCCTAAAAGAAGAGATAAGCTTATGACAATATAAGCTATAATCATAGCCTTTCGTGGGCCAATAAGGTCACCTAAAGGGCTCAGGATAACATTTGAAATACCATAAGTGATTAAAAATAAACTCATCAGTAGTCCAATATAAATTGGCTTGCCGATTAAATCCATTTCGTTCAAAAATTGAGGGTTTGCAGCGATAATAGAAATATTTACCCGATCTAAGTATATGACGGATAGGCTGATAAATAAAATTGCGAGCACATAAAATCTTTGTCTGGTCGGTTTTGGTGTTATTGTGGTATTTTGCATTGCCTGAAGAAGGTTATTACTTTTCATATTGTATTCCTTAACATCCGGTAGGGCGGTAAACGATTTCTATTCAAATGATTGAAAAGGAGATTACCATTCCAATGTTAATTACACGTAACAACAGTCAATTATCTTTTTGCTTCTGTAATAAACCATTCTCGAGCAAGCTTTTCCCAAAAAAAAGCACCTAACGCTATATTTTTATCATTAAAATCATAGGAGGTACTATGAAGATCTCCATGTGAAAACTCATCGTTGCCATTTCCGATCCATCCATACGCGCCTGGTACTTCTTGTAGCATGAACCCAAAATCTTCGGCGGTCATGGCAGGTGTGACATTAGAGAAGGCATTACTCTCCCCAACGACTTCGGCCATAATACTTGCCATAAACTTCGCTTCTTTAGAATGATTTGTGGTGTTCGGGTAGCCTTGATGATTTATTATCACCTCGGCGTGTGCATCATGTGCTTCAGCTATATAAGAGGCTATACGTTGTATACCATTTAAAATTAAGGATTGAGCTTCGTCTGTCAGAGTTCTGCATGTTCCTGAAATTCTGGCTTCTGTGGGGATAATATTAGGCGAGCTTCCTGCTTGTATTTTACCTATTGTCAGCACTGCCGCATCCAGTGGGTTGATGCGACGCGAAACTAAACTTTGCAGCTGTGTCACAATGGAGCAAGCTATCGGAACAGGATCAATGGTCGAATGTGGAAGTGCGGCGTGCCCACCTTTGCCTTGGATAAGGATTTCAAAGGTTATTCCTGATGCCATTATTGGGCCGGTTTTTGTTCCCATCTGCCCCTGCGGGAGATTTGGCCAGTTATGTAGTGCGAAAACTGCCTGACAAGGAAACTTTTTAAAAAGCCCCTCATTCATCATAACACGAGCACCAGCCCCGCCTTCTTCGCCTGGCTGGAAAATAAAATGAACAGTGCCATCAAAATTACGATCAGCAGACAAAAGCTCCACCGCACCAAGCAACATTGCGGTATGACCGTCATGCCCACAAGCATGCATACATCCTTTATTTTTACTTACATAATCGAAATCATTAACCTCTTCCATAGGAAGAGCGTCTATATCTGCTCTAATTCCAAGCGCAGGGCCTGGGTTATCAGCACTATGATTCAAACCATATACGCTGGCAACAATACCGGTGGTCGCCAGACCTCTCATAAAGGGGATACCTAAAGCAGTAAGAAACTCTGCAATTTTATCCGAAGTACGATATTCCTTAAATTTTAATTCAGGATACATATGTAAATCATGTCTCAGTAATGTGAGTCGTTTCACATTCAGTGCTTTTTCATATTTATCGTGCATATATTCATTCTCAACGTTAATAGGGCTGGAAGTAATTTTTATCAGGTAAAGCCTTTCTGCTATTTTTGTAGACCTGGCTCACATAAAATGTTCAGTCAGCAGATTGTTTTATTAACATGGCCGTGTCTGGCCCTGTCAGGCTTGAACCTGCTCAAGAGGAATGATAAATACTGTGGGGTATACCGTAAAATACCTTTTAAACATCTCACCCATGCCATTGAGGTATATCCATGGATTTGCGTCAATTTCGATACTTCACAGCGGTGGCTAAACTCGGAAGTATTAGTCAGGCAGCACTGGAACTGCACATCGCTCAACCCGCGCTAACCCGGCAGATTCAAAAGCTCGAAGAGGATTTGGGAGTATTGTTGCTGGAAAGAACGGGACGAGGCGTGAAGCTTACTGATGCGGGTGTTCAGTTTTTAATGGATGCAGAAAAATTACTGGATGATGCTGCTAATGCCAGGGAACGAGCGATACGGGCATCACGAGGAGAATTTGGAAATATATCTCTTGCACTTCCTGTTATACAAAATGCAGCGCCATGCATAACAACGCTGTTAAAGGAATTCAAAAAAGAAGTGCCGCAAGTTGGTATAACCCTTCATCATCTTATATCAGAAACACAACTGTCGCGGATCGCAGAAGGGCAACTGGATGCAGGTTTTTTATTATTTAGGCCTCAAAATGATCCATTGTTTGAGGGTATTCCTGTTTATAAAGAAAAAATGTTATTAGCCTATCCAGCTGACTGGAAATGGCCAGATAATAAAGAGCCTCAATATTTGAGGGACTTACAAGGTTTGGACTTTATCTGGATCCCGAGAACGGCTGCACCGGCCTGGCATGACAGGCTAATTCACTGTTTTTATGAATCAGGTTTTATACCACGTTCGGTTATGCAAGGTGTGGATGCAGTGTCGATGTTAACTTTAGTATCAGCCGGAATGGGGTGCACCATTGTGGCGGAAGGGACTCGTTTCCTGGCGCCACCCAATGTCACATTTGCAACGTTACATGATTTAAATCTGGAACAGGAGTGGGAATTGGTATGGCGAAAAAACCGATGTTCTGAGGTATTAAAGAGGCTGATTAAACTGATTTGAAAAAACAGGATGCTGCATATTAATCAGAAATCGAGCAAGCAGGCTGTTATGGTTTGTTATTAGTGGAGCAGGATGGGTGACCCGACACTTATTCAATCATAATCATCCTTAATGCCACTGATAAAATCATTCGGATAAAAAGACATCAAAAGCCGGCCTGCGGCTTAGCACTAACGACTCCAGGCGATTTTACTGGCACCGTTGAGCATCAGTAGTTTAAGCAGAGTGGATCAAAAGATCTGGCGAGATTGGCCATATAAATTATGTGGTAGTGGCATTGAACTGTCAGAATACATAGAGGAAAAATGAAGATTTGTATGCTATCCGCATTTCCAGCATCATTATTATCAGGGATGCCGATAGAATTATGGCAAGGTATCACCGGGGAAGTTATTTTCTTTCTTATTAAAAATAGTACCCTGATTAAGTACATTCATGAGCTTGCAAAGCAGATTTTTACGAAATAACGCGGCTCTTGAAGAATGAATTTTCAATTTACCCTGTTTTGGAAGTTAAATACTCATAGGCCTTAATCATTTCAGATAATCCTCATATCAATGCATCATCGCTTTCTCTTTTCCACATACTACGCAGGGTTATACCTGCCGCGAAATGCATCTTTGTCCACATGCGCAAGCTGAGTCTCAGTCCACGCAGTACTGAATCTTTCATTATGTAATGATTGTGCTCATACCGTGACGAAAACCACGGCCGGTCACTTTCTTGTCGTAACCCACTTTTTCAGGGTCTGAACCACGTTGATAGGGCAGACATCGGTTGACGCCGCATAGCCTGAGTAGAACGTTTGTTCTTGATAAGGAGAGGGATTATTGAAATAGGTAGATGTCAGGAGAGGCGTATATGGTGTCCCCTGCAGGAATCGAACCTGCAACTAGCCCTTAGGAGGGGCTCGTTATATCCATTTAACTAAGGGGACAAGGCGGCAGGAGTATAACGTCATTCTGGCTGCGCGTTAAGCTCACCTGCGCCTGAATGGTTAAAGTGTCACCGTTTCGCCTCTTTTTCTGCAAATTCCTGGGGGGAGCGCTGCGCTTTTGCGTTAGCTTTGGCTTCCGCTTTGCGGGCGTTAATCATGTCATTGCGGATCTGCGCATGGCTCAGAAGGGCAAAGATAAAAGTACCGCCGCAAATGTTGCCCGCAAGGGTGGGAAGGGCGAAGGGCCAGAAAAATTCGCTCCAGTGAATCGTGCCGTTAAAGATTAAATAAAAGATCTCGACGGCACCGACCACAATATGGGTGGTATCGGCGAGGGCAATAAGCCAGGTCATCAGAATAATCACCACGATTTTTGCCGAACCGGCGGAGGGGAACATCCAGACCATGGTGGCGATTATCCAGCCGGAGATAATGGCATTGGCAAACATCTCTGCCGGGCTGTTTTTCATGACGTCCATACCAATTTTGACCAAGGCATCCCGGGTCTGTTCGTCAAAAATGGGCATATACTCGAATGCCCATGCCGCAATAGCTGTACCCACCAGATTACCCAGCAGAACCACGCTCCACAGACGCATCATCAGGCCAAAATTACCCCAGGAGGGCGTTTGCATGACGGGCAGAACGGCGGTAACGGTATTCTCGGTAAAGAGCTGCTGCCGGGCCATAATGACGATAATAAACCCGAAGGTATAGCCCAGGTTTTCCAGTAAGAAAGCCCCCGGAATGCCGTCTAACTGGACGTGAAAAATGCCCTTGGCCAGCAACGACGCCCCCATTGAGAGTCCGGCGGCAATCGCAGACCAGAATAGCGCCATCGCATCACGCTCAAGCTCCTTTTCACCATCCTGACGAATATGCTCATGAATGGCCATTGCGCGCGAGGGAAGTCTGTCCTCATCAACCTCTATCTCCTCGCCACGCTGTTTTTCATCGCTCTCCACCTTAATGTCTTCGGTTTGTTTGTCGATTTTTTCTTCCGCGACTTCGCCCATAATAACTCCACCAGAAATACTCTTATTCTTTAAGCGTAGCGGCTTTTAGGCGCTCGTCGGGGCAGCTCATTCTTAATTTATGTTTAACGGCAAGGATGGCGATAACTCAGCCGTAAATTTTATATAGCATGGTGGGGAAACGCCGCGGCAAACTGCGACTATGCTCAATGGTGGGATGCCCGTTTCGTAGACATCACAAGGTGTACTGATACAATGCGTTACATGTTAATGACGCAAACCGCATTGCGTTGCGTTTGCGTGCACATGGATGGCGTTTCGCCAATGCCATTTTCTCCAGGGAGACCTCTATGAAATTTCGCCTGTCAGCGCTCGCGCTGGCCTCAACCGTGCTGGCTGGCTGTGCCAGTTCTGGGGATCAGCAGGGACGTTCAGACCCACTTGAAGGGTTCAACCGTACCATGTACAGCTTCAACTTCAACGTGCTGGATCCCTATGTTCTGCGCCCCGTTGCGGTTGCCTGGCGTGATTATGTGCCACAACCGGCAAGAAACGGGCTGAGCAATTTCACCAGCAACCTTGAAGAACCCGCCATCATGGTTAACTACTTCCTGCAGGGCGATCCCTACCAGGGCATGGTGCACTTTACGCGCTTCTTCCTGAACACCCTGCTGGGGATGGGCGGCCTGATGGATGTCGCCGGGTTATCGAACCCGAAACTGCAACGGGTTGAACCGCACCGCTTTGGTAGCACACTCGGTCATTATGGCGTGGGTTATGGCCCTTACGTGCAGTTGCCGTTCTATGGCAGTTTCACGCTACGTGAAGACGGCGGCGATATGGCCGATACGCTCTATCCGGTGCTCTCCTGGCTCACATGGCCGTTGTCAGTCGGCAAATGGACAGTGCAGGGGATCGAGTCACGTGCGCAACTGCTGGACTCTGATGGCCTGCTGCGTCAGTCTTCCGATCCTTACATTCTGGTGCGTGAAGCCTACTTCCAGCGCCACGACTTTATCGCCAACGGTGGTAAGCTTAAGCCGGATGAAAATCCAAATGCGAAAGCCATTGAGGGCGATTTGAAAGATATCGACTCTGAATAACGTCTTTCGGAGCAACAAAAAAGGTGAGCACCAGGGCTCACCTTTTTTTATGCCTGCAAGAAATCAGAAGGCGTAGTTAAAGTTCGCACCGTACAGCCATGCACGACCTTCAGATTTGAAGGTATAGGGGCCTTCGGTGAACTCCACTTTCTGACCGTGCATATAAGAGACGCCCAGGTCTACAGAAGCATCTTTGTTGAAGGCGTAAGTGGTCCCTGCGCTCAGCCAGAAACGGTCCTGATCCGGAATGGAGATAGAACGTTTTTCTGCTGGCACCGGGCTGTCATCGAAGGCAATACCGGAACGGAAGGTCCAGTTATCGTCCATGTAGTAGGTCGTACCCAGCGCGATACGGTAAGAGTCTTTAAAGCCTTCGTCTTTTCTGAAGAGCGTCTGGCCGTTGCTGTTGGTGGCTTTGAGTTCCTGGAACTGACTCCAGCTGGTGTACGCCAGGCTGTAGTGAATTGCCCATTGTGGTGCAACACGGTTATAACCGGACACTTCCCACATCTCAGGCAGGTTCAGGGTCAGCGCACCGCCGGTAGTTTGACCGCCGGTGCCGTATGGCAGACCCAGCCCCAGCGCGGCATTGACCGGATTCAGCGTTGCTGGCAGGTTGCTCTTATAATCGCCATCAAAGTCGACTTTAATTTCAGAACGGTAGGTCAGGCTGTAGCGGTTGTCTTTATCCAGTTCATACAGGATACCGGCGTTCCAGCCGAAGCCCCACTCATCACCTTTCAGGTAAGCGATTTGGGTATCACGGCTGATGCCGCCTGCCTGCGAGCCAATGGCTGCGGCCTGAGCAGGTGAGAGGCGGCCCGCGCGCACCAGTGCCGGGATATTGGCACCGATGATTTGTGGCAGGTCACCCGCGTAACGCTCCAGCTTCGCTTTGGCATACACGGCATCAAAGCCCAGACCGAAGCTCCAGTGATTATCCAGACGATAGGCACCGCTGAGGTTCAGGTTCATGGTTTCAAGGTCAGTTTTACCGCCCATTGAACCTGCCGCGTAACTGTCGTTGAATTCTGTTGCCAGACCGTAGTTAGAGGTCAGTGAAGCCCCCCAACCAAACTGATCGTTGATAGGCGCTACGAAATGCAGGTTAGGTACCCACGCTGTTGGCGCGATATTGTCCTGACTGGCATTGTTGCCAATCACGGAGCGACCGGTCACGTTTACATCGGGATCAACGAAAATAGCACCGCCCGAGAAAGTCGGACGATCAAACATCATGATCAACGCAGGGTTACGGCTAACGTTACCTGCATCATCAGCAATAGCACCTTCGCCTGAATAAGCACGGCCAAGGCCAGAAGAAGAAAATTCGTTGAGCTGGAAGCCTGCTGACCAGGCTTGGGAAGAGACGATTGCCACTGCAACAGCGAGAGCAGACTTGGTAAACAGGGTTTTCTGGCTCATGACCAAAACCTCATCAATTATATTTATTTAAACTATGTTACATAGCGTAACAGGGGCGCAAGTGTAGGGTCTGCGGTACATCTTGGAAATCAGACCAGTGGCGAGAGTATAGGTCTGACCAGCGCAAATGTTGCAAGCTTGTATATAGGATTTTTCAAATGTGATCATCGAAACGGGATCTGCGTGGCAAAATTGTGGGCAGACAGAATAAGCAGATCGGATGAAAATTGTTTTAGATCATTTTTAAGTGTGATTTCGGTCACTTAAAGGCATTAAACCCATTATCAACTGGAGAGGTGTCGGGCAGGGGGGGTAAAATATGCACAACGTTATCTGGCACCTTGGGTGCGAATTCAGAGGAAATCACCATGAGTAAATGCAGTGCTGATGAAACCCCGGTTTGCTGTTGTATGGATGTTGGCACCATTATGGACAACACTGACTGCACCGCCTCTTACAGCCGGGTTTTTGCCAACCGTGCCGAAGCGGAAGAGACCCTGGCAGCCCTGACCGCAAAAGCGCGTGGAGTGGAATCCGATCCTTGCACTATCACTTCTACCTTTACTGAAGAAGCGCAGGGCGTCCGTCTGGACATCGACTTTGTCTTTGCCTGCGAAGCTGAGACCCTGATTTTCCAGCTGGGCCTGCGTTAAATCCTGCCAACGCTTCCGCGTCCTGCGGGAGCGTTATTCTCAATAATCTCTGTGGCTTAGCTCCCATTTTTTCTCCCCCCTGATTGGCTAAATGTAAAAAAATAGTTAAGACTGTTATCAGGTCAGACCACTTTACGGGTCACGCTGTTAACAGGGGAGTGTTATGAGTCAGGCATTACCGCTTGTCACCCGCCAGGGGGACCGCATCGCTATTGTCAGTGGATTGCGCACACCGTTTGCCCGACAGGCTACGGCCTTCCACGGTGTTCCTGCTATTGAACTTGGCAAATTGGTGGTGGGAGAGCTGCTTGCTCGCAGCGAAATCCCCCCGGACGTCATTG
Source organism: Yokenella regensburgei (assembly GCF_051486985.1). Taxonomy (GTDB): domain Bacteria; phylum Pseudomonadota; class Gammaproteobacteria; order Enterobacterales; family Enterobacteriaceae; genus CBFFRJ01. The sequence continues at coordinate 124,803 of NZ_JAHVDV010000002.1, forward strand.
AGCAACTGGTTTTTGGCCAGGTGGTACAGATGCCTGAGGCACCAAATATTGCCCGTGAAATCGTGCTGGGAACCGGCATGAATGTGCATACTGATGCCTATAGCGTGAGCCGTGCCTGCGCCACCAGCTTCCAGGCAGTCGCCAATGTTGCTGAAAGCCTGATGGCGGGCACCATCCGGGCCGGTATTGCCGGTGGGGCGGACTCCTCTTCCGTCCTGCCTATTGGCGTCAGCAAAAAACTGGCCCGTACGCTGGTGGATGCCAATAAAGCCCGTACCCTGAGTCAGAAACTGAAACTTTTCTCGCACCTGCGGTTAAAAGATTTGCTGCCCGTTCCTCCGGCTGTCGCTGAATACTCGACGGGCCTGCGTATGGGGGACACCGCCGAACAGATGGCAAAAAGCTACGCGATTACCCGTGAGGAGCAGGATGCGCTGGCCCACCGTTCCCATCAGTTTGCTGCCCGTGCATGGGCTGAAGGCAAACTCAGTGAAGAGGTGATGACCGCCTATACCCCTCCCTATCGTGAACCCCTTGTCCAGGATAATAACGTGCGCCAGAATTCGAGCCTTGCGGATTACGCGAAGCTGCGCCCGGCGTTTGACCGCAGGCACGGCACCGTGACCGCCGCCAACAGCACGCCCCTCACCGACGGTGCCGCGGCAGTTATCCTGATGACGGAATCCCGCGCCCGTGAACTGGGGCTTAAACCGCTGGGCTATCTGCGCAGCTACGCCTTTACCGCCATTGATGTTCAGCAGGACATGTTGCTCGGTCCCGCCTGGGCCACGCCGCTTGCGCTGGACAGAGCAGGACTGACGCTTGCGGATCTCACTCTGCTTGATATGCATGAAGCCTTTGCCGCCCAGACGCTGACCAACCTGAAACTGATGGCAAGCGACCGCTTTTCCCGTGATGTGCTGGGGCGTTCTCAGGCGACAGGGGAGGTGGATGAGAGCAAATTTAACGTGCTGGGTGGCTCTATCGCTTACGGCCACCCGTTCGCCGCCACGGGCGCGCGCATGATCACGCAAACCCTGAATGAACTTCGCCGGCGCGGCGGAGGTTTTGGCCTGGTCACCGCCTGCGCGGCGGGTGGACTGGGTGCGGCCATGGTACTGGAGGCTGAATAATGGAAATGAACCCGGCATTTACCCTGACCATTCGCCCGGACTTTGTGGCTGTTGTCACCATCGATGTGCCCGGCGAGAAAATGAATACCCTGAAGGCGGAGTTTGGCAGTCAGGTACGCGTCGTGCTTAAGCAAATTCGTGAAAACAAAAATCTGCGTGGCGTCGTGTTTATCTCCGGCAAGCCCGACAACTTTATCGCCGGGGCGGACATTAACATGATAGACCGCTGCCAGAGCGCTAAAGAGGCGGAAGAGCTTGCCCGTCAGGGGCAACAGATCATGGCGGAGATCCACGGCTTATCGATCCCGGCCGTCGCGGCGATCAACGGCCCTTGCCTCGGCGGCGGTCTTGAACTGGCGCTGGCCTGCCATCGCCGCATCTGTACTGACTCCCCGAAAACCGTGCTCGGGTTGCCGGAAGTGCAACTGGGGCTGCTGCCAGGTTCGGGCGGAACACAGCGTTTACCGCGGCTGATTGGGGTGAGTGGGGCGCTGGAGATGATCCTGACCGGGAAGCAGCTACGCCCGCGCCAGGCGCTGAAGGCCGGGCTGGTGGATGAAGTCGTTCCGGCCTCTGTTTTACTGGAAGCCGCCGCAAAACTTGCCCTCCAGGGACGACCAGCAAGTCGTCATCTTCCGGTACGTGAACGCGTACTGGCCGGGCCGCTGGGTCGGGCGATACTGTTTCGCATGGTGGGCAAAAAAACAGAACAAAAAACCCAGGGGAACTACCCGGCGACGTCGCGCATTCTCAACGTTATTGAAACCGGACTGAGTCAGGGGAGCAGCAGCGGCTATGACGCCGAAGCCCGGGCGTTTGGGCAACTGGCGATGACGCCACAATCGCGCGCTCTGCGTCATATTTTCTTTGCCAGCACCGAGGTGAAAAAGGATCCGGGTAGCGCGGTGGAAGCGGGCCCGTTACGCAGCGTCGGTATTCTCGGTGGTGGACTGATGGGCGGCGGCATTGCTTACGTCACTGCGGCGAAAGGCGGTCTGCCGGTTCGCATAAAAGATATTAACCCGAAGGGTATTAACCACGCCCTGCAATATAGTTGGCAGCTGCTTGATAAAAAGGTGCGTCGTCGCCATCTCAGACCTGCAGAGCGGGATGCGCAGATGTCGCGTATTTCCGGTACTACGGACTACCGTGGCTTCTCGCATCGGGATGTGGTGATCGAAGCGGTGTTCGAGGATCTGGCGCTTAAGCAGCAGATGGTTGGCGAGATTGAAACGCAGTGTGGCCCGCAGACGATTTTTGCCTCGAATACGTCATCGTTGCCCATCGCCGACATTGCCGCCCGTGCAGCCCGTCCTGAGCAGGTTATCGGATTACATTTTTTCAGTCCGGTAGAGAAGATGCCGCTGGTGGAAGTGATTCCTCACGCCGGAACATCCGCACAGACCATTTCGACGGTGGTCAAACTGGCGAAGAAGCAGGGCAAAACGCCGATTGTCGTGGCAGACAAAGCCGGGTTCTACGTCAACCGTATCCTCGCGCCTTACATGAGTGAAGCGATGCGTCTGCTCAGTGAAGGCGAGCGCATCGAGCAGATTGATAAAGCTTTAGTGAAGTTTGGTTTTCCGGTCGGCCCTGTCCAGCTTCTGGATGAAGTGGGGATCGACACCGGCACGAAAATTATTCCCGTCCTTGAGGCGGCTTATGGTGAACGATTCAGTGCGCCTGCAAGCGTCGTTTCAGCGATTTTGAATGACGATCGCAAAGGCAGAAAAAATGGTCGCGGTTTCTATCTTTACGCAAAGAAAGGGCGTAAAAGCAACAAACAGCCTGACCCGGCAATTTACCCGCTTATCGGGGCGTCAGGCCCGGGCAACTCGTCCGCGCAGAGCATGGCCGAACGCTGCGTGATGATGATGCTTAACGAGGCCGCACGCTGCCATGCCGAGAAGGTCATTCGCAGTCCGCGGGATGGTGATATCGGCGCGGTATTCGGCATCGGCTTTCCCCCTTTCCTGGGAGGCCCGTTCCGCTATATGGATACCCTTGGAGCGGGTGAAGTGGTGGCCACGCTTCAGCGCCTGGCAGGGCAGTATGGGGAGCGTTTCACCCCTTGTCAGCATTTGTTACAAATGGCTGAACAGGGCGAAACTTTTTGGGGCCACAAAGAAACTGATTTTGTAAGTTAAGGTCAAAAAAGGGTAAATCCGGATCTGAATGACATTGTCGTGGTCAATTAGTAAACAGTGATTGACTATACTTACGGCATTAGGGTAAAAGACTGCGTTTCATTCAGTGAATGGATAAGGCACAATGCCCGGCCATTGATAATTTTCGTCGTAATGGAACTGTTTCACGCGGGAATATCAATGCTTCTGGTTAACAAAAGCGGTGCAATATGCAAGTTTTCATCATGCGTCACGGCGATGCAGCCCTCGATGCAGCCAGCGACGCTGTTCGTCCCTTAACCCCGTGTGGTTGTGACGAATCGCGCCAAATGGCAACCTGGTTGAAAGGCCAAAAAGTGGATGTCGACCGTGTTCTGGTCAGCCCGTTCCTGCGTGCTGAGCAAACACTCAAAGAGGTAGGCGGCTGTATGAACCTGCCTGACAGCGTGGATGTTCTGCCGGAACTGACTCCGTGTGGTGATATTGGTCTGGTTAGCGCCTATCTGCAGGCTCTCGCCAGTGAAGGAACCGCATCCGTGCTGGTGATCTCTCACCTGCCGCTGGTGGGTTATCTGGTGTCCGAGCTCTGTCCTGGAGAAGCACCGCCCATGTTCACCACCTCCGCCATTGCCAGCGTTACGCTGGATGAAGACGGTAAAGGTGTGTTTAACTGGCAAATGAGTCCCTGCAACCTGAAGATGGCTAAAGCCATCTGACTCGCCGGACCGTGAAAAGAGCCGCCTTCAAGGGCGGCTTTTTTATTGCTGGTCGGTCCCACTCAGGGAAGTTCGGGGGGCTGCCACTCTTCAACTTCAATCAACACCAGCACGGCGGCGTCGCCGCCATACTCTTTTGGTGCCTGGTGAAAGGCCATCACATGTGGATGTTGCGCCAGCCATAACGGTGTTTGCTGCTTCAGTATATGTTTTCCGTGGCCGTGCATCACGCAGGCACAGAACACATGTTCGCGGCGGCAGGCGGCAATCAGCGCCCCCAGCTCCTGTTTGGCCTGCATCTGGGTCAGGCCGTGCAAATCTAAAAACAGCTCGGGTGAGTAATCCCCACGGCGGAGCTTTTTCAGCTCAAAGTGGCTGACGTCATCACGAACGTATTTCACCGGCCCCTCTGTATTAATGAGCGGCTGGAATTCATCAGAAAAATAGTGGCTGTTGTCGGCCTGCTCCTGCAGCAGCCGTTTCACCGGGACTTCGCTGACCTTCTTGCGCGTGGGCGGATGCACGACCGTATCCTGCTTGAGTTTACGGGTGCCGCTCATCAGCTGGCGGAAAAGCGCCTGTTCCTCCTCGCTGAGCGATGCTTTCTTTTTCATCTGTTCATCTCATCTCTTATTTCTTTTAGTTTACCCGACTCGGCCTGCGCTTTTCAGCAAAATGCATTTTTACGCCCGCAGTGTAAGCGTCAATGCTGATTTATCGCCGTCTTCATGGCAAACTAGCCGCCGAATTTACAAAGAGCATGTCCTGGGGGATAAAGTGGATAAAATTTTCGTTGATGAAGCAGTGAATGAACTGCATACCATTCAGGACATGTTGCGCTGGTCGGTCAGCCGATTTAGCGCGGCAAATATCTGGTACGGCCACGGCACCGACAACCCGTGGGATGAAGCGGTCCAACTGGTACTGCCGACCCTCTACCTGCCGCTGGATATCCCGGAAGAGATGCGCAATGCCCGCCTGACCTCCAGCGAGCGCCACCGTATTGTTGAGCGCGTGATTCGTCGCGTCAACGAGCGTATCCCGGTGGCCTACCTCACCAATAAAGCCTGGTTCTGTGGTCACGAATTTTACGTCGATGAACGCGTACTGGTGCCGCGCTCGCCAATTGGTGAACTTATCAATAACCGTTTCGCCGGGCTTATTGATGGGCAACCGCAGCACATTCTGGATATGTGCACCGGCAGCGGCTGCATTGCGATTGCCTGCGCCTATGCGTTCCCGGAGGCAGAAGTGGATGCCGTGGATATCTCTCCGGATGCCCTGGCGGTAACTGAGCACAATATCGAAGAGCACGGTCTGATTCATCACGTGACCCCCATCCGTTCCGATCTGTTCCGCGACCTGCCAAAAGTGCAGTACGATTTGATTGTGACCAACCCGCCGTATGTCGACGAAGAAGATATGGACGATTTGCCGTCTGAATATCGCCACGAACCGGAGCTGGGTCTGGCCTCCGGCAGTGATGGCCTGAAGCTGACGCGTCGCATCCTCGGCTGCGCGCCGGAGTACCTCACCGACAACGGCGTTCTGATTTGTGAAGTGGGCAACAGCATGGTACATCTGATGGACCAGTACCCGGATGTGCCGTTCACCTGGCTTGAATTTGACAACGGCGGTGACGGTGTCTTTATGCTGACCAAAGCGCAACTTCTTGCCGCCCGTGAACATTTCAGCATTTATAAAGATTAAGCAAACGCTCAACAACAGCAAAATAACGGAGCCGTGATGGCAGGAAATACAATTGGACAACTGTTTCGCGTCACCACCTTCGGCGAGTCTCATGGTATCGCGCTGGGCTGCATCGTCGACGGTGTGCCGCCGGGCATCCCACTGACTGAAGCTGATCTTCAGCATGACCTTGACCGTCGTCGTCCTGGCACCTCTCGCTACACCACGCAGCGTCGCGAGCCGGACCAGGTAAAAATACTCTCAGGCGTATTTGAAGGGGTGACCACCGGCACCAGTATCGGCCTGTTAATTGAAAACACCGATCAGCGCTCGCAGGATTACAGTGCGATTAAAGACGTGTTCCGCCCCGGACATGCCGATTACACCTATGAACAAAAATATGGCCTGCGCGACTACCGTGGCGGCGGCCGCTCTTCCGCCCGTGAAACCGCAATGCGTGTGGCAGCAGGCGCCATTGCCAAGAAATTTCTTGCGCATAAATTTGGCATCGTCATCCGCGGCTGTCTGACCCAGATGGGGGACATTCCCCTGGCGATAGCGGACTGGGAGCAGGTCGAACAGAACCCGTTCTTCTGCCCGGATCCGGGCAAAATCGAGGCGCTGGACGAGCTGATGCGCAGCCTGAAAAAAGAGGGTGACTCTATCGGCGCGAAAGTGACTGTGGTCGCCGATGGTGTGCCCGCAGGCCTTGGTGAGCCGGTCTTTGACCGTCTGGATGCTGACATTGCGCACGCCATGATGAGCATCAATGCGGTAAAAGGGGTGGAGATAGGTGACGGCTTTGGCGTGGTCAACCTGCGCGGCAGTCAGAACCGTGACGAAATCACCCAGCAAGGTTTTCAGAGTAACCACGCGGGCGGCATTCTGGGCGGCATCAGCAGCGGGCAGCAAATCGTGGCCACGATGGCGTTGAAACCGACCTCCAGCATTACTGTTCCGGGGCAGACCATCAACCGTTTCGGCGAAGAAGTAGAGATGATAACCAAAGGGCGTCATGACCCGTGCGTTGGCATCCGCGCTGTACCTATTGCCGAAGCCATGCTCGCTATCGTCCTGATGGATCATTTTATGCGCCAGCGTGCGCAGAATGGCGATGTGACGACCACTATTCCTCGCTGGTAAATGATGAAAAAAACAGCCCTCGCCCTGCTGGCGCTTGTTGCTAGCCTAACCTGCCAGGCGGCAACGCCCTGGCAGAAAATCACCCATCCCATCCCTGGTACGCCGCAGTCCATTGGGGCATTTTCTAATGGCTGCATCGTCGGTGCTGACGCGCTGCCGTTGCAGTCAGACACCTATCAGGTGATGCGCACCGATCAGCGGCGCTATTTCGGCCACCCGGACCTGATCTTGTTTATTCAGCGTCTTGGTAACCAGGTGCACAATCTTGGCCTCGGCACCATGCTGATTGGCGATATGGGGATGCCGGCGGGCGGGCGTTTTAACGGCGGGCACGCGAGCCACCAGTCGGGCCTCGACGTCGATATCTTTTTGCAGCTGCCGAAAACCCGCTGGACGTCGGCCCAGTTGCTGAAACCCCAGGCGCTGGATTTAGTTTCCCGCAGCGGCAAAGCCGTGGTACCCGCCTTGTGGAAGCCGGAAATCAGCAGCATGATCAAGCTGGCGGCGAAGGATAACGACGTCACGCGTATTTTCGTTAACCCGGCGATTAAGCAGCAGCTCTGCCTGGACGCGGGAACGGATCGCGACTGGCTGCGTAAAGTTCGCCCATGGTTCCAGCACCGTGCCCATATGCATGTGCGTCTGCGCTGCCCGGCGGATAGCCTGGAGTGTGAAGATCAGGCGCTGCCTCCCCCAGGCGATGGCTGTGGCGCAGAACTTCAGAGCTGGTTTGAACCCGCGAAACCATCAACGACGCCGGGGAAAACCACGCCACCACCGTTGCCTCCTTCCTGTCAGGCGCTACTGGACGAACACGTATTGTAATGGACGCTTTCCTGGACATGTTTATGGTGTCGCCGCTGATGCTGGCGGTGCTTTTTTTCGTGGCTTTACTCGCGGGTTTTATCGATGCCCTGGCGGGTGGTGGCGGACTTTTAACGGTACCCGCGCTGCTGGCTGCGGGTATGACGCCAGCCCAGGCGCTGGCAACCAACAAGCTTCAGGCCTGCGGCGGTTCGTTCTCATCCATGATCTACTTTGTGCGCCGCAAAGTGGTCAATCTGGCCGATCAAAAGCTCAATATTCTGATGACCTTTATTGGTTCCACCAGCGGCGCGTTGCTGGTGCAGTACGTAAAATCAGACATATTGCGACAGATCCTGCCTGTTCTTGTCATCTGCATTGGTCTCTACTTTTTGCTGATGCCAAAGCTGGGTGAAGAGGACAGGCAGCGTCGCCTTCATGGCCTGCCGTTTGCCCTGATAGCAGGCGGATGCGTCGGTTTTTATGATGGTTTCTTTGGGCCTGGCGCCGGGTCGTTTTACGCGCTCGCGTTTGTGACGCTTGCCGGTTTTAATCTGGCGAAGTCTACCGCCCATGCCAAAGTGCTGAATGCCACCTCCAATTTGGGTGGGCTTTTACTGTTCATCATTGGCGGCAAAGTTATCTGGGCAACCGGGTTTGTGATGCTTGTCGGTCAGTTTCTTGGCGCACGCATGGGCTCCCGTCTGGTACTCAGTAAAGGGCAGAAACTCATCCGGCCGATGATTGTCATTGTCTCGGCGGTGATGAGTGCAAAATTACTTTTTGATAGTCACGGGCAGGAGATCCTCCAGTTTCTGGGGATGGGTGCATGAATACAACGCATAACTACGAACAATTAATTACTCTTTTTGACGGCTGCTTTGCCGACGACTTTAATACCCGCCTGATTAAAGGCGATGACGAACCGGTTTACCTTCCGGCAGATGAGCAGACACCCTATCACCGCATTGTGTTTGCCCACGGGTTTTATGCCAGCGCACTGCATGAGATTTCCCACTGGTGCATCGCGGGTAAAGCACGTCGCGAACAGGTGGATTTTGGCTACTGGTACTGCCCGGACGGTCGCGATGAAAAGACCCAGTGTCAGTTTGAAGACGTTGAGGTAAAACCGCAGGCTTTTGACTGGCTCTTCTGCGTGGCGGCGGGTTATCCGTTTAACGTCAGCTGCGACAACCTGGAAGGGGATTTCGAGCCGGATCGCATTGTTTTCCAGCGCCGCGTGCATGCGCAGGTCATGGAATATCTCGAAAAGGGCATCCCTGAACGCCCGGCGCGCTTTATTAAGGCGCTGCAAAATTATTACCACACGCCTGAACTGAAGGCGGAACACTTCCCGTGGCCGGAAGATCTTAACTGAGGAAAAACGATGATCGCAGAATTTGAAACCCGCATCCTGGCGTTGATTGATGACATGGTAGAGCACGCCAGTGACGATGAGCTGTTTGCAGGCGGTTATCTGCGCGGTCACCTGACGCTCGCCGTGGCTGAACTGGAAAGCGGTGACGATCACTCTGAACAGGCGCTGCATGAGAAAGTCAGCCTGAGTCTGGAAAAAGCGATTCAGGCGGGTGAACTCTCACCGCCGGATCAGGTGCTGGTGCTGGGTATGTGGGACAGGTTGTTCCAGAAAGCGCAGGCAAACTAAGGGTGTGGTATTCGCCCTCTCCCGGTGGGAAAGGGCGACATAGTCTGTTTACTTCACTAACCTGCCTTTCAGTAACTTCCGCACCCAAAGCCGATTTGGGTTGATGGCCGCGAGGGTATCTCTGTCCAGCGGCAGCGGCTCTTCACTCATCTGGGATGCCAGCAGCTCAGCCGCCAGCGGCGCGCTGCACAAACCGCGCGAACCCAGAGCAGCGATGATAAAGAGTCCGGGGTAAACCGGGGCGCTGACCGCCTCAGCCTGATGCCCCATCAGGTCAGCGTACGCATGCAGGGTAGCATCGTAATCGGCTACGTTCCCCACAAGAGGCAGGTGATCGCGGGTAGCACAACGCACACCCACCCGCGCTTCGCCATCGCTGACATCCACATCCGTCGCCCATGTTGCCTGCGGGAGGCAGTCCAGCAGACGCTGGCGATTATGCTGTTGATCTTCTTCGCTGTAAGCAACATCACGCTGACCCCGATGGTAGCTTGCGCCTATGCAGTGGTGCTGGTTAGCCGGATTCTGCGGTGTCAGATAGCCGTCATAACAGAGCACCTGGCGTAACTGGCTGAGGGCCGGAGTGGTCGGAATGTGGCTGACCTGACCGCCCACCGGGTAGACCGGCAGTTTTCCCGTTTGCGCAAAATCGCTGACCTGATGGCCGTTCGCCAGGACAACAGACTCATGCTGACGTACGCTCCCCTCCTGCAGAGTCAACGCCCAGCCAGCCGCAGTTTGCGTCAGGTTTTTCACGTCATGACGATAGTGAACGCGCAGCCCCTGCTGTTGCGCGAAGGCCAGCGCCGCAGAGGTCAGATCTGCCGGGCACAGCCAGCCGCCTGCCGGGTAGTGAATGCCGCCGCAGTCGGTTTGCACGCCTGTGCGCTCTAACACCTGCTCAGCGTCCACCGCGTGTGCAATAGCATCCGGCAGATTGAGGGCCAGCATCTGCGCGATTTTGTGCTGACTTTTTTCGTCATACGCCAGTTGGGTGACGCCGCACCAGTCGTGATCGAAGGTAAGCGGAAGGGAATCATACAGGCGGCGGGCGAAGGTAAAGGCCGCCGGGAAGAACTGACATAATGCCGGGTCGTGAGCGCTTAACAGCGGATAGAGCGCGCCCTGACGATTGCCGGAGGCACCCTGCGCGGGAGCATCATCGGCACAATAGAGAGTGACCTGCCAGCCACGTCGCAGCAGTGCCAGCGAGAGCAGCGCGCTGGCGACGCCGCCGCCGATAAGAGCGACCTCCCGCTTATTCGTTCCGCTACGGGCAAACCAGGGGGCGCGCAGGGAAGGGGAGGGGCTGTTTTCCATCACGCCAGTGAGCATTTCACGCTTGCGGCCAAAGCCTTTGCTTTTTTTCATGGTAAAGCCGGCGTCCTGCAATCCCCGTCTTACAAAACCCGCGGAGGTAAAGGTCGCAAGCGTACCGCCAGGCCTCGCCAGACGAGCCATTGCGGCAAAGAGCGTCGGCGTCCACATGTCCGGGTTTTTCGCCGGTGCAAAGCCGTCAAGGAACCAGGCGTCGACCTGCTGATTCAGAGAGTCGTCCAGTTTATCGGTCAGTTCATTGATGTCGCCAAACCACAGATCCAGCGTTACGCGCCCCTCATCTAACAGCAGACGATGGCAGCCTGCCAGCGGAAGCGGCCATTGCGCCTGTAGCTGAACGGCCCACGGAGCCAGCTCGGGCCAGTGCTGGTGCGCGAGGGTGAGATCAGAGCGGGTTAAGGGGAATTTTTCGAAACTGATGAAATGTAATCTTTCCAGGGTAGCCTGTGGATGCGCGGCGCGAAAAGCGTCAAAGGCCTGCCAGAGGGTCAGAAAGTTAAGCCCCGTGCCAAAGCCGCTCTCGGCCACGATAAACAACGGGCGTGAATGTTCAGGAAAGCGGGTGGCTAAAGCATTGCCGCCGAGAAACACATAGCGGGTCTCTTCCAGCCCGTTGTCGTTGGAGAAATAGACGTCGTCAAAATCTCGGGAAACAGGTGTACCCTCAGCGTTGAACGTCAGGTTGGCAGATTGTATAGCGGTTTGTTTCACGTAAGTTACTCGTCGGACAGGCAGTGGCACGATCTTAACCATGCGGGCGTTCAGGCGCAAATTTACCCATTAATTGTCTGATCGGACTTGTTCGGCGTACAAGTGTACGCTATCTTGCGACTCGAAACTTAAAATTAGTGCGACTTACAGGGGTATTGAATGAAACGTGCAGTGATTACTGGCTTGGGCATCGTTTCCAGCATCGGTAACAACCAGCAGGAAGTCCTGGCATCTCTGCGTGAAGGACGCTCAGGGATCACTTTCTCCCAGGAGTTTCAGGACTCCGGTATGCGTAGCCACGTATGGGGTAATGTCAAACTGGACACCACGGGTCTCATCGATCGTAAAGTGGTCCGTTTCATGAACGATGCCTCCATTTATGCTTTTCTCTCCATGCAGGAAGCTATCGCAGACGCCGGCCTGAGCGCTGAGGTTTACCAGAACAACCCGCGTGTGGGTCTGATTGCAGGCTCCGGTGGCTCTTCCAAAGCACAGGTCTTTGGTGCTGACGCCATGCGCAGCCCACGCGGTCTGAAAGCGGTCGGCCCTTATGTGGTGACCAAAGCGATGGGCTCCGCAGTTTCCGCGTGTCTCGCGACCCCGTTCAAAATTCACGGCGTTAACTACTCCATCAGCTCCGCTTGCGCGACGTCCGCTCACTGTATTGGTAACGCGGTAGAGCAGATTCAGCTGGGCAAACAGGACATCGTGTTTGCTGGCGGCGGCGAAGAGCTGGGCTGGGAGATGGCCTGTGAGTTCGACGCGATGGGTGCGCTCTCCACCAAATACAACGAAACGCCTGAAAAAGCGTCCCGCACCTATGATGCAAGCCGTGACGGTTTCGTCATCGCGGGCGGTGGCGGTATGGTGGTGGTTGAAGAGCTGGAACATGCGCTGGCCCGTGGCGCGCACATCTACGCTGAGATTGTTGGCTATGGCGCAACCTCTGATGGTGCCGACATGGTTGCTCCCTCCGGTGAAGGCGCGGTGCGCTGCATGAAGATGGCGATGCACGGTGTGGATACGCCAATCGACTACCTGAACTCTCACGGCACTTCTACGCCGGTAGGCGACGTGAAAGAGCTGGGTGCGATCCGCGAAGTGTTCGGTGACAACAGCCCGGCAATCTCTGCGACCAAAGCGATGACCGGTCACTCCTTGGGTGCGGCTGGCGTTCAGGAAGCTATCTACTCCCTGCTGATGCTGGAACACGGCTTTATCGCCCCGAGCATTAACGTTGAACAGCTGGATGAGCAGGCTGCTGGCCTGAACATTGTAACCCAGCCGACTGAGGCGACACTGAACACCGTGATGTCCAACAGCTTCGGTTTCGGCGGCACCAACGCGACGCTGGTGATGCGTAAACTGAACTGATCAACTGTGACGCAGTGAAAAGGGAGCCAACTGGCTCCCTTTTTTATGCCTCTTTTTTGCTGTTGCCAGCGCAAACGCGTCGTCCCGCAACATGCTCACCTGCTGAGGCTGTTTGCTGTCCGTCTGGACTTAACGCCGCAACGGTTCATGCCCGTTGAGGTATTATCCCAACGCTAATGTATTTTGATAATAAAGGTATATATGTCTTTCCTGTGCAATGTGGCATAACAGGACAGTGTCATCTTTTTATATTTATTTTATTTAAAAAATACGCGCCAGCACACAGAAAAAACATCACGTTTTATTGATGTGACATATTCCAGCGATATAATTTTTTGCATCGTTTCTATTCAATATAAGGACTGTTATAGTCAGGCTTCGCTATATTTTCGACTTTTACTGACACCACTAAAAGAGTAAGGAGAAAGGCATGGCAGGATTCAAAGCGGATTTTCTGTGGGGCGGCGCGGTCGCGGCACATCAGCTTGAAGGTGGATGGAAAGAAGGGGGGAAAGGTATCAGCGTTGCGGACGTGATGACTGCCGGCGCACATGGCGTACCTCGTGAAATTACCGATGGCGTCATCGCGGGAAAAAATTACCCTAACCATGAAGCTATCGACTTCTACCATCGCTATCCCGAAGATATTAAGCTTTTTGCGGAAATGGGGTTTAAATGTTTTCGCACCTCCATTGCCTGGACCCGTATTTTCCCTAAGGGTGATGAGCTGGAGCCAAATGAAGCTGGCCTGCAATTTTATGACGATCTCTTTGATGAGTGCCTGAAATATAATATTGAACCCGTCATTACGCTCTCCCATTTTGAAATGCCTTACCATCTGGTCACGGAATATGGTGGCTGGCGTAATCGTAAGCTTATCGAATTCTTTGTGCGTTTTGCGAACGTTGTCTTCACCCGATATAAAACCAAGGTGAAATACTGGATGACGTTTAATGAAATTAATAACCAGGCAAATTATCACGAAGATTTTGCCCCCTTTACCAACTCCGGCCTGAAATACGCTGAAGGGGAAAACCGTGAGCCGGTCATGTACCAGGCGGCGCATTATGAGCTGGTCGCCAGCGCCCTGGCGGTGGAAGCTGGCCACGCCATTAACCCTGATTTTCAGATTGGCTGCATGATAGCCATGTGCCCGATTTACCCGCTCACCTGCGATCCGGACGACATGATGATGTCCGTTGCCGCGATGCATCGTCGCTACTGGTTTACTGACGTACACGTGCGCGGTTATTACCCTCGTCACATCCTTAACTATTTCGAACGCAAAGGTTTTGACCTCGATATCACCGAAGAAGATCTGCAGATACTCAAACGTGGTTGTGTGGATTACATTGGCTTTAGTTATTACATGTCTTTTGCCACCAAAGCGAGCGCCGATAATCCGCAGCTGGATTATGACGAAACCAAAAGCTTGGTGAAAAATCCCTATGTGAAAGCGTCAGACTGGGGATGGCAGATTGACCCGGTGGGCCTGCGTTACTCCCTGAACTATTTCTACGATCTCTATCAGTTGCCGCTGTTTATTGTAGAAAATGGCTTTGGCGCTATCGATCAGAAAGAGAGTGATGGTTCGGTCAACGATCAGTACCGTATCGAATACATGCAAAACCACCTGCGTGAAATGAAGAAAGCGGTCGTGGAAGACGGCGTGGAGTTAATGGGCTACACGCCCTGGGGTTGTATTGATCTGGTGTCAGCGGGCACCGGTGAGATGAAAAAACGCTACGGCTTTATCTATGTTGATAAAGATAATGATGGTAACGGGACGCTCGAACGCAGCCGTAAAAAATCATTTAACTGGTATAAAGAGACCATTCGCAATAACGGCAGTGACCTGTAACAACCGAACCCCTCCGCCTGGAGGGGTTTTTTCAGATAACTATCCAGAGCAGGGCAAAGGCGACCAGCAGCGCGACCAGCAGCAGCCCCGGGCGAGCGGAAAGGTGCTTCACACTCTCTATGACGGGCGCAAAGAGCGGGTTGTAAATAGGCTTAACATCACGCGCTTCCGGTATACCCTGCGAACGCTCAGCACGACGCAGGAAGACCTGATTGAGGATGTCCTGCACCTGGGCTGTAGTCAGTACCGTCTGCGGCGTCACCTGCCACAGCTTCTGGGCATAGTCGTTCATGTTCTGCCATTCCGTATCATCTAACGGCTGCTTGAGCGCCGCCTGCACGGTATGCAGCGTTGGGGCTGTCTGTACGCTTAATGTCTGACGCGCCTGCAGCCATGTCATCAGCGGCGCAAAATGTTTCGCCGGGATCAGCTCGCCCGTTTTCACACCCGAGAGCTCCAGCATCGACTGCCAGATAAGTTTCCCGGGTTCGCCCGTTGCTGCCGCAAGTTTTGTCACCGCCTGATTGAGCGAGTTGTGCTCCGCCGGCAGGAGGGGGCGATCGGTCGCCGGACGTTGCTGAGGCTGAGGGATCGAAATCTGGTTATTCTGTAATAGCGTCAGCACGGTTTTGAGCTGCTGAGGCGTTAACTGGCTCAGTGCAGTCTGACCAAACTCGCGGCGAATAAAATCACTCACGGCCTGTCGGTTGTTGCCCTGGCTTAAAAGTTCGGTCAGCTGAGAAACCACCTGGCGGGTGGTGTGATTCTGCGAGGCGGTATCCAGGCGCTGATTGAGATTTTGTTCAGCCGCCGGAAAATGACGCGACTGCAGCGGGGCATCATTTTTCAGACCCAGATCGTGCTTCACCCCTGCCCAGACTTCTGCACTTTGCTGTTGCGTGAGCGCCACCAGGCGGGTAATCAGTCTTTCCAGCACAGTCCGTTGAAGCGTGGTGAGCGGTTGCTCGCCGGCAACGTTACTGGTGGGGGTCGGGTCTTGCCCTGGAGGGCGCGCGGGCGCTCCCTGAATGGGTTGCATCATGAAAATCCTCTGGGTCTCGCTCGTCGTGACGCGGCATTGCGGGTATGCCTGGCGGCGAGATTATGGCACACTTGATGGCTGAATTCCCGTATTCAAACAGGTCCTGTAACGTGAAAATCCTTGTTGATGAAAATATGCCTTATGCCAGCGAATTATTCTGTCGCCTGGGGGAGGTAAAAGCCGTGCCAGGGCGCCCCATTCCGGTTGCTGAACTGGCGGATGCAGAAGCGCTGATGGTGCGCTCAGTCACGAAGGTCAACGAAACGCTGCTTACCAGCACGGGCATCAAATTTGTTGGAACGGCGACTGCCGGCACCGATCATGTTGATGAGGCCTGGCTTGCGCAGGCGGGGATCGCGTTTTCAGCCGCGCCAGGTTGTAATGCCATTGCGGTGGTGGAGTATGTCTTCTCGTCCCTGCTGATGCTGGCCGAACGCGACGGGTTTTCCCTGCGCGACCGCACCGTTGGCATTGTTGGCGCAGGCAATGTCGGCAGTCGTCTGCAGGCGCGGCTTGAGGCCTGGGGCGTTCGCACGCTGCTTTGCGATCCGCCACGCGCCGATCGGGGAGAGGAGGGCGACTTCCGCTCACTGGAGGAGTTGGTCGGCGAGGCAGATGTGCTCACCTTCCATACGCCGCTGTTTAAAGAGGGCCCTTACAAAAGTTTGCATCTGGCCGATGACGCCCTGATTCAGCGCCTGAAGCCCGGTGCGATCCTCATCAACGCCTGTCGTGGGCCGGTGGTGGACAATGCCGCGCTGCTGCGCTGCCTTGAGGCGGGTCAACAACTGAGCGTGGTGCTGGACGTGTGGGAGCCGGAACCGGATCTCAACGTCGCCCTGCTGGAAAAAGCGGATATTGGCACCGCACACATCGCCGGTTACACCCTTGAAGGCAAAGCGCGTGGTACCACCCAGGTGTTTGAGGCATTCAGCGAGTTTATTGGTCAACGTCAGCAGGTCGCGCTGTCGACCCTTTTACCGGCCCCGGAGTTTGGCCGCATAACCCTGCACGGCCCGCTCGATGAGTCCGCTCTGAAAAGACTGGTTCATTTGGTGTATGATGTGCGCCGCGACGATGCGCTGCTGAGAAAAGTGGCAGCCGTGCCGGGCGAGTTTGATAAGCTGCGTAAACATTATCGTGAGCGCCGGGAGTGGTCATCACTGTTAGTACAGTGCGACGATGCTCATGGCGCCGATCTTCTGCAAAAGCTGGGTTTCAACGCGGTTTATCAACCAACCCGCTAATGTCTTCTTAATGCTGCCCGCCGGGTACTCTGGCGGGCACGCTTTATTTCTGGAGTAAATCACCATGTCTGAAGGCTGGAATATTGCCGTCCTGGGTGCCACCGGTGCCGTAGGCGAAGCCTTACTTGAAACCTTGTCCGCCCGTGAGTTCCCCGTCGGAGAGCTGCATGCACTGGCGCGCAATGAAAGCGCCGGTGAATCACTGCGTTATAACGGAAAAACCGTGCGCGTTCAGGATGCTGCCGGGTTTGACTGGACCCAGGCGCAACTGGCGTTTTTTGTGGCAGGTGCGCAGGCCTCTGCGGATTACATTGAAGAAGCCACCAACGCCGGGTGCCTGGTTATTGATGCCAGCGGCCTGTTTGCGCTGGAACCGGATGTTCCGCTGGTGGTACCGGACGTGAACCCATTCGTGCTGAGCGATTATCGTAACCGCAATATCATTGCCGTGCCGGACGCGATGACCAGCCAGTTGTTGACGGCGCTAAAGCCACTGATTGATGTGGGTGGGCTGTCACGTATCTCCGTCACCAATCTGATGTCCGTTTCGGCGCTGGGTAAAAAGGCCGTTGATGCGCTTGCCGGGCAGAGCGCCAAACTGCTCAACGGCATTCCGATCGATGAAGATGATTTCTTTGGTCGCCAGCTGGCATTCAATATGCTCCCGATGCTGCCGGATCGTGAAGGTGTGGTGCCGGTTGAACGTCGTCTGGTCGATGAGGTGCGTAAGATTCTTCAGGACGAGGGGCTGATGGTTTCTGTCAACAGCGTTCGCGCTCCGGTCTTCTACGGCCATGCGCAGATGGTGAGCTTTGAGGCGATGCGTCCTCTGGCGGCAGAAGAAGCCCGCGATGCGTTTGGTCAAGGTGAAGACATTGTGCTTTCTGAAGAACAGGCGTTTCCGACTCAGGTTGCCGACGCCTCCGGTAGCGCCCATTTATCAGTAGGCTGCGTGCGCAATGATTACGGCATACCTGAGCAGGTTCAGTTCTGGTCGGTTGCCGACAACGTCCGCTTTGGCGGCGCACTGATGTCGGTCAGGATCGCTGAAAAATTGATTCAGGAGTACCTGTACTGATGTCCGACGTTGTGGAAAAGCCGCTGCTAAAAATCGCACTGGGCATCGAATACGACGGCAGTAAGTATTACGGCTGGCAGCGTCAGCAGGAGGTGCGTAGCGTTCAGGAAAAACTGGAAAAAGCGCTCTCACAGGTGGCGAATGAACCCATTGGCGTATTTTGCGCCGGGCGTACTGACGCTGGCGTACACGCCACAGGCCAGGTGGTACATTTCGAAACCAGCGCGGTGCGCAAAGATGCAGCCTGGACATTAGGCGTAAATGCGAATTTACCTGGAGACATCGCGGTGCGTTGGGTGAAACATGTTCCCGACGATTTTCATGCCCGTTTCAGTGCCACCGCGCGCCGTTACCGCTACGTCATCTACAATCATCGTCTGCGCCCTGCGGTGCTGGGCCAGGGGGTGACGCACTACCATCTGCCGCTGGATGCCGGGCGGATGCAGCGTGCGGCACAATGTTTACTGGGTGAAAATGATTTTACCTCGTTTCGTGCCGTACAGTGCCAGTCGCGTACACCCTGGCGCTTTATGATGCACATTCAGGTGCAACGTTATGGCGCTTACGTTGTGGTCGACATCAAAGCGAATGCCTTTGTACACCATATGGTCAGGAATATCGTCGGCAGCCTGCTGGAAGTGGGGGCCGGGAACCAGCCGGAGAGTTGGATAGCAGAGCTACTGGCAGCTAAGGACAGAACGCTGGCAGCCGCAACGGCAAAAGCAGAAGGGTTGTATCTTGTCGCCGTGGATTACCCACCGCATTTCGGCCTGCCTGCATTGCCAATGGGTCCGCTGTTTCTTGCGGACTAGTCGCAATCAACCAAGGCAAAGACAATATGGACGTAATACGCTTTCTTATTGATTTCATCCTGCATATTGATGTGCACCTGGCGGAGCTGGTGGCGCAGTATGGCATGTGGGTTTACGCGATCCTGTTCATCATCCTGTTTTGCGAAACCGGACTGGTAGTGACGCCGTTTTTACCCGGTGACTCGCTGCTGTTTGTTGCCGGCGCGCTGGCATCGCTTGAGACCAACGACCTTAACGTCCATGTGATGGTTTTACTGATGCTGGTCGCGGCAATCGTCGGGGATGCGGTCAACTACACCATCGGGCGGCTTTTTGGTGACAGGCTTTTCAGCAATCCCGATTCAAAAATTTTCCGCCGCGCTTATCTTGATAAAACACATCAGTTTTATGAGAAACACGGCGGTAAGACCATTATCCTGGCGCGTTTTGTGCCGATCGTGCGCACTTTTGCGCCTTTCGTCGCCGGGATGGGGCATATGTCCTATCGCCACTTTGCCCTGTTCAACGTGGCGGGCGCGCTGTTATGGGTGTTACTCTTTACCTATGCAGGTTACTTTTTTGGCACCTTGCCCCTGGTGCAGGAAAATCTTAAGTTGCTGATTGTCGCCATCATCGTGGTGTCTATACTACCTGGGGTGATTGAGGTGATTCGTCACCGCCGGGCGGCGTCTCGACAGACAAAATAAGAACTCATCGGCGGTTCGACCACTTTTTTATCCCAAGTTTCGAACTGTTATGTTTTAATGTGCCCCATTTATGGGCTACCAGGTTCATGCATAAAGGTTATCAATGAGCTGGATTGAACGAATCAAAAGCAATATTACCCCCACCCGTAAGGCGAGCATCCCTGAAGGTGTGTGGACGAAATGCGACAGCTGCGGTCAGGTACTTTACCGTGCCGAGCTGGAGCGTAACCTTGAGGTCTGCCCGAAGTGTGACCACCACATGCGTATGACAGCGCGTAATCGCCTGCATAGCCTGATGGATGAAGGTTCAATGGTCGAGCTGGGTAGCGAACTCGAGCCAAAAGATGTGCTCAAGTTCCGCGACTCTAAAAAATACAAAGATCGACTGGCAAGCGCGCAGAAAGAGACCGGCGAGAAAGATGCGCTGGTAGTCATGAAAGGTACGCTGCATGGCATGCCGGTGGTTGCTGCCGCGTTCGAATTTGCCTTTATGGGCGGTTCAATGGGGTCTGTTGTCGGCGCGCGTTTTGTCCGCGCTGTGGAACAGGCGCTGGAAGATAACTGCCCGCTCATCTGCTTCTCCGCTTCCGGTGGCGCGCGCATGCAGGAAGCACTGATGTCGCTGATGCAGATGGCCAAAACCTCTGCGGCGCTGGCGAAGATGCAGGAGCGCGGTCTGCCGTATATCTCCGTGCTCACCGACCCGACTATGGGTGGCGTCTCTGCAAGCTTTGCGATGCTGGGTGATCTGAATATCGCCGAGCCGAAAGCGCTGATTGGCTTTGCCGGTCCACGCGTCATCGAGCAGACGGTACGTGAAAAACTGCCGCCGGGCTTCCAGCGCAGTGAGTTTCTGATTGAGAAAGGCGCTATCGATATGATCGTTCGCCGTGCCGACATGCGCTTTAAGCTGGCAAGCATTCTGGCGAAGCTGACCAATCAGCCTGCACCAGACCCGGATGCGCCGCGTGAAAGCGTGGTGGTGCCGCCGGTGCCGGATCAGGAAACCGAAGCCTGATAATACCGAAGGGCAGTGCCATCGCGGCGCTGCCCTTTTGCTTTTATTACCCGTCCTGATTCAAATTGCATGTGCGTTGGCTGTACTCGTTCACCCGAACCACTTACTGGAGTAAGCTCATCGGGACTCGCTCGCTTGCCGCCTGCCTGCAACTCGAATTAACAGGGTAACTATCATCAAAAACTACGGGCATCATGGAAATTAAACGCAATTTGCAAGCCACGTCGCCCCTGGCCGCGTGGCTTTCTTATCTGGAAAACCTGCACAGTAAATCCATCGATCTGGGCCTTCTGCGCGTCAGTCAGGTTGCCGCGCGTCTTGATGTGTCGCGTCCGGCTCCCTTTGTTTTTACCGTGGCAGGCACTAACGGCAAAGGCACCACCTGCCGTACGCTGGAAGCCATGCTTCTCGCCGCAGGGTTTAAGGTTGGGGTCTATAGCTCCCCTCATCTGGTGCGCTACACCGAACGCGTGCGCATTCAGAACGCCGAGCTTGCCGACAGTTACCACACCCGTGCCTTTGCGCAGATTGAAGCCGTACGTGGCGAAACATCCCTGACCTATTTCGAGTACAGCACCCTGGCAGCGCTCTGGCTGTTTAAACAGGCAGCTGTGGATGTGGTTATCCTTGAAGTGGGTCTGGGCGGGCGTCTGGATGCCACCAACCTGGTAGATGCCGATGTGGCGGTTGTCACCAGTATCGCCCTCGATCACACCGACTGGCTGGGGCCGGACCGTGAAAGTATTGGCCGCGAAAAAGCGGGCGTGTTCCGCGGTGGCAAACCTGCGGTGGTCGGTGAAAATGATATGCCGCAGACCATCGCAGAGGTGGCGAATGAGAAAGGGGCGCAGCTCATGCGTCGTGGCGTTGACTGGCAGTATGAGGTGCAGGGCGAAAGCTGGCGCTTTACGGATGCGCAGGGCGAGTTAACCGGTCTGCCGCTGCCTCAGGTGCCGCAACCCAATGCGGCGACGGCACTGGCCGCGCTTCGCGCCAGTGGGTTAGCGGTGAGCGAAGCGGCCATTCGTGAGGGCATCGCTGGCGCGATGTTGCCTGGACGCTTCCAGATTGTGGGTGACAACCCTCGCCTGATTCTGGATGTGGCGCATAATCCTCATGCGGCGGCATATCTTGCCGGGCGCCTGAGTGCAGAACCAAAAAAAGGTCGGGTACTGGCGGTCATTGGTATGCTGCATGATAAAGACATCGCCGGGACGCTTGCCTGTCTGGAGCCGGTGGTCGATAGCTGGTATTGTGCCCCTCTGGAAGGACCGCGTGGCGCTACGGCGCAGCAGCTGATGGCGCATCTGCCCGCGGGCCATGAATATCAGGATGTTGCCGCTGCCTGGCAGGCAGCGATGGCGGAGTCAAAAGCCGAAGATACCGTGCTGGTGTGTGGCTCTTTCCACACGGTGGCACATGTCATGGAAGCGTTGGAGGCGGGGAGAACCGGTGGCGAGTAAGTTTCAGAACCGTTTGATGGGGACCATTGTGCTGGTAGCGCTGGGGGTTATTATTCTTCCGGGCCTGCTGGACGGGCAAAAAAAGCATTATCAGGATGAGTTCGCCGCGATCCCACTGGTGCCCAAACCGGGAGATCGTGATGAGCCCGACATGATGCCTGCTGCGACTCAGGCGTTGCCGGCCCAGCCGCCGGAAGGCGCGGCAGAAGAGGTGCGTGCGGGAGATGCCGCCGCGCCCTCGCTGGATGTTTCGCGCCAGGCCGCCAGTGGTGCAGCGAATCCCGAGATCACTACACCTGCCCGCAGCGAACAGCCCAAAACCGCAGAGAGAGCGCAGCCTAAGCCGCAGTCTCAAAAACCGGTTGAGCAGGTGGCCTCAACCCCTCCGGTGGTGGAACAACCTGCGGCAGATAAATCTGCTCCGATTGGTAAAGCCTATGTTGTTCAACTGGGTGCCCTGAAGAACGCTGATAAAGTCACGGAAATTGTCGGCAAACTTCGGGGGGCGGGTTATCGCGTTTATACGTCGCCGACCACGCCTGTCCCGGGTAAAATAACCCGCATTCTGGTAGGGCCTGATGCCTCGAAGGACAAACTGAAAGGTTCACTGGGTGAACTGAAGCAGATTTCGGGGCTCAACGGCGTGGTGATGAATTACAGCGCGAACTAGTATGCGGTTTTCCCCCTCGCCCTAACCCTCTCCCCATAGGGGCGAAGGGATGGTTTGCTCCCTCTCCCTTGAGGGAGAGGGCCGGGGTGAGGGTGTAAATACGAATTTAAAAACACGCCCGAAGAGGCTTAAGATTCGATGGCGTTGAATGTTTTTTCAGCGCCATTTTTATTTACGCATGGGAAGGAAATCCCTACGCAAACGTTTTCTTTTTCTGTTAGAATTCGCCCCGAACTGGACGACAGGGCGATTAATCGTGGGACACATATGGTCTGGATTGATTACGCCATCATCGCGGTGATTGGTTTTTCCTGTCTGGTTAGCCTTATCCGTGGCTTTGTTCGTGAAGCGTTATCGCTGGTGACATGGGGCTGTGCTTTCTTTGTTGCCAGTCATTACTACACTTACCTGTCAGTCTGGTTCACGGGCTTTGAAGATGAACTGGTTCGCAACGGAATCGCCATTGCGGCGCTGTTCATTGCGACACTGATCGTTGGCGCTATCGTTAACTTCGTGATAGGTCAACTTGTGGAAAAAACCGGCCTGTCGGGTACAGACAGGGTGTTGGGGATCTGCTTTGGTGCGCTGCGAGGTGTACTGATCGTCGCCGCCATTCTGTTCTTTCTTGATACCTTTACGGGCCTGTCGAAAAGTGACGACTGGCAGAAGTCGCAGTTTATTCCGCAATTCAGTTTCATCATCAGATGGTTCTTTGACTATCTGCAAAGTTCGTCAAGTTTCTTGCCCAGGGTTTAGCTCTGAGATGTGGCTTAGAACCTGGCTCATCAGGCTGGTTTAGGTGCCATTTTGAACCAGGGCGGTGTTCACAATCCTTACGTACTCACCGTACGTTCCGGTTGCTGCGCTGTCCCTTCAAACTGGCTACGACAATGAGGCCTGATAAGCAGATTCTTAACGAGGAAAAAGACGTATGTGCGGTATTGTCGGAATCGCCGGTTTCATGCCGGTCAACCAGTCGATTTATGACGCGTTATCGGTGCTTCAGCACCGTGGCCAGGATGCTGCTGGCATCATTACTATTGATGCAAATAATTGTTTCCGTCTGCGCAAAGCAAATGGCATGGTCAACGACGTTTTCGAAGCCCGCCATATGCAGCGCCTGCAGGGAAACATGGGTATCGGTCATGTCCGTTATCCGACTGCAGGGAGCTCCAGTGCCTCCGAGGCACAGCCTTTTTACGTAAACTCCCCTTACGGCATCACGCTTGCCCACAACGGCAACCTGACGAATGCTCATGAGCTGCGCACCCGACTCTTTGAAGAGAAGCGCCGTCATATCAATACCACCTCTGATTCAGAAATCCTGCTCAATATCTTTGCCAGCGAGCTGGATAACTTCCGCCACTACCCGCTGGAAGCCGATAACATTTTTGCCGCCATTGCCGCGACGAATCGTCATATTCGCGGGGCTTATGCCTGTATCGCAATGATTATCGGCCACGGTATGGTTGGCTTCCGCGATCCGAACGGAATTCGTCCGCTGGTACTGGGTAAGCGCGAGCTGGGCGACGGGCGCACGGAATACATGATGGCCTCGGAAAGCGTGGCACTGGATACGCTGGGCTTCGAATTTCTGCGTGATGTCGCACCTGGCGAAGCGGTGTATGTCACTGAGAAAGGTCAGCTCTTTAGCCGTCAGTGTGCTGATAATCCCGTCTCGAATCCGTGTCTGTTTGAGTATGTCTATTTCGCGCGTCCGGACTCGTTCATTGACAAAATCTCCGTCTACAGCGCCCGCGTTAATATGGGCACCAAACTTGGTGAAAAAATTGCCCGTGAATGGGAAGATTTAGACATTGACGTGGTGATCCCGATTCCGGAAACCTCCTGCGACATCGCGCTGGAGATGGCCCGTATTCTGGGTAAACCGTATCGCCAGGGATTTGTGAAAAACCGCTACGTTGGCCGTACCTTTATCATGCCGGGCCAGCAGCTGCGCCGTAAGTCCGTGCGCCGTAAGCTGAACGCTAACCGCGCTGAGTTCCGCGGTAAGAACGTCCTGCTGGTGGATGACTCCATCGTGCGTGGCACCACCTCAGAGCAGATTATCGAGATGGCGCGCGAAGCGGGCGCGAAGAAAGTTTATCTGGCTTCCGCGGCACCGGAAATTCGTTTCCCCAACGTCTATGGTATCGATATGCCCACGGCTAACGAGCTGATTGCTCACGGCCGTGAAGTTGATGAGATCCGCCAGATTATCGGCGCTGATGCATTAATCTTCCAGGATCTGGACGATTTGATTGATGCGGTTCGTGCAGAAAACCCGGACATTCAGCAATTCGAATGCTCTGTCTTTAATGGCGTTTATGTGACTAAAGACGTCAACCAGCAGTACCTCGACTATCTCGACTCCCTGCGTAATGATGATGCCAAAGCCGTGCAGCTTCTGAACGAAGTGGAAAGCTTAGAGATGCATAACGAAGGGTAATTGCGTTTGCCAGCGATCCGCCGATCGCTGGCAGCCTTTAGTGGTGTACAACACCAATATGAATACCGTGCTTTTGAACTTTGTATTGCAGTGTCGTGCGCGACATACTCAGACTGCGCGCGGCGGCAGCAATATTGCCCTGATGCATATCCAGAGCCGATTCAATAACGCTCTTTTCGAAATTTGCCACCTGTAGGTCAAGGGGGCTACAGGGATCGCCGGGCCTGACAGCCTGTTGCGCAGTGGGCGGAACGCTTTGCGTTAAACCCAAATGCAGCTCCTCCTCATCAAAGACAATTCTTTTTAATACGCCATCTTTCTGCTGCATGATCATGCTGCGAACGATAGTGTTTTCCAGCATGCGAATATTTCCCGGCCATTGACGGTTAATGAGCGTTATTCGGGCCTCTTCGCCCAGACCATGAATATCCTGTGGCACTTCGTTACGATATTTATCAATGAAATAATTGGCCAGTAACACGATATCTTCTGGCCGCTTGCGAAGCGGTAGCAGTGCCAGCATGCCCACGTTAAGCCGGTAAAAAAGATCGGCGCGCAGCCGCCCCTGTTGAATTAATTCAGAGGGGGCTTCGTTCATTGCAGCGACAATACGCACATCTGAGCACTGCTGCTGCTGACCACCCAGCTTCCAGAATGTTTTATCCTGCAGGAAGCGAAGCAGCTTACTTTGCATCTCCAGAGGCATCGCGTTGAGTTCATCAAGAAAGAGGGTGCCGCCACTGGCGAGTTCAAGATAACCCTGACTATTTTCTGCGCCGGTAAATGCGCCGCGTACCGTACCGAAAAGAGTACTCTCAATTAATGTTGGCGGCAGCGCGCTACAATTCAGGGCAATAAAAGGTTTATCAGCGCGTTTACTGTACTGATGTATTAAACGTGAAAAAAGCTCTTTTCCGGTTCCCGTTTCACCAATGATGGTGACGGGGATATTACTGGCTGCCAGGCGTTTAGCTTTTTCAATAATGCCGAGCATTTCGGGGTTTTCGGTGATAATGCATGGGTACTGCTCATTGCTTCCGGCATAGAGTAAGCGATTAAGCTCAACGACCTGCTCTTGCAACCTCCTGACGCCGGACATATTCCTGCCAATTTCTATTACACCAATCATATTGCCACTGCCTGAATAAAGGGGGGCAGTGGTATGTTGATAATCAACCGCCTGGCCACGGGCATTATAATAAATCTGATAATGGCCTATATATTCTACGCCGCTTTTAAGAGAGGAAAGCATTGTGCTTTGCGCCTCTTTCATTGCCGGGTAGACCTCCAGCATGTGCTTTCCTATTGCTCGCTCTCTGCTATAACCATCAAGCTCTGCACTCTCCTGGTTGTAATAGACATATTCACCCTGCAGGTTTATTACCGCGAGAGGCTGATGGATAAGATCAAAAAAGCGGGAGAACATCTGTAATGCGGTGACCAGTTCCTTGTCTGCTGCACTCATACATTGACGCCTTAATCGATTGACGAAAGCACGATTATAGAGCGACAAAAATTCGGCGTTTTGATGAAAAATTGCGAAAGTGGCAAAAATTTTAAAACAGGTAAAATTATAATTTATTGAAATTTAACAATAAAATAATGGCATGCCTGTTGCTTTAGCCTTTTTAACCATAAGGGCAAGTCTTACAACAACAAGCAGAGGGTGTTATGTCTGATTTTATTGCTGAAAATTACAACCATTTACGTGATGAATTACTCACACAGGATCGTCGTTTCAAAAACCAGGAGGAGCACTTATATTTCGATGGGGTAGACCTGGATGCGCTGGCTCGTAAATATCCTACGCCGTTTTATGTTTTCTCTGAAGCCGAAATTATCCGTAACATCAATGAAATTCAGGAGGCCTTTGCTGCGCATAATAAGGTGAAAACCTTTTTTGCTTCAAAAACCTGTTCCGTCATGGGGGTCTTACAGGCTATTCGTGATGCCGGAATTTGTGCCGAAGCCAACTCGCAGTTCGAAGTTCGCAAATGTCTTGAAATTGGTTTTCGCGGCGATCAAATAGTTTTTAATGGCGTGGTGAAAAAGCCTGCCGATCTGGAATTTGCCATCGCAAACGATCTCTATTTGATTAATGTCGATAGTCTGTATGAACTCGATCATATTGACCGTATTTCCCGCAAATTGAACAAAACGGCCAATGTTTGCGTACGTGTGGAACCCAACGTTCCTTCGGCAACCCATGCGGAACTGGTCACGGCGTTTCATGCCAAATCCGGTCTTGACCTTGAGCAGGCGGAAGAGACCTGTCGTCGAATCCTTGAAATGCCCTATGTCCATCTGCGGGGCTTACATATGCATGTCGGGGACCAGGTGCCGGAATCTGAACCCTTTGCCAAAGCGACAAAGGTGTTGGTGGATGAATCCCGCCGTCTGGAGGAGGTGTTAGGCATTAAATTTGACTTGATCAACGTTGGCGGTGGGATCCCGGTTCCCTATAAATATGATGAAGAAAACGGCGATCCGCTGAAAGACAATATGTATGCGGGCATCACGGCGAAAGATTTTGCCGATGCGGTCATCCGCGAAGTTCATAAATGGCGTACTGACGTCGAAATCTGCATTGAACCCGGGCGCAAAGTGACCGGCTCCGCAGCGGTATTGCTGACAGAAGTCTCCTGTGAAAAACGCAAAACGAACTATGACATCACTGGCAACGTTGAATGCCACGTCGAGTGGAAATTTGTCGACGCAGGCTACAGCGTTCTCTCTGACAGTCAGCATTTTGACTGGTTCTTTTATGTTTATAACGCGTCCCGCATTACCAGCGAACATGACGCGTGGATCAAACTGGCAGGCCCGTTATGCGACGGAGGCGACTATTTCCATATGGGGGTGAAGGGCGAAGAATTCCTGATGCCGAAAGAGACGCAAGTGGGGGATATTGTCGCCTTTCTTGATGCCGGGGCTTATACCATCGAAAGCCAGACTGTTTATAACAACCGTCCGCGAACGGCGGTGGTGATGATCGATAAATACGGAAACGATCGCCTTATCCGTCGCGAAGATACTTATGAAGATATGGTCAAGTACGACATTTTTTAAAACCGTACCCGCCGGACTCTGGCGCAGTCAGAGTCCGGCTGTCATGCATTCGAAGAGCGCATTGAAGCGCTTAATTGAATAACAGGAGATGGCCATGAGTAACGATAAGTCTGGCTTACTTGGCATCAAAGACATTGTTTTCATGAATGTCATTGCAATATTAAGTTTGCGGCAAATTCCCAACGTCGCCCCTTATGGGGCCTCGGCAATGCTGCTTTGGGTTATCGCTGCATTTTGTCTGTTCTTTCCGCTGGCAATGGTGTGTGGGGAGCTCTCCACCGGCTGGCCGAAAGATGGTGGAATATTTGTCTGGATAAAAGAGGCGTTCGGAAAACGTATTGCATGGATTGTGGTGGTGTGCTTCCTTTTTTCCTGCGTATTGTTTTTTCCTTTGATGCTTCAATTCGGTTTTACCGCCCTCGGCTACATGATTGGCGGTGGTCTTGCAGAAAATAAAGCGTTTATAGGTATTGGGTCGGCGGTTATTTTTTGGCTGTTGACGCTGATGAATATTCGCGGAATGGAGTGGACCAAGATAATCAACAGTATCAGTGCCTGGTGCGGGGTATTTATCCCCTCCGCCATCCTGATTATTCTCGCTATTGTATGGTTGGCCACCGGGCATCAAATGCAAACAGACTATGCGACGGCAGGGAACTGGATCCCCGATCTTGGCCACTGGGACACGGTTGTATTCCTTTCGAGCATGATGTTTGCCTTTGCCGGTCTGGAAGTCGCGCCGATGATTGCCGGGCGAACCCGTAATCCGCAACGCGATTTTCCGCGCGCGATGGCGGTTTCAGCCGCCGTTATTGTCGGTATTTATATGGTCGGAACATGGGCCTTAAATACCCTGCTACCTGCAGGCAAAACCGATATTGTTGCCGGTGTGATGCAGGCCATGCACTCCGCTGCGGACACGCTACATATGCCGTGGCTGATTCCCGTCATGGCCTGTTGTATGTTTTTTGGTGCTTTAGGTCAGATTAACTCCTGGCTTGTCGGTCCCATCTATATGCTGCAGGAAGCCTCACGTGAGGATAATTTGCTGGGGGATAAAATTGCACACCTGCATCCGGAATGGAAAACGCCCGCTTACGCATTGACCGTTCAGGCGATTATTGTCACGGTTTTATGTTTCTCCACCTTTATATCTCCAAGCGTTGCCGCGGCATACTGGATGCTGACCGCACTCACTACCATCACCTATTTTATTCCATATCTGGTGATGTTCCCGGCCTTCTGGCGTCTGCGTCACACGCAGCCCAATACGCCAAGAAGTTTCAAAATACCCGGTAAGGTATTACCGGCGCTTCTACCCGCACTGGGTTTTATTTCCATCGCATTTGCTGTGGTCCTGCTTTTTATTCCGCCCTCTCAGGTAGATATGGGTGGCTATTTTCAGTATGCGGGCAAAATTATTGGCGGTGCCCTGCTGGCAATTATCGTGGCTGAATTTATCTACCAACGGGCCCAGAGGCGTAATGCTCGTCTGAGCATGGCGAGAGGAAAATAATATGTATATGCCAGTTCTTGAAATTGATTTAGGTAAGCTTGAAGAAAATGCCCGCACGGAAAAAGCCATACTGGGAAACAGCGGTATAGAAGTGATGGCAGTAAACAAAGTTTTTGACGGTTGCGTCGAAACAGCCCAGGCCGTTTTTAATGCGGGAATTGAGGTTATTGCCGAATCACGAACTTACAATTTGCAAAAAATTCGCCATATTGGCTGCACGACCTGTCTGTTGCGTAGCCCATGCCTGAGTGAAATTGAAGAGGTCGTTCGTTACGCTGATATCAGCCTGAACAGCGAACCCGTGGTTCTACAGGCATTATCCCTTGAGGCGCAACGGCAGAATAAAACGCATCAGATTTTGCTGATGATCGACATGGGCGATCTGCGTGAGGGGATCTGGTTTAGTGAATATCAACGAATTCTCTCTACCATCACACTGATTACTGAGTTGCCAGGGCTGGCGCTTTACGGATTGGGTACAAATTTCAACTGCTACGGTACTGTCCTGCCGTCGGTGAAAAATGGTGAAGATTTCCTGGCGCTGGTTGCACGACTGGAAGCAGACAGCGGAACGACGGTTCGCCGTCTCTCTGCCGGAAACTGCACCAGCTACCATTTGCTCGACAAGGGGTTATGGCCGGCGGGGCTCAATCATTTGCGCATAGGCGGTCTGCATGAATTCGGCATCGAATATGTGGATATGAAATATCTGGATGAATTTCATCATTCAGCGAAGCCTGTCGACAAAGCCTGCTCCAGTCTGTACGTGCTGGAAGCCGAAATCATCGAGCTGAACAGTAAACCGACGGTCCCGGTTGGAGAGCTGGGTGTGGATGCGTTTTTGCAAACTAAAACCTTTGTCGATCATGGTGTGCGCCGCCGTGCCTTACTGGCGTTTGGTCGACAGGATGTGCCTTCAGATAACTGTGTGCCCTGTGATGACACAATCAGCGTGTTAGGGCAGACCAGCGATCATACCCTGGTTGACATCGAGGATTGCCAGCAGCCATTAAACGTCGGGGATGTGGTTCGCTTCGAACTGGATTACACCGGCCTGTTGATGGCATGTCAGACCAAAGGCATTGCCATGCGGTTTAAACACTAGATGTTAGCGCCGCGGGCACGCGTCCGCGGCAACGCTATAGCCACAGACAGGAAGCAACCATGAGCGCCCTGCAAGAACTCCCGCCTGCGGAGTCAGAATATGGACTAAAGCGTAACCTGAAAAAGCGCCATCTTTTGATGATGTCGATCGGGGGAACGATTGGGACAGGTTTGTTTATCGGCATTGCTGAACCTTTATACAGCGTCGGGCCAGCCGGCACATTGCTGGCCTATCTTTTTGCCGGTGCCATTATGCTGGCGACGATGGCCTGCCTCGGTGAATTGTCATGTGCCTTTCCCCATTCCGGCTCTTTTCAGCATTACGCCCTGATGTTTATGCCTCATCCACTTTTCAGCTACACCATTGGATGGTTGTACTGGCTAAGCTGGGTATTTTCGCTGGCCGCTGATTTAACCGCCGCCAGCTTCATTGCCAGTCACTATTTTCCTGCCATCCCCGTTCACTATTTCTGTTTCTTCATCCTCTGCATCCTGACACTGGTTAATTTGCTTTCGGCGAAACTGTTTGGCGAATGTGAATACTGGCTTTCGGCAATTAAAGTCTTTGCGATTGTGTTGTTTATCGGTGCGGGCGGTTTACTGATTGCCTCATTGTCCGGTGATGCGCAGTGGCACCCGACACTGAAAATGGGCGGGGTCTGGTTTCCTCATGGCGGGTGGCAAATTCTGGTCTGTATGACCATCGTGATTTACTCGTTTCAGGGCGTGGAGCTGGTGGGCAACGCCGCAGGAGAGACCGAATCGCCACAGAAGGTATTGCCAAAAGTCATTCTGGGCATTGGCCTGCGGATCATCCTTTTTTATGGTCTGGCGATTGCCGTTCTTGCGCTGGTGTATCCGCGGGACAGGATACCCGACGGGCAAAGTCCTTTTGTATGGGTGTTTTCCCAGGTTGGCATTCCGGGCGCCGGTACACTTATGATGCTGGTTATTTTCTCTGCCGCCGTGTCAGCGGCAAATTCGGCCATTTATGCCAGCTCACGGATGCTCTGGTCTATGGCGGGCGACCGTTTCGCCCCTGCCTGTTTCCGGGCGGTGAATCAGGCAGGTGTGCCGGTAAAGGCGATTTTACTGACCGTCGCGCTGGCGCTCGTCTCGTTGTTAACCCGCTATATTCCCGCGCAACAGTTCTATCTTTATCTTATTGCCAGCACCGGGCAGGTGGGTTGTCTGGCCTGGATAACCATTGGCTGGTGTCAGTACCGTTTCCGGTGTGCAGTCAACCACGGTCGCTATCCGCAAAGCGTGTTGCGTTATCGCTCCCCGTTTTTCCCGTGGGTGGCGTGGGGGGTTATTCTCAGCAATACGGCGATTATTATTGGCACCTGGTTTAGTGAGCAAGGCGGGCTGATAATGCTTATTGAGATGCTCTTGATGGTGCTGATCGTGGCTTCCTGGTTTTGTCTGCCGGGCGGGCGGGGGGAGAAGGGGTAGTCGGCCGGGCCGGAGGATGAGACGCCTTATTGCAACTGCTGCCATATTCCGGCAAAGTCTGCCTCAGTGTGACTAAGGACGACAGCTATGAAACGACTCATTGTGGGGATCTCCGGTGCCAGCGGCGCCATTTACGGCGTGCGTTTGTTGCAGGTATTACGCGACGTAGCAGATGTGGAAACCCATCTGGTGATGAGCCCTGCAGCCCGCCAGACCCTCTCCCTCGAAACAACCTTCGCGCTGCGCGATGTACAGGCGTTTGCCGATGTGGTGCACGATGTGCGTGACATCGCCGCCAGCATCTCCTCTGGCTCGTTCAAAACTGCAGGCATGGTTATCTTACCCTGCTCGATTAAAACCCTTTCCGGCATTGTGAACAGCTTTACTGACAGCCTGCTTACCCGCGCGGCGGACGTAGTGCTTAAGGAGCGTCGTCCACTGGTACTGTGCGTGCGTGAAACGCCACTGCATCTTGGCCATCTGCGCCTGATGACGCAAGCTTCTGAGCTTGGCGCGGTTATCATGCCCCCGGTCCCGGCGTTTTATCACAACCCGCAGAGTCTCGATGATGTCATCAATCAGACCGTCAATCGGGTACTGGATCAGTTTGCTATTGAACTGCCGCAGGATCTTTTTCTGCGCTGGCAGGGGGGGAATGGCGCAAAATAGTGCGTCGTCCCCGGAGGTGCCCTTTTTTAGGGCATTTTTGTAACCGCGATCATATCCTCAACATTTAATCCCTTTTTTGCGCCTCTAACGCTCTGGATCGTTTAGTCGACCTGCTATCTTTCACCATTAAGGTGACTTTGCAACGTTTTGTTAACAAATCTAACGCTGATGTTTTTCCTGCGGGAGAAACTGGCATAAGACGTGCAAGGTATCCGTCAGCAACAACACAACGCACGATAATAAAATCAGAACACTTGAGGGTTATGTATGAAGAAGACGGTTATTGCTCTGTCTTTACTGCTGGGTTTGTCCGCGGTATCCAGCGTTTACGCAGCACTTCCCCAGACGGTACGTATTGGTACAGATGCGACCTATGCGCCATTCTCTTCAAAAGATTCGAAAGGGGATTTCGTCGGTTTTGATATCGATCTCGGTAACGAGATGTGTAGCCGTATCAAGGTGAAATGCACCTGGGTGGGCAGCGATTTTGATGCCTTAATTCCCTCCCTGAAAGCGAAGAAAATCGACGCAATCATCTCTTCGCTTTCCATTACCGAGAAGCGTCAGCAAGAAATTGCCTTCTCTGAAAAACTGTACGCTGCTGACTCTCGCCTGATTGCCGCCAAAGGCTCAACCATTCAGCCTACGCTCGACTCGCTGAAAGGTAAGCATGTAGGTGTTCTGCAAGGCTCTACCCAGGAAGGTTACGCTAACGATAACTGGCGCAGTAAAGGCATTGATGTGGTGGCGTACCAGAATCAGGACTTGATCTATTCAGACCTGGCGGCAGGCCGTCTGGATGCCGCCTTGCAGGATGAAGTGGCTGCCAGCGAAGGCTTCCTGAAACAGCCTGCGGGGAAAGAATTTGCTTTTGCCGGTGCCTCGGTTAAAGACAAAAAATACTTTGGTGACGGCACAGGCATTGGTCTGCGTAAAGATGATAAGGAACTCAAAGCCGCTTTCGATAAGGCTTTTGATGAACTGCGTAAAGATGGCACCTACGACAAGCTGGCGAAGAAATACTTCGACTTTAATGTCTACGGTGACTGATTAACTACGTAGCTGAACTATGCGCCATTCTGGTCCGCCAGCGTGGTGCATAACTACCAGTGATGATTCATGATGGTGCAAAGGTTGCACTGATTTGGCGCATCACTGCATAAATAAGCAGAAACAGTGCAAAAAAAGCCGCCGGGCGGGCAGAATGCTTTGCCTTGCTGTGCCATCTAATGGCACGATAGCGACACCGTATTCTTCTAATAAATCCCTTAGGAAAGACAGTCAGTTGAGGATAACTATGAAAAAATTGGTGTTATCACTTTCTCTGGTGTTCGCTATCTCCAGCGCCTCCGGCGCATTCGCAGCCATCCCACAAAAACTTCGTATCGGTACCGATCCTACTTATGCCCCCTTTGAATCGAAGAATTCACAGGGAGAATTGGTGGGTTTTGATATCGATCTGGCTAAAGCGCTGTGCGAACGCATCAAAACGCAGTGTGTGTTTATTGAGAACCCACTGGATGCGCTGATCCCTTCGCTCAAAGCGAAGAAAATTGATGCCATCATGTCGTCTCTGTCAATTACTGAAAAACGCCAGCAGGAAATTTCTTTCACCGACAAACTGTACGCAGCCGATTCGCGTCTGGTCGTTGCCAAAGATTCTGATATTCAGCCTGACATCGATAAGCTTAAAGGCAAGCGTGTAGGCGTGCTGCAAGGTACGACGCAGGAAACCTACGGCAATGTGCACTGGGCGCCGAAAGGCATTGAAATCGTCTCTTACCAGGGGCAGGACAATATCTATTCTGACCTGACGGCAGGACGTATTGATGCGGCTTTCCAGGATGAAGTGGCCGCCAGCGAAGGCTTCCTGAAAACCCCGGTCGGTAAAGACTACAAATTTGGCGGTCCGTCTGTGAAAGACGAACAGCTGTTTGGCGTCGGTACCGGAATGGGCGTGCGTAAGGAAGACAATGAGTTGCGTGAAGCGCTGAACAAAGCATTTGCTGAGATGCGTGCCGATGGCACCTATGAAAAGCTGGCGAAAAAGTATTTTGATTTTGATGTTTATGGTGGTTAATTCCACGCGTGTTTAACGTGCGACCCCTCCCGGTCCGGGAGGGGAAGAGACGCGGCAAACATGATTACACGACAGGGCAAGCTGCATGCTGTACGGGTTTTCACAAGTTATATTCCACGGTGCCTTGGTCACTCTTGAGCTGGCTATCAGCTCAGTGGTGCTGGCGGTGCTGATTGGGCTTGCGGGCGCGGGAGCGAAACTCTCGAAAAATCGTCCGCTGGCACTGATTTTCGAAGGTTACACCACCCTCATTCGCGGCGTGCCGGACCTCGTTCTGATGCTGCTTATCTTTTACGGACTGCAAATCGCGCTCAATACGCTGACCGATGCAATAGGCATGGATCAGA
Source organism: Yokenella regensburgei (assembly GCF_051486985.1). GTDB lineage: Bacteria > Pseudomonadota > Gammaproteobacteria > Enterobacterales > Enterobacteriaceae > CBFFRJ01. The sequence goes on from NZ_JAHVDV010000002.1 coordinate 160,069, forward strand.
TCGATATTGATCCTATGGTGGCGGGTATCATTACGCTCGGTTTTATTTACGGAGCCTATTTTACTGAGACCTTCCGTGGCGCGTTTATGGCCGTGCCGAAAGGGCATATTGAAGCTGCGACGGCGTTCGGTTTCACCAACGGCCAGACTTTCCGCCGCATTCTGTTTCCGGCGATGATGCGTTTTGCGCTGCCGGGTATCGGTAACAACTGGCAGGTTATTCTCAAGGCCACGGCGCTGGTTTCCTTGCTGGGACTGGAAGATGTGGTCAAAGCAACCCAGCTTGCCGGAAAGAGCACCTGGGAGCCGTTCTACTTCGCCATTGTGTGTGGAGTTATCTATCTGGTGTTTACCACCGTATCTAATGGCGTACTGCTTCTTCTCGAACGTCGCTACTCCGTCGGTGTGAAGAGGGCTGACCTGTGATCGAGATTATTCAGGAGTACTGGAAATCGCTGTTATGGACCGATGGCTACCGTTTTACCGGCGTGGCTGTCACCTTATGGCTGCTCATTTCGTCCGTAGTGATGGGCGGGATCCTGGCACTGTTTCTGGCGATCGGACGCGTCTCCAGTAACAGATACATTCAGTTCCCCATCTGGTTGTTTACCTATATTTTCCGTGGCACGCCACTTTACGTGCAGCTGCTGGTTTTCTATTCCGGTATGTATACCCTGGAGGTCGTGAAGGGGACGGAGCTGTTGAACGCGTTTTTCCGAAGCGGTCTGAACTGCACGGTGCTGGCGCTGACGCTGAATACCTGCGCCTACACCACCGAGATTTTTGCCGGGGCGATACGCTCTGTACCGGCCGGGGAAATTGAAGCCGCACGGGCCTATGGTTTTTCATCTGTGAAGCTGTATCGCTGCATTATTCTACCCTCGGCGCTGCGTATTGCGTTACCGGCCTACAGCAACGAAGTTATTTTAATGCTGCACTCTACGGCGCTTGCCTTCACCGCGACGGTGCCGGATTTGCTGAAAATTGCCCGTGACATTAACTCCGCCACCTATCAGCCCTTTACCGCATTTGGTCTTGCTGCGGTGCTGTATCTGATTATCTCTTATGCACTGATTAGCATGTTCCGCAAAGCGGAAAAACGCTGGCTGCAGCATATAAAACCCTCTTCGACGCACTGAGAACATCATGTCTGACAATAAATTAAACGTTACCGATTTGCATAAACGCTATGGCGAGCATGAAGTGCTGAAAGGGGTGTCGCTGAAGGCTAATGCCGGGGATGTCATAAGCATTATCGGCTCGTCAGGTTCGGGCAAGAGTACCTTTCTGCGCTGCATTAACTTCCTCGAAAAACCGAGTGAAGGGTCAATCGTGGTAAGCGGTGAGAATATCAATCTGGTACGCGATAAAGACGGCCAGCTGAAGGTTGCCGATAAGCATCAACTGCGGATGCTGCGCACCCGCCTGACCATGGTATTCCAGCACTTCAATTTGTGGAGCCATATGACGGTACTGGAGAACGTCATGGAAGCGCCGATTCAGGTGCTGGGTCTGAGCAAACAGGAAGCCCGCGACCGTGCTGTCAAATACCTGGCTAAGGTCGGTATTGATGAGATGCAGCGGGCCAAATATCCGGTGCACCTTTCCGGAGGACAGCAGCAGCGTGTTTCTATTGCCCGTGCGCTGGCGATGGAGCCGGAAGTGCTGCTGTTTGATGAGCCGACCTCCGCACTGGACCCGGAGCTGGTGGGCGAAGTACTGCGTATCATGCAGCAGCTCGCGGAAGAGGGAAAAACAATGGTCGTGGTGACGCACGAAATGGGCTTTGCCCGAACCGTCTCCAGCCACGTGATTTTCCTGCATCAGGGCAAAATCGAAGAAGAAGGGACACCGGATGCGCTGTTCGGCAATCCCAAAAGTGCCCGTCTGCAGCAGTTTCTTAAAGGCTCACTTAAGTAACAGACAGGCTACCGGCAGCGCCGGTAGCCCTTATTCTGCGAGCAGTTTCAACGCGGTATCCTCGTCCGTGACCAGCCCGTTAACCCATCCCCCAATCAGGGCTGCGCGAATAGCGGCATATTTACGCTCACCGCCAGCAAACCCCACTACCGACCGGTCGGTATGACTACTCAGAGGCACGCTGGTTAACATGGCGTCCAGCTCTGAATTAAGGCGTACCCCGTCGTGATTAAAGAAATGACCCAGCATTTCTCCTGCGACATGCTGCTTTTCCAGATCCCGGACCTGCGCGTCGGTAATAAAGCCTTCGGTATTCAGCGGGCAACCCAGCTGCACTTCCCCAATCCCCAGAAACGTGACATCGGCTGCCAGGGCACGGGCGGCGACACGCTGATAAACCTGATGCTGACACCAGCTGGTTTTATCTTCCGGGCTGTCGGCATAAAGCGGGGCGGGAATAAAGTAATACTTGCCCTGCATTTTCTCCGCCATTTTCAGCGGCACATCGTAACGGGTACCGGAATCATCCCGGGCGATAGCGCCAATCATGGAGACACACTGATGCTGCGGGCGATCCTGCCAGGGCAGGGCGTCAATCACTGCGCGCAGGGTTTTTCCGGAGCCTACCCCAAACACCTGTGGCGCGGTATTGTCGATAAATTGCGACATGACCTCTGCCCCTTCCACCGCCAGCATCTGCTGTATGGCCTCGTCCTCAAGCCCGGAAGAGGGCACGACCCGGCATAAGCCAAGGGCGTACTTTTCCTGCAGATCCCGCGCCAGTTTCAAACAGCGTGTCACCGGATGGCTGATATTTACCGTCACCATTCCCATCTCCCGCGCGCCGGAAATCAACCGTTGGGCAACCTGACGAGATAACCCCAGCGCGGCGGCAATGTCCTGCTGCGTCAACCCGGCGACGTAATACATCCAGGCGGCGCGGGCAGCGAGTTCCTGTTTCTTCTCTTCTTTGTTCATCAACGCATTCCCCAAAAGTTCTGCTGACAGTGTACGCGAAACGGGCAGCGCAACAAAAATGGGCAAATGTAATTTTTAAGGGCAAAAGCCATTTTCGTGAAGGGCATCGCAGAACGATCCTGTATCCGGCTACTAACATACGTTCAACAAACGGGCATAAGCCCGTTAAACAGTCAAATGCTCATAAAAGGTGATGATTATGTCCGAGAAGAAAGCGGTGTGGATGCATATTGGTGCCGGGTCGTTTCATCGTGCTCATCAGGCGTGGTATTTGCACAAATTGCTGGAGCAGGGGGATGACCGCTGGAGTATCGCGCTGGGAAACATTCGTGATGATGCCAGTGCGCTGCTCACAAGCCTTGCCGCTCAGAATGGCGAATATGTGCTGGAAACCGTCTCCCCGGAGGGCGAGCGCCAGTACGAAACCATTACCTCCATTCGCAAGGTGTTGCCGTGGGACCGCGACATCAGCGCCCTGGTGAAACAGGGCGCCGATGCGCAAACGCGGGTTATCGCTTTTACCGTGACCGAAAGCGGTTATTACCTGACGCCGGAGCACGAGCTGGATATGCAACAGGCGGATGTGAAGGCGGATTTACAGGATGGCATCCGCACCCTGTACGGCGCGCTGACCCGTATTCTGAAAGCGCGTATTGCGGCGCATGGCGAACCGGTGACCCTGCTGAACTGCGATAATTTGCGTCATAACGGCGAGCGTTTCCGTCATGGTTTTCTCTCCTTCCTGCAGGCCAAAGGTGAAACGGAGCTCTTTGCCTGGGTCAAAGCCCACACCACCTCACCCAACACCATGGTTGACCGCATCACCCCGCGTCCGACGCCGGATGTGGCAGAGCGCGTGCTGGCAGCAACGGGCATCCATGACGCCGTACCGGTGATGGGTGAATCTTTCATTCAGTGGGTCATTGAGGATGATTTTATCAATGGTCGCCCGGCGCTGGAAAAAGTTGGCGTTGAGCTGGTGGCCTCCGTGCTCCCCTGGGAAGAGGCGAAAATTCGTATTCTTAATGCCACCCATAGCTGCATTGCCTGGGCAGGTACGCTGATTGGTCTGAGCTATATAGACGACAGCACCCGGCAGAGCGCCATCCGCCAGATGGCCTGGGAGTATGTCTCCCGCGATGTGATCCCATCGCTAACGCCAAGCCCGCTGGATCTGGCGCAGTACCGCGACGTAGTCCTCGCGCGCTTTAGTAATCCCTATATCAAAGATACCAACCAGCGTGTCGCGGCGGACGGCCTGTCAAAAATTCCGGGGATGGTCACACCGACGCTTATCGCGTGTTACAAACGCGGTGCCGCACCGACTGCCACCGCCGTGCTGCCCGCCCTTTTCTTCCTGTTCCTCAAACGCTGGGCCGATGGTTCTCTGCCCTACACCTATCAGGATGGGGTGATGCAACCTGACGCGGTGCGTGCGGTGTTTGAAGCAAAAGACCCGCTTGCGGTGTGGGCTGCTGACGAGGCGCTTTTTGCAGAGCTGGCGAACTCGGCTGAATTCCTCACTCTGCTGCGCCGCACCGTGGCAGAACTTGAGCAGTGGTTAACGCAACCTGAATCGCAACTGGCGGCAGTGTAAGGGGGCGCTATGTATCTGGGCATTGATATTGGTACCTCAGAATTAAAAGCACTGCTTATTGACACCACCGGCGAAATTGTTGGCTCGGCGCACGCTGCACTCACCGTGCAGCGTCCACATCCGCACTGGGCGGAGCAGGACCCGCTTGCCTGGTGGCAGGCCTGTGGCCGCGTGGTGGCCGAACTGCGTCAGCAGCATCCGCAGCAGTGGGCGGCAATTCGCGCGATAGGGTTGTCGGGGCAGATGCATGGCGCGGTGCTTCTCGACAAAGAGAACCAGGTTTTGCGCCCGTGCATATTATGGAATGACACCCGCAGCGCCGCGGAGTGCGCATGGCTGAGTGAGCATCATCCGGAAATGATGACCCTCAGCGGCAACATGATCATGCCGGGTTTCACCGCGCCCAAGCTGGTGTGGGTAGCCCGTCACGAGCCGGAGATTTTTACCCGTGTCGCCAAAGTGCTGCTGCCGAAAGATTACCTGCGCTGGCGTCTCACCGGGGAGTTCGTGAGCGATCCGTCTGATGCGGCCGGCACGTTGTGGCTGGATGTGGCAAAACGCGACTGGTCTGACGAACTGCTGGCGATGACCTCTCTCAACCGCGGTCAGATGCCTGCGCTGGTGGAGGGCAGTGAGTGCAGCGGAACGCTGCGAGCGACACTCGCTACCGAGTGGGGGTTAAGTTCCTCGGTTATCGTCGCCGGTGGCGGAGGCGATAACGCCACCTCTGCGGTGGGCGTAGGGGCAGTAGCGCCGGGCGATGCGTTTATTTCACTCGGCACCTCCGGGGTGATTTTTGTGGTCAACGAGGCGCTGCAGGCTGACCCGAACTCTGGCGTACATGCCTTCTGTCACGCGCTGCCGGGCCGCTGGCACCAGATGAGCGTAATGCTCAGCGCGGCGAGCTGTCTGCGCTGGGTCTGCGATCTGCTGTCGGTGACCGAGAGCCAGCTTATGGAAGAGATTGCACAGCTTAGTGACGATGTGCGAAAACGCGCGCCGCTCTTCCTGCCCTATCTTTCAGGAGAGCGCACGCCGCATAACGATCCGCTGGCGGCGGGCAGCTTCTTTAATCTGCGCCATGAAACCAGCCGTGCACTGCTGGGGTATGCGGTGATAGAAGGGGTTACCTTCGGTCTGGCTGATGGTCTGAATGTGCTCGGTAACGCCAACATTACCCAGTGCAGCCTCACGGGCGGGGGCGCCCGCAGTACCGTCTGGGCGCAACTGATTGCCGATGTGCTGAACATCCCGATGGTGACCCATCCCGCAAGCTCATCCGGTGCGCTGGGCGCCGCTCGCCTGGCGTGGCTCGCTGACGGCGGCCAGGAGGAAAACGTGTGTCTTAAACCGCCGGTGGTGGCGCGTTATACCCCGCAGCCCGCACGGGCTGACTGGCTGGCAAAACGACTGGCGCTGTTCCGCCTGCTCTATCAGCAACAACAGGAAGCGCGCGCGTTACTGCCTTAATCCACATGCCCCGACCTCTGTACCGTCGTCGGGGTGACTCTCCTGGCTAATAAAGGAAGATTGTTATGCAATCTAATGACTACTGGTTTGGCTTACCGAAAAAACTGCTCTGGGGATTTGTCGCCATCGCGATTTTTATGGCTGGCGATGGCTTTGAAATGGCATTCCTGTCCAAGCACATTACCGACATGGGATTCACGCCTGCTCAGTCGGCACTGGTCTTTACCTTGTATGGTCTTGCGGCAGCGCTGGCGGCCTGGGCATCCGGCGTGGTGGCGGAGCTAATAACACCACAGCGGGCAATGATCATCGGCTTTGTGCTGTGGGTCATCATGCATGCCCTGTTTATGTCGTTAGGCCTTGGGATGCGTAACTACCCGCTGATGCTGTTGTTCTATGGTATCCGCGGTCTGGCCTATCCGCTGTTTATTTACTCCTTCATGTTGATGCTGGTGCAGGTGCTGCCGCGTCCGAATCTGGCGGCGGCCACCGGCTGGTTCTGGGCTATGTACTCTGTCGGCATTGGCGTGGTGGGTAGCTATCTGCCGAGCCTGACTATCCCGATGTTTGGTGAAACCGGCACCCTGTGGTTTGCTATTGTCTGGGTGACCTGCGGTGGGCTGCTTGCCTGGTTCAGCCTGCGTAACGTGCCGGTGGATCGCTCGCGGGTGAACCTGCCGCTGCGCGATAAAATGACCGAGCTTTCCCGTGCGGGCACCATCTTGTTTACCAACCGCGATATCTTTTACGCCTGCCTTATCCGCATCATCAATACGCTGTCGCTGTTCGGTTTTGCCATCGTCATGCCGCTGCTGTTTGTTGACCGGCTGGGCTTTAGCATCTCTGAATGGCTGCAAATCTGGGCGGTATTCTTCTTCGTCACCATTTTTACCAATATCTTCTGGGGTATCGCTGGCGAGTATATCGGCTGGATCCGCCAGGTGCGCTGGTTTGGTTGCCTGGGAATGGCGATTTCCAGTCTGACCTTCTACTATCTGCCCCTTTACGCCGGGCATAATTTCGCCGTCGCCCTGATTCCTGCGGTGATGCTGGGGATTTTTGTCGCGGCATTCGTACCGATGACGGCGGTCTTCCCGACCCTTGAACCGCATCATAAAGGCGCTGCGGTCTCGATTTATAACCTCTCCGCCGGAATGAGTAACTTTGTTGCCCCGGCTATCGCCTCGGCACTGCTACCCTTCTTCGATATCGTAGGCGTGGTGTGGGCTTACACCGGGCTATACCTCTTTGCCGGTGTGCTGACCTTTATCATCAAGGTGCCGCAGCCGAAGCGTGTTCCGTCTGAGCGAGGGGCAAAAGAGGCAGAACAGAGCGTGTAGGTCAGATTTACCAGTTTCTCCAGGGTGAACGCGAATTATCAGCAAGGATGAAGCGGTAGCGCAGGAAGCGCCCACCGTGGTTATTGATGTGTTTCTCCACCTCGACCCTGCGGGAGCCAGGAGGAACATTTTTGTCATCCTCACAAAAGAAAATCGTGCGCTGAAGGTCATCGTCATAAAAGCGCATTCCAGCCTTACAGCTGCTAAAGCGAGCGGTCGCCGGGCCAGGGTGTTCTATTGAAAATGCCACCATCCGGCTCACCTTCTGGTCGGCAGTCAGCCTGACCAGCGCATCTGGCGTAAACCAGAACGTGACCATGACCATCATTGCCGCAAAGAAAAAAGCCTTGAAGAGCGAAAAGGGGTTACCTGCAACCAGTGCGCCTCGCATCAGGTGACGCCAGGCAAAGAACAGACCCACCACGCAGGCCAGGGTGAGGATTATCAGCATATCAGGCGCATGTTCGCTAAGGTAAACCCGACGCCCAAGCGAGGCCGTGGTGATTAGCCATCCCAACCATATTCCGAATATCGTAATCAGGATGACGTGGAGACGTTTCGATGTATTGATATGATATGTCGCCGGGGGCATCTGTTATGCCTCCTTTTCCAGGCGGTAAACCCAGTCGTCATACTTTTTGCCGTTAAGGGTGAAAGCCTGCTGAAGAACCTGTACACGCGTGAACCCGAGCTTTTCCAGTACCCGCACCGATCCCTGATTATCTGCCAGCACCCAGGCGTTGAGCGCAGTCACAGCCGTCTGCTTAAAAGCGTGATCCCGCAAAGCGGTAAGTGCCTCACTGGCAAAGCCTTTTCCCTGCGCAAAAGGGGCAATTGAATAGCCGACATCGGCCTCCTGCGGGTGCTGGGGGCTGATTTGCAGGCCAATGTCGCCCAGCGCCTCACCTGAGCTGTCGCGAATGATAAAGGCATTTTCATCACTAAGACGGGTGGTAAAGAGCGTGCGCGTATCGAACTCCGCCGCGATATTGCCCATAAAACGCATAATATCCGGGCTTTGACGCAGGGCGAGAAAAAAGGGCCAGTCGGCATCCGTAAAGGGGGAAAGCGTCAAACGCGGGGTGCGTAATATCATAAAAAAAGGCATTCCTTCCGGTGGAAAGCATTAGCTTAGCACCGGAAGGCGAGTGGTAAACCCCTGGATCAAGTGGGTCACTTCACTACGTTTTGTAGCGCTTCTTCCAGATCAAACCAGCGGAAGGCGAATCCTGACGCTTCCAGCCGTTTGGGCAGTGCCCGTTGACCTCCAAGCACCAGCACGGAAGATTCCCCCATCATCAGACGCACGGCGGTGGCTGGCGCACGCAGGAGAGCCGGGCGCTTAAGCACATGCCCGAGCGCGTGGGCGAACTGTTCGTTGCGCACCGGGTAGGGTGAAACCATGTTAAACGGACCGCGCAGATCGTTATTGAGCAACCAGATAATGCCGTTGGCCATATCATCGATATGGATCCATGCCATGTACTGACGGCCATTGCCCACGGGACCGCCGAGCCCCAGCCGGAACAACGGCAGCATTTTGCCCAGAATGCCGCCCTGAGGCGCGAAGACGACGCCGGTACGCAGCAGGCAAACGCGTGTGCTGTCGCTTTGCGCGCCGCAGGCTATTTGCTCCCAACGGGCACAGAGTTTGTGGGTAAATTCGTTATGTGGCGGTTCATCTTCATTAACCACCACTTCGCCCAGATCGCCGTAATAGCCAACGGCGGAGCCGGAAATGAGCACCGAGGGCGGCGTTTCACTCGCCTGTATCAGTTCCACCAGCTTTTGCGTTATCGACCACCGGCTTTCACACAGTCGCTGCTTTTGCCGATCAGTCCAGCGCCTGTCGGCGATGGGCTCGCCAGCCAGATTGATAACGGCGTTAAAGTCATTAAGATTGTCCAGCTCATCGAGCCCTGTCAGAAGGGCTACGCTGGCTCCTGGGATATGCCGCGCTTTGCCAGGATCGCGCGTCACCACGGTGACAGAGTGGCCTGCCTCCTGTAAACGCGGAATCAAAAAGCGGCCAATCAGGCCCGTACCGCCGGTAATCAGTATCTTCATGCCACCTCCCGGTTGCGCTTAACGCCGCCAGCTCATGGTCATCGACACCGAGTCGGCATAACGTAGCGCGTGAAGTTTATCGATCTCTACTTCAGCATATGTGACCCAGTGATGTTCTCGTGCGATGTCCAGCACATCCTGCGTTAATTTTTCCAGTAACGAGAAGCGGTTACTCTCAACATGCTGAATGATGCTTTTGGTGATGGTGCGGTAGTTCAGTGCGTCATTGATATTTTCGCTGGCGCGCGCCTGCTCCGCCGGGTAATGCACCATAACGTTGATGACGATATCCTGGCGGTTTACCACCTCTTCTTCTTTGATGCCAATAAAAGTACGCAGCCGTAAATTTTTAATACGAATGATGGCGTCGGGTTGTGACATTGCAACTTTCCTGAACGTAACGGATGTGCCCATGATACACGAGCCTCTGCGCTGCGTTTGTCAGATTTGCTGAGCGTTGTGCAGGGCGCGCTCCGTGCCAGGGCGGGAACGGATCCGCATAAACCAGTTCTGCACCGCCGGGTAGTGTTCCAGCTGGATACGCTGACGCTGATGACCATTAATCCACGGCCAGACCGCAATATCCGCAATGCTGTAGTGTTCACCGGCAAGCCAGGGAGAGGTTTCCAGGCGCTTGTTGAGCACACCATAGAGGCGCCGGGTTTCACCCTGATAACGTTCGATGGCATAGGGAATCGGCTGGGGGGCTACGTGATTAAAATGGTGATGTTGCCCGAGCATCGGCCCCAGTCCCCCCACTTGCCAGAAAAGCCATTGCAGAGTGAGGTTTCGCTCCCGCCAGTCACCACTCAGCAGTTTTTCACTCTTTCCGGCGAGATAGAGCAGTATTGCGCCGGACTCGAACAGCGTATAGGAGGGGCCTCCGTCTACCGGGGCGTGGTCGATAATGGCGGGAATTTTGTTATTGGGCGAGATAGCCAGATACTCAGGACGAAACTGCTCACCCTTACTAATATCTACCCGAATAAGGCGGTATGCCAGTTCGGCCTCTTCGAGAAAAAGAAGGATTTTCAGCCCGTTTGGAGTAGGGGCGTAAAAGAGATCTATCATCATGACTCCCGTTTCGCGGGTTATTCTCTCTATGAGTATAGGTCTTACCGGTCATGTGTGAGTTTTCATCAAGTGACACGCTTAACGAGACGTTATATTTTGTTGAAAACCTAATCGTTGAGAGGATTATCATGAGCGCACCGGCAATAACCTTATGGTCAGATTCGAATTTTTTCTCCCCTTATGTGATGGCCGTTTTCGTCGCACTGCATGAAAAGGGTCTGCCTTTCTCCCTGAAGACGGTCAATCTTAATAAAGGCGAAAACAATCTGAATAACTGGCGAGGCTACAGCCTGACGCGCCGGGTGCCGGTGCTGGAAATTGACGGTTTTGAAATCAGCGAATCTTCAGCCATTACTGAATATCTGGAAGAGCGTTTTGCGCCACCGGAATATGAACGCATCTATCCCCACGACCTGCAAAAACGCGCCCGCGCTCGGCAGATACAGGCGTGGATCCGCAGCGACCTGATGCCCATTCGCGAAGAGCGGGCAACGGATGTCATTTTTGCGGGTGCAAAAAAAGCGCCGCTCTCTGACCCGGCCCGCGAGGCGGCAGCGAAGCTTTTTGCCATTGCCGGCGAACTGCTTTCACACGGTAAACCTAATCTTTTTGGCGAATGGTGTATCGCCGATGCTGACCTCGCGCTGATGCTCAACCGCCTGGTCATGCACGGGGATGAGGTGCCGGAGCTGTTGCTCAATTATGCCGCCTTCCAGTGGCAGCGCTCGTCAGTGCAGCGCTTTGTGGCGCTGTCGGCCAGACGGGCAGGCTAAGAGAGATGACAATGAAACTGATGTTTGCCTCAGATATCCACGGTTCACTGCCTGCCGCCGAACGGGTGCTGGAACGCTTTGCCGAAAGCGGCGCACGGTGGTTAATCCTTCTCGGGGATGTGCTTTATCACGGCCCGCGAAACGCATTGCCGCAGGGGTATGACCCGGCAAAGGTGGCTGAACGTCTTAACACTCAGGCTTCACGTATTATTGCGGTTCGTGGCAACTGCGACAGTGAGGTGGACCAGATGCTGTTGCACTTTCCTGTTACTGCTCCCTGGCAGCAGGTGCTACTGCCTTCACAACGACTCTTTTTAACCCACGGTCATCTGTTTGGCCCGGATAACCTGCCGGCGCTGGCGGAGGGTGACGTGCTGGTCTATGGTCATACACATCTGCCTGTCGCGGAAAAACGGGGGGAGATTTTCCACTTTAATCCCGGCTCCGTCAGCATCCCGAAAGGGGGCTTTGCGGCAAGCTATGGGATGCTGGATGAAGGATTACTGAGCATAAAGGCACTCAATGATAATCGGGTTATTGCACAGGTCGCGATTAATCCGTAATTTACCGTTCAACTAAAAACGCGCCATAAGAGCGCCATGAAGAGACATACCTGATGGTGGAACAGAATCATTTAGCAGACACGGAGTGGGTGGATATTGTTAGCGAGGAAAATGAAGTCATCGCTCAGGCTACCCGCCAGCAAATGCGCGCGCAGTGCCTGCGCCATCGAGCGACCTACATCGTTGTGCACGATGGTATGGGTAAAATCCTGGTTCAACGCCGCACTGAAACCAAAGATTTTATGCCGGGTATGCTGGACTGCACGGCGGGCGGCGTGGTTCAGGCCGATGAAGTGTTACTCGACTCTGCGCGCCGTGAGGCGGAAGAGGAACTCGGCATTGCCGGCGTCCCTTTTGCAGAGCATGGCGTTTTTTACTACGAAGATGAACATTGCCGCGTGTGGGGCGGATTATTCAGCTGTGTTTCTCACGGGCCTTTCGCGCTTCAGGAAGATGAGGTCAGCGAAGTTTTCTGGATGACCCCGGAAGAGATAACCGCCCGCTGCGACGAGTTTACGTCTGATTCGCTAAAAGCGCTGGCGCTGTGGATGAGCCGTAACGCCAGCAACAGTGTTGAAAAGGCAGAAGAGACCGAGTAACGTCTTTGTTTCTGCATTACTGAAAACCAGTCTGTGGTTCAGCGACTGGTTTTTTTTTATAACCAGCCTCATGCATACGTCATCGACTGTACGGGCCCCCCCTGGAGTACCGCCGCAACCCTCTTAGCTAAAAGGAATTTTATGCTTTCCGCGATTCAACTTACCCCGGATGACACCTTTACTTTTCTGCTCAACGTGGCCATAACCCGCCCTGTTTTTTTATGGGGTCCGCCAGGCATTGGTAAAAGCGCCCTGATTAGGCGGTTTGCCGACGAAGTGGGTATGGAGTGCGTGTCGTTGTTGGGTAGTCAGCTTGCGCCAGAAGATTTGCTGGGCATTCCGCAAATTGACGGGAAATGCTCTCGTTTCTTCCCACCTGCCAGTATCGTACGCGAACGTCCCTTCGTACTCTTCCTGGATGAGCTCAACGCCTCATCCCATGAGATACAAAAAGCCTTTTATTCATTAATTCTCGAGCAGCGAATCGGGGAGTACCGCCTGCCCGAAGGCACTATTGTGATTGGTGCCGGCAACCGGGCAAAAGATGCTGCGATTGTGAAGCCCATGCCATCGGCGCTCATTAATCGCATGGTGCACATCCATTTGCGCGCCGATCATCGCCAGTGGCTGAACTGGGCGATTAATAGTGAAGGTATACATCCCTGGGTGGTGCAGTACATTCAGCTGCGCCCCGATCAGCTCTGGAACGAGCCGCCCAAGCATGAAGAACCCTTTTCGACCCCCCGTAGCTGGCACATGCTCTCCGATGCGCTTCACTCATTTGGTGAGGGCATTGAAGACGACATGCTGGAAGCGCTGATTTATGGTCTGCTTTCGCCCTCCCATGCGGGAAGTTTTAAAGGTTTTATTAAACAGGTGCGCCAGAAGCACACGATCGCTGCGATTCTGAAAGGTGATGCCGCCTGGCCGGACGATCCTGCGGATCGTGATGTGCTCTATTTTCTGGCCCAGTCGTTCCGTTCGCATCTGTACAAGGAGTTGCCGGAGAACGAGAAATCCCTCCGCGCTGAGCATACCCAGCTCGCTATTCGTGCGAAGGACGTGCTCAAAAGCCTTGCACGCATAAGCGTTGAGATAGCCCAGTCGGTCATGAGCGAAGATGAAAATGGCAGGACACTACCGGCCTGGTTCCTGCTGGAAGTGGCCCGCGATCTCCCTCGACTGGCGTCAAGGGGAGGCTGAGAATGCGAAAGCCTGGTCGCAACCCGGCGCTGGAGGCCTGTAACGCGGGTCTGAACATTATCAAACAACATGCGCTCTTCTCACCCATTTTCTCGCATGTTTATGAACGTATTGATAACGACCATCATTATGTCTCCTCACGTGGCTGGCTGACCCTGAGCAACCGGGGTTACCTGTGGCTGAATGCAAAACGCCACGCTACGCCAGAACAGTGGGCGCGTATGATAGCGCAGGCGCTGGCAGCGCTGGGGTTTGGCTACATAGAACCCCGCCAGCCCAGAGAGATCTGGGAGCTTGCGGTATTGACGGCCTCAATGCGTTTCTGCGAAGCCCTGAAAATTGGCACGCTGCCGGAGGAATTACAGTCGTTCCCGTTTCCGCAGGGAGGACCTTCTGACGCACAAGGCCTGTTCCGTCAGTTTACTGATGAGGGGATCTCGCGTGAGCTATCGCACTGGCGCACCATTTATGGCGGCGGCGACGACTGTTTTCTTTACGAGTCTGAACCTTCTCATCCTCGCGGCGTGACCTGGCAGTCGCTGCTTGCAGAGGGGCTGAGTAACAGCGTGAGCGATGCGCTGAACAAAGTCGGGGGCTATCAGCCGAACGGCGGCAAGACGCGTATAACTTTAGCGCAGAAAGCGCGCCGACAGATGATGACCCTTTATCCGTTACTGGGCGCGCTGGCGGCCAGCTTTGATATCGAAGAAGATGCGCAGCTGTGCAGCCAGTATGATATCGCGGTCGCCGCGATTGATGTGGGTGCTGGTAAGATTTGGATTAACCCAACCGCGCGACTGTCGGCAACTGAAATGCTGTTTGTTTTTGCCCATGAACTGCTGCACGCCGGTTTAAATCATGCGTCACGCCGACGTGGGCGGGATGCCGAACTGTGGAACGTCGCCTGCGATTTTATAATCAATGACTGGCTAATCGAGATGCAGATTGGCACGCCTCCTGCCATCGGGCTGCTTTATGACGCACAGTTTTCCGCTATGTCCGCGGAAGAGATTTACGATTTTCTCGCCCAGGATATGCGCAAAGCGCGCAAGCTCATCACCCTTCGTGGTCGCGCGGGGGGCGATATAATTGGCGAGATGGGTGACAGTCGGTTTACCGATGCCGAGGCCTACTGCCGGCGGGCACTTTATCAGGGGATGGATCGCTGCCTGTATGGCGCATCGCGCGGCACGCTGCCAGCCGGATTAATCGAAGAGATCAGAAGTCTGGCTCAGCCTCCCGTACCGTGGGATGTAGCGCTGGCAGAATGGTTTGATGAGCATTTTCCACCACCAGAGCATCGGCGCTCATACGCTCGCCCCTCAAGGCGGCAGAGTGCGACACCCGATATCCCCAGAGCCTCGATTAAAAAGCCGGACGAAGAGGAGCAGCGTTCGCGGGTATTTGGCGTGATTCTGGATACCTCCGGTTCAATGGAGCCGCAGCTGCTCGGAAAAGCGCTGGGGGCCATCGCCAGTTATGCCTTATCCCGCGATGTGTTTGCCGTGCGTTTCATCTGCTGCGACGCCCGGGCATACGATCGCGGCTGGGTGCGGCCAGAGGAGATGGTCCACCATTTCACGCTCTATGGGCGGGGCGGAACCCTACTGCAACCGGGCGTGGATCTGCTGGATACGCTCTCATTACAGGGCGATTTCCCACGCGGTGGCCCGTTGCTTATCATTACCGATGGCTATTGCGAGGATCACGTGTCAGTGAAGATGGAGCATGCCTGGTTATTACCGCAGAATAACCGGTTGCCCTTCGCCCCCCGGGGAAAGGTATTTTTCCTGAGCTGACAAAAAAGGCCCCTGTAAACAGGGGCCTTTAGCATCAGCAAGGGCAACAATTATTGCTGAGCAGACTGAATCGCGGTCAGGGCGATGGTGTAGACGATGTCATCTACCAGCGCGCCACGGGACAGATCGTTAACCGGTTTGCGCATGCCTTGCAGCATCGGCCCGATGGAGATGAGGTCGGCAGAACGCTGTACCGCTTTGTAGGTGGTGTTACCGGTGTTCAGATCCGGGAAGATGAACACGGTCGCGCGACCTGCAACCGGTGAGTTCGGTGCTTTGGATTTTGCAACATCGGCCATAACGGCGGCGTCGTACTGCAACGGACCATCGATAACCAGATCCGGACGTTTTTCCTGTGCCAGACGGGTTGCTTCACGCACTTTCTCAACGTCGCTACCTGCACCAGAGTTACCGGTGGAGTAGGAGAGCATGGCTACGCGTGGCTCGATGCCGAAGGCAATCGCGGAGTCCGCAGACTGGATGGCGATTTCTGCCAGCTGTTCTGCAGTCGGGTCCGGGTTAATCGCGCAGTCGCCGTATACATAAACCTGCTCCGGCAGCAGCATAAAGAACACGGAAGAAACCAGAGAGCTGCCCGGTGCGGTTTTGATCAACTGCAGCGGCGGACGAATGGTGTTCGCAGTGGTGTGAACCGCACCGGAAACCAGACCATCAACTTCGTCCTGCTCCAGCATCAGGGTACCCAGAACAACGTTGTCTTCCAGTTGCTCACGCGCTACCGCTTCGGTCATGCCTTTGCTCTTACGCAGTTCAACCAGACGCGCCACGTAGCTTTCACGTACCACTTCCGGGTCAACGATTTCAATGCCGGTGCCCAGTTCAACGCCCTGTGCGGCGGCAACGCGGTTGATCTCGTCCGGGTTACCCAGCAGTACGCAAGTCGCGATACCGCGTTCAGCACAGATTGCCGCTGCTTTAACAGTACGCGGTTCGTCACCTTCCGGCAGAACAACGCGTTTACCCGCTTTACGTGCGAGCTCAGTCAACTGATAACGGAAGGCAGGCGGAGAGAGACGACGGCTACGCTCGGAGGTGGCGGTCAGGGACTCGATCCAGTCAGCATTGATGTAGCTTGCTACATACTCCTGAACTTTCTCGATACGCTGATGGTCATCAACCGGAACTTCCAGGTTGAAGCTCTGCAGGCTCAGTGAGGTCTGCCAGGTGTTGGTGTCAACCATGAATACCGGCAGGCCGGTTGCAAAGGCACGTTCGCACAGCTTGCTGACACGCGAGTCCATTTCATAGGCACCGGTCAGCAGGATGGCACCGATTTCCACGCCGTTCATCGCAGCCAGACAGGCGGCAACTAAAACATCAGGACGGTCAGCAGAGGTGACCAGCAGGGAGCCTGCACGGAAGTGCTCCAGCATATGCGGAATGCTGCGTGCACAGAAGGTGACAGACTTCACGCGGCGGGTGCTGATTTCGCCTTCGTTAACGATGGTGGCGTTCAGGTGGCGAGCCATGTCGATTGCGCGGGTGGCAATCAGGTCGAAGCTCCAGGGTACCGCGCCCAGAACCGGCAGCGGGCTGGAGGCGGCCAGGTTTTCTGCATCAATCTTAATGATTTTCGCTTTGGAAGAGTCATCAAAGATTTCAGACAGGTCAGGACGAGTACGACCCTGATCGTCAACCGGCGCATTCAGTTTGTTAACAATCACGCCGGTGATGTTAGTGTTTTTCGCGCCGCCAAAGCTGCTGCGGGTCAGCTCGATACGCTCTTTGAGCTGTTCCTGAGTATCGGTGCCCTGAGACATCACGAAGACGATTTCTGCGTTCAGGGTTTTCGCGATTTCAAAGTTCAGCGACTGGGCGAACTGGTGTTTACGGGTCGGGACCAGGCCTTCAACCAGTACCACTTCAGCATCTTTGCTGTTCTCATGGTAGCGTGCGACGATCTCTTCCATCAGCACGTCTTTCTGGTTGCTGGACAGCAGGGACTCAACGTAGCTCATCTTCAACGGCTCTGCTGCAGGCAGGCCGGAGTTAGTGCGTACGATGGTGGTGGTCTGGTCTGGCGCATCGCCGCCCGCGCGTGGCTGAGCGATAGGTTTGAAGACGCTCAGACGAACGCCTTTACGTTCCATAGCACGGATAACGCCCAGGCTGACGCTGGTCAGACCGACGCTGGTTCCGGTAGGGATCAGCATGATAATACGGGACACGGTTAATCCTCTTCGTTACCGCCGCAAGTGGGCGGGTTACAAAACAGCACCGCCAGCTTCCCGTCATACTTCAAGTTGCATGTGCGTTGGCTTTCCTCGCTCACCCCAGTTACGTACTACTCGTACGCTCCCGGGGATTCGCTACGTCGCCGCCTTCCTGCAACTCGAATTATTAAGGGTTATCGCTGGCGGTGTGGTATCAGGCGGTCAGACGGCTCGCGTCCTGCGCGATGACCAGTTCTTCGTTAGTCGGGATAACGACAGCCGGACGAGTGCCTTCTTTGTTGATGAAACCGGATTTGCCGAAACGGGCAGCCAGGTTACGTTCGTGATCAACTTCGAAGCCGAGAACGCCCAGTTTACCCAGGGACAGTTCACGAACCATTGCTGCGTTCTCACCGATACCACCGGTGAAGACGATACCGTCCAGACGGCCTTCCATCAGCGCCGCGTAGGAACCGATGTACTTGGCGAGACGGTGACAGTAAACGTCCATAGCACGTTTAGCGTCTGCTTTATCCTGGTAGTTATCTTCTACATAACGGCAGTCGCTGGTGACTTCGGTCAGACCCAGCAGGCCAGACTCTTTGGTCAGCATTTTGTTGATAGCTTCAACGCTCATGCCCAGGGTGTCGTGCAGGAAGAAAATGATCGCCGGATCCAGGTCACCGGTGCGGGTGCCCATAACCAGCCCTTCCAGCGGGGTCAGACCCATAGAAGTATCAACACATTCACCGTTACGGATAGCAGAAACAGAACCACCGTTACCCAGATGACAGGTAATGATGTTCAGTTCGTTAACCGGCTTGTTCAGCATTTTCGCGGCTTCTTGTGTCACGTAGTAGTGGCTGGTGCCGTGGAAACCGTAGCGACGGATGCCGTGCTCTTTGTACAGGCTGTACGGCAGAGCATAGAGGTAAGATTCTTCCGGCATGGTCTGATGGAACGCGGTGTCGAACACGGCAACGTTCTTGTCTTTCAGATTCGGGAAGGATTTAAGCGCTTCAGCGATACCGATAAGGTGGGCCGGGTTGTGCAGCGGAGCAAACGGTGCTGCATCTTTAATACCCTGAATAACCGTCTCGTCGATAACAACAGAGCGGGTGTATTTTTCGCCGCCGTGCACGATACGGTGACCGATCGCGGTGAGCTGTGCGGACAGTTCTGGTTTTTGTGCCAGAATAGTATTAACAATAAAGTTCAGCGCTTCGCTGTGAGCGGCACCTGCACCTAAAGCCGCTTCCTGTTTACCACCGTCAATTTTCCACTTGATGCGTGCTTCAGGAAGATGGAAACATTCGGCTAAACCAGAAAGGAACTCTTCACCGTTAGCGGCATCGATGATGGCGAATTTCAGTGAGGAGCTACCGCAGTTCAGAACCAGTACTAACTTACTCGACATGGAAGTACCTATTTATGATACGTGGCTAAAAAAACGTCAGTGAGTCTCTCAGCGTAGCGCATGATGAGGCTGACATTTATGATTAACATCATGCCCGAGCAACTTTCTGGCATGATGAAAGAATACTTATGATTTTATGCCATTTTGCTCAAATTACCGACAGTGGCATAATAGGCACAAATTTGACGATTGGCGTGACCTCGTCTATGGCCCACTAAGGCCGGCACAGGATACCTGATACGCAGTCCAATTGACAAAAAATTTTAACGTTGTCATAGACAGTTGTTGTTTTGCACAATTTTTTTAATTTTTATATGTGAAGTTGAGGTAAAGCCATGTCCAATTCCGAAAAGCACCCGGTCAGTTTTTTTGGACTGTTTCGCCGGGGACAGCAGTATTCAAAAACCTGGCCTATGGATAAACGCCTCGCCCCGATTTTTGTTGAGAGTCGTGTCATTCGCGCCACCCGCTATGCCATTCGGTTTATGCCGCCGGTCGCGGTGTTTACGCTATGCTGGCAGATTGCTCTCGGTGGGCAGCTCGGCCCCGCCATCGCCACGGCCCTTTTTGCACTGAGTCTGCCGATGCAGGGCCTGTGGTGGTTGGGTAAGCGCTCCGTCACGCCGCTGCCTCCCTCTGTTTTACAGTGGTTTTATGAGGTAAGAGGCAAACTGCAGGAGGCGGGGCAGGCGCTCTCGCCTGTCGAAGGTAAGCCGGACTATCAGGCGTTAGCTGACACGCTTAAGCGCGCCTTCAAACAACTGGATAAAACTTTCCTGGATGATTTGTAATTGACCCCGGAATACGCATATAAAAGAAGGCACATAATTTATGTGCCTCTTTTTTATTGCACCGATGTGCCACAGGAGCAGAACGATGGAAATGACCAATGCCCAACGACTGATTTTATCCAATCAGTACAAAATGATGACGATGATGGATCCTGCCAATGCAGAGCGTTACCGTCGTCTGCAGACCATTATTGAGCGTGGTTATGGTTTGCAGATGCGTGAACTGGACAGAGAGTTCGGTGAGCTGAAGGAAGAAACCTGTCGCATCGTCATCGACATCATGGAGATGTACCATGCTCTGCATGTCTCCTGGGCCAACCTGAAGGATGCACAGGCCATTGATGAACGCCGCGTGACCTTCTTAGGCTTTGATGCCGCAACGGAAGCGCGTTATCTGGGCTATGTGCGTTTTATGGTTAACGTCGAAGGGCGTTATACCCACTTTGATGCAGGCACGCACGGTTTCAATGCGCAAACGCCAATGTGGGAAAAATATCAGCGCATGCTCAGTGTGTGGCACTCCTGCCCGCGTCAGTATCATCTGAGCGCCAATGAGATTAATCAGATCAGTAATGCTTAAGGAGCGACACGTGCAGTGCAAAGGATTTCTTTTTGACCTCGATGGCACGCTGGTGAATTCTCTGCCGGTTGTGGAACGTTCATGGTGTGAATGGGCCGACCGCTTTGGTATTGCCCATGACGAGGTGCTCAATTTTATTCATGGCAAACAGGCCATCACCTCGTTACGCCACTTCATGCCTGGCAAAACCGAAGCCGATATCCAGGAGGAGTTTACCCGCCTGGAAGCGATCGAGGCCAAAGATACCGATGGCATTGTCGCCTTACCGGGTGCCGTTGAGCTGCTTAATCATCTAAACGACCTCGGGATCCCCTGGGCGATAGTGACCTCCGGTTCTGTTCCTGTTGCCCATGCACGTCATCGTGCTGCTGGCCTGCCGATGCCGGAGGTATTTGTAACGGCAGAGCAGGTGGCGCGTGGGAAACCCGAACCCGACGCATATCTGCTGGGCGCAAAGTTGCTTGGTCTGACACCGGAATCGTGTGTGGTGGTGGAAGATGCGTCCGCTGGCGTACTGTCGGGTCTTGCGGCTAACTGCCATGTTATTGCGGTGAATGTGCCTGCGGATTCGCCACGGCTTGATGAAGTCGATTTTGTCCTGACCAGACTGGATGAGGTTACGGTGGGCAAACGAGACGACGGTTCGGCAGTGGTCACCCGAAAAGCATGAGACATGATTTAGCCCCGCACCGTCGGGGCTTTTTTATGGCATGATTTATCTCCCCATTTAAAACAAGGAAATGTTGTGAACGGTGAGTTGATTTGGGTTCTGTGCCTGCTGGCGATTGCAGTCGTGCTTTTTGCGACGGGTAAGGTTCGAATGGATGCCGTGGCGTTGCTCGTTATCGTGGCCTTCATCCTCAGTGGAACCCTGACAATGACGGAAGCCCTGTCCGGGTTTAGCGATCCCAACGTCATTCTGATTGGCGCACTGTTTATTATCGGCGAGGGGCTGGTTCGTACCGGGGTGGCAACCAGTATGGGGGCCTGGCTGATGAAGATGGCCGGCAGCAGTGAGATCAAAATGCTGGTGCTGCTAATGCTTACCGTTGCGGGGCTTGGCGCCTTTATGAGCTCAACCGGCGTGGTGGCTATCTTTATCCCGGTGGTACTGAGCGTCTCGATGCGCATGCAAATCTCACCGTCACGCTTAATGATGCCGCTCAGCTTCGCCGGACTTATCAGCGGTATGATGACGCTGGTGGCGACGCCACCGAATCTGGTGATTAACAGTGAACTCCTGCGTGAAGGTCTTGAGGGGTTTAGCTTTTTCAGCGTGACACCGCTCGGGCTGGTCATCCTCGTGACAGGCATCCTTTATATGCTGCTGATGCGCGTTATGCTCAAAGGCGAAAAAGAAGAGCATCAACGCGATAGCTGGAAGCGTCGAACCTTTCGCGATCTCATTAAGGAGTATCACCTCACCGGACGAGCCCGCCGTCTTGCTATTCGCCCGGGATCGCCGTTAATCGGGCAGCGCCTGGACGACCTTAAACTGCGCGAACGCTACGGCGCTAACGTCATTGGCCTGGAACGCTGGCGACGCTTTCGCCGGGTAATAGTCAACGTCACCGGCGGGTCGGAATTCCGTGCAAGAGACGTGTTGCTCATTGACATGTCTGCGGCCGATGTTGATTTACGCCAGTTTTGTGGGGAACAGTTGCTCGAGCCGATGATCCTGCGTGGTGACTATTTTTCCGACCAGGCGCTGGATGTGGGCATGGCCGAAGTTTCACCGATGCCGGAATCAGAAATGCTCGGTAAGACCATCCGGGAAATTGGGTTTCGTAGTCGCTATGGCATTAACGTGGTGGGATTCAAGCGTGATGGTGTAGCCATGTCAGGTGTCGTGGTGGATGAGCCACTGCAGTTGGGTGATATTATGCTGGTGGTCGGCAACTGGAAACTCATCCGCCAGATGAGCCAGAACGGGCGCGATTTTCTGGTGCTGAATATGCCTGTTGAAGAGAGCGCCGTGTCGCCCGCGCACAGCCAGGCACCTCACGCCGTCTTTTGTCTGGTGCTGATGGTCGCTCTGATGCTGACCGACGAAATCCCCAATCCTGTTGCGGCGATTGTAGCCTGCCTGCTGATGGGGAAATTTCGCTGTATAGATGCCGAGAGTGCTTATAAAGCTATCCACTGGCCCAGCATTATTTTAATTGTAGGAATGATGCCTTTTGCACTGGCATTACAAAAGACAGGCGGCGTTGATTTAGTGGTTAAAGGTCTGCTGGAGTTTGGTGGCGGCTACGGCCCTTATATGATGCTCTTTTGTCTGTTTGCGATGTGTTCAGCCATCGGGTTGTTTATCTCCAATACGGCGACGGCGGTGTTAATGGCGCCGATTGCGCTGGCCACAGCAAAATCAATGGCGGTTTCGCCTTATCCATTTGCGATGGTGGTAGCCATGGCGGCGTCGGCGGCATTTATGACTCCCGTCTCTTCACCTGTTAACACGCTTGTGCTGGGGCCAGGCCATTACCGGTTCAGTGATTTTGTAAAAATCGGTGTGCCTTTCACCTTCCTGGTGATGGTGGTGTGTGTGGTAATGATCCCGGTGCTGTTTCCGTTCTGACAGGCTTCCCTCCCCGGCAGAGAGGGAAGAAAAGGGCAGTTACAGGGGCGAATCCTGACTTATTTCATCCAGTGACAGGTGGAAGCTGGGTACAAAGACCTGCATGAAATAGTCCATTTCCTGGGTACGTCTGGCCTCAAGGGTCTTTTCAAGACGAGTTTTGGCCAGGCGAAACTCATTATTTCCCGCAGACATCTCTTCCAGGCATTTCAGATACGCGCACAGGGCATCTGCCTGTTTCACAATCGCTTTCTCTTCAGCACTGTATTGATGCTCATCGATAAGCGGAGAGAAGATATCGCGAAGCTCCTCAGGCACCATATCAACCAGTTTTTGTTGAGCAATTTTCTCTATGGCTTTGTATTCCTGAGCGATTTGCGAATTGAAGTATTTTACAGGTGTCGGTAAATCGCCGGTAAGCACTTCAGAGGCATCATGGTACATCGCCAGCAACGCAATACGTTCCGGGTTCACTGTCCCACCGAATTTGCGGTTTTTGATGGCTGCCAGGGCATGCGCCACCATCGCAACCTGCAGGCTGTGCTCGGAGACGTTCTCCGTCCTGACGTTACGCATTAAAGGCCAGCGGTTGATAAGTTTAAGGCGAGATAAATGTGCGAAGAAATGACTCTGACTCATAAGTGACCTTGTCTGTAACTGCGACGGTGGGTCATTGTGCGCAGACCTGGGGGGAAGATGCAAATCCTCCCCCCGACACGATTACTGGTGGTAACCGGACAAGAAACGACCGAAACGGGTAATAGACATTTCCAAATCGTCCACGCGCGGTAAGGTCACGATGCGCACATGGTCAGGCCAGGGCCAGTTAAAGGCGGTGCCCTGTACCAGCAACACTTTTTCCTGCAGCAGGAAATCCAGAACCATCTTTTGATCGTCGTGGATAGAAAAGCGTTTCGCGTCAATTTTCGGGAACATATAAAGCGCGCCCTGAGGCTTAACGCAGGAGACGCCCGGGATCTCATTGAGCAGTTCCCAGGCACGATTGCGCTGCTCATAAAGACGTCCGCCCGGTACAATAAATTCGCTGATGCTCTGGTAACCGCCGATAGCGGTCTGAATCGCATGCTGCGCAGGAACGTTGGCGCACAGTCTCATGGAGGCCAGCATCTCCAGACCTTCAATATAGCCTTTTGCATGCTTCTTCGGCCCGCTCAGTACCATCCAGCCCTGACGGAAGCCCGCCACACGATAGGTCTTGGACAGACCGTTGAAAGTGATGGTGAACAGATCCGGTGCCAGTGCCGCAATGGAGTGGTGCTCGGCATCATCGTAGAGAATTTTGTCGTAAATTTCGTCGGCAAAAATAATCAGATTATGCTGGCGCGCAATCTCCACAATCTCCATCAACAGCGCTTTCGAATAAACCGCACCGGTGGGGTTGTTGGGGTTGATGATGACGATACCGCGGGTACGCGGCGTGATTTTTGCGCGAATGTCGTCGAGATCCGGGAACCAGCCCGCAGACTCATCACAAAGGTAATGCACCGCTTTTCCGCTGGACAGCGAGACTGCGGCAGTCCAGAGCGGGTAATCCGGAGCCGGAACCAGCATTTCATCGCCGCTATTTAGCAGAGCCTGCATCGACTGTACGATAAGTTCGGACACGCCATTGCCAATATAAATGTCTTCAACCGTGACATCCCGCATGCCGCGCGCCTGATAGTGCTGCATGATGGCTTTGCGTGCAGAATAAAGGCCTTTCGAATCGCAATACCCCTGCGCCGTGGGCAAATTACGAATCACATCAACCAGAATCTCATCCGGCGCATCGAAGCCGAAGGGGGCGGGGTTGCCAATATTTAACTTAAGTACTTTATTGCCTTCTTCTTCAAGGCGCTTAGCCTCTTTAAGTACCGGCCCACGAATGTCGTAACAGACGTTATCTAATTTGCTGGATTTTTCAATGGAGGACATGAACGTTGAACCTTTTAGCTATGGATGCCACTCCCTGCCGTGGAAGTCAGCACGGAATAATGTACTCCCACAACGGCTCGTTTTGAAGGGTTGGCAGGAGAAGATTTTGCCTTAACCACATCACATTTAACGATTTTTACACTGGAATTATTGCCAAAATCTCTATCTTTTCAGGGTAAAACACTATAATTCAGTGATTATATTTACTATCCCAATTTTGTTGCGAATTTTATGCTAAAAAGAAGTCCCCAGGCAGCGTGGGGGAAAACTGGCGATAATCTCATCAGTCTTATAAACCTTCATCAGGACGATGAAAATCATGGACCCGGAAGAAATTATCAACGGTAATCGACTAAACTGTAAGAGCATTGTTAAGTATTATTTATACATAGGGCTATTTCCCTTTTTGTATATTTAATATTGAGAATGGTTACGATCAATAACAGTAATATTAATAAGATTAAGTAGCTCGCGAGTTAATGTTATGCTTCAGATTAATCGCAATAGGACTTATAAATATAAGGGTTTTAGGTTAAACTGCCGTTCGAAATGGTGCACATGAGAGTCCCCGCTTGCTTTGTGGACTATTTCTGCCTGTCCGTTGTCTGTTATTACAAGTTTTAACTCCCGGTTAGCCATATGTATGGGCTGTATATGAGACATCCGTTATCTACAGTCGATATTGTTGCAAAAAAATGCTTTTCCCTTAAAAGGATTAACATGTATTCGTATGGTTTATATATTCAAAAAGAAGGGAGTCGTAAATAACGACGCGACGTTCGCCTGGGATCACATGGCGAACTATAAGCACCAGAACTTTCAGTCAGGTTGACCAGGCTATAACTCTGCTGGATGCACATTTTAAAGGGAATTGCTTAAATCTTACGCGCACAGCATAAACCCGGGTAACTCCGAGTGAGGAACCCGTAAGTGAAAAATTATGATAAATGCAAATCGTCCGATACTGAATCTCGACCTCGATCTGCTGAGAACCTTCGTTGCGGTCGCTGATTTGAACACGTTCGCTGCGGCAGCCGCTGCGGTTTGTCGCACCCAGTCTGCGGTCAGTCAACAAATGCAGAGGCTGGAGCAGTTGGTTGGAAAAGAGCTTTTCGCCCGTCACGGTCGTAATAAGCTTCTCACCGAACACGGCATTCAGTTACTGGGCTACGCCAGAAAAATTTTACGCTTTAATGATGAAGCATGTACCTCGCTGATGTTTAGCAATTTACAGGGGGGGCTTACGATTGGCGCGTCTGATGAATCGGCCGATACCATCCTGCCGTTCCTGCTCAACCGTATAAGTTCGGTTTACCCAAAGCTGGCGTTAGATGTTCGTGTAAAACGTAACCCTTTCGCCGGGGAAAGGTTGCAGGAAGACGATGTTGATTTGATTGTGACCACCCACCGATCAGGCCTGGAGAACTGCCTGACACTGAGGACGTCTCCAACCCACTGGTATTGCGCGGCTGATTTTATGCTGCAAAAAGGCGAGGCGGTACCTCTGGTGCTGCTCGATGAACCCAGTCCGTTTCGCGAGCTCATCCTTAACGCGCTGAACGCCGCTGACGTTGCCTGGCGCATTGCTTATGTTGCTTCGACTTTGTCAGCGGTCAAAGCCGCCGTAAAGGCAGGGTTGGGCGTCACGGCACGACCTGTTGAGATGATGAGTCCCGATCTGCGAGTGCTTGGCAATACGGAGGGATTACCCGCGCTTCCTGAAACCGAATATGTGCTCTGCGTCAACGCCCGTAGCCAGAATAAACTGGCGCAGGTCATTTTCCAGGCGATGGAGCACTACCAGAATCCGTGGCAGTATGGCACGCGTGCCACCGAAGGAGGAGGCGACTCGCTGGTCGCGGAGGATGATTTTGGCTGACAGGCACGGCAAAAACTGGTAACAAATTGTAAATGCAAAAATGGACCGCTGATGGAAAAAAGCAAGTCATCGGTTCATTTTTGACACCAATGCTTATGGATGAGCGAAATGAAAATTATAAAATGCTGCTATATCAACAGATTAACAATCTTTCCTCCACAATTCCCCTTCATGTTCTATAGTTTTTAGTGATACTGCGGCATGTTAAAAATCAGGCTATTTTGTTGCCGTTTTTAGTGATGAATTAACAAAAGCGTGTCTCAGATCAAGAAAATACTCCCACAGAGGGGGAGGAATCCGTGCAAAATCCTGTCAAAATAAGAGGGTAATTTTTGTAAAACCTCACAACGGACACGATTCAACACCCTAAAAGATCATGGGCTTCGTCGAGGTTGAATAAGAAAACGGCATTTAATGTTAATGAGTTGCTGCCGATGTAAACTAATGTGAGGAAACTTTTGTTAAAGTTGACAAAAGGTTATAGAAAGGAGTAAAACCCACATCGTTTGGCTGACTTGTCAAATTCTTACTTAACGTGTGGTTTTATTCCTCCCCATGAATCGATGTAGCGCCATCTGCCGAAAAGAGCAGAGTAGTAAGCGCTACCTTTTGAGCTAAGCAATGCGTATGTCAACATCCACTGAAATCATCGCTCATCATTGGGCGTTCGCAGTCTTTCTTATTGTCGCAATTGGCCTGTGCTGCCTGATGTTGCTCGGCGGCTGGTATCTCGGCGGTCGCGCACGCGCAAGACACAAAAACGTTCCTTTCGAATCGGGTATTGATTCGGTCGGTACCGCACGCCTGCGTCTCTCCGCTAAGTTCTATTTGGTGGCCATGTTCTTCGTCATCTTCGATGTTGAAGCGCTCTATCTGTATGCATGGGCAACTTCCATTCGCGAGAGTCGTTGGCTCGGTTTTGCCGAAGCCGCAATTTTCATTTTAGTGCTGCTGGCAGGTCTTTTTTATCTGGTGCGAATCGGCGCGCTGGACTGGACGCCGTCGCGTTCACGTCGTGCTCAAATCAACCCAGAGACTACCAACTACACTAATCGTCAACGCTAACCGCGAGGCAATAAGATGGATTATACGCTCACCCGCATAGATCCCAACGGTGAGAACGACCGTTACCCCCTGCAAAAACAGGAGATCGTAACCGACCCCCTGGAACAGGAAGTTAACAAAAGCGTCTACATGGGCAAACTCGAAAATGCCCTGCATGACATGGTTAACTGGGGCCGCAAAAACTCAATCTGGCCTTATAACTTCGGGTTGTCCTGCTGTTATGTCGAGATGGTGACCTCCTTCACCGCCGTGCACGACGTTGCGCGTTTTGGTGCTGAGGTACTGCGTGCTTCCCCACGTCAGGCCGACCTGATGGTGGTTGCAGGAACCTGTTTTACCAAGATGGCCCCGGTCATTCAGCGTTTGTACGATCAAATGCTGGAACCAAAATGGGTTATCTCCATGGGCGCATGCGCTAACTCCGGTGGGATGTATGACATCTACTCCGTGGTTCAGGGCGTCGATAAATTTATCCCCGTGGATGTCTATATCCCAGGATGTCCGCCGCGTCCTGAAGCCTATATGCAGGCTCTGATGCTGTTGCAGGAATCCATTGGTAAAGAGCGCCGCCCGCTGTCGTGGGTCGTTGGCGATCAAGGTGTATACCGCGCCAACATGCAGTCGGAACGCGACCGCAAACGCGGCGAGCGTATTGCAGTCACGAATCTGCGTACGCCTGACGAGATTTAATTTGCGCCTGCGGGTTGTGGCATCAATCTTCGCATTTTAATAATCAACTAACGCGAAGCCATACCTGACAGTCACCACGGAAATTTTGCAATGGTGAACAATATGACTGACTTAACTGCGCAAGACGCCACATGGCAGACCCGGGATCACCTTGATGATCCCGTCATTGGCGAACTGCGCAACCGTTTTGGGCCGGATGCCTTTACCGTTCAGGCGACCCGCACCGGGGTGCCCGTAGTATGGGTGAAGCGCGAACAGTTACTGGAAGTGGGCGATTTCTTAAAGAGACTGCCAAAACCTTACGTCATGCTGTTTGATTTACACGGCATGGACGAACGTCTTCGCACGCACCGCGCGGGTTTACCTGCCGCGGATTTTTCCGTTTTCTACCACCTGATTTCCATTGAACGCAATCGCGATATCATGCTCAAGGTGGCATTGTCTGAAAACGATCTGCGCGTACCGACGTTCACCAAACTTTTCCCGAACGCCAACTGGTATGAGCGTGAAACCTGGGAAATGTTTGGAATTGATATTGAAGGCCACCCTCATCTGACGCGCATCATGATGCCGCAGACCTGGACAGGCCACCCGCTGCGTAAAGACTATCCGGCGCGTGCAACCGAGTTCGATCCCTTTGAGCTGACCAAAGCCAAGCAGGATCTGGAAATGGAAGCGCTGACCTTCAAACCGGAAGACTGGGGCATGAAGCGCGGCACCAGTAACGAGGACTTTATGTTCCTCAACCTGGGTCCTAACCACCCCTCTGCGCACGGTGCTTTCCGCATTATTCTTCAGCTTGATGGCGAAGAGATTGTCGACTGCGTCCCGGACATCGGTTACCACCACCGTGGTGCTGAAAAAATGGGTGAGCGCCAGTCCTGGCATAGCTACATTCCTTACACCGACCGTATCGAGTATCTCGGCGGTTGCGTGAACGAAATGCCGTATGTGCTGGCCGTTGAGAAGCTGGCGGGTATTACTGTCCCGGCGCGTGTGGACGTGATTCGTGTGATGCTCTCTGAACTGTTCCGCATCAACAGTCACCTGCTCTATATCTCGACCTTTATTCAGGACGTTGGCGCAATGACGCCGGTCTTCTTTGCCTTCACCGATCGTCAGAAAATTTACGATCTAGTGGAAGCGATCACCGGTTTCCGTATGCACCCGGCCTGGTTCCGTATCGGTGGTGTGGCACACGATCTGCCGCGCGGTTGGGATCGTCTGCTGCGTGAATTCCTCGACTGGATGCCAAAACGTCTGGCTTCGTATGAGAAAGCCGCGCTGCGCAACAGCATTCTGAAAGGGCGTTCTCAGGGTGTTGCCGCCTACGGCGCGAAAGAAGCGCTGGAGTGGGGCACCACGGGTGCAGGCCTGCGTGCTACCGGGATCGATTTTGACGTGCGTAAGGCGCGCCCTTACTCCGGTTATGAAAACTTCGACTTTGAAGTGCCGGTTGGTGGTGGGGTATCCGACTGCTACACCCGTGTCATGCTGAAAGTTGAAGAGCTGCGCCAGAGTCTGCGCATCCTTGAGCAGTGCCTCAACAATATGCCGGAAGGCCCGTTCAAAGCGGATCACCCGCTGACCACGCCGCCGCCGAAAGAGCGCACGCTGCAACATATCGAAACCCTGATCACGCACTTCCTGCAGGTTTCCTGGGGTCCGGTCATGCCGGCGCAAGAATCCTTCCAGATGATTGAAGCGACCAAGGGTATCAACAGTTACTACCTGACCAGCGATGGCAGCACCATGAGCTACCGTACGCGCGTGCGGACGCCAAGCTTCCCGCACCTGCAGCAGATACCATCCGCCATTCGCGGTAGCCTGGTTTCCGACCTGATTGTGTATCTGGGTAGTATCGATTTTGTTATGTCAGATGTGGACCGCTAATTATGCACGAGAATCAATTACCAGAAACCGAGGCCTTTGAGCTGAGTGCGGCAGAGCGTGAAGCCATTGAGCACGAGAAGCATCACTACGAAGACCCGCGTGCGGCGTCCATTGAAGCGCTGAAGATTGTTCAAAAACAGCGCGGTTGGGTGCCGGATGGGGCGATTTACGCCATCGCTGAGGTGCTGGGCATCCCGGCAAGTGATGTCGAAGGCGTTGCCACCTTCTACAGCCAGATTTTCCGCCAGCCGGTGGGGCGTCATGTGATTCGCTATTGCGACAGCGTGGTCTGCCATATTACCGGCTATCAGGGCATTCAGTCTGCGATTGAAAGCCATCTGAAAATCAAGCCGGGCCAGACGACGTTTGACGGACGCTTTACGCTGCTGCCGACCTGCTGTCTGGGCAATTGCGATAAGGGGCCAAACATGATGATTGATGAGGACACTCATGCACATCTGACCCCGGAAGGCATCCCCGAATTACTGGAGCGGTATAAATGAAAGACGTTATCCGTACTCCCGAAACGCATCCGCTGACCTGGCGTCTGCGTGATGACAAACAGCCCGTGTGGCTGGATGAATATCAAAGTAAAAATGGTTATGCCGGCGCGCGTCGTGCGCTGTCGGGTATGGCCCCGGATGAAATCGTCAATGCGGTCAAAGACTCTGGTCTTAAAGGCCGTGGCGGCGCTGGCTTTTCCACCGGTCTGAAGTGGAGCCTGATGCCCAAAGACGAGTCCATGAACATTCGTTACCTGTTATGTAACGCTGATGAAATGGAGCCGGGTACTTATAAAGACCGTTTACTGATGGAGCAACTGCCGCACCTGCTGGTGGAGGGCATGCTCATCTCCGCGTTTGCGCTGAAAGCGTATCGGGGCTACATCTTCCTGCGCGGTGAGTATATTGAAGCCGCCGTGCACCTGCGTCGTGCGATTGCCGAAGCGACCGAAGCCGGTCTGCTTGGCAAAAACATCCTCGGCAGCGGGTTCGACTTCGAACTGTTCGTGCACACCGGGGCAGGGCGCTACATCTGTGGTGAAGAGACTGCACTGATTAACTCCCTCGAAGGGCGTCGTGCTAATCCGCGCTCCAAGCCGCCTTTCCCGGCAAGTTCGGGCGTATGGGGTAAACCGACCTGCGTCAACAACGTCGAAACCCTGTGTAACGTCCCGGCTATTCTGGCGAACGGCGTTGAGTGGTATCAGAACATTTCGACCAGTAAAGATGCCGGCACCAAACTGATGGGCTTCTCAGGTCGCGTGAAAAACCCCGGCTTGTGGGAGCTGCCATTTGGCACTACCGCACGTGAAATCCTGGAAGATTATGCAGGTGGTATGCGTGACGGCCTGAAATTCAAAGCCTGGCAACCGGGTGGAGCGGGTACCGATTTCCTGACCGAGTCTCACCTGGATCTGCCAATGGAGTTTGAAAGCATTGGCAAAGCGGGCAGCCGCCTGGGTACGGCGCTGGCGATGGCGGTCGACCACGAAATTGGCATGGTGCCGCTGGTGCGTAACCTGGAAGAGTTTTTCGCCCGTGAATCCTGCGGCTGGTGTACACCTTGCCGTGACGGTTTGCCGTGGAGCGTGAAAATTCTGCGTGCGCTTGAGCGTGGCGAAGGCCAGCCCGGGGATATCGAGACACTTGAGCAACTGTGTCGTTTCCTGGGTCCAGGTAAAACCTTCTGCGCGCATGCGCCAGGTGCGGTTGAACCCCTGCAAAGCGCGATTAAATATTTCCGAGAAGAATTCGAAGCAGGCATCAAGCAGCAGTTCAGCAATACCAACGCCATAGGCGGTATTCAGCCGAACCTGTTGAAAGCGCGCTGGTGATAGGGGTATCTCGCCCAAACGCGATACCTGAGAAATTTCGATTAATGCCTGAGTAATAACCCAATCCTTCGCACTGTAGCAAGGCGGCAACAGAGCGAATTCCGGAAAAGGGAGTCAACTGAACTCGCCGGATGAGAGATGGCAACCAACGCGACAACAGCGTGAAGGGTGATGGTTATTTGGGCCAACTGGAAGCATGCTAATGGCTACGATTCATGTAGACGGCAAAGAATACGAGGTTAACGGTGCGGACAACCTGCTACAGGCATGTCTCTCACTGGGCCTTGATATTCCTTATTTTTGCTGGCATCCGGCGCTGGGCAGCGTGGGTGCGTGCCGCCAGTGTGCGGTGAAGCAATACCAGAACGCGGAAGACACGCGTGGTCGCCTGGTGATGTCCTGTATGACACCGGCAACCGAAGGCACTTTTATTTCTATTGATGATGCAGAGGCGAAACAATTCCGCGAGAGCGTCGTAGAGTGGTTGATGACCAACCATCCGCACGACTGCCCGGTCTGTGAAGAAGGGGGCAACTGCCACCTGCAGGATATGACGGTCATGACCGGTCATAGCTTCCGCCGTTATCGTTTTACGAAGCGTACCCACAGAAACCAGGACCTGGGGCCGTTTATTTCTCACGAAATGAACCGCTGCATCGCCTGCTACCGCTGCGTGCGTTACTACAAAGATTATGCTGATGGCGTGGATCTGGGCGTTTATGGCGCACATGACAACGTCTACTTCGGTCGCCCGGAAGACGGGGTGCTCGAAAGCGAGTTCTCCGGTAACCTGGTTGAAATCTGCCCGACCGGCGTATTTACCGACAAGACGCACTCCGAGCGTTACAACCGTAAATGGGACATGCAGTTTGCGCCAAGCATCTGCCAGCAGTGTTCTCTGGGCTGTAACACCAGCCCCGGTGAGCGTTACGGTGAACTGCGTCGTATTGAAAACCGTTATAACGGCTCCGTGAACCACTATTTCCTCTGCGACCGTGGCCGTTTTGGCTATGGCTACGTGAACCTGAAAGACAGGCCGCGTCAGCCGGTTCAGCGTCGTGGCGATGATATCATCACCCTCAACGCCGAGCAGGCCATGCAGGGCGCAGCAGATATCCTGCGTCAGTCCAAAAAAGTGATTGGTATTGGTTCGCCGCGTGCAAGCGTTGAAAGCAACTTCGCCTTACGTGAGCTGGTGGGCGCTGAGAACTTCTATACCGGTATCGCGAAAGGCGAGCAGGAACGCCTGCAGATGATGCTCAAAGTGCTGCGTGAGGGCGGTATTCGTACCCCGACCCTGCGCGAAATTGAGTCTTATGATGCGGTGCTGGTTCTGGGTGAAGACATCACGCAAACCGGCGCACGTGTTGCGCTGGCGGTGCGTCAGGCCGTGAAAGGCAAGGCACGCGAAATGGCAGCGGCGCAAAAGGTAGCTGACTGGCAGATTGCCGCCATCCTGAACATTGGTCAGCGTGCAAAACATCCGCTGTTTGTCACCAACGTCGACACTACCCGTCTGGACGATATCGCCGCGTGGACCTACTGCGCACCGGTTGAAGATCAGGCGCGACTGGGTTATGCCATTGCCCATGCACTCGATGAAAATGCCCCTGCAGTAGAGGGCATCAGCCGTGATCTGCAAAACAAAATCGACGTCGTGGTTCAGGCGCTGGCTGGCGCGAAGAAACCGCTGATTATCTCCGGCACTAATAACGGTAGCGTGGATGTCATTCAGGCGGCGGCTAACGTTGCCAGGGCACTGAAAACGCGTGGTGCGGACGTCGGCGTCACCATGATTGCCCGTTCTACCAACAGCGTCGGGCTTGGCATGATTGGCGGTGGCTCGCTTGATGAGGCGCTGAACGAACTGGAAACCGGTGCGGCAGATGCCGTGGTGGTGCTGGAAAACGATCTGCATCGTCATGCGTCCGCCACCCGTGTGAACGCCGCGCTGGCTAAAGCGCCGTTGGTACTGGTTATTGACCATCAACGCACGGCGATTATGGATCATGCGCATCTGGTGCTCTCCGCTGCCAGCTTTGCAGAAAGTGACGGCACGGTTATCAACAATGAAGGCCGCGCGCAGCGCTTCTTCCAGGTGTATGACCCGTCCTATTACGACAGCAAAAACATCATGCTTGAAAGCTGGCGCTGGCTGCACTCCCTGCACAGCACGGTGCAAAACCGTGAGGTGGACTGGACGCAGCTTGACCATGTGATTGATGCCGTTGTTGAGAAGCTGCCGCACCTGGCCGGCATCAAAGATGCAGCACCTGATGCAAGCTTCCGCATTCGCGGTCAGAAACTGGCGCGTGAACCGCACCGTTACAGTGGCCGTACTGCGATGCGCGCCAACATTAGCGTGCACGAACCGCGTCAACCGCAGGATAAAGACACCATGTTCGCCTTCTCAATGGAAGGGAACAACCAGCCATCCGCACCGCGCTCGCAAATTCCATTTGCCTGGGCACCAGGCTGGAACTCACCGCAGGCGTGGAACAAGTTCCAGGCTGAGGTCGGGGGGCACCTGCGTCATGGCGATCCTGGTGTGCGTCTGTTTGAAGCCTCGGAAAGTGGTCTCGATTACTTCACTCACGTACCCGCGAGCTTCGAAGCGCAGGACGGGCAGTGGCTGATCGCCCCTTACTATCATCTGTTTGGTAGTGACGAAATGTCTCAGCGCTCCCCGGTCTTCCAGAGCCGTATGCCGCAACCCTATATCAAACTCAACCCGGCCGATGCCGCGAAGTTGGGGGTGAATGCCGGTGCGCGTATCTCCTTTAGTTACGACGGCCAGACGCTCAGCCTTCCGCTTGAGCTGTCCGAAAAGCTGACGGCAGGGCAGGTTGGTTTACCGATGGGCATGCCGGGCATCGCGCCGGTGCTCGCGGGTGCTCGTCTTGAAAATCTGCAGGAGGCGCAAGCATGAGTTGGTTAACACCGGATGTTATCGACATTCTGTTAAGCATCCTGAAAGCGGTCGTCATTTTGCTGGTGGTGGTCACCTGTGGCGCGCTCATGAGTTTTGGTGAGCGTCGTCTGCTGGGGCTGTTCCAGAATCGTTACGGACCGAACCGCGTAGGCTGGGGTGGCTCACTCCAGATCGTCGCGGACATGATCAAGATGTTCTTCAAAGAAGACTGGGTGCCGAAATTTACGGACCGCATGATCTTTACCCTTGCGCCGGTCATTGCATTCACCTCGCTGCTGCTGGCCTTCGCTATCGTTCCGGTCAGCCCTAACTGGGTGGTTGCCGACCTCAACATCGGGATTTTGTTCTTCCTGATGATGGCCGGCCTCGCGGTGTATGCGGTGCTGTTCGCGGGCTGGTCGAGTAACAACAAATACTCCCTGCTAGGGGCAATGCGTGCATCTGCGCAAACCCTGAGCTACGAAGTGTTTCTTGGCCTCTCCCTGATGGGCGTAGTGGCGCAAGCCGGTTCCTTTAATATGACCGACATCGTCAACAACCAGGCTGATATCTGGAACGTCATCCCGCAGTTCTTTGGTTTTATTACCTTTGCGATTGCCGGCGTGGCAGTGTGTCACCGCCATCCCTTTGACCAGCCCGAAGCCGAGCAGGAGCTCGCTGATGGTTACCACATCGAATATTCCGGTATGAAATTCGGTCTGTTCTTTGTCGGGGAATACATTGGGATTGTGACCATCTCAGCATTGATGGTGACGCTGTTCTTCGGTGGCTGGCACGGCCCGTTCTTACCGCCATTCCTCTGGTTCGCGATCAAAACCGCGTTCTTTATGGTGATGTTCATTTTGATTCGCGCAGCGTTACCCCGTCCTCGTTATGACCAGGTAATGTCTTTCGGCTGGAAAGTCTGCCTGCCGCTGACGCTTCTCAATTTGTTGGGCACGGCGGCTGTCATTCTCTGGCAAGCGCAATAAGGGGCTTAAGACCATGACTTTAAAAGAAATACTCGTGGGCTTCGGCACCCAGGTGCGCAGTATCTGGATGATCGGCCTGCATGCGTTTGCTAAACGCGAAACCCGTATGTACCCGGAAGAGCCGGTCTATTTACCGCCGCGCTACCGTGGACGTATTGTTCTGACCCGTGACCCGGATGGTGCCGAGCGCTGTGTTGCCTGTAACCTGTGTGCGGTCGCCTGTCCGGTAGGGTGTATCTCCCTGCAAAAAGCAGAAACCAAAGACGGACGCTGGTATCCGGAGTTCTTCCGCATCAACTTCTCACGCTGCATCTTCTGCGGTATGTGTGAAGAGGCGTGCCCGACGACCGCTATCCAGCTGACGCCGGATTTTGAAATGGGTGAGTACAAACGTCAGGATCTGGTTTACGAAAAAGAGGATCTGCTGATCTCCGGTCCGGGCAAATACCCGGAATATAACTTCTACCGGATGGCAGGTATGGCAATCGACGGCAAAGATAAGGGCGAAGCGCAGAACGAAGCCAAGCCTATCGACGTCAAGAGCCTGTTACCGTAAGGAGAGGGGCAATGGAGTTCGCTTTTTATATCTGTGGCCTGGTTGCCATCCTGACGACACTGCGGGTGATAACCCACACCAATCCGGTGCACGCTTTGCTGTACCTGATTGTGTCGTTGCTGGCTATTGCAGGGGTCTTCTTCTCATTAGGTGCCTACTTTGCGGGTGCGCTGGAAATCATCGTTTACGCAGGGGCCATTATGGTGCTGTTTGTGTTCGTGGTGATGATGCTCAACCTGGGCGGTTCTGAAATCGAACAAGAACGCCAGTGGCTGAAACCGCAGGTGTGGATTGGCCCGGCCATCTTGTCGGCTGTTCTGCTGGGCGTAATCATTTACGCCATTACCGGCATTAATGACCAGGGTATTGACGGTACGCCAATTGGCGCGAAAGCCGTCGGTATCACGCTGTTTGGACCTTATGTCCTCGCAGTAGAGCTGGCGTCAATGCTGCTGTTGGCGGGTCTGGTTGTGGCCTTCCATGTTGGTCGTGAAGACCGACAGGGTGAGGTGCTGAGCAACCGTACGGACGATCGCCCGAAAAGAAAAACGGAGGAGCATGCATGATCCCCTTACAACATGGACTGATCCTTGCCGCGATCCTGTTTGTTCTCGGGCTGACGGGTCTTGTCATTCGACGCAACCTGCTGTTTATGCTGATTGGTCTTGAAATTATGATCAATGCGGCCGCCCTGGCATTTGTCGTGGCGGGCAGCTATTGGGGCCAGACCGACGGTCAGGTGATGTACATCCTCGCCATTAGCCTCGCCGCTGCGGAAGCAAGCATTGGCCTGGCGTTGCTGCTGCAACTCCATCGTCGCCGCCAGAATCTGAATATCGATTCAGTAAGTGAGATGCGTGGATGAACATGCTCGCCTTAACCATTATTTTTCCTTTAATTGGCTTTTTGCTGCTCGCCTTCTCTCGTGGACGCTGGTCTGAAAACCTCTCTGCCACGGTGGGAATGGGTTCTATTGGCCTGGCGGCTCTGGTCACCGCCATTGCAGGCGTGGATTTCTTTAACAACGGTCGTCAGGTCTTTACGCTGCCGTTGTGGACCTGGATGTCCGTTGGCGATTTCAACATCAGCTTTAGCCTGGTGCTGGATGGCCTGTCGCTGACCATGCTTTCCGTGGTCACTGGCGTCGGCTTCCTTATCCATATGTTCGCCTCCTGGTATATGCGCGGTGAAGAGGGGTATTCCCGCTTCTTCGCCTACACCAACCTGTTTATCGCCAGCATGGTGATTCTGGTACTGGCGGATAACCTGCTGCTGATGTACCTCGGCTGGGAAGGGGTGGGTCTGTGTTCCTATCTGCTGATCGGGTTCTACTACACCGATCCGAAGAATGGTGCCGCAGCCATGAAAGCGTTTGTCGTGACCCGCGTGGGTGACGTCTTCCTCGCCTTCGCACTGTTCATTCTTTATAACGAACTGGGCACCCTGAACTTCCGGGAGATGGTTGAACTGGCACCGGCGCACTTCGCAAACGGCAACACGATGCTGTGGTGGGCGACGCTGATGCTGCTGGGCGGGGCGGTTGGTAAATCCGCGCAGCTGCCGTTGCAGACCTGGCTTGCCGATGCGATGGCGGGTCCGACACCTGTTTCAGCGCTTATCCACGCGGCTACCATGGTCACCGCCGGGGTCTACCTGATTGCCCGTACTCACGGCCTGTTCCTGATGACCCCGGAGATTCTGCATCTGGTAGGTATCGTCGGGGCAGTGACCCTGGTGCTGGCAGGTTTTGCTGCGCTGGTTCAAACCGACATCAAACGCGTTCTCGCTTACTCCACCATGAGCCAGATTGGCTACATGTTCCTGGCGCTGGGCGTGCAGGCATGGGATGCGGCGATTTTCCATCTGATGACGCATGCGTTCTTTAAAGCGCTGCTGTTCCTCTCGTCTGGTTCGGTGATTCTGGCCTGCCACCACGAGCAGAACATCTTTAAGATGGGGGGTCTGCGTAAATCCATTCCGCTGGTTTACGCCTGCTTCCTGGTGGGTGGCGCGGCGCTGGCGGCCCTGCCGTTGATTACCGCAGGCTTCTTCAGTAAGGATGAAATCCTTGCCGGGGCTATGGCAAACGGACACATCAACCTGATGGTTGCAGGGCTGGTCGGTGCGTTCATGACCTCGCTCTATACGTTCCGTATGATTTTCATCGTCTTCCACGGGAAAGAACAAATTCATGCGCATGCAGGGAAGGGGATAACCCACCATCTGCCACTGATTGTGCTGCTGATTCTCTCTACCTTCGTGGGCGCAATGATTGTACCGCCGTTGCACGGTGTTTTGCCTGAAACGACTGAGCTTGAGCATGGCCATGTGATGATGCTTGAAATCACCTCGGGTGTGGTGGCGATTGCTGGCATCCTGATTGCTGCGTGGCTGTGGCTAGGCAAACGTACGCTGGTGACATCTGTTGCCAACAGCGCACCGGGCCGCCTGCTGGGTACCTGGTGGTACAACGCCTGGGGCTTCGACTGGCTCTACGATCTCATCTTCGTGAAGCCGTTCCTCGGCATTGCGTGGCTGCTGAAGCGTGACCCGCTGAATGCCTTGATGAACATCCCGGCCATCCTTTCTCGCTTTGCAGGCAAAGGTCTGCTGCTTAGTGAGAGTGGGTATTTGCGCTGGTATGTGGCATCCATGAGCATCGGGGCCGTCGTGATTCTGGCGCTGTTGCTGGTATTGCGTTGAGTTTGTTGGCTTGCCGGATGGCGCTGCGCTTATCCGGCCTACAAACCCATAACTATTTTAGAATTCGTTGAAAATCTGTTCCTGAAGTACAGGCGTCATCGGCGAAGTCAGACCGGAGACCGCCAGCGCAGAGCAACCGGAGCGTACTTGAGTACGTGAGGAGTGCGAGCACTGCCGGGATTCGGGCTGGCAAGCGAGACAGCCTGAGCAGGAGTAAATATAAGGGACATACTTAGCTATGTTATTACCCTGGTTGATATTAATTCCCTTTATCGGCGGCTTCCTGTGCTGGCAGACCGAACGCTTCGGCGTGAAGCTGCCGCGCTGGATAGCGCTGATTACCATGGGACTGACGCTGGCGCTTGGTCTGCAACTGTGGTTGCAGGGCGGCTATTCACTGACGCAATCTGCGGGTATCCCACAGTGGCAGTCGGAGTTTTTACTCCCCTGGATCCCGCGCTTTGGCATCAATATCCATTTAGCGCTGGACGGTTTGTCCCTGCTGATGGTGGTGCTGACCGGCTTCCTCGGCGTTCTGGCGGTACTGTGTTCCTGGCGTGAGATCGAAAAATACCAGGGCTTCTTCCACCTGAACCTGATGTGGATCCTTGGCGGCGTCATTGGCGTGTTCCTTGCCATCGATCTGTTCCTGTTCTTCTTCTTCTGGGAGATGAT
Source organism: Yokenella regensburgei (assembly GCF_051486985.1). GTDB lineage: Bacteria > Pseudomonadota > Gammaproteobacteria > Enterobacterales > Enterobacteriaceae > CBFFRJ01. The sequence continues at coordinate 200,127 of NZ_JAHVDV010000002.1, forward strand.
GCTGGTGCCGATGTACTTCCTGATCGCACTCTGGGGCCACAAAGCCTCTGACGGGAAGACACGTATTACCGCAGCCACTAAGTTCTTCATCTATACCCAGGCGAGTGGTCTGGTGATGCTGATTGCGATTCTGGCGCTGGTACTGGTGCATCACAACGCGACGGGCGCCTGGACCTTCGATTATGAAGATCTGCTGAAAACGCCTATGTCTTCTGGCGTGGAATATCTACTGATGCTCGGCTTCTTTATCGCCTTCGCGGTGAAAATGCCGGTGGTACCATTGCACGGCTGGCTGCCTGACGCGCACTCGCAGGCACCCACCGCAGGTTCCGTTGACCTCGCCGGTATCTTGCTGAAAACCGCGGCCTACGGTCTGCTGCGCTTCGCGCTGCCGCTGTTCCCGAACGCTTCGGCAGAGTTTGCGCCTGTCGCCATGTGGCTGGGTGTGATTGGTATCTTCTACGGCGCATGGATGGCGTTCACCCAGTACGACATCAAACGTCTGATTGCCTACACCTCCGTTTCCCACATGGGCTTCGTACTGATTGCTATCTACACCGGTAGCCAGTTGGCTTACCAGGGTGCGGTGATTCAGATGATTGCGCATGGTCTGTCCGCAGCGGGTCTCTTCATCCTGTGCGGCCAGTTGTACGAGCGCCTGCATACTCGTGATATGCGCATGATGGGTGGACTCTGGAGCAAGATTAAGTGGTTGCCTGCACTCTCCATGTTCTTTGCCGTTGCCACGCTCGGGATGCCGGGGACGGGTAACTTCGTTGGCGAGTTCATGATCCTGTTCGGTAGCTACCAGGTGGTTCCGGTGATCACCGTCATCTCCACCTTTGGCCTGGTGTTTGCGTCTGTTTACTCACTGGCGATGCTGCATCGCGCTTACTTCGGTAAAGCAAAAAGCGAGATTGCCAGTAAAGCGTTGCCAGGGATGTCACTGCGAGAGCTGTTGATGATTCTGTCGCTGGTTGTACTTCTGGTACTGCTTGGCTTCTATCCGCAGCCGATTCTGGATACCTCGCATTCTGCGATGAGTAATATCCAGCAGTGGTTTGTTAATTCTGTTTCTACTACAAGGCCGTAAAGCGCTATGACTTTAACCACACAACACCTGATTGCGCTGCTGCCGCTGCTGATCGTCGGATTGACGGTGGTGGTTGTGATGCTCTCCATAGCGTGGCGACGCAACCATTTCCTCAATGCCACGCTGTCAGTGGTGGGCCTGAACGTTGCGTTAGTCTCCCTCTGGTTTGTTGGCCAGGCGGGGGCGATGGACGTCACGCCGCTGATGCGCGTCGATGGCTACGCCATGCTCTACACCGGGCTGGTACTGTTGGCGAGCCTCGCCACCTGTACCTTTGCTTATCCGTGGCTGGAAGGCTATAACGACAATAAAGAAGAGTTCTATCTGCTGGTGCTGATTGCGGCACTGGGTGGGATACTGCTCGCCAATGCAAACCATATGGCCTCGCTGTTCCTCGGTATTGAACTTATCTCTCTGCCGTTGTTTGGCCTGATTGGCTATGCCTTCCGTCAGAAGCGTTCGCTTGAAGCGAGTATTAAATACACCATCCTGTCAGCGGCTGCCTCGTCATTCCTGCTGTTTGGTATGGCGCTGGTCTACGCACAGTCCGGAAGTCTGTCGTTTGTCGCGCTGGGCAAAAGCCTCAGTGGCACTGCGCTGCATGAACCGCTGTTGCTCATTGGTCTGGGTCTGATGATTGTGGGACTCGGCTTTAAACTTTCGCTGGTCCCCTTCCATCTGTGGACGCCAGACGTATACCAGGGTGCTCCTGCCCCGGTTTCCACCTTCCTGGCGACAGCGAGTAAAATCGCTATCTTCGGTGTGGTGATGCGTCTTTTCCTGTATGCGCCGGTAGGCGACAGCGAAGCCGTCCGCCTGGTGCTGGGTATCATCGCCTTCGTTTCCATTATCTTCGGGAACCTGATGGCGCTGAGTCAGACCAATATCAAGCGTCTGCTCGGTTACTCGTCCATTTCTCACTTAGGTTATCTGCTGGTGGCGCTGATTGCCCTGCAAAGCGGTGAGATGTCGATGGAAGCAGTGGGTGTTTATCTGGCGGGTTACCTCTTCAGCAGCCTCGGCGCCTTTGGTGTGGTGAGCCTGATGTCCAGCCCGTATCGCGGTCCGGATGCAGAGTCGCTTTACTCCTACCGTGGTCTGTTCTGGCACCGTCCGATTCTGGCGGCTGTAATGACCGTGATGATGCTGTCACTGGCCGGTATTCCGATGACGCTGGGCTTTATCGGCAAGTTCTACATTCTGGCAGTGGGTGTACAGGCGCACCTGTGGTGGCTGACAGGGGGCGTGGTTCTCGGCTCCGCCATTGGTCTTTACTACTACCTGCGCGTGGCCGTGAGTCTCTATCTGAATGCGCCGCAACAGCTCAACCGTGATGCGCCTTCTGACTGGCAGTACAGTGCAGGTGGTATCGTGGTGCTGATCTCTGCGCTGCTGGTGCTGCTGCTCGGTATTTACCCGCAGCCGCTCATCTCGCTGGTCGCGCTGGCGACACCGCTGATGTAACCCAGCTCAGTAAATAAAAAACCGCCGGTTCCGGCGGTTTTTTTATGCTCTGAAGACGCTGCGAATTTATTTAGCCAACAGCGGTTTCGCCATGATTTTCTGTCCACTGACCAGCGGCCCGCTGATGCGGCTCGCGGAACGCTCAAGCACTTCCTGAATAACGGAAGAGAGTTCGTTAATTTCAAATTTGGCCACGTAGCCATCAGCCTGGACTTTACGCACGTGATCCTCGTTCGCGCTGCCGGAGAGCGATGAGTGGATAACCACCGGAATTTGCTTAAGGCGTGGATCGCTTTTGATCAAACGAGTCAGGGTAAACCCATCCATCTCCGGCATCTCAAGGTCAGTCAGTACCATAGAGATCTTATCGCTGATTGGTACCCCTTCGGCGTCGGCCTGCTGGCTCAGAACCTGAATACGTTCCCACGCATCTTTCCCGGTAATATGCATGGTGTTGGGGATCTGCATGGCCTGCAGACCTTTATCCAGCATCGCGCGCGCTACCTTTGAGTCTTCCGCCACGATAGCGACGGCACCAGGCTTGATGTTGAATTTCTTGTCCGGGATATGGTTGCCGTGCAGATCATGATCGGCCGGTGAAATGTCATACAGGATCTGTTCCACATCCAGCACCATCGCCAGGTTGTTGCTGTCTTTATCTTCATCAAGGCAGGCAATACTGGTGATGTAATGGCCGTTGATGGCCTTCTCGGCGGTGTGTACCTGCTTCCAGTCCAGACGGATGATGTTCTCGACCGACTCAACGGCAAACGCCTGCACGCTGCGCGCATATTCGGTGATCAACAAAATATTGAGACCGGTGGCTGGCTTACAGCCCGCGACTGCCGCAAGGTCGATGACCGGGATGACCTGATCGCGAATATTGACCATCCCCATCAAAGGCGGTTTCATTCCGGCCGGACGGGTAAAGGTTGGCATAGGAACAATTTCGCGCAATTTGAAAACGTTTATGCCGAAAAGCTCCGACTTTTCATCATTCAGTGAGGCACCAAGACGAAACAGCAACAGCTCAAAACGGTTCGACAGGGTGAGATTCGCCCTGTCATCGATATCTTTCTGGAAATTATCCATCGTGCCCTCAGTGTGAAATGCCTGCGTTAATACTGTTATCGGCACAATGTGCAAAAAGTAGAGTGCGCAATATCACATCACAGAGGAACAATCTGAAAATCTTTTGCAAGCCGGGTATCGCGGAATATCGCCTGACACTCCTGGAGCAAACGCTGCGCCCCTTCTTCATCGTAACGGGAGCTGAGATGGGTAATCACAAGCTCTCTGGCTCCGGCATCCGCTGCCAGCTGTGCCGCCTGGCGGGACGAACTATGACCGCGACTGTTTGCTTTCTCTTCCATCGCCTGTTCAAGGGTGGCCTCGTGCACCATAAGATCGACCTCGCGTGCAAGCTCAAGAGCTGCCGGGCAGGGGGCAGTGTCCCCGAAAATTGTCACTGTCTTTCCCGCCACTGGCGGGGCAAGGAAATCTTCACCTCTGATGGTTCGGCCGTCGTCGAGGGTGACGGTTTCCCCTTTTTTAAGTTTCTGGAATAGCGGGCCAGGCGGGACGCCCCATTCAATCAATGCCTGCGCATCGAGCGCGCCCGGTTTGTCATATTCTTCAATACGATAGCCATAGCATTCAACCGGATGATTCAGCGCTCGTGCGCTGACGCGGCGTAAACCATCATCCAGCACCAGACCTTCGCTGATTTCAACTATGGTCAGCGGATAATCGGTCCAGGAGCCGCTCAGACGAAGCGTCGTATCGACAAACGCCTTGATGCCTTTGGGGCCATAGATGGTCAGGGGCTGAACGTTACCCGCCATCGACCGACTGCACAGCAGCCCCGGCAGACCAAACAGATGATCGCCGTGCAGATGAGTGATGAAGATGTTGTCCAGCTTGCCTGGATTAAACGCCGTATTGAGCAGTTGATGTTGGGTGCCCTCACCGCAGTCAAATAACCACAGCCCGGCTCGGGTAGGGTGCTGAAGGTTGAGGAGAATAGCCGAGACATTACGGCTTCGGGTGGGCACGCCAGCGGAGGTGCCTAAAAAAATCAGTTCCACAGGAGATGACGTCCTTTGCGTTTAAAGCGAGAGTTTTAGTATAACGGGGTCAACGCTAATAAGGAGCACAACATGATTCGCTGGCAGGACCTGCACCATTCTGAATTAACCGTGGCCGAACTCTATGCCCTGCTCAAACTGCGCTGCGAGGTATTTGTTGTGGAACAAGCCTGCGCCTATGCCGACGTAGACGGTGAAGATCTTGTGGGAGATAACCGTCATCTGCTCGGCTGGCAGGATAATGCGCTGGTGGCGTATGCGAGGATTCTGAAAAATGACGACGATACGGCGCCAGTTGTGATTGGTCGGGTGATTGTCAGCCATACAACTCGCGGTGAAAAAACCGGTAGTCAACTGATGGAACGCGCCCTGGCGGTCTGCCAGCAACACTGGCCGCAACACGCGCTATATCTGGGTGCGCAGGCACATTTGCAACACTTTTATGGTCGATTTGGCTTTGTAGCCGTAACCGAGGTTTACGAGGAAGATGGTATCCCTCACGTCGGAATGGCGCGAGAAGGAGGCCAGGCGTAACCCAAAGGGATTGTCTATAGTTTAGCGGACAGGTTCACAACATGGAGATAACTGATGTCTAATCAATTTTATGATTCACGTATCGATGACGACCTGGCCCTGCTGAGCGAAACGCTGGAAGAAGTCCTGCGCTCATCGGGCGACCCCGCTGACCAGAAGTACATTGAGCTTAAAGCTCGTGCTGAGCAGGCGCTGAGTGACGTTAAAAATCGCGTCAGTAACGCGTCGGACACCTATTACTATCGGGCTAAAAAAGCGGTTTATCGTGCGGATGATTACGTGCACGAAAATCCGTGGCACGGTATCGGTGTTGGTGCCTCGGTCGGTCTGGTGTTAGGCCTGTTGTTGCGTCGCTAACCAAAAAGTCCCCTCCCTCTACGGGGGTACTCCTCTTTATGGCGTACACCCCGTATAATGTGCGGTTTTAGAAGGGAGGGGGTTGCGTGCTGTCTGTTTCTGCTGCGCTTGAACTTTTGCTGGAAAAATTATCAGGCGACCTTGCGCATTCGCCTGGCCTGCAGGTGTTTGATGTTCCCTTCGCGCTGAATGACGCGTTTGACCCACTCTCCTGGCTGGCAGGGCAGCGAACCTGGCCGCAATTTTACTGGCAACAACGCAGTGGTGAGGATGAAGCCGCCGCCCTCGGTGCAGTGTTACGCTTTCCATCACTTCCCCTTGCACAACACTTTCTTCGCGATCATCCTGAACACGATCTACGCATCTGGGGACTGAATGCCTTTACCCCTTCGCAGGGAGACTTATTCCTTCCTCGCCTCGAATGGCGCAGGTCAGGCGGGCACGCCTCACTCCGGCTCATTGTCAACAATGATGCTCAGCAGGCCACGGATGTGCAGAGCGCCAGAGCTTTTCTCGCCGCTCTCGTGAGCGCCGTCCCCCTTCCTGACGTCCGACAACCTTTGCTGGAACAGAACCATACGCCTGACCAATCTCACTGGGAGCATCTGGTGGCACAGGCCACCTGCGCTATTCGCGACGGCGTCATGGAAAAAGTGGTGCTTGCCCGCACGACGGACCACCGTTTTTGCCGACCCGTTAATGCCGCTGCATTGATGGCCGCCAGTCGGCGGTTAAACCATCACTGCTTCCACTTCTATATGGCGTTTACGGCCCAGGAGGCCTTTCTGGGCTCCTCACCAGAGCGTTTATGGCGTCGGCGGGGGAGTGCTCTGCGCACCGAAGCCCTGGCCGGGACCGTGGCCAGTCATCCGGACGATGTTCAGGCGCAAGCGCTGGGCAACTGGTTGATGACGGACGATAAAAATCAGCGGGAAAATATGCTGGTGGTGGAGGATATCTGCCAGCGTTTACAACCCGTGGTATCCACACTGGATATCCTGCCAGCGCAGATTATAAGGTTGCGCAATGTGCAGCATTTACGCCGCTGCATCTGGACCGAGTTTGCAAGCGAAGATGATGCAGAGTGTCTGTTTCTCCTGCAGCCGACGGCGGCGGTAGCTGGCTTGCCAAGAGCGGCAGCGCACTCGTTTATCCGGCAGGCGGAACCTTTTGACCGCGAATGGTATGCCGGTTCAGCAGGGTATCTCTCATTACGCGAAAGTGAATTTTGCGTCGCCCTACGTTGTGCAATGATTAAGGGTGACAATGTGCGGCTTTATGCCGGTGCGGGGATAGTGGCCGGCTCCGATCCGGCACAGGAGTGGCAGGAAATCGAGAATAAGGCGGCGGGACTGCGATCTTTATTGGTGTTGTCGCACGCATAACCGACCCATATCAAAAATCCATCGTTTTCGATTCTTTATACTTAACCGCATTATTGATACCGGACAAATTTATGTCAGTGAGCAGCTTTAACCGACGCTGGGCCGCGGTGATCCTCGAAGCGTTAACCCGTCATGGCGTGCGCCATGTTTGTATCGCCCCAGGTTCCCGCTCCACCCCCCTGACGCTGGCGGCGGCTGAAAACAGGGCCTTTATCCGCCATACGCACTTTGATGAACGCGGACTGGGGCACCTTGCGCTGGGCCTTGCCAAATCGGATCAATCGCCTGTCGCCGTCATTGTTACATCCGGTACGGCGGTTGCGAATCTCTATCCGGCGCTGATTGAAGCCAGTCTGACCGGTGAGCGGCTGATTCTGCTTACCGCGGACCGTCCACCGGAACTTATTGACTGCGGGGCGAATCAGGCGATTCGTCAGCCCGGTATGTTTGCAACTCACCCAACCCAGTCTCTGGCCTTGCCACGTCCCACGCAGGAGATACCGGCTCGTTGGCTGATCTCAGCCATTGATAATCTGCTCGGCTCCGTTCAGGCCGGCGCGGTGCACATTAACTGCCCGTTTGCCGAACCGTTGTACGGCGAGATGGATGAAACCGGCCTTGGCTGGCAACAGGCCCCGGGCGACTGGTGGCAGGACGATAAACCCTGGCTGCGTGAAGCGTTGCATACCGGCAGCCATGCCCAGCGTGACTGGTTTTTCTGGCGGCAAAAACGGGGTGTGGTGGTCGCAGGGCGCATGAGCGCGGCAGAAGGTAAACAGGTTGCGGCCTGGGCAAAAACCCTCGGCTGGCCTTTAATTGGCGATGTGCTCTCGCAGACCGGGCAGCCGCTGCCGTGCGCAGATTTATGGCTGGGCAATGCGCGCGCGGTCACTGAGCTGCAGCAGGCGCAGATCGTTATTCAGCTCGGCGGGAGCCTGACGGGAAAACGTCTTTTACAGTGGCAGGCGACCTGCGAGCCGGAAGAGTACTGGCTGGTTGATCCCATGCCGGGCAGGCTCGATCCGGCGCACCATCGTGGTCGCCGTCTGACGTCGCCGGTTGCTGACTGGTTGAATGCTCATCCTGCTGAAGTTCGCGCCCCCTGGTGTGTTGAACTTCCTGAGCTTTCAAAGCAGGCCTGGGAAGCCGTCCTCATGCGACGGGAAACCTTTGGTGAAGCACAGCTTGCCCACCGACTTGCTCGCTATTTGCCTGAGCAGGGGCAGCTTTTTCTGGGTAACAGCCTGGTCGTGCGGCTTGTTGACGCGCTGGGACAACTGCCGGCGGGCTATCCGGTTTACAGCAATCGTGGCGCGAGCGGTATTGACGGTCTCATTTCCACGGCGGCAGGCGTACAGCGGGGCAATGCGCGGCCCACGCTGGCGCTGGTGGGGGATCTCTCCGCGCTTTACGATCTGAATGCGCTGGCGTTGCTGCGTCAGGCCTCTGCACCCTTTGTGCTCATCGTGGTTAATAACAATGGCGGGCAGATTTTCTCGCTGCTACCCACAGCGCCTGACGAACGTGAAGCGTTTTACCTGATGCCGCAGCATGTCAATTTTGAGCATGCGGCCGCCATGTTCGGGCTTAAATATCACCGGCCTGACAGCTGGCAGGCGCTGGAAGAGGTATTCGCAAGCGCCTGGGGACGACCAGGCACCACGTTAATTGAACTGGTTGTGGACGGCGCCGAAGGCGCACAGACCCTGCAAAGTTTGCTGGCACAGGTGAGTCGGTTTTGATACTGCATGCCCGGATGGCGCACGCGCAGGCGACCGGCCCCTGGCTGGTTTTCCTGCATGGTTTTTCCGGCGATAGCCTGGAGTGGCAGCCGGTGGGCGACCGCATTTGCGGGTGTCCGTGCCTCTATATAGACCTTCCCGGGCACGGTGGCTCCGCCGGAATAACCGTCGGGTCCTTTGCTGAGATGCGTTATCTGCTGTCCGCCACCTTAAATAGTTACAACATACTAAAGTACTGGCTGGTGGGCTATTCCCTCGGTGGGCGCATAGCGATGGACTTCGCCTGTGAGGCACCTGCAGGCATCTGCGGATTGGTGGTCGAAGGCGGGCATCCCGGGCTCACTGATGAGGCTGAACGGTCTTCCCGCAGGGCCAGCGATCGGCGCTGGGCAGAAAGATTACGCCATGAGCCTCTGAGCGAGGTCTTTACCGACTGGTATCAGCAGCCGGTTTTTGCCTCTCTTCAGGCGCAGCAGCGGGCGCAACTGATCGCCCTTCGCAGCCAGAACAGCGGCAGGGCGCTGGCGGCGATGCTGGAAGCCACCTCGCTGGCGGTTCAGGCTGATTTACGCGCTGCGCTGCGACAATGCGCATTTCCGGTTCATTACCTTTGTGGTGAACGGGACAGTAAATTTCGGGCGTTGTCGGCGGAGATCGCTGCACGCTCTCATCTCATTAACGCCGCCGGGCACAACGCACACCGGGAAAATCCCGAAGCGGTTGCCGCCTGCCTGGCACAAATTCTGCGTCTGATATAAAGGGCCCCCTATGATTTATCCTGATGAAACCATGCTTTATGCACCCATTGACTGGCAGGACTGTTCCGGAGAATTTAGCGATATCCGTTATCATAAATCGGCTGACGGCATCGCCAGAATCACTATAAATCGCCCGCAGGTGCGTAACGCGTTTCGTCCGTTGACCGTCAAAGAGATGATTCAGGCGCTCTCGGATGCGCGTTATGACGATGATATCGGCGTCATCATCCTGACCGGGGAGGGTGATCAGGCCTTCTGTTCCGGTGGTGATCAGAAGGTGCGCGGCGATTACGGCGGATACAAAGACGACTCCGGGGTACATCATCTGAACGTGCTCGATTTCCAGCGCCAGATCCGCACCTGCCCTAAACCCGTTGTCGCTGCGGTGGCCGGTTATTCCATTGGTGGCGGTCATGTCCTGCACATGATGTGTGACCTGACTATTGCCGCTGAGAATGCCATTTTCGGCCAGACGGGGCCAAAAGTCGGCTCCTTTGACGGCGGCTGGGGCGCCTCTTACATGGCCCGTATCGTGGGGCAGAAGAAAGCCCGAGAGATCTGGTTCCTCTGTCGTCAGTACAATGCCAAAGAAGCGCTGGAGATGGGGCTGGTTAACACGGTGGTGCCGGTGGCTGAGCTGGAACGCGAAACCGTGCGCTGGTGTCGTGAAATGCTGCAAAACAGCCCAATGGCCTTACGCTGTCTGAAAGCGGCCCTCAATGCAGATTGTGATGGCCAGGCAGGACTTCAGGAGCTGGCGGGCAATGCCACCATGCTGTTTTACATGACAGAAGAAGGGCAGGAAGGCCGTAACGCGTTTAACGAAAAACGCCAGCCTGACTTCAGTAAATTCAAACGGAATCCGTAATGCGTGAGGTGCAGGTATACCGCTGGCAGATACCGATGGACGCGGGCGTGGTGCTGCGTGAGCGGAGGCTGAAAACGCGTGATGGGCTCTTTGTACAACTCCAGGATGGCGCGAGCGAAGGCTGGGGAGAGATAGCCCCTTTGCCCGGCTTCAGCCAGGAGTCACTGGAAGAGGCCACATCCGCGACTCTTGCCTGGGTGAAAGCCTGGCAAGCCGGCGAGGAGCCGGCACTGCCGGGTCTGCCCGCTGCCGATTTTGGTATCAGTTGTGCGCTGGCAGAACTGCACAATACCCTACCCGAGACTGCTGATTACCGCGCGGCGATGCTGTGCACCGGCGATCCGGATGCGCTCTTTGCTGCGCTGGCGGCATTGCCTGGCGCGAAAGTGGCAAAAATGAAAGTCGGACTCTATGAAGCCGTACGCGACGGAATGGTGGTGAATCTGATGCTGGAGGCCATTCCGGACTTACAGCTGAGACTTGATGCCAATCGCGCCTGGACCCCGCTTAAAGCCCGGCAGTTCGCAAAATACGTCAGTCCTGCCTGCCGCAATCGTATCGCGTTTCTGGAAGAGCCTTGCAGGACGCGGGAGGACTCCCGTGCGTTTGCGCAGGAAACCGGCATTGCGATAGCCTGGGATGAAAGCCTGCGGGACGACGATTTCAGTTTTGTAGCGGAAGCGGGCGTGCGCGCTGTGGTCATCAAACCGACCCTGACGGGAAGCCTGGAAAAAGTACAGGCGCAGGTGGTGGCGGCGACGCAACTGGGCCTGGAGGTGGTCATCAGCTCCTCGCTTGAGTCAAGTCTGGGCCTGACGCAGCTTGCCCGTATTGCCGCCTGGTTAACGCCGGGCAGCATCCCCGGACTCGACACGTTGAGCATCATGCAGACCCAACTGCTGCGTCGCTGGCCTGACAGTCCGTTGCCCTGTCAGCAGCGTGAGGCGCTGGAGCCGTTACTATGAACTTCAGCGACTGGCCGTGGCGTCACTGGCGAGCCCAGCGGGGGGAGGCCACAGCACTTCGTCTGCACGAAGAGTCAATGAGCTGGGTGGCGTTATGTGAACAGGTTGATGCCCTGGCCTGCGGTTTTGCTGCGCAGGGGATTGAGCCTGGCGACGGTGTGATGCTGCGTGCGAAAAATCATCCGCGGACCCTTCTGGCGTGGCTGGCATTGTTGCAGTGTGGTGCGCGTGTGCTGCCCATTAACCCTCAACTTCCTGATGCATTGCTTCGGGAGCTGTTGCCCTCTCTGACGCTGCGTTTTGCCCTGGATCTTACGGGGGAGATCGGCTGGCCTGGGCTGACCTCCCTCGACTGGCGCTTAATACCCGGCCGATATGACGCGGGCTGGCAACCAGAGCGACTGGCATCCATGACGCTCACCTCAGGCTCGACGGGATTACCGAAAGCGGCAGTGCACCATTGCCGCGCACACCTTGCCAGTGCGCAGGGGGTGCTCTCGTTAATTCCTTTTGTAGAGGGGGATGACTGGCTGTTATCCCTGCCGCTGTTTCATGTTTCCGGGCAGGGAATACTCTGGCGCTGGCTCCTGGCCGGTGCAAGGCTGACGGTCTCGGAAAGGCCACTGGCTGAGGCGTTACAGGGGTGCACCCATGCGTCACTGGTGCCGACACAACTCTGGCGCTTGCTTAACGACGGCGCATCCGTGAGCCTCAAAGCGGTCCTGCTGGGAGGCGCGTCCATTCCTGTCGACCTGACGCATCACGCCCTGGAGCGGGGGATCAGCACATGGTGCGGCTACGGGTTAACGGAATTTGCCTCAACCGTCTGTGCGAAAGCGGCAGACGGGGGAGCCGACGTCGGCTTCGCCCTTCCGGGTCGGGAGGTTCGCATTGTCGACAATGAAGTCTGGCTACGTGCCAGCAGTATGGCCTCAGGTTATTGGCGTGACGGGGCGCTACAGCCCATCACCAATCAGAGCGGCTGGTTTGCCACCCGCGATCGGGGCATGCTGACAGAGGGGCGGCTGACGATTTCAGGACGGCTGGATAACCTCTTTTTCAGCGGCGGTGAAAGCGTGCAGCCCGAGGAGGTTGAGCGGGTTCTCTGCGCGTATCCTCATGTCCGCCAGGTGTTTGTCGCCCCTATTGATGACCGGGAGTTTGGTCAGCGCCCGGTGGCCGTTGTGCAGGGGAACGCGCTGTTGGAGCTTCATGACCTTGAGCGCTGGTCTCGGGACAAGCTGGCCCGTTTTCAGCAACCGGTGAAGTGGCTTACCCTGCCTGACGATCTCCTTCAGGGGGGCATAAAAATCTCCCGCCGGGCGTTGCAGAACTGGGTGGCGGTTCAGGTCAACGGATGATTTTGCCTGGCACACTCCTGATTGTTGAGGCTGAGTGGGCCGCGAAAAAAGGGTCACTATGGCGGGCATAAAGAAGGGCTGGCACCGGTTCAGCCCTTGTGTGCCAGATAACCGGCCTTAGAGCACGCCTTTAAGCGCCAGGGTTTGACGGGTGGCAACGTTCAGATCGTAATTCGCTAAATCAGCCGGAGCGACCCAGGCAAACGCCTGAAACTCTTCATTGAGCGTAATATCGCGGTTTGCACTGACGCAGTCGAAGATCAGATAAAGCATATGAATTTCCTCTTTACTGCCGTCAGCGTAGGTTTTCAGGCGCACATCATCGCGAAACGTCCACGGGGTTATACTTTCCAGCACAATGTTGCCCCCCAGTTCTTCGCGGATCTCACGGCGTAACGCCTCTTCAATCCTTTCACCGGGTTCAACGCCGCCGCCCGAAAGCGCCCATTGTCCGGGAAACACGCCACGATCGTCGGCCATTTTGCAGAGCAAATAGTCGCCATTATTTTGAATCAGCGGGCACACAATGGTTCTCTGTCGCATCGTCTTATCCTTATCCACACGCAGTGAAAGGGTTATACCATTTACCGACTGATTATGCAGTTCATGCCATGAAAAGAATAAAAATCAGCAATTGGTGTAACAATTCATTTTTAGTTCGCTCCCGACGAAAAAAAAGATCGTACAATCAGCCGCTTTGATTGTTAGATCCTTTTTGCGCGGAATATGGAAATGAAAAAATTAGCTTTTATGGCCCTGGCGGCATCTCTTTTGGTATCAACGGGGGCAAACGCAATCAGTCTGAGCGGACAGGTAGGCGAGCATTACACCAACCTTGGCGTAGGCATGGGGACGGAAAGCAGCGGTCTGGCACTGAGCGGCAACTGGGCGCATAACGACAACGATGGCGATATTGCTGGCCTGGGTCTCGGGTTTAATCTTCCGCTTGGCCCGTTTATGGGCACTGTCGGTGGAAAAGGGGTCTATCTCAACCCTAATGAAGGCAGCGAAGGCTATGCCGCCGCGGTCGGTGGCGGTCTGGCATGGCAGGTCACTGACAGCTTCCGCTTGTTTGGTGAGTATTACTACTCCCCGGACTCTCTCTCCAGCGGCGTGGATGATTACAAAGAAGCGAATGCAGGCGCACGCTTTACTATTCTGCGCCCGCTGAGTATTGAAGCCGGTTACCGTTATGTCGAACTGACAGGCAAAGACGGCAAACGCGACAGCACCGTGGCTGACGGTCCGTACGTCGGCGTCAACGCGAGCTTCTGATGGCTTTTTCTGGCGCGACCTTCGTTGCGCCAGTTTCTTCCCGCCTTTCCCTCACCCATGCGTTATAGTATTTCGACCGCTATTGCAGGAGAAAATAATGTTAAATGTGGAGATGCTGTCAACCGGCGATGAAGTGCTGCATGGGCAAATCGTGGATACTAATGCAGCCTGGCTGGCAGATTTTTTCTTTAATCAGGGCGTACCGCTCACCCGCCGTAACACCGTGGGAGACAACCTGAATGACCTGGTGGCCATCCTGCGCGAGCGCAGTGAACATGCCGATATCCTTATCGTAAACGGTGGCTTAGGCCCGACCAGCGACGATCTCAGCGCGCTTGCCGCTGCCACTGCTAAAGGGGAGTCACTCGTTATGCACCAAGAGTGGCTTACCCACATGGAGCGGTTCTTCAGCGAACGTGGCCGCGTGATGGCACCGAGCAACCGTAAGCAGGCCGAAATTCCCGCCAGCGCAGAGCTTGTGGATAATCCGGTCGGGACTGCCTGTGGTTTTGCCGTCCAGCTTAACCGCTGCCTGATGTTCTTTACACCCGGCGTACCTTCAGAATTTAAGGTGATGGTCGAGCAGGAGATTTTGCCCCGTATTCGAGCCCGCTTCACGCTACCTGCGCCGCCGGTTTGCCTGCGCCTGACCACCTTTGGCCGCTCAGAAAGCGACCTTGCGCAAAATCTGGCGCATCTCGCCTTACCGCAAGGGGTGGTCATGGGCTATCGCTCTTCCATGCCCATCATTGAGCTAAAACTTACCGGACCTGCGGAACATAAGCAGGCAATGGACGCCTTGTGGCCTGAAGTCAAACGGGTTGCCGGTGAAAGTCTTATTTTCGAAGGCACGGAAGGGTTGCCTGCGCTTATTGCCCGGCATTTGCGTGAGCGCCAGTTGAGTCTGACAGTGAGCGAACAATTTACGGCTGGACTGGTGGCGCTGCAGCTTTCCCGCGCCGGCGCACCGTTGTTGGTCAGTGAGGTGCTTCCCTCACAGGATGAAGCCCTGCTGCAGGCAGCACGCTGGGCAGCGGGCCTGCGCGACCGGCATCTTGCAGGCCTGGCGTTAACCGTGACGGGGCTTGAGGAGGAATATCTGAATTTTGCCCTGGCGACACCCGAAGGCACTCATGCGTTGCGCGTGAAGTTCAACACCAACCGACATAGCCTGGCGGTGCGTCAGGAGGTGTGCGCGATGATGGCGCTGAACATGTTGCGCCGCTGGTTACTGGGTAAAGATCTCACCAGTGAGCATGGATGGGTTAACGTCGTCGACACGCTGACGGTGGAATAATTTGTTCTTAAAGGGAGGTTTACTTGACCTCCCTCATTTTTTGTCCAGCCGGTTGTACTCATCGTAAAAAAATCTGTGTGGCCTCTCACAAATCTTCTCATGATTTTGTGCAAAGGGTCAGACAGTCCACGCTTCATGACGTGCTTCACAAAATTCTCCGCGCCAGGCCGCAACACTGATTCCAATCCCTGAGACCGGAGTCCAGTATGTTGGAATCAAGTAAAGTCCCGGCACTTACCCGTGCCATTCAAATACTTAATCTTATTGCCAGCGTAGGGCCCTGTAGCGCGGCAACCATTATTGAAAAAACCGGCATCCCCAAAAGTACGGCGTATCTGCTTCTTGGCGAATTAAAAAAAGAGCGGCTGCTGCGCACGGACAGCCAGGATAATTTTTGCCTGTGGACAAAGCTGGTTGAACTTGCCGGACAGGCGCTCAGCAAAATGGATCTTCGCGAAATTGCTCGTCCTCGCCTGACTCGTCTCATGGACGAGACCGGGCTGCTCTGCCACCTGGGTATTATCGATAACGCCAACGCCTATTACATTCTCAAAATAGAGTCTTCCTCAACCATCAGTGTGCGTTCCCACGAAGGCAAAAGTCTCTCCCTTCACCGTTCAGGTATCGGGAAATGTCTGCTGGCCTGGCAATCTCCCGTGGTGCGCGATGAGATCATTCAAAAGCTTGAGTGGGAAAAAACCACCCCAACGACGATTAGCGGGCCAGAAGCCCTGCAGAATGAGTTACTGCGCATTCGCGCCTGCGGCTGGAGCTATGACAACGGGGAAGATTATCCCGACGTCCGCTGTGTCGCTGCTCCCGTTTTTAACGCCAGTGACACACTCACCGCAGCCATCTCTGTCGTCGGTACCTGCCTGCAAATTAATGAAGATAACCGGGACTATCTCGCCGGTAAGGCCATCGCCTGCGCGAAAGATATTTCCCGTCTGTTGGGGTGGATGAGCCCCTTCGAAAAACAAGCCTCATAACAAGGAGAACATCATGACCCTACCGAAAATTAAACATGTCCGCGCCTGGTTTACCGGCGGAGCCACGGCTGAAAAAGGCGCAGGCGGCGGTGATTATCATGACCAGGGGGCAGATCACTGGATTGACAGTCATATTGCGACCCCCATGAGTAAATACAAAGAGTATGAGCAGTCCCGTCAGTCTTTTGGCATTAATGTACTCGGTACGCTGATAGTGGAGGTGGAGGCTGAAAACGGTCAGACCGGCTTTGCCGTCACCACCGCTGGCGAGATGGGCTGTTTCATCGTTGAAAAGCATCTCAACCGTTTTATCGAGGGCAAATGCGTCAGTGACATCAAGCTCATTCACGACCAGATGCTGGGGGCGACTTACTACTACGCGGGCTCCGGCGGCCTGGTAATGAACACGATTTCCTGTGTCGATCTGGCGCTCTGGGATCTGTTCGGCAAAGTCGTGGGGCTGCCGGTGTATAAACTTCTGGGCGGCGCAGTGCGCGAAGAAATACAGTTCTACGCCACCGGTGCACGACCGGATTTAGCCAAAGAGATGGGCTTCATCGGCGGTAAAATGCCTACCCACTGGGGACCGCACGACGGGGATGCAGGGATCCGCAAAGATGCGGCGATGGTGGCGGAATACCGTGAAAAATGCGGTGAAGACTTCTGGCTGATGCTCGATTGCTGGATGAGTCAGGACGTGAACTACGCGACAAAACTGGCCCACGCCTGTGCGCCGTACAACCTCAAATGGATTGAAGAGTGTCTGCCGCCGCAGCAATACGAAGGCTACCGTGAACTCAAACGTAATGCGCCAGCCGGCATGATGGTGACCAGCGGCGAGCACCACGGCACCCTGCAATCATTTCGGACGCTGTCGGAGACCGGCATCGACATCATGCAGCCGGACGTCGGCTGGTGTGGCGGGTTGACCACGCTTGTGGAGATAGCCGCCATTGCCAAGGCGCGTGGGCAGCTGGTGGTGCCGCACGGTTCTTCCGTCTATTCCCACCACGCGGTGATCACCTTCACCAATACGCCGTTCAGTGAGTTTTTAATGACCAGTCCGGACTGCGCCACCCTGCGTCCGCAGTTCGATCCCATCCTGCTCGATGAACCGGTGCCGGAGAAGGGCCGTATTCATAAATCCGTGCTCGATAAACCCGGGTTTGGCGTTGAACTCAACCGCGACTGCAACCTGAAGCGTCCTTACAGCCATTAATGTTCATCTGCCGCGCCCTGTCGCGCGGCGGGCGTCCAAGGAATCATTCATGAACACGACCTTGCTTGCCAGCGTGGTGAAGAAAAACCGCGCCCGTTTGATCCCGTTTATGCTGATGCTGTATGTGCTTGCGTTTCTCGATCGCTCCAACATTGGTTTTGCGAAAGAGACTTACCAGATTGATACCGGCTTGAGTAATGAAGCCTATGCCCTGGGGGCGGGGATCTTTTTTGTTGTTTATGCCTTTTTAGGGGTGCCGGCGAACCTGCTGATGCGCAAATTTGGCGCCCGCTACTGGATTGGCGGTACCACGCTGTTGTGGGGATTTTTGTCTGCGGCAATGGCATGGGCGGATACCGAAGCGAAGTTTTTACTGGTACGCACGTTGTTAGGCGCTGCCGAAGCCGGTTTCTTCCCCGGTATGATCTACCTGACCTCCCAGTGGTTCCCCCAGCGTAACCGGGCCAGCATCATGGGGCTGTTTTATATGGGGGCACCGCTGGCCCTGACGCTCGGATCGCCGCTCTCTGGTGCACTGCTTGAGATGCACGGCTTTATGGGGCACCCCGGCTGGTTCTGGATGTTCCTGATTGAGGGGCTGCTCGCGGTGGGCGCGGGGATCTTCACCTTCTACTGGCTGGACGATACACCGGAACAGGCCCGCTTTCTGACTGCCGATGAAAAAGAGGTGCTAACCCGGCAGCTTGCCTCTGAAGAGGAGACCAAAGTCACCTCGCGTCTCTCTGATGCATTACGTAACGGGCGGGTGTGGCAACTGGCGATTATCTATATGACGATTCAGGTGGCGGTCTATGGGCTTATCTTCTTCCTGCCCACCCAGGTGGCGGCATTACTGGGCACCAAAGTTGGCTTTACCGCCTCGGTAGTGACGGCCATTCCCTGGGTTGCCGCACTGTTCGGCACCTGGCTTATTCCCCGTTACTCCGACAAAACCGGTGAGCGTCGCAACATCGCCGCCTTCACCCTGCTGGCCGCCGGACTGGGAATCGGTATCTCGGGACTGGTCTCACCGGTGCTGGCAATCCTCGCCCTGTGCGTAGCCGCCGTGGGATTTATTGCGGTACAGCCGGTCTTCTGGACCATGCCCACCCAGCTGTTATCCGGCACGGCGCTGGCGGCGGGGATTGGATTTGTGAACCTCTTTGGCGCAGTGGGTGGATTTCTGGCGCCCATTATCCGGGTTAAAGCCGAAACCATGTTTGCCAGCAGCGCTGCCGGGCTGCTGACGCTGGCTGCCGTCGCCATTGCGGGGTCGCTGATCATTTTCACATTAAGCGTGACGCGTCAGGTGGCGCAGCACAACGCGCATCAATAGAGAAGGACACGTAAATGAATGCAGAGGCGATTTTATCTAACCCCTTTAAAGCCGGGTTGCGTAAGGGTGAGACCCAGATTGGATTGTGGCTCAGCTCAACATCCTCCTATATGGCAGAGATAGCGGCGACCTCCGGCTACGACTGGCTGTTAATTGATGGGGAACATGCGCCCAACACCGTTCAGGATCTTTATCACCAGCTGCAGGCCATTGCCCCGTATGCCAGCCAGCCGGTGATTCGCCCGGTGGAAGGAGACCGGGCACTGATTAAACAGGTGCTGGATATCGGCGCAAGAACGCTGCTTATTCCTATGGTGGACAGCGCGCAGCAGGCGCGGGATATCGTGGCGGCCACACGTTATCCCCCGGAGGGAGTGAGAGGTGTCGGGGCTGGCGTCGCCCGCGCGGCACGCTGGGGGCGGGTTGAACGCTATATGGCACGTGCCAATGAGGAGCTTTGCCTGCTGATTCAGGTAGAGAGCAAACTGGCGCTGGAGAATCTCGATGAGATTTTGACGGTGGAGGGGATTGATGGGGTGTTTATCGGTCCGGCCGATCTCTCCGCCTCGCTGGGTTACCCTGATAACGCCGGTCATCCGGAGGTGCAACGCCTGATCCAGGATGCCCTGAAGCGTATTCGGGCAGCAGGAAAAGCAGCAGGTTTCCTGGCGGTGGATCCGCAGATGGCGCATCAGGCGCTGGCGTGGGGAGCGAACTTTGTCGCCGTCGGCGTCGATACCATGCTCTATACCGAAGCGCTGGATAATCGCCTTGCGCAGTTCAAAACTGTCGTCAGCCCGGCCGCGCAAAAAACGAGCTACTAAGCAACTTCCCGCCAGCGTCGTCGCTGGCGGGGTTAGCCTGGCGCAGCGCCTGAGCCAGCAGGGTGAAAGGGTGCTCGCAGCGTTTGCTGGTGGACATCTCAATCTGCCATTTACAGGTTTCGCAGTCGCAGACCACAAGATCAGCGCCGCTCTCTTCAATCTGGCGGAATAAAGGATCGCCGATGGCCTGAGAGGTAGGATAGTTCTCGCGTTTGAAGCCCCATGTGCCCGCGATACCGCAGCAACGAGAGTCCAGCACCGTCAGTTCAAGCCCTGGAATGCGTCGCAGCAGGTCAAGGGTGTAATGCGTCCAGCCCATTTTCTCCATATGGCAGGGGGTATGATAGACCACTTTTAAAGGCAGGGTGCGCAACGGTAATTCAGCCCCGTCCGCCAGTTTGCGCCAGACCCAGCGGGTAGCCAGATCGATATGTGAGCGCAGATGCTCGTTATCCACCCCCAGCAAATGCGGGTATTCGTCTCGCAGCGTAAAGGTGCAGGTCGTGGAGGTGGCAATGATCGCTAAACCATCGTTATTCACGCGTTGTTCAATGGCCTGTAGATTAAATTCGGCCTGCTTTTTAGCTTTTTCGATATAGCCATTGGCGATAAGCGGCACGCCACAACATTTCTCTTTTTCCAGCAACTGCACGCCGATCCCCATCGCATTGAGCACCTTCAGCATGTCTTTACCCAACTGCGGGTTATTGTAGTTGACGTAACAGCCGTGGAAGAACGCCACCTGCTGAGTGAAGTTTTTCTGCTGTTCTGCGACCGAACGATACCAGCGGCGGAAGGTGCCGGTTGCATATTTTGGCAGCATGCGGCGATGGTCGATTTTCAGCGCCGCATCCAGCAACTGACGGACGGGTTTTAGCCCCGTAGCGGCATTAACCAGTGGAGCAAAGGGGGTGGACAGAGACCCCATCACGTCGGTGTGGCTGAGAATAGCGTTACGTAAGGAGCGCGTTCCGGGCGCATGTTTTGCTTTGGCGCGCTGAATGATGTCACCAATTTTCACCCCGGACGGACAGGCCGTTTCGCACCGTTTACAGTTGGTGCAATACTTTAGCGCCTCGTCGAACAGCGCCGGATCTTTCAGGCGCAGGCGTTCACCGTCGGGGCCGGATTGTTTTGGGCCGGGGTAGAGGGGATTGACCGCACTTACCGGGCAGACGGTGGTGCAGGCGGTGCATTTGATGCAGCTTTCAAACCGGGTGATTGTCATTTATTCTCTCCTGCAGCGCAGATTTCATCGGCAGCAAACAGGGCCGTAACGGCACAAACCCCGCCGCCGCACCCTTGTGCTATGGCATCAAATCCGCCCAGCACCGAGCCGATAACGTACAGATTCTCCACTTTCTCTCCACCACGCAGCCCGTGGAGCTTCTCGTCCGTCACTACGCCGAATTGCTGCCACGGCTGGGCATCAAAGAGATCGTCGCGGTACCACGTTTCACGTGCGCCATGTTCAAGCACATCGAGGTTAAACACGGCTTCACGTACCTTTGTGCGCTCCGCTATCAGGCCATTACTGAAGAAGCTGCCACTGGCAAGAACCACATGCGCTGCGGTGAGCGGAATGTCTTCATTTTTGCGCGTCCAGAGAGTGGTAACCCGGTTTTCTACCATGCTGGCATTCATCACCTCGTCGCCGGGCATCCAGGTGCCGCCACTGCGTACAAAACGCTGTTGCAGCAGGGTCTGCATTCGGGAGCCTGGCACCGAAGGCGGAAGGGTCGGCAGCAGGAATATCGGGCAAGAAAGTGACTGATTTAGCGCGGCAAAAACCTCACTGTTGGTCAGCCCAAAACAGGCTGGCAGATAGAGCATGTCGTAGCGGCGGCTAAGTGGGAGCAGGGCGCGATAGAGTTCATCGTAGTTGTCCGGATTATCGAGAACCCTGGCGATAGTCACTGAGCGAAACTCACTGGGGTTATCGCGAAGCCTGTCCAGCACTGGTAACTCTATCTCTTCTGCACTGGCATTGATGCCGTGGTCACGAAGCGAGGCGGCGATGAGCGATGGCTGAAAATCCAGAAAACCACTGATACCTGTCACGCCAATGGCGCTGCTGGTCGCCGGTTTAAGAGGCACTTCAACAGGGCTTAACCACGCCTGGCGAAAGGTCCCAAGGGGAGTAACACGCTGATGGGGCGCGTCGACATCGCCCTGAAGCGCGACACCGCACTCTGCCAGCAGGGTTTGGGCGAGTGTCGCGTAGTGATGGACACGTTGCGCGCCGAGCAGGGCATACGGGTGAGGAGTGTGCATGGCGCGCAGGGCGTTAACCGCATCATCTATCGCTTCCACCGGCTTACCGTCTGGCAGATGGGAGAGCAGATCGAGCGAGCCGGAGGAGAAGCTGAGGGCGCTCTGCCCACGGCTGACGATGGCACAGCGCTGGCCCTGTGCCTGCAAACGAATGCCGCACAGTAAACCGGCCAGCCCGCCGCCAATGATGACCGTATCAAACTTCATGAGATGACTCCTTCTCCAGCCCGCACAGTCCCTGATAAACCCAGCGGGTAAATTCGCTTTCGCGCAGCGCATCGCCCCAGGCGATGGGCTTCACCCCTTTCCAGCGCTCATTCAGAAATGCAGAAAGCTGTTGCAGTGACTGCGTGTCATGGGTGACCCGCAGACTGGCAAGCAGGCCCGCGGCGCGGCAGGCACATAGTTCGCCCTGGCAGGTGCCCATTCCCACGCGGGTACGGCGACGTAAATCCAGCAGGGAGGTGACGTTAAGATTTTCCACGGCATACCGGACCTCGCCCGCGGTCACCGCTTCGCATTCGCAGACCAGGCTACGGTTGTGACGATGGCTTCCCAGCCAGTCCGGGGTGCGGTCCCCGTGACGATAGACGACTGAACCACGTAGCGGAACGGGCAGAGAGATAATCCTCTCCAGCGTTTTTTCCGTGGGTTGTTGGGAGCCAGGCAGAGGGGTTATCGCCGTGGTACAGGCGGCGCTGTGATTGAGTTTGCGGCAGACCGCGTCGGTTGCCCACTCCGCCATTAGCCGGTATGTCATCAGCTTGCCGCCGGTTATGGTAATAAACCCTTCCATACCGTCACGCGCAGCGTGATCGAGCAGAACAATGCCGCGACTGACGTTACGTCCGGTTGGATCATCATCACTGGCGACCAGCGGACGGACGCCGGCGTAGCCGCGCAGGATGCGCGTTTGCGCCATGCGGGGGGCCAGTTTCTCCCCTTCGCGCAGTAAAATATCCACCTCCTGCGGCGTGACCCGGGTGTTATCGATGTCCCGGTAATCAATGTGGGTGGAGGTGGTGCCAATCAGAGAAATAGTGTCGCCCGGTACCAGTATGTCGGCGTCAGCCGGTTTGCGGCAGCGGTTAATCACTTGCTGATTGATGCGGTGATCGAGGATGAGTAAGGCACCCTTCGCCGGGAACATACGGATGCGCAGATCGGCGTATTCCGCAATCTGTTGCCCCCAAATCCCGGCAGCGTTCACCACCACCGGCGCATGCAGGGCATAAACGTCGTGAGACTGAGGGTGAAGCAGCTGCACGCCAGACACCCGGTCTCCGTGGCGAATCAGACCGCAGACCGCATGCCCGGTCAGGATCACTGCCCCATGTTCACGTGCATCGAGCATATTGCTGGCGGTCAGACGGAAGGGGTCGACGGTGCCGTCCGGTACGCGTACCGCGCCCGTCAGCGTCGGATTGACGCTGGGTTCAATGCGTATTGCTGCTTCAGGCGTAATGGCCTCTGCATTGATGCCTGCTTTCTGACAGGCAGCAATAAAGCGCTGCTGATACGCCATGTCATCTTCCGGCAGCGTGATGAACAGCCCGCCGGTCGGTTCAATGCAGTGGCTGGCAATACGTTTGAGGATCTGGTTTTCTGCGATGCACTCCCGTGCGGATTCGTTATCCGTCACTGCATAACGTGCGCCGCTGTGCAGTAAACCGTGGTTGCGGCCCGTTGCACCCGTGGCAATATCATGGCGTTCAACCAGCGCCGCCCGCAGACCCCGCAGGGCGCAGTCCCGGGCGATCCCGGCCCCGGTCGCCCCTGCGCCAATGATGATGACATCGAAGTCATTTACGTTGCTCATCGTCCAGTCCTTCCACCGCGAAATCATTTTTCACATTTAGCCACACTGGCACTGTGGTTTGTTTGATATCGCGCATATTCGAACAAAAAACGAAAATGAAAAGGACGTTTGCTGCGTGAACCTGGAGCTTTGTCATAATTCTGTAACATAAACAGCGACAGTTGCGTTTTTCTTATTAGACTTTCCTTACTATTAGGGCCGCAGAAACATACCGTAGTTTCGTTTTCACTCATGACAGTAATAAATAACGAGAAATACACGCCACGGAGGCTAATATGCTGAGTATTTTCAGACCTGAAGCGCATCGGGAGAGAGTTGCCCCTGCACACGTTGATCCTCTCTATCGACGCCTGCGATGGCAGATTTTCCTGGGCATTTTCTTTGGTTACGCTGCCTATTACCTGGTACGCAAAAACTTTGCTCTCGCGATGCCCTATCTGGTGGAGCAGGGGTTCTCCCGTGGGGATTTGGGGTTCGCGCTGTCCGGCATCTCCATTGCTTACGGATTTTCCAAGTTCATCATGGGCTCGGTGTCGGATCGCTCGAATCCGCGGGTATTTCTTCCGGCCGGATTGATTCTTGCCGCTGCCGTCATGCTGTTTATGGGCTTTGTGCCCTGGGCCACCTCCAGCATCGCTGTAATGTTTGTTCTGCTATTTTTGTGCGGCTGGTTTCAGGGCATGGGCTGGCCACCCTGCGGGCGCACCATGGTGCACTGGTGGTCGCAGAAGGAGCGCGGCGGGATAGTCTCTGTCTGGAACTGCGCGCACAATGTGGGCGGCGGTATTCCACCGCTGCTGTTCCTGCTGGGGATGGCCTGGTTTAACGACTGGCGGGCGGCACTTTATATGCCAGCATTCGGCGCGATCATCGTGGCGCTGTTTGCCTTTGCCATGATGCGTGACACGCCGCAGTCCTGTGGCTTGCCGCCGATTGAAGAGTACAAAAACGATTATCCGGACGATTACAGTGACAAAGCGGAAGAGGAGCTGACGGCGAAGCAGATCTTTATGCAGTACGTCTTCCCGAACCGTCTGCTGTGGTATATCGCCATCGCTAACGTATTCGTTTACCTGCTGCGTTACGGCATTCTTGACTGGTCACCCACCTATCTTAAAGAGGTTAAGCACTTCGCGCTGGATAAGTCCTCCTGGGCCTATTTCCTCTACGAATATGCCGGGATCCCTGGCACCTTACTCTGCGGCTGGATGTCCGATAAAGTGTTCCGGGGCAACCGTGGCGCGACAGGCGTCTTCTTTATGACGCTGGTGACCATTGCCACCGTGGTTTACTGGCTTAACCCGCCGGGCAATCCGCACGTGGACATGGCCTGTATGATTGTCATCGGCTTCCTGATTTACGGCCCGGTCATGCTGATTGGCCTGCATGCGCTTGAGCTGGCACCGAAAAAAGCGGCCGGAACGGCCGCAGGCTTTACCGGCCTGTTTGGCTACCTTGGCGGGTCGGTGGCGGCCAGCGCCATCGTCGGCTACACGGTCGACTTCTTCGGCTGGGACGGCGGCTTTATGGTGATGATCGGCGGCAGTATCCTGGCGGTGCTACTGCTGATAGTGGTCATGATCGGTGAGCGCAGACACCATGCGCAGGTAGCGACGAAGCGTCAGTAACGTCATAAAAAAGGGCCGAAAGGCCCTTTTTTACATCTCAATCTCAATATCGCCTTTTGCCCGGCAACAGCAGGGCAAAATTTCGTCCGGCTGGATGAAGGCCAGCGGTTCAGTCAGCCAGTCCACCTGGCCTGAGACCAGGCGGCAGCGGCACGAACCGCAATAGCCTTCACGACACTGATACTCTACCGTCACCCGGTGTGACTCCAGCGCCACCAGCAGAGAAGGGTGCTCTTCCTGACACTGAAGCTCAGTGCCCGTCAGACGCAGGGTTACGCGTGTCATCAGAGCTGGAAGTTGCTCAGATCGTCAGTATCGACTTCAGAGTCGATCTGGCCGACCAGATAGGAACTCACTTCCACTTCCTGTGGGGCAACCTGCACGTTGTCAGATACCAGCCAGGTGTTGATCCACGGAATGGGGTTAGAGCGGGTCTGGAACGGCAGATCCAGACCGACCGCCTGCATGCGGATATTAGTGATGTACTCAATGTACTGCCAGAGAATGTCTTTATTCAGGCCAATCATGGAGCCGTCGCGGAACAGGTATTCTGCCCACTCTTTTTCCTGCACGGCAGCCTGAACAAACAGGTCATAGCACTCCTGCTTGCACTCCTCGGCGATCTCCGCCATTTCCGGGTCGTCGGCCCCGGAACGCAGCAGGTTCAGCATATGCTGAGTGCCGGTCAGATGCAGGGCTTCATCACGGGCAATCAGACGGATGATTTTGGCGTTGCCTTCCATCAGCTCGCGCTCGGCAAAGGCGAAAGAGCAGGCGAAGCTAACGTAGAAGCGAATGGCTTCCAGGGCATTAACACTCATCAGGCACAGATAGAGTTGCTTTTTCAGCTCACGCAGGTTCACGGTCACGGTTTTACCGTTAACGGTATGCGTGCCTTCCCCCAGCAGATGCCAGTAGCTGGTCATCTCGATCAGCGAGTCGTAGTAATGGGCAATCCCTTCCGCACGTTTCTGGATCTGTTCATTCGTCACAATGTCATCAAAAACCACCGAGGGATCGTTGACGATGTTACGGATAATGTGGGTATAGGAGCGGGAGTGGATAGTCTCTGAGAAGGCCCAGGTCTCCACCCAGGTTTCCAGCTCGGGAATTGAGATCAGCGGCAGCAGCGCTACGTTCGGGCTACGACCCTGAATAGAGTCCAGCAGCGTCTGATATTTCAGGTTGCTGATGAAAATATGTTTTTCGTGATCCGGCAGCGCCTGGTAATCAATGCGGTCGCGGGAAACGTCCACTTCTTCCGGACGCCAGAAAAAGGAGAGTTGCTTTTCGATCAGCTTTTCGAAGATGTCATATTTTTGCTGATCGTAGCGCGCCACGTTCACCGGCTGACCGAAGAACATAGGTTCCAGCAGCTGATTATTTTTCGTCTGTGAAAAAGTGGTATAGGCCATTCGATGTGAGTCCTGTTATTGATTGTTCCCCTCACCCCGACCCTCTCCCCGAAGGGGCGAGGGAGAAGACCGCACGGAGCAGTGGTCAGGGGAGGGTATGCATTATTAGATCTTACATGCGCCGCTTTCGCAGCCATCGTCCTGAATAGACGGTGCCAGATCGTCCTGCGCATCTTCAGCACCGTCGCGGGTGTTCTGATAGTACAGGGTTTTCACGCCGAATTTATAGGCGGTGAGCAGGTCTTTCAGCAACTGCTGCATCGGCACTTTTCCTGACGGGAAGCGCGACGGATCGTAGTTGGTGTTCGCAGAGATCGACTGGTCGATAAATTTCTGCATGATACCCACCAGTTGCAGATAGCCATCGTTATTAGGCATATCCCACAGCAGTTCATAGTTGTTTTTCAGGAGCTCGTAATCCGGCACAACCTGACGCAGGATGCCGTCTTTGGAGGCTTTGATGCTGACATGACCGCGCGGCGGCTCAATGCCGTTAGTGGCGTTAGAGATCTGCGAAGAGGTCTCAGACGGCATCAACGCAGAGAGGGTGGAGTTACGCAGACCGTGTGTTTTCACGGATTCGCGAAGCTGCTCCCAGTCATAATGCAGCGGCTCGCTGGTGATAGCATCCAGGTCTTTTTTATAGGTATCGATCGGCAGAATACCTTTGGCGTAAGTGGTTTCATTGAACCACGGGCAGGCACCTTGCTCCTTCGCCAGTTCGTTTGAGGCTTTCAGCAGGTAATACTGAATGGCTTCAAAGGTCTGATGCGTCAGGTTATTGGCGCTGCCGTCAGAGTAACGCTTGCCATTTTTCGCCAGCCAGTAGGCGTAGTTGATAACACCAATACCCAGGGTACGGCGGCCCATTGCACCACGTTTCGCCGCCAGAATCGGGTAATCCTGATAGTCCAGAAGGGCGTCCAGCGCACGGACGGCAAGCACCGCCAAATCTTCCAGTTCATCCAGGTTTGAAATAGCACCCAGGTTGAATGCTGAAAGCGTACACAGCGCAATTTCGCCGTTTTCGTCATTCACATCGTTAAGCGGTTTGGTCGGCAGCGCAATTTCCAGGCACAGGTTGGACTGGCGCACCGGCGCTACTACCGGGTCAAACGGGCTGTGGGTGTTGCAGTGGTCGACGTTCTGGATGTAGATACGGCCGGTAGAGGCACGTTCCTGCATCATCAGAGAGAACAGTTCCACCGCTTTCACGCGCTGCTTACGGATGCTGTCATCTTTTTCGTAACGAGTGTACAGACGCTCGAATTCGTCCTGATCGGCGAAGAACGCATCATACAGGCCCGGGACGTCGGACGGGCTGAACAGGGTGATCTCTTCACCCTTCAGCAGACGGGTGTACATCAGCTTGTTGATCTGCACACCGTAGTCCATATGACGAACGCGGTTACCTTCCACGCCACGGTTGTTTTTCAGGACCAGCAGGCTTTCAACTTCCAGGTGCCACATCGGGTAGAAAAGGGTTGCCGCACCACCGCGCACACCGCCTTGCGAACAGGATTTGACGGCGGTCTGGAAGTGTTTATAGAACGGAACACAGCCGGTATGGAACGCTTCGCCGCCACGAATCGGGCTGCCCAGCGCACGAATGCGACCGGCGTTGATGCCGATACCGGCGCGCTGGGAAACGTATTTCACAATGGCGCTGGAGGTGGCATTGATTGAATCCAGGCTGTCGCCGCACTCAATCAACACGCAGGAGCTGAACTGGCGGGTCGGAGTACGCACGCCGGACATGATAGGCGTTGGCAGTGAGATCTTAAACAGCGACACCGCGTCATAAAAACGCTTCACGTAATCGAGACGGGTCTCACGCGGATAGCCGGAGAAGAGGCAGGCGGCGACCAGCATGTAAAGGAACTGGGCGCTCTCGTAGATTTCACCGGTGACGCGGTTCTGCACCAGGTACTTACCTTCGAGCTGTTTTACCGCCGCGTAGGAGAAGTTCATATCGCGCCAGTGGTCGATAAACCCGTCCATCTGCTTGAACTCTTCTTCCGTGTAGTCTTCCAGCAGATGCGTGTCGTATTTGCCAAGCTCAACCATCTTAACAACATGATCATAGAGTGCTGGCGGTTCGAACTGACCGTATGCTTTTTTACGCAGATGGAAAATGGCCAGGCGCGCGGCGAGGTACTGGTAATCCGGGGCGTCACGGGAAATCAGGTCCGCGGCCGCCTTAATGATGGTCTCATGGATATCAGAGGTCTTGATACCGTCATAAAACTGGATATGTGAACGCAATTCCACCTGGGAAATAGACACATTGGTCAGCCCCTCTGCCGCCCAATCCAGCACCCGATGAATTTTGTCGAGATTGATGCGTTCTGTCGCGCCATCGCGCTTTGTCACCAGTAGACTCTGATTCATGTAAGATTTACCTGTCCGTGAATAAAAATATCCCCCGCTTATCCACAAAGCAGCCTTGTGACTAACTCTGTGGATAAATACTATATATAGGGGGTTTTAGATAAGAGAAACGCTATATGGTGAGTATTCTAGTAAGGATTCTTTTGAGTACAAGAGTTGATTTTGAGGTTAATTTGAGGTTGCAAAAGGGTAATAAACGCTAAGTCCTCGTCGCATAAGGCCTGGCGGGAATGTCAATATTGGATAAAAAAAATAGAAAATATGATCAAATGCCGATTTCTTCAGCGGAAGGAAAGATTGCACCACATGATGTCGTGCAATCTTTATAAGCATTGCGCATGACGTCAGACGTTTTTTGCGCTTGTATGCAACATATAGTTAACATCCACGCCGGGGGCGAGCTTAAAACGGTTAAGCAGCGGATTATAATGCAGCCCGGTTATGTGACGCTCCTGCAGACCGCTCGCGCTGACCCAGTCCAGCAACTCGGCAGGCTTAATGAATTTTTTAACGTCATGCGTGCCCCTGGGCACCATCTTTAATACGTATTCGGCCCCCACAACCGCCATCAGCCAGGCCTTACCATTGCGGTTAATGGTAGAAAAGAAGACGTGACCGCCGGGTTTGACCAACTGCGCACAGGCGCGTACCACTGACTGCGGGTCTGGCACATGCTCCAGCATCTCCATGCAGGTCACCACATCGTAACGCTGCGGATTTTGTGCCGCATGGTCTTCAACCGTTTCCTGAACATAATCGACGGTGATGCCGGACTCCAGCGCATGCAGTCGCGCGACCTGTAACGGCTCAAAACCCATATCAAGCCCGGTAACATGCGCGCCTTCACGGGCCATGCTTTCAGCGAGGATGCCGCCGCCGCAGCCAACATCTAACACCGTTTTGCCAAATAAGCCTCCGGCACGGCCGGCAATATAGTCAAGACGCAGCGGGTTGATGCGATGCAGGGGTTTAAATTCCCCCTCCAGATCCCACCAACGTGATGCCACGGCTTCAAATTTGGCGATTTCAGCCTGGTCAACGTTTTGAGCATCCGATGTTTTTTCGGCATTCATGGGCGCAATGACTCCTTTTTTTTCAAGACGGATGAGTATAACAGCCCGCAGGCATGAATAAAGCGTTGCACGGGGTCTTTCCCTTTACCTGATTCATTACGGTTGTGTTATAATTTGCGACCTTTGAATCCGGGATACAGTAGAGGGATAGCGGTTAGATGAGCGACCTTGCGAGAGAAATTACACCGGTTAACATCGAGGAAGAGCTGAAAAGCTCCTATCTGGATTACGCCATGTCGGTCATTGTTGGCCGCGCGTTACCAGATGTCCGCGATGGCTTAAAACCGGTTCACCGTCGCGTACTTTACGCCATGAACGTATTGGGCAATGACTGGAACAAAGCCTACAAAAAATCTGCCCGTGTCGTGGGTGACGTCATCGGTAAATACCACCCTCATGGTGATACCGCCGTTTATGACACCATCGTTCGTATGGCACAGCCATTCTCCTTACGTTACATGCTGGTTGATGGCCAGGGTAACTTTGGCTCGGTAGATGGCGACTCCGCCGCCGCGATGCGTTATACGGAAATCCGTATGTCGAAAATCGCGCACGAGCTGATGGCCGATCTTGAAAAAGAGACCGTCGATTTTGTCGATAACTACGACGGCACGGAAAAAATCCCCGATGTTATGCCGACCAGGGTGCCAAACCTGCTGGTGAACGGCTCATCCGGTATTGCCGTAGGGATGGCAACCAACATTCCTCCCCATAACCTGACAGAAGTCATTAACGGCTGTCTGGCCTATATCGACGATGAAAACATCAGCGTTGAAGGGCTGATGGAACACATTCCTGGCCCGGACTTCCCGACGGCGGCGATCATCAATGGTCGCCGTGGTATTGAAGAGGCCTACCGTACCGGCCGTGGCAAGATTTATATCCGCGCGCGCGCGGAGGTCGAAGCGGACGCCAAAACAGGCCGTGAAACCATCATCGTGCATGAAATTCCGTATCAGGTGAACAAAGCACGCCTGATTGAGAAAATCGCCGAGCTGGTCAAAGAAAAACGCGTTGAAGGTATCAGTGCGCTGCGTGACGAGTCTGATAAAGACGGTATGCGTGTCGTTATTGAGATCAAACGCGATGCGGTCGGCGAAGTCGTACTGAATAACCTCTATTCGCAGACGCAGCTCCAGGTCTCCTTCGGTATCAACATGGTGGCACTGCACCACGGTCAACCGAAGATCATGAACCTGAAAGATATTCTTTCTGCGTTTGTTCGTCACCGTCGTGAAGTGGTGACGCGTCGTACTATTTTCGAACTGCGTAAAGCCCGCGATCGTGCGCACATTCTGGAAGCGCTGGCTGTGGCGCTGGCGAATATCGACCCGATCATTGAGTTGATTCGTCGTGCTCCGACCCCGGCTGAGGCGAAAGCAGGCCTGGTGGCCCGCTCCTGGGATCTGGGCAATGTGTCAGCGATGCTGGAGCGTGCTGGAGATGATGCCGCGCGTCCGGAGTGGCTGGAACCTGAGTTTGGCGTGCGTGACGGTCAGTACTACCTGACTGAACAGCAGGCCCAGGCGATTCTCGATCTGCGTTTGCAGAAGCTGACCGGCCTTGAGCATGAAAAACTGCTCGACGAATACAAAGAGTTGCTGGAACAGATTGCTGAACTGCTTAACATCCTTGGTAGCGCCGATCGCCTGATGGAAGTTATTCGCGAAGAGCTTGAGCTGATCCGCGATCAGTTCGGCGATGCGCGTCGCACGGAAATTACCGCCAACAGCGCGGACATCAACATCGAAGACCTGATCAATCAGGAAGACGTTGTGGTGACGCTGTCTCACCAGGGCTATGTGAAGTATCAGCCGCTCACCGACTACGAAGCGCAGCGTCGTGGCGGTAAAGGCAAGTCAGCAGCGCGCATTAAAGAAGAAGATTTCATTGACCGCCTGCTGGTGGCCAACACCCATGACACTATCCTCTGCTTCTCCAGCCGTGGCCGCCTGTACTGGATGAAAGTCTATCAGCTGCCGGAAGCGAGCCGTGGTGCGCGTGGTCGTCCTATCGTTAACCTGCTACCGCTGGAGGCCAATGAACGTATTACGGCTATTCTGCCGGTGCGTGAATACGAAGAAGGCGTCAGCGTCTTCATGGCTACCGCCAGCGGTACCGTGAAGAAAACGGCGCTCACTGAGTTCAGCCGTCCGCGCTCTGCGGGTATCATCGCCGTTAACCTCAATGAGGGTGATGAACTGATTGGCGTCGATCTGACTTCAGGTCAGGACGAAGCCATGCTGTTCTCTGCCGCAGGGAAAGTGGTGCGCTTTAAAGAAGACGCAGTGCGTGCGATGGGCCGTACGGCAACCGGGGTGCGCGGTATTAAACTGGCGGGCGAAGATAAGGTCGTGTCGCTGATCATTCCTCGCGGCGAAGGTGCTATCCTGACTGTGACACAAAACGGTTATGGTAAACGTACCGCTGAAGCTGAATATCCGACCAAATCGCGCGGCACGCAGGGCGTTATTTCCATCAAGGTGACCGAGCGTAATGGCGCAGTGGTGGGTGCAGTGCAGGTGACTGATACCGACCAGATCATGATGATTACGGATGCTGGCACGCTGGTGCGTACCCGCGTATCGGAAATCAGCGTGGTAGGGCGTAACACCCAGGGCGTGATTCTTATCCGTACTGCGGAAGATGAAAACGTTGTAGGTCTGCAGCGCGTGGCCGAGCCGGTGGATGACGAAGAACTCGACTCCATCGACGGTAGCGTCGCGGAAGGGGATGAGGATATCGCCCCGGAAGTTGACGATGGCGCGGGCGACGAAGCCAACGACGCTGACGAATAATCTGACTTAGCAGGGCCGGTTATCCGGCCCTTTCTCTTTCCGTTGCGGCATCAGCGTTTTAACGCTACTTTAACCTCACTTTATTCACCCCCCCAGGCGGAGCTTCCCCAGGTTGAAATACCTCGTCTCTTTTCGCAGTACCCTTAAGGTATCCCGTTACCTTTTCCGCGCGCTGGCGCTGGTACTCTGGTTATTGATTGCCTTATTTTCGGTGTTCTACATCGTTACTGCGTTACGCGATAAAGAGTCGGAAATACGTCAGGAAATCAATATCAGTGCCGATCAGGCCCAGCGGTATATTCAGCGAACATCGGACGTGATGAAAGAGCTGAAGTATATTGCGGAAAACCGGCTGACCGCCGAGAACGGTATACTCTCTACCCGTGGGCTTAATGCCAGGGGCGAAGTACCGGAGTTTCAGCCCTTATTTCCCGATTCAGACTGTTCACGCATGGGCAGCGCCTGGCGAGGTTCACTCGAATCCCTGACCTGGTTCATGCGCTACTGGCGCGACAATTTCTCCGCAGCCTATGATCTCAACCGCGTCTTCCTGATTGGTAATGAAAACCTCTGCGTAGCGGATTTTGGCCTGCGAGACGTGCCGGTTGAGCGGGATAATACCCTGACCAGCCTGCATGAGCGGATCATGAAATACCGCAACGCGCCGCAGGAAGAGCGCGGTAATAATCTGTACTGGATGAGCCAGGGGGCAAGACCGGGGGTGGGGTATTTCTTCGCACTAACGCCGGTCTATCTGGGCAATCGTCTTCAGGCGCTGCTGGGCACTGAACAGTCCATTCGGATGGAGAATTTTTACACCCCTGGCAGCCTGCCGATGGGGGTGACGGTGCTGGATGAAAACGGCCACCCCCTTATCTCCCTTGCCGGGCCAGAAAACCATCTTGAGATTGACCCGCGCTGGATGCAGACCCGAACCTGGTTTGGATACAGCTCTGGTTTCCATGAGCTGGTTCTTAAAAAGAGTATGCCGCCGTCCTCACTGAGCATTGTCTACTCCGTACCGGTCGATCTGGTGCTTGAGCGCATCAGAATGCTGGTCCTCAATGCAGTGCTGCTCAATATTCTGGTGGGGGTGGCGCTCTTTACCCTGGCGCGTATGTACGAACGGCGGATTTTTATTCCCGCCGAAACGGATGCCCAGCGGCTGGAGGAGCACGAGCAGTTCAACCGTAAAATCGTCGCCTCTGCGCCCGTTGGGATCTGTATTCTGCGCACGCTGGATGGCACCAACATTTTGAGTAACGAACTGGCGCATAATTACCTGAACATGCTCACCCATGAGGACAGACAGCGGTTAACGCAAATCATCTGCGGGCAGCAGGTTAACTTTGTCGATGTGCTGACCAGTAACAATACCAATTTGCAGATTAGCTTTGTGCATTCGCGCTACCGGAATGAAAACGTGGCCATCTGCGTTCTGGTGGATGTCTCTGCGCGTGTCAAAATGGAAGAGTCGTTACAGGAGATGGCTCAGGCGGCAGAGCAGGCCAGCCAGTCAAAATCGATGTTCCTGGCCACCGTCAGCCACGAACTGCGCACGCCACTCTACGGCATCATTGGTAACCTTGATCTGCTGCAAACCAAAACCCTGCCGCAGGGCGTGGACAGGCTGGTTACCGCCATGAACAACTCCTCCAGCCTGTTACTGAAGATTATTAGCGATATCCTCGATTTCTCAAAAATCGAATCGGAACAGCTGAAAATTGAACCGCGTGAGTTCTCCCCGCGCGAGGTGATGAATCACATTACGGCGAACTACGCGCCGCTGGTGGTACGAAAACAGCTGGGCCTCTACTGCTTCATTGAGCCTGATGTCCCCGCCACCCTCAATGGTGACCCGATGCGACTGCAACAGGTTATCTCTAACCTGCTCAGTAATGCGATTAAGTTCACCGACATCGGCTGCATTATGCTGCACGTGCGCAGCGATGAGCATTACCTCAGTATCCGCGTGCGCGATACGGGCGTCGGGATCCCCGGCAAAGAGGTTGTGCGGCTTTTCGACCCCTTCTTCCAGGTAGGGACAGGGGTACAACGTAACTTCCAGGGGACGGGACTGGGACTGGCGATTTGTGAAAAGCTCGTCAATATGATGGACGGGGATATTTCCGTTGATACCGAACCGGGTATGGGCAGTCAGTTCACTCTTCGTATTCCGCTTTATAATGCCGTCGCGCCATTGCCTCTGGATGTGGATGGACTGAAAAATACCTGTTGCTGGCTGTCGGTGCGCAACGCGTTTCTGTCCAGCTATCTTCGCACTCTGCTGGCCCATAATGGCATCGTGGCGAAAACCTGGGACGGGCGGGAGCTGGATGGGCAGGATACCTTTATCACTGATGATGAGTTACCGGCAAACTGGAGCGGTAGGGCAGCGCTACAGTTCTGTCGTCGGCATATCGGGGTACCGTTAGAACGCGCCACCGGGGAGTGGGTCCTGAGTGTCGCCTCGCCCCATGATGTGATTGCGCTGATGGGGCATATTTACCGTATTGAAATTGATGTGCCTGAGGCGAGCAATACACTGGCCGCACCGGGCAACATTGAAACCCAAAATGATGACCTGATGATACTGGTGGTTGACGATCATCCTATTAACCGCCGTCTGCTCGCCGATCAACTTGGATCGCTTGGGTATTACTGTAAAACCGCCGCCGACGGGGTGGATGCCCTGAATGTCATGAGTAAAAACAAAATCGATATTGTCCTGAGTGACGTTAATATGCCAAACATGGACGGGTATCGACTGACCCAGCGTATTCGCGAGATGGGACTTGCTCTACCCGTCATTGGCGTGACGGCAAACGCGCTGGCCGAAGAGAAACAGCGATGCCTTGAGTCGGGTATGGATAGCTGTCTCTCGAAACCGGTGACGCTGGATGTGCTCAAAGTGACGCTTGCTCAGTACAGCGCGCAGGTCAGAAAAGGCAGACGTTAGAAAAACAAACCCCGGCGGGCGCCGGGGTTATGAGGATTACTCTTTCTCAGTCTGTGTCAGGGTGACGGAGGAGAGATAGTTCAGCAGGGCGATATCATTTTCAACGCCCAGCTTCATCATGGCCGATTTTTTCTGGCTACTGATGGTCTTGATACTGCGGTTGAGTTTCTTGGCAATTTCAGTGACCAGGAAGCCTTCCGCGAACAGACGCAGCACTTCACTCTCTTTAGGCGACAGGCGCTTGTCTCCGTAACCGCCTGCGCTGATTTTTTCCAGCAGACGGGAGACGCTTTCCGGGGTAAATTTTTTGCCTTTCTGCAGCGCCGCCAGGGCTTTCGGCAGATCGGTCGGCGCACCCTGTTTCAGCACAATCCCTTCGATATCCAAATCCAGTACCGCGCTCAGGATCGCCGGGTTGTTGTTCATTGTCAGGACAATGATCGACAGGTTAGGGAAGTGACGCTTGATATACTTAATCAGCGTGATGCCATCACCGTATTTGTCGCCCGGCATGGAGAGGTCAGAGATTAAAACATGGGCGTCCAGTTTCGGCAGATTATTGATGAGTGCTGTGGAGTCTTCAAATTCGCCAACGACATTAACCCATTCGATTTGTTCGAGTGATTTACGAATACCGAACAGTACAATCGGATGGTCATCGGCAATAATTACGTTCATATTGTTCATGTATTTAGGCTACCTTGCTACAGCAAGCTCTTGACGTAAGCGTCAATGTCGCTGATGTAATTTTCTATGCCTGGAGCATCCTTCTCACGAATTAACTGCTCCAGCGTTTCACACAACTGCTTACCAGGAACCAAATTGAGCATGGCAAACACCCCTTTAAGGCGGTGCGCTGTCTGCGCCAGTGCAGCGAAATCGCTCAGCGCTGACTCAGTATACAACCTCTTAACATCATCCGGTACTGTGTCAACAAACAGCGCATAATAGCCGCTGGCGTGGAGTTCGACGTTTGCATCGCCCCCGAGCGGTGACGCCACTACCTCTTCCTGGGCAAGCTGTTCTTCGATGAGTTGCAATACGGCTTCCTGCATTGCATTGCTCATATTAAAGTTGACGCGTAACTGGCCGGGACCAATTTTCCGCACACCCGCCTCATCATCGCTTAAAAGCAAGCCCGAGGATGTAAGATTAGACGGATTATCCGTTAAAAACAGGTCAAACTCTTGACTTAATTGTCGTTCATCCGGGGAGATACAGGTTGCTCCCCAGTTTTCCAGCTGACGAACCACGATATTACGGATTTCGCTGGAGGTGATATCAATCATCGCGACGACATCGTCAAGTAACCGCTCTTCTTCTTCCACCTGCTGCGAGCGGGCGGCCATCTTCATATGCAGGGAGTAACGCGTTCCTAGCTCTTCCCGGGCTTTGATGTTGAGATGCCCCCCAAGCTTTCTCGCCAGTTGGTCACAAAGCCAGAAGGTCAGCGCGTTGGCTTTACCGTACTGATCCTCCTGGGTTGCATTCAGGAACGGGAAATGCAGGTTATCTATTTCGCTGGAGGAGACCCCGTTACCGGTGTCCAGAATGCGGAAGGTGAGGCGATCGTCCGCTGACTCGTCGCGGCTCACCTCAAGGGTGACTTTGCCAATTTGCGTGGTGGTCACCGCATAGTGAATCAACAGCAGGAGGATCTTCAGTAGGGCATCGCGATCGCCGTGGCGCATTTCGTTGGCCGGAAGCGCATTGTTGATGAGAAGCTGCAGCCCTTTCCGTTTGATAACCGGCAGCACCTGCGGCACGACTTCATCAATTAAATCCTGAATAGAGAACTGGGTGGACTGTCCTTTCCAGCTGTCGTTTTCCAGCATATTCGCCAGTTGAATATCGTCCACCAGTCGGGCAATCGCTTCGGCGTGGTTGGCAAGCTGGTTTGTCTCTTTTTCACCCAGCGCGGCTGCTTCGCTGACCAGTGCGTTCACGGGCTGTTTAAGGGCATCGCCAATGTTCTGCATAAAGGCGGCACGTCCCTGCTGGTTTTTCTCATACAAGCGCTGTGCCTGTTTAAGCTTTTTATTTACCAGCACTTCTCTGTCCTGATCGCGAATGATGAAAATCTGCGTGCGGGAGGCGACCTGACTACGGAACTGGCGAATTTCATACAGTTCATTATTAATGGTGGCCTGGATAACCCCCTGATGCTGGTCTGCCATCGAGGTGATGTTTTGCAAATTCAGGTGGGGCAGCAGGTGGTCAGCAATTTTATTACTCAGCACCGTGCGGTTGGCCTCCTGATCGTGCACCAGCAGCCCCAGTGGCAGCAGTGACACAATCTCTTCATTAAAGGCACGCATCATGCGCAGCTCATTACTGTTCGCACTGGGAGCCAGGCTATCGTTACTGCGGCCCGGCTGATGGCGAAACGTGGTATAGCCAAAAAGCGCTAACGCCAGCAGGCCAATATTGAGCAGCAGCGGTAGCAGAATATTTTGCAGCGTATCCAGCAGAAGCGTTCCAAACGGCACCTGCCAGACCAGCCGCAGGCCGGTGGTGTTCAGCGAGGAGGCTATCTCAATTTTAGAACTGTTGAAATTAATGATGACGCTGTCAGCGCCTTCTTTATCCTGAGTGCGAAGATTGGTTTGAGTCGGATCGTTTTCAAGGCGGAAGCTGTCGAGCGCCATGCCAGGGGGGATGAGATCGTTAATCGGCAGATCGAAGGCCACCACGGTTGCCAGGTGACCTGGCTGATTAAAGGTCGTGCGCAACGTAAAGTAGTGCCCGTTCTGCCAGGCGAGATGGCGCAACGTGGAGAAACTCTCACGCTCATCAAGCGCGTTAGCCTGTTGCAACATCTCGGCGCGTCGGGAGTCAACAATGCCGCCAATCGCCGACTCTTTAAAGCCCGAAGACAGATCTTTTAACGGCAGGGTAGAGACCAGGATCATGCTGTTATCCTGGCCGTTAAGGTAGTACATAGACCAGGGAATGGTCTCAGCACCCCAGAGCGTATCCAGATAAGAGGAGATGCGCTGCGTCATCTCCAGCGTTGAGCTGTCATGCGAGCCGAAAATTAGCGCTTCGGTTTTACGCCGTGGTTTTTCCAGATAGTAGACATCCTGTTTGAGCCGGGTTTCTTGAAGCCCGTCACTGCTACCGTTTGACGACGCCGCGGCGATGTTGTCATAAATCTGCCAGGTCGCGTAACGCCAGGTATCAATCCGTTTGTGCATCGCGTGCGTGATATCAACGACCTGATAGCTTTTGTCTTTAAGCCAGGCGTTGACGGCGCTTTGAATCATCACACCCATCGTCACCAGCAGAACGATGGTTAAAAGAAGGAAGAAGCGGGTGATGTTGCCCGGTATCAGGGAAAACTTGCCAGGGATCATGGTGTCCGATCGACTCATTCGTGTGTATAAACCCGTAATGACAGCACTGCAGAAGAAACTCAACGCCTGCGTTGAGACATTATTGCTGCCATGCCATACGAGCCAGCCAGCAGTCGTGGCAGTCCTGTAGATGTTATGTTGCAGAGCAGTGTACTGCAGGCAGTATATCGGGTACGCAATGAATTTCCAGACCCTCTTACAGGCAAGTGCCTGGCCAGCAAAAGAAAAGCCTCTTTTTTAAACGATGCGGTAGAAATTGCACAATATGTGCGAATAATGCGCAATATTTCCCCTGTCACTGAAGTAAACCGCACAAATTACCAAGATATTAATTTAAAAATAATGAAGGGGCGATTTTGTGGCATGGGGTCTGATTAATTAATAGTCATTACAAATTATCGATTTTTAGGATAAATCGAATGGATTTCGATGATGGGCAAAAAAAAACCGAATGCATTGCATTCGGTCATAATAGGGATAAACGGACATTCAGAATCGAATGACGGTAATAAATAAAGTTAATGATGATAGCGGTATTAATACTAATGGCGTTTTTAGTTTTAGGTTTTGCAATCAGTGCTAAAAAATTATGCATTGCATAATCATATGATTTTAAAATGTTTTTTATTATAAATTGTTGTTTAGTGCTTTATTCTTTAGCTATTTGTGCTTAAAAAAGTTCCCTGAGAATTACAAAATGAAACATCTCTTGCAAATGTGAAACATCTTCAAAATATTAGTATCATATTCTCATTGGATTATTCTGTATTTTTAAGGAAAATGAAATCGCCGACTGATGAGAGGATGCGATCAGTAAGCAGTGGCAATAAAAATGCATATAACAGAGGGTTAATAACATGAAAGTTAAAGCACTGTCCCTTCTGGTACCAGCCTTGCTGGTAGCAGGTACCGCTAATGCAGCAGAAATTTATAACAAAAACGGCAATAAATTAGATTTATACGGCAAAGTTGATGGCCTGCATTATTTCTCCGATGACGCGGGTTCTGATGGCGATCAGACTTATGTACGTTTCGGCTTCAAAGGTGAAACC
This sequence comes from Yokenella regensburgei, assembly GCF_051486985.1. Classification (GTDB taxonomy): domain Bacteria; phylum Pseudomonadota; class Gammaproteobacteria; order Enterobacterales; family Enterobacteriaceae; genus CBFFRJ01. The sequence goes on from NZ_JAHVDV010000002.1 coordinate 240,446, forward strand.
CAGGTTAATGACCAGGTGACCGGCTACGGCCAGTGGGAATACAACGTTCAGGCTAACGACGCCGAAGGTTCAAGCGACCAGGCCTGGACCCGTCTGGCGTTCGCAGGTATCCGTGTAGCCGATGCCGGTTCTTTCGACTACGGTCGTAACTACGGTGTTATCTATGACGTAACGTCCTGGACTGACGTTCTGCCTGAATTCGGTGGAGACACCTATGGCGCAGATAACTTCATGCAGTCGCGTGCGAATGGCGTTGCCACTTACCGTAACACTGACTTCTTCGGTCTGGTTGATGGCCTGAACTTTGCTCTGCAATATCAGGGCAAAAACGGCAGCGCCAGCGGTGAAAACGATACCGGTCGCAGCACCCTGAAACAGAATGGCGACGGCTATGGCATGTCCCTGACCTACGATCTGGGCGAAGGCTTCAGCGCAGGTGCAGCGATGTCCTCCTCCAAACGTACCGCTGATCAAAATGAAGCAGGCGTTTACGGTGATGGCGATCGTGCGGACGTCTACAGCGGCGGCCTGAAATATGATGCCAATAACCTCTACCTGGCAGCACAGTACTCCCAGACTTACAATGCGACCCGTTTCGGTAACTCCCAGAACGGCAGCACTGACTATGGCTTTGCTAACAAAGCCCAGAACTTCGAGGTGGTGGCACAGTACCAGTTCGACTTCGGCCTGCGTCCGTCCATCGCTTACCTGCAGTCCAAAGGTAAAGACGTCACCAACGGTACCCGTAACTACGGCGACCAGGATCTGCTGAAATATGTAGATGTCGGCGCGACTTACTACTTCAACAAAAACATGTCTACCTATGTTGATTACAAAATCAACCTGCTGGATGACAACTCCTTTACCCGTCGTACCGGCACCAACACCGACGACGTGGTTGGCCTGGGCCTGGTTTACCAGTTCTAAGCCGCACAGGTTAGATGAAGGGGCCGCAAGGCCCCTTTTTTTATGCCTGTTTGCCGCCTCACAAGGCGGGCATTTTGGTGTAGGCTTTCGACCAGAAATCAGGGAGACATAACGATGGCGACAACCTTCTGGCGCGCGGGCATCCTGCTTGTGCTTGTTACTCTTATGGGATGTGATAACACCTCCCCGAAACCGGAACAGCAAACGGTGCTGGAAGGTAAGACCATGGGAACCTTCTGGCGAGTGAGTCTACCTGCGACCACGCCTGAGCAGAAAAAAGCCCTGGTGGCAAAAATTCAGACCCTGCTCGACAGCGATGACAGGCTGCTGTCGACCTGGAAACAGGATTCTGCCCTGATGCAGTTTAACCATGCCACCACGCCTGAGCCCTGGCCGGTGAGCGAAGCGATGGCGGATATCGTCACAATGTCATTGCGCATCGGGGCAAAAACCGATGGCGCAATGGACGTGACCATTGGACCACTGGTTAATTTATGGGGCTTTGGCCCCGATAAACAGCCAGTGAAGACGCCCACTCAGGCGCAAATCGACGCGGCAAAAGCCCAAACCGGTTTACAGCACCTTAAGGTCATTAACCAGACTCAGCAGCAGTATCTGCAAAAGGACCTGCCGGGTCTGTTTGTTGATCTCTCGACGGTCGGGGAGGGCTACGCTGCCGACCATCTTGCGGCGCTGATGGAGCGTGAAGGGATTTCACGCTATCTCGTCTCGGTGGGGGGGGCGCTGGTCAGCCGGGGTATGAATGCACAGGGAACACCCTGGCGCGTAGCGATTCAAAAACCGACGGACCGGGAAAACGCGGTGGAAGCCGTGGTCGACATTAACGGTCATGGCATCAGCACCTCAGGCAGCTACCGCAACTATTATGAGCTTGATGGGAAACGTATCTCTCACGTGATAGATCCGAAAACGGGCAGGCCCATCGAGCATAATCTGGTGTCGGTTACGGTAATCGCGCCGACGGCGCTGGAGGCCGACACCTGGGACACCGGTCTGATGGTACTGGGTAAGGAAAAAGCGCAGGCTGTCGCCCGGCGCGAAGGTCTGGCTGTCTACATGGTAAGTCGCGAAGGCGATCGCTTTACCCACTGGATGTCGCCACAATTTTCAGCGTTTTTGCTAACAGAAAAAAATTAGAGAGCAAGATTGCGGGTTTTTTCGCTCGGGCGCGCGCGCAAAGTGGAGCTAGACTTGAACGAGGAGCCTGAGATGAAAACAGCCACATCGCTTTCCGTTGCCCCCCACGCTGATGACCCGCGCTGGCAGGTTGTCTGCGCGCGGGATAGTCGTTATGACGGGCAGTTTGTTTTTGCGGTACGCACGACCGGCATTTTTTGTCGCCCGTCCTGCCGTTCACGCCGCCCGTTGCGGGAAAACGTTGCATTTTATCCGGATGCCGACGCCGCCCTTAGCGCCGGCTTTCGCCCCTGCAAACGCTGTCAGCCCCATAAACTCGATCCGCTGCTTCAGCGTCAGGCGAAGGTAGAACAGGCCTGTCGTCTGCTGGAACAGGATACCCCCGTCAGCCTGAATGCGCTGGCGAACGCGGTGGCGATGAGCCCCTGGCATTTCCACCGACTTTTTAAGCATGTAACCGGGATGACGCCTAAAAACTGGCAGCAAGCCTGGCGCGCCCGACGCCTGCAAAGTACGTTAACGCAGAGTCATACCATCACTGAGGCCGTACTGGCGGCAGGCTTTCCGGATAACAGCAGCTACTACCGACAGGCCGATGCGGCATTGGGTATGACCGCCAGCCAGTACCGGCGGGGCGGTAATAACACCGCTGTGTACTACGCGCTTAGCCGCTGTTCATTAGGTCACTGTCTGGTGGCAGAAAGCGAGCGCGGCATTTGCGCCGTCCTGCTGGCGGACAGCGAGGCGGCGCTACTGGCCGAACTTCAGCAGATTTTCCCTCATGCGCAGCGCGAACCGGGCAGCGTGGACTTTGCCGGCCGGGTTGCTGAGGTGGTTAGGCGGATTAACGATCCGCGTTCGCCTTTTTCGCTGCCCCTGGATCTGCGTGGTACGGCTTTCCAGCTTCAGGTGTGGCAGGCGTTACGTGCTCTCGACCCCGGCCAGACCATCAGTTACCAGACGCTGGCAACCCGGATTGGTAAACCCACGGCGGTGCGCGCTGTCGCACGCGCCTGTGGGGCAAACACCCTGGCAATTGTGGTGCCCTGTCACCGGGTCGTCCGTGCGGATGGCGGCGTGTCGGGCTATCGCTGGGGAGCTACGCGCAAAGCGCGATTACTGCAACAGGAAGCCGAAGAGAAGGAGAGAGGATGTTAGATTTATTTCCCGATGAAGTGCCCTGGCAGGAGGAGCTGGCTCCCGGTGCGGTGGTGCTACGACGCTTTGCGCTCACGCGGGCCGGGGCGCTGCTCGAAGGTATAGCGCAGGTTACGCAGCGTTCACCGCTACGCCACATGGTCACGCCGGGGGGCTACACCATGTCGGTGGCGATGACTAACTGTGGCGAAGTTGGCTGGACCACAGATCCTCGCGGTTACCTTTACTCTGCTGTCGATCCCCAAACCGGTCTCCCCTGGCCTGCCATGCCGACCGTTTTCACGACGCTTTGCCATGATGCCGCCGTGGCGGCGGGGTATGCGGATTTCACCCCGGATGCCTGCCTGATTAACCGCTATGTTCCTGGCGCAAAACTCTCGTTACATCAGGATAAAGACGAACCCGATTTACGCGCCCCTATTGTTTCCGTCTCATTGGGCTTACCGGCGATTTTCCAGTTTGGCGGACTCAGGCGCAGCGATCCGCTTAAGCGGCTGCTGCTTGAACACGGTGACGTGGTGGTCTGGGGAGGTGAATCCCGGCTTTTCTATCATGGCATTTCTCCCCTGAAACGGGGGCATCACCCGGCGACGGGCGAGTGCCGGTACAACCTCACTTTTCGTCAGGCCCGGAAAGGCGAATAAAAATAAGAATTATTCTTGATGTAAACGGCGAGCCGTTTAAACTGCGGGCTGTTTATGTTGACAGGTTGTTGCTATGGAACTTCTTTTGCTGGTCTGGCGTCAGTATCGCTGGCCGTTTATTGCCGTTCTCGCGCTGACGTTACTGAGCGCGGCGCTTGGCATTGGTCTTATTGCCTTTATCAATCTGCGTTTAATCGAAACCGTAGACATTTCGCTTGCTGTGTTACCGGAGTTCCTGGGGCTGTTGCTGCTGTTAATGGCCGTTACGCTGGGATCGCAACTGGCCTTGACGGCTCTTGGTCATCACTTTGTTTATCGTATGCGCAGCGAGTTCATAAAGCGCATCCTCGATACCCCCATTGAACGTATTGAACAGCTGGGTAGCGCGTCGTTGCTTGCCGGGCTGACCAGCGATGTGCGCAACATCACTATTGCTTTTGTACGTCTGCCGGAGCTGGTGCAGGGAATAATCCTGACGGTAGGTTCCTCGGCTTATCTGGCATGGTTATCAGGTAAAATGCTGGTGATCACCGCTGTATGGATGGCTATTACTATCTGGGGCGGCTTTGTGCTGGTGTCGCGCGTTTATAAACATATTGCGACCTTACGTGAAACCGAAGACAAGCTGTACAACGATTTTCAGACCGTACTGGAAGGCCGTAAAGAGCTGACCCTCAACCGGGAACGTGCCGAACATATCTTTAACCATCTCTACCTTCCTGATGCCCGTGAATATCGTCACCATATTATTCGTGCTGACACCTTCCACCTGAGTGCGGTGAACTGGTCGAACATTATGATGCTGGGGGCGATAGGCCTTGTCTTCTGGATGGCAAACAGTCTGGGCTGGGCCGATACCAACGTGGCGGCGACCTACTCGCTGACGCTGCTCTTCCTGCGCACTCCCTTGCTCTCTGCCGTAGGCGCGTTACCTACGCTGCTCAGCGCTCAGGTCGCTTTCAATAAGCTCAAACAATTCTCACTGACGCCTTATAAAGCCGACTTTCCCCGCCCGCAACGTTACCCGGACTGGAAGACGCTTGAACTGCGCGATGTGACCTTCGCCTACCAGGACAATACCTTTTCCGTGGGGCCTGTTAACCTGACCCTGAAGCGCGGTGAGCAGGTGTTCCTGATTGGCGGAAACGGCAGCGGAAAATCCACGCTTGCCATGCTGCTCACCGGGCTGTACCAACCCTCCTCCGGTGAAATTCTGCTCGATGGCAAACCTCTGGCCCAGGAAAAACCGGAAGATTATCGCAAACTCTTCTCGGCTGTTTTCACCGACGTCTGGTTGTTCGATCAGCTGTTGGGGCCGCAGGGGGAGCAGGCTAACCCGCAGCTGGTGGATAAATGGCTTTACCAGCTGAAGATGTCGCATAAACTGACGCTTAAAGACGGTAAAATCCTCGATCTTAAATTATCGAAAGGGCAGAAGAAGCGGGTGGCTCTGCTCCTGGCGCTGGCCGAAGAACGCGACATCTTGCTGCTTGATGAGTGGGCCGCAGACCAGGATCCTCATTTCCGGCGTGAGTTCTATCAGATCCTGCTGCCGTTGATGCAGGAGATGGGCAAGACTATCTTCGCCATCAGCCACGACGATCACTACTTTGTCCATGCCGATCGCCTGCTTGAGATGCGTAACGGGCAGCTCAGCGAGCTGACCGGCGAAGAGCGTGCGCAGGCCTCCCGGGACGCCGTCGCCCGTACCGCATAAGCTATAGCGCCCTCTCTTGCGGGGGCGCTGTCTGTTTTTTCCCCACTCACGCTTCTCGTTTAGTTTTTTTTACACAACCTGCCGCTATGCTTAAGCCTGCCGGATTACTTTGCAGGGACGTTGTTATGTCTGTTATCACCAAAAAGAGCGCCCGCTTACGCGATCAGGAACGCGCTCGCCTGATTTGGTTACTTACCACCCATAAAGCCCTCACCGCAGCGTTGCGTGGAGAACTGACCCTGGCAGAGCAGGTTGATGCGCATGCACTGACCAGTGACATTAATGAAGTAAAGGCTCTGGTCTCGCACCTGCCGCCCCCGTATTTAGCCGACACCCTCGAAGGATTGCCGGTTGAAGGACGTCACGCCCTCTGGCGCACGGTAGAAGATGAGAAGCGCGGCAAAATTCTCCTTGAGGCCTCCGTCAGCGTCTGGGAAGACCTGGTTGAGGAGATGAGCGATAAAGCGTTGCTGAATGCGCTTGAAACTCTCGATATTGATGAGCAGATTTGGCTGGTACAACATCTGCCACGTAACCTCACCGGCCGGCTGCTGGCAACACTACCCGCAGCAGAGCGTGCCCGCGTCTATCAGGTGATGCGGTATCAGGAAAATTGTGTCGGGGCCATCATGGAGTTTGAGGTGATCACCGTCCGACCGGATGTGGCCCTCGAAACGGTCCAGCATGATTTACGCCAGCGTCGTTCGATGCCTGAAAACACCGACAAACTCTTTGTCACCGGAGAGGATGGCATACTGGTCGGTGAACTGGCTCTTCAGACTATCCTGCTTAACACAGGTGACAGGCGCGTCGACGAGGTGATGAACGCCGAACCAGTGGTATTTTCCCCCCATGAAGATGCGGAAGATGCGGCCCGAACCTTCGAGCGCGATAACTTAATCAGTGCGGCGGTGGTGGAACCGGACGGTAAACTGCTGGGTCGCCTGACCATCGATGAAATTATTGACGTGGTCTATGAAGAAACGGATAACGATCTGCGTCGCATGGGAGGGCTCAGCAGTGAAGAGGATGTCTTTGCTCCGGTAACCCGTGCGGTGAAAAACCGCTGGGCATGGCTGGCCATCAATCTGTGCACTGCGTTTATTGCTTCACGGGTTATTGATGGTTTTGAGCACACCATTTCGCAGCTGGTGGCACTGGCCTCTCTGATGCCTATCGTCGCCGGCATTGGCGGCAATACGGGGAATCAAACCATCACGATGATTGTCCGTGCGCTGGCATTGAAAACTATCCAGCCGGGGAACTTTCGGTTTTTAATTTTCCGTGAGCTGGGCGTGGCGCTGATAAATGGTCTGGTATGGGGCGGGATCATGGGGGGCGTGACCTGGCTGCTTTACGGTGACATTGCGCTGGGAGGCGTAATGACGCTGGCGATGGTCCTGAATTTGCTGGTGGCGGCACTGATGGGCGTGACTATACCTATGGTAATGATGCGCCTGGGTCGTGACCCGGCAGTCGGTTCCAGCGTGCTTATTACCGCTATTACCGACACCGGGGGGTTCTTTATTTTTCTTGGACTGGCGACACTTTTTCTGCTGTAGCACCACGTTTGGTATGCAAACGGGCTGGCAGGATGGCCATCGTAATCAGGCCAGCGACAACGCCAATCGCCAGGTTATCGGTCGTGATGGTAGCCACAACGGTGACCAGCATGACCAGGGTTTCGGCAACAGGCGCAACCCGGAGCGTTCCGGGTTGAATACTCTTCCAGTTAAAGGTTTTGACAGCGACAAGCGCCATAATACCGGCCAGCACGACCATCGGAATTTCTGCCATCACCCGGCTTAAAGCGGTGACCAATAGCAGCAGAACCAGGCCCGCTGCCAGCGTTGATACCCGGCTACGGCCTTTGCCCATCTCGACGTTAACAATGGTCTGACCGATCATCGCGCAACCAGCAATCCCGCCATAAAAACCGGCCAGAATATTTGCAATGCCAAGGCCGGTACTTTCGCGGCTTTTGCTGGAAGGGGTATGGGTGATGTCATCCACCAGACGCGCAGTCAGGAGGGATTCCAGCAGGCCAACAAACGCAATGCTCAGCGCACAGGGCCAGACTATTGCGAGCGTGTCGAGGTTCAGGGGAACCAGCCACTGAGTGAACCCTGGCAGACCACCCTGCATCGGGCCTGCGTCACCGACGGTCGGCAGAGATTGCCCGCTATAAAACGAGAATAGCGTCAGGACCACAATCGCCACCAGCGGTGCCGGAATGCTTTTAACAAAGCGCGGCCACCACAGCACTATCAGTAGCGTTAGCGCGAAAAGCGCCAGAATTAGCGGGTCGCGGCTCCAGAAATGTGGCACCTGAGCAAAGAAAATCAGAATGCCCAGCGCATTGACAAAGCCGGTCATGACCGACTGCGGGATAAAGCGCATCAGGCGTGCCATCCGTGTCACACCGAAAATAATCTGAATCACACCCGCAAGCACGACTGCTGGCAGGATGTAGTTCACCCCATGCTGGTGAACCATCGGCCCAATAACCAGCGCGACGGAACCTGCCGCCGCCGTCACCATTGCCGGACGGCCACCCAGAACAGACATACTGATGCACAGCACAACGGAGGCCAGCAGGCTCACCATCGGGCTGACCCCGGCAATCACCGAAAATGAAATAACTTCAGGAATGAGTGCCAGTGCAGTGATAACGCCCGCCAGCGTTTCGCGTGTCAACCGCCGGGGCGAACGCAGAACCTCACTTACGAGGTCAGAAGAACCGTTTATTTTTTCAGACATGACTTCTCGGACTGGAAAGTGACCAAAAGCATAACAAAAAGATATGAGTGCCTCGGTTTTATTAAGGGGCAAAATAGTACTGATAATCAAACCACAATGCCAGTAAAAACGGTTATTTTTAATGCTAAAAAGCAACTTATTAGTAACATTTATATAATGACTATTTAATGTTTAAACATTATTTAAAAACGCCGTTTTAAGTGCTAGGTTAGTCTCGCTAACAAGTTTACCCGCGATAAATGCTAATAAAGCAGCACTAAAAGTAAGGCAATAACATCATGAAAAGAATGACTGCCAAGCTGTTTTCGATGGCTGTCGGGCTTAATGCTGTCTCAGCGGCGGCAAAAGCTAACGCGTCGAAAGCGCAGGAAACGGATGTGCTTTTAATCGGTGGTGGGATCATGAGCGCCACGTTGGGGACCTACCTCCAGGAGCTGGAGCCCAACTGGTCAATCACCATGGTCGAGCGGCTGGATGCCCTGGCGGAAGAGAGCTCCAACGGCTGGAACAATGCCGGTACCGGGCACGCTGCGTTAATGGAACTGAACTACACCCCGCAAAACCAGGATGGTTCTATCAGTATCAAGAAGGCGATTGAGATTAACGAAGCGTTTCGTATCTCTCGCCAGTTCTGGGCGCATCAGGTGGAAACCGGTGTGCTGAGCAATCCCCGCTCCTTTATTAATACCGTTCCGCACATGAGCATGGTGTGGGGCGATGAAAACGTGAATTTCCTGCGTGCCCGTTATAAGGCATTGCAGCAAAGCTCGCTGTTCCGTGGTATGCGTTACTCCGAAAGCCACGACCAGATTAAACAGTGGGCGCCGCTGGTGATGGAAGGGCGCGATCCCCAGCAGAAAGTGGCGGCCACGCGCACGGAGATCGGCACCGACGTCAACTTCGGCGAGATAACTCGCCAGCTGATTACATCGCTGCAGAAAAAAGAGAACTTTTCGCTGAAACTGGGCAGCGAAGTGCGCGCGATTAAACGCAACGCGGACAACACCTGGAACGTCACCATTGCCGGTAAGCATTCGGGCATAGAGCAGGTGGTGAAGACGAAGTTTATCTTCATTGGCGCAGGGGGAGCCGCGCTGAAACTGCTGCAGGAATCGGGCATTCCGGAAGCGGCAGACTACGCCGGGTTCCCGGTGGGAGGACAGTTCCTGGTGTCGGAAAATCCGGACGTGGTGAATCACCATCTGGCGAAGGTCTACGGTCAGGCATCCGTAGGGGCGCCACCGATGTCGGTTCCCCATATCGACACCCGTATCATCGATGGTAAACGCGTGGTGCTCTTCGGACCTTTTGCTACCTTCTCTACCCGTTTCCTGAAAAATGGTTCGTTGTGGGATCTGCTTGGTTCAACCAACCGTTCTAACTTCCTGCCTATGGTCAGCGTCGGACTGACGAACTTTGGTCTGGTGAAGTATCTGGTCAACCAGGTATTGCAGAACGACGACGACCGTTTTGACGCGCTCTGTGAATATTATCCCCTTGCCAAAAAAGAGGACTGGCGTTTGTGGCAGGCGGGTCAGCGGGTGCAAATCATTAAGCGTAACGGGAAAAAAGGTGGCGTGCTGCGCCTTGGCACGGAAGTCGTCAGCGACAAAGAAGGAACCATTGCCGCTCTGCTGGGTGCCTCACCAGGCGCGTCCACGGCGGCCCCGATTATGCTGGAGCTGATGGAAAAAGTGTTCCCGGAAAAAGTGGCCTCACCAGAATGGCAGGCTACGCTCAAAAGGATCATCCCGTTCCTCGGCGTACAGCTGGATGGTAACACCGACGCTGCCAGTGAAGAGTCGCAGTACACCAGCCGTGTGCTGGGGCTTAAGTGCGATGAATCGCTGATTGCCGATGTCACCCCACCGGTACGTAAACCTGCGCAGGTCGTGCCTGCAGATAACGAACCGGTCTCGGATATCGCGCTGTAACCCGCATCCGCCCGGGAAGAGACACCTGTACCGCTCGCCTTTTTATGGCAGTTACCGCGATACTTCCCTCTGCGGCTTCTGGATAAGAGGATCTTTATTTGCGTGAGTACTGATTGCATTTAACGATCCTCTTTGACGCCCCTGCGCATCGCTCCTGTCCCCTTGACAGGATCGTAACAACGCCGTCGGAGAGAGGGGGCCTGGTTTGCCTCTCAGCGTTCTCAGGTCAGGCCTACTGACTGGAGTCAGAAAGCTGGTTATTCAGTGACTGGTAGTCAATCTCGGCATCGGCGTCATCCAGCAGGCGGGTGACGGAGAGCAGTTCTGTAAACTCAGTAAGCAACATCTCTGCGTCCGATTTAAGGGGGCTTTCCGCTGCGTCAACGGCTGTGTTTATCGCCTTTTTTACATTGTCGATGATATCGCGAACGCCGCCGTTTTTGCCTATGGTCAGCATCAGTGCGCTGAGTAACAGTGATTGTGCTTCAACACGCGCCGTAAGCTGTTTTGCTTCTGCGTCCATTTTAGAAATTTTGGCAATCATGCTTATGATGACATTTTTCATCGAATCCCCCGTCTTACACGGTAGTCAGCTTATGTGCACGCAAGTGCCAACGAGCTTAGGTCATTTTATCGGTAAAAGAATGCCGCCTGGCACACATTAGTGAAAACATCATGAGAAGGGGCGGGGGTAAGAAGCCGGTAAATAGCCGCGATAAAAAACAACCGGCATGGTTGATGAACTACCTGCGATGAGGAACCTAAAGGGGGCGAATGAATATTGCCTGAAGAAAGAGGTGGGGGTAGCCGAAAGGCGTCATCTTCCGCCGTGTAAAACTGTTACATATTCATCAATGATATTAGTAGGTAATTTGATCCCACCAGTCAGTCTCCCCCTGTTAAAAAAGTTAATTTAGGAACCTCGGCACATTGGCCTGATCCGTGGAGGTGTAAATGACTGTTTATGTTTTTTATTACAATGATTCCTGCGCACGTGTATTTACTAAAGAGAGTGTGGATAAGGACGCAGCTGCACTTCTTAAAAGACACGGCTACAAAAAACATCATTTTGAGGCTGAAGCAGAAAGCGCTGCCTCCGCGATTGAAATGCTGAAAAATAGTGATGATAGCTATCTTAACGAACTCAAAGAGTACTCGGAGAATATCCTTTTTGTAAGCATGGTCGGGTTAGCAACGATGTGGTAAAGCCGCTTTTTGTTGGTTCATTTTGAGTCCGTATGTTGGGCGAGCGTTTCTGAGTTTGTATGCGCTACAAATTCGGCGCTGCCAGTCGTTCGGTTGCACGGCAGGCACTGGATGGTAACGCGTATGCGTGCGAGGAGTTGGCAGGACATGTAGTAAATGGGCTGATCGGTGTTTGCGTAACAGGGTGGATGAGTAAAGGGGCCAGGTTATCTAAATCAGTTTCACCTTACTTACGCCACTGGCAAAGTGCAGGCATAAAAAAACCAACCGTGAAAGGTTGGTTTTTTTAAGGGATATTTTGGTCGGCACGAGAGGATTTGAACCTCCGACCCCCGACACCCCATGACGGTGCGCTACCAGGCTGCGCTACGTGCCGATTTGTGGCGCTAATAGTACCCTTTTCACAGATGATTGCAAGTACCGATTAACTGAGTGATTCATAATTAATCAATCAGTTAGCGATAAATCGTTTTTCATCCGTCAGAACCTGCAACAGTAAGCTGAGTTGTGGTTTCTGATCTTCTGCCTTCTCGCCCTGAACGTTCCAGGTCTGATAATTGCCGTTCTGATTGAGCAACAATGTCATTTGCGGGGTGGTTATCGCCAGTGCGTTGTTGCTTGCCGCCGTGACCCAGTTATGGCGACGGGTGGCGTTAAACAGATCCTGTCCTTGTGAATACTCATTAGCTGGTGTGCTGACATGCAGCAGGCGCTGCATCAGCGTGGTCATGATGTCTTTATGATCGGTCAGCTTGTTGATGCGCTGGGCAGGCGTACCCGGCCAGTGGATCACTAACGGCACCTGGAGGTTTTCACGGGACCACGCAAAATCATTTTTAGCTTTCGCGGCTGGCATACCGTGACCGGCGGTAATAATGACCACGGTATTCTCCAGTTTGCCGGCGTCACGCAGCGTAGTCAGCAGGCGACCTATCTGCGTATCGACATCGCTCACCGCATGGCTGTAGCGGCGGGTAAAGTTTTGCTGATTGCTGTCCTGGGAACCGGTGCCGTTCAGAGCGACCCATGAGAACCACCGGGTTTCATCCTGCGCGTAGCGACCCAGCCAGTCAATCCACTGATCGGCGGTCTGCGCATCGCTCTGTTTTCTCGCTGCAGGCAGGGAGAAATCAGAAAGCAGTGCCTGCCGGTAAAGCGCGCTACTAAAGCCATCTGAAGAGAAAAGACCCAGCTGATAGCCCTGCTGATTAAGCGCAGTGATCAGTGCGGCGGGCACGCGGGCAGATAACACGCCATCCATATACGCCGGGGAAATGCCATAGAAAAGGCCGAAGTAACCGTTATCTGCGGTATTTCCTGAACTCATATGTTGCGTAAAGTTAATGTTCTGCCCGGCAAAAGCGGCGAGTTGCGGCATCTGCTTTTCATAACGGGAGTAGTTCAGCCCGTCGACGGTAATCAGCAGCACATTATGGCCAGGCCCCATATCCACATAGCGCAAATCGCTGAGAGGGTACTGTACCGACACGGCCTCAGGATTCCCCTGTTCGACCAGGCGACGCTGGTAATCCTGCGCATCAAGCAAACCGTGCTTCTCAAGAAAACGGCGTGCTGTCATCGGATACGAGAGCGGCAGATTCGCACGTTGCATGGTAATGGGGCGATAAAAATTGGCATCAGCCCAGATGTACATCACATGGGTGGCGACAAACGCCACGAAGAAGAACCCGGCCACCGGCTTCGCGTAATGGCGGCGGCGAGTAAGACTGCGCAGTTTTTGCCAGCTCCACGTCGCAAACAGCATCTCAATCAGCAGGATAACCGGCACGCTGATAAACATAAGCTGCCAGTCGCGGGCCATTTCATTCTGATCGGGGTTAATCACCAGTTCCCAGACGATGGGATTGAGATGGAGATGGAAACGGGTAAAAACTTCACTGTCGATAAGTAAAAGCGTCATGCCCACGGTCGCCAGAATGGCGGAGAGCGCGCGCATCAGACGTTGCGACATCACAACAAACGTGAGAGGAAATAAAATCAGTAGATAGGTCGCAAAGACCAAAAAACTAAAATGCCCGACAACGCTCAGGTAAGAATAAATTCGTCCGGCGAGGGTTGTCGGCCAGTCGGCAACAAAGAGATAGCGGCTACCGAGCACCATGGACAACAGAATATTGAACAGGGCGAACCAGTGCCCCCAGCTAACCATCTGGGAGACTTTTTCTCGGTAGGGCTGACGATGAGTCACCATATAATGTCGCTGTTTACCTTAGTGCGCTTTATCGTCATTAACAGACGATTGCAGAGCCTGAGCGAAAGACTTTGCGATAGCCTGGCGCTGAGCGGGTGCAACGCTGGTATTGATCAAATTCGTCACCATGTTCCCAAGAACCATCAGGGAAAGATCGGTTGGTGTCTTATGCTGCTCCAGCACCTGGGCCAGTTCACTCAGCAGTTGCTCTACGTGTTCATCACTATAACGGGAAATCTGTGGCATAAATCGAAATCTGTTTATTCATAAAGTCCAACATATTACCGTAGCAACAGCTTTTTTTCTGCTTTTTTATCAGCGGTTGCACAGTTGCCTGGGGGATGGTTGAATACCGCCCGGTCACAAAGGAGAGTTTATCATGAGTCTGGATATCAACCAGATTGCCCTGCATCAGCTTATCAAGCGCGATGAGCAGAATCTTGAGCTGGTGCTGCGCGATTCACTGCTGGAACCGACAGCCCCCGTTGAGGAGATGGTTGCCGAGTTACACCGGGTCTACAGCGCCAAAAATAAAGCCTATGGCATGTTTAATGAAGAGAGCGAACTGGCAGAAGCTCTGCGCCAGCAACGTCAGGGTGAAGAGGATTTTCTGGCCTTTAGCCGTGCAGCGACCGGACGCCTGCGTGATGAACTGGTGAAGTACCCGTTTGCTGACGGCGGCGTGGTGCTCTTCTGTCATTACCGCTACCTGGCTGTCGAATATCTGTTGATAACGGTGTTGAACAACCTCAGCAGCATGCGCGTCAACGAACAGCTGGACATCAGTGCAACGCATTATCTGGACATCAACCACGCCGATATCGTGGCGCGTATTGATTTAACCGAATGGGAAACCAACCCGGAGTCCAGCCGTTATCTGACCTTCCTGAAAGGGCGGGTAGGGCGAAAGGTTTCTGATTTCTTTATGGACTTCCTGGGTGCCAGTGAAGGATTAAACGCAAAAGCTCAGAACCGTGGCCTGCTGCAGGCGGTGGATGACTTTACCGCGCAAGCCGAGCTGGATAAGTCTGAGCGCCAGGAGGTCCGTAAGCAGGTCTATACCTACTGCAATGAGCAGTTGCAGGCGGGCGAAGAAATTGAGCTGGCGTCTTTATCGAAAGAGTTAGCCGGTGTCAGTGAAGTCAGCTTCCAGGACTTTACCGCCGAAAAAGGCTATGAGCTCGAAGAGAGTTTTCCGGCAGACCGCAGTACGTTACGCCAGCTAACCAAATATGCGGGTAGCGGCGGCGGCCTGACCATTAACTTCGATGCCATGCTATTGGGCGAGCGCATCTTCTGGGACCCGGCCACGGATACCCTGACCATTAAAGGCACCCCGCCTAATCTTCGCGATCAGCTCCAGCGCAGAATGAGCGGTAAATAATTTGCCCATAAAAAAACCCCGCATGGCGGGGTTTTTTTTCGACGATGTCGGCGATTACGCGCGAACGAAGTCGATGTGAGTCAGTTTTGGCTTGAACGGGTGACGCTGAACAGCCTGAACTTTCACTTTTACTTCTTTGCCGTCAACGGCAAGGGTCAGAACTTCAGTGTAGAAACCTTCTTTAGTCTGGGTGTTCCATACTTTGTCGTGATCCAGTTCAACAGCGAACGGCGCTTCTTCACCACCGTAAACGATAGCTGGGAATTTGTTCGCTGCGCGCAGGCGGCGGCTCGCACCCTTACCCTGCTCTTTACGTACTTCTGCATTAATAGTAAACATTTAAAACTCTCTTCTATAGTTCCTGCTGCAGGCGACCCAGCAACAGGCAGATTTTCTGCTCTGCGGATGCAAAAGCGGGCGGGATTATACCCATATCCCCCCTCTGTGACAAGTCACACGGGCGTGAGTTAACCCCGTAACTCATTGGCACGGCGAAAGCGTCCCTCATAATCGAACACTTTTTCGCGTACCTGCCAGAACTGCCCTTTCATGCGTGCGACCACAAAATCCGGGTGGCGCAGTAGCGCCTGCTGGGCAATGATATCGGCGGACGTTATCCAGCGCAGCGGCACGCCGGGTGTACGGGTGTGCGGGCGTATAAAAAGTTGCTCGAAGGCGGTACGCTGCGCCGGAGTCTGCAAGCGGTAACGCTCACTGACGTCGGCCCCGTCTTCATCGTAATAGGTGATTTTCAGCCATTCGCCTTTATCATCAGCGCCGTGCTGTAAATCCATCCCGCTACAGCGCAGCACCAGCGCATCTTTGAGTTTCAGCGCGGCTTTCAGCATGTCATCGGGATCGACCAGAATAGCGTCGCAGCTACGACAACGGCGGGCAGCAATATCGTTTTCCGCATTACACTGCGGGCAATTTTTAAAGCGAAAACGGTAATCACACTGCTCGCGAAGCCCGTCATCATCTTCAAACCACCCCTGACAGCGACGACCAAAGTGCTCAATGAGTTTGCCGTCACTGGTGGTTTTGCCCCAGAAGGTATTAGCAAAGCCGCAGGCCGGGCAGAAGACCTGCACCGGCACGTTATCGCTTTTACCTTTTGGTGAGCCCACTTCGGGAGCGTAAAGATCGTGTGGATTCCCGGCATAGTCGAGGATCAGACAGTCGGTTTTACCCGGCGCCAGACGCAGACCGCGGCCCACAATTTGCTGATACAAACTGACGGACTCCGTCGGGCGCAGAATCGCAATAAGATCGACATGCGGGGCATCAAAGCCGGTGGTGAGTACGGAGACGTTGACCAGAAAGCGAAACTGCTGCGCTTTAAACGCATTTATCAGCGCGTCCCGCTCGGGGCCGGGTGTTTCGCCCGTGATCAGTGCGGCATCATCCGCCGGCAGCAGACCGGTAATTTCACGGGCATGCTCAACGGTGGCGGCGAAAATCATCACCCCTTTACGTGATGCTGCAAACTCAACTATCTGACTAATGATGTGTGGCGTTATGCGCTGCTGCTTTTTCAGCTCGCGATTCATGTCTGCATCACTGAACAGCCCGTTGCTCTGTACCTGCAGGCGGCTGAAATCATACTGTACAACGGGCATATCCAGCCGCTCCGGCGGCGTAAGATAGCCGTGCTTGATCATATAGCGCAGTGGCAGTTCATAAATACAGTCGCGAAACAGCGCGTTAGCATCTCCACGCACCATGCCGTGGTAATGAAAACGATAAATCCAGCCTTTGCCCAACCGAAAGGGGGTAGCGGTCAGGCCGAGCAGCCGCACGCGGGGATTTACCTTGCGCAGATGTTGTAAAATCTGCTGATATTGACTTTCATCGTCGTCGCTGATGCGGTGGCACTCATCGACAATCAGCAATGAAAATTCACCCTGAAAGTGGTCGAGATTACGCGCAACCGACTGCACGCTACCGAACACCACTTTCCCTTCGCTCTGCTTGCTTTTCAGGCCAGCGGCGTAAATATCCGCTTCCAGCCCGAGAGCGAGGTATTTGGCGTGGTTTTGCGCCACCAGTTCTTTCACATGGGCGAGGACGAGCACGCGTCCGCGCGCGACTCTTGCCAGCTCGGCAATCACGAGGCTTTTGCCCGCGCCGGTCGGCAGGACAATCACGGCAGGTTCATCATGGTGGCGAAAGTGGGCGAGGGTGGCGTCGACCGCTTCGCGCTGATAAGGGCGTAAAGTAAAAGTCATGCTCTTCATGGTGTGACAACATCAATGTCACAAGTATGCCACGAATCTTTCCCTTGAGCGGAGTAGAATGACCGCTATACTGACAGGCGTAAATCACCTGAGCCTTCTTAAGGACGAAAGTCCTGCTCCCAGCACCATACAGGCAAAACAACTTCATGCGACTTGATAAATTTATCGCTCAGCAACTCGGCGTAAGCCGTGCTATTGCCGGGCGTCAAATCCGCGCCAGCCACGTTACGGTAGACGGCGAAATTGTAAGAGATGCGGCGTTCAAACTGCTCCCGGAACAGGAGGTAGAGTATGAGGGTAACGCACTGGCCCAGCAGACAGGCCCGCGTTACTTCATGCTCAATAAACCCCAGGGTTATGTGTGTTCTACCGACGATCCCGATCATCCGACCGTGCTCTATTTTCTTGATGAGCCCGTCGCGCACAAATTGCATGCAGCGGGGCGCCTGGATATCGATACCACCGGGCTGGTTCTGATGACCGACGACGGACAATGGTCGCACCGTATTACCTCGCCGCGCCACCATTGCGAGAAGACCTATCTGGTTGAACTGGAGTCACCAGTCTCAGAGGATACCGCCGCGCAGTTTGCCAAAGGCGTGCAACTGCATAATGAAAAAGATCTCACCCGCCCGGCACATCTTGAAGTGATCACCCCAACCCAGGTGCGCCTGACTATCAGTGAAGGCCGTTACCACCAGGTCAAACGTATGTTTGCCGCCGTGGGCAACCACGTTGTGGGCCTGCACCGTGAGCGTATCGGCGCAATTGCGCTCGATGACGGAATGGCAGAGGGGGAGTACCGCCCGCTGACAGAAGAAGAGATAGCCAGCGTCGGGTTACCGCCGCACTGAGACAGGAGCTTGACGTGACCACCAGGCCACACTCATCACTGAGTATTGTTTTCATCCTTGGCCTGCTGGCCATGCTAATGCCGCTGTCGATTGATATGTATCTGCCCGCACTGCCGGTTATCGCTGAGCAGTTTGGTGTACCTGCGGGCAGTGCGCAAATGACCCTCAGCACCTACATTCTGGGTTTTGCGCTGGGACAACTGCTTTACGGGCCGATGGCCGACAGTATCGGACGTAAACCGGTTATCCTTGGCGGCACGCTGATTTTCGCCGCTGCCGCCGTCGCCTGTGCGCTGGCACAAACTATCGATCAGCTCATTACCATGCGCTTTTTTCACGGTCTCGCTGCCGCCGCGGCGAGCGTGGTAATCAATGCCCTGATGCGGGATATCTATCCGCGAGAAGAATTTTCCCGCATGATGTCTTTCGTCATGCTGGTGACCACGATTGCCCCTTTACTGGCACCTATGGTGGGCGGGGCGGTGCTGATTTGGTTTAGCTGGCACACTATCTTCTGGATCCTTGCCATTGCGGCGTTGCTGGCCTCAGCCATGATCGCGTTTTTCATTCGTGAAACCTTGCCGCCGGAGCGACGTCAGCCTTTTCACCTGCGTACCACGGTGGGCAATTTTGCCGCTTTATTTCGCCATAAACGCGTACTGAGCTACATGCTGGCAAGTGGCTTTAGTTTTGCCGGCATGTTCTCTTTTCTCAGTGCCGGGCCTTTTGTTTACATCGAAGTCAACCATGTTTCCCCGCAGAATTTTGGCTATTACTTCGCGTTAAACATCGTGTTTCTGTTCCTGTTGACCATTATTAACGGACGGTTTGTACGCCGCGTAGGCGCGCTGAACATGTTCCGTGGCGGGCTGTGGATCCAGTTTGCTATGGCTGTCTGGATGGTGGTTACGGCACTGCTGGGGGCCGGTTTCTGGTCGCTGGTGGTAGGGGTTGCCGCCTTTATTGGCTGCGTCTCGCTGGTGTCCTCGAATGCGATGGCGGTGATTTTAGATGAGTTTCCACACATGGCTGGCACCGCGTCCTCTCTGGCCGGCACGTTCCGCTTTGGTATCGGGGCTATTGTGGGTGCGCTGTTATCGCTGTCGACCTTCACCTCCGCCTGGCCGATGATTGGCTCAATCAGCCTCTGCGCGACCTGCTCAATTCTCTTTTACCTCTACGCCAGCCGCGGTAAAAAATCTGCCTGACTGCGGTGAGTGGCTATCAACAAAAGGGAGCAAAATTGCTTCCTTTTTTGACACATATCAACCCAAACCG
This sequence comes from Yokenella regensburgei, assembly GCF_051486985.1. Taxonomy (GTDB): domain Bacteria; phylum Pseudomonadota; class Gammaproteobacteria; order Enterobacterales; family Enterobacteriaceae; genus CBFFRJ01. The sequence goes on from NZ_JAHVDV010000002.1 coordinate 259,915, forward strand.
ACTTACATTCGCACGCGTTTGTTTCTTTTATGTAAAATCAATTAATGTAAAAAGTCACATCCTTGTAGTGAAAAAGGTTGAGTTAGATCTCATAAACAGGTACATATAGCCGAAAAAGTGGCAGCTGTTCGACAAGAAAACCTTATTAAATGAACCGCTAATCCGCATGACACAACGCTTTTCACCTTTTCACCGTAGGTGGCGCGACGATTTGTCAATAATGTGTTAACATGATTGTAAAATATTTGTGAAGTTAAGTGACTTCCGGGGAATGAACGTGAATACATTACAACTCTCCATCATCCATCGTCTCCCTCAGAGCTATCGCTGGCTGGATGGTTTTGCAGGTGCCAGGGTTGAACCGATTCCGCAGAATGGTAACGATGCGGAAGGTAGCCTGGTCGCCCTGAAGCTGCTGAGTCCGGACGGTGATAACGCCTGGCCGGTAATGCATAAACTCAGTCAGGCGTTAAGTGATATTGAAGTGGATTGCTCTGTGGTGGAGTGCGAAGGGGAACCCTGCCTGTTCGTAAACTGTCAGGATGAGCACGCGGCGACCTGTCGTCTGAAAAACTTCGGTGTAGCCATCGCCGAGCCGTTTACCCGCCAGAACCCGTTTTGAGCGTCAGCGTAGCGCCAGCAGCTGACGCGTGTACGCCTGTTGCGGGTTGTTGAAGACCTGCTCGCACTCTCCCTGCTCGACCACTTCCCCTTGTCTTAGCACGATAACCTGATGGCATAAGGCTCGCACGACCTGCAAATCGTGGCTGATAAAAATGTAGGCCAGCCTGTGCGTCTGCTGAAGGGTCTTGAGTAACGTCAGAATCTGAGCCTGCACGGTGCGGTCAAGCGACGAGGTCGGTTCATCGAGAATAATAAGTGACGGTTTCAGAATCAGCGCACGGGCAATCGCGATACGCTGGCGCTGGCCCCCCGAAAACTCACCGGGAAACCGCCGACGTGTCTCAGGATCCAGTCCCACCTCTTCCATTACCCGAACCACCTGATCCTCCCGCGCCTGTGGGGTCAGCGTTGGCTGATGCACCCGCAGCCCCTCTTCGATGATTTGCTGAACATTAAGTCGCGGATTAAGCGATGAGTTAGGATCCTGGAAGACCACCTGAATACGATGGCGTACTGGCAGCATCTTTTTGCGATCCCACTGGTCAATGGGCTGCCCATCAAAATGAATCTTCCCGTCAGAGGCAATCAGGCGCAGCAGCGCAAGGCCCGTGGTGCTTTTACCTGAACCCGATTCCCCTACCAGCCCCAGCGTCTCACCGGGGCGCAGGTTAAAACTCACCCCTTTGACCACCTCATTATGCCCAACGACACGCTTCAGGACGCCCTTACGAATGGGGAAACGCACCCCCAGGTTCTCCACACGCAACAGCGGGGCCGTGGCTGTCGGCAGGGGAACGGGATCTCCGGCCGGTTCACTGTTAATCAGCCGTTGCGTATAGGGGTGAGCTGGGGCGGAAAAAAGGGCTTCCGTGCGGTTTTGTTCCACGCATTTGCCGTTCTGCATCACCGCAACGTTGTCCGCCAGTTTTCTGACGATGCCAAGGTTGTGGGTGATAAACAGCAACCCCATGTTGAGCTCATGGCGCAGCTCCTGTAACAGTGCGAGGATTTGCGCCTGAACGGTCACGTCCAGGGCCGTTGTGGGTTCATCGGCAATCAGCAGCTCTGGTTTCGTCAGCAATGCCATAGCAATCATCACGCGCTGGCGTTCGCCGCCGGAAAGCTGATGCGGAAAATCCCCCAGGCGCTGGCGGGCGTTACGAATACCTACGCGATCGAGGCAGGTGAGGATCTCTGCCCTGGCTGCTTCGCGGCGCATGCCACGATGCAACGAAAGCACTTCATAAAGTTGTTTCTCCACGTTATGTAACGGGTTCAGCGACACCATCGGCTCCTGAAAAATCATGGCGACCTTGTTACCGCGCACCTGACGCAACGTCTTCTCGCTGGCGTGCAGCAGACTTACACCATGAAAAAAGATGTCACCCTGCGGATAAACAACGGGGGGGGAGGGGAGCAGGCGCAGAATCGACAGGGCGCTTACGCTCTTACCGGACCCGGATTCGCCGACCAGCGCCAGGGTTTCGCCTGCATGAACCTGTAAGGAGAGATCGCTTACCACGGTGCGCAGGGTCGCCTGCTGGCGAAAGGCGATAGAGAGGGAATCAATGTGTAACAGCGGGGTTGTCATTTCAGACCGCCTTATTGGGATCAAAGGCGTCGCGCACGGCTTCACCAATAAATATCAACAGTGATAAAAGCACCGCGACGGACAGAAAGGCTGCAATACCCAGCCACGGTGCCTGGAGGTTATTTTTACCCTGTAACAGCAGCTCGCCCAGAGAAGGCGACCCCAGAGGTAAACCGAAGCCGAGGAAGTCGAGGGAGGTGAGCGTTGAGATGGAGCTGCATAAAATAAACGGCAAAAAGGTGAGGGTTGCGACCATCGCATTGGGCAGCATGTGGCGCAGCATTATGCTGCGATCGTTTACCCCAAGTGCCTGTGCCGCCCGTATATAGTCAAAGTTGCGGGTGCGAAGAAATTCAGCACGCACCACGCCCACCAGACTCATCCAGCCAAATAATACGGTAATCGCCAGCAGCCACCAGAATCCCGGTTGCACCACGCTCGAGAGCAAAATAATCAGGAACAGCGTTGGCATGCCTGACCACACCTCAATAAAGCGCTGCCCCCAGAGGTCGATCCTGCCGCCGTAGTAGCCCTGAATCGCGCCGGCCAGCACGCCAATTACGCAGGAGCAGACGGTGAGCATCAGGCCAAAGAGCAGGGAAATGCGTGTGCCATAGAGAATGCGCGCCAGTACGTCGCCACCGTTTGCATCAGTACCGAGCCAGTTTTGTGCAGAGGGCGGGGAGGGGAAGGGCTGCGTGGTACTGTAATTAATGCTGCGCGCGCCGAAGCGAATCGGCGCCTGTAGCATCCAGCCGTGCTGGTTTATCTGGTTTTGCAGCCAGGGATCCTGATAATCCGCCGGGGTGGCAAAGGGGCCGCCAAACTCACTCTCGCTGTAATTTGCCACCACTGGCACGTACCACTGCCCCTGATAGCGTACCAGCAGCGGTTTATCATTCGCGATCAGTTCAGCGCAGAGGCTGAAGGCGAACAGCAGCATAAAAATCCACAGCGACCAGTAGCCGCGACGATTGTGGCGAAAGCGCGCCCAACGGGTCTGATTGACGTAGCTTAAGTGAAACATCAGCGTCCCTCGAAATCGATACGCGGGTCGACCAGCGTGTAACTGATATCACTGAGGATATTCAGCAGCAGGCCGATCAGGGTGAAAATATAGAGCGTACCAAACATCACCGGATAATCCCTGGAGACGGTCGCTTCATAACCCAGCAGGCCGAGGCCGTTTAGCGAAAAAATCACCTCAATTAACAGCGAGCCGGTAAAGAACATGCTGATGAAGGTCGCGGGGAAGCCGGCAATAACCAGCAGCATGGCGTTACGGAAGACATGCTTGCGCATAATCGGCCCCTCGCTGACCCCTTTTGCCCGCGCGGTAACCACGTACTGCTTACGGATCTCATCCATAAAGGAATTTTTAGTGAGCATGGTCAGTGCGGCAAAGCCGCCAATCACCGTTGCCAGTACCGGTAAGGTGATGTGCCATAAGTAGTCGGTGATTTTGCCATACCAGGGCAGGGTATCGAAGTTTGCGGATACCAGCCCTCGCAGTGGGAAGATGTCGTAATAGCTGCCGCCGGCAAAGAAAACAATTAACAGAATGGCAAACAGAAATGCCGGGATCGCGTAGCCGATGATAATGAACGCACTGCTCCAGATATCAAACCGACTGCCGTTACAGACGGCTTTACGAATGCCAAGCGGGATGGAAACCAGGTAGATAATCAGCGTTCCCCACAGGCCGAGCGTAATCGAAACCGGCATACTCTCTTTGATAAGCTGCAGGACGGAGGCACTGCGGAACAGGCTCTCGCCAAAATCAAAACGCACGTAATCCCGGAGCATTTTGAAATAACGCTCATGCAGGGGCTTATCAAAACCGTAACGCTGCGTAATTTCGGCGATCACCTCAGGATCCAGCCCACGGCCACCGCGGTAGTGGCTGTCATTGCTCAGCGCGCTGCCAACACCGGTGCGGGCGTGAGTGGCGCTGGCACCCTCTGTCGTTGTGCCCGGCAATCCGGTCTGATGACCAAATTCAATAGCGGCGATGGCCTGATCAACCGGGCCGCCTGGTGCTATCTGCACAATAAAAAAGTTAATGGTGATAATGGCCCACAACGTCGGGATTATCAGCAATAAGCGGCGAATCAGATAAGCGCCCATTCCTTCTCCTTAACGTCTGGCGGCGGGCAATTTTGCCGCTTTATTTACGTCATACCACCAGGTATCAAAGCCGAGCGAATAGACAGGACGACTCCCCGGCATCGAAAATTTATCCCAGTAGGCTATCTGGTCGGCAGACATATACCACATCGGCAACATGTAATAATTCCAGGTCAGTACACGATCCAGCGCGCGTCCCAGGGGAAGCAGCCGTGCCTTGTCGCCCTGCGCTTGAATAATTTGCGCGATAAGCTTGTCGATGACGGGACTTTTTACGCCGGGGGAGTTATAGGTAGAGTCGATATAGGCCGACCCCCATGAAATTTGCAGGTCGGCGCTGGGCCACGGCATTGCCCGCCAGACGCGCGGCATCATATCGTAATCCCGGCTGCGCAGGCGGTTGGTTATCTGTGAGTTATCAACCTGTCGAATGTCCATCGTGATGCCCAGACGCGCGAGGTTATGCTGGAAAGGGAGCACCCACTGATTGTTGCCCCCTGAAGGCAGCAGTATCTCAAAAACGAAGGGTTTACCGGTTTTTGCATTAACCCGTTGCTGGTTTTTCATTACCCAGCCCGCCTGGGTAAGCAATTCGCTTGCCTTCAGCAGGTTTTCCCGATCGTAACCATCCCCTTTCGAGACGGCAGGGGTATAGATGGTTGTGAAAACTTCAGGGGGGATCTCGGCTTTCATCGGTGCCAGCAGCGTCAGTTCTGCCGCATCAGGGTAACCACGAGCGGCATACTCGGTGTTCTGAAAATAGCTGGTGGTCCGGCTATAAGCGTTATAAAACAATGCTTTGTTCATCCATTCGAAGTCAAACGCCAGGGAGACGGCTTCGCGCACTCGCCTGTCACTGAAGACGGGACGTTGGATGTTAAACGCCAGCCAGCGTGTGTCCTGAGCTGAGGTGTTCTTCTGTTCATCTTTGACGATATAGCCACGGCTAAAGTTGTTGCCGATGTAGCGGGTAGCCCAGTTTTTCGCGCTGCCTTCGGTACGCATATCAAACGCGCCCGCTTTGAAGGCTTCAAAGGCCACATTATCATCGAGGTAGTAATCGTAGCGGAGAGTATCAAAATTCCAGCGCCCGCGGTTTACAGGCAGGTTAGCTCCCCAGTAATCCTTCACGCGCGACCAGGTGACATACTGACCCATGCGCCAGGCAGTGATGCGATAGGGGCCGCTGCCAGGCGGGGGCGTGCCAATGGGATCACTTAGTTTATGATCTTTCCAGAATTTTTCCGGCATCACTGGCAAAGAGAGGAGGCTCAGCATGTTCTCTTTACCGGGTTCACCTAATTCAATGCGCACCGTCAGTGGCGCAATGGCTTTGACGGTCGTCCCTTTATAGATCAGGCGAAATTGTGGCACCCCTTCGGTCATAAATTTATGGAAGGTGAAGGCGACATCACTGGCGCGAATGGGAGAGCCGTCGTGAAACGTGGCTTTCGGGTTGAGCATGACCTCCACCCAGCTGTAGTCGTCGGCATAGCGGGCCATCTCGGCGATGAGCGGGTAGTAACTTCCCGGTTCGTCATCGGAGGTGGTAAACAGCGTATCGTAAAGGGACTCGGTGCGAACCGCGGCGTTTCCCCGCAGGGCAAAACGGTTGAAGTTATCAAAAGTGCCAATGCTGGAGAGAGTCACGCTGCCGCCTTTGGGTGCGGCGGGATTTACATAGTCAAAATGGGTGAAGTTGACAGCGTATTTAGGTTCGCCAATGACCGCAAAGGAGTAACTCTCTTTTATTGTTTGCGCCTGACCTGCCAGGCTTACGAGCATCAAAAATGCAATCACTACGCGCAAAAACGTCATGGGTGAGTTCCTTTACCAGCAGCGCTCCGGGCGCAACGTCGTCTTCTTATTGAATAATAAGGGAGGGCAGGTCCGTTGTGAAATAATAACGGCACTAAAGTCGTGATGAGAAGGGGGCGGGTTGCCATGCCATGAACTGCGCAAGCGTCATGGGGCGACTGAAATAGTAACCCTGCAGGAAATGGACGCCATGCTCACGCAGCCAGCGCGCCTGTTCCGGAGTCTCGACGCCTTCTGCCACCGTCGCCATATTCAACCGCTTCGCCAGCGTCAGAACGGCATCCAGCACCGGTGAGGTAACGGTTTCGGTGCCAATTGCATTGACAAAACCGCGATCGATTTTCAGATAATCAAGGGTAAAACGTTCAAGGTAGATCAACGCGCTGTGGCCAGTGCCAAAGTCATCAATGGCAATTTCATAACCTTCATTGTGTAACCACTGAAAAAGCGTTGCCGCTTCTGCTTCGTGAAGCATGTCGCGCTCGGTAATTTCCAGGACCAGACTAAAATAGTCCGCAGGCAGCGCATGTGAGAAAGCACGAATGTCATCTTTAAATGTACTGGCGTGCAGGTGGCCCGGCGCAATGTTGACACCAAGTTTTGCGCCTTCGGGAAGCAGGGTCTGGAGTGTTGCGGCATCACGGGCAATGAGCTTAAAAAGATGCAGCGTCAACGGGACAATCAGTTTCTGCGCCTCGGCAAACTGGATAAAGGCATCGGCTGGAATTTCGCCAGCCGTGGGGTGCTTCCAGCGCATTAAGGCTTCTGCGCCACGAACCTTAAGATCAGTGGCATCCAGCACGGGTTGATAGACCACATAGAACTGGTCACGCTTGATGGCTGTCAGGATCTCTTTTCCGGGCCGCAGGTGAATGGATAACACATAAGCGGCCAGCATTCCTGCAACTATCCCCGACACAACGCCGAATAAGGTGGCGAACTGAATATCTTCAGCTTTCCATTTTTTAGCGTACAGATAAATGGTCAACGGCAGGCCCGGCAGCGGAGCGACACGAAAAGGCGGCGCTGGCAGGGATTGTAAGTCAATGAGACCCGGTGAAAAGGTGGAGATAGCGTTATTGCCTATTCCCAGCGCAATGCCGTTCAACTCTTGTTGTTGTGGGCTATAGAGAAGAAAAGGGGCAAGGTTAATATTTAACGAAGCAAAGACGCCGCGACCATCTAAAAGTGGACTACGGAACCACATCACCACTGAGGGTTTACCCGGCATCATGGGGGTGCCGGGTAAGAGCGCCATATCCTCATCTTTTTCTAAATCTATTTCAGGTACCAGATCCCGCATAGAGCTATTCATGACGCCGGTTGCCGAGGAGCAGATGGCCCTGTCACCTTTAATGAGCAAAAAGGCGCGCACGTTGAGCGTAAAAGCGGCGCGGGAGGTCAGTTCGCTCGCAACCTCGCGGCATTCGTTCAGCGTGAGAGGTTGTAACGACTCCGCAGTGTTTCTGATATCGGAGAGATAGTCGACGAGCCAGTGCTGAATGCCACCCACCATCTCATCTAACTTTTCTTCATGCTTATTCTGTAAAATTAAGAACTGGGCCCCACCCACAATCATGGCTGCCAGAAAACCTGCCAGTATACTTAGCAGAAGGATTTTTCGGGTTGCTGTCACGTTGCGGGTAAACATCAGTACGCGTTATTCCGATGTGAAAGGGCGCTGAACAAAGCCATTGCGCTGCTTGCCTGCCTGGAATATAGCCTGGAATAGCATGGCGAGACATAGATTTTTATGGTGGAATTTAGCCAAAAAAAACACCGCCATCGCGGTGTTTTTTTATTGTCATTGCGCCAGCCAAGGGAATAACCGGCAAAGACAAAGATTAGCTACGGCTCAGTACGCGGCGCGCTTCATTATAGCGCTTCTTCCAGTATGGCTCGTCCATGCTGGAAATCATTACACCACTACTGGTGGAGGCATGCACAAACTGGTTATTGCCCAGATAGATACCTACATGACGACCGGTAGAACCTGCCCGGAATAAAACGAGATCACCGGTACGAAGGCTGGTGCGTGAAACTGAACGCCCCATCTCTTGTTGCTCATACGTTGAGCGCGGTAACTCTAAACCAAACTGTTCGCGGAAAGTACGCTGAACAAAACCGGAACAATCGATACCTTTCTTGGTGTCACCACCTAAACGGTAACGAACGCCTTTCCAGCTTGCATATTGATCCATAATGCGGGACTTGACGTCCAGATTACGAACCATACTTTCAAATTCATCCTGAGAGGCTTGCAGTGAAGAAGGATCTTCACCCACAGCATGCGTCTCAGGATGCATATTCTTTGCTGTGTTCGAGGAACACGCTGACAACAAAACGGCTACTGCAATCGCGGGAATCGCCCGCAAGATATATCTCAAAATCGGCTGAGATTTGACCATGTTAATTATTTTCCCTTGAAGTCCTTAACGAAAAATTCGTTATAAAAAATGCCAACGCAGCGAGAGTAATTACCTGGATTCAATGAGACAATTCTTGATGGTCAAATCTGTGGTAGACCGCACAAAATTATTCGCAATAAGAATATCGCTCTTTTTCAACGAGGCAGACCGAGAGTACCCTATCACCCTTAGCATTGCGAGCGCTTTTAGGCGTTTTTTTATAAGAAATAATGATACAAAAAGTTAATTTCCAGGAATGCGCAAAAAATAATCAATTTAGGTTAAAAACCCTACAACTGACTCATTTACAACATGAAAATTGTGACAGGGCAATGACGAAGATGCAGGAGTGTAAGGCAGTTTGTATCAGGGATCAAAACGATCCCTGATAGTAACAGCGTAGATTTGTTAATAAGATGTAAGGCGGTTGTTTACTTTCCCGGCAAATACCGTTCAAAAGCGGCGATTATTTTGTCACTGAGCGGTGTCATCAGGCACCACGGCAGAGCAATTAGCGCCACGGAGAGCGATCCAACGGCAATATCAGTAAACCAGTGCGCGCCACTCATTACCCGTGGGAAGGCGAAAACCACAAAAATAATCAGGGCGATGGCAAAGGCTTTTTTCCCAAAATAGCGCAGCATAATGGCGGAAAAAATTAGCAACATCATTCCATGATCGCCCGGAAAGCTATCTTTTGAGGCGTCTTTCGTCGGGAAAGATAATAATTCACTGACACGATGAATATCGCTGAAAAAGAGCGTAGGACTTGCACGTTTTATCGGAATAAGTAATTGCGCCAGTTGGTTGATTGCCACTGCAAACAACAGCATGGTCAGGCCAATAATAAGGATGCGGCGACGCCCCAGGCGGTCCTCCTTCATCCAGAAGCTCAACATCAGACATCCCATCGCCAGTAATGAGCAGGCGTCGAAGGCACGGTTGTTTGTTAACGCCACCAGCCATAAAAAGGCGCGACTCTCGACCAGACCCTGATTGAAGAAATGGAAGATGGACGCATCAAGCGTGAACCAGACACCATGATTTACAGGTAAGTACCAGGAGAGGGACAGCGCCAGGCCGGCGATATTAAGCAGTAAAATTTGCGGTAAGCGAGTTTTCATCATTAGCCATTCTTAACAGACACGGGCGCCACACTAGTACCCTTAATCTAAACGAAGCTTCAACAGACTGGACTGAAGCGCATTCCAGTCGGCTTCTGACGAGGTAATGAGCTCGATTCGACTATCGGGTGGGGCAACATTTTGCGTTTCAATGTGAAAATCCTGGCCCTGACGATTAAGCCGCACTAATCCTTCGGGTATGCGCATGACGCCCTTAACCCGCTCAACAGGGGCGAGGCGCGCCCACTCCATCAGACCGATAGTATCGAACCGGGTTTCAGCATCGAAGATCCAGCCGCAGGCCTGATGACCCTGCCCCTGATTCAGACTACGGCGCCAGCGCTGATGTTGCGGAAGACTCAATGCTGCAAGTCCTTTTTGCTCTCCCGTATGATGGTGATGTTGTGCACTGGTCGGCAGCGTGCGGGTATTACGACGCGGCATATCCAGTAGTTCGGCAGGAATATCGCCCTGTGTGGTGTTAATGAGCTGACGGTCTGCGCCATATAATTGCCACCACTGCCCGAACGCCTCAAGGCTCTCCGGTGTCGCCCGGTCTTGTTTATTGGCAACGATGATGTCGGCTGCAGCGAGCTGATCGCGAAAGTTTTCGTTGGTAAGCGTTTTTTCATCCAGCAGCTGGCGGGGGTCAAACAGGCACAAGGTGGCCCGCAGATCGATCCAGGGTTCGTACACCGGCGCCGTCAACATATCAAGGATCTGTTTGGGATGGCCCAGGCCGGTTGGCTCTATCAGTAAGCGGTCCGGCTTGCCCTGACGCAACAGGGTGTTGAGACCGACCTGCATCGGCAGCCCGTTGACACAACACATACATCCGCCGGGTATCTCTTTAAGCAACGCACCGCTGTCAGCCAGTAAGGCACCATCAATGCCAACTTCACCAAATTCATTGACCAGCACGGCCCATTTTTCGTGTTGGGGTTTATTTGCCAGCAGATGCAGAATTGAGGTGGTTTTTCCACTGCCGAGAAAGCCAGTGATAAGGTTGGTCCTGGTCACATACACTCCATCATTACGCACAATTGTTAGTGCAATAATCCTGGCGAATAAGTAAGAAAAAGAGAAGGGTGAGAGTGGAGAAAGCACTCTCCACTCTTTTTAAAGGCAAAAAAGGTTAACGCGAAAGGAGGCTGTGCACAGCTGCATGAGCACCGTGCTGTGCAAGATTATCCCAGGCTGACTGAATGGCATCGACAAACACGGGGTTCGTGCTGAGATCGCTACCGAAGATTTCGCTCAGGGTCAGCAACGCCACGACGCGCTCACTTTCGCTGCTGGTCCCGATGATGGCGCGAATTTTATCGACCAGCGGATCGCGCACGTCAATGTCAGCACCGGCATCATCCTTACCGCTGACGTAGCGCATCCAACCCGCCACGCCCAGTGCCAGCAACGACCAGTCGCTGCCACGCTGAAGGTGGATCCGAATGCTGTCGAGCATACGCTGCGGAAGCTTCTGGCTGCCGTCCATCGCGATCTGCCAGGTACGATGTTTAAGGGCCGGATTGGCGAAGCGTGCAAGAAGACTCGCGGCATAGGCATTGAGGTCGACGCCGCTGATGGTAAGGGTGGGCGCTTGTTCCTTTAGCATGAGCTGGTGCGCTGCCGCACGGAAGTCCGCATCCTCCATACAGTCTGCAATGTGCGCGAATCCCGCCAGGTAGCCAAGGTAGGCCAGAAATGAGTGGCTGCCGTTCAGCATGCGCAGTTTCATCTCTTCCCAGGGGCGGACGTCCTGCACCATCTGCACCCCGGCCACTTCCCATTGCGGACGACCTGCCACGAACGCATCTTCGATGACCCACTGAATATATGGCTCACAACTAATGGCAACAGGATCGGCAACCCCCAGCACATCGGCGATCTCCGCAAGGGATTCCTCTGTTGCGGCAGGTACAATGCGATCAACCATTGTGGAGGGAAAACTCACCTGCTCGCTGATCCAGTCGGCCAGTTCAGCCGAGCGGGTTTGCGCCATACCAATCACGGCATGTTTCACGATATGACCATTGTCCGGGATATTGTCACAGGAGAGTACCGTAAAAGGGGACAGACCGCGCTCGCGGCGGCGCGAAAGCGCCTCCACCAGAATACCCGGTGCGGAGTGGGGCTCGTCAGGGTGTTCAAGGTCATGGGCAATACGTGGCTGACTAAGGTCCAGCTTGCCCGTCGCTGGGTCAATGCAATAGCCCTTTTCAGTGATGGTCAGAGAAACGATAGCGACCTGGGGTTCGCAAAATTTTTCAATGATGGCCGCCAGGGAGTCCAGTTTTGCGTTCAGGCATTCATTTACCACCCCAATAATGCGGGCCTCGTTCCCTTCCGCGCCTTTTTCCAGCACCGTATAGAGGTGGTCCTGCTGACGTAGTTGCGTCATCAATTGATCGCCGCTGAACAGGCTAATCTCACAGATACCCCAGTCGCCGCCCCGGGCATTCAGCACGGTATCAGTTAACAGCGCCTGATGCGCACGATGAAAAGCACCAAAGCCGAAGTGAACAATACGTGAACGTAAAGCGTGACGGTCGTATTGAGGACGCTTTACCGAATCCGGTAGGGTAGCGGAGGCAATAGTCTGCATAGATGACACCTGTTTAACTAATAATTAACAATATGCAGTGTAAAGTTATATGACAGCAAATTAAATTGGTGTGCCTTATATATCCGGGGAATGTGAGCTGGATCAATCATTGCTGGCGTAGGCTTTGACCTGATTCGGGAAGCCTGTATGGTAGTCGTCATTAATGGCATTATATTGGTATAACAACTTTTTGAGGGTTACACGATGGAACAAACCTGGCGTTGGTATGGGCCGAATGATCCGGTGTCGTTGGATGATGTGCGTCAGGCTGGCGCAACGGGCGTGGTGACTGCGCTTCATCATATCCCAAATGGGCAGGTCTGGCCGATCGATGAGATCAAAAAACGCCAGGCGCTGCTGGCAGATAAAGGGCTGGTGTGGTCTGTCGTAGAAAGTATTCCTGTTCACGAAGAGATCAAAACCCACACCGGCCAGTTTGATACCTGGATTGCGAACTATCAGCAGAGCATCCGCAATCTGGCGGAATGCGGCATTGATACGGTCTGTTATAACTTCATGCCGATTCTGGACTGGACCCGTACCGATCTGGAGTATCAGTTGCCGGATGGCTCAAAAGCGTTGCGCTTTGATCAGATTGCCTTTGCCGCGTTTGAACTGCACATTTTAAAACGTAAAGGTGCCGAAGCCGACTACAGCGACGAAGAGCAGCAACAGGCGCTGGCCTGTTTCGAGGCAATGAGTGCCGCAGAGAGAGAGAAGCTGACGCGTAATATCATCGCCGGTCTGCCGGGTGCGGAAGAGGGGTATACCCTTGAACAATTCCATGCTCGCCTCGCGGAATATGATGGCATTGATAAAGCGCAGCTGCGTGAAAACATGGCTTATTTCCTGCGTGCCATTGTTCCGGTGGCAGAAGCCTGCGGCTTACGTCTTGCTGTACATCCTGACGATCCGCCGCGTCCTATTCTGGGCCTGCCGCGCATTGTCTCCACGCTGGAAGATATGCAGTGGCTGAAAGAGGCGGTAGACAGCATCCATAACGGCTTTACCATGTGTACCGGCTCCTATGGCGTGCGCGCCGATAACGACCTGGTGCGGATGATTGAAACTTTTGGCGACCGCATCCACTTTACACATCTGCGTTCGACCTGCCGCGAAGCCAATCCGAAAACGTTCCACGAAGCGGCGCACCTGGGTGGCGACGTCAACATGGTGGCCGTGGTAGACGCGATTCTGAAGGAAGAACGTCGCCGTAAACATGCCGGTGATTTACGACCCATTCCGTTCCGTCCGGACCACGGGCATCAGATGCTGGATGACTTACGTAAAAAAACCAACCCAGGTTATTCTGCTATCGGCCGTCTGAAAGGGATGGCGGAAGTGCGTGGCGTTGAGCTTGCGCTGAAAATGACCAAATACCCCGAGCTGTTGTAAGTCACACACTGCCGGTAGCCCGCCACGTTGCTTAAGCGCGTAACGACGTGGCGGGTGAGAAGGGCGGGTATTTATCCCAGCCGCTGCACTGCTTTCTCCAGCGCCATACGTAACAGATGGCGGTCGTGGCGGTAGGGGATATCACTGGCTTCAAGGGTGTCCTGTATGATCACCCGATCGCTGACCGCCGAGACATCAACGTGTGGCCCCACCACAACCGCATCAATGATCGGCTTGCCAACATACTGTTCCATTATGCTCAGCTTATCTTTTAGCGTCAGGCTGGCGGCTGCGACACTCAACTCTTTTCCCAGATTGCCAATATAGACCACGGGAGCAGGAGTCCGTCTGAGCGCCTGCGCCAGATCTTCCAGCAAAAGCAGCGGCAGGAGACTGGTATAAAAACTGCCTGGCCCAATCAGGATTAAATCCGCCTCGGCGATGGCCTGAATCGCCTCCCGCGTCGCGTGGACCTTCGGAAAAAGCATTAGCTCTTGTACCGGGGACTCCAGCTGATCGATATCCACTTCGCCATAGACCAGGTTGCCCTCGCTGTCCGTGGCCATAAGATCGACAGGCTGTTCGGACATGGGAATGAGGAAAGCATCCACTTTCAATAAGTTACGAATAATATTAATGGCTTCCAGCGGGCGCACGCTGAGGTGGTCCAGCGCCTTTAACATCAAGTTTCCGAGGTTATGCCCGGAAAGTTCGCCATTACCGCTAAAACGGTATTCAAACATGGCTGAGGCGACGCTGGGTTCAGCAATTAACTGATTTAAACAGTTGCGCATATCGCCCCACGCGATGCCGCCTTCAGAGCGGCGAATTCGACCGGTTGAGCCGCCGTTATCCGTGGTGGTGACAATGCCGGTCAACCTTGAACCTAATGATGATAGCGACGACATCACGCGGCCCAGACCATGGCCGCCGCCGAGTGCAACCACCCGGTCGAGGTCAGCAAGAGTGCGATTACGCATAGAAATCCTTGAAAGAAAATTACCCGGTTACGTTAGCCTAAATACCACCAAAAGACGATGCCCTGTCCGGCGGAAAATGACACATATCAAAGCAAAAATACCATTTACACGTACTCTATATCGAAAATGTACAATTAACTCGTTATATATAGTTTTACATAGCGATATTGATGATGGCGCAGGTAAGCAGTTCGCGCTACTATCGCCGTAACGCTCAGGTAGCGTTACCTACAACATACACTCAAGCCTCTGTGCCTACGTCTGATGATAAGGCATTTTGGCCGTGGCGATGCCTTCGGGTATCAGCCGCCAGGGTGCAGGAAGAAATGACTGCATCTCCCGTATCTGGAAAGGTGTACATGGCCACACAACTCACTGACACGTTCGCGCGTAAGTTTTATTATTTACGTTTGTCGATCACAGATGTGTGCAATTTTCGTTGCACATACTGCCTGCCTGATGGCTACAAGCCTGGTGGCATCACCAATAACGGTTTTCTCCGTCTGGAAGAAATCCGGCGCGTCACGCGTGCGTTTTCCTCAATGGGTACCGAGAAAGTCCGACTGACGGGCGGGGAACCCTCGCTGCGCCGTGATTTCACCGACATCATCGCTGCGGTACGCGAAAATCCCACTATCCGCCAGATTGCGGTGACCACCAACGGTTATCGTCTTGCACGTGATATTGCCAACTGGCGTGAGGCCGGACTGACAGCGCTTAACGTCAGCGTGGACAGCCTCGATGCCCGACAGTTTCATGCCATCACCGGTCAGGACAAGTTTCGCCAGGTGATGGACGGCATTGATGCTGCCTTTGCTGCGGGCTTCGAAAAAGTAAAAGTGAATACCGTGCTGATGCGTGACGTGAACCATCATCAGCTCGACACCTTCCTGGCGTGGATCCAGCCTCGCCGCATTCAACTGCGTTTTATTGAACTCATGGAAACGGGTGAGGGGAGCGACCTGTTTCGCAGACATCATCTGTCCGGCATGGTGCTGCGCGATGAACTTCTGCGTCGTGGCTGGATACGCCAGCTGAGTCAGCGCAGCGATGGCCCCGCACAGGTCTTCTGCCACCCGGATTATGCCGGCGAAATCGGCCTCATCATGCCTTATGAAAAAGATTTTTGTGCCACCTGTAACCGGCTGCGCGTCTCGTCAACCGGCAAACTGCACCTGTGTCTGTTTGGCGACGGGGGCGTGAATTTGCGCGATCTGCTCCAGGAGGACTGGCAGCAGGAGTCGCTTGAGAGGCGCATTACCGAAGCCCTCGGCCACAAAAAACAGACCCATTTCCTGCATCAGGGTCATACTGGCATTACGCAAAACCTTTCTTACATCGGCGGATAAACGCCGCAAGGAGATAGTGAATGAGTCAGGTCAGTGCGGAGTTTGTAGCAACCCGTATCGCTATTCTTACCGTGTCCAGCCGGCGTAGCGAAGAGGATGACACGGCCGGTCACTGGCTGCGCGATGCGGCTCAGGAGAGCGGTCATCAGGTTGTTGCCAGAGCAATTGTAAAAGAGAACCGCTATGCCATTCGTGCCCAGGTCTCGGCGTGGATCGCCAGCGATGAAGTTCAGGTTGTGCTGGTCAACGGCGGCACCGGTTTTACCGAGGGCGATCAGACACCCGAAGCCCTGCTGCCGCTCTTCGATCGTGAAATCGAAGGTTTTGGCGAAGTGTTCCGTATGCTCTCATTCGAGGAGATTGGTACCTCAACCCTACAATCCCGCGCGCTGGCAGGGGTGGCAAACAAGACGCTGATTTTCGCCATGCCCGGCTCGCCGAAAGCCTGCCGTACCGCCTGGGAAAATATCATTGCGCCGCAGCTGGATGCCCGTACGCGTCCGTGTAATTTTCACTCCCACATTAAGTCCTGAACGATGACGCAACTGACCCACATTAACGCCGATGGCGAAGCGCACATGGTCGATGTGTCTGCCAAGGCAGAAACCGTGCGCGAAGCGCGCGCCGAAGCCTTTGTTACCATGCTTCCTGAAACCCTGGCGATGATCATTGACGGCAGCCATCACAAGGGCGATGTTTTTGCCACCGCACGCATTGCCGGAATTCAGGCGGCGAAACGAACCTGGGATCTGATTCCGCTTTGCCATCCATTGCTGCTTAGTAAAGTGGAAGTGCAACTGGAGGCGCAGTCTCAGCAGAATCGGGTGCGCATTGAGTCAGTGTGCCGTCTGAGCGGTAAAACGGGCGTCGAAATGGAAGCGCTGACCGCCGCCTCGGTCGCGGCGCTGACGATTTACGACATGTGCAAAGCCGTCCAGAAGGATATGGTTATCGGCCCGGTCAGACTACTGGCTAAAAGCGGCGGCAAATCTGGCGACTTCAGGGTGGAGAGCAATGATTAACGTACTTTTTTTCGCGCAGGTCCGTGAGCTGACCGACTGTGATCGTCTGACGCTTGAGCAGGAATTCACGTCGGTGGAGGCGCTTCGTGCCCATCTCGCCCAACGCAGTGACCGCTGGGCGCTGGCGCTGGAAGAGGGCAAATTGCTGGCAGCGGTGAATCAGACGCTGGTGAGTTTCGACAGCCCCATCGCAGACGGCGATGAAGTCGCCTTTTTCCCGCCGGTGACCGGAGGCTGAGATGACACAGACACGCATTCAGGTCGGCACCGCAGCGTTTAGCGTTGGTGACGAATACAGCTGGCTTGCGCAGCGGGATGAAGACGGTGCTGTCGTCACCTTTACCGGCAAAGTCCGCAACCATAATCTGGGCGACAGCGTAAGCGCTCTGACGCTTGAGCACTACCCAGGCATGACGGAGAAATCCCTTGCGGCTATCGTTGAAGAGGCGCGTGGGCGCTGGCCCCTTGGCCGGGTAACCGTTATCCATCGCGTGGGTGAGCTCTGGCCGGGAGATGATATCGTTTTCGTCGGCGTCACCAGCGCCCATCGCAGCAGCGCCTTTGATGCCGGACAGTTCATCATGGATCAGCTGAAAACACGGGCACCGTTCTGGAAACGAGAAGCGACAGCACAGGGCGAGCGCTGGGTGGACGCGCGGGACAGCGATAAGCAGGCCGCGCAGCGCTGGTAACGTTTTACCCCGAATGTGTTAGGCTTAAGGCGACTAATCCCATTAATCAGGAGCGATTTATGGACCGATTTCCACGATCCGATTCGATAGTGTCATCTGCCCGCACGGGCCTGCAAACGTACATGGCACAGGTTTATGGCTGGATGACCTGCGGGCTGTTACTGACGGCCTTTGTCGCCGGTTACGCCGCCAGCAATGAAAATATCATGGCCCTGGTATTCTCAAGCCAGATCACTTTCTTTGGCCTTATCATCGCCCAGCTTGGGCTGGTGTTTGTGCTGTCGGGCATGATTCAGCGCTTAAGCGCTGGCGTTGCCACGACGCTGTTTATGCTCTACTCGGCACTGACCGGGCTTACGCTTTCAAGCATCCTTTACATCTACACCACAGAATCCATCGCCGCGACCTTTGTTGTTACCGCCGGGATGTTTGGTGCCATGAGTCTTTATGGCTATACCACCAGGCGCGATCTTAGCGGTTTTGGCAATATGCTCTTTATGGCGCTCATCGGCATTATTCTGGCGTCGCTGGTTAACTTCTGGCTGAAAAGCGAGACGTTGATGTGGGTAGTGACTTACGTCGGCGTGATTGTGTTTGTCGGGCTCACCGCCTACGACACGCAGAAACTGAAAAGCATCGGCACGCAAATTGACGTGCAGGATAAATCCACACTGCGCAAATATTCCATTCTCGGCGCGCTGACCCTCTATCTGGATTTTATCAACCTGTTTCTGATGCTACTGCGCATCTTCGGCAACCGCCGTTAATCCCGTTTAGCCGGATGGGGCCAGGCCATCATCCGGCGCTTCCTTATCTGGCCATTGCCTTTTCGTTTTTCGCCCGCAGTTTTTTCGCCCGGCTTTCGAGCAGCAGGTAGGCAATCAATGCCAGCAGCAGTGGAATAAAATAGTAAAGCACGCGGTAGGCCAGCAGGCCCGCGATGATGACCCCCTGTGAGGTATGCTCTCCGGCAAGCAGCGCCAGGAATACCGCTTCCAGCACGCCAATCCCGGCCGGGATATGCACTATCACCCCGGCAATACTGCTCACCAGCAACACACCAAGCACAAAGAAGAAATTAGCCTCCTGGCCCAGCAGCATCCAGATAATGACGCCCATGACTATCCAGTTGGCGCTGGAAATAGCCATCTGCGCGAGGGCGAACTGCCAGGAGGGGATAACGAGCTTTTGGCCTTTAATGGTGAAATGGCGACGTTTTGCAAACGCACAAGCCCACAGATAGAAGGCGATAAACAGCAACAGTACCACGCCAATAATACGCAGGGTGGTGTCAGAGATATACCAGTGGGCCGGGATATCCACGACGCCAAAGGTAAAAAGGATGCCACCAAGTAAAATGTAACCCAGCCAGTTCGTGGTGATACTGAGCGAGAAAATGCGCGTGATTGTACTGCTTGGCAACCCCAGGCGGGAATAGAGGCGATAACGCATGCCAATCCCGCCGACCCAGGTACTTAGCGTCAGGTTGAAGGCGTAACAAATAAATGACACCAGCATCACCTGACGTTTAGCCAGCTTATGGCCGCAATAGGCGCGCCCGAGCAGGTCATAACAGCCGTAAATCAGGTAGCTTATCACCACCAGTGCGGCGGCCCCGAGCAGCACGGTACGGTTATAGTCGCGAATGACTTTCCAGACCTCCTCCCAGTCGACCTTTTGCGCATAGAGCACCAGCAGGACCGCCACTGCGATAAAGAACAGCCAGGTGAGGATTTTTTTGGTTAACCGCCAGCGTGAATGAGATTTCGCCATCAGGATTTCACCTCCGAGTTTTCAGGCGTGATGCGATCCTGCGTTTCCAGTTCGGGTTGTACGGGCGGGTCCACCTGCGCGAGCTTAGGGGTATGTGCCGGCAGCCAGCCTACGAGTGCAGGGAAATGGCGCAGGAAGTGGAACACCACGACCCCTTTTGCCAGATTCCACCAGGTCCGTTTCGGCGCCATTGACTCATCCACGCGCTGGCAGTCGCGGGCGATAATGCCGTTAAGATTTTCCCGCAGAGTATGGTTAAACTCGCGATCATGGATAATCAAATTGGCTTCGAGATTCAGGGAGAGGCTTAACGGGTCGAGATTACTTGAACCCACGGTTGCCCAGTGGTCATCCATCAGCGCCACCTTGCCATGCAGCGGTCGGCGGCGATATTCATACACCTGCACTCCGCCTTTCAGAAGATAGTTATAGAGCAGTTCTGCCCCAACCTTAACGATAGGCATGTCCGGTTCACCCTGCACAATTAACTTCACGCAGACACCACGACGTGCTGCATTCTTCATGGCATGCAGCAGGCGATAACCCGGGAAGAAATAAGCATTGGCGATAATGACCTCACGCTTCGCATTAGCCAGCATTTTCAGATAGTGGCGCTCAATATCATCACGATGATCGTCGTTATCGCGCCAGACAAACAGGACCTGAGCTTCACCCGGCTTGCGGTTATCCTCCGCCTCATGGCGACGGCGTTGCCACCAGCGCCGGACCGGCGCATTCTGAGGCAGGTTTTCCACCTCAAACTGCAGTATGTCCTCCACGACCGGCCCTTCGACACGCACGGCGTAATCCTGCTTGGCCTCAGGTCCATAGCTGCTGACATGCTCGGCCGAATAGTTGATGCCGCCGACAAAGGCAACGGTATTATCGATAACCACGATTTTGCGGTGCATCCGGCGAAAGACGTTAGTGCGCATGCCGAGCAGACGCGGGCGTGGATCATAGTAACGGAAGACCACCCCGGCAGAGGTTAGCGCATTGACGAAATCGTCACTTAAATCCGGCGAGCCGTAGCCGTCCAGCAGCACTTCAATATTGACCCCACGCCTGGCCGCCTTCAGCAGCACGCCGTGCAGCTCACGGCCCACCTCATCCTCAAACCAGATAAAGCTCTCAAGGATAACTTTCTGTTTTGCCTGGGCAATAGCCTCGTACACCGCCGGATAGTAGTTTTCGCCGTTTTCCAGCAACTGAATCCGGTTCCCTTCGCGCCAGCTGCATTTCATAAGTGGATCTCCGCACTAAGAGGGGCATGGTCCGAGAGATGACGCCAGTTGCGCAGAGGCAGCGCTGTCGGGGCGCTGGCGCTGGCATTTTTTACATAGATGCGATCAAGACGCAGGAGCGGCAGACTGACCGGAAACGTACGCGCCGGTCGACCATTGGCGCGGGTGAAAATTTCATCCAGACCGGCCTGAGTTTTAAGCGGGTGGTTGGCGCGTTGACGCCAGTCGTTAAAATCACCGGCCACCACCACCGGCTCGTTCTCCGGCAGGGAGTTGACCCACTGCGCCAGCATGTTGAGCTGCGCGGTCCGGTGAGCTTCGCGCAGGCCAAGATGCACGCAAATCACATGTATCGGGCGTTCAATCTCCGGGGGCACGATGCGGCAGTAAAGCAGTCCACGCTTTTCGCTGCCATCAACCGACACATCCCGGTTTTCATAATGCTCAATCGGGAAACGCGACAGCACAGCATTGCCATGATGGCCTTCCGGATACACGGCATTGCGTCCGTAGGCATAATCGCTCCACATGGTGTCGGCGAGAAACTCGTAGTGGGTGGTGTCGGGCCAGTTCTCTACATGCAGGGGATGCACTTCATGCGCGCCCATCACCTCCTGCAGGCAGACAATATCTGCGCTCACGGTACGCACGGCATCACGCAGTTCCGGTAAAATGAAGCGGCGGTTAAATGCGGTAAAGCCCTTGTGTGTATTAATGGTGAGCACTTTTAATGAAAATTGCCGGGTTGATTGGGTCATATTTCTCCTGCCAGCGTCACTATCCTCATGAAATAAATTGTAGTCTCTGTCACAAAAAGAGTCGGGGTTACAGAATTTTCTGCAAATATCAGTACTCTCTGATCAGTTAAACATTCTTCCGGAGAGAGTCCATGAAGTGGCAACAACGTGTTCGTGTCACAACCGGTCTGAGTTGCTGGCAGATAATGTTGCATTTACTGATTGTGGCGGTGCTGGTGGTGGCCTGGATGAACGCCGCCATGGTGCGTGTCGGGCTGGGACTCTGTGTGGTCTACGGAGTGACTGTACTGTTGATGTTGTTTTTACAGCGCCATCACGACGCGCGCTGGCGAGACAGCGGCGATTTCCTTGAGGAGCTGACCACCACCTGGTATTTCGGCGTGGCCATGATTGTGCTCTGGCTTCTCTCCCGCGTTATGCAAAATAATCTGCTGCTGGCGCTGGTTGGGCTGGTCATCCTTGCCGGCCCTGCGCTGGTATCTCTGTTAGCAAAAGATAAAAAGCTAGGCAATTTTTCGTCTAAACATGGCATACGCCGCTGAACCTGTCGTGGCCGTAATCACCAGTAACGGCCACACGCTTCCCCACACAATGCCAAAGCTCGCGTCCTTCAGATAGATCTGTTTGGTAATATCCGTGAAGTGGCGAATAGGGTTCACCCACGTCAGATTCTGCAACCAGACCGGCATATTCTCCACCGGTGAGACGTAGCCCGAGAGCAGTATGGCGGGCATCATAAAGACAAATACCCCGATAAAGGCCTGCTGCTGCGTCGCGCACAGTGACGAAATAAGCAGGCCAAAGCCCACCAGCGACAATCCGTAAATCAGCATAGTGAAATAGAAAAGCAGCAGCGAACCGGCAAACGGGATCTTGTAGGCGAGGATCCCGACCGCCAGTACTATGGTGGCCTGAAAAGTGGCAACAACCAACGCCGGAACCGCCTTGCCAACAAAGATCTGCCAGGTCGCCAGCGGGGAAACGAGCAGTTGATCGAGGGTACCCTGTTCGCGCTCGCGGGCAACCGACAGCGAGGTCACGATCATCACACCGATGGTAGTGATCATGGCGATCAGTGACGGCACCACGAACCACTTATAGTCCAGGTTCGGGTTATACCAGTTGCGCACCACCAGTTCGCTGTTATTAGGCCTCGTTTTGCCGGTCAACAGTTCCTGCTGGTAATCCTTAACGATGGTTTGCAGATAGTTTGCGGCTATCTGAGCACTGTTGGAGTTGCGCCCGTCCAGAATGAGCTGCAAGGGGGCCGGAGTGAAACTGTCGAGCTTGCGCGAAAAATCGGCCGGGAACCGCACCAGCAGCAACGCTTTTTGTTCATCAATCGTCGGGCGAATATCCTGCGGACTGTGAAGCACAACCACGTGGGTAAAGGCTTTCGCACGGGCGAAGCGCTGGGTGAGCTCAACGGCGTGCTTGCCGTTATCTTCGTTGTAAATAGCGATTGTCGCATTGGTCACTTCCAGGGTAGCGGCGAAGGGGAACAGCAGCACCTGAAGGAGCACCGGTAAAATCAGTATGGCCCGGGTTTGCGGCTCACGCAGCAACGACTGTAACTCTTTACGAATCAAGGTCCATAAGCGATGAATCATCATGTACTCCTTAATCCAGCCGACGTTTAGTCTTCGCCCAGGTCAGACCGATAAACATCACCGCCGAGGCCAGCAAAAACAGCACGTTGATAACCAGTACGACCGGAATATTTCCCGCCAGGAACAGGCTCTGTAGCGTGTTCACAAAGTAGCGTGCCGGAATGATATAGGTCACCGCACGGATAACCGCCGGCATGCTGTCTATCTGGAAGATGAACCCGGACAGCATAATCGACGGCAGAAATGCGGCATTCAGCGCCACCTGGGCGGCATTAAACTGATTGCGCGTGACGGTCGAAATCAGCAGCCCCATCCCCAGGGTACTGAGTAAAAACAGACTGGTGATAAAGAAGAGAATCAGCAGCGACCCCCGGTAAGGCACGCCGAGAATAAACACCGATACCAGCATACAGAGCAGCATCGCCAGCATACCAAGGAAGTAATAGGGGATAAGTTTGCACAGTAGCAGCTCGGTACGGGTCACTTCGGTGGAGAGCAGCGCTTCCATCGTGCCGCGCTCCCATTCGCGGGCCACCACCAGCGAGGTGAGGATCGCGCCAATCACCGTCATGATGATGGTCACCGCCCCCGGAATAATAAAATGCTGGCTGATGGCTGCCGGGTTAAACCAGTAGCGCATCTGCACCTCAATCAGCGGCTTAAAGGTCTCACCACGATCGTCGGCCCGCTGCTGCTGCCAGATTTGCCAGATACCCTGAACATAACCCTGCACAAAGTTTGCAGTGTTGGGTTCGCTGCCGTCGGTGATGACCTGCAGCGGCGCTTCGTCGCCCGGGCGCGTCATCAATTCTGCGAAGTTGACCGGTATAATAACCAGTCCGCGTATACGCCCGGCCTGCATCATCTCAATGAGCTGCGGGCGGTTATTGCTGACGGTGGCATCAATATAAGGTGAACCGGTGAGTGTATGGGTAAAATCGAGAGCCTCTTCGCTGCGCTGCTCAAGCAGCACGCCCACCCGCAGCTTGCTGGAGTCCAGGTTAATGCCGTAGCCGAAGATAAACAGCAGCATCAACGGGATCACCACCGCAATCAGCCAGCTACTGGGGTCGCGCACAATCTGGCGCGTCTCTTTGACGCACAGAGCGCGCACGCGGCGCAAAGAGAGAGGGCTATGGCGCATTATGGTGCTCCTTATCCCAGTTATGAATGAGCGTAATAAACGCGTGTTCCATTGTGGGGTCGGGGGTGTCGCTGTCCGCCGTCTGCGCTTTGAGATCGTCCGGCGTACCGCTGGCAATCAGCTTGCCGCGATAAACCAGCCCGATGCGGTCGCAGTACTCGGCCTCATCCATAAAGTGGGTCGTGACCATTACCGTGACCCCTTTTTCAACCATGCTGTTGATGTGCAACCAGAATTCGCGGCGAGTCAGAGGATCGACCCCGGAAGTAGGTTCATCCAGAAACAGAATGTCCGGTTCATGCATCAGGGCGCAGGCCAGCGCGAGGCGCTGCTTGTAGCCCAGCGGCAGGGCGTCGGTGGCCTGGTCAGCAATGGCTTTCAATCCGAATGCCTCGACCATGCGCGAGATTTTTTCCTGCTGCGTGCGACCGCGAAGACCATACACGCCGGAGAAAAACCGCAGATTTTGGGTGACCGTCAGGTTACCGTAGAGGGAGAATTTTTGCGCCATGTAGCCCAGATGCTGGCGCGCCTTCCCGGAGCTGGTTTTTAAATCCATATCCAGCACCAGCGCTTTTCCGGCGGTGGGCACCAGCAGGCCACACATCATTTTGAAGGTTGTGGATTTTCCGGCGCCGTTAGGGCCGAGCAGGCCAAAAATTTCACCACGCTTCACGACAAAATCGACGTTATCCGTGGCGGCAAAATCGCCAAATTTCTTCGTCAGCTGTCGGGCCTCAATAACCGTCTCATCCGCTTGACCTTCCACGGTATGCAAAATGGCCCCCAACGGTGACTGGGTAAAACTGGCCCCGCCGAGCAGATCGATAAACGCATCCTCAAAGCGGGGGGGCGTCTCTTCAATGTTCAGCGTTTCAAGCTCCGCCGCCTTTCGCAGGGCATCGGGCGTAGCCTCTTTTTTCAGAATGGCACGTACCGACTTACCCTGAATCATGCCATCGCTGACCTGGGGCAGTTTAAGCAGCCGTTGCAGCAGCAGACGATTATTTTCCTCAGGACTGCTGGCAAGAACGCTGCGCCCGGCCATGGTTTGCGTCAGCGCTCGCGGCTCACCCTGATAGAGCAACTGCCCTTCGTTCATCAGCAGCACGTCGCGACACTGTTCCGCCTCATCCAGATAGGAGGTGCTCCATAAAATCAGCATCCCTTCGCCCGCAAGCTGATGCACCATCTGCCATAGCTCACGGCGCGAAATGGGATCGACGCCAACGCCCGGTTCATCCAGAAGCAACACTTTAGGCTGACCGACCAGCGTGCAGGCGAGCCCCAGTTTCTGCTTCATACCCCCTGAGAGCTTGCCCGCCAGCCGTCCGGTAAAGGGGCCAAGTGCGGTAAATTCCAGCAGGCGGTCAAAGGTGGCTTTTCGCTGTTCGCCGGTGACGCTACGCAGATCCGCATACAGGTTCAGGTTCTCCATGACCGTGAGATCTTCATAGAGGCCAAATTTTTGTGGCATGTAGCCGAGCACCGCGTGCAGTTCGCTGTTATCAGCAATGGGATCAAACCCGATGACCTCTGCGCTGCCTTCATCAGGTTTCATTAACCCGGCCAGCATGCGCATCAGCGTGGTTTTACCCGCGCCGTCCGGCCCGACCAGCCCGGTAACGTAACCGGCGTGAACGGTGCAGTCGAGGTGGGCTACCGCCGGTTTATCCATCCCGACAAAGCGCTTCATCAGCCCGTTCAGGCGAAGCGTCGCATCACTCATCACCGGCTCCGCTGTCGAAACGGACCGTGACCGGCATTCCCTGACGCAACCCCTCATCGGCATCGGTCACAATGATACGCAGGCGGTAGACCAGGTCGGTGCGCAAATCCGGTGTCTCCACGGTCTTTGGTGTGAATTCAGCCGTCGGGGAAACAAAACCAATTTTGCCGTGGTAGGGTCTGTCAGGGCGACCGTCGACATAAAGCAGTACGCTGTTACCGGGCGCGGCCTGATGCAGGCTGACCTCGTTAACGTAAGCGCGCACCCAGACCGGTCTGGTCAGCGAC
This sequence comes from Yokenella regensburgei, assembly GCF_051486985.1. Taxonomy (GTDB): domain Bacteria; phylum Pseudomonadota; class Gammaproteobacteria; order Enterobacterales; family Enterobacteriaceae; genus CBFFRJ01. The sequence continues at coordinate 286,192 of NZ_JAHVDV010000002.1, forward strand.
AGGGTGAGTACGGTACTGCCGGCGCTTAACATACTGCCCGGCTCCACGGCACGAGTCAGCAGGGTACCTTCTGACGGAGCGATAAGCTGCGTATCCTGTAAATCCAGTTGCGCCTGAGCCAGTTGCGCCTGGGCCTGTTCCAGGCTCGCTTTTGCCTGCGCAATCTCCTGTGGCCGGTTCCCGCTGCGGAGCTGGCTGAGTTTGTCCTGGGCTGATTTCAGGCTGGCACGCGCCTGATCGCGCGATGAGCGGGCGTTTTCTAAATCGTTGGCGGAGACGGTACGGCTTTTCCACAACCCTTGCTGGCGCTGGTAAAAGTTCTGCGCGTAGTCGAATGCAGCCTGCGCCTGTTTAACCGCAGCCGCTGCCTGAGCTATCTCTTCGTTACGATAGCCCTCCGTCACGAGGTCATATTTAGCCTGAGCAGTAGAGACACCGGCTTTTGCCTGCAGCAGCGCGTTCTCGTAAGGGGCTTTATCCAGGGTGCCGAGCGACTGCCCGGCTTTAATGGCATCCCCTTCGTCGACGGTCAGGGAGGCCAGCCGTCCACCGACACGAAAGCTCAGATTCACCGTGCGAATGTCAACATTGCCATACAGCGTCAGGCCCTCCTCCTGACGGCTTTGATACCACATCCAGCCGCCGCCAAGGGCCGCCAGCAGGATAACCACGAGTAACGCCACCGCAACGGGCTTTTTCATCAGGCTTTGCTCCTTGTTAATCCAGTAAGAATAAGATCGATGTGACAGGTAATGACCTGGCAGATTAGGTCTGCTTTTTCCTCATCAAACTGCGTCCATCCCGCACGCAGCAAAATGGTTTCACGCCCCAGACGAAAGGCGAGGATCTCCCCAATCAGCGCATGGGTGTGCAGGATAGTCTGGGTATCCGTGGCATCACGCCCCGTACAGGCGGCGATAAGTCGGGTGAGATGACTGTGCAGCGGGGCAATCACCTGATCATGGACGAGCTGGTAGGCGCGGGTGGGTGAGAGCTGCTCGCGCGAGATAAATTTACTCAGGTTGAGCGTGTCGTCATGGGTCAACAACATGATCATATTGCGGCAGGCCTGATGAATAAGTTCCCGCATTGCCGCTTTGTCAGGGTGCTCCGCAGTGAAAAGGGCCTCAGCGGCCTGGGCATGAGGGCGAAAGTGCTCACTAATAAAATCCGCGATCCACTGGGCACAGGCGAGATATAAATCCTCTTTCGAGCCGAAGTAATAAGGAATAGCGGCAATGTTTTGCCCCGCCTGCGCGGCAATATCACGTGTGGTGGCATGCAGGCCATACTCACCAAACTGCGCGAGTGCGGCATTGATAAGCTGGTTGCGGGCCAGCTCCCCTTTACTGGTTGTGGAGTGCATAGGTTGCTGCCGTAAAAAAATTAATCAATCGATTGATTAACTTTATGGTTAATTTTTCACCTTGTCCAGCAACCTGCAGCGGTTTATTGCTCTCCGGCCGGGGAGAAATATCTCATCAGGGTTAAGAACAGCAGTATTTTATGCGCTGTATCACAAAAGCTGCTACACTCCGCCGCTTCATGGCATTGTGGTTTTTGTCATCTGTCACACTATTATCTCCTCGAAAACTACACCTGTTATGGTCGGGGCGGTGCGGAGTTGTTATGTCTTTTGATTCCCTTGGCCTTAACCCGGAAATCCTGCGTGCAGTAGAAGAGCAGGGCTACCGCGAGCCAACCCCTATTCAACAGCAGGCTATTCCTGCGGTACTGGATGGTCGCGACCTGATGGCAAGCGCCCAGACCGGCACCGGAAAAACCGCGGGCTTTACGCTGCCGTTGCTGCAACGTCTGGTTCAGAAAGAGCCGCATGTGAAAGGGCGTCGTCCGGTTCGTGCCCTGATCCTCACCCCGACCCGTGAACTCGCCGCACAGATTGGCGAAAACGTGCGCGATTACAGCAAATATCTGAACGTGCGCTCGATGGTCGTGTTCGGCGGCGTGAGCATTAACCCGCAAATGATGAAGCTGCGCAGTGGCGTCGATATCCTCGTCGCAACGCCGGGCCGTTTGCTCGATTTAGAGCACCAGAATGCCGTCAAACTGGACAGCGTAGAGATTCTGGTACTCGATGAAGCCGACCGTATGCTGGATATGGGCTTCATCCACGATATTCGTCGCGTGCTGGCTAAACTGCCGGCGCGTCGTCAGAACCTGTTGTTCTCCGCCACCTTCTCTGACGACATCAAAGGTCTGGCCGAAAAGCTGCTGCATAACCCGCTGGAAATTGAAGTTGCGCGTCGCAATACCGCTTCGGAGCAGGTGACCCAGCACGTTCATATGGTCGATAAAAAGCGTAAACGTGAACTGCTGTCGCAGATGATTGGCGAAGGCAACTGGCAGCAGGTGCTGGTCTTTACCCGTACTAAACATGGCGCAAACCACCTTGCTGAACAGCTGAACAAAGACGGCATTCGCAGCGCGGCTATCCACGGCAACAAGAGCCAGGGGGCGCGTACCCGTGCGCTGGCTGACTTCAAATCCGGCGACATTCGCGTATTAGTCGCGACCGATATCGCGGCCCGTGGTCTGGATATTGAAGAGCTGCCACACGTGGTGAACTATGAATTGCCGAACGTGCCGGAAGATTACGTGCACCGTATTGGCCGTACCGGTCGTGCGGCGGCCACCGGTGAAGCGCTGTCGCTGGTCTGCGTGGATGAGCATAAACTGCTGCGTGATATCGAACGCCTGTTGAAAAAAGAGATCCCACGTATCGCCCTGCCGGGTTACGAGCCGGATCCCTCCATTAAGGCAGAGCCGATTGTGAACGGTCGCCAGAGCCAGGGTCAGGGCCGCGGAGGACGCGGTCAGGGCGGCGGCGGTCGTAGTCAGCAGCCACGTCGTAATGACGGCGGCGCACCGAAAGCGGCGGCAAAACCAGCCCGCTCTCAGGACGGAAAACCCGCGGGGGAAAAACCGCGCCGTCCTCGCCCGCGTAAACCTGCGGCGAACGCCTGATAACAAGCCCTGCCAGCGTGCAGGGCTTTTTTATGGGGTTTAGTACGGTGCCGGTTGTTACCCTCGTCCCTGCGGTTGAGGGATCGCTACAAAATAATACGAGCACGGACAGTCCCCTCTCCTCTTTGGGGAGAGGGTAAGGGTGAGGGGAAACATGCGGCTCTGGTGGTCATTCCGTTCACCTTAAGTTCCTTGCTTTTCTATAACGCCAGGACCTGTGAACGTGCCAGGGCGGTTCACCGCCACCGCCCTGGCGACCCGGGCTCCCGGCCACGAAAATCGCCGCTTCGCGGTCCACTACGCATATTCCTTCAGGCTAATCGGGGACGGGCGAAGGTAACGTCCCTGTAAAGTCGCCCTCGCCGCGCATCCCTGCGCGTCGCCCCGGCCTTACGGATACGCTTCGTCGATTTTCAGCCGGACCCAGTCATCGCTTTAACTGTTGTGTTCTCATGGCGCTGTGTTATCGCTGTAATACGTAATATTACTGGTGATTCCTCAGCCTTTAGGAAGAGGGCCGACGCTGAGTAAATCTTACCCCTGTGTCGGCCTGAACTGCGCTATCCACGTCTGCCGCTGTTCGCGTGCCCGCTGCGCCACACGGGCGACCGGGTCTGAACTAAACCCATGGTATGCTCCCGGCCAGACATTCATCTCAACCGCCACGCCCGCGCGAATCAACCCCTTGGCAAAGCGAAGGTTCTCATCGAGAAACAGATCCAGGGTACCGACGCCAAGCCAGGTGGGCGGCAGGTGAGCCAGGTCCGTTGCCCGACCAGGTGCGGCATAGGGCGAGACACCTTCCGACCCCGGCGCACAGCCCAACAGCGAGGCCCAGCCAAAACGGTTGTACTCCCGCGTCCAGACGAATTCTCCGGTCACCGGGTTCGGGTTTTCTTCTGTCACCGTGCGATCGTCGAGCATCGGGAACATCAGGTTCTGAAAGGCGAGGCGAGGGCCGTTGCGATCCCGTGTCAGCAGTGTCAGCGACGCGGCAAGGCCGGCACCGGCGCTGTCACCCATCAGGCCAATATGCTGGGGGTGAATGCCGAGGCTTTCAGCCTGTTCTGTCATCCAGACCAGGGCGGTGTAGCAATCCTCCAGCGAACCCGGAAAGACAGTTTCGGGCGCCAGTCGGTAATCCACTGAGACAACCACGCAATCGTGTTGCAAAGCGGTCGCACAGGTGAGCGAGAGGGATTGTTCCGGGCTACCGAGCAGATGGCCGCCGCCGTGAATATGCAAAATCCCCATTCTCTCTTTGCCAGATGTGGCAGGTGAAATAACACAAACCCGAACGGAAGTGGCAGTAGTTACAACATACTCAACCACATTTACCCCGGCCTCTCTGAACGCCTGCACATTGGCCAGCGCAGCCTGCTGCCGCTGTTGGCGAAGGATCACCAGGGCATCCTGAGTCAGGGGAAGAGGGCGGCTGTCGGCCAAAGCGGGGCGTAGTTCAGGATCGACCAAATGCCATGTGTTCATTGCGGTAGCCTTGTCGGTATTGGTAAAGGTATGGAGCAGGAATTTCCCGCTCCGTCATTACCTTACAGCGTTTCGCCGTTGCTGGCGATAACCTGTTTATACCAGTCAAAGCTGCGTTTTTTACTGCGTTTCAGCGTGCCTTTTCCGTCGTTATCTTTGTCGACATAGATAAAGCCATAACGCTTTTTCATCTCGCCGGTCCCGGCGCTGACGATATCAATCGGTCCCCACCAGGTGTAGCCCATGATGTTGCAGCCATCGGCGACGGCCTCCGCCATTTCGCGGATATGCTGTCGGCCATAATCGATGCGTGCCGTATCGTTGATAACACCCTTTTCATCCGGTTCATCCACGCCGCCGTAGCCGTTCTCCACAATAAAAAGCGGCTTACGGTATCTGTCCGCCAGCTCATTACAGACGAGACGAAACCCTTTGGCGTCAATCGGCCAGCCCCAGGCGGTTTTTTCAAGGTAAGGGTTGTCCTGACCAACGGTGCCCCCGGTGTCGATGCGAAATTCTCCCCCAGCCTGATGCAGGACGCTACGGTAATAGCTAAAACCGAGATAATCGGACGGGTAGTTGGCGATTAACTCCAGGTCACCCTCCTCGATGGACAGCGCAATGTTCTGTTCGCGGAACAGGCGCGGCGTCCATGCCGGGTACTCACCGAGCATCATTACATCCGAGTAGAACAGCGAACGGCGGCGCAGCTGCATGGTCGAGAAGATATCTTCCGGGTTGCAGGTCGCCGGGTAGACGGTACTCAGTGACAGCATGCAGCCAATCTGCGCGTTCGGGATAATCTCGTGGCACAGCTTGTTGGCGAGCGCATTGGCCACAAACTGATGGTGGTTCGCCTGGTAGAGCTCCTGCGGCGTGGCACTGGGGTCAACGGCACCAGTGGCAAAGGGCATGCGGTTCATGTTGTTCAGTTCGTTGAAGGTCATCCAGTATTTGACCTTCTCGCGATAGCGGGTAAACACCACCTCGCAGTAGCGGGTGAAGAAGGTCACCAGCTTGCGGTTTTTCCAGCCGCCGTACTCCTGATAAAGCGCCAGCGGCGTCTCGTAGTGAGAAAGGGTGATAACCGGCTCAATGCCGTATTTCAGCAGCTCATCGAACAGGTCATCGTAGAACTGCAGACCGGCTTCGTTAGGGGTAGTCTCATCCCCGCGCGGAAAGATGCGCGTCCAGGCAATGGAGGTGCGAAAGCATTTGAAGCCCATTTCGGCGAACAGCGCCACGTCTTCTTTGTAGTGGTGGTAGAAATCCACGGCTTCATGGCTGGCGTAATACTTAGTGGGATCGATTACCGCATCGTGTTTGCCGGAGGCAATCCCGCCGCGTACCACATCGGAGATGGAGGGCCCTTTGCCGTCCACATTCCATGCGCCCTCCGCCTGGTTGGCGGCAATCGCACCGCCCCATAAAAAATCTTTCGGGAAAACAGACATATTCACTCCTTAATCTGTTAAATCTTCGCCATTGGAGGCAATCATTTTTTTGTACCAGTGGTAGCTCTTTTTCAGGGACCGCTTCTGGGTGCCATTGCCCATGTCGTCCTGGTCAACATAGATAAACCCGTAGCGTTTGGAGATTTGCGCCGTGCCCGCACTGACCACGTCAATCGGCCCCCACCAGGTGTAGCCAAAGAGATCCACGCCGTCGGCCAGCGCCTCCTGCATTTGCTCAATGTGCAGGCGCAGGTACTCAATGCGGTAATCGTCGTTGATGGAGCCATCGGCGTTAACGGTATCCACCGCGCCCAGGCCATTTTCGGCAATAAACAGCGGCTTCTGATAGCGGTCATAGAGTTGGTTGAGCGCCAGACGCAGCCCTTTGGGGTCAATCTGCCAGCCCCACTGGCTGGTGGGCAGGTGCGGGTTACGGATGCCGCCGGTGATAAGATTGCCCTCGGCCCCTTCCAGTTTTTCCGGGTGCGCGCTGACGGTGCTGGACATGTAATAGCTGAATGACACGAAATCCACCGGGTGCTGGCGCAGGATCTCATCGTCGCCGACCACTTTTTGCAGCGTGACCCCTTTTTCGGCCAGCATGCGGTCGGTGTACGCCGGGTAGTAGCCGCGGGCCTGGACATCACTGAAGAACAGCGACACGCGCTGCATCTCTTCGCAGGCCTGCAAATCATCCGGGTGGCAGCTGTGCGGGTAGAGCATCTGGTAGCTTATCATGCAGCCGACCTTCGAGCCGGGAATGATCTGATGGCAGGCTTTGGTCGCCAGAGCACTGGCCACAAACTGATGGTGCGCGCCCTGGTATTTATCCTGCTCAAGGTGCGGGTTGTCTTCTTCAATAACGCCTACACTGACGTAAGGATGGTGCTTCACGCAGTTGATCTCGTTGAAGGTCATCCAGTACTTCACTTTTTTGCGATAACGGGTAAAGCAGGTGGTCGCGAAGCGCACATAGAAATCGACCACCTCGCGATTGGGCCAGCCACCATAATCAGTCACCAGCGCCAGCGGCATTTCATAGTGAGAGAGCGACACAATGGGCTCGATGCCGTGTGAATGCAGGGCATCAAACACCTCATCATAGAACTTCAGCCCGGCTTCGTTAGGCGTGGTTTCGTCACCGCGCGGGAAGAGGCGGGTCCAGGCTATCGACATGCGAAAGCATTTAAAGCCCATGCCGGCAAAGAGGGCGATGTCCTCTTTAAAATGATGATAGAAGTCGTTGCCTTTACGTTTTGGATAGTACTTCGTGCTGTTCGGATCCTGTGCTTCGCGCACCTGCGCGTGGGTCATGCCCAGCCACTGGTCGAGCCAGCGTGCTTTTGGGGTGTTGATGTCAAAGGTATAAACATCAGAGACCGACAGCCCTTTACCCCCGACGTTCCACGCCCCTTCAAGCTGATTTGCCGCCGTCGCGCCACCCCACATAAACCCTTCCGGAAATGATTTAGAAAATGTCATGCGCTTACTCCTCATGCCGCAGATGCGGTCAGTGTCAGAAATTCGTCGCGGCTGGCGACATCGCCTTTCGCTTTGACCGGGCTGATATCGCCGTAACGTTCGCTGTTGGTCACCACCAGGATGACGCTTGGGTCAATGCCTTCCGCCTTGAGTGCATCGAGATCGAAGGTGATCAGCAGCTCGCCCGCTTCCACAAACTGCCCGGCTTCGATATGGCTGGTGAAGTGCCTGCCGCCCAGCTTCACGGTGTCGATCCCGATGTGAATGAGGATCTCCGCCCCGGTATCGCTTTGCAGCGCCAGCGCATGGTGGGTTTCAAAGAGGGACTCGACTTTGCCGTTACTCGGTGAACGCAGCTCACCGGTGGTGGGGTAAATCGCCAGCCCTTTGCCGAAAATTTCGTCGGCAAAGACCGGATCGCTGAGTGTGTTCAGCGCTTTCAGCTCACCGCTGACCGGGGCAAACAGGGTCTCTTCTGACCGGGCAAGGGGCATCGCGCTGACCCCTGCGACCACCGGCTGGGTGGTCTCTTCAAAACCGATGATGACGGTGATGATGGCGGCGCCGACAAACGAGATGGCAATACTGACCAGCGCCCATAAGAAGGTGGGGCCGACCAGACCTGGAATACCCGGCAGGCCGCTCAAGGCGAAGGCGTAGGTTTTCACTCCCATCGCCATGGCAAACGCGCCGCCGCAGGCCCCGCCAATCAATGCGGCCGCAAAGGGACGTTTATAGCGGATATTGACCCCGTACATCGCCGGTTCGGTGATCCCCATCGCGGCGCTAAAGCTGGTGGTCAGTGCCAGCGATTTGAGTTTTTTATCGCGGGCGCGCAGGAAGACGCCGAAGGCGGCACCGGCCTGTCCGAGGTTGGCGATGTAAAAGAGGATTTTAATCGGGTCGAAGCCGATGGTACTGATGTTGTTGATCATGATGGGGACGATCACGTAGTGCATACCGGTGATAATAATCAACGACAGCGTGCCGCCCACCACAATGCCTGCCACGATCCCCATGTTCTCCACCATCCAGATGATGCCGCCTGAGAGCGCGTTACCGGCATAAATTCCCACCGGGCCGATGGCGATGAGGGTAATGGGAGTCACGATGAGCAGACAAAGCAGCGGGACGAACATGGTTTTCAGCGGGCCGGGCATAACGCGGTCGACAAGACGCTCAACGTAACTCAACAGCCAGACGGCAAACAGAATCGGGATCACGGTTGAGGCGTAATTGACGGTGGGCACGGGTAAACCAATAAAGCTAACCGGCCCGCCCGCCTTGAACAGGGTCTGAATTGCCGGGTGAAACAGCGCGGCGGTGAGCGCCACAGCGACGTAGGGATTGGCACCAAACTTCTTTGCTGCGCTGAACGCCAGCGCGAAGGGCAGGAAGTAGAACACGCCATCGCTGACCGCGAGCAGGATCTGATAGGTCTGATTGCCGGTATCTACCCACTTCATCGCTACCATCAGCGCCAGCAAGCCTTTGAGAATACCGGCCCCGGCAATAGCAGGGATGACAGGGGAGAAAATGCTCGACAGCCCTTCGAAGATGACCGAAATCGGGTTACGCCGTTTGGTCGGGCGGGCCGCATTGTCCAGTTCAGGAAGTTCGGCCAGAAGGGCTTTACATAAGGGTTCGACGTTGTTGCCAATAATGAGCTGGAACTGGTCGCCGGAGATATTGACCCCCATCACGCCTTCAAGTGCTTCCAGGGCGGCACGGTCGGCCTTGTCGTTCTCTTTGAGCAGAAAACGCAGGCGGGTGATGCAGTGAAACAGTGAGAGTACGTTCTCTTTGCCGCCAATCCTGTTAAGGATCTGGCGAGCCGTGTCCTGATAATCCATAAAAATTCCTCCAGACTGAAGTCAAAAGCCGACTTCATCCACAATGACCGGTTTACACCGGGACTTTGTTTCCTCTGGGGTTTGCCTGATTAAACAGTAACAAGCCTGGATGGAATTTATACGCTTCATCCTTCGTGCTACAGATGCGTTGGCTTTCCTCGTTCACCCCAGTCACTTACCAATGTAAGCTCCTGGAGATTTACTGCGTCGCCGCCTTCCTGTAGCCCGAATTATTTTGCGTATAACTTAACATTTTAAACTTTCCCTGCGTCGGGCACCGTCCGCTGCACAATATTTTCAATATGCACCGTCAGGTAGAGTTTTTCCGAGTTGCTCATGGTGTGGTGATAATGTCTGGTGACGAATTCGTTGATGGCTTCGACACATTTCAGTGTCGCCTGATAGCGTCGCTGTACCAGTGCAAAGAATTCTTCATCGTCATTATTTAACACCACACCATCAATCACCCGTTGCGCAAAAAACTTCAGATGCGTAATAAACCGCTGGTAATTGAGACTATGTTCATCAAGCGGAATATTAAAAAAGTACTTCACAATATTCTGTAACTGATAAATAAGCCGCGTGATCTGCGTGGTTTTTCCTAAGGTGTCATTGAGTCCGGCATTCACAATATGCAGAGCGATACTGCACGCCTCGCTGTCCGGTAGCAGCATGCCGGTGCGGGCGACAATCATCCCCAAAGCCTGGCGACCAATGGCGTATTCCGCAGTGTAAAAATGGCGTACTTCCCACTCCAGGGGGTTAGGTAAAACTTCATTATTTTGTTGGCGTTGCAGCGCAAAATGCAGGTGATCGGCGAGGGTGACGTATAACCCCTCACTGAGCTTATGATTGAGCACGCTGCGGGCGTGAGTGATGATATCCGCCGTGATCTGCAAAATATCCACCGGTACTTCACTGACCAGATCTTTAAATCGGGCTGAAATTTGTGAATCTTCCAGCCGGAATATTTTATCAATCGCATCGCGATTGATGCTGGCACCGTTGTGGGTATTAAACCCCAGTCCACGACCGGTTAGAATAACCTCCAGGCCATCCTCATCCACTGCGCTGACAACATTATTATTTAATATTTGTTTGACCAGCATCGCCAACTCCTGAAAACAAAAACGGGCAAGACATAAATACAGATACAGGCAGTTTTGCCTCTCAGTCTGCATTTAGGTTTTGCCCGATAGTCGGTAACAAGCGTAATGCAGTTAAAACCTAGCACTGCCAAAAAGAATATTCAATGCAACACAAGGGGATGAGTAAATTCGTATGCCAAATTGTGATCCGGTTTGCGAAAAGGTGGAGAGTACCTGAACATCGCACAGGGTGGACAAACGTTGTCACTTTGCGCGGCTGTGGCTACCATACCGGAATGAAAGAGGGAGTTGCGCCAATGATCGACAAACATTCCACCGTGCCAGTCTATTTACAGCTTGAACACTATCTTACCGGGAAAATCGCCGCCGGTTCGCTGAAGCCTGGCGATGTCATCCCCTCAGAGAATGAGCTTTGCCAGCAGTTTGCTATTTCCCGCATGACGGCGCGCAAAGCGGTGGACTATCTGGTGCGACAGGGCAAAGTGGAGCGTCGCCGGGGGCAGGGGACGTTCGTGGTGCAGTCAGGCAAAAACGTGCGCATCTCGCTGCCCCTGGACAGACATCTCTCTTCCAGTGAGGCGACGCTGGGGCTTGATGAGCCGGTTATCAACCGCCTGATTTGCCTCTTGCGCCAGCCCGCTTGCGGGGAGATAGCCGGGAAGCTGCGGATTGCGCCTGACAGTGAGGTGTGGTTTATGCAGCGCCTGCGCCTCGTAGGGGATATTCCGTTTGTTTTTGAACAATCCTGGATGATTACCCACCCCTTTGAGGATCTCAGTGAGGCGGATCTTAACCGCTCAAAATATGCCTATATCAGCCGTAAAGGTTTTACCGTCGAGCGCTCGGAAAAGGAGATCCGCGCTGAGCTACCGTCGCAAAACGTTCGCGATATGTTGGGCATCAATCGCGATGAACCCGTGCTGCACGCCACCTCAGTGGCCTTTCTGCGCGAAGATACGCCGTTTGAGCTCTCAGAAATTTACTACAACCAACAGCACTACCGTTTCACGCTGACTGCCGCCCGTCCCTGAGGCCCGGGAGGCCAGGTTTGTGATCCGCACCGCGTTTTAAAATTAGTGGGCTAGACAACTATACATTGATACTGACTATACTCTGACTATGTTCAGCCAGTACCCATAAGGAAAATAACAATGCGTCGGACGGGTGAGTTTCTTCAGGATTTAGGAAAGGCATTGATGATGCCCATTTCCGTGATCGCCGCAGCGGGGATATTCCTCGGCCTTGCGGCGGCATTACAGAATCCGGCGATTGTCGGTGAAAGTATTATTCACGCTGAGGCCATGCAACAGGTCATTGGCTTTATTCGCAAGGTCGCCGGGGCGCTCTTTGGTAATCTCCCGCTGCTGTTTGCGATTGCTGCGGCCATTGGCCTTGCGCGTGATGAAAAACCCACGGCAGCTCTCGCGGCGGTTATCGGTTTTATTACCTTCCATGTGGGTGTGAATTACAGCTTACTGGCGCAAGGTTTAACGCCGCAAACTACCTCAGTCGCTGCATTAATGGAAAAAGGCTACAGCCAGGCCGATGCGGTAATGTATTCCGCTGAATTTGCCAGCACGCTGGGCATATTTTCTTACCAGATGAGTGTGCTTGGCGGGGTTATTGCCGGCCTGATTACCGTTATTCTGCACAACCGTTTTTATACGATTAAACTCCCGGCGGCCATCGCCTATTTTGGTGGCCGTCGCTTTGTTCCCATTATTACCGTGATTGTCCTGCCCATTGTCGGTGTGCTGATGTCGCTAATCTGGCCATATATCGCAAACGCCATCATTCACCTCGGGCAATTTATTGGTGAGTCCGGGCCCTTTGGCACCTTTATTTATGCGTTTACTGAACGCATCCTGATCCCAACCGGTTTACACCACATTCTCAACGAGACCGTACGCTTTACCCCTGTCGGCGGCATGGTGCATGTGAATAACGAAAGCGTTATCGGGGCGCTCTCCATTTTCAATTATGCGCTTGCCCACCCTGGCGCGCTGGCCGATGACATAGTGCGCGAAGCAACCCGATTCCTGGCGCAGGGGAAAATTCCGGTCATGATGTTCGGTCTGCCCGCCGCGGCGCTGGCTATCTACCGCTGTGCGAAGCCCGAGCATAAACAACGTGTGAAAGCCCTGATGCTGGCGGGAGCGCTGGCCTCCTTTACCACTGGCATCACTGAGCCGCTGGAGTTCAGCTTTATTTTTGTCTCGCCGCTGCTGTTTTTATTCCATGCGATTATGTCCGGTCTCTCTTTTGCCAGTGCGCAACTGCTCCAGGTGATGATCGGCAATATTCAGGGCGGGTTTATCGACTTTATGGTCTTTGGCGTGCTGGGTGGAACCAAGACCCACTGGTGGTTTGATTTACTGCTCGGCTGTATCTGGGCCCCGGTCTATTACTTCGCCTTTAAGTGGATAATTTTACGCACCAACGCCAGAACGCCGGGGCGTGAAGAAGAGGATAACGCTTCCCTGACCCCCAATGAATCAGTCAAAGGTGACGCTGCAACAGAACAAATTATTGCCGGTCTTGGGGGGCGGGAAAATATCCAGAATGTCGACTGCTGCTTTACCCGTCTGCGGGTGAAAATTGTCGATATGCAGAAAGTTGATGAGAAACAGCTTAAACAAAGTGGTGCGAGCGGATTTGTTCGCGCAACAAAAAACGATATTCAGGTTATTTACGGCCCGCAGGTCGAGAGTATTGCCAGTGCCGTAAAACAGCACTTACTTGTTCAACAGACGCAATAAGAGAACAGATGATATGAAAACATTTAATATTGTATTAGTCGGTGGCGGCTCCACATGGACACCGGGTTTATTAAAAGCCCTCTGTAAACTCAAAGAGCGTCTGCCGTTAAAAAAACTGGTGATGTTCGATGTTAATGAAGAGCGTCAGGCTGTTATTGGCGAATATGCCAAAGTGCTTTTCCGCGAAGAGTATCCTGAGCTGGAGTTTGTTTATACCGGTGATAAAGAGATCGCTTTCGCCGATATGGACTTCATCTTCTGCCAGATGCGCACCGGCGGTTATGCCATGCGTGAAAAAGACGAAAAAATCCCGCTGAGTCTGGGAGTCATAGGCCAGGAAACCTGCGGCGCGGGCGGCTTTGCCTATGGTATGCGTTCCATTCGTGACATGATTGAATTAGTGCAGGATGTCCGCGCACGATCGCCCCGTGCCTGGATCCTGAACTACACCAACCCGGCGGCAATTGTGGCCGATGCGCTGAATAAACGCTTCCCTGATGACGATCGTATCCTGAACATCTGCGATCAGCCGGTCAATCTGCTGCGCTCCTACGGGCGTCTGCTGGGGCGCGATCCGGCAACCTTTGATCCGGTCTATTTTGGTCTTAACCACTTTGGCTGGTTCACCCATCTTTATGATGAAAACGGGCATGATTTGGCGCCTGAGCTGAAAGCGTATATTGCGAAGAATGGCTTTATTCCGGCGGATGCCGAGCAACGCGATCAGTCCTGGCTCGATACCTACGCCGCTGTGGCCGATATGCTCCGCGATTTTCCGGACTATCTGCCAAATACCTATCTTCAGTACTACCTCTACCCGGAGTATAAATTCTCAAAACTTGACCCGAACTTTACACGTGCCAACGAAGTGATTAACGGTCGTGAGAAACGGGTATTTGAGGAGTGCCGAACTGCGGTAGCGGAAGGAACGACCCGCAACGTCCATGTGGTGCATAACGACGCCCACGGCGACATGATCGTAGAGCTGGCTGAAGCGATAGCCTTCAACCTGAAGAAAAAATTTATTGTTATGGTGCCGAATAACGGCCTTGTCGAAAATCTTGATGATGACGTGATGGTAGAACTGACGGCGGAGATTGGCAGCAACGGCCCGCGTCCTTACGGTGTGGGTAAAATTCCGACCTTCTATAAAGGGATGATCGAACAGCAGTTCGCTTACGAGCGTCTGACGGTGGAGGCCTGGTTTGAAGGCTCTTACACCAAAGCGCTACAGGCGCTGACCCTGAACCGCACCATCATTGATGCGAAGAAGGCGCGTAAAGTGCTGGATGCCTTAATTGAGGCGAACAAAGCTTACTGGCCGGTGCTGAAGTAGAGGGCGTTAGGCTTCCTTCCCCTGAAAAGAGGCGCTACTATGGCGCCTCTTTTTTTCAGGGGCAAGATATGCGCGTGTTACTGGCGCCGATGGAAGGTGTGCTCGATTCGCTGGTGCGGGAGCTGCTGACCGAGGTCAACGACTACGATCACTGTATTACCGAGTTTGTACGTGTGGTCGACCAGCTTTTGCCCAGCAAAGTATTTTATCGCATCTGTCCTGAACTCCAGCACCAGAGTCGCACCCCCTCGGGCACCCTGGTGCGCGTACAACTGCTGGGACAATATCCGGAGTGGCTGGCGGAAAACGCGGCGCGTGCGGTGGCGTTGGGCTCCTGGGGCGTGGATTTGAACTGTGGTTGCCCCTCTAAGATGGTGAACGGCAGCGGCGGCGGGGCCACGCTGTTAAAAGATCCCGAACTGATTTATCGCGGCGCGAAAGCCATGCGTGAAGCCGTCCCTTCGCATCTGCCAGTCACGGTGAAAGTCCGGCTCGGCTGGGACAGCGGTGAGCGTCAGTTTGAGATTGCCGACGCGGTAGCGCAGGCGGGTGCCTCTGAGCTGGTGGTGCACGGGCGTACAAAAGAGGATGGTTATAAAGCCGAGCGTATCAACTGGCAGGCCATCGGTGAAATTCGCCAGCGTCTCTCCATTCCGGTTGTTGCCAACGGCGAAATCTGGGACTGGCAAAGTGCGCAGGCGTGTATGGTCGCCACCGGCTGCGACGCCGTAATGATTGGGCGTGGAGCGCTCAATATTCCTAATCTCAGCCGGGTGGTGAAATATAACGCGCCGCGTATGCCCTGGCCTGAGGTTGTGTTGCTACTGCAAAAATATACCCGTCTTGAAAAGCAAGGGGACACGGGGTTATACCATGTGGCGCGTATCAAGCAGTGGCTGGGCTATCTGCGCAAAGAGTACGATGAATCACAGGGTGTGTTTGAACAGATCCGTACTCTTAAGACCTCAGCAGAGATTGCAAAAGTCATTCAGGCTTTGTAATCAGCCTTTGCAGGTAACCATACTGATAAGTGAACCATAATGCGCGAGGCAGAGTAGGGCGTGCTGCGGGTTAACGGGGCGGAGCAACGCCCTCCCGAACGGGAGGGCGAATCACATCAGAAAATCATTTTAAATACGCCGGTCACCACCAAAAGCCCAATAATAAAAATAATCAAAACGGCCCATAACAGTAATTTCAACATAGTCTTATCTCCCTTTTTTTCGATCACTCACCGCAAAGTGTAGCAACCCCCCCGGATTATGCTTTTTTTCTATACTTAGCCTTTAACTGAAAAACCGGAGAGCACGATGACGACGCAAAAAGTTGCGATTGTGACCGCAGCAGATTCAGGTATTGGCAAAGCGTGCGCGCTTATGCTGGCAGACCAGGGTTTTGACGTTGGTATTACCTGGCACTCAGACGAAAAGGGGGCGCTTGATACCGCCCGTGAAGTGGAGTCCCGGGGCAGACAGGTACGTACCATTCAACTCGATTTGAGTCATCTTCCTGAGGGGGCAGAGGCCATAGACGAGCTGATTCGCCAGTTCGGGCGCATCGACGTGATGGTTAATAACGCCGGGGCAATGACAAAAGCGCCGTTTCTTGACGTCACCCTTGATGACTGGCGCAAGATTTTCACGGTCGACGTGGAAGGGGCCATGCTGTGCTCACAACTTGCGGCACGCCAGATGGTAAAACAGGGGCAGGGGGGGCGTATTGTGAATATTACCTCGGTGCATGAACACACGCCGCTGCCCGAAGCCAGCGCCTATACGGCAGCCAAACATGCGCTGGGTGGGTTGACCAAATCGATGGCCCTTGAGCTTGTTAGTGACAACATACTGGTTAATGCGGTCGCACCGGGGGCTATAGCGACCCCGATGAACGACATGAGTGATGAGGATGCCACACCCGGTTCAATGCCAATCATTCCTCTCGCCAGACCCGGTAAAACGGCAGAAATAGCAAGCCTCGTGGCCTGGCTGTGCTCTGAACATGCCAGCTATACCACCGGTCAATCCTTTATTGTTGATGGCGGCTTTATGCTGGCGAATCCGCAGTTTAACGCCACCCGCTAGCTACTCATCTGACCCACGGGCGCGCTGTTTTTTCTGTCGGCGGCGAAACCACCAGCGAACGGAGAAAACCAGTATCACGGCCAGCACCAGCCAGATTAAGCGTTTGGCGTGCTGGTCGAACTGATGCAGCCAGGGGCCAATCACTTCTCCACCCACATAGCCCAGGGTGGTAAAAATCAGCGCCCAGACGATAGCGCCAAAAATGTTAAGCGGCAGGAAAATTTTTGGCGGCAGGTGACTTGCGCCAATAAGGATCGGCCCGATGATTCGAAAGCCATACATAAAACGTGTGCCTATGACAAACAGCCAGGGGCGGCGGTTGATGAGCCGTTGCGCTTTTTCAATTTTGTTCTGATGCTTTTTAAAACGGCGCAGTATGTTCATTCCGTAGCGGCGACCGAGCAGATAAAGTAGTTGATCGCCAATCATGCCACCAAGCGCCACGGCAGCGACCACCAGCGGAAATTTCAGCAGTCCCTGATGCGCCGCCACGCCGCCGAGCAGGGTAATCGTTTCACCTTCGGCGACGCTGCCAACCACCAGGGCGGCGTAGCCGTACTGACTGATAAGGGTATTGATATCCATAGTAAACCACTCTCCTGTTTGTCCCCATAAGCATACACCCAATGAATTGATCCCGCAGGGCCGCTATTTTTAAGCTGTACATAAATTAAACAATGTGTGCATAAATTAACCATAAAGTGGCTTATACTCGTTATGTTGTAGTTCGGGCAGTCAGCAAGGGGGCGTTATGAACCATGTTTGGGGACTCTTTTCCCATCCCGATCGTGAAATGCATGCTATTAAAGGCGAAAACGAAACCGTTTCGCATCACTACACCCACCATGTGCTCATCATGGCGGCCATTCCTGTTATTTGCGCCTTTATCGGCACCACACAGATCGGCTGGAATTTCGGCGATAACAACGTTGTCCCTTTAAGTGGACTAACAGGGTTGTCTCTTGCCGTGATCTTTTATGCCTTAATGCTGGCGGGTGTTGCGGTGATGGGGCGGGTTATCTGGTGGATGGCGCGCAACTATCCCCAGCGGCCCTCGCTGGCGCGGTGTATGGTCTTCGCCGGTTATGTTGCAACGCCGCTGTTCGTAAGCGGAATTGTGGCACTTTACCCGCTGGTCTGGCTGTGCGCGCTGGCTGGAACCGTGGCACTGTTTTATACCGGTTATCTTTTGTATGTGGGGATACCAACTTTCCTTAATATTAATCGGGAAGAGGGTCTGAGTTTTTCCAGTTCCACACTGGCTATCGGCGTGCTGGTGCTTGAAGTGTTGCTGGCGCTGACGGTTATCCTGTGGGGCTATGGCTATCGTCTGTTCTGACTTCCGGCGTTGCTGGCGTAAATGCCAGCAACGCAATCTTCTGCAATGAATCTTCGGTGGCGGCGGCAAAGCCTGGCGGCTATTATGCAAATGCCAGCATCTGTTATTGTTTTCCTGAACAGTTGCGGTGTGCGTAATAACGTGCCTGAATAATTTTCTGAAGTCACACCATGCCGAAATTCCGTGTTTCTTTATTAAGCCTCGCGCTTCTCTTCACGTTGCCTGCTGCGCACACTGCGCTGGCAAAAACGCCTGTTATGGCCACCGCCGCCCAGCCGGAAATTGCCTCAGGCAGCGCGATGATTGTCGATCTGCAGACCAATAAGGTTATCTATTCAAGCCACCCCAACCTGGTTCGCCCGATTGCCTCCATCACCAAGCTGATGACGGCGATGGTCGTGCTCGACGCGCGTCTGCCGCTGGATGAAAAACTGAAGGTTGATATCAGCCAGACGCCGGATATGAAAGGCATCTATTCCCGCGTACGTCTGAACAGCGAGATCAGCCGTAAAGAGATGTTATTACTGGCCCTGATGTCATCAGAGAATCGTGCCGCAGCGAGTCTTGCCCACCACTATCCCGGTGGGTATGGTGCTTTTATTCGCGCAATGAATGCCAAAGCGCAGGCGCTGGGAATGAGGCATACCCGCTATGTTGAGCCGACCGGGCTGTCCGTGCGCAACGTCTCTACGGCGGAAGATTTAATCAAATTGCTGATTGCGACGAAGCAGTATCCGCTGTTGGGGCAACTGAGCACCACGCGGGAAGACATGGCGACCTTCTCCAGTCCGGCCTATACGCTGCCCTTTCGCAATACCAATCACCTGGTCTACCGCGATAACTGGAATATTCAGTTAACCAAAACCGGGTTTACCAATGCAGCCGGACACTGTCTGGTGATGCGCACGGTTATCAACAATAAACCGGTTGCCCTGGTGGTGATGGATGCCTTCGGCAAATTTACTCACTTTGCCGATGCCAGCCGTCTGCGTACCTGGATTGAAACAGGAAAAGTCCAGCCTGTGCCAGCATCAGCACTGGATTATAAGCGTCAGAAGGCGGCGCAAATGGCGCAGAACCAGGGCGCACAGACCGCGCAAAACGATTAAGTTACCCCGGTGCTTTATTACTCCGGCAGCGTCCAGTCACCGTCATTGAGTGGGCGCTGCATGATGAGCGTGTCGCGCCAGTCTCCTTTTTTATAGCCCACACTGCGCAACTGCCCTGCCAGTTCAAAGCCATGCTTTTTGTGCAGACGAAGTGAACCCGCATTGTTATGCCCGTCGCCAATTACTGCGATCATCTGGCGCCACGGTCCCTGCTCGCAGCGGGCGATCAGCGCCTCCATCAGCATGCTGCCTATCCCCCGACCGGTCATACTGGCGTCGACGTAAATCGACTCTTCAAGGGTATAACGATAAGCCGGGCGTGGGCGGTAGTGGGTCGCGTAGCAGTACCCCACCACAATGCCGTGATAGAGAGCAACCATCCAGGGTAACCCCTCGCTGGTTGTTTTAAGCATGCGTTGGCGCATCTCGTCAATGGTGGGCGGCACTTCTTCAAAAGAGGCACGACCGTGAAGGACATGCCAGGCATACAGGGACGCAATAGCGTGAACATCTTCAGGAATGGCATCACGTACAATCAATGCATTTTCGGAAAAGACATCAACAGCAGACATGATGGGGTGCTCCTCAGGGTAGCAGGCCAGAGAAACGTTTCTCTGACCACCGCGCTACTGTAGTACGAATAAAGTGCACAATACAGCTCTGCTAAAGCTACCCCTGTCACTCAGGCAATGCGGTTCACCTGAGGTAACCGGTTACCGCCAGTATTTTCTCTTGCTCGTTTTACCAATACCAGGGTTCATGCTGTTAGTTGGATCATTTTGTAGGTAAAAACGTTTTAAATGCTCGTCTGCGTCATATAAATGCCCAACGTTATGTTCGGCAGGATACTGCGCCCCGCGTTGCCGTAATAATGCCAGCATCTGTTCTTTGAGCGCGTGCACATCCACCCCTTTTTTCACGATGTAATCCTGATGGAAGACATGGCAGAAAAAGTGCCCGTAGTAGAGTTTGTGTATTACCTGGCTGTCGATTTCCGGTGGAAGATGTTCAAACCAGTCGTGATCGTTTCGGCGTAGCGCGATATCCAGTGCCAGAATATCTTCCACGTCGTCCGCATGTACTGCCTGGTAACGAATGGCTGCACCTGCCGCCGCGAAGCGGTGCAGGAAAGCTTTGTTGCCCTCCTCTGAGGTACAGGCAAAAAATCCCCCTTCGGCGTGAGTAAAATATTCCGAGAGCCACTTCTGGGCTTCTGCTATTCCCTCACCGGACATTTTCAGCAGCAGATGATGTTCATACTTATCCCGCCAGCTTTTCATTCGCGGCGGCAGGTGCGAGGGGAAAAGATGCCCCAGCTTTTGCATAGCGCGATCGGTAAAATGGGGTTTAAACACCGACGCTTTTGCCAGCAGGGCGTCAGTACGGCCCTTGAGGGTAAAAAAGAAGGGCATTTTGTCAGTGCCAAGCTTGTCTATCATCAGGAAGGTATCTTTGCCGTAACGCTCGGCAATGTCATAGATATCCCGATGCATGTATTCGCCTGCGACCGGCAGGTGGGTAAAGTCGCTAAGCATATGACGGCGTATTTCGTTCAGCACCTCCGGTTGATTGGTGCCGATGTAAAAAACCTGCTGGCGCGGCTGGGCCGGAAAAGTGTCAAGGCGCACGGCGAAGACGGCCAGTTTGCCGGCACAGCCGGATGATTCAAAGAGGCGATCGGGGTCGGCGTTATAGCGTGCCGGCGTGTCAGCGTTAACATCGCGCACACGGGTGATGTAATCCCGATCGTGCCCGTGACGGCCATCATGGCGTACATCGGTATCCTTCACACGTTCATCATCAAGCTTACTTAATATCTGCTCCGGCGTGGTGCCAAGATCAATGCCGAGGTGATTGACCAGGTGCAGCTTGCCGTTCTCATCTATACGGGCAAAGAGCGACATTTCGGTATAGGCCGGGCCGCGTTGCACCAGCGCACCGCCGGAGTTATTGCACACGCCACCCATTACCGAAGCGCCTATACAGGACGATCCGATAACCGAGTGGGGTTCGCGCCCCAGCGGCTTGAGGGCTTTCTCCAGCGCGTAGAGAGTCGTGCCGGGGTAGGCCAGGACCTGCTGGCCTTTATCGATCAGATGCAGTTTATCCAGACGGAGCGTACTGATTATCACAATATCGCGGTCATAATCGTTACCGTTTGGCGTTGAGCCTTCGGTAAGGCCGGTGTTGGCGGCCTGCATAAGAATAATTTTATCGGCGCTTACGCAGGCTACCAGAATACGCCAGAGTTCGAGCAGGGAACCGGGGAAGACCACCGCCAGCGCATCCCCCTGGCCTGAGCGAAAACCCGTGCGATAGCGGGCCGTCCTGGCCGGTTCTGTAAGCAGATGATTTGTGCCAACAATGCGTTTTAAATCGCCGATAAAAGCTGAATTTTCCTGAGAAGTTGGGGAAGACATTTTCCACTCCTTGTGGTGAAAGAACGATCTTGCCTTAAAGAATAGTCCCGGAAAGCAAGGAATTCTCAGAAAAATCAGAGAATAACTCTGCAAGCGCGACTACGATTATGGCACACTGCGTTTTTTCACGGTCTGGTCGGTCTGTGGGCTATATAACGAGAGAATGAACGACATGAAATGGCTATGTACTGTAGGTGTCGCTGTGAGCCTGGCGTTGCAGCCTGCGCTGGCGGAAGAGATGTTTGGCAATCATCCGTTAACGCCTGAAGCACGGGATGCATTTGTCACTGATTTACTCAAAAAAATGACGGTCGATGAAAAAATCGGCCAGTTGCGTTTAATCAGCGTGGGGCCGGACAACCCGAAAGAAGCCATCCGCGACATGATCAGCAAAAACCAGGTCGGTGCGATTTTCAATACCGTTACGCGTCAGGATATCCGGGCGATGCAGGACCAGGTGATGCAACTGAGCCGCCTGAAAATCCCTCTCTTCTTTGCCTACGATGTGCTGCACGGCCAGCGTACCGTTTTCCCGATTAGCCTTGGTCTTGCCTCCAGCTTTAACCTCGATGCCGTGAAAACCGTGGGACGCGTGTCGGCGTACGAAGCAGCGGACGATGGTCTGAACATGACCTGGGCGCCAATGGTGGACGTCTCCCGCGATCCGCGCTGGGGACGTGCCTCCGAAGGCTTTGGCGAAGATACCTTCCTGACAACCGAGATGGGCGTGGCGATGGTGAAAGCCATGCAGGGCAAAAGCCCGGCAGACCGCTACTCGGTAATGACCAGCGTGAAACACTTCGCCGCTTACGGTGCGGTTGAAGGCGGCAAAGAGTACAACACCGTGGACATGAGTCCGCAGCGGCTGTTTAACGACTATCTGCCGCCCTATAAAGCCGGCCTGGATGCGGGGAGCGGTGCCGTAATGGTGGCGCTGAACTCGCTCAACGGTACGCCTGCAACGTCGGATCCCTGGCTACTGAAAGATGTGCTGCGTGACGAGTGGGGCTTTAAAGGCATTACGGTCTCCGATCACGGGGCTATCAAGGAACTCATCAAACATGGTACGGCCGCCGATCCTGAAGATGCGGTGCGGGTAGCGCTGAAGTCCGGCATCAACATGAGCATGAGCGATGAGTATTACAGTAAGTATCTGCCGGGGCTTGTGAAGTCCGGCAAGGTGACGATGGCGGAGCTGGACGACGCGGCCCGGCACGTGCTCAACGTGAAATATGATATGGGGCTGTTTAACGATCCTTACAGCCACTTAGGCTCGAAAGAGAGCGATCCGCAGGATACCAATGCTGAAAGCCGCCTTCACCGTAAAGAGGCGCGCGAAGTCGCACGCCAGAGTCTGGTACTGCTGAAAAACCGTCTCGATACTTTACCTTTGAAAAAGGATTCCACCGTGGCCGTGGTGGGTGCGCTGGCAGACAGCAAGCGTGACATGATGGGAAGCTGGTCTGCTGCGGGCGTGGCAGGGCAGTCGGTGACGGTGCTGACGGGGATCCGTAATGCGATGGGTAGCCAGGGCACGGTTATTTATGCTCGTGGCGCAAACGTGACGGATGACCAGGGCATTGTTGACTTCCTTAACCAGTACGAACCCGCCGTTGAGCAGGATAAACGTACCCCTCAGGCGATGATTGACGAAGCGGTCGAGGCGGCGAAGAAATCTGATGTGGTGGTAGCTGTCGTCGGTGAAGCGCAGGGCATGGCGCACGAAGCGTCGAGCCGTACCGATCTGACTATCCCCCAGAGCCAGCGCGATTTGATCGCTGCGCTGAAGGCGACCGGTAAACCCCTGGTGCTGGTATTAATGAACGGTCGTCCGCTGGCGCTGGTGAAAGAAGATCAACAGGCGGATGCGATTCTGGAAACCTGGTTTGCAGGTACCGAGGGCGGTAATGCCATCGCCGACGTGCTGTTTGGTGATTACAACCCATCGGGTAAGTTGCCGATGTCCTTCCCCCGCTCTGTTGGTCAGGTACCGGTTTACTACAGCCACCTCAATACCGGTCGTCCCTATAATGCCGATAAGCCGAATAAATATACTTCACGGTATTTTGATGAAGCCAACGGCCCGTTATATCCCTTTGGTTATGGCCTGAGCTACACCACTTTTACTGTGTCAGATGTGAAAATGTCTGCACCTGACATGACCCGTGAGGGCACCGTTACCGCAAGCGTTGAGGTGACGAATACCGGTAAGCGTGATGGTGCAACGGTAATCCAAATGTACCTGCAGGATGAAACCGCAACGATGAGCCGTCCGGTTAAAGAGCTGCGCGGTTTTGAGAAAGTGGATCTGAAAGTGGGTGAAACTAAAACCGTCAGCTTCCCGATTGACCTTAACGCCCTGAAATTCTGGAATCAGCGCATGAAATATGATGCGGAGCCGGGCAAATTCAACGTCTTTATTGGTCTCGACTCTGCCCGCGTGAAGCAAGGCGCGTTTGAGCTGAAGTAGGGCGCGTTTGAAATGAAGTAGGGTTTGTATGAACAGAAGTAAGGGTTATATGAACTGGAGTAAGGTGAAGTAAGGTTTTTTCGAAATGAAGTAAGGGTCTGCGCAGAGGGGCTCTGCAACGTATGTTGGGGTGCCTTACTCTCCCTTTGGTGAGTCCGGCGCGGTTCCTCATACTGGCACAAACCTTTCCCTTTCCCTGAGGAAGAGGGTGAACCAGGGGGCTGGGATAATCCCCTCGCCCCTTCGGGGAGAGGGTCAGGGTGAGGGGGAACATTCCGCACGATTGCTCAAGGAGAGACTGTTGCGGATAGTGGAACACTCCCATACAGGTTACGTGGAATGGTTCCGTTCACCCTGCGTGCATTCTCCCTCTGAAGCCACCGCACCCGTGAACGTGCAAGGGAGGCTCGCCGCCGCCTCCCTTGCAACCCGGGCTCCCGGCCAGGAAAATCGCCGCAGCGCGGTCCGTTCGTCTTATGCCGCCGTGCTGTCGGGTCGGGGACCAGCCTGCATCCCTGCAGGCTATCCCCTCCGCCCGCGTCCCTGCGGGCGGTCCCGGCCCGTCGTCAACGCCTCACCGATTTTCAGCCGG
>NZ_JAHVDV010000003.1:0-234350 GCF_051486985.1 Yokenella regensburgei
AGCGATTTTGAATAGCGCCTGCGCTAGCCCTGAAAGGGTGAGCCCCAGGGATGGGGCGAATAATGCCGCGAAGCGGCGATTTTCCTTGCCGGGAGCCCGGGTCGCCAGGGTGGTGGCGGTGAACCACCCTGGCACGTTCACGGGTTCTGACGCTAAAGAGAAGCAAGGAACATAAGGTGAACGGAATGACCACAGGAGCCGCATGTTTCCCCTCACCCTGACCCTCTCCCCAAAGGGGCGAGGGGACTGACCGAGCGGCCTGAGGTCTGTGTGCTTCCACCAAAGCGGCGAGGGAGTCGATCGAGCGGCCTGAAACCGTTGTGTCTCTCCCAAAGAGGTGTGGGAGCTGATGCAGCGTGCGGTGGCCTGCCTTTCTCCCTCTCCCTCAGGGAGAGGGCAGGGGTGAGGGTGGGGCAGACGGCGCTAAAGCGACAGCGCCCTCAACGGTCTTACCACTTCATCTCGCCGGTGTTCACTTTGGCACTCAGCTCCAGTGAACTCTCATCCGCCAGTTGTGGGTACGCCGCTTTCATGGTTTCAATGACCGCCGCCGAACTTTTCTTTTCAGCCAGCGCCTGCTCAAAGGTTTTCAGATAATCATAGGTAAAGGTAATCGCTGCGTCGCCTGCCAGGCGTTCACCCAGGTAGTGTCCCGGAATCACCTGCTGCGGTTTTAACGCCTGCATCTCACGCAGTACGTTCATCCAGCCCTGGCGGACTTCAGGCGTCTGCGTGTCAGCCGTCCAGACATGCATTCCCGACGCAATGGCCGTCCCGCCCAGAATCGCTTTGTTCGCCGGGATCCAGACATAAGCGGCATAATCACCCGCGTGTTTCAGCTCCAGCGCTTCGCCGTCGACGGTAAAGTGCGTCGTGGTGGCCACCTGTGGAACGATGATTTTGGACGGCGCACCCTCTTTCATCTGCGGACTCCAGAAAGCCAGTTTGGCCTCTTTAGTCGCCTTGATATGGTCGACAACGGCTGATGAGGCCACCACTTTTGCCTGCGGGAAGGCTTTGACCAGCGGCTCCAGGCCGAAATAGAAATCCGGGTCGCCGGAGGTAATCACAATCTCTTTGAGCGTCCTGCCACGCTTTTTGATGAGCTTCACCAGTTCCTCGCCATCTTTCACGCTGAACTGCGCATCAAACAACACGGCTTCTTTTGGCCCGGAAACCAGCGTAGAGGAGACCGGGAAAATCCCTTTATCTTGTGGGTTGTATACATCCAGTTGCAGCGGTGCGGCAAACGCCGGGGCAGCGGCCAGTGAGAGTATCAGGGCTGCGGATTTTACGTTCATGGTGTTCCTTAACGGCTAAGTGAAGAGAGAAGCGGTTTAACCAGGCCAAAGAAAGCCGCCGGTTGCCCGTAGTAGCGTGAAACAGGCAGGAGTCTGTGCTGCCCGTCATTATCAATAAATACGGCGGTGGGGAAGCCCTGTCCGCCCGTTTGCGCCATCAACATGCGGGCATGCTGAATGGCAGCCAGCGCTTCATTTTCCGGGATTTGCCCGAGTGCTGCCCCTGACGCAATAACCTGACTCATCACCCTATTAACCACATCAATGCGGGTGACATCCCGCCCATGTTCATACCACGCATGCTGGATGGCGTTCAGAAACACGAGGTCGCTACCGTCAGGCGCAAAACGCTGCACGGCGAGAAGCCCACGGGATGATGGCAGGGAATCCAGCACAATCTCGCTGTTTGCCAGCAATTGGGTGCGGTAATCGCTGCCAAAAGGCATGCCGGTGAGTGAGGCAATGCGCGCATCATGTTCATGAACGTGCGCGAGCCAGTTGTCATCGAGCTTTCTGCGCTGGCTGCCGACAAACAGTCCGCCTGGTAAGATGTGCTGTTGCGTGAAGTCCTGCGCCACCCGGTTGAGCAAAGGCAGTGCGCCGTAGCTCCAGCCGCAAAGCGGGTCGATTATCCAGTAAAGGCCGGGTTGCAATGCCATGATGAAACTCGTTGGGTTGTCAGGAATAACCATTCTACGGATTGATGCGTCTGCTACTATTCCTGAAACAATTCATGCTGTGTTTCATGAAACGATCAAATGGAGTAACAATGGACAGGGTCATGGCGGCACTCACCTACAATCGCATCTGCGAGCTGGGTAGCCTGAGTGCGGCGGCGCACTCGCTGGGTATCTCGCGTCCGATGGTCAGCCGCTATCTGGATGAAATGGAAAAGTGGGCGGGGGCACGGTTACTTCACCGCTCGACGCGCCGACTTACCCTCACCCCTGCCGGGGAGAAAATCCTTGAGAAAACGCGGCAGCTGGCCGTTCTGTCGCAGGATATCGAAGGCGATGCGACAAGCCAGACACCGTCAGGTACGCTGCGCATCGCCTGCGCGCATTTTACTGCGACGCATCTTCTGGGACCGCTTATCCCGCCTTTTTTGACGCGCTACCCGGCACTGCGCATTGAAGTGGATATCAATAATCAGCCGGTCAGCCTGGTAGGGGAGCGCATCGATCTGGCGATTCGCATCACTAACTCACCTGAGCCTGGGGTGATTGCCCGTCTGCTCGGGGAGTGTCAGTCGGTGCTGTGCGCTTCACCGGCTTATCTTGCGCAGATGGGGACGCCCGTTACCCTTACGGATCTGGCGCAGCATAATTGTCTGCATTACAGCCGATTTTCAGGGCAATCCTGGTCATTCCGCGATCCGCAAAAGGGCGCGGTCGCGGTGGCGGTAAGCGGGAATTTCAGCGCCGGGATTTCATCACTGCTTTGCGATATGGCAATGGCAGGCGTGGGACTGGCGATGGTGCCGGAAACAGAAGCGCGGCCAGGGCTTGAGAGTGGGCGCCTCGTCAGGGTGCTTGCGCAGCTGGAGCCGCAGCCGCTGGGAATTTATGGCCTGTATCAGTCACGTGACCACCAGCATGCGGCGCTGGGCCTGTTTCTGGATGCCATCAGACAGCACCTTGCGACTCAAACCTGATTCAGGTGGGCCATCCACTGTCGGTGCTCTTTCTCCAGCGCCTGCGCGGTAAGGTCGAGAAACGTCCTCACCGCGGCCGGGCGATGTTTACTGCCCGGAACCTGGATTTGCAACGTGCGCTGGCTGAGTGATGAGTTATTAATCGCGCTGAGGGCCATGCCATCCTGCCTGGCACGCCACAGCACGCTGAAATGACTGCAGACGGTCATGGCATGCGGGGTATGCCGGGTAAAACCATAGAGGGCGGCAAAATTATTGCTGCTGAATACCGGCTCCAGGAATGTACCTGCCATACGACACGAGAGATCAAACAGCTGGCGCAGGGTGGTGCCCGCCTCCGGTAATATCAGCGGGTAATGATGTAAATCTTCCATCACCACGGCTGATTGCTGCAACAGGGGATGGCTCTCTGCCAGCAACAACAGCACCGGCGCAGGCCAGGCAGCGATGATTTCCACATCCCGCTCGGGAGCGAGACTGAACTGGAAGGCGACGTCGCAATCGTTGCGCCGAATCCACTCCGCGACCTGCATGGCGGAGCCCACCTGCAGATCAAAACTCACGCCCGGTTGCGCCAGCCGAAATTGCGCCAGCAGGCCGGGAAGCAGATCGAAGGCCATACCGTCGGTACAGGCGATTCGCACCAGCGCTTTGCGCACGGCCGTCAGCCCCTGAATTTCTGCCAGGGCAAACTCCATGTCGCGCATACTTTTACGCACATGGTTAGCCAGAATTTGTCCGGCATCGGTCAGCACCATACCGCGCGCATGGCGCTCAAACAGCGTGACGCCCAGCCGGGTTTCGAGCTTCTGTATCTGTCGGCTGATGGCAGAACCGGCCACATAAAGCTGTTCGCTGGCGGTGCTGAGCGAGCCGGTGGTGGCGACTGCGAAAAAGTAGCGTAGTTCATTGCTCAACATAGAGGATTCCTCTGCGATGCCCTGAAACCGTGCAGTGTACCCTTATCAAAAAGGCAACGCCAAATTGCAATTATTATTATTGTGGCAAAGCTCTGTTCTGGTTTAGAACAAAAAGACAACAACAGCTATTTGCGCTACGGCAGCAAATGACCCCTAAATAATTCGAGTGGCGGCAAGGCGGCAACTAAGGGAATCCCGATGAGCTTACATCGGTAAGTGATTCGGGTGAACGAACGTAGCCAACGCGGCAGCGGCTCGACGTATGACGGGGAGGACAGGGTAAACAACATGACAACACAACAGATCGTTGACCAGGCGCTGGCGTGGTTCGACAGCGGCCATTTTAAAACAACGCTTGCCAGCCGGGTGGCTATCCCCAGCGAAAGCCAGCGTACCGACCGGGATGATCAGCTCAAACGTTATTACGACGAAGCCTTCATTCCTGCATTCCATGAGATGGGGTTCACTACAGAGGTTATTGCTAACCCGGTTAATCCGGCCCGGCCCTTCTTACTCGCCAGCCGCGAAGAAGACTCATCCCTGCCTACCGTGATGTGCTACGGACACGGCGACGTGGTGTTCGGCGACGACGCCCGCTGGGCTGAAGGGCTGTCGCCGTGGACGCTGGTGGAGCGTGAGGGAA
Organism: Yokenella regensburgei; assembly: GCF_051486985.1. Classification (GTDB taxonomy): domain Bacteria; phylum Pseudomonadota; class Gammaproteobacteria; order Enterobacterales; family Enterobacteriaceae; genus CBFFRJ01. Next base: position 4,519 of record NZ_JAHVDV010000003.1, read on the forward strand.
ACTGGTACGGACGCGGTACGGCGGACAATAAAGGCCAGCACTCGGTAAACCTTGCCGCGCTCGAACAGGTATTCCATGCGGGCAACGGACGCTTAGGTTTTAACTGCGTCTGGTTGTGCGAAATGGGCGAAGAGATGAGCTCACCGGGGCTGGCAGCGGTATGCGAGCAGCTTAAAGATCGCATCAATGCCGATCTCTTTATCGCCTCCGATGGTCCGCGCCTCAGCGCAGAACGTCCGACGCTGTTCCTCGGCTCGCGTGGCTGCGTCAACTTCCGCCTCACCATTGAGGCACGGGCCAAAGATTATCACTCCGGTAACTGGGGCGGGCTGTTAAGCAACCCTGGCACTCAACTGGCGAACGCCATTGCAAGCCTGGTGAACAGTCAGGGTGTCATCCAGGTTGCCGCTCTCAGGCCGCCGGCGTTAACCCCGGCACTGAAAGCGATTCTGTCGGACATTACTCCCGCGCGTGGGGAAAAGGATCCCGCCGCCGACCCGCACTGGGGAGAGCCTGGCCTGTCGGCAGCAGAAAAATTGTTTGGCTGGAACACGCTGGAAGTGCTTTCGTTCCTCACGGGCAACCCGGCTCAGCCGATGAACGCCATTCCGGGGCAGGCAACAGCGGTGTGCCAGCTACGCTTTGTGGTTGGCACCGACTGGGAGCAACTGGAACAGGCGGTTCGTGCTCACCTTGACGCCCAGGGTTTCACGATGGTCACCATCAGTGAGGTGCGCGGCACGCCTGCAACCCGCTTTGATCCCACCGATCCGCTGGTTAACTGGACGCTGGATGCGATGGCGGAAACCACCGGTAAAAAACCAGCTCTGTTGCCTAACCTGGGCGGTTCATTGCCTAACGATGTGTTCGCCGGGATTCTGGGCCTGCCGACGCTCTGGGTGCCGCATTCGTACCCCGCCTGCGGGCAACATGCGCCGGACGAGCATCTGCCGATTGAGATCGCGCGGGAAGGACTGGCTATCATGACCCGACTTTTCTGGGACCTGCATGAACGCGGTGCGGAGCTGCTGATAAGCCACCTTGAGCATCAGAAAGGAGGTGCAAAATGAGTACGCTCGCCCGTGAAGCAGAGCAGGGCGGCACACGCCCGAGCCTGGCAAAAACGCTTTTTGCGACCTGCATCGGTAATGCTTTAGAGTGGTTCGACATTGCGGTATACGGCTTCTTTGCCAGCTATATTGCGCAGGTCTTTTTCCCGACCACTAACCCGACCGTTTCGTTACTGCTGGCGTTTGGCAGCTTCGGGATCGCCTTTCTAATTCGCCCGCTGGGGGCGGTGGTACTAGGTGCGTATGCGGACAAGCACGGACGTAAGGCGTCGCTGCTGCTCTCCATCAACCTGATGATGCTGGGCGGGGCCATCATCACCTTTATGCCCGGCTATGCCACCCTCGGCGTGGCGGCACCGCTGCTGATCCTGCTGGCGCGCCTGATTCAGGGCTTTTCGGCAGGGGGAGAGTTCGGTAGCTCCACGGCGTTTCTGGTGGAACATTTCCCGGAGCGGAAAACCTTTATCGCCAGCTGGCAGTTTGCCACCCAGGGGGCCAGCACGCTGATGGCCTCGGCCTTTGGCCTGGGGCTGGCGCACTGGCTGACCCCGGAGCAGCTTCTGGACTGGGGCTGGCGTATCCCGTTTGCTTTCGGTTTGCTGATTGGTCCGGTGGGGCTGTGGATCCGCCGTCACGTCCACGAGCCGACGGCCTATGTGGAAGTTGAAAAACCGCGTCACCCGGTCAGGCTGCTGTTTGGCTCGCAGAAGCGTTTGATTGCGCTGGCAATAGGGCTGATGGTGGTCTCCACGGCAATTAACTATATGCTGAACTATGTGCCGACCTGGGCGACCAAAACCCTCGGTCTGCCGGCCTCTTCCGCCTACAGCGCGACGCTGATTGCCGGGATCATCCTCACGGTGGTGACGCCCATTGGCGGCCTGCTCGCGGAGCGTGTCGGACGTGAGCGCCTGCTCTGGACGGCGCTGGGACTGCTGGCGTTTACGCTGCTGCCGGCCTTCTGGCTGACCAGCCTGAACGTGACGCCGCTGTCGCTGTCGCTGCTGGTAGGCTGGATGGCGCTGCTGAAGTCGATTTACTTCTCAACCATTCCTTCCGTGATGGCGGATATCTTCCCGGTCTCAACGCGCGCCAGTGGGATGTCCATCAGTTATAACGTTGCTGTCACGGTGTTTGGTGGTTTCGCACCGTTCATCTGTACGCTGCTTATTAGCGCCACGGGCAGTCAGTTCGCACCGGGCTTCTACCTGATGGTCACCGTGTTCCTGAGCGTCGCCGCGCTCTGGCACACGCAAAAGCAACTGCGTTAACCTGCCTTCCCCTCTCTGCCCGGAGAGGGGATTTACCCCTGCGCACCCGGCCTGCGTAAGATCACCTGCGAACTGCCTTCTTCCCTTTCTGCTTCGGCCTCCGCTTGCGCGCTGTTTTTGCTGTTCGCGAGGCTATTTTCGTAGCGTGGTGGCGTAATGACCGGGTAGAGATAGCTGCCCTGCACCGTACATTGCGCAGGTTCGCTGGCCCCTGCATAAAAGAGATAGTACTGGCCGCTGTTGGGGAAGAACGTCAGCTCATCGCCATTGCCGAATTCTGTCGCCCAGAACGGCACGCCGCTTTTGGTGTGACTCTGTGTCTTACCGGACGCCACCTGGAAATGGTCACCCCACTTCATGGTGATGAGATAATAGTTAAAAAAGGAGACGGTCATCTCCCCGCGTGGCGGGCAGTTAAGCTTGATGGCGTTGTCGGCTTGTGCCGCTATGGCAGGCAAAGTGAGTAACAGTAAAAACAGGGAGTATTTCACGCATCCATTCTCGTGGGCATAACGTCAGGAACGTGGATCCTACGGCGTCTGCCCGCCGCCTGACCAGCAGCAAGCTGTTACATCTCCACATAAAGTTAATCAAAATATGACGTTAAAGTGATGTAACGGCGCTGCCTTTACCCCCTGTTCTGGGCGGCACCGGGTTGCACCTTCGCGATCTCACACTCGCCATGAGCCTGAAAGCCACGAAAGGTCGCAAAAGTGAAATTCATCAAATTCACCCCCGGCACTTTTTCGCCACGGCGAAAGAGGTGAATTTTGCCGATACGCAGATGCGAAATATTCTGGATGATTTTGCCCGGAATGTTCCGCGAGCTGTCGAAGACGTCGAACGCACGTTGCCGGGTGATTTTTCGGAACAGGTGGCGGAGTCTATTTTTAGCAACATGATGAAGCTGCATGCGAGGCTGATAGCCAGTCAGTAAGCGAATTTATTAAGAAAAGAAGGAGAGAGTGTGGTGGACATGAATTTCATCTGGCTGGGGATTGTCAGCCTGGTTCTGATGGCAATTGCCATTCCGCTGGTGCTGCAAAAAGTGAAGCCCAACCGCTGGTACGGCGTGCGAACCGCGCGAACGCGCAATGATGAAGGGCAGTGGTACCGGGTAAACCGCTTGTACGGCAAAGTGATGATTGTGGCGGGCGTGGCGTTTTTTGTGTTTTCAGCTCTGCTGGGAAACTGGCAGCCGGGTGAAGATAACCAGAAGATTAGCCTGGTGCTGTTTATGCTCGAAGTGCTGATCCCGGTGTTTTTTACTCAGGTCAGAGCGAGAGCCCTGGGGCGGAAATGATGCTCATGGTGGGTCCATTAAAGTGGAGAAGATGCGTAGCTAAGGGCTGAAAATTGATTCGTCCGGTAGCCAAAATGAATATTGTTATGAGTCTATATTTGGTCTAAATTAAGACCGATCAGAGCAAGGACAATATATGAAAATTGAAACGATAAGCTATATCAAGAAGAATGCTGCGACGCTTGAACTGGACGAGCCTATTCTGGTCACGCAAAACGGCGTACCTGCTTATGTCATTGAATCCTGGGAGCAAAGGCAAGACAGAGAAAATGCCATCGCACTTCTTAAATTGTTGACGCTATCCGAAAAAGAAAAATCCGAAGGTAAGGCAGTGAGTAAGGAACAACTCCTGGACGGCCTTGGTTTGTAAATCAGGGATCTTTGAGCAAAAGGAATTCAAATGGCAACGTCAATTGTGTCTTTCGAGTACACCCCAACAGTGGATATGTGCCTGAAGGAAATTATCAATCACCTTCGCCGCCACGACATTAATGCGGGTCCCGTCATCAAAGAGCTTCTTGAGGAATTTGAACGTAAGGTTCGTCAGTTCCCTCAAGGCTGCCATGTTTGCCCGGAACTTTTAAAGATTGGCTCTGGGAAATATCGGGAATGTAACACGAGCAGAGGCTATAGGATCCTGTATTCAGTCGATGCGGAAGTCATCACTGTCCATGCTGTTCTGGCCCAAAAACAGGATATAAAGCAACTGCTATTTAAGCGCCTCTTACTCATGTAAAGGCGCTCATCTGTGTGAGTAATCTATTACATCTGATTGCTCCACTATCCGCAAAAAATGGCAGAAGGTCCCCTTACACACATGGCCCGGTCGCACAGCCGTACATCATCACCAGCGGGAAAATAGGGATCATGAGCGGTGCCAGATAACTGACATTCTGCTCGGTCCTGTCGGTTATCATCACCGTCACGGGAGGTTCCAGTCTGGTCGCGTCAGTGGTGCGATAACGCAGAATCCCATCATAAGTGCCTCTCGCTTTAAAGACCGCCACCAGCGTTTTTCCGGACTCCATCACGTGGGCGTTATAGTGATATTTGAGTCTGTCAGCCTGAGCGGGAGTGAGCTGTGTTGCGTCGACAATTGCACGATACTCCGCCGTGACCTCTTTATCTTTCACCACAAAGTACACCGCCACACCGGGGCTTTTATCCCTGAACTCATCATAAAAGGCTTTATAGTCGTTATACACATCGCTCGTCTTATCGCGTTCAAAAACGTAGCCGTAGTTGTCCGACAGAACGGTGATGTAATGCTCCGTCACCCGCAGATAGGTGAGGGTATCCTCTTTCGGCATCGGCGTAGTGGTTGCGCAACCGGCCAGTAACATCATCATGAGCAGCAATACAATTTGCTTCATTGTCTCTTCCATGTGAATCGATCTTTATTGGGTGAGAAGTATAGTCCGTACAGAGTTGAGGGAAAGAGGCGCTACGGGAATGGGTAGGGAAAGGGAATCAAGCCCCCGCAAGGGTGGGCCTGATAAAACACTAAAATCACGCCAGGCGCGGATACCCGTCCGCAATCGCATCGCCGGTGAACTGGGCAATCCAGCCCTCCGGGTTGTCGAAAATGCGGATGGCGGTAAAGTTCGGCTCTGAGCCCATGTCAAACCAGTGCGGTGTGCCGGCGGGCACGGAGATCAGGTCGTTTTTCTCGCACAATACCTGATAGACCGCATCGTCGATGTGCAGGCAGAACAGCCCGGCACCTTCCACAAAAAAACGCACTTCATCTTCGCCGTGGGTATGTTCGTTGAGGAATTTGGCGCGTAGCGCCTCCTTTTGCGGATTGTCGGCGCGCAGGCTGATGACGTCCCAGCTCTGGTAGCCTTTTTCTGCAACCAGCTTATCAATGGCGTGCTGATAGGCGGTGATCACCGTTTCGGGCGACGGGTCAGCACCCAGGTCGCGATCCGCTTCCCAGCGCTCAAAGCGCACGGCTTTCGCGTTCAGTTTTTGCTGGATTTCGGTGGCGTCAGTGCTCTGCCAGAGGGGCTGGCTGGCGTCTTTGTCTGAATAAATAGTCAGTGCGCTCATGAAGGGATCTGCTCCGGCTTAATGTGGTCGAAAGAGGGGACCTGGTGATGATGGCTGGCGGCATCGTTGTCGCCTCGAATCAGCTGTAGGGTACGCAAACCGGCCTGTTCGGCAGCGTCCAGCTCCTGATGAATATCTGACAGGAACAAAATCTGCACCGCAGGAATGCCCAGTTGTTCAGCGATATTGCGGTAAGACTGCACCTCGCGCTTCGCCCCTACCCGCGTGTCGAAGTAACCGCTGAACAGATGAGTAATATCACCTTCGTCGCTGTAGCCAAATAACAGTTTCTGCGCCGCCACGGAGCCAGAGGAATAAACATACAAATCAATGCCTTCTGCTTTCCATTGCTCCAGTGCTGGCAGTACGTCCGGGTAGAGATGACCGGTGAAATCACCGTTGACGTAACCGTCGTGCCAGATAATTCCCTGCAGGGCTTTCAGTGCGGTGGATTTGCGGTCTTCGTCCATAAACGCCAGTAGGGTGGCGAGCAGGTCGGCGGTGGTGGCATCAGGCTCATCGATTTCTTCGCGCAGGTTGTCGAGGATGGTTTTCACCGGCTCCCCATATTGCTGTGTTGCGAGAAGCGCCGGCAGGCGTTCGCGGGCGTAAGGAAATAACACGTTGTGCACAAAGCGGATATCGCTGGTGGTGCCTTCAATGTCGGTTACAATCGCTCGGATCATCATTTCTCCAGCAGTCGTCGCTGCATGTCGCATTCAAACAGGAATTCCAGCCCTTCAAGATGCCGACGGGCCTCCGCCACATCACGCCCCCAGCAGGTCAGACCGTGTCCGCGCAGTAAAAAACCATAATTGAGCGGGCGGGCGCGAGCATACTGCTCAATCTGGCGGGCGAGGGCATCAATATCCTGGCTGTTGTCAAAAATTGCAATGGGCACGGTATCAAGATGGGTCGTCTGCCCGCGCAGGGATTTTTGCATTTCGTAGCCGCTCAGCAGAAGTTCAGGCGCAGGTTCCACGCGAGAGAGCACCGTCGCATTGACCGTGTGGACGTGCAGTACGGCCCCGGCATCGGGAAAAAGACGGTAAATCAGCGTATGCAGCCCGGTCTCGGCTGAGGGTCTGCGCCCGGACGGCGCATGATTGTCGGCAATGGACACCTGAAGGAAATCATCCGTGGTCAGGCTGCCCTTGTCTTTGCCGGACTCGCTCAACCAGCACCACTGCGCATCTTCTCGTACCGACATATTGCCGCCGGTGGCCGGGGACCAGCCTTTCTGGCCAATCCAGTGGCAGGCGCGAACAAGTTCTTGAAGTTGCAGGTTGTCTGTCATGGTCTTCCTTTATGTGCGCCATACGCTCGCGTCGGCAGGAATATTGTTATGGTTTAGACGTCTAAGCGTCTTGATTGCCAAATACTAACATCGTGTTATAGTGGCGGCAACATCAGTATCACAAGCAGGCACGCAACCATGAGCGACAACACACTGATTCCGCAAAGTAAACTTCCCGCCCTGAGCACCACCATTTTCACGCAAATGAGCGCGCTGGCGCAGCAGCATCAGGCCATTAACCTCTCGCAGGGGTTCCCGGATTTTGACGGCCCACGCTATTTGCAGGCGCGTCTGGCGCACCATGTGGCCGAAGGGGCGAACCAGTACGCACCGATGACGGGTGTGCAGGCGCTGCGCGATGCCATTGCCGACAAAACCGAAGCGCTCTATGGCTATAAACCGGATGCGGGCACCGACATCACCGTGACCGCTGGTGCGACCGAAGCGCTGTATGCGGCAATCACCGCGCTGGTGCGCAAGGGCGATGAAGTTATCTGCTTTGACCCAAGCTACGACAGCTACGCCCCGGCGGTGCAACTGTCTGGTGGTGTGCTGAAGCGGATTGCCCTGCAGCCGCCGCATTTTCGTGTCGACTGGCAGGCATTTGCCGGGCTGCTGAGTGATAAAACCCGTCTGGTTATCCTCAATACGCCACATAACCCGTCGGCGACGGTGTGGCGAAAAGAAGATTTTGCAGCGCTCTGGCAGGCAATTGGCGATAAAGAAATTTATGTGCTGAGCGATGAAGTTTACGAGCATATCTGTTTTGCAAAAGAGGGCCATGCCAGCGTGCTGGCACACCCGCAACTGCGTCAGCGGGCGATTGCCGTCTCATCCTTCGGTAAGACCTATCACATGACCGGCTGGAAAGTGGGTTACTGTGTGGCACCGGCGGCCATCAGTGCAGAATTACGCAAGGTGCACCAGTACCTCACCTTCTCGGTCAATACGCCTGCACAGCTGGCGCTGGCGGACATGCTGCGTGCCGAGCCGGAACATTATCGTGAATTACCGGAATTTTATCGCGCGCGGCGGGATCTACTGATCAATGCGCTCAGCAGCAGTCGTCTGGAAATTCTGCCCTGCGAAGGGACGTACTTCCTGCTGGCGGATTACAGCGCCATTTCCAGTCTTGATGATGTGAGTTTTTGCCAGTGGCTGACCAAAGAGGTGGGTGTGGCCGCGATCCCGCTCTCCGTGTTCTGCGCCGATCCCTTCCCGCATAAACTGATTCGTTTGTGCTTTGCGAAGCAGGAATCGACGCTGCTGGCCGCCGCTGAGCGGTTATGCCAGCTGTAGTTATTTCACCGTCCAGGCACGGGAGAACCGACGGCCGGCAAAGAGCTCTGTCAGGCCGTTGATCTGTTTCAGACGCAGCACTTCGTCACTGTCCATTCCCAGCTCTTTGCCGATTCGCTCATCATCCCAGCCGCTGCGCGCCAGCTCGCGAATGATTTCGGACATCTCACTGATCTGGTGACGCCCCCGCGCACGGTTGTGGCGGATGGTAGAGGCCATACGGTCGGATTTACTGGCGTGATCGCTGCTAAGGCAGGTCACCGGCAGATAGCCTCTGAGTTTTTTCTTCAGCGATGCCCGATTTTTCCCTAATTCGTGACGGTGAAAGCCATCGACGATTTCAAAATGGTCGGGCTTCGCCTCCTGCACCACAATGGGCTGGGTAAAGCCGTCCGCCTCAAGGGATTTGAGTAAAAGCCTTTTTTCCGGCGGGGCGACGTTATTGGGATTGTAGTCATTGGGTGAGATCTTACTGCTTTCAATCCACAGCACGCAGTCTACAGGCTGATCGTTAAAGGGGCTGTATTCATGAAGCAGGATACGAAACCGGTTGATGACATCAATGCGTTTCTCTGCGGGTAATGAAGCGAGTAACGTCCTCAGTTCTTGCATTAATTGCTGTTGCATAGGATGCCCCACTCTTTACGTTTGTTTTTGACACGGTCGTGATAACGCTTGTAATTGCTGGTCTTAGTCGGACTGAAAGAGAGCGCCCGGCACCAGTAATCATTGTTGAGCAGAACCTTGCAGATGCGCCGCCAGGAGGGAATGTCTTTCGCGCCGGCGTCACAGTTTTGATAATCAGGAATATGCGCCATACCCTGCTTTTCATACCAGTGTAAATAGACGGCAATTTTATTTCGGTAATGTTCTGCGGTTTGCTCTGGCATGCTGTCGAGCAGCAGTAGAGCGTACTCGCGCCAGCTCAGATGAGCCGGTTTGAGCAGTTTGCGGTGGCCATAGAACTGATTGTCCTGCCCGGCATAGACCCCGCCGCTGCTGACGCCGCTTACCCGTTCACACATCAGTGCCCACCGCTCTGGCTCCACAACGTGATAAAGCCACAGCCCCTGGCGTTGTTCCGGCCCAAAAGGCTCACAGATACGCATGTACCTGGCCGCGACGCCAGCCTGATACATCAGGTTGTAAAGCGGGTTGTAAGGCGCGCCGGTTTTCGCAAACCAGGTCCAGATATCCGCCGTTTTCCAGTCGTAAATGGGGTAAATATACCAGGCGTGTCCGCGAGGAGCGGCCGTTGTCCAGGGTTTATCATCGGCAAAACGCATTTTTCGTGCCGAGGCGATGGACATAAAACGGTTGTAAGACTCGTCCGCGCGAATACCAATCAGCATGGCGGCAGGACGGTTATTGGCAAACCAGTCCGCAAACTTGCCGACGAAAGCCTCAAAGGTCATGCCCTGCTCATAAAAGGGGAGCGTTTCAGGCCGGGTAATCGCATGTGCCGGAGGCTGGCGCACCCACTCAACGCCCGGCTCCCAGCACTGCCAGGTCGGTGCGTACTGAGATAATCCGTTTTGTGTGGTGAGAGGAAGCGCTACCCAGTAAAATTTGTCGATAACATCTTCATACTCCACCCGCATCTGCTCGACAAAATTAATGGTGTAAGTAAATTGCGCTTCCCAGTCGATAAATAACACGCTGATTTTCTTTTTAAACTTACGGGCAAGCTGAACGGTTAAATTCAGCATAATGCTTGAATCCTTGCCGCCGGAAAAAGAGAGGCAGACTTTTGGGAACGTCTCCAGTGTCCACGTAATCCTCTCTATGCTGGCTTCCAGGACATTCTGATCCAGCGTTCTTTTTTGAATATGCATCATCAATGATTCCTGAATGAACGCGTCAATAAGCGAGAGATGATAATAAAAATACGCGGCGGGGTAATCTTTAATTTTCTATAGATTTCAATGATATAACATTTTAAAATATCCTGTATTACTTATATTTAAACACTGTTGCGCTTTGTCGGTATTTACAAGCAAAGGGGAGTAAGTTTTTCCATGTGTAATTATGTGTAGGCTTTAGAGAATAATTCATTGGTCTGGTCTATGAGTGAATACGGGTTGCGTGGCAGGTTCCTGCCGTCATCTTTCCCTTTGACGCGCCCGGTTAAAGGGGGGCAGGAGCGATGAGTGATATGAAAAGTTTTAACTATTATTCATTGGATGAATATTTTTTATGGCAGTGATGGTTCAGGCGGCTATACATTTCTCGTTACTATTTACCAGAGCCTTTTTATTTCCCGGGTAAATAGCATTTCAGTTCATATCGCAGACATAACCTGCGGTGAAACGCAGAAAACCCTGACGATGACCCTCTGCGTGTGCAGGAGCTTTAATGGCGAAACCTATCACAATCATAGGCAGTATCAGACGGGTTTACATTGTTATACGCGCGCGAGAGTGTTCTAATCCCTAACGTCTGTGTGACAAACCATGCCGCTGTCACGCAGGCATTGCCAGCCTTACTGGCGCTGAAGCACCCACGGGTCTTTCAGGTATCAAGCCACCCGTGAGGTGGCTTTTTTGTTTCTGCCGGTGCGGCTGCGGTTTTGCAGCTTCATCGAATGTTCATGTACGGTTTATTAAACAGTTTCGTGCGGGTTGTTAGCTAACGCTTATTGATTTGATAATGCAAATGCATTAGCCGGGTCGAATAAATTTCGTTAACTTACATCCCAACGAAAACACGGAGGAAGTACAGATGTCTTTAATCAACACTAAAATCAAACCTTTTAAAAACCAGGCGTTCAAAAACGGTGAGTTCGTAGAAGTTACTGAGAAAGATACCGAAGGCCGCTGGAGCGTGTTCTTCTTCTACCCGGCTGACTTCACCTTCGTATGCCCGACTGAACTGGGTGACGTTGCTGACCATCATGACGAGCTGCAGAAACTGGGCGTAGACGTTTACTCTGTTTCTACCGATACCCACTTCACCCATAAAGCATGGCACGGTAGCTCTGAAACCATCGCTAAAATCAAATATGCGATGATCGGCGACCCGACTGGCGCCCTGACCCGTAACTTTGAAATCATGCGTGAAGACGAAGGCCTGGCTGACCGTGGTACTTTCATCGTTGACCCGCAGGGTATCATCCAGGCAATCGAAGTTACCGCTGAAGGTATCGGCCGTGATGCATCTGACCTGCTGCGTAAAATCAAAGCGGCACAGTATGTTGCTTCCCACCCAGGCGAAGTATGCCCGGCTAAGTGGAAAGAAGGCGATGCGACGCTGGCTCCATCCCTGGACCTGGTTGGCAAAATCTAAAATTTCCGTCGCCTTTCGCGCCATAGCGGCGTTGGCGTCACCTGCTCGCCCCGGTCACTTACTGATGTAAGCTCCCGGGGACTCGCAGGCTAGCCGCCTTGCTCTGACGCGAAATTCTCGGAAATTGCGTAGTACTATCAGGGCGCTTTTGCGCCCATTTTATTCCAGCATCATGATGCAAGTTGCGTACACGCAGCTCATATGTGGCAGCTTGCATGATGATGTTTTAAGCCCAGGAGATTAAAAATGCTCGACACAAACATGAAAACGCAGCTCAAGGCCTACCTTGAGAAACTGACTAAACCTGTTGAGCTGATTGCCACGCTGGATGACAGCGCCCGATCGGCAGAAATCAAGGAACTGTTGGCTGAGATTGCTGAACTGTCAGAGAAAGTCTCTTTCAGAGAAGACAACACCCTGGCGGTACGTAAGCCCTCGTTCCTGATTACTAACCCAGGTTCCGACCAGGGGCCGCGTTTTGCGGGGTCGCCGCTGGGCCATGAATTTACATCACTGGTACTGGCTCTGCTGTGGACCGGTGGTCATCCGTCGAAAGAAGCGCAATCTCTGCTTGCGCAGATTCGCGACATTGACGGTGATTTTGAGTTTGAAACCTACTACTCATTGACCTGCCACAACTGCCCGGACGTGGTGCAGGCATTTAACCTGATGGCGGTGCTGAACCCGCGTATTAAACATACGGCGATTGATGGTGGCACCTATCAGAACGAAATTACCGATCGCAACGTGATGGGCGTTCCGGCAGTATTCGTCAACGGTAAGGAGTTCGGTCAGGGGCGTATGACGCTCGCCGAAATCGTCGCCAAAATTGATACCGGTGCCGAGAAACGTGCCGCTGAAGAGCTGAACAAACGTGATGCTTATGATGTGCTGATTGTCGGCTCCGGCCCTTCCGGTGCGGCGGCGGCAGTTTACTCCGCCCGTAAAGGCATCCGTACCGGCCTGATGGGTGAACGTTTTGGTGGGCAGGTGCTCGACACCGTGGACATCGAAAACTACATCTCAGTACCGAAAACCGAAGGTCAGAAACTGGCGGGAGCGCTGAAAGCTCACGTATCAGAATATGACGTGGACGTGATTGATTCTCAAAGTGCGACCAGACTGACGCCGGCTGCGGTGGAAGGCGGTCTGCATCAGATCGAAACCGCGTCAGGTGCCGTGTTAAAAGCACGCAGCATTATCATTGCCACCGGCGCGAAATGGCGCAACATGAACGTGCCGGGTGAAGAGCAGTACCGTACCAAAGGGGTGACCTACTGCCCGCACTGCGATGGCCCACTGTTTAAAGGCAAACGCGTGGCGGTGATCGGTGGCGGTAACTCCGGTGTGGAAGCGGCAATCGATCTGGCGGGTATCGTGGAACACGTTACGCTGCTTGAGTTTGCACCAGAGATGAAAGCAGACCAGGTGTTACAGGATAAAGTGCGTAGCCTTGCCAATGTCGACATTATTCTCAATGCACAGACCACCGAAGTGAAAGGTGATGGCAGCAAACTGACCGGGCTGGAATACCGTGACCGCGTAAGCGGCGATGTGCACCATATTGCTCTGGCCGGTATCTTCGTACAGATTGGATTACTGCCGAATACCACCTGGCTGGAAGGTGCCATTGAGCGTAACCGCATGGGCGAAATCATCATTGATGCGAAATGTGAAACCAGCGTCAAAGGTGTGTTTGCGGCGGGCGACTGCACCACAGTGCCGTACAAACAAATCATTATCGCCACTGGCGAAGGTGCGAAAGCCTCTCTGAGTGCCTTCGACTACCTGATCCGCACCAAGAGTGCATAAAAAGAAAGTAAGACTACACCTGCAATAGCAAAGAGGCTGCCACTGGCAGCCTCTTTTTTTTCAGCGAACAACCAGCACCGGAACGCGCGCGTACCGCACCACACTTGAAGCATTCGACCCCAACAGATGGGTGGTAATGGACGGGTTGTGGGAACCAATCACCACCATGTCGGCCTTCAGCTCCCCGGCCATTTCATTGACCACATCCCTCACGCTGCCTAAGCGAACGTGAATATGGATACGCTCTGGACTCAGCGTGAAATGGCTGATCATGGTTTTCAGTCTTGACCTGGCTTCAACCTCCAGATGCTCTTCAAAACGGCGAATATCGGCGGCGAAGCGGTGCAGGCTTAAGCTGGCGGAGGAGGGCAGGACATGCAGCAGGTGAATGACCCCCGTCTCCTGTGCCAGAAACTCAGCGTGTCGGATGGCTTTGTCGCTCAACTCCATCTCAAATACATCGACTGGCATGATGATTGTCTGATACATAAACGCGTCTCCCTGTGGGTTATGTTGCACATATTGCAGCATAAACGGCAGGAAATTTTTGCCATACCGCTGGCAATTATTCACATTCCCGATGGATGACCCAAATACAGAATGGCGAGGGTAACGTACCGCAGCCACCATGATTGCTGGGTGAGAAGATAAAGAGCAGGCTCGCCCCTTTGCAGGCGTCGTTGCGCTAAAAATCAGAGTCGAACGCGCCGCGAAATGACGACATGTGGGAGGTCAGGGTCAGTCAGAGGATGCAGAACGCACCCTCTGTTATTACGCACAATGGCACCACTCAGAGCAGGTAGTCACCCGCCGCTTCTGGCTGGTAAACCAGCTCCAGCACTTCAAGGTCGGTTGAAGCTCCGCCGGGTAACTCCCAGTGAATGCTGTCACCCACGCGTAATCCCAGCAGCGCGGCACCGACGGGCGCCAGCACCGAAAGCTGGTTTGCGCTGTCGGTCATCCGGGTAGGGTAGACCAGGGTTCGGGTACGTGCTTCGCCACTTTTCAAATCGCGAAACGTGACGGTGCTGTTCATGGTGACAACATTAGCTGGCATAGCCTCAGGGCTACACATTTGGGCACGATCCAGCTCTGTGTTTAACGCCTGCGCAACCGGCAGGTTCGCGTAAGCCGGTTTCTCCAGCAAGCGGTCAATGCGCTCAGCATCGAGTTCGTTGATGATAATGGCAGGTCTGGACATCTCTTGCTCCATGTCTTGGGCGGTGCACCGCCTGGTTGATCCAAAGAAAAACCCTCGCCGACTGGCAGCGAGGGTTTAGCTGATCCGATGATACTGACACTGGCGACAAGTTTGAAGTGACCCGGCTCACATTTGCCGGGTTTATGATAAGTTTGTCGGCGATCCTGTCTCAGTAACCCTGAGGGTCGATGATAAAGCTCTCGCCGCAGTTGCCCGGATGGGGTTGTTGACGAAAAGATTGGGCGGTAAGCGGTTCGTTTATTGATTCAGCATCCAGAGTGAACTGCAGTTCGGTGAGATAGGCTGGCTTTCCGCTGCAGCTTAATTTAACCGACTTTATGCTGCCGTCACCCCAGGATTGCGCCATCGCCAGGTCAAGGTCCCGACGTGTTACGCGCTTACCATAATGCGTTGCGAGGAAAGTGCCCAGTGGACTCTGTCTTACCTCCTGATTCAGGCGAACCATCACGCCAGACCATGCATCTGGATCAAAACCAAAGCAGACGCCATGTTTGGCGTACTCATAGCGCTCCAGGCACGAATTGCCTCCGGCACCAGGCATGACCGCATTGAGTTTATCGGCCATCTCCAGCGACAAACCGGTTTCAGCGGCGGCACATTTTCGGCTGGCTTTGGCTTCCGGCATGTCAGGAATGGGGCGGCTGGCGCAACCGTAGCGCATCCAGCGATTATTATCGACCCCGCGGGCCGCGATAGATTTTGGCAGGCCCGGCCACAATCCATGCACGGTAAGGTAATCACGCTTTTGTGCTGGCTCTTTTTGCAGCCGACACTCGTCCGGCTCCCTGCTACCCCGATCATGCTGGCTCTGACAAAAACCAGTCTGCCAGGAGAGAGCCAGAACATAGCTGTCAAAATCCCCATACTTTTTAGCAACCAGCGGTTCGGCCCGAACTGGCGTGAGCGAGAGGATCGCCACAGCGACGCTAAGGCTGGCGACGAGACCCTTTCTTAACATTGATATTCCTGATACTGACGGTGAGATAATTTCTGGCAGTTATTAAAGCACAAAAAGCGCCGGGGAGGCGCTTTTTGCATATCGGGCAGGGTACGCGTTAGCGGATTGCCGCTCCTGGCACCAGCACTTCAGTGGCTATGATCACCACAATCAAACCCACCAGCACCGGCACTGATGTCCGTTTCACCACCTCGAAGGGCGAGATGTTTGCCATCCCTGCAACTGCCACCACCACGCCGGAAACGGGGGAAATAGTACGCCCCAGATTAGAAGCCTGCAGCATGGGAATGGAGAGGTAGGCCGGGTTGATGGCGGACTCATGCGCCAGTTTGGGGATCATCTCCACAAACGCATAGAAGGGAGCATTGCCCGAACCGGTGGTCATCGCCGCCAGCATGGTGAGGATAACCAGCACCAGCATCAGGATGATACTGGCTGACCCGAAGGAGGTGGCAATGGAGATAAGACTCTGGATAAAGCCGATGGTACTCAGCCCCTGTGCAAAGACCCCGGCGGCAACCAGCAGCATCACCACGCCCGCAAAGGCATCAGCCATGCCGCGATAAGCGACTTCAAGCCCTGAGAAGACGTTTTGCGTGTTGAAACCACGGAAGAATTCCAGCACCGCCGACAGCAGCATACAGATAACCAGAATAGTGATGATATGCAGTTCAGGACCCCATTTGCCGTCAAAAATCAGGACGCCAATAATGGGGGTAAACGGCAGAATGGCATAAAAAGCCGGGGCTTTGGTGGTGATGTCTTTCACGTCGAGAATTTCGGCGGTGATATTCTCTTTTTTATCTAAATAGCGCTGCCAGAAAAAGTGAGCAATTGCCATGGCGATAATGGCGGCAATGGAAATAGGCAGGGTGGTTTTAAAGGCGAAATCCACCAGCGGCATTTCTGCTGCTTTCGCTGCCAGCACCACGTCACCTGATGTGGGTGATAAAATAATCGCAGCCGGAGAGGCGCAAATTGCGGCCGCCGCACCGCGACTGATACCGACATTGACCATCACCGGGAAGAGTGTCGCCATTAATAATACGCCAAGTCCGGTGGCGGATGAGACGGCCAGTGACATCAGACAGGCGACAAAATAAGCCGCAATCATCAGCAGATAAGGCGAGTTAATAAAACGCAGTGGGCGGGAGGCCAGCTTCACAACCATGTCGTTAGCGCCGATGTGCGTCATATAGGCTGCAAATCCGCAGAGCATCATGATCATCATGCCAAGATCGCCGCCACGGCTCATCAGCAGAATTTTCACATACTCGACAATATCGGTGGCGGTGTAACCGGTGCTGGTGGCGCTGCCTGGCAGTACTTTATGGCCCATAATGGCACTGATAATGAGCAGGGTCAGGCCGCCGACAAAGAGTACGCCAGTCGCTGAGTATCCTTTAATGATATAGCGTGCGACGCCGACGATAACGGCCACGCCAATAAGAAGTTCGATAATCGTTAACATAGTGTTCTGGATCCCAGGGTGAAGGTCAGATAAAAACGGCTGCGGGAAAACGAAAAAATGCAATGTGCCGAAGAACGGTCAGGGAGTAGATGATTAAAATCAAGGAAGGATCGTTTTAAGAATATAATCGTGTAAATTTGTTCTCCGCACCGGCCTGCTTCTAACAGGAATTACCCGATACAGGTTGGAGGGCTGAAAACAGGTCGACGGAAAAGAAAATAAAAAGTTAATAATATTCGAGAGTTTGGTTACCCATTCATTCATCGCGTAAATTAATTAAAAAAGCCTTTAAAAATTAAAAATCGGGTGCTTATACTCACCCCTCTCTCTCCCTGCTCTCGGGTAAATATGCATACTGGCAGGCCAGGTCAACTGCGCGTCATAAAGCGACACCTTATGTTGTTGCTGATGGCCTTCGGCTGGCTGTTCATCCAGAGTCAGGTGGCAATTGCTGCACATGATTGTGACCTCAACGTGCAGGGTGCGACGGTCATGACGCAGCATTACGAACATGTAATGACCAGTCATGCACAAGAGCGTTTGCAACACGGGATGAAAGCCCCCTTGTGCGACAAACATTGTGTGCCTGACGTGGTGCAAAAAGAGACCGGCCATCAGCCGGTTGTGGCGTTGCCCGTCAGTATGACCCTTGCGGTTGCTAAACCGGTGAGTGTTGCACTCGTCGGGGAGGGATGGGCATTAACCCCACCGGCCGCTGGCCCGCCGGCCACTATCCGCTTTTGCCGATTCAGAGAGTAGAAACCTGTTAATTCGTTGAAATTTCTTTCTTTTACGATCAACAGGAGTTCTGATATGTATTCTTACCTTCGTTTTTCGCTGGCCTGTCTGCTGGCGCTGCTCTCCCTTTCTCTCTTTTCTGCCGTACAGGCTAATGACGCGACGGCTATGCAGCACGACATGTCGCAGCACGCGGCAGGGCATGCACCGGTTTACCGCTCGCTGGGCGTTATCAAAAAAGTGACCCCTGACACCGTTTCTATTGCTCACCAGGCCATCCCCGATCTCAACTGGCCGCCGATGACCATGCAGTTTGCTCTGCCGCAACGCGACGGTGCACTGGCAATGCAGGTGGGCGAAAAGGTCAGTTTTACCTTCAGCCAGAACGATAACGGCTATCAGTTGGTTTCCCTGACGCCACAACACTGATCGGGGACACTATGAAACGATTCTCACTGAGCCTGCGGCTGAGTGGGGTGGTGCTGGGTCTGATGTGCTCCGCCGCACAGGCGGAGTCATTCACGCTGGCACAAACCCTTTTCGCCACAGAACGCTACTCGGCACAGCTCTCTGCCAGTCGCAATGAAGTCCATGCGCTGGATGCCATGGCAACTTCCGCACGCCAGCTCCCCGACCCGAAGCTGAAATTTGGGATTGAAAACCTTCCCGTACAGGGCAGTAACGATCGCCGTCTTACCCGTGAAGGCATGACCATGCAGCGGGTTGGCGTAATGCAGCAATACGTCAGCGCAGAAAAGCGGGAGCGCAAAGCCGATACGCTGCTGGCAGAAGCGCAGAGCGCTAACGCCAGGTCCGCCGTGACCCGCGCGGCGCTTCAGCGTGATGCCGCTCAGGCCTGGCTTGATCTGGCGCTTTCGACACGCGCACTGGACATCACACGCAGGCTGCTCGCCGAAACCACGGCGCAACAGGGGGCGCAAAAAGCCAGCGTTGCCGCGGGCAATGCAACCCCTGACAGCGTCCTCGTCTTTCAGATTGGCCTCAGCGGGATGCAGGATAAAGTGACCCTCGCCGAACGTGATGTTGAGCTTGCTCAGGCTCGATTAAGGCAGCTCACCGGGCAACCGGTCACCGCTACCGGGGGAGCTCTGCCGCGCTATCAACGCTTGCCTGCTGATGAGCGCACCCTGGAGAGTGGGGTTGCCCGCCACCCGGAAATGGTGGCCGCGGTCAGTGACGCCAACAGCGCCAGAGCACGTTCAGCCCAGTCGGCGATTGCTGCCATCCCGGATGTGGAAGTCGAGGTCTGGTATGGCCGCCGCGCTGAGGGCTATGAAGACATGGCGGGCGTGATGGTGACCGTCGACCTGCCGCTGTTCACCTCAAGGCGTCAGGATAAAGACCACGCCGCAGACCTCTCCCGCACGATGCAGGCGAACGATCAGCTGGCCCTGATTGCGCGTGAACATCTGGCGCAGGTGCAATCGCTTGTTGCGCAGTACAACGCCGCGCGGACGCTCTGGTCCCGGCAGAAGGACAACGTGTTGCCACGGATTCGTCAGCGGGCATCCCTGATGGCAGCACAGTATCGCAGCGGGCAAAGTCAGTTGCCTGAGTTGCTGGAAGCGCGTCGGGCCGTACTCGATGGTGAACTGGCTCTGCTGTCGGCGGAAAAAGAGATGGCCCGCAGCTGGGCCGCCATTAACTGGTTGATTCCCGAGGCGCTGGCGCAATGAAAAAAACGCTTTTAGCGATATTAATGGCCGCCAGTCTGGCTGCAGGGGTGGGTTATGGCCCGGGACGTCAGCATTCGTCGACGACAGATGAACCCTCTTCTCCACCACCGGCCGGGCGTAAGGTGCTGTACTGGTACGATCCAATGGTGCCAGGGCAGCGTTTCGATAAGCCGGGGAAATCACCCTTTATGGATATGCCCCTGGTCGCCCGCTATGCCGACGAAGCGCAAGATAACGGAGGCGTCATCGTCAGCGCGCGCCAGCAACAGAACCTGGGGATGACCACTGCGAAGGTGGAAAAACGTATGCTGGCTCCGGCATTTTCAGCGTTTGCGACCGTCACCACCGATGAGCGCGGTCTTCAGACGGTGCCTTCTCCGGCGGCCGGAGTGGTGGAGAAGCTGTATGTGCGTGCAGCGCAGCAGTGGGTGGAAAAAGGGGAGCCGCTGGCACAACTGTGGATCCCGCAGTGGACGGCAGCCCAGCAGGAGTATCTGGCCGTTCGTCAGTTGGGCGACGAGGCGTTGACCCGTGCAGCCCGTGAGAGACTGGCCCTGCAGTTTATGCCCGCGTCGATTGTTCAGGCAGTGGAGCGCAGCGGTAAGCCACAGACCCGCCTGACTCTGCGCGCTGAACGGAACGGGTATGTGGTCAACCTTGATACCCGCGAGGGCGCGCAGGTCGCCGCCACGCAAACGCTGTTTGAACTGGCAAGCCTCGACCCGGTCTGGCTGGTGGTAGATTACCCACAAACCGAGGCCCGAGCCCTTACCCTGGGCGATGAGATTGTTGCGAGCGCGGCAAGCTGGCCGGGTGAACAGTTTCACGGGCGGGTGAGTGAGCTATTACCACAAATGGACACCACGACCCGGACGCTCAGGGCGCGAATTGTGCTCGAAAATCCCCGGCAAAAGCTGAAACCGGGCATGTTCCTGACCGTGTCTCAGCCGGAGAACGCCAGACAGCCTGCGGTACTGACCATTCCTGAAGAGGCCTTAATTGCCACCGGCACGGCAAACCGTGTGCTGCTGGCATCAGGTGAGGGGCAGTTCCGGGCGGTGGAGGTGACCATCGGCAGAACGTCGCGCGGCTGGAGCGAAGTGCTCTCCGGTCTGGCAGAGGGGGATGACGTGGTCACCTCCGGTCAATTCCTGATTGATTCCGAGGCCAGCCTGCGCAGCGCGCTGCCCGACACGCCGGTTGAGAAGAAGGCCCATGAGTATGAGAGCACCGGCGTGGTGGAAGCCATCGACAAGGGTTCAGTGACGCTGGCGCATCAGCCTGTTCCGGCGCTGAAGTGGGGTGCGATGACCATGGATTTCGTGCTCACAAAGCCACAGCCGGAGATTAAGGTCGGTCAGCCGGTAATGTTCAGCTTCACCCTTGATGATGAAAACGGTGCGGTGATCACCCATCTGATGGCAAATGAAGGGGAAATGAAATGATTGCCGACATTATTCGTGCCTCGTTGCGTAACCGTCTTCTCATCTTGCTCGCCGCGCTTGTGCTAACCGGGTGGGGTATCTGGTCGGTGCAACGCGCCCCGCTGGATGCGCTGCCGGATCTCTCTGACGTGCAGGTGATCGTTCGTGCCAGCTATCCGGGTAAAGCGCCGCAGCTTATCGAAAACCAGGTGACCTACCCTCTGACGACCGCGATGCTGTCAGTTCCGGGGGCGAAAACGGTGCGGGGCTACTCCATGTTTGGTGACGCCTACATTTATGTTCTGTTTGAGGATGATACCGATCTCTACTGGGCGCGCTCCCGGGTGCTTGAGAATCTCAGTCAAATCCAGTCAACCCTCCCGGCGGGGGTTAACGTCGCGCTGGGGCCGGATGCCACCGGTGTGGGGTGGATCTATGAATACGTGCTGGTTGACCGAAGCGGTAAACATAACCTTGCCGATCTGCGTGCGTTACAGGACTGGACGCTGAAGTTTGAACTTAAAACGGTACCGGATGTGGCGGAGGTGGCAAGCGTCGGCGGTATGGTGCGTCAGTACCAAATCATTCCCGATCCGGCAAAGATGCGGGCGCTGAATATCACCCATGAGCAGTTGATTACCGCCGTAAAGGCCGCCAATCAGGAGAGCGGCGGCGCGCTTATAGAGAGGGGAGAGGCGGAGTTCATGGTTCGTACCACGGGCTATCTCAGGTCGCTTGAAGATTTTCGCCAGGTGGTGATTACCAGTCGCAACGGCGTGCCGGTGATGCTTTCGGATGTCGCCAGCGTGCGTACTGGCCCTGAGCTGCGCCGTGGCGTGGCCGAATATAACGGAGAAGGGGAGGTGGCAGGGGGCATTATCGTCATGCGCTATGGCAAAAATGCGCTGAAGACTATCCACGCTGTAAAAGAGAAACTTCAGGCAGTAGAGAAAACGCTGCCAGCCGGGGTCGAGATTGTGCCGGTGTACGATCGGTCAACACTCATCGGGCATGCCGTTGAAACCCTTACGCACAAGCTGATTGAGGAGTTCATTGTGGTGGCTGTGGTGTGCAGCCTGTTTTTGTTCCACTTTCGCTCGGCGCTGGTGGCGATGGTCTCTCTGCCGCTTGGCATCCTGGGGGCGTTTATTGTGATGCATTACCAGGGGATCAACGCCAACATCATGTCACTGGGCGGGATCGCGATCGCAGTAGGCGCCATGGTCGATGCGGCAATCGTTATGATCGAAAACATGCACAAGGTGATTGAACAGTGGCGGCATGATAACCCTGACCGCGAACTGACCTCAGGTGACTACTGGCGCTTGTCCGAACAGGCGGCGGTGGAGGTTGGCCCGGCCCTGTTCTGTAGCCTGCTTATCATAACCCTGTCGTTTATTCCCGTGTTTTCGCTTCAGGCCCAGGAAGGACGAATGTTCTCTCCGCTGGCGTTTACCAAGACCTGGGCTATGGCCGTTGCGGCAGGGCTGGGTATTACGCTGGTGCCGGTACTGATGGGGGTGTTTATCCGGGGACAGATTCCTGATGAAAAAGCGAACCCGATTAATCGCTTTCTGATTCGTCTGTATGAACCTGCGCTGGAACGCGTGCTGCGCTGGCCGAAAGTGACACTGGCCCTCGCTCTGCTGTTGTTGCTGGCCACCTTATGGCCGCTGAGCCGTCTCGGCAGTGAGTTTATGCCGCCACTCAATGAAGGGGATCTGTTGTATATGCCCTCAACCCTGCCGGGTATTTCTGCGCGCGAAGCTGCGCGGCTGCTTCAGCAGACCGATCGTCTGATCAAAACCGTGCCGGAAGTGGAAAGCGTGTTTGGCAAAGCAGGAAGGGCGGAGAGTGCGACAGACCCTGCGCCGTTAACGATGCTCGAAACCACCATCAGGTTTAAGCCTCGTGACCAGTGGCGACCCGGTATGACCCCGGATAAGCTGGTGGATGAACTGGACAAAACCGTAAGTATTCCCGGTATTGCCAATGTCTGGGTGCCGCCAATCCGCAACCGGCTCGACATGCTGGCGACAGGCATCAAAAGCCCGGTCGGGATTAAAGTGAACGGGAGTAATATTGCGGACATCGAACGCGTGGCGCAGCAGATTGAACAGGTGGTGAAAAACGTACCCGGCGTCACCTCCGCACTGGCCGAGCGTCTTGCCGGAGGACGCTATATCGATATCATTATTGATCGTCAGCAGGCGGCGCGTTACGGGGTGTCGGTTAACGAGTTACAGTCGCTGGTGGCTACTCTGGTAGGCGGGGAAAATGTCGGAGAAGTATTGCAGGGGCGCGAGCGCTTCCCGATCAACATTCGCTACCCGCGAGAGCTGCGCGCAAACGTTGACGATCTGCGTGCGTTACCGGTGATCACCGAAAACGGCAGTCAGGTGGCGCTGGGCGACCTGGCGCAAGTGGTGGTCAACGAGGGGCCACCGATGCTGAAAAGCGAAAATGCCCGTTTATCAAACTGGATCTATGTGGATCTGCGTGGGCGGGATTTAAAATCCGCCGTGGATGACATGCAGCAGCGTGTGGCCAGAGAGGTGGCGCTGCCACCGGGGGTTACGCTCTCCTGGTCAGGCCAGTATGAGTATCTTGAGCGTGCAAGTGCAACGCTGAAGGTGGTAATACCTGTCACCCTGTTGATTATTTTTGTGTTGCTGTTCATCACCATCAGGCGAGTCTCTGACGCATTATTGATCATGGGGACGCTCCCTTTTGCGTTGATTGGGGGCGTGTGGCTGTTATGGTTTCTGGACTACAACTTATCGGTTGCAGGCGCGGTAGGATTTATTGCGCTTGCAGGCGTGGCGGCGGAATTTGGTGTCATTATGGTGCTCTATCTAAACCACGCGCTGGAGAAATACCGCCGCCAGGAGCCCGATGGCGGACACACCATGTTGCGTCGCGCGATCCATGAGGGGGCGGTGCTACGTGTGCGACCTAAAGTGATGACGGTGGCGACCATTATGGCCGGGCTGCTGCCCATCATGTGGGGGGGCGGTAGCGGCGCTGAAGTGATGAGTCGGATTGCTGCACCCATGATTGGTGGGATGATCACCGCACCGCTGCTCTCTTTATTTGTTATCCCGGCGGTCTATGAACTGATACATCGACGGGGCTAAAATCTGCCGCGTCCTGTTACCGGGCGCGGCGGTGAGTGCGAGCATTTATTGACCAACCGATAAAACACGGGACAAACAGCAGATTCGAATAAACTTCGCGACATTTATCACTTTTTGATGAATAACGACTGGACAAAAGTCTCTACAATTGTTGTACTGTTACTCGACACAGCATTTGTGTCGTTTTTCATGTAAAGGTAATATTGATGTCTAAGATTAAAGGTAACGTTAAGTGGTTTAATGAATCCAAAGGATTCGGTTTCATTACTCCGGAAGATGGCAGCAAAGACGTGTTCGTACACTTCTCTGCAATCCAGAGCAATGGTTTCAAAACTCTGGCTGAAGGTCAGCGTGTAGAGTTCGAAATCACTAACGGTGCCAAAGGTCCTTCTGCTGCTAACGTGATGCCTATCTAAGTTAGCAATAAGACAGAATTTCAAAACCCGCTGAGAAGCGGGTTTTTTTTGCCTTCAATTCGCGTTAGCGCTGGTGACAAGCCAGAACGCGAGGGCAGTCATTGCAAACGATCCTAACAGATTGACCGCAATGTTTAACAGCGCCCAGCCCGCACGACCTTCCTGTAGAAGAAAAACGACTTCGGCTGAAAAGGTCGAAAATGTCGTGAGTCCACCGCAAAACCCCGTTGTCAACAATAATTTCCATACGGGGTCGATTTGCGGCATTCGATTGAACCAGGCCAGCCCCAGGCCAATAATAAACGCGCCGACCAGATTTGCCGTCAGCGTGCCAATGGGAATGGCATGGTGCGCGGGATTTAGTTTCATGCTGAGTGCCCAGCGCGCGACGCTGCCTGTCCCACCACCAATAAAAACGGCCAAAAGGAGTTGTAACACCGGGAAATCCTGCTATTTGAATTAAGAGAGTGACGAGTGTAACGCCGAACCGGTTCTCTGACTATGTCGGCACCTTCAGGAGAAGAAAAGATGATTGTTGCTGCTGGTCAGTTTGTTGTAACCCCGGACTGGCGTGTTAACGCCAGCATCTGTGTAGAGATGATGGCGCGCGCCGCGCACCAGGATGCAGCCTTGCTGGTCTTGCCGGAGGCAGTACTGGCACGCGATGATAGCGATCCGTACCTGTCAGTGAAGTCGGCGCAGCCGCTGGATGGCGAGTTCATGCAACATCTTTTGCATGAGAGCCGCAGGAATACCCTGACGACTATTCTTACCATTCACGTCCCGTCAACTGAGGGGCGTGCAATCAATACCCTGGTGGTGCTTCGGGAAGGCAACATTATCGCCCAGTACGCCAAGCTGCACTTGTATGACGCGTTTAACATGCAGGAGTCCGCAAGAGTAGACGCCGGTGATGACATTGCTCCGCTTATTGACGTAGCCGGTATGAAAGTGGGGCTGATGACCTGCTATGATGTACGCTTTCCTGAGCTGGCAATGGCGCTGGCACTCCAGGGTGCAGAAATGCTGATATTGCCTGCGGCCTGGGTTCGTGGTCCGCTCAAAGAGCACCACTGGGCAACACTCCTGGCTGCGCGGGCGTTAGATACCACCAGTTATGTGGTGGCATCAGGTGAGTGCGGCAACAAAAACATTGGTCAGAGCCGGATTATCGATCCACTGGGTGTGACTTTAGCGGCGGCGGCAGAATTACCGCAGCTTATTTTTGCTGACGTAACCCAAACCCGCCTGACAGAGGTGCGTGACGCTCTGCCTGTTTTGCGCAACCGTCGTTTTACCATACCCGTTCTCAAGTGATGTTTTTTTAAACAATGCTTGATTCATCTCGTTACAGATTGCTATTGTGTGCGCGCGCCGGATGACCGTTAATAACGTCCGGGTATAATGGCGCTTTACGCTGTGTTATATGAAAGAAGGTATCTATGGGTGAAATTAGTATTACCAAGCTACTGGTCGTGGCCGCGCTGGTCATTCTGCTGTTTGGTACCAAAAAACTGCGTACGCTGGGTGGCGATCTGGGCACGGCCATCAAGGGCTTTAAAAAAGCGATGAACGATGATGACACCACTGCCAGGAAGAGCACGGATGACGTCACGGCGGAAAAGCTCTCTCATAAAGAGTGATGCTTCCCGACACGAAAAAAAACCGGCATACAGGCCGGTTTTTTTATCTCAAGTGTAATGGGATGTTACACCATTATTTTACTTCAATGCCTTTTGCCTGCAGGTCGGCATGATAAGAAGAGCGGACAAACGGACCACATGCAGCGTGGGTAAAGCCCATCGCCAGTGCTTCTTCTTTCATCTCATCAAACTCTTCCGGGCTGACGTAACGCTGCACGGGCAAATGGTGGCGGCTTGGCTGTAGATACTGGCCCAGCGTCAGCATGGTCACACCATGACGTCGCAGATCGCGCATGACGTCCACGATTTCCGCATTGGTTTCGCCTAAGCCTACCATCAGACCCGATTTGGTCGGAATGTGAGGATGGGCTTCTTTAAAGCGCTCAAGCAGCTTCAGTGACCAGTTGTAATCCGCCCCCGGTCGTACCTGACGATAGACACGCGGAACGTTTTCCAGATTGTGGTTAAACACGTCGGGCGGCGTTGCCGTAAGAATATCCAGCGCGCGATCCATACGACCACGGAAGTCAGGGACCAGCGTCTCGATTTTGATGGAAGGGGTTTTCTCACGAATCGCGGTAATACAATCGGCAAAATGCTGAGCGCCACCATCACGCAAATCATCGCGGTCAACGGAGGTGATGACCACATAGCGCAAAGCCATATCAGCGATAGTTTGCGCCAGTTTGCCAGGCTCGTTGGCATCCGGTGCCACGGGGCGGCCGTGTGCGACATCGCAGAACGGACAACGGCGCGTACAAATGGCACCCAGAATCATAAAGGTTGCCGTACCGTGGTTGAAACACTCAGCAAGGTTAGGGCAGGACGCCTCTTCGCAAACAGAATGCAGCCCGTTTTTACGCATGGCGGCTTTGATACCCTGAATACGGGAAGAGTCAGCCGGAAGTTTTATTTTCATCCATTCCGGTTTTCTCAACAGGGCTTCGCGCTCTGTTGCCACGTTTTTAACCGGGATAAGAGCCATTTTATCGGCATCGCGGTACTTAACACCGCGTTCCATCACAATGGGTTTACTCATAGCGTGCGTGTTCCAGTTGCGGATAACGAAGTAAGTGATTCAATTCAAGGGAACGTTGTATTTATCAACTATTTTTGAATTCACGGCGTGCAGTATATCATTGATGAGGGGCGGAAAGCAGCCTGACAACAGGGCAAATTGTAAAATAGTTGTTGTTTTGTGCCAAATGCCCAGTGAGCATTAGCCGTTTTGCCAGGCTGGATGGGTAATTAGAACGCGCGTCGAATAACGTTGATCACATTTTCCAGTACAGGGTCTCGTAAGCTCAACTTATTGTAATACAGTGAAATATCAAGTCTTTCATTGCTGACCGGTGGAAACTCGATTTCTGCTAAAGGCCAGCAAGCACTGAATAATTTAAACAGTCTGGTTGGCATTAACCCGAGCATATCACTGTTACCGATGAGTGCAGCAATAGTAAACATGTTGTAACTGCTAAAACTTACCTGGCGCTCAGGAAAAAGATCCTGCACCCGTTGACGTAAGCTACTCAGGTTTTGACCTTCCATCATTAAAAGCGTGTGGTCGTAATGCTGAAGCACATCTTCATTGATGGGCGCATGCAGGCAGGGATGACCTTGCCTGCATACCAGCATTAACCGGTCCGTGTAGAGCGCATGGTGGTTAAGCGTCCTGGTCGTGGGAATGTGCGTATCAATGATGAGATCGGTCTGAAACTGGCTTAGCTGATTTTCCGCATCGTGGATAGGAATATTGCGCATCAGTAAATGTGGCGCAGCTTCTTTAATGGCTTTCCAGATGACAGGAATGACAATAGCGCCGAGAGAGGGAGGTGTACCAATCGTAATGGTACGCTGTTTGTCATAACTGCCCGTTAAATCCAGTGCGCCGAGAATGGACTCCAGCCCCTGGCTAATATACTCATGCAGATGGGAGGCATAGGCGGTGGGTGTGACGCCCTGGCCCTTCCTGATAAATAGCGGATCCGGAAATATGGTCCGCAGTTTCTGAATGGACTGACTAATGGCAGAAGGTGTGAGGTTAAGCACTTTCGCTGCATTTACTATCCCTTTTTGCACATATACCGCCTCGAAAATAGTCAATAAATTGAGGTCGATATTGCGCAACGTTCGGAAGATTTGCGGCTTGTCTTCTTCGGGGCGTTCCGTTATTCGCTGTTCCGACGGGTTATTATAATCCACGCTTGTGCTCCGTAATCATTCCCATAACGAATGATAGTTGAATTTATTTTGTGGTGACGAATTTTGGAATGTGCCAGTCCATCGCATACCACCATTATGGATGTTTTTCAGGAAGATGCTCCATACACTGTCTAAATTTAATCTTATCAACGACGATTCGACGTAGCACAAATGTTCTTGTCCTAAGAAATATGCCAGACAGGATAAAGCAAATGAAAATAGAAAATATATTTTCAAAAGTAAAGATTAGACGTGTGAATAAATAGCGGCCTGACGGAATGCAGGCCGGGAAACATCATATATTAAGCGTCAGTATATATATGTGGTGGATAGTTTAGCAGGGCTAAAAGATTATCCAACAATACTGGCCTGATGCTATCCATGTTAACAGTTGGCTGATAATGGGTCACTTGCGTCATTTCCATTCCGGCATAACCACATGGGTTAATACGTAAGAAGGGGGCGAGATCCATGTCGATGTTGAGCGCCAGCCCGTGGAACGAGCAGCCTTTACGAATGCGTAAACCCAATGAACAAATCTTTTTACCCTGCACGTAAACGCCAGGTGCGTCGGCGCGCGGATAGGCTTCAATACCGACGCTGGCCAGAGTGTTAACGACGGTTTGTTCAAGTAAGGTCACTAAATCCCGAACCCCAAGTTTGCGACGCTTAAGATCAATCAGTACATACAGGATTTGCTGACCGGGCCCGTGATAGGTGACCTGCCCGCCACGATCGCTCTGTACAACCGGAATATCGCCGGCGGCCAGAACGTGTTCGGCTTTCCCCGCTTGCCCCTGGGTAAAAACAGGGTGATGTTCAACCAGCCAGATTTCATCCTGGGTTGTATCGGTGCGGGTATCGGTAAAGTCATGCATTGCCCGGGAAACGGGATCGTAGGGCTGCAGGCCCAGATTACGGATTAGGATTGTATCCTGAGACAAAACAACATCTCCGGGAGAAGAAAGGGTGCGGGGAGTATATCACAGAGAAAGGTGTTACCCAGCGCGAGCCGGATAACACCCTGGGCATTACAGAACCATACGAACGATTTCGATGTTACCAAGTTCTTCGTAAAGCGTTTCAACCTGTTCTATATGCGTTGCATTGATGGTGATGGATACCGAGTGGTAATTGCCTTTGCTGCTCGGTTTTACCTGTGGAGAGTAATCACCGGGCGCATGGCGCTGTACCACTTCGACCACCAGATCAACCAGCTCTGGTTTCGCCAGACCCATCACTTTGTAAGTAAAGGGCGTTGGGAATTCAAGCAGTTCTTTAAGATTGGTTTTCATGTCAGCTCCGGCGTAAAAATAATAACTCCTGCCAGCGGGGCAGGAGTTTTTTGAGATGCTAAGTATATGGGGACGAAGATCACACTTTCAAGTGGGCAATCTTTAGCCGAACCAGTGGTGGAACATCAGTTTGATGTAATCAATGATTTTACCAAAGAAATTACCTTCCTGAATCTCCTGCAACACCACCAGAGGGCGCTGCTCTACGGTTTTACCGTCCAACTGGAAGTTAATGGTACCGACGACCTGGTTTTTCTGCAGCGGCGCATGCAGCTCGCTGGTAGTCAGCACGTAGCTGGCTTTCAGGTCTTTCATGCGACCACGCGGGATGGTCAGGTACACATCTTTATCGACACCTAATGATGCGCGATCGCTGTCGCCAAACCAGGCTGGCTCAGAAGCAAACTCTTTACCGGCTTTGATAGGACTCACGGTTTCAAAGAAACGGAAGCCCCAGGTCAGCAGTTTTTTGCTCTCTGTCTCGCGGCCCTTAAAGGTTCTGCCACCCATCACCGCAGAGATCAGACGCATCTGACCTTCGGTTGCCGACGCAACCAGGTTGTAGCCTGCTTTATCGGTGTGACCGGTTTTGATGCCATCAACGTTCAGGCTGTTGTCCCAGAGCAGACCGTTACGGTTGGTCTGACGGATGCCGTTAAAGGTGAACTCTTTTTCTTTATAAATGGTGTATTCGTTCGGCACATCGCGAACCAGCGCCTGGCCAATCAGCGCCATGTCGCGAGCGGAGCTGTACTGACCTTCTGCATCCAGGCCGTGCACGGTCTGGAAGTGGGAATTTTTCAGACCCAGCGCATTCACGTAGTTATTCATCAGGCCAACAAACGCATCCTGACTTCCGGCAACATAGTCCGCCATGGCCACGCAGGCATCGTTACCCGATTGCAGGTTGATACCACGGATAAGCTGGGAAACTGGCACCTGCATGCCCGGCTTCAGGAACATCAGGGAAGAGCCACGGAAAACCGGGTTACCCGTTGCCCATGCGTCGTTGCCGATGGTCACCAGGTCTGTCTCTTTAAACTTACCCGCTTTCATTGCCTGACCGATAACGTAGCTGGTCATCATTTTAGTCAGGCTGGCCGGATCGCGACGGGCGTCGGCGTTCTGTTCTGCCAGCACCTTACCTGAGTTGTAATCAATAAGGATCCAGGATTCAGCGTCAATTTGCGGCGCACCGGGAATCATGGTTTTAATGTTCAGGTCGTCGGCATGTGCGGCCCCGAGAGTGGCGGCGGTCAGTGCCGTGGTGAGCGCCAGGCGCTGTACGAATCGAGCGGAGAAAGTGGTCTTCATGGTCTGAACAACGACATCCGTGATGGAGTTAAAAAAGTGCCTTACTATAGCAAAAGCTATAGGGGGAGGCATCCGACTTTCCGCATGATTTGTTAATGCGGTTTACGTATCTTGACAATGTCAAAAGCGTGTCGGATGCCGCTGCTATTACTGCGCGCCGGTCACAAAAGACTGTAATTGTGCTTCGCTTTGCAGACGTTGTTGCAAGCGACTGGCGTCCGCTTTACTGGTAAATGGCCCAAGCTGAATACGCCACACCGCGCCGTTTTGTACCACACGCCCGGGCACTGAGAACTGTTGCGCAAGGCGCTGTTGATACTGCTGAGCACGGGCCTGGTCACTGACCGCACCTACCTGAACCATATAGCTGCCGCTGTCGGCTGTCGCCGCGGGGGCCGGAGTCACAGGGGTCACGTGACCTTGGGTTGAGCCCGGAGCGGTGACGGGAGCCGGGCGGGTCACCGGAGCCGGTGCCGGTTGTACGCTGGTTGCCGGTGCAGCAGTCGCCGATGAGCCTTCACTCCCTTCAAGCACGCCTGAAGCCAGCGGCGCTGGCGCACCTAAAAAGCCACTGTTGCTGTTACCAGCGGGTGCAGCAGGCGGCGTGTCAGGCTGATCGGGCTGCGCGCCAGGTTGCGTGCTGTCATCCAGCGTTCTCACGGGCGCCTGGGGCTGAGGGGCCGGTGCAGGCGAAGAGGCACTGCCCATTCCACCACTCAAATCCGGGCGAGCCGGCAGGGCGTATGTCTGCTTCGCGACGGTGGTACAGGCCGTTCCCGGACCCGACATACTGCCATCCTGAGCGACAACGATAGGATCAATACGCACTTTGGTGTTGTTTGACGTATTCAGTCGATCTGCCACGGCGCGAGAAATCGAGATAACGCGATCGTTACCGTACGGGCCACGGTCGTTGATCCGCACCACGAGCATTCGCCCGTTAGCCAGGTTGGTGAGGCGCACATAGCTCGGGATGGGAAGTGTTGGATGCGCAGCGGTAAGTTGCATCGGATCGAAGGCTTCGCCACTGGCCGTTAAATTACTGCCTGGTTCAGCATCATAGATAGCGGCAAACCCGGCCTGGCTAAAGGTAGACGGGTCCTGCACAATCTTATAGCGCTTACCGTCGCGCTCATAATCCTGATTAACGGAGGGATTAAGCGTTTCGTAACGAGGTTCTGCACCGGTTATCTCAACGACCGGACCGTTACATACCGCAGGCTGCGGCGCAACAATCGTCTGTTGTTGCCCATCATCACTTGAACATGCCGCCAGTAACCCTGCCGCTATACAGACTCCAAGCCATTGCTTTCGCATTGCGAACCTCTTATACGCTTTTTGACAACATTTTCCTGTGGGTATGGATAGACATCACTATTCCAAACCCGGCCATCAGCACAATCAGCGCTGACCCTCCATAGCTCACCAGTGGCAGCGGAACGCCCACCACCGGTAAGATACCACTCACCATACCAATATTTACGAACACATAGACGAACAAAATCAACATCAAACCACCCGCCATAACGCGACCAAAGGTGGTCTGCGCACGGGCGGCAATCCATAATCCGCGCATGATCAGCAGGACATAAAGCCCAAGCAGGATAAGAATACCCACCAGACCCAGCTCTTCAGCAAGCACGGCGAAAATAAAGTCAGTGTGGCGTTCAGGCAAAAACTCCAGTTGCGACTGGGTGCCGTGCAGCCAGCCTTTCCCACTCAGCCCGCCTGAACCTATTGCAATTTTAGACTGAATAATATGATAGCCTGCCCCCAGCGGATCGGTTTCCGGATCGAGCAACATCATCACGCGCTGACGCTGATACTCATGCATCAGGAAGAACCACAGGATAGGAATAAACGCCGCAATCAGTACCACTGCCACGCCAATCAGACGCCAGCTCAGGCCGGATAAAAACAGCACAAAGAGACCAGAAAGCGCGACCAGAATCGAGGTGCCGAGGTCAGGTTGAGCCGCAACCAGTAACGTCGGCATAAAGATCAGGACCAGCGCGATAGCCGTATTTTTGAGCGATGGCGGGCAGACGTCACGGTTAATAAAACGGGCCACCATCAGCGGTACGGCGATTTTGGCAATTTCGGAGGGCTGAAAACGGACAATCCCCAAATCCAGCCAGCGTTGCGCCCCTTTGGAGATGGCCCCGAAGGCGTCCACGGCGACCAGCAGAATCACACAGATAACGTAAAGATAGGGTGCCCATCCCTCGTAAACACGGGGCGGAACCTGCGCCAGCACGACCATGGCAATCAGGCCCATGGCAATCTGCCCGACCTTACGCTCCGTCATGCCAATGTCCTGGCCGCTGGCGCTCCAGATAACAATGGCGCTGTAAAAGAGTAGAGCCAGAACGATCAGCAAAAATGCAGGATCGATGTGGATTTTATCCCAGAACGATTTCTTGTTCGGATTATCCGTCATGATTAATGGTCCTCTGCGGCGACCGACGCCGGGTTTTCAGTCGGCAATTCGGTGTTGTTATCGCCAAGCATGATATGGTCAAGGATCTGGCGCATGATGGTACCCACCGCAGGACCGGCCCCGCCGTTTTCCAGAATCATCGCCACAGCGACCTGGGGATGATCGTAAGGGGCAAATGCCGTCATCAGTTTGTGGTCACGTAAACGCTCCGCAATGCGGTGGGCGTTATAGGTTTCATTGGCTTTTAAGCCAAAGACCTGAGCGGTACCGGATTTAGCGGCAATTTTATAGGGGGCACCAGCAAAGTATTTGTGACCGGTGCCGTTGGCGCGGTTCGCAACGCCATACATACCGTCCTTGGCTATTTCCCAGTAACCGGAGTGAATATCGCCCACGGGTTTCTGCTCTTCCTGCTTCCACGGCACCTGTTTGCCATCCTGCAGCGTACTCATCAGCAGGTGAGGCACTTTGACGACCCCATCGTTAATCAGGATCATCATCGCTTTATTCATCTGCACCGGCGTTGCGGTCCAGTAACCCTGACCGATGCCTACAGGAATGGTATCCCCCTGATACCAGGGCTTTTTAAATCGCTTTAGCTTCCACTCACGGGTCGGCATATTGCCGGAACGCTCTTCCGCAAGGTCAATGCCGGTGTACTCACCGTAACCAAATTTGGTCAGCCACTCTGAAAGACGATCGATGCCCATGTCATAGGCAATCTGATAGAAGAAGGTATCCGCCGACTCTTCGAGCGACCTGGTGATATTCAGGCGGCCGTGGCCCCATTTTTTCCAGTCACGATAACGCTTTTCTGAACCAGGAAGCTGCCACCAGCCCGGGTCAAAGAGCGTGGTATTGCGGGTGATGACCCCGGTACTGAGCGCCGAGACGGCAACGTAGGGTTTAACCGTTGACGCTGGCGGATAGACCCCCTGCGTGGCGCGGTTAACCAGTGGCGTATTCGGATCGTTGAGCAGCGCCGAATAATCCTTACTGGAGATGCCGTCAACAAAGAGATTGGGGTCGTAGCTTGGCGTAGAGACCAGCGCCAGAATGCTGCCCGTGCGGGGATCGGTCACCACCACCGCAGCACGACTGCCTTGCAGCAGAGTTTCGATGTACTGCTGAAGTTTGAGGTCAATCGTCAGGTAGATATCGTTACCAGCCTGCGGCGGGACTTCTTTCAGTTGACGAATAACGCGCCCACGGTTGTTGACCTCGACCTCTTCGTATCCGGTCTGTCCGTGAAGCACATCTTCGTAATAACGTTCAATGCCCAGCTTGCCGATATCATGCGTGGCGGCGTAGTTGGCGAGCTTCCCGTCTTTATCGAGTCGTTCTACATCTTTATCATTAATTTTAGAAACGTAGCCGATGACATGGGTCAGTGCAGAGCCATAAGGGTAGAAGCGACGTTTGTAACCCTTCACTTCGACGCCAGGGAAGCGGTACTGGTTGACCGCAAAACGGGCGACCTGAATCTCGCTTAAGTTGGTCTTAACGGGGATAGAGGTGAAACGATGCGAGCGGGAACGCTCCTTTTTGAACGCAGCAATGTCATCGTCGGTTAAATCCACCACATCCCGCAGGGCATTCAGCGTTTGCTCAACGTTGTCTACCTTCTCCGGCATCATCTCAATCTGGTAAATAGTGCGATTAAGTGCCAGCGGGGTGCCGTTGCGGTCATAAATTATTCCGCGGCTTGGCGGAATCGGCACCAGCTTGATGCGGTTTTCATTGGAGCGCGTTTGATAGTCGGCGAAACGAACGATTTGCAGATTGTAGAGGTTAGCAATCAGCACGCCGGTCAGCAGCAAAATCCCCAAAAAAGCGACCACTGCCCGGCGCACAAACAGCGCAGACTCAGCCGAATAGTCGCGAAAAGAATTCTGTAATTTCATCCGCTGCTTAGTTTACCTGGTCTGTATTACTCACGATGATAAGGATGGTTGGTCGTGATACTCCATGCGCGGTAGAGACTTTCTGCAACCAGCACGCGCACCAGCGGGTGAGGAAGCGTTAACGCAGAGAGTGACCAGCTTTGTTCTGCCGCTGCTTTACAGGCGGGGGATAACCCCTCCGGGCCACCAATAAGCAGGCTAACGTCACGACCATCCTGCTTCCAGCGCTCCAGTTCATTCGCCAGCTGCGGCGTATCCCACGGTTTTCCGGGGATATCGAGGGTGACAATACGGTTTTTGCCTGCCGCAGCAAGCATCAACTCACCCTCTTTGTCGAGAATGCGTTTGATATCCGCATTTTTACCCCGTTTTCCTGCCGGGATTTCTACCAGCTCAAACGGCATATCCTTAGGAAAACGGCGTAAATACTCGGTAAAACCCGTCTGTACCCAGTCCGGCATCTTAGTGCCGACGGCGACCAGTTGCAGCTTCACGCATTAACCCCAGAGTTTTTCCAGCTCATACAGGCTACGGCTTTCCGCCTGCATCACATGAACAATGACATCGCCTAAGTCCACAACAATCCAGTCGGCGGCATTCTCGCCTTCCACACCGAGCGGCATCATGCCAGCGGCACGGGATTCCTGCACCACGTGGTCGGCGATAGACATAACATGGCGAGTGGAGGTACCGGTACAGATGATCATACAGTCGGTGATACTGGATTTACCGTGAACGTCGATCGCCACGATGTCCTGACCTTTCAGGTCATCAATTTTGTCGATTACAAAATCCTGGAGTGCTTTACCCTGCAAGTGTTCCCCCTGGGAGAAAAAGATGATGGTGTCAATAAATGGCCCGGCATTATACCTGAAGTGCAGCCATTTTCGGGACTAATGTCCGGCTCAGGTTACAAAAAGTGGGCTATCATCCCACCCCCGGCACGAGAATGCATCGCCATTTTTGTAAAACAATTTCTGGATGGCTACAAATGGCGGTGCGGAGAATAGCAGCCTGTTAGTCTGTGTCAATCACCCGCGTGCGCTGGCCGGGGCCTGGAAAAGAAAATAGCCGTTATTCCCCCTGCCGCCACGCCGCCCGGCTGTTCAGTACACGTAATGTGGCAAAGTCATCCTGAATATCCAGTGCGCTCCATGCGCCCTGATCTACGCGAAAATGCCAGAGTGATGAGGCGGGCATGTTGAGCAGTGTCGCTATCAGTAAACTGAGCACACCCTGGTGGCTGACGATGAGCACGTTTTGCGATTCAGCCCAGGTGGGTAATTGCGCAATAAAGTGCTGCACACGCGCCGAAAAAGCCTGAAAACCTTCACCGTTGGTCGGGACCGCATTTTGCCAGTCGGTGCACCAGGCGGCATAGCTTTCAGGATCTTCATGAGTGAGGTCGCGATGATGGCGCATCTCCCAGTCACCAAAGAACATCTCATTTAGCAACGGTGTTGTATGGGTTGGGATCGTCCGCTCATGCAGTACCAGTCGGGCAGTGTGCTGCGCACGTTCAAGTTCACTGCAAATTATCTGGTCGAAGGGAACATCAAGCAGCAGACGGTGCAGAGTCTGGGCCTGAGCAATTCCTTTTTCTGTTAATGGGGTTGGGGAATGGCCACTATAAAGGCCAGCAACATTTGCGTCGGTCTCCCCATGACGAATGAGCCAGAGTCGCATTTTTTTCTCCCATGCAGTTTTCTGGACAAAGTTTATCACCGCACCCCCATTCATGAGCTTTTTTTCGATTAAGATACCCCTTTTAAGCGGAGCAAAAGGGACAATGGCTTTATTTCATAGCGCACACGGGGGCAATGTTCGCGAAGCCGCCGCATTGTTGGGTATGTCTGCCGAGCGCTTGCTGGATTTTAGCGCGAACATTAACCCGGCCGGCTTGCCCGGCTCGCTGAAACGTGCCTTACAGGACAACCTGGCTATTGCAGAGCGTTACCCGGATCCTGACTATCATCACCTGCATCAGACGCTGGCGGCGCATCATCAGGTTCCTGAAAGCTGGGTTCTGGCAGGAAACGGCGAAACCGAGTCCATCTTCACGCTGGTAAACGGGCTTCAGCCCCGTCGTGCCATGCTGGTTACGCCAGGATTTGCGGAGTATCGCCGCGCACTGCAACTGACAGAGTGCGATATTGTGGATTATGCCCTGCAGGAAGAGGAGGGCTGGCAGCTCACCGGGTCGATTCTGGACGCTCTGACCAGCGGTATTGATTGCCTTTTTTTATGTACGCCGAACAATCCCACAGGATTATTGCCTGACGAGTCGCTATTGCACGCTATTGCTGCGCGTTGCAGGCAGTTGCATATCACGCTGGTGCTGGACGAAGCGTTTATGGATTTTCTCTGCGATCGCGAGGGTTTTATTCCTCACCTTGCGAACAATCCCCACATCTGGGTCCTGCGCTCTCTGACCAAATTTTACGCTATGCCTGGTTTGCGCCTGGGCTACCTGGTGAGCAGCGATGTGGCAAAGGTACGCCGTATGCGTGAACGGCAGATGCCGTGGTCAATCAATGCCTTTGCGGCGCTCGCCGGTGAGCTGGTGCTGCAGGACAGCGATTACCAGCAGGCGAGTTGGACGTGGTTGCGAATGGAAGGCCCTCGCTTATATCGTGCGCTGCAAAAGGTGAAGGGCGTGCATCTCTGGCCCGGCGTGGCCAATTATCTGTTTCTGCGTTGTGATGTAACAGGACTTGATCTGCAACGCGCGCTTCTGGAGAAACAGATACTTATCCGCAGTTGTGCTAATTATCCGGGTCTTGATGAACGCTATTATCGTGTGGCGGTACGGAGTGCGTCAGAAAATGATGCACTGATTACCGCGATGGAAAGTGTGTTTAGCGATATAAACCCTGGCACCTGATGTAGTCCAGAACCGAAGAGGGCAGCAGCTCATCGCAGGCCTCACCCTTTTCCAGCCTCTCGCGAATCACTGTCGCAGAAATGTTGAACCAGGGCGTTTGCGCCAGGTAAATTTTACCTGCAGGTTGCGTATGGAGGTCATCAGGATTCTGCGTCAGATGGGCCTCCAGCCACCGCTGATCTTTCTCCTCCGTCATGGTGAGTGGATAACCCGGACGGCGGCAGACAATCAGGTGGCTGTTATCAAGAATGGTCTCGTATTCATGCCAGGTCGGGAAAGTCAGTAAAGAATCCTGGCCGATGATGA
Source organism: Yokenella regensburgei (assembly GCF_051486985.1). GTDB lineage: Bacteria > Pseudomonadota > Gammaproteobacteria > Enterobacterales > Enterobacteriaceae > CBFFRJ01. The sequence goes on from NZ_JAHVDV010000003.1 coordinate 42,959, forward strand.
AAGCCAGCGGCCGCGTCGGGCCTTTTTCTTCACGCCACTCCCGCAACGTTTGCGCAGTATATGAGGGCGATGAGCGCTTCAGTTCGCGTTCATCCAGGGTAAACAGGGGCTTATCATGAATCGCCAGGGCCACCATCGCTTTGCGCTGTTCGCTGGTGGCTTCGGGTTGAGGGCGGTGGGGAGGCACGTTATTGGGCATAATCACTACCCGCGACAGGCCGATATGCTCAGCCAGTGCTTCGACCGGTTTCAGGTGACCATAATGGATAGGATCAAACGTACCGCCAAACATAGCCTGCAACTGATTCATATCACCCATCAATAAAAATGTCCGCCAGTGCCTTATGACAGAGTAGCAGAGACAGACTTTCGAGCTCGGCCCAGACGGACTGACCAAAATCTTGTTTCACAATCAGCTCAATGCGGCTCAGCAGGTGGACAGCCTGGCGGAGTTGATCAAGGCTAAGGCGTTGCAGCGCGTCGCCGGTGATGCCGCGTCTGTTTTGCCAGATACGATGCTTATCAAACAGCGTGCGTAAGGGAACGCTGGCAGACTGGCGTTTCAGGTTCACCAACAGGAGTAATTCGCGCTGTATAGTGCGCAGCAAAATTACCGGCTCACAGGCCTCCAGCCGAAGCTGGTAGAGCACATGTAGTGCGCGCTTGCTTTTTCCGGCAAGCAGGGCATCGACCCAATGAAACGGGGTAAAATGTGCCGCATCGTTAACCGCCTGTTCGACCCGAGGCAGGGTCAGTTTGCCATCCGGGAACAGCAATGCCAGCCGTTCCAGCGCCTGTGAAGCGGCCAGTAAATTCCCTTCGTAGCAGTAACAAAGCAGCTGATTCGCGGCATCATCAAGTTCTAAATTGTTCTGTTTAGCCCGGGCGGCCACCCAGCGAGGCAGATTTGCCTGTTCAGGGGTCTGACAACTAACCGCAACGCTACGGTTTGCCAGTGCCGTATACCATGCAGCATTTTCCTGCGCCCTGGTAAGCTTGTTACCACGCACCACCAGAATGAGGTCGTCATGCAGCAGGCTTACCAGCATGGCCATGCGTTCATTGATTGCCGCGTTAGGGCCATTTTCCGGGAGTTGAAGGGTGAGGGTTTGTCGACTCGCGAACAGACTCAGCGCCTGACAAAGGGAGTAGATGGCATCCCAGTCGGTGCTCGCATCAATCGTAAAGGAGTGGTGTTCAGTAAAATCTGCTGCCGCTGCTGCATGGCGTACCTTATCCTGGCTTTCCTGCAGAAGAAGGGGATCATTACCGAGCAATAAATAGGCGGCGCGCAGCCCTTCTTTAAGCTGCGCGCCGAGTTGTTCCGGATACAGCCTGAGCATCAGCTACCCGGTGTCCTGGTCACATGTGTTGATGTCGTCTCTTTTTCGCTGTCAGCGGCATGGACGCTGGGCAGTTTACGAATCAGCTGTTCCGCCGCTTTATCGTACATTTCCTGCACGATAATGTCTTGTTCAGCATCTTTCGCCAGCGCCGTTTGCGGGTTGTCGAAGAACGAACGATACACTTTCGTATTAATAGGATAGATATCGTGACCCGGTATCAGCACGGTGGCATTAACCGTCAGTACCATCTGATACTCTGCGGTACGACCATCCTGGAAAATGGATGCGGTGTCACGAGCAAAAGTAACGGCACCCAGACGAAGTGACGGTATGTCCTTACGCAGCGATCCCTTCTCAACGACGTCGACGCCATTCAGGCGCAGCTGATTACGCAATGCACGACTGAGTGGTCCGTTAGGATCCCCTGAGTCAAATATCATTGTTTTCATCTCAGCGGGCACTTGTGTGCTGTCACGCAAGTGCCAGCCGCAACCGGCGGTGAGTAACACCGCCAGAGATAACAACCATGTTGCCAGATGTCGCACGCTTCCTCCCGCGCTTAGCCAACGACCAGATTAAGCAGTTTGCCCGGTACGTAGATAACTTTACGTAGGGTAACGCCATCAAGATATTTTGCGACCAGAGGTTCCTGGCCGGCACGTTCGCGAACCTGTTCTTCGGTTGCATCAACCGCAACAGTAATTTTACCACGCACTTTGCCATTTACCTGGACGACCACAAGCGTGGTGTCTTCCACCATAGCTGCATCGTCTGCAACAGGCCACGGCGCGTTGTCGATATCGCCTTCACCTTTCAGCTCCTGCCACAGCGTGAAGCAGACGTGCGGGGTGAACGGGTTAAGCATACGTACCACTGCCAGCAGCGCTTCCTGCAAGAGGGCGCGGTCTTGATCGCTGTCCTGCGGGGCTTTCGCCAGCTTATTCATCAGTTCCATGATCGCGGCAATCGCCGTGTTGAAGGTCTGACGGCGTCCGATATCATCGGTCACTTTCGCAATTGTTTTATGAACATCACGACGCAGGGCCTTCTGATCTTCCGTGAGTGCCGCGACATCCAGCGGTGCCGTTGCACCCTGTGAGCTGAGTTCGTAAACCAGTTTCCAGACGCGTTTAAGGAAGCGGTTCGCCCCTTCAACGCCTGACTCCTGCCATTCCAGCGTCATGTCAGCCGGAGAAGCGAACATCATAAACAGACGAACGGTATCCGCACCGTAACGTTCAACCATCTCCTGCGGGTCAATACCGTTATTTTTCGACTTGGACATTTTGCTCATGCCGGTATAGACCAGTTCATGGCCGGCAGCATCTTTCGCTTTAACGATGCGGCCTTTTTCGTCACGCTCGACAATAGCCTCTTTCGGGGAGACCCAGTTGCGCTCTCCGCCTTCGCCAACGTAATAGAAGGCGTCGGCCAGCACCATGCCCTGGCACAGCAGCTGTTTAGCCGGCTCGTCGGAGTTGACCAGACCCGCATCACGCATCAGTTTGTGGAAGAAGCGGAAGTAAAGCAGGTGCATGATGGCGTGTTCGATACCACCGATATAGATATCAACCGGTAACCAGTAGTTCGCGGCCTTAGAATCCAGCATGCCTTCCTGGTGCTGCGGACAGGTGTAGCGGGCATAGTACCAGGAGGATTCCATAAAGGTATCGAAGGTGTCGGTTTCACGCAGCGCAGGCTGACCATTAACCGTGGTTTTCGCCCACTCAGGATCGGCTTTAATCGGGCTGGTGATGCCATCCATCACTACATCTTCCGGGAGAATGACCGGCAGTTGATCTTCCGGTGTCGGCACCACGGTGCCGTCTTCGAGCGTTACCATCGGGATTGGCGCACCCCAGTAACGCTGACGGGAGACGCCCCAGTCACGCAGACGATAGTTCACTTTACGCTCGCCAACGCCTTGCTCTGCCAGTTTATCGGCAATCGCGTTGAAGCCCTCTTCAAAGCTCAGGCCGCTGAACTCACCGGAGTTAAACAGGGTGCCTTTATCCGTCAATGCCTGCTCAGACAGATCGGGTTCAGAACCGTCAGCTGCCAGGATAACGCCTTTGATTGGCAGGTTGTATTTGCTGGCAAATTCGTAGTCACGCTGATCGTGGCCAGGAACGGCCATGACGGCGCCTGTACCGTATTCCATCAACACGAAGTTAGCGGCCCAGACCGGAATCTCTTCACCGGTCAATGGATGAACGGCTTTAAAGCCGGTATCCACACCCTTTTTCTCCATGGTCGCCATATCGGCTTCGGCTACTTTGGTGTTGCGACATTCGTCGATAAAAGCAGCCAGTTCAGCATTGTTCGCGGCGGCTTGTTGCGCCAGCGGGTGACCGGCGGCAACGGCCAGGTAGGTCGCGCCCATAAAGGTGTCCGGGCGGGTAGTGTAAACGGTCAGCGTTTTATCATAGCCGGTAACGTTAAAGGTGATCTCGACACCCTCAGAGCGGCCAATCCAGTTACGCTGCATGGTTTTGACCGTGTCAGGCCACTGATCCATGCTATCGAGGTCGTTAAGGAGCTCTTCGGCATAGGCGGTGATTTTGATAAACCACTGCGGGATCTCTTTACGCTCAACTTTAGTATCACAGCGCCAGCAGCAGCCGTCGATAACCTGTTCGTTAGCAAGGACAGTCTGGTCGTTTGGGCACCAGTTAACCGCAGAGGTCTTTTTATATACCAGCCCTTTTTTGTAGAGCTCAGTGAAGAACTTCTGCTCCCAACGGTAATATTCTGGCGTACAGGTGGCCAGTTCGCGGCTCCAGTCATAACCAAAACCCAGCATTTTGAGCTGGTTTTTCATGTACGCGATGTTGTCGTAAGTCCACGGCGCCGGGGCGGTGTTATTTTTTACTGCTGCACCTTCAGCGGGCAGGCCGAACGCATCCCAGCCGATAGGCTGAAGTACATTTTTGCCGAGCATACGCTGATAGCGAGAGATAACGTCACCGATGGTGTAGTTACGCACGTGCCCCATGTGTAGTCGACCAGAAGGATAGGGAAGCATCGACAGGCAGTAATACTTCTCTTTGCTCTCGTCTTCAGTTACTTCGAAGGTGCGCTTCTCTTCCCAGTGAAGCTGTACTTTGGATTCTATCTCTTCCGGGCGATATTGCTCTTGCATGGCAGCCAGTGGTCCTGTTTTTGATACGGCTACAAATGTAGCGTTATTTCGTGGTTTTTCAGATCCGCATAGCATAGCCCAAACGCCCACGTCAAAACAGCCTTTCGCACATTAAGCCTGAGAAAAGCACTCGTCCGAATTTACGTACTCTGTGGGGTAATTGACAAAGCGAGAAGAAAATAAGGTCTATTATTAGAACAGGTTAACGACCCGGGAGAAAAGTGATGAACAAGGTTGCTCAATTTTACCGCGAACTGGTGACGACATTAACGGAACGCTTACGCAATGGTGACAGGGATATTGACGCACTGGTAGAGCAGGCAAGACTCAGGGTCAGCCAGACCGGGGAATTAACGCGCACCGAAATTGATGAGTTAACACGGGCTATCCGTCGCGATCTGGAGGAGTTCGCCCGTAGTTATGAAGAGAGCCAGGAGGAGGTCGTTGACAGCGTTTTCATGCGCGTCATTAAAGAGAGCCTCTGGCAGGAGCTGGCGGACATCACGGATAAAACCCAGCTTGAGTGGCGCGAAGTGTTTCAGGATCTCAACCATCACGGTGTATACCATAGCGGTGAAGTGGTAGGGCTTGGCAATCTGGTCTGTGAGAAATGCCATTTTCATCTGGCTATCTACACCCCGGATGTGCTGCCACTTTGCCCGAAATGTGGTCATGATCAGTTCCAGCGCAGGCCCTTTGAACCCTAGGAAAACGCAAAACGGCAACTTCAGTTGCCGTTTTGGTGTTTGCGCTCTCACCCATTGGGTTGAGGGAGCCTCAGTAATATTACGTTTTACAGCGATAACACTGCGTAATAAGAATAAAACAGTCACCGCGATGACAGGGTCCGGCTGAAAATCGACGAAGCGTATCCGCAAGGCCGGGGCGACGCGCAGGGATGCGCGGCGAGGGCGACTTTACAGGGACGTTACCTTCGCCCGTCCCCGATAAGCCTGAAGGATTAAGCGTAGTGGACCGCGAAGCGGCGATTTTCGTGGCCGGGAGCCCGGGTCGCCAGGGCGGTGGCGGTGAACCGCCCTGGCACGTTCACGAGTTCTGGCGTGACAGAAAAGCAAGGAACATAAGGTGAACGGAATGACCCTCAGAGCCGCATATTCCCCTCACCCTGGCCCTCTCCCCAAAGGGGAGAGGGGAGCGTTCGTGCTCGCATTTATTTGTGGGAATCCCTCTCAGACCGGTGAAAAATGGACTGAATGAGGGCATCATTTTGCACTGTAGAATGTCAAACGCTCCGCCAGTAAATCCACAAATCCTTGACGATCCACATCGACCATCACGGTTGCGTTTGGCCTGTTACCGGTAAGGAAATAGTAATCCACGACCGTCATTCCCTGGGTGTATTTCCCCTGCGTCTCCACCCCGACCCAGCGCTCAACAGTGGTGAAAATTTCCGGCTTCAGCAGCCAGGCAATGGTGCAGGGGTCATGTAACGGGGCGCCGACAAATCCCCATTTCTCCTGTTTATGGTACTCCATAAAAAAGTCGAGCAGCTCCGCCACGATGGTGGAGATGGGGTTACCCAGCGTACGAAAACGGCTGATATCCTCGGCATGGATCTGCGCCCGATGCGTGACATCCAGCCCGGCCATGACCACCGGAATGCCGGACTGGAAGACAATCTCCGCCGCTTCCGGGTCAACATAGATATTAAATTCCGCCGCCGGGGTCCAGTTACCCAGCGACATAGCCCCGCCCATAATCACAATGCGATTGATTTTGCCGTGCAGCTCAGGGTGGCTGTTGAGCAACAGCGCTACGTTGGTTTGGGGGCCGGTAGAGACTACCGTGACGGGGGTGGTAGATTCGCGTAATACCTTCGCCATCAGCTCCACTGCCGTACAGTTTTGGGGGCTGAAGGCAGGTTCGGGTAATTTCGGCCCATCCAGCCCGCTCTCGCCATGCACGTTATCAGCGATGATTAGCTCGCGCATCAGCGGCTTAACGGCTCCGCCCGCTACGGGTATATCGGTACGTTTTAGCAATGTCAGCATCCGCAACACATTATTGAGCGTCTTATCCGGGGTCTGGTTACCCGCCGACGAGGTAATGGCTTTTACGCTGAGTTCGGGGGAGGCAAGGGCAAGAACAATGGCGATTGCGTCATCATGGCCCGGATCGCAATCAAGAATAATGGGCTGAACCATAGCAACTCCTTGTTAGCATTAATATGCGATAAGGTTAAAGCGTTGCTGTAAAACAGACGAGAAGTGAAACGACAAAGCGTGATGAGACGCGCACTCCTGGGAGCACGCGTCGGAACGATTAATGCAGGATTTTGGCGAGGAAGTCTTTCGCGCGTTCGGACTTAGGATTAGCAAAGAACTCTTCTTTCGCTGAGTCTTCAACAATTTTACCCTCATCCATAAAGATAACGCGATGGGCCACTTTACGGGCAAAGCCCATTTCGTGGGTCACCACCATCATGGTCATCCCTTCATTCGCCAGCTCGACCATGACGTCCAGCACCTCGTTGATCATTTCCGGGTCAAGGGCCGAGGTCGGTTCATCAAAGAGCATGGCAACCGGATCCATACAGAGTGCGCGCGCAATCGCCACGCGCTGCTGTTGCCCACCCGACAGCTGGGCCGGGAATTTATTGGCATGGGCGGAGAGCCCCACGCGATCCAGTAATTTCAGCCCCTTCTCACGCGCAGCCGCCTTGTCGCGCTTGAGCACTTTCACCTGCGCCAGGGTCAGGTTCTCGATGATCGACAGGTGAGGGAATAACTCAAAATGCTGAAACACCATTCCCACCCGGGAGCGCAGTTTAGCCAGATCGGTTTTTTTATCGTTTACCGGCGTACCGTTAACTTCAATATTGCCTTTCTGTACCGGCTCAAGCCCATTGACGGTTTTAATCAGCGTGGATTTTCCCGAGCCGGATGGCCCACACACCACCACCACTTCACCTTTTTTCACTTCGGTGGAGCAGTCGGTCAGCACCTGAAAGTGACCATACCATTTAGAAACATTTTTCAGGGTAATCATTGAACTGTCCTTCTTTTCAGATAGCTGACCAACAACGAGGCACTCAGGCTAATAGCAAAATATACGGCACCGGCAAACAGGATCATCTCCACCTGGGTTCCGTCACGCTCACCAATGGTGGAGGCGGTACGGAAGAAGTCGGCAAGGCTTAATACATAAACCAGCGACGTATCCTGGAACAGCACGATCCCTTGCGTAAGCAGCAGGGGCACCATGGCACGAAACGCCTGCGGCAAAATAATGAGTTTCATGGATTGCCAGTGCGTCATCCCCAGAGCCAGGGCCGCACTCGACTGCCCACGGGAGATACTCTGGATGCCAGCACGAATAATTTCAGAATAGTACGCGGCCTCAAACATCGAGAACGCTACCATCGCGGAAATCAGGCGAATGTCTGATTTGGGTGATAGGCCCAACACGTTTTGCAGTAGTCCTGGCACAATCAAGTAAAACCACAACAGCACCATGACTAAGGGTATTGAGCGGAAAACGTTGACGTACGCTTTGGCAAACCAGGCGACGGGGGCAAAACTCGACAGTCGCATCACCGCCAGGATAGTTCCCCAGACAATACCCACAATAACGGCTGTCACGGTAATTTTAAGGGTGATAACCAGCCCGGCCATCAGATAAGGCAGGGAGGGAACAATAGAACTCCAGTCAAATTCGTACATTATTTGCCTCCCATATTGCCTGGCAGGCGAATTTTGCGTTCAACCAGGTTCATCACCACCATGATGACGGCGTTAATCAATACATAGGCGAGGGTAATGGCCGTAAAGGATTCCCAGGCATGCGCTGAGTAGTCCAGTAGTTTTCCGGCCTGGGCCGCCATGTCCACCAGACCGATAGTGGAGGCGATGGCCGAGTTTTTCACCAGGTTCATCATCTCTGAGGTCATGGGCGGCACGATAACGCGATAAGCGTTTGGCAGCAGCACATACCGGTAGGTTTGTGGCAGCGTCAATCCCATTGCCAGACCGGCATTCTTCTGACCACGCGGCAGCGACTGAATGGCGGCACGCACCTGCTCGCATACGCGCGCAGCGGTAAAAAGCCCGAGGCAAATCATTGATGAAAGGAAGAACTGAATATTGGGATCGAGCTCGGCCTTAAACCACATGCCAAGATCTTCCGGCAAGAGTTCAGGTACAACCAGATACCAGGTAAAGAACTGCACGATAAGCGGAACGTTACGAAACAGTTCCACGTAAAGCGTACCAATACCGGATAAAAAACGGTTAGGAACGGTGCGCAGGATGCCAAACAGTGAGCCAACCAGAAAAGCGATAATCCAGGCGGTGATCGACAGGGCGATCGTCACCTGAAAGCCGCTCCACAGCCAGCCAAGATAGGTGGTGTTGCCGAACGGGGCTTGTTGCAGGAAAATTCCCCAGTTCCAGTCTATTGACATAAATCTACTCCGGAAAAAAAGGGTAGCAGCGCTACCCTCGAAGATTGTGTGAAGAGCCTGAGTTCGCGCTGAATGGGGAACGACCATTCAGCGTATAGTCTGTCCGTGCTGCTTCGACAATCGAGAGGGCAGGGTAAACCCGCCCCTAATCGTTTTAATTAGTTCAGCGCTTTATCATTGGGTTCTTTGAACAGGGCTTTCATCTCGTCAGAGAGATCAAAGTTCAGGTTCAGGTTTTTCGGTGGGATGGGGTTTTTAAACCACTTATCAAACCATTTTTCCGCTTCGCCTGAGGTTTGTACCTGGGCGATAGTGTCATCCATCAGCTTCTTAAACTCGGTATCCCCTTTACGCAGCATACAGCCGTAGGCTTCCTGCGACTGTGGTTTACCCACGATGTCCCAGTTATCGGCTTTTTTAGCCTTCGCACGTTCACCTGCTAACAGAGCATCGTCCATCATGAACGCAACAGCACGACCGCTTTCCAGCGTACGGAAGGAATCACCGTGGTCTTTGGCACTGATGATTCGCATGTCCATTTTCTGCTCATCGTTCAGTTTATGCAGTAACACTTCGGAAGTGGTTCCTGACGTCACGACAACAGCTTTGCCCTTCAGATCCGGGAAATCTTTGATGTCGCCACCTTTTTTGGTCAGCAGGCGCGTACCAACCACGAAAATCGTGTCAGAGAAGGCGGCTTGCTTCTGGCGCTCGAGGTTGTTGGTGGTGGAACCACACTCGAAGTCAAAGGTACCGTTCTGCAGCAGCGGAATACGGTTTTGTGAGGTAATAGGGATCAGTTTGACCTGCAAATCCGGCTTGTTGAGCTTCTTCTTCACCGCTTCAACAATGGCGTTGGAGTAGTCCTGAGAATAACCCACGACTTTTTGTTCATTGTTGTAATAGGAGAACGGTACGGAGGATTCACGGTGTCCGACCACAATCACACCGTTTTTGGCAATTTTTTCCAGCGTCGCCCCTTGCGCTGCCGGCGTAGCTGCGGCATCGGCTGGTTTCGCTTCATCGGCGGCATGTGCGAGACCGGCAGACATTCCCATTACCAGCATTGCGGTGGCCAGTTTACGTAATTGCATATCCAACTCCTTTATCGTCGCGCCAGAGACGCATTGATACCCATTGTGAGTGTTGTGTTTGTTATATCCTGCTGCAAATGCGTGCAGTGTAGTCTGCGTTTGTTAGCATTTAGTTTGGCTTAATGTAAAGATTTTGCTGCGTTATTGTTTGTTTTTGCGAAGTGCACCGCACCGTTTAAAGGCAAAAATCTTCCATTGCACCGTTTTGGTGCTCATCATGATCCGTTATGGTGCGAGACAGTTGCGCATCCATAAAATTTCCCAGGGTCAGGATGAATAAAGCAATTGATGTGCCAGAAATGGATTCTGACGAGTCAGAGGCGGAGAAAGCCCTCATCATAAAGAGAGGGCTGAAGAGAATTATTTCGAGCGGCGTTGTCGCAGACTCATAATGAGCGCGCCAAAGCCCAGCAGCGCGGTGATTACCCACATCGGCCAGTTCCCCATGCGGGCATAGGGTGTCAGGCCTGAGGTAGGCGTCACGGTGGTAGTCAAAACCTGGCGGGTGAATTGCGGAAGCATCGCCTGAATCGCACCCGTGGGACCAATCACCGCCGTGATGCCGTTATTGGTACTGCGTAACAACGGGCGAGCCAGCTCCAGCGAGCGCATGCGTGCCATCTGGAAGTGTTGCCACGGGCCGATAGATTTACCGAACCAGGCGTCATTAGAAATAGTCAGCAGGAAATCCGTGTCAGGACGGAAGTTATCCCGCACCTGTTCGCCAAGGATAATCTCGTAGCAGATAGCCGGGGTCAGTTTAAAGCCATGTGCCATTAACTGGGGCTGAACATAGGGGCCACGGCTGAATGATGACATCGGCAGGTCAAAAAAGGGTGCCAGCGGGCGCAGGATGCTCTCAAGGGGCACAAATTCTCCAAAAGGCACAAGATGGTTCTTGTTGTAACGGTCGCTGGAGTTGTAGCTGTAAGGGTTGCCTTTGCCGAGCGTGATAATCGTATTATAGGTATCGTAACGGTTTTGCTGGTTAAGACGCGCATCAACAATGCCGGTGATGAGTGAACTGTTATTTGACTGCATCAGTCCGTCAATCATGCCCAGATAGCGCTGCTGGTTAATTTCCAGATCGGAAATCGCCGATTCCGGCCAGATGATCAACTGTGACTTACCCATCACGGATTCACTGGCGTTAAGGTAAATCTTTAATGTATCCAGCAGTTGTCTTTCATCCCACTTAACCGACTGGGGGATGTTGCCCTGTACCAGCGAGACCTGCGTTGCTCTCTCCGGCAGCAGTTGATACCACTGGATGTAACGCAACGGGAAGGGGAGCGCAAAAAGCACCAGTGCGGCAACCAGTGGACGCCAGGAACGCGTAGTGGCGGCCAGTACCAGCAATCCACTGACCACCATCAGTAAGAACGTAATCGCATCGACGCCCATTACCGGAGCAAGCCCCTTCAGTGGACCATCAATCTGGCTATAACCAAACTGGAGCCACGGGAAGCCCGTCAGTATCCAGCCGCGCAGAAACTCACTGAGCTGCCACACCACGGGCGCTGCAACAGCAAGCCGTATCCAGGTCGTTGCAGGCCATAGGCGCGACAGCACCCCCGCAAATAAGCCCGTGTACAGGGAGAGATAAGCGGCAAGCAACACGACGAGGAAGACGTTGACCGGACCCGGCATACCGCCAAACTGCGCAATGCTGACATAAACCCAATGTACCCCGGAACCAAAAAGGCCCATCCCCCAGGCGTAGCCAATTGCGGCGGCCTGAAGCGGGCGGCGGTTAAGGGTAAGGGCTTGCAGTCCCATCAGGGAGATCAGTGCGGCAGGCCAGATATCATAAGGAGAAAAAGCCAGCGTTCCGCTGGCTCCGAATAGCAGCGCCAGCAGCATTCTAACGCGCTGGCGTTCAAACAAGGGGGCAAATGCCATTTAGGTTATTCGTCCAGTTTCGGTTCGGGGGAATCGTCCGGTATTTTGACATGAACCTGAATAATACGTCGACTGTCGGCCATAGCGACCTTGAATTGGTAACCATCTATATCAATGGATTCGCCACGTGCAGGAAGATGACCAAACGCCTGCATCACCAGCCCACCGATGGTGTCAACTTCGTCATCGCTAAACTGGGTGCCGAAGGTTTCATTGAAATCTTCAATCGGCGCAAGCGCACGCACGGTCCAGGTATGACGGCTGAGTTGACGGAAATCGATATCCTCTTCTTCGTCGTACTCGTCTTCGATTTCACCGACGATAAGTTCCAGGATATCTTCAATAGTGACCAGGCCGGAAACGCCGCCAAACTCGTCAATCACAATCGCCATGTGGTAGCGCTGTGAGCGGAATTCTTTCAGCATCCGGTCAACGCGTTTGCTTTCAGGAACGACAACGGCCTGGCGCAGCACTTTTTCCATACTGAAGGCTTCGGCATCGCTGCGCATAAACGGCAGCAGATCTTTGGCCATCAGAATCCCTTCGATGTGATCTCTGTCTTCGCTGATGACCGGGAAACGCGAGTGCGCAGATTCGATGATGACATCAAGACATTCATCCAGGGTCTGGTTACGTTTCAGGGTGATCATTTGCGACCGGGGGATCATGATGTCACGCACGCGCTGGTCGGCGATGTCCATTACCCCTTCGAGCATTTCGCGCGTATCTTGATCGATTAGCTCGTTTTGCCCGGAATCACGGATGAGGGCCAGTAAATCCTCACGGTTTTTCGGTTCGCCGTGGAAAAGCTGGCTCAGTAAAAGAGAGAAAAATCCCTTTTTGTTGGTAAGTGTGTCACTACTGTGTGAGTTATCGTCGCTCATGGCGTCGTGTGGGTTCTCATGTTAGTTGAAATGTCGCCGTCACGCGTAAACTCAGCACCTGACGGCATAATGCTCCTGCGCACCAGTAAACTGGCGCCGGGGCTACTCCTTTTCGGCAATGTACGGATCCTCATAGCCCAGAGCAAGCATTATCTCTGTTTCGAGGCCTTCCATCTCTTCCGCTTCGTCATCCTCGATATGGTCATATCCCAGCAAATGTAAACTGCCGTGAATGACCATATGCGCCCAGTGTGCCTCAAGCGGCTTGCCTTGTTCTTTCGCTTCCTGCTCCACGACCTGACGGCAAATAATCAAATCACCCAGCAGCGGCAGTTCAATCCCCGGCGGGGCTTCAAACGGGAAAGAGAGCACGTTGGTGGATTTATCTTTCCCGCGGTAAGTCAGGTTTAAATCATGGCTTTCAGCCTCATCCACGATGCGGATGGTGACTTCTGCTTCTTCCTGAAACTGCGGGATAACCGCGTCCAGCCAGCCCTGGAACTGGGCCTCTTCCGGCAGACCGCTGTTATCCTCACATGCCAGTTGTAAATCGAGTATCACCTGACTCATTTTTGCTCATGCTCCTGGGCTTCGCGTTTACGCTCGGCGGCTTGCTCCGCGCGGCGTTTTTGATCGGCTTCTTCCCACGCTTCGTAAGCATTGACGATACGTGCGACAACAGGATGACGAACAACGTCCTCGCTGTGGAAAAAGTTAAAACTGATTTCGTCGACGTTTGCCAATACCTCAATAGCGTGGCGCAGGCCCGATTTCATGTTGCGTGGCAGGTCAATCTGCGTCACGTCGCCAGTGATGACCGCTTTGGAGTTAAAGCCAATACGGGTCAGGAACATTTTCATCTGTTCGATGGTCGTGTTCTGGCTCTCATCAAGAATAATAAAAGCATCGTTCAGTGTGCGACCACGCATGTAGGCCAGTGGTGCGACTTCAATGACGTTGCGTTCAATCAGCTTCTCGACCTTTTCAAAGCCCAGCATCTCAAACAGCGCGTCGTACAACGGGCGCAGGTAAGGGTCAACTTTCTGACTTAAATCGCCAGGCAAAAAGCCCAGCTTTTCGCCCGCTTCAACCGCCGGACGGGTCAGCAGAATGCGGCGGATCTCCTGGCGTTCAAGCGCATCCACCGCTGCGGCGACGGCCAGATAGGTTTTACCCGTACCAGCAGGGCCAACCCCAAACGTGATGTCATGATCAAGGATATTGGCAATGTACTGCGCCTGATTCGGCGTGCGCGGCTTAATTACGCCACGTTTAGTTTTGATATTTACGGCTTTACCAAACTCCGGCACGCTCTCGGCGCTTTGTTCAAGCACACGCGCTTCTTTGATGGCCAGATGGATTTGTTCAGGTTCAATATCCTGAATCTGACCGCGCATCGGTGCAGTATCAACGTACAGGCTCAGCAGAATATCGGCGGCCGCAGTGACGCAAATTGGGCGTCCGGTAAGTTTGAAATGGTTATCGCGACGGTTGATTTCGATGCCCAGTCGCCGCTCCAGTTGTTTGATGTTGTCATCAAACGGTCCACACAGGCTCAGCAGGCGAGCGTTGTCCGCTGGCTCAAGGGTGATGTCACGCGTATCTATATTCAAACTGTTCCTCTTATCTGTGAAATGCCGGGAAGGGCTGGCTTATCATCTCAGAGACCATAAGCCCTTAAAGAATTATTCACGCCACTTAATAAAGGCGCAAGCACTGAAGAAGAAATGGGGGCCGGTGACGGGAAAAACAAGGCCTGCCGCAGAGACAGGCCAACTGAATCAGGGCTGGTAAAAACCGACACCAGCCTCATTTTCTTTGCGGGTTCGGGCGATAACCGATGCCGGAGATTGCGCGACGCGAAGTCCCATCTCCGCTTCGGTACGGACTACTTTGCCGCGCAGGGAGTTGGTGTACACATCCGTTATCTCAACATCTACAAATTTGCCGACCATATCCGGACTACCTTCGAAGTTGACCACCCGGTTATTCTCCGTGCGGCCGGTGAGCTCCATCACGCTCTTGCGAGAGGTGCCCTCAACCAGGATACGCTGTGTGGTGCCCAGCATCCGACGGCTCCAGGCCATTGCCTGTTGGGTGATACGCTCCTGTAGGATATAGAGACGCTGCTTCTTCTCCTCCTCTGGCACATCATCCACCATATCCGCAGCCGGTGTACCCGGACGGGCAGAGAAAATAAAGCTATAGCTCACATCAAAATTCACCTCAGCGATAAGCTTCATGGTCTGCTCAAAGTCCTGCGTCGTTTCCCCAGGGAAACCCACAATAAAGTCAGAGCTGATTTGAATATCCGGGCTTACGGCGCGCAGTTTACGGATGATGGATTTGTATTCCAGTGCGGTATGGGTACGGCCCATCAGATTCAGTACGCGATCGGAACCACTTTGCACCGGCAGATGCAGGAAGTTCACCAGTTCCGGGGTGTCGCGGTAGACTTCGATGATGTCGTCGGTGAATTCAATCGGGTGGCTGGTGGTAAAACGGATACGATCGATGCCATCGATGGCCGCGACCAGACGCAACAAATCAGCAAAAGAGCCCGTGCTGCCATCGTAATTTTCACCACGCCATGCGTTTACGTTCTGACCCAGTAGATTCACTTCACGCACGCCCTGGGCGGCAAGTTGCGCTATCTCGAACAGAATGTCATCGCTCGGGCGGCTAACCTCTTCACCACGGGTATAGGGCACGACGCAGTAGGTGCAGTATTTATTACAGCCTTCCATTATGGAAACAAACGCCGTTGGGCCATCCGCGCGCGGTTCGGGAAGACGGTCAAACTTCTCGATCTCCGGGAAGCTGACGTCCACCACCGGGCTGCGGTCACCGCGCACAGAATTGATCATTTCCGGGAGGCGATGCAGCGTTTGTGGTCCAAAAATAATATCGACATAATGGGCGCGCTGACGGATGAGCTTCCCTTCCTGGGAGGCGACGCAGCCGCCAACACCAATGATCAGATCAGGATTTTTCTCTTTGAGTAACTTCCAGCGCCCCAATTGATGGAAGACTTTTTCCTGCGCTTTCTCGCGAATAGAGCAGGTATTAAGCAGCAGCACATCTGCCTCTTCCGCCACCTCGGTAAGCTGATAACCATGCGTGGCATCCAGCAGATCGGCCATCTTTGATGAATCATATTCATTCATCTGACAGCCCCAGGTTTTAATATGGAGTTTTTTTGTCATCGACTTGCTCATGCTTAAGTGGGTATACCCGCATTCTTATGATTAGTGCCAACGCACCTGCGATGCGAAGTATGACGGGTATAGCGTCAGAATTGCAGGGGGAATAGTGTAATGCTTTGGTTGCGCCCTGACCAGTATGACGCTTGTCAGCCTCAAGTTGTCAAAAATCCGGTAGACTTAAGGGATTCTCGTTAAAGGACAATGAGCATGATTAATCAATCCACTGAGGTTGCCGTTGTTGGCGGCGGTATGGTCGGCGGGGCGCTGGCGCTGGGGCTGGCGCAACATGGCTTTGCTGTCACGGTTATTGAGCATACTACTCCGCCTGTTTTCCGGGATGACGCGCAACCGGATGTTCGTATTTCCGCCATCAGCGCCTCGTCAGTGGCGTTGTTAAGGGGACTTGGCGTCTGGGAGCGTATTGAGGCGATGCGCTGCCACCCTTACCGGCGTCTGGAGACCTGGGAGTGGGAGAATGCCCACGTTGTCTTTGATGCGCATGAGCTGAAACTACCAGTGCTCGGTTATATGGTTGAGAATAACGTGCTGCAGCGCGCGTTATGGGAGGCGCTTGACGCCCATCCCGCTGTGACGCTTCGTGTTCCTGCATTGCTTAACACTATCGAGTTTCAACACGATAGCCATGAACTGCTGTTTGAAAACGGTAGTTCGCTGTCAGCCAGACTGGTGGTTGGTGCCGATGGCGCTAATTCCCGGGTCAGACAGGCTGCTGGTATTGGTATTCACGCCTGGCACTATCAACAATCCTGCATGCTTATCACCGTGCAGTGTGAACAGGCGCCAGGGGAAAGCACATGGCAGCATTTCACCCCCGCCGGGCCTCACGCTTTCTTACCGTTATTTGATAACTGGGCATCGCTGGTGTGGTATGACACTCCCGCCCGCATCCGTCAGCTACAGTCATTGAGCCTGCCGCAACTGCGAGAGGAAATTGAGCGGTGCTTCCCCTCGCGTTTAGGGCGCATCACACCGGTTGCTGCCGGGGCATTTCCGTTGACGCGTCGTCACGCGTTGCAATATGCCCGTCAGGGGCTGGCGCTGGTAGGCGATGCCGCACACACCATTCATCCACTGGCAGGGCAGGGCGTAAACCTGGGTTACCGGGATGTGGATTGCCTTCTGGATGTGTTAACCCGCGCGCGCAGTCATGGCGAGGCCTGGGACAGTCATCAGGTTCTCAAACGGTATCAGTCACGCCGGATGGCAGATAACTTCATTATGCAAAGCGGGATGGATCTGTTCTACGCCGGGTTCAGTAACGATCTCGGGCCGGTGCGTATTCTGCGCAATCTTGGGTTAATGGCGGCTGAACGCGCAGGGGTGCTGAAACGACAGGCACTGAAATATGCACTAGGACTGTAATGAATCAGGCCTCTCCTCGCATGAGAGGCTGAAATCATCCGCAGACAGAAAAGCAAAAAGCCCGCCGAAGCGAGCTTTTTGCATTTAAGTGGCTGGGGTACAAGGATTCGAACCTCGGATGGCGGAATCAGAATCCGCTGCCTTACCGCTTGGCGATACCCCAATAGCGTGAAATTTTACGCGATTATCATAAAACTTCAACTACTGTGCGCTAACCCGAAGGAAAACGACTTTTTAAATTGGCTGGGGTACAAGGATTCGAACCTCGGATGGCGGAATCAGAATCCGCTGCCTTACCGCTTGGCGATACCCCAATTTGTTTCTTTTCTACCGCCATGATGCCGGCGATAGGCTAAATCTTTAATGGTGGCTACGACGGGATTCGAACCTGTGACCCCATCATTATGAGTGATGTGCTCTAACCAACTGAGCTACGTAGCCAGACTGCATTCTTCGATGGCTGGGGTACCTGGATTCGAACCAGGGAATGCCGGTATCAAAAACCGGTGCCTTACCGCTTGGCGATACCCCAAAAACCGCGGAGAACCGCTTACTCGAAGAAATATGGCTGGGGTACCTGGATTCGAACCAGGGAATGCCGGTATCAAAAACCGGTGCCTTACCGCTTGGCGATACCCCATCCGTGCAACGCTTACTGGTGAATGGTGCGGGAGGCGAGACTTGAACTCGCACACCTTGCGGCGCCAGAACCTAAATCTGGTGCGTCTACCAATTTCGCCACTCCCGCAAAAAAGATGGTGGCTACGACGGGATTCGAACCTGTGACCCCATCATTATGAGTGATGTGCTCTAACCAACTGAGCTACGTAGCCATCTTTTTTCGCGTTACCTTATCGGCGTTGCGGGGCGCATTATGCGTATTGGGCCTGACAGCGTCAATACCTTTTTCATCGAAAATTGCCGTAATGTGATTGTTTGGTTAGGTTGCGAACAGCCTGACGCATAATTCGGCAATTATTGGTTATTTATCGCTTTTGTGCAGTAAATCCTTTGCAGAAACAAAAACAGGCCCCGAAGGGCCTGAATGGATAATAACCTGTTATTGATAAGCAGACTGGTGCACGCCAACTGCGCGACCTGATGGATCGTTCATAGCTTTGAAGGATTCATCCCACTCAATCGCTTTTGCCGACGAGCAGGCGACGGACGGGCCGCCAGGCACACACTCTGCAGCACTTGCCAGCGGGAACAACTCTTCAAAAATTTCGCGATACAGGTACGCTTCTTTCGAACCCGGCGTGTTGTACGGGAAACGGTAGCTGGCAGTGGCCAACTGCTGATCGCTGATCTGCTGTGCCGCCACCTCTTTGAGCGTATCAATCCAGCTGTAACCTACACCATCAGAGAACTGCTCTTTCTGTCGCCAGGCAACGCTTGCCGGCAGATAGGATTCAAAACACTCACGAAGCACATGTTTTTCCATTTTACCGTTTCCGCACATCTTATCCTGCGGGTTGATGCGCATCGCCACGTCGAGGAATTTTTTATCCAGGAACGGCACGCGCGCCTCAACTCCCCAGGCAGACATCGCTTTGTTAGCTCGCGCGCAGTCAAACATATGCAGCGCCTGCAATTTGCGAACCGTCTCTTCGTGCAGCTCTTTGGCATTCGGCGCTTTATGGAAATAGAGGTAGCCGCCAAAGACTTCATCCGAACCCTCTCCCGACAGCACCATCTTGATGCCCATAGCCTTGATCTTACGAGACATCAGGTACATTGGCGTGGAAGCGCGAATCGTGGTCACATCGTAGGTTTCAATGTGGTAAATCACATCGCGAATAGCATCAAGACCTTCCTGCACGGTGAAGTGAATTTCGTGATGCACGGTACCCAAATGGTTTGCTACTTCCTGCGCAGCTTTCAGATCCGGCGCACCTTTCAGGCCAACGGCGAAAGAGTGTAGCTGCGGCCACCAGGCCTCTGTACGCTCCTCATCTTCAACGCGACGAGCCGCAAATTTTTTGGTGATAGCGGAGATCACGGAGGAGTCCAGGCCGCCAGAGAGCAGCACACCATAGGGCACGTCGGACATCAGGTGGCTTTTTACAGAATCTTCCAGCGCCTGACGCAGCGCGTCTTTGTCCGTGACGTTGTCTTTAACTGCGTCGTAATCGAACCAGTCACGCTGATAATAAGAACGGATTTCGCCGTCTTTACTCCACAGATAGCTGCCTGCCGGGAACTCTTTAATGGTGCGACAGACAGGTACCAGTGCTTTCATTTCTGACGCAACGTACATATTGCCGTGCTCATCATGCCCCATATACAGCGGAATGATACCGATATGGTCACGGCCAATCAGGTAGGCGTCTTGTTCAATATCGTAAAGAATAAAAGCAAACATGCCCTGCAGATCATCAAGGAATTCCGGACCTTTCTCCTGATAGAGCGCCAGAATAACTTCACAATCGGAACCGGTCTGAAATGCGTAGCGGTCGCCATACTCAGCGCGCAGGGCCTGATGGTTATAGATTTCACCGTTGACGGCCAGCGCATGTGTTTTTTGTTCGTTGTAGAGCGGCTGAGCACCGGCGTTGACGTCGACAATCGACAGGCGTTCATGGGCAAGAATCGCTTTATCGCTTGCATATACCCCAGACCAGTCCGGGCCGCGATGGCGCATCAGGCGGGATAACTCCAGCGCTTTCTTACGCAATTCAACTGCGTCGGTTTTAATATCCAGTACGCCAAAAATAGAACACATAGACTTCTCCGTTACTGTCAGGCATTGCAGTGTTGTAGTGTGCAGACGCCGCGTCATCGCGTTGTCTTATTGCTTGTTAAAGAAAATGCCGTAAAGCGGGAGTGTCCGCAAGCCTTTTACGGGTGGAAAAGTAAAAAGCGCAATGGTGATTGCGGAATGCTGAAAAAAGCACAGGTAAAAGGCACCATTATTGATGAATTATCATTTTTGAGGGGGATTTATTAATGGTGATTGGCGAGGCGTGCAATAAAAATGCGAAACCACGTCCGGGACGTGGTTTTCGTTAAATTACGTCGATCTCAGCAACCGATGGATAAATCCAGGAAGGGCGGAAAGGCATCGTATCGATATCATCGAGGGTTGAAACCCCTGAAAGAACCAGGATGGTTTCCAGTCCGGCCTGAAAACCCGCCAGTATATCGGTACGAAGATTGTCGCCCACAATCACCGTTTGTTCAGAATGCGCCTGCATTTTGTTGAGCGCGGCGCGGATTATCCACGGGCTGGGTTTCCCTACATAAAACGGCTGACGACCAGAAATTTTTTCGATACCTGCGCATAATGCCCCGCAGCCCGGATAGTAGCCGCGGCCGTGAGTATCCGGGTTGGTCGCAATAAAGCGGGCGCCGTTAGCCACAAAAAATGCCGCCTTGTGCATCATTTCCCAGTTGTAAGAGCGGGTTTCACCCACAATCACGAAATCAGGATTGATGTCAGTAATGGTGAATCCCGCTTTGTACAGTTCGTGAATCAAAGCGCCTTCACCCACAACATAGGCTTTTTTTCCTTCCTGACGTTTAAGGAAGTCCGCTGTCGCCATGGCTGAGGTATAAAAGACCGAGGATGGCACATCAATGCCTGCCGAGGCGAAACGGTTGGCCAGGTCCTGCCCCGTCTGAGACGGATAGTTAGTCAGGACTACCAGCGGCATCCCTTTTTCAAGAAGCCGCGTGAGAAATTCAGCGGCTCCCGGCACCGCGACGTTATCGTGCATCAGCACGCCGTCAATGTCACAGATTACATTCTGAATGGTCATGGACTACCCAGTTTAAAAAGAGAAGCAGTAACTATAATCCCGGTTAGCTTTCCAGCAAACGTTGCAGCAGCAAACCGTTAAGCATGGCGCGTTTAACCAGGGCGAAAGCACCAATGGCGGAGCGGTGATCCAGCGTCGAGCGCACAACCGGGAGATTCCTGCGAAATGCTTTAAGCGATTGTGTATTTATGCAGCCTTCAATGGCGGGAAGCAACACTTTCTCAGCTTCAATAATCTCACCGGCAATCACCACCTTTTGGGGATTGAAGAGGTTAATGGCGATAGCAATGGTTTTGCCCAGATGACGGCCGACATGCTCAATAACTTCACAGGCAAGGGCATCACCTTTATTGGCCGCTTTGCAAATGGTTTTAATGGAGCAGTCATCGGACGTTAAACGGCTGTGATGTCCCTGCTGTAACAGATGGCGCACACGCTGCTCAATGGCCGCGTTAGCCGCAATGGTTTCGAGACAACCAAAGTTTCCGCAGTGACAACGCTCGCCAAGCGGTTCGACCTGAATGTGACCAATTTCACCCACGTTACCGTTACGACCAATAAAAATACGGCCATTCGAGATTATCCCCGCACCTGTTCCACGGTGAACGCGCACCAGGATGGAGTCTTCGCAGTCCTGGCTTGCCCCAAAGTAGTGCTCAGCAAGCGCCAGGCTGCGAATATCGTGACCCACGAAGCAGGTTAATTTAAACCGTTTTTCAAGCGCCTCTACCAGCCCCCAGTTCTCCACCGGTATATGCGGCATATAACGGATTACCCCGCTCTCCGGGTCAACGAGCCCTGGCAGGATCACGGAGATGGCGATCAATTCGCGAATTTTTCGCTGGCAGGATTCAATAAAGAGGCTGATGGTTCTGAGCAGGGCGTGTTCGAGGGTTTCCTGGGTGCGCTCAGGGAGCGGGTAATGCTCTTCAGCAAGGACTTTGCTGCTCAAATCATAAAGCGTAAGCGTGGTGTCGGTTCGCCCAAGGCGAACGCCGATGGCCTGAAAACTACGGGTTTCGGTGACAATTGAGATAGCGCGACGACCACCAGTTGAAGCCTGCTGGTCCACCTCTTTAATCAAACCGCGCTCAATAAGTTGTCGCGTAATTTTGGTTACGCTTGCTGGTGCAAGCTGGCTTTGTTCGGCAATTTGAATGCGCGAGATAGGGCCAAGCTGATCAATCAGGCGGTAAACTGCCGCACTATTTAGTTGTTTAACGAGGTCAACGTTACCAATTTGAGCTTGTCCGCCTGATGTCATACTTTTACTTACTCAGTGACGACCTCGTTACCATTAACGATGGTCTTGATGATTTTATAATCGCGCGTGAAAGCCGTCAGATTCGCGACTTTGCCCGCCGCAATGCTGCCGAGACTGTCCGCAACGCCTATCGCCCTGGCAGGATAAAGGGTCGCCATACGCAGTGCTTCGTCCAGCGCGATGCCGACATGCTCAACCAGATTATAAATCCCTTCGATCATCGTCAGGGCGGAACCGCTTAGCGTACCGTTTTCATCCACGCACAATCCATTACGGTAGTATATTGTTTTACCAGCAAAAATGAACTGGTCAATAGTAGCGCCCGCAGGAGCCGTTGCATCGGTTACCAGGCAAAGTTTGTCGCCTTTCAGACGTTTAGCGGTACGAATATTAACGTAATCGACATGCAGGCCGTCTGCAATAATGCCGCAATACACATCCGCATCATCGAGGATGGCTCCCGCAAGCCCAGGCTCGCGACCGGTAATATAAGGCATGGCGTTAAACAGATGTGTAGCGAAAGTGATACCAGCACGAAAACCAGCTTTCGCTTCTTTTAACGTGGCATTGGAGTGGCCCGCAGAGACCACGATGCCAGCGGCGGCCAGCTTCCCGATAACCTCTGCACCCACCATTTCCGGTGCAAGCGTAACTTTGGTAATCACGTCGGCATTTTTACACAGGAAGTCCACCAGTTCAGCGTCTGGTTTGCGTACATATTCTGGGTTATGCGTCCCTTTTTTTATAATATTCAACCAGGGGCCTTCCAGATGCAGACCGAGCGCCTGGTTAGGATGCGCTGCCAGGTATTCACGCATGACCTGAACACCCTGTTTCATCAGTTCATCACTGCTGGTTATCAGCGTCGGC
Source organism: Yokenella regensburgei (assembly GCF_051486985.1). GTDB lineage: Bacteria > Pseudomonadota > Gammaproteobacteria > Enterobacterales > Enterobacteriaceae > CBFFRJ01. Next base: position 66,234 of record NZ_JAHVDV010000003.1, read on the forward strand.
AGAAAGCTGGTGCAGCCAGATTTTTCATTCGTACGCTGCATGATTTCCAGAGTCTTAACGCTGACAGCATCAGCCGTATCGTTAAACTGAACGCCACCACATCCATTTAACTGAACATCAATAAAACCGGGGGCAAGTATCGCGTTGTGCAGGCTTCGCTGCTCAATATCTGACGGCAACTCCGCCAGAGGACAGACGCGCTCAATCAGGCCATTCGCGACAATCAGCGCATGGTCATCCAGAATTTCATGGCCGGTAAAAATCCGGCATTGAGTTAAAGCATACATAACGACCCCCGGTTAACAAATCAGTACCGTTGCGCAATGTGGCTGTTGCGAAACGGAAATTCACTTACAGACCTTTAATATTTTCAGCTTCTAATTCATTGAAATATTTCAATGTCTTAACCTTAAGCTCCATCGTAGACGGATCGTCGCAGACCATGACAGCTTTTGGATGCAGTTGCAGGCAACTGATGGTCCACATATGGTTGACGTTTCCTTCAACGGCCGCCTGTAGCGCCAGTGCTTTCTGGTTACCCAGCACCAGAATCATGACTTCTTCAGCATCCAGCAGCGTACCCACACCCACGGTCAGGGCATATTTTGGCACAAGGCTGACATCGCCATCGAAGAAGCGCGAATTCGCCACACGCGTGTCATGAGTCAGGGTTTTAATACGAGTACGAGACGCCAGCGAAGACGCCGGTTCGTTAAAGGCAATATGACCATCGTTACCTACGCCGCCCATGAACAGGTGAATCTTGCCATAGGAGCGGATTTTTTCTTCATATTGACGACATTCTGCGTCAATATCCGGGGCGTTGCCATCCAACAGATTAATATTTTCTTTCAGAATATCAACGTGATCGAAGAAGTTACGATGCATAAAGCTATGGTAGCTTTCCGGATGCTCTTTTGGCAGCCCGACATACTCATCCATGTTGAAGGTGACCACGTGCTGGAAACTAACCTGGCCCGCTTTGTGCATTTCAACCAGAGCTTTATAAGCGGTTAATGGTGTGCCGCCTGTCGGTAAACCGAGAACGAAAGGGCGATCCGCGGTCGGTTTGAAGGCATTAATGCGATTAACAATATGACGGGCGGCCCATTTTCCGACTTGTTCAGCTGTTGCCAGGGGAATCAGTCTCATTATTCACCTCGATGTTGAGTTTAAAAGTTTGCGGATTGCAGGCCAGTGATAGTGTAAGCGTAATGCAGTTTTGCTTCGCAGGGAGCAATCCGTTTTGATTTTTTTAATCATAAAATAAGTTTTGCTTGTTAGCTAGCAAAGTGGAGGGTTAATAACGATATTTGGTGATTAAAATCACAAAAAGTGCGCTTTTAATTTGCGAGGCGAATTAATTTTTCACACACTTACACTGTCGTGAAAAAGGCCGTGCTTTCAGGTTAAGTAAGACAATAAAAAATACTGTTTCTATGCACCCGGTGTGGGGTCAGAGGGGGAATAACGTGAGTCTTTTAGGTTACTTGCAAAAGGTTGGCCGCGCACTGATGGTGCCGGTCGCCACGCTGCCCGCAGCAGCAATTCTTATGGGGGTCGGTTACTGGATCGATCCGGTAGGCTGGGGTGGGGATAATGCGCTGGCGGCGCTTTTTATCCAGTCTGGTTCTGCCATCATTGACAACATGGGTGTGCTGTTTGCAGTGGGTGTCGCCTACGGTATGTCCAAAGATAAAGACGGGGCTGCTGCTCTTGCAGGCTTCGTCGGATTCCTGGTATTAACGACGTTGTGTTCGCCAGCCGCCGTCGCCATGATTCAAAAAATCCCGGCCGATCAGGTGCCTGCCGCTTTCGGTAAGATTAAAAACCAATTCGTTGGGATCATGGTGGGTATTATCGCCGCCGAGCTATACAACCGCTTTAGCAGCGTTGAACTGCCAAAAGCGCTCTCCTTCTTTAGTGGTCGTCGTCTCGTACCGATCCTGACCTCGTTCATCATGATCGTTGTTGCCTTTATTCTGATGTATATCTGGCCTGTCGTGTTTAGCGGTCTGGTAGGCTTTGGTGAACATATTCAGAAACTAGGGTCGACGGGTGCGGGCATCTATGCCTTCTTTAACCGCCTGCTAATCCCTGTCGGTCTGCACCATGCGCTGAACTCCGTATTCTGGTTTGATGTTGCGGGTATTAACGATATTCCTAACTTCCTCGGCGGCGCGCAGTCCATTGCTGCAGGTAAAGCTGAAATTGGGATCACGGGTCGTTATCAGGCAGGCTTCTTCCCTATCATGATGTTCGGTCTGCCGGGTGCGGCACTGGCTATTTACCACAGTGCCCGTCCCGAAAACAAAGCCAAAGTGCTGGGTATCATGATGGCGGGTGCGTTTGCCGCCTTCTTCACCGGCATCACCGAACCGCTGGAATTCTCCTTCATGTTCGTGGCACCAGTGCTCTACTTCATCCACGCAGTGCTGACCGGCATTTCCGTATTTATTGCCGCGACCATGCAGTGGATTGCAGGGTTCGGCTTTAGTGCGGGTCTGGTGGATATGGTGCTTTCATCACGTAACCCACTGGCTGTTCACTGGTACATGCTGATTCTGCAAGGCCTGGTCTTCTTCGTTATTTATTATGTGGTGTTCCGTTTCACTATCCAGAAATTCAACCTGCTGACACCGGGCCGTGAACTGGCTGTTACTGGTGACGAAGCAGACGGTCAGGATGTGAATGTAAGCGCGAATGCTGACCAGGATGTTGCCGGTCTGGCTCGTCAGTACATTGCGGCTGTGGGGGGGTCCTCGAACCTGACTGGCATTGATGCCTGTATCACGCGTCTTCGTCTGAACGTTAAAGATTCTGCGTTAGTGGATGAAGCGATGGCGAAACGTCTCGGCGCTACCGGAATTATTCGTCTGAATAAAACCAGCGTGCAGATTATCGTAGGTTTCGTTGCTGAAAAAATTGCCAACGCCATGAAAACCACCGGCAATGTTCCAGCCGCTGACAACGTTGCACCTGCTGCTACAGTTGCACCGGTTAAACCTCAGGCTGTGCCGAATGCGTCCGTGATTGCTGAACTGGTCTCACCCATTACGGGTCAGGTTGTTTCTCTGGATGAAGTGCCAGATGAAGCGTTTGCCAGTAAAGCTGTTGGTGACGGAGTGGCTATCAAACCAACCGATAAAGTGGTGGTATCCCCGGCTGCCGGAACCATCGTAAAAATCTTCAACACTAACCACGCGTTCTGTCTCGAGACGGAGAAAGGAGCGGAGATTGTGGTTCACATGGGCATCGATACCGTAGCGCTGGCTGGACAGGGCTTCTCCCGTCTGGTCGAGGAGGGGGCACAGGTGGTGGCCGGGCAACCTGTCCTGGAAATGGATCTGGATTACCTGAACGCCACAGCACGTTCAATGATAAGTCCGGTGGTATGCAGCAATATTGATGACTTCTCCGGGCTGGTAATTAAAGCTCAGGGCGCCGTTGTTGCAGGTCAAACGCCGCTGTACGACATCAAAGGCTAATCGCGTTTCGTAGTGGTTTTGCCAAAAGCGGCAGAGGACATTTTCTCTGCCGCTTTTTTTTGCATTAACTTGCATAGTCCGTTTTGTATATATTTTCCGTAAACAAGGGTTGTCTGGAAGACCCGCTTATAAGATCATGTTCCGTTATACGTTGTTTACGCTTTGAGGAATCTACGATGAGTGAGGCTGAAGCCCGCCCGACTAATTTTATTCGTCAGATCATTGACGAAGATCTTGCTACCGGTAAGCACAATTCCGTTTGCACCCGTTTCCCGCCTGAACCGAACGGCTACCTGCATATCGGCCACGCGAAATCTATCTGCCTTAATTTTGGTATCGCGCAAGACTATAACGGGCAATGCAATCTGCGTTTCGATGACACGAACCCGGTGAAGGAAGATATCGAATACGTTGACTCCATCAAAAATGACGTAGAGTGGCTGGGTTTCCACTGGTCTGGTGATGTGCGTTACTCCTCGGACTACTTTGATCAACTGCATCAGTATGCGGTTGAGCTGATCACCAAAGGTCTTGCCTTTGTTGATGAACTCTCAGCAGACGAGATCCGCGAGTATCGCGGTTCGCTTACCGCGCCTGGCAAAAATAGTCCATTCCGCGACCGGAGTGTTGAAGAGAACCTTGCCCTGTTTGAAAAGATGCGGGCTGGTGGCTTTGAAGAAGGTAAAGCTTGCCTGCGCGCCAAAATTGATATGGCTTCCCCCTTTATTGTGTTGCGCGATCCGGTGCTGTACCGCATCAAATTTGCGGAACACCATCAGACAGGTAACAAGTGGTGCATATATCCGATGTACGACTTTACCCACTGCATCAGTGATGCGCTGGAAGGCATTACGCATTCTCTGTGCACGCTGGAATTCCAGGATAACCGTCGCTTGTACGACTGGGTGCTGGACAACATTTCTATTCCGGTTCACCCGCGCCAGTATGAATTTTCGCGCCTGAATCTGGAATACACCGTAATGTCAAAACGTAAGCTGAACCTGCTGGTGACGGACAAACATGTTGAAGGCTGGGATGACCCGCGTATGCCGACCATCTCCGGGCTGCGTCGCCGTGGTTACACCGCCGGATCCATCCGTGAATTCTGCAAACGTATTGGCGTGACGAAGCAGGACAACACCATTGAGATGGCTTCGCTGGAATCCTGCATCCGTGAAGATCTTAACGAAAACGCGCCGCGCGCGATGGCAGTAATCGATCCGGTTAAACTGGTTATCGAAAACTACCCGCAGGGTGGGAGCGAAATTGTCACCATGCTTAATCATCCGAACAAACCGGAAATGGGCAGTCGGGAAGTACCCTTCAGCGGTGAAATCTGGATCGATCGCGCCGATTTTCGCGAAGAAGCTAATAAACAGTACAAGCGACTGGTGATGGGCAAAGAAGTGCGTCTGCGCAACGCCTACGTGGTAAAAGCTGAACGCGTTGAGAAGGACGCCGAAGGCAATATCACCACTATTTTCTGCACCTATGATGCTGACACTCTGAGCAAAGATCCGGCAGATGGTCGCAAGGTAAAAGGCGTGGTTCACTGGGTCAGCGCTGCGCACGCGCTTCCGGTAGAAATTCGTCTGTATGACCGTTTATTCAGCGTCCCGAACCCGGGTGCTGCTGAAGACTTCCTGTCGGTGATGAATCCGGAATCCCTGGTCATTAAACAGGGTTATGCGGAGCCATCCCTGCAGGCCGCAGAAGCGGGTAAAGCTTATCAGTTCGAACGTGAAGGTTATTTCTGTCTCGATAACCGCTACGCCACGGCACAGAAACTGGTCTTTAACCGCACGGTTGGTCTTCGTGATACCTGGGCGAAAGTCGGCGAATAATTGCAGCTAATCTCATGAACGCCGCTTTGTGCGGCGTTTTTTTATTCTATAACGACGCTGTTATTACTGAACGTAAATAATGGTTTGTGGTTGACCTGAAAAATTGTTTTAATTTTATTATTTTCTATTTTCATTTTTAGCAATTTTTTTAGTGAGCCCTTTCTTCTCTCAATAATATTTCTAATCCTCTTCCTCTATTCAAGAAATATGTGTCCCTTGTCATATTCTTGGTTTTCTTTCTGGCAAATAACTTGATCCTGATAGTCGGTAAAAATAACCTTGATTCGTGGTGTGAAAGAAGTTTGCAGCCACACTTTGCCATTTTTTTATGCTTATTTTCTTGCTGCCTGCCTTTGCACAGCATTTTTGTATTTAGTCAAAGAGGAACAATTATGATCGCGTTTACCGCTAAACGTAAGGCGATAGCATTAGCTATTGTCGGTACAACAACACTATCAGCTTTAATAGCACCCCCGGTGGCCAGGGCCGCAGGGTTTGTTGAAGATTCTACACTTACTGGCGGTGTCTATTACTGGCAGCGTGAACGCGACCGTAAAGATGTCACTGATGGTAATAAATATAAAACCAATCTGGCGCATTCTACCTGGAATACCAATCTCGATTTCCAGTCTGGTTATGCAGCAGATATGTTTGGTTTCGACGTTGCGGCATTTGCAGCTATTGAAATGGCCGAATCTTCAGGTAGCGCACATCCTAATGAAATGGCGTTTTCTAACAGCCATAAGGTCTATGATGAAGACTGGGCTGGAGACCGAAGTGGGGCAAGTCTCTATACTGCTGCGGCAAAATTTAAGTACGGGCCGTTATGGGCCAGAGCGGGCTATATCCAGCCCACCGGTCAGACGCTACTGGCGTCCAACTGGAGTTTTATGCCGGGTACGTATCAAGGTACGGAAATTGGCGTAAATCTCGACTATGAAGATTGCGGTACCCTGAGTTTCTCCTATATGTGGGCCAATGAATATAAGGCCCCCTGGTATAACGAAACCGATAATTTTTACCAGAATGATGGCGTGAGTAAAATTGATTATGTCCACTCCATTGGCGCGCAATATGATTTTAAAAATGATTTCATTTTAGAAGCGGCATTTGGACAGGCACAGGGCTATGTAGATCAGTACTTCGCGAAAGCCAGTTATAAATTTGATATTGCTGGGAGTCCGCTGTCTACAAGCTATCAGTTCTACAGCTCACGTGATAAAGCATCTAATCACACTATCAATGATATTTATGATGGTACGGCCTGGTTACAGGCGCTGACCTTTAATTATGCCGCAGGGCCCGTTGATTTACGTCTGGAGGGCACATGGGTAAAAGCGGACGGCCGGCAGGGAAATTTCAACTCACGTATGACACCACTTTATGGCTCGTCAAATGGCCGACTGGATATCTGGTGGGATAATCGTTCTGACTTTAACGCCCATAATGAAAAAGCGGTATTTGTTGGCGCTATGTATGATTTGAAAGATTTAAATCTTCCGGGCTGGGCGGTAGGTGCCTCATATGTTTATGGCTGGGATGCCAAACCATCCAACGTTTCGTCTGGCGATAAATACTATAAGGCCGGCAATTCAATTAAGGAATCCGCTTACAGCCTGGATGTGGTTTATACCCTGCAGGACGGCATGGCGAAAGGCACATTATTTAAGCTGCACTTTACCCAGTTCGATAATCACTCCGATATTCCAAGCTGGGGTGGGGGTTACAACAACATCTTCCAGGATGAGCGCGACGTGAAATTTATCGTCATTGCACCTTTTACGATTTTCTGAGGCGAGGGTAGGGCAACATGAATAAAAGTATAATGACTCTGTTTATGGTTCTGGGGCTTACCGCCTGCGTACAGCAACCTCAGGCGCCGAAAGAAGATATGCGTTTGAGAGCGGCTTATAGTGCCTGTATTAATACTGCAGAAGGTTCATCGGAAAAACTTGAAGCCTGCCGTAGCGTGCTGGAAGTGCTGAAGTCAGAAAAGGCGCATCAACAATTTGCCCACGAAGAGTCGGTACGCACCCTGGATTATCAGCAGTGCCTTGAAGCCACCCATACGGGGAATGGTCAGGCGGTAAAAGCCAACTGCGATCGTATCTGGCAGGAAATTCGTAGCAACAATACGCAGTAGCCACCCAGGGTAAACCAATAAAAAAGCCAACCTTCAGGTTGGCTTTTTACGTTTACGGAAGATTACTTAGCAATCTCGTGGGCGTTTTCATCGCTGCGGCAGTCGCCTTCAGCGCAATGGCCGTAGAGGTACAGGCTATGGTTCGTCAGGCGAATGCCGTGTTGGGAGGCAATTTCACGCTGCCGGGCTTCAATGGAGTCATCACTGAATTCAATCACTTTGCCACAGTCGAGGCAAATCAGGTGGTCATGGTGATGCTGCTGAGTCAGTTCAAAGACAGATTTGCCGCCTTCGAAATTATGGCGGGTTACGATCCCGGCATCATCAAACTGGTTCAGTACACGGTAAACCGTTGCCAGCCCGATCTCTTCGCCCATATCGATAAGGCGCTTATATAAATCTTCCGCACTGACATGATGGTTGTCCGGCTCCTGAAGCACTTCCAGGATTTTCAAGCGAGGAAGCGTGACTTTCAGGCCGGCCTTCTTTAATGCGGTATTGTTGTCAGTCATGCGGAATCTGTCCTGTTGCTAAACGATTCGCTTCCGGGGAGGGAAGCTACAAGGAATGCTCTGGGAAATGCGTCTCATTATAGAACTGCCATGTCTAAATGAAAACTGCAAGTCCTCAAGTAAAGTAAGCGTATAAAACGTGGTAGCGCCAACAAAGTCATGCGGTATCCGTTTCAACCAGGCCATATTGTACAGTGCTGGCGGCAAAAGTTAAAAAAATGTAGCAATTATTTCCATTGGTTTTAACTATCAATAAGGCGCAACATGTAGATTGCGCCATATACTGTCAGGCATTAATAATTGCGGTAAGGTTCAGCTCTTCAGAAATCTGTTTCACCCATTTTTCGACGCGACCCGCGGTGAGCTCCGGTTGACGATCTTCATCAATAGCCAGACCTACAAAGTGATCATCGTCAGCAAGGCCTTTGGACGCTTCAAAATGGTAACCTTCTGTCGGCCAGTGACCAACGATGACCGCGCCGCGCGGTTCGATGATGTCACGGATAGTCCCCAGTGCATCACAGAAGTATTCGGCATAATCTTCCTGGTCACCGCAACCAAAAAGGGCAACCAGCTTTCCATTGAAATCAATCTCTTCCAGCGTCGGGAAAAAGTCGTCCCAGTCACACTGTGCTTCGCCGTAATACCAGGTTGGAATACCCAGCAACAGAATATCGTAACCTTCCAGATCTTCTTTGCTGCTCTTCGCAATATCGTGAACATCCGCAACATCTTTACCAAGCTGCGCCTGAATCATTTTTGCGATGTTTTCGGTATTACCGGTGTCGCTGCCGAAAAAAATGCCAGTGATTGCCATGAGTAAAATAACCTCTTGAAACTTAATGATATGGTGGTGGCGTTTAGCCCACGGATAAGGGCAATCATAGCAGATAGGAGAAGCGCGCGGAAACTGCAATCGCCTCGGACTGCACTCTCTGCTACATGAAAGCGTTAATCAGACGAAGATTCAGAGTAATCAATGCTGTTCAGCGCTTTGAGCTGTTCCAGCAACATCTCTTCAATGAGTTCACTGCGGCTCATTTGACGCGCGTCTGCCAGGGCATTCAGTGCGTCCACTGCCTCAGCATTTATTTTCAATTCGACGCGTTTAAGCCCACGAAATTTATCGCGTTTAAGCTGGTTACGCTTGTTAATGCGTAATTGCTCGTCGCGAGAGAGCGGATTGGTTTTGGGACGTCCCGGGCGACGCTCATTCGCGAACAGATCTAGTGTCGTGCGGTCCGTTTGTTCTTTAGCCATGGTTTAAGGATACTACGGGAAGTACAAGCAATCGGGTCATTGCCCGGGCTGATTAGCGCGCCATCATACATCAGCGATGCAGGGACGCCAACGCCCGGGCGCGTTATGGCGACCGGTCGCCGGGTTTTTAATCAGTTCGTCTTTTCAGAGAGATAACGGCGGATGGCGCGTAAAACGGCATCTGGCTTTTCTGCATGTACCCAGTGCCCCGCGCCCGCAATGACATGCGCCTTCGCCTGAGGAAACTGGCTGAGTAACGCCTGCCGGTACTGCTCAGTCACATAAGGGGAGTTACCGCCGGGAATGAAAAGAGCGGGGTGGTTCCAGGCCGGAACGGCTTCCCAACCCACAATATGCGGATACTCTTCCCATAATACGGGAACGTTAAATCGCCACTGGCCCTCACTAAAAGATTTCAGAAGAAACTGAATAACGCCCTCTTCATCAATTACCGTGCGCATCACGGCCGCTGCTTGCTGGCGCGTGGTGACCTTTGCATCCGTTACGGCATTGATGGCGGCGAAAATCTCGTCATGGCGACGTACAGCGTAATCGACAGGGGCAATATCAATAGCCACCAGCCCGTCAATACGTTCCGGCGCAATCGCCGTTAATGCCATCACCGCTTTGCCGCCCATGGAGTGGCCGATGAAGGTAGCGCGTTCGATACCCTGCGCGTCCAGTGTCTCGACCAGATCCTGCGCCATTGCCGGATAATTCATCGTGTCGGAACGGTCAGACTGCCCGTGATTACGCATATCCACTTGCAGAATATCATGATCAAGGACGAGGTCGCGGGCAAGGATACCCAGGTTGTCAAGGCTGCCAAACAGGCCATGAACCAGGACGATGGGAGAATTGTTGTGCGATTGTTGTGCAGTTTGCGCTCGGGTATTCAATTTCATGGCAAAGTTCTTTTTTTCGCTCTTTCGGATTAGGGTATTATGTTGAACATTCTGCCGCCCGGCTGCAAGGTTCAGAGGTAATCTAACTTAGCCGCCACTCAGGTTAAGCGCTATCCGCTGTTGAGATTTGACTCTATAATCTCAATAACTTGTATTCAGATAAGACACTGCACTGGATTAAAATGAAAACGATTGAAGTTGATGATGAACTCTACAGTTATATTGCCAGCCACACGAAGCATATTGGTGAGAGCGCATCCGACATTTTACGGCGCATGTTGAAATTTTCCGCCTCCTCTCAACCTGCTGCCACGCTGACCGCCGCTGCAAAAGAAACCCCTGTTACACCGAAGGTTGAAGAGACTAAACCGACGAACACCGCGAAGGACAGGGTGCGTGCCGTGCGCGAGCTTCTGCTTTCGGATGAATACGCTGAACAGAAAAAAGCGGTTAACCGTTTCATGCTGGTGCTGTCTACACTCTATTCTCTGGACAATAAAGCCTTTGCAGAATCCACTGAGTCTCTGCACGGGCGGACCCGCGTATACTTTGCGTCTGACGAACAAACCTTGTTGCAAAATGGCACGCAGACTAAGCCAAAACAGGTGCCAGACACGCCATACTGGGTCATCACCAACACTAATACGGGTCGTAAATGCAGCATGATCGAACACATCATGCAGTCAATGCAGTTCCCGGCGGAATTGATTGAAAAGGTTTGCGGCACAATTTAATCCTTGCATAAGAAGGACCAGGCAATGGCTAACCATGAACGTGCAGGTCAACCTGCGCAGCAGAGCGATTTGATCAACGTCGCCCAACTTACCGCCCAGTACTACGTGCTGAAGCCGGAAGTGGGTAACGCTGAACATGCGGTAAAATTTGGTACATCAGGCCACCGTGGCAGTGCGTGGCGCCACAGCTTTAACGAGCCTCATATTCTGGCGATTGCTCAGGCGATTGCTGAAGAGCGCGCTAAAAACGGCATCACCGGGCCATGCTACGTGGGTAAAGATACCCATGCTTTGTCTGAACCTGCGTTCATCTCCGTGCTTGAAGTGCTGGCAGCAAATGGCGTTGACCTCATTGTGCAGGAAAACAACGGCTTTACGCCTACGCCGGCCGTCTCAAACGCCATCCTGGTCCACAACAAAAACGGCGGCGCGCTGGCAGACGGTATTGTTATCACCCCCTCACACAACCCGCCGGAAGATGGTGGCATCAAATACAACCCACCTAACGGCGGCCCGGCAGATACAAACGTTACCAAAGTGGTAGAAGATCGTGCTAACGCGCTACTGGCTGACGGTCTGAAAGGCGTGAAACGCATTTCGCTGGATGCCGCGCTCGCTTCCGGTCATGTAAAAGAACAGGATCTGGTTCAGCCATTTATCGAAGGGCTGGCGGAGATCGTTGATATGGCGGCGATTCAGAAAGCCGGTCTGAAGCTGGGCGTTGATCCGCTTGGTGGCTCCGGTATCGAATACTGGAAACGCATCGCCGACTTCTACAAACTTGATCTGACCCTCGTGAACGATCAGGTTGATCAGACGTTCCGCTTTATGCACCTCGACAAAGACGGTGTGATCCGCATGGACTGCTCCTCTGAAAGTGCGATGGCGGGGCTTCTGGCGCTGCGCGACAAGTTTGACCTGGCCTTCGCCAACGACCCTGACTATGACCGCCACGGCATTGTTACCCCGGCTGGTCTGATGAACCCCAACCACTATCTGGCGGTGGCGATCAACTACCTGTTCCAGCATCGTCCGCAGTGGGGCAAAGAGGTGGCAGTAGGTAAAACGCTGGTCTCCTCGGCGATGATTGACCGTGTGGTCAACGACCTTGGCCGTAAGCTGGTGGAAGTGCCGGTGGGCTTTAAATGGTTCGTAGATGGTCTGTTTGACGGAAGCTTCGGCTTTGGCGGGGAAGAGAGCGCGGGGGCATCCTTCCTGCGCTTTGACGGCACGCCCTGGTCAACTGACAAAGACGGTATCATCATGTGCCTGCTGGCAGCAGAGATCACGGCCGTTACCGGCAAAAACCCACAGCAGCACTATGACGAACTGGCCGAGCGCTTCGGTGCGCCGAGTTACAATCGTCTGGGGGCCAGCGCCACTTCTGCACAGAAAGCCGCGCTGTCTAAGCTTTCTCCGGAGATGGTCAGCGCCAGCACGCTGGCAGGCGACCCAATCACCGCGCGCCTGACGGCGGCACCGGGCAATGGTGCTTCTATTGGGGGCCTGAAAGTGATGACCGACAACGGCTGGTTTGCGGCACGTCCGTCCGGTACGGAAGACGCCTATAAAATTTATTGCGAAAGCTTCCTCGGTGAGGAACACCGTAAGCTTATCGAGAAAGAAGCGGTTGAGATTGTCAGCGAAGTGCTGAAAAACGCCTGATGCTATAGTCTTGTCCGGCCCGGTCGCGTTCGCGTGACCGGGCTTTTTTATGCCCGCTCAGAGCATAAAGCGATAGCCAATGCCGGTTTCGGTTAACAAATGGCGTGGGCGCGCCGGATCCTCCTCAAGTTTTTGCCGAAGATGACCCATATAAATACGCAGATAATGGCTATGTTCCACAGCGTTTGGTCCCCAGACCTGGCTTAATAACTGGCGCTGGGTGAGAACTTTCCCATGATTATTCAGCAGCACGGCGAGCAGCCGGAATTCAATAGGCGTCAGGTGCAGCTCTTCACTGCCTCGCTGGATTCGCCGACTGGCAAGATCGACCTGAATATTCGAAAAGGTTACCACCGGATCGCTTTGCGGCGTACCAGCATGGCGGCGCAACGCCACTCTGAGACGCGCCTGCAACTCCCCGATGCCAAACGGCTTGCTGAGATAATCATCTGCACCCGCATCCAGCGCCGCGATTTTATCGCTCTCTTCGCTCCTGGCGGAAAGGACAATAACCGGCATCTGGCTCCACTGACGCAGGTCACGAATAAAATCAATGCCCTCTCCATCCGGCAAGCCCAAATCCAGGATGACCAGATCAGGCTTGCGCGTCGCGGCCTCAATCAAACCGCGTTGTAACGTCTCCGCTTCAAATACCCGCAGCCCTTCAGCTTCCAGCGCGGTGCGCAGAAAACGGCGAATAGCCTGCTCATCTTCAACAATAAGAACGTTAATCACAGATCCTCAGAAAGGTCATCCAGTTGCGGGGGCGTCTCCAGCGGGAGTGTAACATGAAAACAGGCTCCTCCCTCAGGACGGTTTGCCGCGCTGATGGTTCCCCCGTGAACATCGACAATCGCCTGACAGATAGCCAGACCAAGCCCTACGCCGGGGATGGCCGATTCTTTATTACCACGGGCAAATTTAGCAAAAATGGCATCTTCCTGCCCCTCAGGAATACCCGGCCCGGTATCCCAGACCTCCAGCGTTAAGCGAGAGGAGGAAGCGATGGCGCGAATGCCGATCTCCGCCCGAAAGCCTGCATATTTGACCGCATTTTCCAGTAGATTAATCAGCACGCGTTCAAATAAAGGCCCGTCCACGTGGACCAGCATTAACGGGTCAGGGAGATCCAGCGCAATACGCCGTCCGCCAAGACCAGGTTCCAGCGTCCGCAAGGCGCTGCCCACCACCTCTTCGAGCGTCAGCCACTCTTTTTTTAAATTAAAACCACCGGACTGAATACGCGCCATATCCAGCAGATTGTTCACCAGCCGCGTGGTGTTGAGCACATGCTGGCGTATTTCGCTGGCCTGAGGCGCATGTTTTGACCCCTCGCTGGCGAGATCGAGCGTCAGAATTTCTGCCTGACCAAACAGCACCGTCAGCGGTGTGCGCAGATCGTGAGAGAGAGCAGCCAGAAGAGCGTTTCGAATGCTCTCCCGTTCACTGGCAAAGCGGGCCTGCTCTTCACTGGTTATCAGCGCCTGGCGCTCCAGCGCACTGGCAACCAGCAGAGTAAAGGTTTCCAGCAACCGCTGCTGCTCCGGCACCATCAACAAGCGCAGGTTAGCCGGTTCGACCACCACCAGTCCGTGAGTTTGCTGCGCACTCTTCAGCGGTAAAATTTGATAAGGCACGCCGGGTAGCGTATCGGTACCGGCACCGGCTGGCTGACCTTTATCGAAGCTCCAGCGGGCAATGGCGTCATCCCAGGAGGTGATATTTTGCGTACGGGTGATAGCAATGAGTTTGCCTGATCTGTCGGGCATGAGCACCTGACTGCGGGCATTGAAGGTAGAGCGAATAAACGTCTCGCTGGTGGCGGCAATAGCTTCAACGCTCCGTCCCGCAGCCAGCGCTTTTGACATCTCGTACAAATGGCGGGTGCGCTGCTCACGATAGCGGGCTACGCGAGCCTGATAGCGCACCCCGGCGGTCAGATTGCCAATCACCAGCCCAACGGTCAGCATGACGCCAAAGGTCAACAGATACTGCACATCAGAAACGGCCAGCGTTCCTCGCGGCGCAATAAAAAAGAGATCGAAGCTGACCACGTTAATGACGGTGGCAAAGGCTGACGGCCAGCGGCCATACAGTAACGCGATAACCACCACACCCAGCAGATAGATCATCACCAGGTTAGCCGCATCAAATGCGACTAACCACTGCATCGCAATCAGCGTAATAGCCGCACATAAGGCCAGTGCGACAACACAGCCTTTCAACTGCACGCGCCAGCGCTCCATAAACGGACGGCTATCATTCGGGCGAAGGGGCAGGGGGGCAGGCGTATCGTCCGGCGCAATGATCACCAGGTCAAGGTCCGGAGCGCGTCGTGCCAGACGATCAGCAAACGACTCGCGGTTAAACCAGCCGCGTTTTGCGCGTCTGCCAATCAGAATTTTGCCGAGATTGTGCTCTCTTGCGTAGCGCAAAATGGCCTTGTCTTCAGCGGGGTCTGAGAGCGTGGCCGTTTCTGCGCCCAGCTCTTGCGCCAGATGCAGAGCGGCGAGAATCGCCCGTCGCTGCGGTTCCGGAAGTTTGTGCAGCGCCGGGGTTTCGACGTATACCGCATGCCAGACGCTGCCAAGTTTGGCGGCCAGACGAGCCGCAGTACGAATCAATTTTTCGTTACCGCTGCCGTGTCCTATGCAGAGCAGAATGGCATCACGCGTATGCCAGACTTTTTCATCCCCCAGGCGGTCACGCCAGGCCCGCATCTGGTCATCCACACGATCCGCAGTGCGACGCAGCGCCAGTTCACGCAGGGCGATGAGGTTTCCTTTACGGAAAAAGTGTTCAATGGCGCGTTCGGCCTGACCACCAATATAGACCTTTCCTTCGTGCAGGCGTTGTCGCAGATCGTCCGGGGGGAGATCCACCAGCACAATCTCGTCGGCCGCATCAAAAAAGGGATCGGGGACCGTTTCACGCACCTGAATACCGGTTACGCCGCTGACCACATCATTCAGGCTTTCCAGATGCTGAACATTCACCGTGGTCAGCACATTAATTCCTGCGTCCAGTAGCTCTTCGACATCCTGCCAGCGCTTCGGATGGCGGGTGCCCGGCGCATTGCTGTGCGCCAGCTCATCCATCAGTATTAACGCCGGACGCCGCGCAAGGGCGGCGTCAAGATCGAACTCCTGAATCAGTCGCCCGCGGTGGGCGACCCGTTTTGCAGGTAGTACCGCCAGCCCATTGAGCAGGGCCGCGGTCTCTTTACGTCCATGCGTCTCCACCACGCCAATCACAACATCCAGCCCCTGCGCCCGTTGCCGCTGGGCTTCCTGCAACATGGCAAAGGTTTTACCTACCCCGGCGCAGGCACCGAAAAAAATCTTCAGCGTTCCGCGATGGGCGGTTGCGGCGTGTTCCAGCAACCGGTCGGGGTCCGGGCGCAAAGGCTCGTCGGTCATGTCTTAGTTATCCTTACGTGCGTCCAGCGCCAGATTCAGTTCGACAATATTTACCACCGGCTGGCCCAGGAAATCTACCAGCGGTTTTTCAGTGTGTTCCGCCACAAGCTTAGTCACCTCCTCGCGGGAGAGTCCACGCGCCGCAGCCACGCGCGGGATTTGCCAGGCAGCAGCAGAAGGTGTCAGGTTGTTATCCAGCCCGCTTGCCGAGGCGGTGAGCAACTCAACGGGTATCAGCGCGTCGGCCTGAGGATTATGCGCACGCAGTTCGCTAACGCGAGCGCTGACCTGTTTATCCAGTTCCGGGTTGCTTGCCGCAAGATTGCTTCCGCCGGATGCCATTGGGTTATAGGGCGCATCAGCGGTGGCAGACGGACGCCCCTGAAAATAACCCGGTGCGGTAAAGTTTTGCCCTATCAGGCGAGAGCCACGTATTTCACCGGCATTCTCAATCAGCGAGCCGTTAGCCTGCGCCCTGAACCACCACTGACCCAGTGTCGTTGTCACCAGCGGATAAAGGCCACCGGTAATAAGCGTCAGTAAAATTAACAGCAGTAAAGCGGGACGAATCAAAGACATTGTATGTTCCTTTTACACCAGGCCGAACAGCGTCAGCAGCAGGTCAATCAGTTTGATGCCGATAAAGGGCACCACCAGGCCGCCAAGACCATATATCCACAGATTGCGACGTAACATGGCGGGCGCGCTCAACGGCTTGTAACTCACTCCTTTCAGGGCGAGTGGGATCAGAAAGACAATGATCAGGGCGTTGAAAATCACCGCGCTCAAAATCGCCGATGCGGGTGAATGCAGATGCATCACGTTCAGCGCGTTAAGCTGCGGATAGGTGGCGGCGAAGGCTGCCGGAATAATGGCAAAATACTTTGCCACGTCGTTGGCGATACTAAAGGTGGTCAGCGAACCACGGGTCATCAGCATCTGTTTACCAATGTGCACCACTTCGATGAGCTTGGTGGGGTTAGAGTCCAAATCCACCATGTTGCCCGCCTCTTTTGCAGCCTGGGTACCGGAGTTCATCGCAACGGCGACATCCGCCTGCGCCAGGGCAGGCGCATCGTTGGTGCCATCACCGGTCATCGCCACGAGGCGACCTTCTGCCTGATACTGGCGAATCAGTGCCAGTTTGGCTTCTGGCGTGGCCTCGGCAAGGAAATCGTCCACGCCAGCTTCGGCGGCAATCGCCGCAGCGGTCAGGCGATTGTCGCCGGTTATCATCACGGTTTTAATGCCCATTTTGCGCAACTGGGCGAAACGCTCTTTGATGCCGCCTTTCACCACATCCTTGAGCGAAATAACACCGAGCACGTGCGCCCCTTCTGCGACCACCAGCGGGGTGGCCCCCTGACGGGCGACCTGCTCGACCAGCGCATCGACGTCTGCCGGAAACAGCCCGTTGTTGGCGGCAATATGACGGCGAATGGCATCCACCGAACCTTTGCGAATCATGCGCTCACCCAGGTTGATCCCACTCATGCGGGTCTGCGCTGTAAAGGGCACAAAGGTGGCCTGCAGACTTTGTACATCCCGTTCGCGCAGATTAAAACGCTGTTTAGCCAGCACCACGATGCTGCGGCCTTCCGGTGTTTCATCCGCCAGTGAGGAGAGTTGTGCGGCATCGGCCAGCGTTTTTTCCTCTGTTCCCTGGGCCGGAAGGAAGGCTGAGGCCTGGCGGTTGCCAAGGGTGATGGTGCCGGTTTTATCCAGCAGCAGTACATCGACATCCCCGGCGGCTTCCACGGCGCGCCCGCTGGTGGCAATCACGTTTGCCCCCAGCATACGGCTCATTCCCGCCACCCCAATGGCTGAAAGCAGGCCGCCGATGGTGGTTGGGATAAGACAGACCAGCAGGGCCACCAGCACGGTGACGCTTACTGCGGTGCCGCCGTATACCGAGAATGGCCACAGCGTGGCCGTGGCCAGCAGAAAGACAATGGTCAGCGCGACCAGCAGGATGGTCAGCGCAATTTCGTTGGGGGTTTTACGCCGCTGCGCCCCTTCCACCATCGCTATCATCCTGTCGAGAAAAGTTTCACCAGGGTTGACGCTACACTGAATAACCAGCCAGTCGGACAGAATGCGCGTGCCCCCTGTTACAGAGGCGAAATCGCCGCCGGATTCACGGATAACCGGCGCAGACTCCCCTGTTATTGCACTCTCATCAACCGATGCTCCCCCTTCAATAACCTCGCCATCGCAGGGAATAATATCGCCCGCTTCGACCAGCACGATGTCGCCTTTTCGCAACGCTTCAGCCGGTACGTGGTCAACCTGCGCGTCATGCTGAGGGGCACGCAATTTACGGGCAAACGCCGTCTTTTTCACCCCTTTGAGACTGTTGGCCTGCGCTTTACTGCGTCCCTCTGCCAGCGCTTCTGCAACGTTGGCAAACAGCACCGTAAACCACAGCCAGAGGCTCACCGCACCGGTAAACCAGGCGCTGCCTTCAAGGTGTCCGGTCGCCATTGCCACCGCCAGCAGCGTGGTCAGCAGACTCCCCAGCCAGACGATGAACATGACCGGATTACGCCACTGTATATGCGGGCTTAATTTGGTGACGGAATCTATCAGCGCCTGACGAACTAAAGCGGGTTCGAGCAGCGTCATCTGTTTACGACTCATGAAAAATAATCCCCGAAATCAGCGTAAAGAAAGGTATTCCGCCACCGGGCCTAAGGCCAGCGCGGGAATAAAGGTCAACGCACCTACCAGCAATACGGTGCCAATCAGCAGGCCGACAAACAGCGCACCGTGCGTAGGTAAGGTGCCGGTACTCGCGGGTTGGCTCTTTTTGATAACCAGCGACCCGGCAATTGCCATCACCGGCACGATGACGCCAAAGCGACCAAAGAACATGCAAAAGGCCAGCAGACAGTTCCAGAAAGGGGTATTGGCGCTCAGACCAGCAAAGGCGCTGCCGTTGTTGTTGGCGGCTGACGAGACGGCATAAAGCACTTCACTAAAGCCGTGGATACCCGGATTGAACATGCCGCTGCGCCCGGCTTCGGTCATCATGGCAAGCGCCGTTCCCAGCAGCACCAGCGCAGGCGTAACCAGGATAGCGAGCGCGGTCATTTTCATTTCACGCACGTCGATTTTTTTACCCAGATATTCCGGCGTGCGGCCAATCATCAGCCCGGCGATAAACACCGCCAGCAGCACGAAGAGCAGCATGCCGTAGAGGCCTGAGCCCACGCCGCCAAAGACCACTTCACCGATTTGCATTAACCACATCGGCACCATGCCACCGAGTGCAGTAAAGGAGTCATGCATGGCATTGACCGCCCCGCAGGACGCTGCGGTGGTGACCACAGCAAACAGGCTGCTGGCAAGAATGCCAAAGCGGGTCTCTTTTCCTTCCATGTTGGCGGCGCTGTCGGCCCCGGCGGTGAGGAAATGTGGGTTGCCCTGCCACTCGGCCCACATCACTACCGCAACGCAAATCACGAAAATAACCGACATTGCCCACAGGATGGCATGCCCCTGACGGCGGTCACTGACGGCATCACCAAAGGCAAAGCACAGTGCCGTTGGGATCAAAAAGATGGCCAGCATTTGCAGGAAATTAGTCAGGGCAGTGGGGTTTTCGAAAGGATGCGAAGAGTTAGCATTAAAGAAGCCACCCCCGTCAGTGCCGAGCATTTTAATCGCTTCCTGCGAGGCCACCGGCCCCATCGGGAGCAGGTGCTCGACACCTTCGATCGTGGTAAACGGCTGGTAAGCGTGCAGGTTTTGCAGTGCCCCTTGCTGAATAAAGACAAGCGCGAGCACCAGCGACAGCGGCAGCAGGATCCACAAGGTGATACGCGTGATGTCGACCCAGGCGTTACCCAACGTATTCACGTTGTGACGGGCAAAGGCGCGTATAAGAGCGAAAATAACCGCAATGCCGGTGGCGGCGGAGAGGAAGTTTTGCACCGTCAGGCCGACCATCTGGCTGAAGTAGCTCATTGTGCTTTCGCCCGCATAGGACTGCCAGTTGGTATTCGCTACAAAGCTTACCGCAGTGTTCAGCGCCAGATGCCAGGAGAGTCCGGGGAGCTGCTGTGGATTCAGTGGCAACACACCCTGTAGCATTAGCAGGGTAAAGAGCAGGGCCAGCCCGAACAGGTTGAGAGATAAAATAGCCATCAGATAGCGGCGCCAGTCCATTTCCCGGCTATCAATACCCAATATGCGCCAGAGACCAGCCTCGATTCTGCCACTACCCGCAAGCGGGGTTCCTGCAATCAGTGTTGCCAGTACCGAACCCAGCGGGCGGGCGAGAATAAAAAGGACCAGCAGGAAGCTGGCAATCAGTAAAAATGCCTGGGCCGTCATCAGAAAGCCTCCGCATTTATCAAGGCATAAACCAGATAGCCCAACAACAGGAACACCAGCACGATACCGGTTACGACGCCTGCACTCACAGTCCACCTCCAGGTGTGTTCATTGATTACCGGGAGAGTAGGCATTCGTGTGCAAAGATTTCGCAAAAATCAGCAGGGCGGGTGTAAAAAAAGTATAAAAACGGCAAGACCCTAATTTAACTAATGATTAGTATTAATTTAACTTTTATGTAACTCAGTTACGGGATGAATGTAAATAAAGCTTAAATTGACAAAAAATAGTGGTCGGATGAGTAGTAAAATTACAAACAAAACGGTACTATTTTAATCAGATTCCAGTTGAGCCCTGAGATGAGAATGTCGTCAGGGTATCTATTTTCCGGTGAAGATTACCGGCCAAACAAAAGGGGAGAGTATTATGGCTATCTATAAAGCGTTTCCAGCTCATGTTGTGTTAATGCGTCGTACTTTCGCCGTTCTGGCGGGTCTTCTGGCATTACCGGTGATGATGTTCTGGAAAGATCGCGCCCGTTTTTACAGCTACCTGCATCGTGTCTGGGCGAAAACCAGCGACAAACCGGTGTGGATGGATCAGGCCGAAAAAGCGACCTGCGACTTTTATTGATCACTTGATTACACACAGCAATAAAAAAACCGCTACGTTTCTGCGTAGCGGTTTTTTTGTCCCTCAGGATTCGCGGTCCGTTGGGGGAAAGTCTCAAGCCCCATCCAGGGAAATCGATTCTTATACTCCTCGCAATCATCGTCAACCCATTGCCCTTAAACGTATTCCTAAACAACCTTCTGGCGCTGGCTCACTGATTTTTTTTCAATGATTATGCTTCGCCCCTTTCCGCTATCTCGCAAATGGGTATCGGCTGTAAGGAAGGTGTCCTTTCCATCGTAAAACGAACTCCATCCAGGGCTTGTGTCTACCGCAATGTCGCGGTGGCAATACGGTGGAGCGGTGTATACAGGGAATGTAAAAATGAATCGCTATCTTTGCATAGTATTCATTATCACCAGCGTGATGCTGGCAAAAAGCGATCGACCAGTGCGGTTGCTTGATACTGCCAGTGTTGCGTTAAGCAAGTAACGTTCAAAGGCCGCTACGTGCGGCCTTTTTTCCTTCCCCTGCTACCGTTAAACTTTTGAATGTCGCAACATACAACCTCTGCTTGCACTCATAACTTTCCTTTAACACACTACGCTACGTTTCGGACGGACATTTTTTATCAGGAGAGTTATGGCCACCCATCTGGTCTGGTTTCGTGCGGACTTACGCGTCCACGATAATTTTGCCCTTGCTGCGGCCTGCAGCAACCCCTCGGCCACCGTTAAAGCGCTATTCATCGCCACGCCTGGACAGTGGAAGTTGCATGCGATGGCTCCGCGTCAGGCGGCGTACATGAACGCCCATCTGAATTCGCTTCAACAGATGCTGGCTGAAAAAGGTATCCCGCTGATTTATCGGGAAGTGAAGGATTTTACCGCCAGCGTTGATGCGCTGGTGTCGGTGTGTGAAGAGGAGCAGGTCAGCCACCTCTTTTACAACTACCAGTATGAAATCAATGAGCGCTTGCGCGATGCTGCCGTCGAAAAGGCGTTGTCGAATGTGGCGTGTCAGGGATTCGATGACAGCGTCATGCTCCCACCGGGCAGTGTGATGACCGGCAATCAGGAGATGTATAAGGTCTTCACACCCTTCAAAAATGCTTATCTGCGCCGTTTAAAAGAGGATTTGCCTGAGTGCGTCGGTGCACCGCGCGTGCGGGAATCCGGGGCGCTGAATGGGCATTTATCCGTTCTACATTTTGACTATCCACAGCAGGAATTTGACCCGACGCTGTTCCCGGCTGATGAGAAAAGCGCCATCGGTCAGTTGCGTCATTTCTGCCAGCATCATGCAGGTGAATATGAAGAGCAGCGAGACTTCCCGGCAATTGAAGGCACCAGTCGTCTCTCAGCTTGTCTCGCTCTTGGCATACTCTCTCCGCGCCAGTGTTTGCGCCGCTTACTTGCAGAACACCCCGATGCCCTGAACGGCGGGAAGGGCGCTGTCTGGCTGAGTGAGTTGATCTGGCGTGAGTTCTACCGCCATTTAATAACCTACCACCCCTATTTATGTAAGCACCGTCCTTTCATTCCCTGGACAGATAAGGTGAAATGGAATGATACGCCCGATTTATTCCAGGCCTGGCAGCGAGGGGCAACCGGTTTTCCCATTGTGGATGCGGCAATGCGGCAATTGAACAGTACTGGCTGGATGCATAATCGCCTGCGCATGATTACCGCCAGCTTCCTGGTTAAAGATTTACTGATCGACTGGCGCCTCGGCGAGGACTATTTTATGTCGCAGTTGATTGACGGCTGTCTGGCCGCGAACAATGGGGGATGGCAGTGGGCGGCCTCAACCGGCACCGATGCAGCTCCCTATTTTCGTATCTTTAACCCCACCACGCAGGGCGAGCGCTTTGATGCCGAGGGCCATTTTATTCGCCAGTGGATCCCTGAACTGGCCAGTGTACCGGGGAAAGCCATCCACGATCCCTGGTCGTGGGCAGATAAACATGGCAGAAATCTGAACTATCCACGGCCCATTGTGGATCATAAACAGGCTCGTGCTGCCACGCTTGGGGCATATGAAGCCGCCCGTAAATCCTGAGAGAGTGACAATGAAAAATAGCGAACTGGAAACGCTGATTAACGAAAAACTAAACAGTGTGGCGTTCAGCGATTACGGCCCGAATGGCTTGCAGGTCGAGGGACGCGAAACGGTGCAGAAAATTATTACTGGCGTGACGGCAAGCCAGGCGTTGCTGGATGAGGCGGTGCGTCAGCAGGCCGATGCGATCATTGTGCATCATGGATATTTCTGGAAAAACGAACCGGCAATCATCCGTGGCATGAAGCGTCATCGCCTTAAGACGCTGCTGGCAAACGACATTAATCTTTATGGCTGGCACCTGCCGCTGGATGCGCATCCGGAGCTTGGGAATAATGTTCAGTTAGCATCGCTGCTGGGCATTACCGTCATGGGCACGGTGGGCGGTGAACAGCTTCTGCCGTGGGGCGAGCTGTCAATGCCGGTGCCGGGGCTGGAGCTGGCCTCATGGATTGAAGCACGTCTCGGTCGCCGACCCTTGTGGTGCGGCGATACCGGACCAGAGCTGGTAAAACGCGTTGCCTGGTGTACAGGCGGTGGACAAGGCTTTATCGATAACGCCGCGCGTTTTGGGGTAGATGCGTTTATTACCGGCGAGGTTTCTGAACAAACTATTCATTCTGCTCGCGAACAGGGGCTGCACTTCTATGCTGCGGGTCATCACGCCACCGAGCGCGGTGGTATTCGCGCGCTGAGCGAATGGCTGACCGCCAATACCGAGCTGGATGTCACTTTTATTGATATTCCAAATCCGGCGTAAATAATAAGACGCGATACGTCTGCGTATCGCGTCTTAGCAGAGGCTGAGCGTTCAGATGCCTACAAAATAATGAATATTTCCCGATTAAATATAATTCTGCTGAATATTATTTGTTAATAATCCGCTCTGTTAACATTTTTTATTACATTCGCATATTAATGATGCCGATAACGCTTTTTTTGCACCCTGTAATTGCTATTATTCATTCTTCCACTAACTCAGTTGTTCTTAATCATTCTGGTTATGGATTATCAGACGATGAAATTTTGCGGGTTAATAGTTGCTGCATCTTTAATGGTTGCTGCTCCCCTTCGTGCAGGCGTGGTGTTGAGTGAAACGCGGGTAATTTATCCCGCTGAAAAACATGAAGTCACGGTGGGGCTTAAAAACACGGGGTCACAGGCGGTTCTGGTGCAGAGTTGGCTCGATGCTGGCGATCCGCTGGCCGATCCGGGAAAGCGCTTCGTTCCCCTGGTGGTTATGCCACCTGTTCAGCGTATTGACGGCGGAAAAGGCCAGAGGTTAAGGATTACCTATATTGGCGGAACGTTGCCGGGCGATCGGGAGTCCGTATTCTGGTTAAATGTGCTTGCGGTTCCACCCAAGATTAAAGATGTTGAACATCAATACCTTAATATTGCTTATCAGACGCGAGTAAAACTCTTTTATCGTCCTGTAAACCTTAATATCAAAGCAGAAGAGGCCGTACAAAAACTGCAGTGGAATAAAACGGCGGGTGGGCTGACCGTTTCTAACCCGACTCCCTATTATATTTCTTTGCTTAACATTGACGTGCTGCCTGCCGGTCAAACGCTATCGGTCCGGGGTGAAATGGTCGCGCCTTATGGAAAATTGTTGCTCACAAATAATGTAAAAATGACAGACGTTAAAACAGTAAATTACACCGTTATTGATGATTCAGGCAGAGCCCGGAATTTTTCGGCTGCAGTAGATTAACAAGAACGTGTGAATAAAAGGAGGAAAGAGTGCGCTATTATCTTTTTTTATTGGTGCTCATGAGCATAACTAAGCCGTTATATGCCTCCTCCTGGGGAACAGATTGTAGTTACGATACGAAAATCATTAACATCGAGATACCCTCCGGAAAAAAAGTGACGCTCGATCCCAATGCACCTGTCGGCACGGTATTTTTCGAACATTTTGTGGCCGCTCAGGCTGGGCAAAATTTTAAATGCCAGACGGCAAACAGCTATTCCTTACAGGGCGGTTACCTCTATGGCTCAGGTGGCCAGACGGTTGCCATGAGTGGTGGTGGCTTAGTCAGTCAAAGCGGTTCCACTTACCCGGTATATAAAACCAACGTACCGGGTATTGGTCTGGTGGTGCGCTACAGCGGCAGTGCGTTTCCATACTGGTGGGGGACTTACTCTTATACCAACAGGGTGCTGGATTATACGGGTTCAATGACGCAGGTTTTTGATATCGATATTGTAAAATATGGCGATATTCCGGCGGGCTCACGAACAGTCGTTATTGATTCTACGGTCATTTCCAGCATCAATTCGGTTGTCCGAATCACTAACAGCGGCGATGCCTCACGCATGCCCAACGGCAATGTGCTGATGGCGCAATTTGTTCTGTCGCCTTCCACTTTTGATATTGTTTCCGGCACCTGTGATACCCCGGATATGACCATAAATCTGGGGTCTCATAGCCTTAAAAACCTCAGCAATCGGGAAGGAAATAAATTTGTCTCGCCCTGGACTGATGCCAGCATCCACCTCACTCACTGCCCGGTGTTTTACGGCACAGGCGAACGTAGCAGCAATAAGGATACGGTGCGCAACAATATGATGACCGTTACCCTGATACCGGGTAATGCGACCACCAGTAACCAGGGGATTATGCCTGTGGATAGCGGAGGCCTGGCAGCCACGGGGGTGGGGATCCAGTTAGCCTACGGCACTTCAGCGTCGCCTCAACTGGTTGATTTATCCACGGGCAAAGGCACTAAAACCTATACCATGTCTTCAACTCAGGGCCCCACTTATACGATCCCTCTGGTAGCCCGCTATATTCAAACGGCAGGCGCGTTCGCTGATATTGTGCCCGGAAAAGCCAACGGCAAAGTCACTTACCTGATTAATTATTATTAATCTTCTTACCTTGCCTAAGGGCGGAACGGCTATTCACTAAAGATATGCCTGTCGACGGAAGCCACTGTGCACGTTATCTTATTTTACGTATCGATGACGGACCTGTGGCGAAAGGAGCGGGAGAGTGCAAAGAGCACGTTGTTATCTGTTAGGGGAAACGGCAGTGGTACTGGAGCTGGAACCTCCGGTAACCCTGGCGACCCAAAAAAGGATATGGCGCTTAACCCAGCGCGTAGCTGAGGTGCCGGAGGTGGTGGAAGCCATTCCTGGCATGAATAACATCACCGTGGTGCTGCGGGATCCGCAGACGCAGGCGCTGGATGCCATTGAGCGTCTTCAGCGCTGGTGGGAGGAGAGCGAGGCGCTTGAGCCTGACTCCCGCACGATAACGATCCCGGTGCTGTACGGCGGTGAGGCCGGGCCGGACCTGGCGCTGGTAGCCCGTCACGCGAATCTCTCCGAAAAACAGGTGGTCGAACTGCATGCCTCTGTGGATTACGTGGTCTGGTTTTTAGGTTTTCAGCCGGGGTTCCCTTACCTGGGGGGATTGCCTGATGTACTTGCGACACCACGCCGAGCGGAACCTCGTGTCAGCGTACCGGCAGGTTCAGTCGGTATTGGCGGCAGCCAGACGGGAATCTATCCCCTACAAACGCCGGGCGGCTGGAACCTGATTGGCCGCACGGATTTGCCCCTTTTTAATCCTGCATTACCCGAACCGGTGCGACTTCGCCCCGGTGACACCCTCAGGTTTATTCCTCGCAAGGAAGGCATATGCTGACAATCATTCATGCCGGGATCCATACCAGCGTGCAGGGCGGTAAGCGCATCGGGCTGCGTCAGTCGGGCGTCAGTTACTGTGGTGCGCTTGACGGCCCGGCGTTATCTATTGCTAACGCGCTGGTAGGCAACGCGCTCGATGCGCCGGGTCTTGAAATCACTCTGGGGCAGTGTGAAATTGAATTTGGTCGTGACGGCTGGTTTGCGCTGACCGGGGCAGGGTGCGAGGCCAGACTGGAGGGTAAAGCCGTCTGGACCGGTTGGCGCACGGCGGTAAAGGCCGGGCAGCGGCTGGTCCTTAAGCGTCCACAACATGGTATGCGCAGCTATCTGGCGGTGGCGGGCGGGCTGGATGTGCCTGAAGTCATGGGGTCGTACAGCACCGACCTGAAAATCGGCGTTGGCGGGCTGGAAGGGCGTCTGCTGCGTGATGGCGATGTGCTCACCCTGAAGCCACCCGCGAAAACATTCCGTGGGCCACAAGGGGTTAAGCAGCTCCTCTGGGGTAACCGTATTCGGGCGCTGCCAGGCCCGGAATATCAGGAGTTCGCCAAAACCTCTCAGGAGTCCTTCTGGCGTCTTCCCTGGCAACTGAATCCACAAAGCAACCGTATGGGCTACCGCCTGCAGGGGCAGCCGCTTGTGCGAACCTCGGATCGTGAACTCGTTTCACATGGCCTACTGCCAGGCGTCGTACAGGTGCCGTCCAGTGGTCAGCCCATCGTGCTCATGAACGATGCGCAGACCACCGGCGGTTATCCGCGCATCGCCTGCATCATTGAGGCCGATATGTACCATCTGGCGCAGATCCCGCTGGGACAGCCTATCCATTTTGTTCCCTGCACTCTGGAAGAGGCGCTGGTGGCCCGTCGCGAACAGTCACGTTTTCTGGAGCAGTTAGCCTGGCGCATTCTTCATGAAGATTGATCTTAACGCCGACCTTGGTGAGGGCGGTGCGTATGACGCCGCCCTTATGACGCTCATCTCCTCGGCCAATATTGCCTGCGGTTTTCATGCCGGGGATGCGCACACCATGTTGCTCTCAGTCCGCGAGGCCCGCAAAAACGGCGTGGCGATTGGCGCACACCCCAGTTTTCCCGATCGGGCGAATTTTGGCCGCACAGCGATGCAACTTCCGCCGGAGGTGGTTTATGCCCAGGTGCTGTACCAGACAGGCGCGCTGGCAGCCATCGTCAGGGCTGAAGGGGAACGGCTTCGCCATGTGAAGCCCCACGGTATGCTCTATAATCAGGCCGCTGTCGATCCCGGCCTTGCGGACGCGATAGCCCGCGCGGTGCATGACACTGACCCCGCACTCATTCTGGTGGGGCTTGCCGATAGCGAACTGATTCGTGCCGGCGCGCGCTACCGGCTGATTACGCGTCAGGAAGTCTTTGCCGACCGTGGCTACCAGGATGATGCCAGCCTGGTGCCACGAACACAGCCTGGCGCGCTGATTACTGATGAAGAGCAGGCGCTGTCACAAACGCTTGCGATGGTGCAGCAGGGCAGGGTGACCAGCATCAGTGGCCAGCAGGTGTGCGTCACGGCGCAGACCGTCTGTTTGCATGGAGACACAGACCATGCGCTGGCGTTCGCCCGTCGCCTTCGACGCGCCTTTGAGCAGCAGAATATTACCGTGAGTGCAGAGATTTAGCAGGAGAGGCCATGCCAGAAGGACCAGAAATTCGCCGCGCGGCAGATAACCTGGAAGCGGCGATTGTCGGCAAACCGTTAACAGCTGTCTGGTTTGCCTTCCCCCGGTTACAACCTTTCGCCGCCGGGCTGACAGGTTGTCGCGTTGAAAAGATTGAAACCCGTGGTAAGGCCCTGTTAACCCACTTCTCCAGTGGCCTGACGATGTACAGTCATAACCAGTTGTATGGCGTCTGGCGGGTTACAGAGGCAGGAAAAACGGTGGAAACGACGCGCATTTTGCGCGTGCGCCTTGAGACGGCAGACAAAGCCATTTTACTTTACAGCGCTTCCGATATTGACATTCTTACTGCGGAGGAACTGGCGGCGCATCCTTTCTTACAGCGCGTGGGCCCGGATGTGCTGGATATGACGCTCACGGCCGGGGCGGTAAAAGCGCGTCTGCTCTCCCCGCGCTTCGCAAGGCGCCAGTTTTCAGGACTACTGCTCGATCAGGCTTTTCTGGCAGGGCTGGGCAACTACCTGCGGGTGGAGATCCTCTGGTCTGCGGCCCTGTCGCCCCGGCACCGGGCCTGCGATCTCAGTGACGCGCAGCTAACCCAGCTTTCACAGGCGATGCTGGATATTCCCCGTCTCTCTTACCAGACCCGGGGCAGGGTGGATGAAAACCGACATCATGGTGCGCTGTTCAGCTTTAAGGTTTTTCACCGTGCCGGTAAGAAATGCGCGCGTTGCGGTACCCTGATTGAGAAAACCACGCTCTCCTCCCGACCCTTTTACTGGTGCCCTGGCTGTCAGCAATAAAAAAACCCGCTCACTGAGCGGGTTTTTATTAACAGGCGATCGTTATTTTTTAAGATCGGAACTGAAATCGCGCTTGTCATAGCCGGTGTAAAGCTGACGCGGACGGGCAATTTTCAGGCCATCGTCGTGCATCTCATTCCAGTGTGCAATCCAGCCCACGGTACGCGCCATCGCGAAGATAACGGTAAACATGGAGGAAGGAATGCCCATCGCTTTCAGGATGATACCGGAGTAAAAGTCTACGTTCGGGTAGAGTTTACGCTCGATGAAGTAGGGGTCATTCAGCGCGATGTGCTCAAGCTCCATCGCCACTTCCAGCAGATCGTCCTTGGTGCCCAGCTCTTTAAGAACCGCATGGCAGGTTTCACGCATCACGGTCGCACGCGGATCATAGTTTTTGTAAACGCGGTGACCGAAGCCCATCAGACGGAACGAATCGTTCTTATCTTTAGCGCGACGCAGGAATTCCGGAATGTGTTTGACCGTGCTTATCTCTTCCAGCATTTTCAGCGCTGCTTCGTTGGCGCCGCCGTGAGCAGGTCCCCACAGGGAGGCGATACCGGCGGCGATGCAGGCAAACGGGTTGGCACCTGAAGAACCAGCAGTACGCACGGTAGAGGTTGAGGCATTTTGCTCATGGTCAGCATGCAGGATCAGAATACGGTCCATCGCACGTTCCAGCACCGGGTTAACCTCGTAAGGTTCACATGGGGTGGCGAACATCATGTGCAGGAAATTGCCGGCGTAAGAGAGATCGTTACGAGGATAAACGAAAGGCTGACCGATGGAGTATTTGTAACACATTGCCGCAACCGTCGGCATTTTGGACAACAAGCGGAAAGCAGCGATTTCACGGTGGCGTGAATTATTCACATCCAGGGAGTCATGATAGAACGCCGCCAGCGCGCCGGTCACGCCGCACAGTACGGCCATTGGATGCGAGTCGCGACGGAAACCGTGGAACAGACGGGTAATCTGTTCGTGAATCATGGTATGGCGGGTAACGGTCAGTTTGAACTCGTCATACTGCTCCTGCGTCGGTTTTTCACCGTAAAGCAGAATGTAAGAGACTTCGAGATAACTAGAGTCGGTAGCCAACTGGTCAATCGGGAACCCACGGTGCAGCAGAATACCTTCATCACCATCAATAAAAGTAATTTTTGATTCGCAGGATGCGGTAGAGGTGAAACCAGGATCAAAAGTAAAAACTCCTTTTGAACCGAGACTACGGATATCAATAACATCCTCACCGAGTGTGCCTTTTAGCACATCCAGTTCAATAGCAGCGTCACCATTATAGGTGAGATTTGCTTTTTTATCAGCCATTTACGGTCTCCTTAGCGCCTTATTGCTTAAGACTACCTGTTACCGGATTTGCATTCAAACTGTCTTCAACGCTACCAGATTATAATGTGGCTCGCTGCTCTGTTGAGAGGAGATACCAGGGTACAGAGCGATGGGCGCATGCAGGTCAGCATCTAAAGTTCAGTTGAAACAACAACAAATCAGGGAGTCGGCAGTCCGAAATTTACAAAACTGGTTATCACTAATAACTGTCCTGATTAATTCGGTCAACACCATCACACTGTTGCATAACTTATTTGTAGTTGCATAACTTATTTGCAGGTGAAAGATAGACCCCATAACTTTTGCGAATTATATCTCTCTTCTGGTGAAGTTTGTAACAATAATGTTTAATATTTGTCAAATCCGATGGTTAAAATTTAAAAAAATGTTGTTATCGTGACGCCAGTCACTGTTCTGCATAAAACCCGACAAACTATATGTAGGTTAATTGTAATGATTTTGTGAACGACCTATACTGCCGCCAGGTCTCCGGAATACCCTGCAATCCCGAGCCACCCAGCGTTGTAACCTGGCGTTTAGCATCTGGAAGCTCATTTTTTGCATGACGCGCAGTTATAGAAAAGGACGCTGTCTGACCCGCACGCAGACCGGAGGAAGGAAACTAATAAGAACAGCATGTGGGCGTTATTCATGATAAAAAATGTGAAAAAACAAAGACCTGTCAATCTGGATCTCACAACTATCCGGTTTCCTGTCACGGCTATAGCCTCCATTCTCCACCGTGTTTCCGGCGTTATCACCTTTATCGCTGTTGGCATTCTGTTGTGGTTACTGGGCCTATCGCTATCGTCTGAAGAAGGCTTCCAGGCTGCTGCTGCCATCATGAATGGTTTTTTTGTTAAATTCATTATGTGGGGCATTCTGACTGCACTGGCGTACCACGCCGTGGGCGGTATTCGGCACATGCTGATGGATTTCGGCTGGCTGGATGAAACTTTTGAGGCAGGAAAACGTTCCGCTAATATCTCTTTTGCAATAACTGTCGTGCTTTCACTTCTCGCAGGAGTCCTCGTATGGTAAGCAATGCCTCCGCACTAGGACGTAACGGCGTACATGACTTCATTCTGGTCCGTGCAACCGCCATCGTCCTGACGCTTTACATCATCTATATGGTGGGCTTCTTCGCTATTAACGGTGATATCACCTGGCAAGTCTGGTCAGGCTTTTTCTCCTCCGCCTTTACCAAAGTTTTCACCCTGCTGGCGCTATTCTCAATATTAATCCATGCCTGGATTGGCATGTGGCAGGTGTTGACCGACTACGTTAAATCCGTGGCTTTACGCCTGATGCTGCAACTGGTGATTGTGGTTGCGCTTGCGATTTACGTTATTTATGGATTCGTTGTGGTGTGGGGTGTGTAATGAAACTGCCAGTCAGAGAATTTGATGCTGTTGTTATTGGCGCAGGCGGCGCAGGTATGCGCGCGGCGCTACAAATTTCCCAGAGCGGCCAGACCTGTGCGCTGCTCTCGAAAGTCTTTCCAACCCGTTCGCACACCGTTTCTGCGCAAGGTGGTATCACCGTTGCGTTGGGTAATACCCACGAAGATAACTGGGAATGGCACATGTACGACACCGTAAAAGGGTCGGATTACATTGGTGACCAGGACGCGATCGAATACATGTGTAAAACCGGCCCGGAGGCGATTCTGGAGCTGGAGCATATGGGCCTGCCGTTCTCTCGTCTGGATGATGGCAAAATTTATCAACGTCCTTTCGGCGGGCAGTCAAAAAATTTCGGCGGTGAGCAGGCAGCACGTACGGCGGCGGCGGCGGACCGTACCGGCCACGCACTGTTGCATACGCTTTATCAGCAAAACCTTAAAAATCATACTACTATTTTTTCGGAGTGGTATGCGCTCGATCTGGTGAAAAACCAGGACGGCGCTATCGTCGGTTGTACGGCGCTGAGCATTGAAAGTGGTGAAGTGGTCTACTTTAAAGCGCGTGCCACCGTACTGGCGACCGGTGGCGCAGGCCGCATCTATCAGTCCACGACCAACGCCCATATTAATACGGGTGACGGCGTCGGGATGGCACTGCGCGCTGGTGTGCCGGTGCAGGACATGGAGATGTGGCAGTTCCACCCGACAGGCATCGCCGGGGCGGGGGTGCTGGTGACTGAAGGCTGCCGTGGTGAAGGCGGCTACCTGTTAAATAAACACGGTGAGCGTTTTATGGAGCGCTATGCGCCTAACGCGAAAGACCTGGCGGGTCGTGATGTGGTGGCGCGTTCCATCATGATCGAAATCCGCGAAGGTCGCGGCTGCGATGGCCCGTGGGGTCCGCATGCCAAACTGAAACTCGATCACCTCGGCAAAGAGGTGCTCGAGTCGCGTTTGCCTGGCATTCTGGAACTCTCCCGTACCTTTGCGCACGTCGATCCGGTGAAAGAGCCGATCCCGGTGATCCCAACCTGCCACTACATGATGGGCGGGATCCCGACCAAAGTGACCGGTCAGGCGCTGACCGTGAACGAGCAGGGCGAAGATGTGGTCATTCCTGGTCTGTTCGCCGTGGGCGAAATCGCCTGTGTCTCCGTACACGGTGCGAACCGTCTGGGCGGCAACTCACTGCTGGACCTGGTGGTGTTTGGTCGTGCGGCGGGTCTGCATCTGCAGGAATCCATCGCTGAACAGGGCGATCTGTGCGATGCGACCGACGATGAGATTGAAGCCTCGCTGGCACGTCTGAATCGCTGGAACGGTAATCGTGATGGCGAAGATCCGGTGGTGATTCGCAAAGCGCTGCAGGAGTGTATGCAGCATAACTTCTCGGTGTTCCGTGAAGGTGATGCGATGGCTAAAGGGCTTGAAGAGCTGAAAGCGATTCGCGAGCGTCTGAAAAACGCCCGTCTGGATGATACCTCCAGTGAGTTCAACACCCAGCGCGTTGAGTGCCTGGAGCTGGATAACCTGATGGAAACCGCTTATGCAACGGCGGTATCGGCTAACTTCCGTACCGAGAGCCGTGGTGCCCATAGCCGCTTCGACTTCCCGGAGCGTGATGATGAAAACTGGCTGTGCCATTCCCTGTACCTGCCAGAGACGGAATCCATGACACGCCGCAGCGTCAATATGGAACCGAAACTGCGTCCGGCATTCCCGCCGAAGATTCGTACTTATTAATGCGGAGACAGGAAAATGAAATTCGAGTTTTCAATTTATCGCTATAACCCGGATGTTGATGACGCTCCGCGCATGCAGGATTACACCCTGGAAGGTGAAGAGGGGCGTGACATGATGCTGCTGGACGCCCTGATGCTGATTAAAGAGCAGGATCCAGGTTTGTCGTTTCGCCGCTCCTGCCGTGAAGGGGTCTGTGGCTCCGACGGCGTGAACATGAACGGCAAGAACGGTCTGGCCTGTATCACCCCGCTCTCAGCGCTCGGAAACGGCAAGCAGAAGATTGTGATTCGTCCGCTACCTGGGCTGCCGGTCATCCGCGATTTGGTGGTGGACATGGGGCAATTCTATGCTCAATATGAGAAGATTAAACCTTACTTATTGAATAATGGACAAAATCCACCCGCTCGTGAGCATCTGCAGATGCCGGAACAGCGCGAGAAACTCGACGGATTGTATGAGTGTATTTTGTGCGCCTGCTGCTCTACATCCTGCCCGTCGTTCTGGTGGAATCCGGATAAATTCATCGGCCCGGCCGGTCTGCTGGCGGCTTACCGCTTCCTGATCGACAGCCGCGACACCGAAACCGATAACCGCCTGGAAGGCCTGAGTGATGCTTTCAGTGTATTCCGCTGCCATAGCATCATGAACTGCGTCAGTGTGTGTCCGAAAGGGTTAAACCCGACGCGCGCCATTGGGCATATCAAGTCGATGTTGTTACAACGCAGTGCGTAAGAAAAATGAAGGGAGCGCTGTTCCCTTCACCCTGACCCTCTCCCCCGTGGGGAGAGGGGAATAAAGCAGGAAACC
Source organism: Yokenella regensburgei (assembly GCF_051486985.1). GTDB lineage: Bacteria > Pseudomonadota > Gammaproteobacteria > Enterobacterales > Enterobacteriaceae > CBFFRJ01. The sequence goes on from NZ_JAHVDV010000003.1 coordinate 100,634, forward strand.
TTTAAAAACTGCCGCACGTTCTTCCCCCTCTCCCTCCGGGAGAGGGCAGGGGTGAGGGAAAATATTCAGACAGTTTTTAAAGGTTCCTTCGCGAGCCAGGTAGAGAGAAGAGCTCGCAAGTGAACCCCGGGACGTGCGCGTTGCTGCGCGCGTCGTAGTTATCCACGGCGATGTAAGCATAACAATGCTTAAGGGATCACGATGCAGAACAGCGCTTTGAAAGCCTGGCTGGACTCTTCTTACCTCTCTGGCTCTAACCAGAGCTGGATAGAACAGCTCTATGAAGACTTCTTAACCGATCCTGACTCGGTTGATTCAAACTGGCGTGCCATGTTTGAAGAGCTACCGGGCACCGGAGTGAAACCGGATCAATTCCATTCCAAAACACGTGACTATTTCCGTCGTTTAGCGAAGGACGCCTCACGTTATTCCTCTTCCGTTTCCGACCCAGATACTAACGCTCGTCAGGTTAAAGTCCTGCAGTTGATCAACGCCTACCGTTTTCGTGGTCATCAACAGGCTAAACTGGATCCGCTGGGACTCTGGCAGCAGGAGCGTGTTGCCGACCTTGATCCCTCTTTCCATGATTTAACCGAGGCTGACCTCCAGGAAACCTTCAACGTCGGCTCCTTTGCTATCGGCAAAGATACGATGAAGCTCGGCGATCTGATTGAGGCGCTCAAACAGACCTATTGCGGCTCTATCGGTGCAGAATACATGCACATTACCAGTACCGAAGAGAAGCGCTGGATCCAGCAGCGCATCGAGTCGGTCGTGGGTCACGCCTCTTTCAGTAAAGAAGAGAAGAAACGTTTCCTGAGCGAGCTCACCGCCGCAGAAGGGATGGAGCGCTATCTCGGTGCGAAATTCCCCGGCGCGAAACGCTTCTCGCTGGAAGGTGGCGACGCGCTGGTGCCGATGCTCAAAGAGATGATTCGTCACGCCGGTAAAAACGGTACCCGCGAAGTGGTACTGGGCATGGCACACCGTGGTCGTCTCAACGTGCTGATTAACGTACTGGGTAAAAAACCGCAGGATCTGTTTGACGAGTTCGCGGGGAAACACAAAGAGCATCTCGGCACCGGCGACGTGAAGTACCACATGGGCTTCTCGTCTGACATGGAAACCGAAGGTGGCCTGGTGCATCTGGCGCTGGCATTTAACCCCTCGCACCTGGAGATTGTCAGCCCGGTGGTGATGGGTTCCGTTCGCGCCCGTCTCGACCGTCTTGACGAACCTGGCAGCAACAAAGTGCTGCCGATTACCATTCACGGCGATGCGGCAGTAGCCGGGCAGGGTGTGGTTCAGGAAACCCTGAACATGTCCAAAGCGCGTGGTTATGAAGTGGGCGGTACCGTGCGTATCGTCATCAATAACCAGGTGGGCTTTACCACCTCTAACCCGCTCGATGCGCGCTCTACGCCTTACTGTACCGACATCGGTAAAATGGTGATGGCACCCATCTTCCACGTTAATGCGGATGACCCTGAAGCGGTCGCTTTTGTTACCCGCCTTGCGCTGGATTTCCGTAATACCTTCAAACGTGATGTCTTTATCGACCTGGTTTGCTACCGCCGTCACGGCCATAACGAAGCCGATGAACCGAGCGCAACCCAGCCGCTGATGTACCAGAAAATCAAAAAGCATCCGACCCCACGCAAACTCTACGCGGACAAGCTGGAGCAGGAAGGCGTTGCGACTCTGGAAGATGCAACAGAACTGGTCAATCTCTACCGTGACGCGCTGGATGCCGGTGAGTGTGTGGTAGAAGAGTTCCGACCGATGAACATGCACTCCTTTACCTGGTCGCCGTACCTCAACCATGAGTGGGATGAGAGCTACCCGAACAAGGTAGAAATGAAGCGCGTGCAGGAGCTGGCAAAACGCATCAGTACCGTGCCGGAAGCTATTGAAATGCAGGCGCGCGTGGCCAAGATCTACAACGATCGCCAGGCGATGGCCGCCGGTGAGAAGCTGTTTGACTGGGGTGGGGCGGAAAACCTGGCCTACGCGACGCTTGTCGACGAAGGCATCTCGGTGCGTCTTTCTGGTGAAGACTCCGGCCGTGGCACCTTCTTCCATCGTCACGCGGTGATTCACAACCAGGCGAACGGCTCAACCTACACGCCACTGCACCATGTGCACAACAGCCAGGGGCCTTTCAGAGTCTGGGACTCTGTCCTCTCTGAGGAGGCAGTGCTGGCGTTTGAATACGGTTATGCCACCGCTGAACCGCGTACCCTGACTATCTGGGAAGCCCAGTTTGGTGACTTCGCCAACGGCGCGCAGGTGGTTATCGACCAGTTCATCTCCTCCGGTGAACAGAAATGGGGCCGGATGTGTGGTCTGGTGATGCTGCTGCCACACGGTTACGAAGGTCAGGGACCGGAGCACTCCTCCGCGCGCCTGGAGCGTTATCTGCAGCTTTGCGCAGAGCAGAACATGCAGGTCTGTGTGCCGTCCACCCCGGCTCAGGTTTACCACATGCTGCGTCGTCAGGCGCTGCGCGGTATGCGCCGTCCGCTCATCGTAATGTCACCGAAGTCTCTGCTGCGCCATCCGCAGGCGGTCTCTTCGCTGGATGAACTGGCAAATGGCACCTTTATGCCTGCCATTGGTGAAGTGGATGAACTGGATCCGCAAGGCGTTAAGCGCGTGGTGATGTGTTCTGGTAAGGTTTATTACGACCTCCTTGATCAGCGTCGTAAGAACGATCAGAAAGATGTCGCCATTGTTCGTATTGAGCAGCTTTATCCGTTCCCGCATCAGTCGGTTCAGGATGTGCTCAAGCAGTATGCTCATGTGAAAGATTTTGTCTGGTGCCAGGAAGAGCCGCTCAACCAGGGCGCATGGTACTGCAGTCAGCATCATTTCAATGAAGTGATTCCATTTGGAGCGTCACTGCGTTACGCAGGTCGCCCGGCCTCCGCGTCGCCTGCGGTAGGTTATCTGTCCGTTCACCAGAAACAGCAACAAGATCTGGTCAATGACGCGCTGAACGTCGATTAAATAAAGGATAAACAATGAGTAGCGTAGATATTCTTGTACCCGACCTGCCTGAGTCCGTTGCTGATGCGACCGTTGCGACCTGGCACAAAAAACCGGGCGATAGCGTCCAACGCGATGAAGTGCTGGTAGAAATCGAAACTGACAAAGTGGTACTGGAAGTACCGGCGTCGGCGGATGGCATCCTGGATGCCGTGCTGGAAGATGAAGGCACCACCGTCACTTCTCGCCAGATTCTGGGTCGCCTGCGTGAAGGCAACAGTGGCGGAAAAGAGAGCAGCGCCAAATCGGATGCCAAAGAATCTACTCCAGCGCAGCGCCAGCAGGCCTCGCTGGAAGAGCAAAACAACGATGCACTCAGCCCGGCGATCCGTCGCCTGCTGGCTGAGCACAACCTCGACGCCAGCGACATCAAAGGCTCGGGTGTGGGTGGACGTCTGACCCGCGAAGATGTTGAAAAACATCTGGCGAAAGCCCCGGCTAAGCAAGAAGAGAGCAAACCGGCGGCCCCTGCTGCAGCCCCGGCGACGCCACAACTGGCGGGGCGCGCTGAGAAACGCGTGCCAATGACTCGCCTGCGTAAGCGCGTTGCTGAGCGTCTGCTGGAAGCGAAAAACTCCACCGCGATGCTGACCACTTTCAACGAAGTGAACATGAAGCCCATCATGGACCTGCGCAAGCAGTACGGTGACGCTTTTGAAAAACGTCACGGTATCCGTCTGGGCTTTATGTCTTTCTACGTGAAAGCAGTGGTTGAAGCGCTGAAACGTTACCCGGAAGTGAACGCGTCTATTGATGGCGATGATGTGGTGTACCACAACTATTTCGACGTGAGCATGGCCGTGTCCACTCCGCGCGGCCTGGTAACGCCGGTGCTGCGTGATGTGGATACCCTGGGCATGGCTGACATTGAAAAACGTATCAAAGATCTGGCGATTAAAGGTCGTGACGGCAAGCTGACGGTAGAAGATCTGACCGGCGGTAACTTCACTATCACCAATGGCGGTGTCTTCGGTTCACTGATGTCTACCCCAATCATCAACCCGCCGCAGAGCGCAATCCTCGGCATGCATGCTATCAAAGACCGCCCAATGGCGGTGGACGGTAAAGTGGAGATCCTGCCGATGATGTATCTGGCGCTCTCCTACGATCACCGTCTGATTGATGGTCGCGAGTCCGTTGGTTTCCTGGTGGCTATTAAAGAGCTGCTGGAAGATCCGACGCGTCTGCTGCTGGACGTGTAGCACCTGAGAATATCCCCTGCCTCGCAGGCCGGGTAAGACGTACACACCGCCATCCGGTGCTGGTGCGTTGCCTGATGGCAATGCTTTTGCGACTTATCGGGCCTGCGGGTTCAAAGATAATGATGACCTGAAGGATGGACAGAATAGATGAACTTACATGAATACCAGGCAAAACAGCTTTTTGCCCGTTACGGTCTGCCTGCGCCAGTAGGCTATGCGTGCTCAACGCCGCGCGAAGCTGAAGAAGCGGCGTCTAAAATTGGTGCGGGTCCGTGGGTAGTAAAATGCCAGGTTCACGCGGGCGGCCGTGGTAAAGCGGGCGGTGTGAAGGTTGTAAAAAGCAAAGAAGAGATCCGTGCCTTTGCTGAGCACTGGTTGGGTAAACGTCTGGTCACCTACCAAACGGACGCCAACGGCCAGCCGGTAAACCAGATCCTGGTTGAAGCGGCGACCGATATCGATAAAGAGCTGTATCTGGGTGCGGTGGTTGACCGTAGCTCCCGTCGCGTGGTGTTCATGGCCTCTACCGAAGGTGGCGTGGAAATCGAAAAAGTGGCTGAAGAGACGCCACACCTGATCCACAAAATCGCCCTCGATCCGCTGGCAGGTCCGATGCCTTATCAGGGTCGTGAGCTGGCGTTCAAACTGGGTCTGGAAGGCAAGCAGGTTCAGCAGTTCACTAAAATTTTCATGGGCCTTGCGACCATTTTCCTGGAGCGCGATCTGGCTCTGATCGAAATTAACCCGCTGGTTATTACCAAACAGGGCGATCTGATCTGCCTTGATGGCAAACTGGGTGCGGATGGCAATGCCCTGTTCCGTCAGCCGGATCTGCGTGAAATGCGCGACCAGTCTCAGGAAGATCCGCGTGAAGCGCAGGCAGCACAGTGGGAACTGAACTATGTTGCGCTGGACGGCAACATCGGCTGCATGGTTAACGGCGCAGGTCTGGCGATGGGCACCATGGACATCGTAAAACTGCACGGCGGCGAACCGGCAAACTTCCTCGATGTGGGCGGTGGTGCGACCAAAGAGCGCGTAACCGAAGCGTTCAAAATCATTCTCTCTGATGACAATGTTAAAGCCGTTCTGGTAAACATTTTCGGCGGCATCGTGCGTTGCGACCTGATCGCTGACGGCATCATTGGTGCCGTAGAAGAAGTAGGCGTTAACGTGCCTGTTGTGGTACGTCTGGAAGGCAACAACGCGGAGCTGGGCGCGAAGCGTCTGGCTGACAGCGGCCTGAATATTATTGCAGCGAAAAGTCTGACGGATGCAGCACAGCAGGTTGTTGCCGCAGTGGAGGGTAAATAATGTCTGTTTTAATCAATAAAGATACCAAGGTTATCTGCCAGGGGTTCACCGGTAGCCAGGGCACTTTCCACTCTGAACAAGCGATTGCTTACGGTACGCAGATGGTTGGCGGCGTTACGCCCGGCAAAGGCGGCACCACGCATCTGGGTCTGCCGGTGTTCAACACCGTGCGTGAAGCAGTAGAAGCAACGGGTGCTACCGCCACCGTGATTTACGTTCCGGCACCGTTCTGCAAAGACTCCATCCTGGAAGCCATCGATGCTGGCATCAAACTGATTATCACCATCACCGAAGGCATCCCGACTCTGGATATGCTGACCGTGAAGGTGAAACTGGATGAAGCAGGCGTTCGCATGATCGGGCCGAACTGCCCGGGCGTGATTACCCCAGGCGAGTGCAAAATCGGCATTATGCCGGGCCACATTCACCAGCCGGGTAAAGTGGGCATTGTCTCCCGTTCCGGGACCCTGACCTATGAAGCGGTTAAGCAGACCACCGACTACGGTTTCGGCCAGTCCACCTGCGTGGGCATTGGTGGCGACCCGATCCCGGGCTCTAACTTCATCGATATCCTGAAACTGTTCCAGGAAGATCCGCAGACCGAAGCGATTGTGATGATTGGTGAAATCGGCGGCAGCGCAGAAGAAGAAGCGGCGGCTTACATCAAAGATCACGTGACCAAACCTGTTGTTGGCTACATCGCCGGTGTGACGGCGCCGAAAGGCAAGCGTATGGGTCACGCGGGTGCCATCATCGCAGGCGGTAAAGGCACGGCGGATGAGAAATTCGCAGCGCTGGAAGCAGCAGGCGTGAAAACGGTTCGCAGCCTGGCCGATATCGGTGAAGCGCTGAAATCCATTATCAAATAAGATGCATGCCCCTTTGTAAAAGGGGCGGTATGATGTTCGACATGGTTGGCCGCTCTGTATGAGCGGCCTTTTTTATTGCGGTTTTAACGCATCAAGCTTTTGTACCCGCGTATGGTCCGCCGTCAGCGCGCGGCCATCTTCAGCACAGGGCTGCATCGGGGCGACCGGTTTTCCTGTATGGGTATCAATCAGTACCGAGTGAGGTTCGTCCGGGGTAAAAAGATGACCCTCACCCCACTGACGCAACGCGACGATAACCGGAAATAACGATTTGCCTTTCATCGTGAGTACATACTCCTGGTAGGCGCTACCGTCCGATGCTGGCCGGGTCTCCAGTATCTCTGCGTCAACCAGTTTGCGTAACCGGTCGGTAAGAATGTTACGCGCCATCCCCAGTCCGCGCTGAAAATCGCCAAACCGTCGTGCACCATCAAAGGCATCACGGATAATCAGAAGCGCCCACCGGTCACCCATTACCTCAACAGCACGTGCGACAGGGCAGGGTTGGTAAGAGGGGGAAAGGGGAGTAGACATCGGCAGGCCTCATGCAAAAATATTCTGGTTGCATTTTAAAACTGGAGTCTTTAGGCTGCAACTAGTTTCAATTCGCAACCAGGTTTGCAGATGAAGATATGGGCAAAGGAGCCGCTGGCACCTGTTTACACACTGCCAGGCGGGCTGGTGATGCTGTTTGCGGTTTCCAGCGGGATGAGCGTCGCCAATGTGTATTATGCGCAGCCGCTGCTCGACGCGCTGGCGCACGATTTCTCAATAAGTTATGCCGCCGTGGGAGGCATTGTGACCGCCACTCAGGTGGGGTGCGCGTTGGCGCTGCTACTGCTGGTGCCGCTGGGCGACATCGTAGCGCGGCGCACATTGATGCTGTTACAGCTTGTGGCGCTGGTTATCGCGCTCGGGGTTGTGGCTTTAGCCGCGTCAACGCCGATGCTCCTTGCGGGGATGCTGGCGGTGGGTTTACTGGGGACGGCGATGACCCAGGGACTCATTGCCTGCGCGGCCAGCGCCTCAGCACCGCACGAACGGGGCAGGGTTGTCGGGGCGGCGCAAGGGGGGGTGTTTACAGGGTTGTTGTTGGCCCGAGTTTTCTCCGGCGCGGTAAGCGATCTGGCTGGCTGGCGGGCGGTGTACGGACTCTCGGCACTCCTGATGCTGTTATTACTCCCTCTTTTGTGGCGGCGTCTGCCGCAGGGCGAGGTGGCGGGTGAAAGAACAGGGTGGCCACGGCTGATTCTGTCGATGCTGCATCTGCTGTTTACTGACCGCGTGCTGCAGATACGGGGCACGCTGGCGTTACTGATGTTTGCCGCCTTTACCATCTTCTGGAGTGCGATGGTATTACCGCTCAGTGCTCCTCCCTATAACTTCTCTCATACCGTGATTGGTTTATTTGCGCTGGCGGGTGCGGCAGGTGCGCTTGTCGCCGCGAGGGCAGGGCAGGCCGCCGATCGGGGCCAGGCTCAGCGTACCAGTCTTATTGCCCTGCTACTTTTAGTGCTGGCGTGGTGGCCGCTTTCACAGCTTGAGTATTCCATTACGTGGTTGCTGCTGGGGATTGTGCTGCTGGACTTCGGTGGACAGGCGCTGCACGTCACAAATCAAAGCCTGATTTTACGTGCGTCGCCCGATAAGCATGGTCGGCTGGTGGCGCTCTATATGCTGTTTTATGCCACCGGTAGCGGCGCAGGTGCGATAGCCACCACGGCGGTCTATTCAGGGTCGGGCTGGCAGGGCGTCTGTGGGCTTGGTGCCCTGGTCAGTTTACTGGCACTGATAATATGGGCATTGACCCGGCATCTGATGCCAGAACACAAATAAAAACGCAGAGGAACAAGATGGAAGAGCAAAAATTACTGACAGAAGCACATCGGCGTGGTTTGCGTTATCTGGAGGGAATTGAGGCACGCCCTGTTTTCCCCTCCCCGGAAGCGATAGCGGCGCTGTCGGCCTTTGATGAACCGCTTCCCCAGGCTGGCATGCCCGCAGAATCTACTCTGTCTATGCTGGATGAGCTGGGTTCACCCGCGACAACAGCATCAAACGGCCCGGGCTATTTTGGTTTTGTGGTGGGGGGAACGCTTCCCGCCGCCTCGGCAGCAGAGCATCTACTCACGACCTGGGATCAGTGCGCCTCATCGTTTCTCAACTCACCGGTTGCCGATTACGTCGAGCGCATAGCCGGGAAATGGGTACTGGAGGCGCTGGATCTGCCCCGCCAGAGCGCCGTGGGCTTTGGTACCAGCGCGACGGCCTGTACGCTGGCCGCGCTGTCGGCCGCACGGCGTGAACTGCTGGCGCGCCAGGGCTGGGACATTGACAATGATGGGTTACAGGGCGCTCCGGACATCACCGTCGTGGTATCCGAGCTTGTGCACATTACGGTAAAAAAAGCGCTGCGGATTTTAGGGTTTGGTCTTTCCCGACTGAGGATCGCCCCGGTTGACCCGTTCGGGCGAATAGATGTCGCACAACTTCCACAGCTGGATAATCGGACTTTACTCTGTTTACAGGCCGGAGAGGTGAATACCGGTGAGTGCGATCCCTTCGCTGAGATCATTCCGCTTGCCCATAAGGCAGGTGCCTGGGTTCATGTGGACGCTGCCTTTGGCCTGTGGGCAAGAGCCTCAGCGCAGGCCTCGCTTACTGAGGGTATCGATCTTGCAGACAGCTGGACGACGGACGCCCATAAGTGGCTGAACACCCCTTATGATTGCGCAATGGTAATTTGCCGTGAGCCTCAACTGCTGGCCGGTGCAATGAACAGTGATGCGGTCTACACGACAGCCAGCGCCGATGCGCAAAAAAATCTGACGCTGGAGTTTTCCCGCCGTCCTCGCGGCATCCCCGTCTGGGCCGCATTGCGCGTTCTTGGACGAGACGGGTTACAGACGATGATTGACCAGCATTGTGCAATGGCACGCAGAATCAGCGAAGGATTAACGACGCAGGGATTTGAAGTGCTGAATCGGGTGGTGCTCAACCAGGTTCTCTTCCGCTGCGCCACTGAAGAAGAGACGGCAACCCTCCTCGCGGCGGCGCAAGCATCGGGACGCATCTGGTTTGGCAGTACGCGGTGGCAGGGGCGTTTGGCCCTGCGAATTAGCGTCTCGTCCTGGCGTACCCGGCAGGTGCATGTCGATATGCTACTTGAAACCCTTAAGTCACTTTGCGTAAAGTAATAAATCTATAACCGCCAGGAATGGGATCTATTTTTTCTGCCGAGAGCAAATGTTAATAAAGCCATAGATTAACGTCGTGGCTTTTTTTAATAATCACCTTGAGGTGTTAAATACTGGATTCTCTAAAGTGAAATAATTGTAAAATAATGAAGTCAGCCTCTTCGTAACCGTGTTTGTTAGCATGCGTAATAATGGGCAAAGGGAAAAAGCCAGCCAGAACCAAACGAGAAATATACCCGCCAGTTTGTCCTTTTTCTTGCCGATTGATAACCATATCACAGGTTAAAATATACATATCGTTAACATGGTTTTCACTATGTGGATACGATAGCTACAAAATTAACACCTCTGAACTAAATTGATTTAAATCAATATTTAAAAGCTTGGAAAAAGCACTAAAAATCGATAAATTGTCGCCGATCAAATTGGCTTAAAGCGAGCAAATTAGGTATAAATTGATCACTGTCGAAAAACGTAAAACAAACCCAATAAAAACCTTTTTATTGTAAGGGTTTTGCGGAGTAATATATTCGAGAGATCAATTTGGGTTTTTTATTAACGTAGTTGTAACTTTTTTGAATCAACATCAATTTTATTCATGATAATGATTTTAAAGTGCAACAACTTTGTATTGGGGCATGCGTGTAAACCTTCACTAACAGGGTTTACTCTCGGAGTCTTCATGCGATGAGCAAGGAGTCAAGATGTTAGATATTGTCGAACTGTCACGCTTACAGTTTGCCTTGACCGCGATGTACCACTTCCTTTTTGTGCCACTGACGCTGGGTATGGCGTTCCTGCTGGCCATTATGGAAACGGTCTACGTCCTTTCCGGCAAACAGATTTATAAAGATATGACCAAGTTCTGGGGCAAGTTGTTTGGTATTAACTTTGCACTGGGCGTGGCAACCGGTTTGACCATGGAGTTCCAGTTCGGGACTAACTGGTCTTACTATTCTCACTATGTTGGGGATATCTTCGGTGCGCCGCTGGCCATTGAAGGTCTGATGGCCTTCTTCCTCGAGTCGACTTTTGTAGGTCTGTTTTTCTTCGGTTGGGATCGTCTGGGTAAAGTGCAGCATATGGCCGTGACCTGGCTGGTGGCGCTTGGCTCTAACTTGTCTGCCTTGTGGATCCTTGTTGCAAACGGCTGGATGCAAAACCCGGTAGCAGCAGACTTCAACTTCGAAACCATGCGCATGGAAATGGTGAGTTTCGCCGAACTGGTGCTCAACCCGGTAGCCCAGGTGAAATTCGTCCACACCGTCGCCTCTGGCTATACCTGCGGCGCTATCTTCGTGCTGGGGATTAGCTCTTACTATCTGCTGCGTGGTCGCGATCTCGCTTTTGCCAAGCGTTCTTTTGCAATCGCGGCGAGTTTCGGTATGGCTGCCATTATCTCTGTTATCGTACTGGGTGATGAGTCCGGTTACGAAATGGGTGACGTACAGAAAACCAAACTGGCAGCTATCGAAGCTGAGTGGGAAACCCAGCCGGCACCGGCAGCCTTTACCCTGTTTGGTATTCCGGATCAGGACGGGCAGAAAAACAACTTCTCCATCCAGATCCCTTATGCGCTGGGCATCATTGCTACCCGTTCTGTCGACACGCCAGTGGTGGGTCTGAAGGACCTGATGGTGCAGCATGAAGAGCGTATTCGTAACGGGATGAAAGCATATCATCTGCTGGAGCAGTTACGTTCAGGCTCGGCCGACCCTTCAGTGCGTGATGCCTTCAACAACGTGAAAAAAGATCTGGGCTACGGGCTGTTGCTCAAACGCTATACCCCGAACGTCTCTGACGCGACGGAAGAGCAAATCAAGCTGGCAACGCAGGACTCCATCCCACGTGTCGCACCGCTTTACTTCGCCTTCCGCCTTATGGTGGCGTCTGGCGTGCTGATGCTCTTGATCATTGGCGTGGCGTTCTGGACCGTTTGTCGTAACCGTATCGGCGAGAAAAAATGGCTGCTGCGCGCTGCCCTGTATGGCATTCCGCTGCCGTGGATTGCTATCGAATCCGGCTGGTTTGTTGCTGAATATGGTCGTCAGCCGTGGGCCGTGGGCGAAATGCTGCCAACAGCAGTGGCAAACTCTACCCTGACCGCAGGCGACCTTATCTTCTCGATGGTGCTCATTTGCGGCCTCTATACCCTGTTCCTGGTGGCTGAGATGTTCTTGATGTTCAAATTTGCACGCCTGGGTCCAAGCAGCCTGAAAACCGGTCGCTACCACTACGAGCAGTCCACCGTGGCTTCTCAGCCGGCACGCTAAGACAGGAGTCGTCAAATGATCGATTATGAAGTATTGCGTTTTATCTGGTGGCTGTTGGTTGGCATTCTGCTGATCGGGTTTGCTGTCACCGATGGTTTCGACATGGGGGTCGGCATGCTGACCCGTTTCCTGGGGCGGAGCGATACCGAGCGCCGTGTGATGATTAACTCCATCGCACCGCACTGGGACGGTAACCAGGTATGGCTTATCACTGCAGGTGGCGCACTCTTTGCGGCGTGGCCGATGGTTTATGCGGCGGCCTTCTCCGGCTTTTATATGGCGATGATCCTGGTGCTGGCTTCGCTCTTCTTCCGTCCGGTCGGGTTTGATTACCGCTCCAAGATTGAAGATAACCGCTGGCGTAACATGTGGGACTGGGGCATCTTCATCGGCAGTTTTGTACCGCCGCTGGTGATTGGCGTTGCCTTTGGTAACCTGCTGCAGGGCGTACCTTTTAATGTGGATGAGTATCTGCGTCTGGCCTACACCGGCAACTTCTTCCAGCTGCTGAACCCGTTTGGCCTGCTGGCCGGGGTGGTGAGCGTTGCGATGATCATCACTCAGGGCGCCACCTACCTGCAAATGCGCACGGTTGGGGAACTGCATCTGCGTTCCCGCGTCACGGCGCAAATTGCCGCACTGGTGACGTTGGTCTGCTTCGCGCTGGCAGGTGTTTGGGTGATGTACGGCATTGATGGTTATGTTGTGACCTCTACGCTGGATCACCATGCCGCGTCTAACCCGCTCAACAAAGAAGTTGTGCGTCAGGCGGGTGCCTGGTTTACCAACTTTAATAATGCACCGATTCTGTGGCTGGTTCCGGCACTGGGTGTGCTGCTGCCGCTGTTGACCGTGCTGACGTCACGACTGGAGAAAGGTGCCTGGGCATTTGTTTCCTCCTCCCTGACGCTTGCATGCATTATTTTGACCGCGGGTATTGCGATGTTCCCGTTCGTGATGCCATCCAGCATCATGATGAATGCGAGTCTGACCATGTGGGATGCGACATCCAGTCAGATGACGCTGAATCTGATGACCTTTGTGGCGTTGGTGTTTGTCCCGCTGATTCTTATCTACACCGCCTGGTGTTACTGGAAAATGTTCGGACGCATCACCAAAGAGCACGTTGAATCCAATACCCACTCTATGTACTAAGTAAGGAGCTAATAATGTGGTATTTCGCATGGATTTTAGGAACGCTTCTTGCCTGTGCTTTTGGGATTATTACCGCGCTGGCGCTTGAGCACGTGGAAGCGACCAAAGCCGGGAAAGAAGAACATTAATGAATGAAATTATCGCGAAGCTCTATGCGGTAATGGATAAGCGCCCGTTACGGGCGCTTTCATTGATTATGGCATTAGTGCTGGCAGGCTGTATTTTCTGGGATCCCTCCCGATTCGCGGCTAAAACCAGTGAGTTCGAAATCTGGCAGGGCTTTCTGCTGATGTGGGCAGTCTGTGCAGGCGTGATTCACGGAGTAGGTTTTCGCCCGCGTGCCATCGTCTGGCAGGGGGTGTTTTGCCCGTTAATCGCCATCATTGTTATGTTAACGGGTCTGATCTTTTTCTTCTTTTGAATAAGAAATCTCCGTTTACGACATGGGCTTGCAAAAGCCCATATATTTTTACTCTCCGTTTACTTCAACCCATTCCAAACCACCTTCCCCGCGCGTATAGTAGCGAAGTTTAAAAGCTCTAACTTTTTTTGCATTACCGGGATGTAAAGTGAATACAACGCTGTTTCGATGGCCGGTTCGGGTCTATTACGAAGACACTGATGCCGGTGGTGTGGTTTACCACGCCAGCTATGTTGCTTTTTATGAACGAGCACGCACTGAGATGCTGCGCCATCATCACTTTAGCCAGCAAGTCCTGCTGGCCGAACGGGTCGCATTCGTGGTACGTAAAATGACGCTGGAGTACTTTGCACCCGCCAGACTCGACGATATGCTCGATGTCCAAACGGAAATAACATCAATGCGTGGTACCTCCCTGGTCTTCACGCAGCGGATCGTCAACGCAGAGAACACGGTGCTTAATGAAGCCGAGGTTCTTATTGTTTGCGTTGATCCACTCTTAATGAAGCCTCGTGCGCTTCCCAAGTCTATTGTCGCGGAGTTTAAGCAGTGACTGACATGAACATCCTTGATTTGTTCCTGAAGGCTAGCCTTCTGGTCAAACTTATCATGTTGATTTTGATTGGTTTTTCAATCGCATCCTGGGCCATCATCATCCAGCGAACGCGTATTCTTAATGCTGCTGCCCGTGAAGCGGAGGCCTTTGAAGACAAGTTCTGGTCCGGTATTGAACTCTCACGTCTGTATCAGGAAAGCCAGGGGCGTCGCGAAAATCTGACCGGCTCGGAACAGATGTTTTACAGCGGATTCAAAGAATTTGCGCGCCTGCACCGTGCTAACAGCCATGCGCCTGAAGCCATTGTTGAAGGGGCGGCGAGGGCGATGCGTATTTCCATGAACCGTGAGCTTGAAAATCTGGAAACGCATATTCCTTTTCTCGGCACTGTGGGTTCTATCAGCCCTTACATCGGTCTCTTTGGTACCGTATGGGGGATTATGCATGCCTTCATCGCGCTTGGCGCGGTGAAACAGGCCACCTTACAAATGGTTGCGCCGGGTATTGCTGAAGCGTTGATCGCGACCGCTATCGGTCTGTTTGCGGCGATTCCAGCGGTAATGGCATACAACCGCCTGAACCAGCGCGTGAACAAACTGGAAATGAACTACGACAACTTTATGGAAGAGTTCACGGCTATTCTGCATCGTCAGGCGTTTACCAGCACCGAGAGCAACAAGGGGTAAACCATGGCCAGAAAGCGTGGACGCGGCAGTCGTGACCTCAAGTCCGAAATCAACATTGTGCCTCTGCTGGATGTGTTGTTAGTGTTGCTGCTGATCTTTATGGCAACCGCTCCCATCATTACGCAGAGTGTTGAAGTTGATCTGCCAGACGCGACAGATTCGAAAAGCGTCAGCACCAACGACGATCCACCGGTCATTATTGAGGTTTCGGGTGTCGGCCAGTACAGCGTGGTAGTGGAAAAAGATCGTCTGGATCAGCTACCGCCTGAACAGGTTATTGCAGAGGCGCAGCGCCGTTTGCAAGCCAATCCGAAAACCGTTTTCCTGATCGGTGGCGCGAAAGAAGTGCCTTACGATGAAATCATTAAAGCGCTAAACCTGTTACATAGCGCGGGTGTGAAGTCGGTTGGCTTGATGACGCAGCCTATTTGATCCCCGGCATAACAGGCGGGCAGTTTTTGGGAACCGAGAGTGTCAAAGGCAACCGAACAAAACGACAAACTTAAACGCGCGATCATCATCTCAGCCGTGCTGCACGTAGTGCTTGTAGCTCTGCTGATTTGGAGTTCGTTCGATGAAAATATTGACGCTTCTGCCGGCGGTGGTGGCGGTTCATCCATCGATGCGGTGATGGTTGATCCCGGCGCCGTGGTGCAGAATTACAACCGCCAGCAACAGCAGCAGTCCAGTGCGAAACGTGCTGAAGAGCAGCGTGAGAAACAGGCGCAACAGCAGGCTGAAGAGTTACGTGAAAAGCAGGCTGCCGAGCAGGAGCGCTTAAAGCAGCTTGAGCAGGAGCGTTTGCAGTCGCAGGAAGCGGCACGTCAGCAGGCTGAGCAGCAGAAGAAAGCGGAAGAAGCGGCGAAAAAGGCTCAGGAAGCGCAGAAGCAGGCTGAAGAGGCCGCTGCAAAAGCGGCCGCTGATGCAAAAGCGAAAGCGGATGCTCAGGCAAAAGCCGCTGCGGATGCTGCTAAGAAAGCAGCAGCAGACGCCGCGAAGAAAGCCGAAGCCGATGCAGCTAAAGCGGCGGCGGATGCGCAGAAAAAAGCCGAAGCTGAAGCTGCTAAAGCTGCAGCAGACGCTCAGAAGAAAGCGGAAGCAGACGCGGCGAAAAAAGCCCAGCAGGATGCTGAGAAGAAAGCCGCTGCTGAGGCTGCGAAAAAAGCGGCTGCAGCAGAGAAAGCCGCCGCTGAGAAGGCTGCTGCTGCTGAAAAAGCCGCTGCCGAGAAAGCTGCGGCCGCTGAAAAAGCGGCTGCTGAGAAAAAAGCTGCCGCCGCTGAAAAAGCCGCTGCCGATAAAAAAGCCGCTGCTGAGAAGGCCGCCGCTGACAAAAAAGCGGCTGCTGACAAAAAAGCGGCTGCTGACAAAGCTGCTGCTGCGAAGAAAGCGGCTGCAGAGAAAGCGGCGGCTGCGTCAGGCGTGGATGATCTGTTTGGCGACCTGAGTTCCGGTAAGAATGCACCGAAAGCGGGCGGAGGAGCGAAGGGGAATAGTGCGGCAGCAGCAGGTGCAGGTAATACTAAAAACAATGGTGCGTCAGGAGCTGATATCAGTAACTATGCGGGCCAGATTAAGTCGGCGATTGAAAGCAGGTTCTATAACGACCCTTCTTATAATGGCAAGACTTGTACATTACGCATTAAGCTCGATCCGGATGGGACACTTAGAGACATTCAGTCCGAAGGGGGTGATCCAGCTCTCTGTCAGGCAGCGCTTGCGGCGGCACGACAGGCTAAAATTCCTAAACCCCCTACACAGGCGGTTTATGAAGTGTTTAAAAATGCACCACTGGACTTTAAGCCATAACCATAGATTTCTCATGAAAATGTAGAAAAAGTGGCTATGTTATGACCATGAACTAAGTCATTTTGTGTCTTTGAGTTTGTTAACATTCTGCTAAATTATCGCGGGTTTTCCGCCCGGATAAGGGAGATATGATGAAGCAGGCATTACGTGTAGCGTTTGGTTTTTTAATGCTGTGGGCAGCGGTGCTGCATGCAGAAGTACGTATCGAGATCACCCAAGGGGTCGACTCGGCACGCCCAATCGGTGTTGTACCTTTCCAGTGGGCAGGGCCGGGTGCTGCACCTGAGGACATCAGTGATGTCGTTTCCTTCGATTTGCGCATGAGTGGAAAATTCAATCCGCTGGACAAATCTCGCCTGCCCCAGTCACCGGCAACCGCACAGGAAGTTCAGCCTGCGGCATGGTCTGCGCTGGGCATTGATGCAGTCGTCGTCGGCCAGGTAACACCTAACCCGGACGGCAGCTTCAACGTGGCCTACCAGCTCGTTGATACCGGCGGAGCGCCAGGTACTGTCCTTTCACAGAACTCTTTCAAAGTCACTAAACAGTGGCTGCGCTACGCGGCGCACACCGCCAGTGACGAAGTGTTCCAGAAGCTGACCGGCATTAAAGGCGCGTTCCGTACCCGTATCGCTTATGTGGTACAGGCTAACGGCGGCCAGTTCCCGTATGAGTTGCGCGTATCCGATTACGATGGTCACAACACCTCGGTGATTCACCGTTCGTCTCAGCCGCTGATGTCTCCTGCCTGGTCTCCGGACGGTTCGCAGCTGGCTTATGTGACGTTTGAAAGTGGTCGTTCTGCGCTGGTGATTCAAAATCTGGCAACCACTGCAACGCGTCAGGTGGCTTCTTTCCCGCGTCATAACGGTGCGCCTGCGTTCTCGCCTGACGGCAGCAAGATCGCCTTTGCACTGTCTAAAACCGGTAGCCTGAACATCTATGTGATGGATCTGGGTTCCGGTCAAATCCGTCAGGTTACCGACGGTCGCAGCAATAACACTGAACCGACCTGGTTCCCGGATAGCCAGAATCTGGCGTTTACTTCCGACCAGGCAGGCCGTCCACAGGTCTATAAAGTCAATGTGAATGGCGGTGCAGCACAACGTATCACCTGGCAGGGTTCGCAGAACCAGGATGCTGACGTCAGTGCTGATGGTAAATTTATGGTAATGGTGAGCTCCGAAGGCGGTCAGCAACACATTGCCAAACAAGATCTGGCAGCGGGTGGCGTACAAGTTTTGTCGTCAACGTTCCTGGATGAATCGCCAAGTCTGGCACCTAACGGCACGATGGTAATCTACAGCTCTTCTCAGGGGATGGGATCCGTGCTGAATCTGGTTTCTACAGATGGGCGGTTCAAAGCGCGTATTCCGGCGTCTGATGGACAGGTAAAATCACCTGCCTGGTCGCCGTACCTGTAAATAATAAATAATTGATTACTAAAGGATCAAAGAAATGCAACTGAACAAAGTGCTGAAAGGGCTGGGTATCGCTCTGTCCGTAATGGCAATCGCCGCATGTTCTTCTAAAAAGAACGTGAGCAACGACCAGAGCGGCGAAGGCATGATGGGTGCTGGCACCGGTATGAACGGCAACGGCAATATGTCTTCTGAAGAGCAGGCGCGTCTGCAGATGCAGCAGCTGCAGCAGAACAACATCGTTTACTTCGATCTGGACAAATTTGACATTCGTTCTGATTTCGCTGCGATGCTGGATGCTCATGCTAACTTCCTGCGTAGCAACCCGTCCTACAAAGTCACCGTAGAAGGTCACGCGGACGAACGTGGTACGCCGGAATACAACATCTCCCTGGGCGAACGTCGTGCTAACGCCGTTAAAATGTACCTGCAGGGTAAAGGCGTTACCGCTGACCAGATCTCCATCGTTTCTTACGGTAAAGAAAAACCTGCAGTACTGGGTCATGACGAAGCGGCTTACTCCAAAAACCGTCGTGCCGTACTGGTTTACTAAGAGAATTGCATGAGCAGTAACTTCAGACATCATCTAATGAGTCTGTCGTTACTGGTTGGCATAGCGGCCCCCTGGGCCGCTTTTGCTCAGGCGCCAATCAGTAGTGTCGGCTCTGGCTCGGTAGAAGATCGGGTCACTCAACTCGAGCGTATTTCTAATGCTCACAGTCAACTATTAACGCAACTTCAGCAGCAACTCTCTGACAACCAATCCGATATTGATACCCTGCGCGGTCAGATTCAGGAAAGTCAGTATCAGTTGAACCAGATTAATGAGCGGCAGAAGCAGATTCTGACGCAGATTGAAAGTCTGGGCAGTGGTGCAGGTGCGGCTGCAGGGCAGAACCCGCAAGCCTCTGGCGACCAAAGTGCGGCAGCGGCACCTGATGCCTCTGCATCCACTGCGGCCCCTGTGCAGAGCGGTGACGCCAACACGGATTACAATGCGGCAATCGCCCTGGTGCAGGATAAGTCTCGCCAGGATGAAGCGATGACTGCATTCCAGAATTTCGTCAAAAATTACCCGGATTCGACCTATATCCCGAATGCCAATTACTGGCTCGGTCAGTTGAATTACAACAAGGGTAAAAAGGACGATGCGGCATACTATTTTGCGTCGGTAGTGAAAAACTATCCGAAGTCACCAAAAGCGCCTGATGCCATGTTTAAAGTCGGCGTCATCATGCAGGACAAAGGTGATACAGCAAAAGCGAAAGCTGTTTATCAGCAAGTGGTCGCGAAATATCCTGGCACTGACGGCGCAAAACAAGCGCAAAAACGTCTTGGTTCGATGTAGCGAATAGCGCTTGACCAGAAATCGCGTTATTTCTGGTCTTGTCGCGTGAATCGTAAGCAGTTAAGTGATCTTCCTCGAAATTTTTGTTGCGCTGAATTCTTAAATCAGTAATATATGCCGCCGTTGCCAAGGGATATCAAACATCTCAAAAGCAGCGCAGAAGTGGGTCGTTAGCTCAGTTGGTAGAGCAGTTGACTTTTAATCAATTGGTCGCAGGTTCGAATCCTGCACGACCCACCAATCGTTCTGGTGGAACGCGATAGTAAAACGTGAAGGATAAGGTTGCGACAGCAACGGCCCGTAGGGCGAGGCGAAGCCGAGTCATCCTGCACGACCCACCACTTAAAGTAGTATCCAGCGCAGTATCGGGTGATTAGCTCAGCTGGGAGAGCACCTCCCTTACAAGGAGGGGGTCGGCGGTTCGATCCCGTCATCACCCACCACTCGGGTCGTTAGCTCAGTTGGTAGAGCAGTTGACTTTTAATCAATTGGTCGCAGGTTCGAATCCTGCACGACCCACCAATAGTTCTGGTGGAACGCGATAGCAAAACGTGAAGGATAACGTTGCGACAGCAACGGCCCGTAGGGCGAGGCGAAGCCGAGTCATCCTGCACGACCCACCACTGTATGTGGTTCCGAGTAAAAATCTTCAGGCGACACCCGAATGGGTCGTTAGCTCAGTTGGTAGAGCAGTTGACTTTTAATCAATTGGTCGCAGGTTCGAATCCTGCACGACCCACCATCCTGAATGATTTAAGCAGTAAATCCCGCAAGGGGTCGTTAGCTCAGTTGGTAGAGCAGTTGACTTTTAATCAATTGGTCGCAGGTTCGAATCCTGCACGACCCACCAATGTAAAAAAGCGCCCTAAAGGCGCTTTTTTGCTATCTGCGATATATAAGATTCGAACCTGCAGCAGGTTCGGGTCTCACGCAGTGCGACAACGGAGCCGCTCGCGGCGACGGCCCGAAGGGCGAGGCGAAGCTGAGTCATTCTGCACGACCCACCAATGTAAAAATGGCGCTGGCGGCGCTTTTTTGCTATCTGCGATATATAAGATTCGAACCTGCAGCAGGTTCGGGTCTCACGCAGTGAGACAACGGAGCCGCTCGCGGCGACGGCCCGAAGGGCGAGGCGAAGCCGAGTCATCCTGCACGACCCACCAGGGTAAAAATGGCGCTGGCGGCGCTTTTTTGCTATCTGCGATATATAAGATTCGAACCTGCAGCAGGTTCGGCTCGACAAAATTGTCGGGAACAATTTTGCACAACGCGAAGCGTTGCCCGAAGGGCGAGTCTCAGGATGAGACAAGTAGCGCAGTGAGACAACCGAGCCGCTCACGGCGCTTTATTATCCACCCTCTCTTCTGGGTATAACCTCGTTACCTATGCCTGTACCTGGCGCAGCTAATCAATTCCTGTGACTTTTGCCGCCCGATCCGCTATCGTGTTTAGTATATAAAACACATTAGCCTTTCTTTTCTCCCCATCCTTCAAAGACAGGCATTTTTGTTAAGTCAGCAAAACGAGTGAGCAGAATGAGCGTAATGTTTGATCCGGAAGCAGCCATTTATCCTTTCCCGCCTAAACCCATGCCTCTCAGTCGGGATGAGAAACAGTTTTACCGCGACAAAATCAAGCGCTTACTAAAAGAGCGCGATGCGGTAATGGTCGCGCATTACTATACCGATCCAGAGATCCAGCAGCTCGCTGAGGAGACAGGTGGTTGCATCTCTGATTCCCTGGAGATGGCGCGCTTTGGCGCGAAGCACGCCGCCTCGACGCTGCTGGTAGCCGGGGTGCGTTTCATGGGTGAGACGGCGAAAATACTCAGCCCGGAGAAAACCATTCTTATGCCAACCCTCCATGCAGAGTGTTCACTCGATCTTGGCTGCCCCATTGAGGCTTTCAGCGCTTTTTGCGATGCCCATCCAGACAGAACCGTGGTGGTGTACGCCAATACCTCCGCTGCGGTAAAAGCACGCGCCGACTGGGTTGTCACCTCCAGCATTGCCGTGGAACTGATAGAACATCTGGACAGTCTGGGGGAGAAAATCATCTGGGCCCCGGACCGCCATCTCGGTAGCTACGTGCAAAAGCAGACCGGTGCCGATGTGCTGTGCTGGCAGGGGGCCTGCATTGTCCACGATGAGTTTAAAACGCAGGCGCTGGGTCGGATGAAGGCCCTCTATCCTGACGCGGCGGTGTTAGTGCATCCTGAATCCCCCCTCGCCGTGGTCAGGCTCGCCGATGCCGTAGGCTCAACCAGCCAGTTAATTAATGCTGCAAAGACCCTTCCGCACAAACAGCTTATCGTTGCCACTGATCGTGGGATTTTTTATAAAATGCAGCAGGCGGTGCCAGAAAAAGAGCTACTGGAAGCGCCAACAGCCGGAGAGGGCGCTACCTGCCGCAGCTGTGCCCACTGCCCGTGGATGGCGATGAATGGCCTTAAAGCGATTGCTGATGGCCTTGAAAATGGTGGAACAGCTCATGAGATTCATGTGGATGCGGCACTGCGTGAAGGGGCGTTACTGCCGCTTAACCGTATGTTAGATTTTGCGGCTACACTACGTCCGTAACATTTATAACGCGTAGGAATACGCTCTGGGGAAAAGATGGATTTTTTTAGCACGCAGAACATTCTGGTACATATTCCGATCGGGGCCGGAGGCTACGATCTTTCATGGATAGAGGCGGTAGGAACGCTGGCGGGGCTACTGTGTATCTGGCTCGCCAGCCTGGAGAAAATCAGTAATTATGCGTTTGGCTTAATCAACGTCACGCTGTTCGCCATCATCTTTTTCCAGATCCAGCTCTATGCCAGCCTGCTATTACAGCTCTTCTTTTTTGCGGCAAACATTTATGGCTGGTATGCATGGTCCCGACAAACGACATCGAACGAAGCCGCGTTGCAGATTCGTTGGCTGCCGTTGCCGAAGGCCATTGGCTGGCTGGTAGCCTGTGTCTGTGCCATCGGGCTGATGACGGCCTTTATTGATCCTGTCTTTGCGGTACTGACCCGCATTGCGGTGAGCCTGATGCAGACGCTCGGGCTTAATGTCGCCATGCCGGAACTGCAACCCGATGCCTTCCCGTTCTGGGATTCCTGCATGATGGTGCTGTCGATTGCTGCCATGATCCTGATGACCCGTAAGTATGTTGAAAACTGGCTACTTTGGGTCATCATCAATGTCATCAGCGTTGTTATCTTCGCACTGCAAGGCGTCTGGGCCATGTCGCTGGAATACATGCTGCTGACCTTTATCGCGTTAAACGGCAGCCGTATGTGGATGAAGAGCGCCCGTGAGCGTGGCTCCAGAGCGTTTTCCCGTTAATGATGATGTAAATGGGCGTGCTCAGACTGCATCTCGCTGAGGTGGCAGTCTGGCACGCTGCAGGGGTGATACTCCATCTGAATAGTGGCGTGTTCAATTTGGTAATGATGGGCCAGGAAATGCGCAATCTGGCGGAGAAGACCATCATGGTCGTGGGGCGGGATAACATGCACATGCAGCGTCATAAGCCTTTTCTCGCCCACCAGCCAGACATGCACATGATGAACATCGCGTACCGCCGGAATAGCACGCCGGACATGGCGTTTAAGCGCCTCCACATCCATTGACACCGGCGCCCCCTCCAGCAGTTCATTGACACTCTCGCGTAACAGTGACCATGCGCTACGCAGTACCAGTAGCGAGACCAGTACCGAGAGGATCGGGTCGGCAGCCGTCCAGCCGGTATACATGATAATGAGCGCGGCGATAATCGCCCCGACCGATCCCAGTAAATCGCCCAGCACATGCAAAGCCGCCGCGCGCACATTGAGATTCTTCTCTTCGTTGCCGCGATGCAGCAGCCAGAATGCCAGCAGGTTTGTCAGAAGCCCGGCCACCGCGATAGCCATCATGGTCGCACCGGCCACCGGTTGCGGGTGTCTGAAGCGAACAAAAGCTTCCCAGATGATAAAAACCGTAATCACCACCAGGGCAATGGCGTTAACGAAAGCAGCTAGTGTGGTCAGTCGCAGCCAGCCAAACGTGCGGGTGGCGCTGGGAGGTCGTCTGGCAAAATGAACCGCCAGCAGGGCGAAAAAGAGGGCCGCGGCATCGGTAAGCATGTGGCCCGCATCGGCCAGCAGAGCCAGCGAGCCTGAAATAAACCCGCCGACCACTTCCACCAGCATAAACAGCGCCGTAACGCTAAAAGCCAACAGTAGACGTCTGGCGTTGGCATCTTCAGGAAGGGATGAGTGTGAATGAGAATGCGCCATGTTAAGCGTCCTGTGTCAAAACGATATCAGCGACTTACATCATTGCAGATCTTTTCCCATCCCACAGAAAAAATTAAGGAGAGCCGAAGCTCTCCTTTTTCATTCCCGAATCAGTGTTACTGAGTCGTACCGTCGGTTTTAGTGTTGGTATCGTTGTTAATACCCTCACCGGTCTGGACTTTTTCATTGATGTCCGGACATTTACCGTCTTTACACTGGGAATTTTTATGAATTTCATCTTTGGTCATGCTGTTATCGCTCATCCCGTGTTTACCATCATTGTTGGAATGCAGCATGGTACCGCTTTGAGTGCCCGAGTTGTTCGGCGCAAGATTTTCTTTTGCATCTGGTGCAACCTGGCCTGCATTTGCCGCGGCGTTAGCCTGGCCGTTATTCGTTTGTGAAGTGGAGTCCGCTGCTAATGCCGCGCCACTTGCCATGGTCAGGGTAGTCGTCAGTAAAAGTGCCGCTAATTTATTCATTTTCATCATGATGCTCCTGTTCTGGTCGTCATTTGCCGATCGGCTGATCGGTTTAACGTGCGCGAACGAGTTATCACGCTCAGTGGTTAAAAATTCCTTACATGCAATAAATTGCAGCATGGAATATCGCAATAAAATAAAAACAAAGTATTTACACTTAAAAAGTGTAGCCCTGGAATCACTGTTCGCTACTTTCTGGCGGTTTTTAGCGTAATTCCAGGAATTTTCTGCCCGTAGTGTAAAATCGCGTTTACACTCCTTGACCGACAAGTTAGATTGGATAGATTGCATTCATTAAAAATAGTTGGCAAAGCTGGAACGAACATGACTTATCAGAACGATGATTTACGCATAAAAGAGATCAACGAGTTATTACCCCCGGTCGCACTCCTTGAGAAATTCCCCGCCACTGAAAATGCAGCCAATACGGTTTCCCATGCCCGCGCTGCTATCCACAGCATTTTGCGCGGCAGCGACGATCGTCTGCTGGTGGTCATTGGTCCTTGCTCCATTCACGATCCCGCAGCGGCGAAAGAGTATGCCGCACGGCTGCTGACGCTACGCGAATCGCTTAAAGATGAGCTGGAAGTGGTAATGCGCGTCTATTTTGAAAAGCCGCGTACCACCGTGGGCTGGAAAGGGCTTATCAACGATCCGCATATGGATAACAGCTTTCGGATCAACGATGGACTGCGCATTGCACGTAAGTTGCTGCTTGAGATAAATGACAGCGGTCTGCCGGCAGCGGGTGAGTTTCTCGATATGATAACCCCACAGTATCTTGCTGATTTGATGAGCTGGGGGGCCATTGGTGCCCGCACCACTGAATCGCAGGTCCACCGTGAACTGGCCTCCGGCCTCTCATGCCCGGTTGGTTTTAAAAACGGTACTGATGGCACCATCAAAGTAGCCATCGACGCCATTAATGCTGCCAGCGCGCCGCACTGCTTCCTGTCGGTGACGAAATGGGGCCATTCAGCTATTGTTAACACGGCGGGTAATGGCGACTGCCATATCATCCTGCGCGGCGGGAAAACGCCTAATTACAGCGCCTCGCACGTGGCAGAAGTGAAGCAGGGTCTGGAAAAAGCCGGTCTTAAAGCCCAGGTCATGATTGACTTCAGCCATGCAAACTCCAGCAAGCAGTTTAAAAAGCAGATGGACGTGGGTACGGATGTCTGTGGCCAGATTGCCAGTGGCGAAAACGCCATTATGGGCGTGATGATTGAAAGTCATCTGGTAGAAGGTAATCAGAGTCTGGAAAGCAGTGAACCGCTGGTCTATGGCAAGAGTGTGACCGACGCCTGTATCGGCTGGGAAGACACGGAAATCCTGTTGCGTCAGCTGGCAGAGGCAGTAAAAGCCCGCCGCAAATAAATACACTTCATCCTTTGGTCTGTCTCTTTGTTGGCCGGACTCAGAAGCCCCAGTTACATAGTTATATGTTACTGGGGATTTCTTCCTTTGCCGCCTCGACACAGCCTCAAATGAGTTTGTGTATTGGACCCACAAAGAAAAAAAGCGTGGATTTCTCCACGCTTTTTCATGCAAAACGAAAAATTACTTCGCTTTACCCTGGTTGGCGACGGCTGCTGCTTTTGCAGCGATTTCGTCGGCGTTACCCAGGTAGTAATGCTTAACTGGCTTGAAGTTTTCATCGAACTCATAGACCAGCGGGACGCCAGTCGGGATGTTCAGTTCGAGAATTTCATCTTCACCCATGTTATCCAGGTATTTCACCAGCGCACGCAGGGAGTTACCGTGGGCCGCGATGATCACGCGCTCGCCGCTTTTCAGGCGTGGCAGAATGGTTTCTTCCCAGTAAGGCACAACGCGTTCGATGGTCAACGCCAGACTTTCTGTCTGCGGCAGCTCTTTATCGGTGAGTTTTGCGTAACGCGGATCATGGCCCGGGTAACGCTCATCATCTTTAGTCAGCTCCGGCGGGGTTACCGCAAAGCCGCGACGCCATTGCTTAACCTGCTCGTCACCATACTTCTCAGCAGTTTCCGCTTTGTTCAGACCCTGCAGCGCACCGTAGTGGCGTTCGTTCAGCTTCCAGGATTTCTCAACCGGCAGCCAGGCCTGATCCAGTTCGTCCAGTACATTCCACAGGGTGTGGATGGCACGTTTCAGCACAGAGGTATAAGCGAAATCGAAGCTGAAGCCTTCGTCTTTCAACAATTTACCTGCCGCTTTGGCTTCGCCCACGCCTTTTTCTGACAGATCAACGTCATACCAACCGGTAAAGCGGTTTTCGTTGTTCCACTGACTTTCGCCGTGACGAACCAGAACCAGCTTAGTTACAGCCATATACTTACTCCTCATAAGCCTGATTGAATGATAACAATTCTCATTATATTGCCCGGCGATGCGCCGCAGCAACGATTACCCTTAACCATAGCGAAAATAGTCGCGCAGTGTAAGGTGCATGTGAATCAGGGGTTACCATTTTGTCGATAACTGACCGATTTTTCAGCGTTTCGGGCAAAAAAAACCCTCCGCAGGGAGGGTTTTACATCAGGCTGGAATGAACTGATACACCGTCTGGCTGACGTACCTGTCGCCGGGCTTAAGCACGCAGTCAGGCTGCGGGAAGTCCGGGCGGTTGGGGCTATCAGGTAAAAATTCACTTTCCAGCGCCAGGCCCTGCCACGCGCTGTAGACGTTGTTACCCCGCGCCGGGGCGCCTTCCAGATAGTTACCGGAGTAAAACTGTAAGGCGGGTGCAGTAGTGAAGACGGTCATCTGCAGCTGCTTATCTGTTGACCATAGCTGGGCGGCTGGCTTTGTGACGTCGCCCTGGGTCTGCAGTAAGAACGCATGATCATAGCCCTTCACGGCCCGCTGATCGTCATCGCTGAGGAATTCCAGGGCGATAGGTTTCGGCTGGCGAAAATCGAAGCTGGTTAAGGCTACTTTTTTCAGACTACCAACCGGGATCCCCATCTCATCAACCGGAAGATAGGTATCGGCCAGCAGTTGCAGGGTATGGTTACGCACATCGCTCTGCTCGCCATCAAGATTGAAATAAGCATGGTTAGTAAGATTGACAGGGCAGGGCTTGTCGGTAGTCGCCTGGTATTCAATCGCAAGGCGGTTATCGTCATCCAGCCGGTAGAGCACGCTGGCGAGAACGTTACCTGGAAAACCCTGGTCCCCATCGGGAGAGGTAATAGAGAGCAGGGCTTCGCTGTCGTTCTGACGCTCAATTTTCCAGCGACGCTTGTCGAAGCCTTCCGGGCCGCCGTGCAGCTGGTTTTTCCCCTGGCTTGGGGTGAGTGGGTAGGTTTTACCGTCCAGAGTAAACGAGCTGTTCGCTATACGGTTGGCATAGCGCCCCACTGAGGCACCCAGAAAGGCGGTCTGCTCAATGTAGTGTTCAGGCGTGGCACAGCCTAACAGCGCTTCACGAACGGTCCCGTCTTTCATCGGTACCCGGGCGGAGAGCAGGGTGGCCCCCCAGTCCATAACGCTTACAACCATCCCTGCGCTGTTGCGCAGGGTAATCACTCGAAAAGGCAGGCCGTCAGGTGCGGCCCCGGTGGTTTCATTTAGCACTGTCCTGCTCCCTGTGATGGTTTACAGACATAAAAGGTCTCTTTGATCCCGGTTTTCGCTTCGTATTGTGCTTCTACCGCTTGTTTAACGGTATCCACCATTGATTCGGGCACCAGTGATACGATGCAACCACCGAAACCACCGCCGGTCATACGCACGCCGCCGTGATCGCCAATCACCCCTTTTACAATCTCAACCAGTGTATCAATTTGTGGGACGGTAATTTCGAAGTCGTCACGCATAGAGGCGTGGGATTCCGCCATCAGTTCACCCATGCGTTTCAAATCCCCTTTTTCCAGGGCGGAAGCCGCTTCAACGGTGCGGGCGTTTTCGGTCAACACATGGCGAACGCGTTTTGCCACCACCGGATCAAGCTCATGCGCCACGGCATTAAACTGAGCGATATCGACGTCACGCAGCGCTTTTTGCTGGAAGAAACGCGCACCGGTTTCGCACTGTTCGCGGCGGGTGTTGTACTCACTTCCCACCAGCGTACGCTTAAAGTTGCTGTTAATGATGACGATAGCCACCCCTTCCGGCATGGAAACCGCTTTGGTTCCCAGGGAGCGGCAGTCGATAAGCAGAGCATGGTCTTTCTTGCCAAGCGCAGAGATGAGCTGATCCATGATGCCGCAGTTACAGCCGACAAACTGATTCTCCGCCTCCTGGCCATTAAGCGCTATCTGGGCGCCATCCAGCGGCAGATGATACAGCTGCTGGAAGACCGTCCCCACCGCCACTTCCAGCGAAGCCGAGGAGCTTAGCCCCGCACCCTGTGGAACGTTGCCGCTGATCACCAGATCCGCGCCGTGGAAGGTGTTGTTGCGCTGTTGCAGGTGTTTTACCACGCCACGCACATAGTTAGACCACTGTTGGCTCTGATGCGTCACGATAGGGTCATCAAGGGAAAACTCATCCTGCTGATTGTCATAATCTGCGGCTATAACGCGCACAATATTGTCAGGACGTGGGGTACAGCTGATTACCGTCTGGTAATCAATGGCACAGGGGAGCACGAAACCGTCGTTATAATCGGTATGTTCACCAATCAGGTTCACGCGCCCCGGTGCCTGGATGGTATGAGTGGCAGGGTAGCCAAATTTTTCAGCAAACAGAGCAAGCGTTTTTTCTTTCAGACTCATTTTAAACTCCTGATTCGCGAAAATGGATGTCACTGACCGCGCGCAGGCGTTCGGCAGCTTGTTCGGCAGTCAGATCGCGTTGCGTTTCCGCGAGCATTTCATATCCGACCATAAATTTACGCACGGTGGCAGAACGCAGCAGCGGCGGATAGAAGTGCGCATGCAGCTGCCAGTGGGTATTGTCCTGTTCAATAAAGGGCGCGCCATGCCATCCCATAGAGTAAGGGAACGAGCACTGGAACAGATTATCGTAACGGCTGGTGAGGCGCTTCAGTGCCAGCGCCAGATCGCTGCGCTGGGCATCGGTGAGATCCGTCATCCGCAGGATATGGGCTTTTGGCAGCAGCAATGTCTCAAACGGCCACGCGGCCCAGTAAGGCACAACCGCCAGCCAGTGTTCGGTCTCCACAACCGTGCGGCTGCCGTCTTTGCTTTCACGAGCGGCATAATCCACAAGCATAG
Source organism: Yokenella regensburgei (assembly GCF_051486985.1). Taxonomy (GTDB): domain Bacteria; phylum Pseudomonadota; class Gammaproteobacteria; order Enterobacterales; family Enterobacteriaceae; genus CBFFRJ01. Next base: position 129,847 of record NZ_JAHVDV010000003.1, read on the forward strand.
GTGAACCGTACTGACTGAAGTATTCTCTCTGCAGTCGGTCTTCGCGTTCGGCTTCATTAGGCAGGAAGCTGTTGGCCCAGATTTGCCCATGCGGGTGTGGGTTAGAGCAACCCATGGCCGCGCCTTTATTCTCAAACACCTGAATCCACGGATAGCGTTGACCCAGCTCCAGCGTCTGTTCCTGCCAGGTTTTCACCACATCTTCCAGCGCGCTCAGGCTCAGTTCTGGCAGCGTCTTGCTGTGATCCGGCGAGAAGCAGATGACGCGGCTGGTGCCGCGAGCGCCCTGACTGCGCATCAGCGGGTCGTCACTTTCTGGCGCATCCGGCGTGTCGGTCATCAGGGCTGCAAAATCGTTGGTGAAGACATAGGTGCTCGGATAATCGGGGTTTTTGTCTCCTGTGACACGGGTATTACCCGGGCAGAGGAAACAGTCCGGATCATGTTTCGGCAGCGTTTCTTTCGACGGCGTCTCCTGCGCGCCTTGCCACGGGCGTTTGGCACGGTGCGGGGAGACCAGGATCCATTGCCCGGTCAGGGGGTTGTAACGGCGATGCGGATGATCGACCGGATTGAATTGCGTCATGATCCTTCCTTAATCTTCGTAGCCTTGCGGGTGGCGAGACTGCCAGCGCCAGGTATCTTGTGCCATCTCATCAAGCGTGCGGGTAACGCGCCAGTTGAGTTCAGTGTCTGCTTTGCTGGCATCCGCCCAGTACGCCGGGAGATCGCCATCGCGACGGGGTGCAAAGTGGTAGCTGACGGGCTTGCCGCAGGCTTTGCTGAAGGCGTTAACCACATCCAGTACGCTACTGCCTACGCCCGCACCGAGGTTATAGGTGTGTACACCTGATTTACCGGCCAGTTTCTCCATGGCGGCAACGTGGCCATCGGCCAGATCCATGACGTGGATGTAATCCCTGACGCCGGTGCCATCAGGCGTCGGGTAATCATTGCCGAAAATGGCCAGCGAATCGCGACGACCGACAGCAACCTGTGCGATGTAGGGCATCAGGTTATTGGGAATACCTTGCGGGTCTTCCCCCATATCCCCTGACGGATGTGCGCCAACCGGGTTGAAGTAACGCAGCAGGGCAATGCTCCACTCTGGTTGGGCTTTTTGCAGATCCGCCAGAATCTGTTCCACCATCAGTTTGCTTTTGCCGTACGGGCTTTGTGGGGTGCCGGTCGGGAAACTTTCGACATAGGGGATGTTGGGCTGATCGCCGTAGACGGTGGCGGAAGAGCTGAAAATGAAGTTCTTGACGTTAGCCGCGCGCATGGCATTCACCAGCCGCAGAGTACCGTTCACGTTGTTATCGTAATACTCCAGCGGTTTAGCGACCGATTCACCGACGGCTTTTAAGCCAGCAAAATGGATGACAGCCTCAATAGCATGGTCATGCAGGATTTCCGCCATCAGCGCTTCGTCGCGAATATCCCCTTCAACGAAAAGCGCGGATTTTCCGCCGAGGCGCTCCAGCACCGGCACCACGCTACGCTTACTGTTACAGAGGTTGTCGAGAATGATGACGTCATGGCCATTTTGCAGCAATTGTACGCAGGTATGGCTTCCTATGTAACCGCTACCACCGGTGACAAGAACTTTCATTTTTCACTCCATTAGGCGTATGTTATGAACTAACAGTAGCATAACAGAGATGTCAAAACTGTGATATGCGATAAGTTTGTGGAATCGCTTACACTAAGATTTCAATGCAGGGATAGAGCGGAAAAAGAGATTATAAATCAAAAGAATGAATAACGAATGATGCATAAAATCCGAAAATGAATCGACAAGAGAGCAGGAGCGACAGCTCCCGCCCATGAAACTTAATCAAACTGATAGCGCCAGCCCTCGCCATCGGACACAAATTGTAAGCGGTGCGTGATACAGTCAGGGGCATCATCAGCATGATGAGAAACAAACAGCAGCTGCGTTTCACCTTCCCCGATAAGCACGTCAATAAAACGTCTGATCAACTGGCGGTTTAGCGGATCCAATCCCTGTAAAGGTTCATCCAGAATCAGTAAGGTCGGGTGCTTCACCAGCGCGCGGACGATAAGCGCAAGCCGCTGCTGCCCCCAGGAGAGACTATGGAAAGGGGCATCAGCCGTTTGGGCAGTGAAGCCCAGAATATCCAGCCACTGCTGTGCGAGCTTACGCTGTTTATCTGATACCGCCTGGTAAAGCCCAATCGAATCGAAATACCCTGAAAGAATGACGTTGCGCACGGTGGTGCTGACGCGGTAATCCAGATGCAAGCTACTGCTGACATAACCTATGTGCTTTTTGATGTCCCAGATGGTTTCTCCGCTGCCGCGACGGCGCCCAAATAAGGTCAAATCGTTGCTGTACCCCTGAGGATGATCGCCGGTCACTAAACTTAACAGCGTCGATTTTCCTGCGCCGTTAGGGCCACTGATCTGCCAGTGTTCTCCCGCTTTCACCGTCCAGTTGAGATGCTGAATGATGGGCCGATCGTTGTAAGAGACGAGGCCATCGTTAAGAACAATCAGCGGCTCGCCCTGGTTGAGCAACTCGCGGGCTGGCGGAGCATCAGGCTCCGGCAGACGCATACCCGACAGTTTTTCACTGTGCGCCAGTTGGGCTATCAGCGCCTGCTCCAGCAGGGTGGCCTTTTCCCCCGTCGCCGTCAGGGTGCAGTCGACCAGCACTCCTGCACGCTGCACAAAACGTGGGATCTCATCGAACCGGTTCAGCACCAGCACCAGGGTATAGCCGTCAGTATTTAACTCCGCGAGTAATTCAGCCAGCTGTTCGCGCGACTGGACGTCGAGCCCGTCGAAGGGTTCATCAAGAATCAGCAGATCCGGTTGCGACATCAGGGCCTGACAGAGCAGCGTCTTTCGGGTCTCACCGGTCGAGAGATACTTAAACCGGCGGGCGAGCAGGTGGGTAATACCAAAACGTTCCGCCAGCGCCTGGCAGCGCGCACGGTCTCTGACCTCTTCCTGAATGATGTCCGCCGTGGTACGACCGGTATCCTCTTCACCAGGACTCAGCAGATCGGTGTTGTTACGTTGCCACTCCTCGCTTACCAGCTTCTGTAACTGCTCGAAAGAGAGGCGGGTGATACGGGTAAATGTGCACTGGCGTGCGCCGTTGAGGAGCGTCAGCTCCCCGGCGAGGGCTCTGGCGAGCGCGGATTTACCGCTACCGTTTGCGCCGACAAACGCCCAACTCTCCCCGGCGCTCAGGGTTAAATTCTCTATGGTGAGCGTGCGGGTGTCACTCAGACGAAACGTGCCTTGCGCAATTTGCAATGATGACATGATGTATCCCATTTTTTGCAGCGATACCACAGGGATACGTCCTGAACAACAACTTGTCAATCGGCTCAGCACAACGTGGCAAGAATAACCTTATCGGCATTAAAATATGCGGTGACCTGCCCCCCTTCTGCCAGATCTTGCGTTTCAGCCAGCGGAAGGGTGGCGCAGAGCTGCTGGCCATCAGGGAGGGTCATCAATACTTCGCTCTGGGTTTCGCCACGTTCAATATGGCTGATGTATCCACGAAGTTTATTATCCGCGCAGGATGCCTGGGTATCGTCCAGCGTAATGCCAACCCAGGGCGCTTTCAGTAATACCAGCACCTGTTTCCCCCGCACCAGATCCAGGCGTTGCGCGCTCTGGGCTGTGATTGCCACTTTCAGTGAGGTTTCGCCATCTGCCAGCAGCACCTCGACATACTGTTGTACCTGCTTGTATTCAAGCGCCGTTATGGTGCCAAACCACTGGTTGCGGGCGCTGGTTTGCAGTGAAAAACGGGAAATCGCCGCCAGCAAACTGTTCAGCGGCAAAGCTTCATCGTCGCTCAGTACATCAAAGGCTTTTTGCTGGATTTGCCCAAGCAGGTCATAAAGTTGGATAAGCCGCTGCCCGTAGCGGGTGACCAGTGCGCCGCCGCCGCCTTTGCCGCCCGTTGCGCGTTCCACCAGCGTATGCTCGCTAAGCTGGTTCATTTCATTGATAGCATCCCAGGCGCTTTTATAGCTGATACCTGCATTTTTGGCCCCCTGGCTTATCGATCCGGTCAGCGCTATCTGTTTAAGCAGGGCAATACGTCGGGGATCGGCGAAGAGGCGTTGCTGGAGTTTAAGAGTAAGAAGAATTTCAGCCTGCATAGCGTCGTGTCCTGGCTTAAAACCACTATTGTGAAGGAAAAGCCACTATAAGCCTAATGCGCAACGTTTGACGTGATTTGCCTGAAGATTAATGCGTTAGGCGCGACATACCCTCCGGTGGAGCGGAGGACCGGAAAGCCACAGCTACCTGAAAACGTCCTGCAAAGCAGGGCGATGGCACAAAAGGGGAGTGTTTTTTTGAAAGTGCAGGTTAAAATAGTCAATTCACACTGAATGGAGTCGACCATGTTAGAGTTGTTAAAGAGTCTGGTTTTCGCCGTAGTCATGGTCCCGGTGGTGATGGCAATCATCCTGGGTTTGATTTATGGCCTGGGTGAAGTGTTTAACGTGTTCTCCGGTATTGGTCACCGCGATCGTCCCGCGAAAAACCGCTGATTTCTGTAAACGCCCGCTTTTGCGGGCGTTTTGCTTTTTAAGTAACGTCCACTCCTGCCGGTATCTTATTAATTCCTGTAATGCTTCAGAGGTATGATCTCTCCCCCGGTAATATCTGTTATCATCGCTATATTCTGGAATATATAACGACACGCACAGGAGTTAGAGATGGCACGTACATGGTTACGCCTTTTTGCCGGGGCAACATTATCGCTTTCCATCGCCGGTCACGCCGTGGCTGAGGAAGGGAAAATCACGGTTTTTGCGGCAGCGTCGCTGACTAATGCGATGGAGGATATTGCCGCTGCGTATAAAAAAGAGAACCACGTCGAGGTCGTCTCTTCGTTTGCCTCTTCTTCTACGCTGGCGCGTCAGATTGAAGCGGGTGCCCCTGCCGATCTCTTTATTTCTGCCGATCAGAAGTGGATGGACTATGCGGTAGAGAAGAAAAGCATCGATACGGCGACCCGTGACACGCTGCTCGGCAACAGCCTGGTTGCGGTGGCACCAAAAGCCAGCGCACAGAGCAATATCACCATTGATAGCAACACTGACTGGAAAAGTTTGCTCAAAGGCGGGCGTCTGGCGGTAGGCGACCCTGAACACGTTCCGGCAGGCATCTATGCCAAAGCGGCCTTGCAGAAACTGGGCGCGTGGGAAGCCTTGTCTCCGGCCCTGGCACCGGCGGAAGATGTACGCGGCGCTCTGGCGCTGGTTGAACGTAACGAAGCGCCGTTGGGCATCGTCTACGGCTCCGACGCCGTGGCCAGCAAAGGGGTGAAAGTCGTCGGAACCTTCCCCGAAGAGAGTCACAAAAAAGTGGAGTACCCGATGGCCGTGACAGCGGGGCATAACACTGCGGCGGTTAGCGCCTTTTATGACTACCTGAAAGGCCCCGAAGCGTCCGCCATCTTCAAACGTTACGGATTTACGACCCACTGATGATATTAACGGATCCCGAATGGCAGGCGGTATTGCTGAGCCTTAAAGTCTCATCCCTTGCGGTTCTCTTTAGTCTGCCTTTTGGGATCTTCTTCGCCTGGCTGCTGGTGCGCTGCACTTTTCCTGGCAAAGCGCTACTCGACAGCCTCCTTCATCTCCCCCTGGTGCTCCCTCCGGTTGTGGTGGGATATCTGCTGCTGATTGCTATGGGAAGGCGGGGATTTATCGGCGAAAAACTCTTTGACTGGTTTGGCATTACGCTGGCCTTTAGCTGGCGGGGTGCGGTGCTGGCGGCGGCGGTGATGGCCTTCCCGCTCATGGTGCGTGCCATCCGTCTGGCGCTTGAAGGAGTAGACACCAGGCTTGAACAGGCAGCCCGAACCTTAGGGGCAGGCCGCCTGCGGGTTTTTGTGACCATCACGCTTCCGTTAACCCTGCCCGGTATCATTGCGGGCACCGTGCTGGCCTTTGCCCGCTCGCTCGGTGAATTCGGTGCGACTATCACCTTTGTCTCCAATATTCCTGGCGAAACGCGCACTATCCCTTCGGCGATGTATACCCTGATTCAGATGCCGGGAGGGGAAGGCGCTGCCGCCCGCCTGTGTATTATCTCAATCGTGCTGGCGCTGGTTTCGCTGTTGTTCTCAGAGTGGCTGGCGCGTTTGAGCCGTAAACGGATTGGGAGATAACCGGGATGCTGGAGCTCAATTTCACCCAGACGCTGGGAACACACACACTGCGCCTTAATGAATCGCTGCCTGCCAGCGGTATCACCGCAATTTTTGGGGTATCAGGCGCGGGTAAAACCTCGCTCATCAATGCCATCAGTGGCCTGACGCGCCCCCAAAGCGGCCACATTATTCTTAACAATCGTGTGCTGTACGATGCACAAAAGAAAATCTGTCTGCCGCCGGAAAAGCGCCGCGTCGGTTACGTTTTCCAGGATGCGCGTCTGTTCCCTCACTATAAGGTACTGGGTAATCTCCGCTATGGCATGGCGAAATCCATGACCGGGCAGTTTGACAAGCTGGTGGCGTTGCTGGGTATTGAAGCTCTGCTGGACCGCTTGCCCGGCGGGCTGTCCGGCGGTGAAAAACAACGCGTTGCCATTGGCCGCGCGCTGCTGACCGCCCCGGAACTCCTCTTGCTGGACGAGCCGCTGGCTTCGCTGGATATCCCGCGTAAGCGTGAGCTGCTTCCTTATCTGCAGCGTCTGACAAAAGAGATTAATATTCCGATGCTTTACGTCAGCCACGCGCTGGATGAGATCCTTCACCTGGCCGACAAAGTCATGGTGCTGGAGGCGGGTGAGGTGAAAGCCTGCGGCAATCTGGAAGATGTCTGGGGAAGTCGGGTTATGCACCCCTGGCTGCCTCAGGATCAGCAAAGCAGCGTGCTGAAAGCGAGCATACTGGAGCACCATCCACACTACGCCATGACGGCACTGGCGCTGGGCGACCAGCCTCTGTGGGTCAATAAACTGGATCGCCCGTTGCAGTCTGACGTGCGCATTCGCATTCAGGCCACCGATGTCTCGCTGGTGCTACAGCCGCCGACCCATACCAGTATTCGCAACATTTTGCGGGCTAAAGTGATGGCCATTTTTGACGTAGACGGGCAGGTAGAAGTGCAACTGGATGTAGGCGGACGTTCATTGTGGGCGCGTATCAGCCCCTGGGCCAGGGATGAACTTAATATCAAACCCGGCCAGTGGCTCTACGCACAAATCAAGAGCGTATCGATTACCGCCTGATCACAGCAGGTGGCTGTAGATAAAGCTGGCGATGCTGTCGGTAGTGTTATCACCAATCACGACATTGGCGCGGGCTTTCACCGCGTCATCGGCATTACCCATCGCGACCCCTACACCTGCCGCTTCCAGCATGCTGATGTCGTTATAGTTATCACCAAAAGCAACCACGTCCTGCATGGAGAGACCCTGCGACGTGACCCACTCGGTCAGACGCTTGCCTTTGCTGTTACCGCTGCGCGCAATATCCACCTGGTCATGCCAGGACCACTCGCATTCCAGCCCCAGCGTCTGTTCAACGCTGCACGCAAAACGTTTCAGTTTCTCTGTGTCTTCATCCGTCAGGGCAAACTTCCAGATAGCCTCGACTTCGCTTGCCGCCGCACGCAGAGAATCGACCTGAGTAAAGACCGGACGTTGTTCAGGCGGCAGCGTTTGCGCCCAGTTATGGGTACGAATGACATGGCCGGTTGGTTTTTCGTACAGCATGGCATTGTCGACATACATCAGGCCGTGAACGTCGTGGGTGTCCAGCATCTCAATCAACTGCAGGGCTTGTGATACAGGCAGCGGATCGGCAGTTAACACTTTTTTTGCATGATAATCATACAAATAAGTGCCATTACAGCAAATTGCAGGTGTATCGAGGGCCAGCGCCTGATAAAAAGGATGGATGGCGATGTGATGCCGTCCGGTAACAATAATTAACTGGTGCCCGGCGGCTTTAGCGCGGGCGAGCGCTTCCAGCGAAGCGGGGAGAAGCGTTTTTTTGGGGGTCAGTAAGGTACCGTCTAAATCCAGTGCAATCACTCGCGAGGTCATGGCGTTTTCCGTGGTCAATGATCAATTTTAGCTCTCCCGGATGGTACACCGGGTCGGCCTGCGGGCAAAATCTCAGGGCGAAATTCGGCATTAACGACGAAAAAAGGCTATCCTGGTTAATTAACGCAGTATTGAGGAAAGGAGTATTCATGAAGCAAACCGTTTATACCGCCAGTCCGGAAAGTCAGCAAATCCATGTCTGGCGTTTAAATCAGGAAGGCACCCTGACGCTGGTGCAGGTGGTGGATGTGCCGGGCCAGGTTCAGCCGATGGTCATCAGCCCTGACAAGCGCTACCTTTATGTGGGCGTACGCCCGGAATTCCGCGTTATCGCCTACCGCATTGCGCCTGATGATGGTGCGCTGACCTTTACCGCCGAAGCGGCGTTGCCAGGCAGCCCGACGCATATTTCTACCGATCGCAGCGGACGTTTCCTGTTTAGCGGCTCCTACAACGCAGGCTGTGTGAGCGTCACCAAACTGGACGATGGTATCCCGACGGAGACCCTGGACGTGGTGGAAGGGCTGGAAGGGTGTCATTCCGCGAATATTTCCCCGGATAACCACACGCTGTGGGTGCCGGCACTGAAACAGGATCGAATCTGCCTGTTCACCCTGACGGAGGAGGGCAATCTGTTGGCGCAAGAGCCTGCTGAAGTCGCCACGGTGGAAGGCGCTGGCCCGCGTCATATTGCCTTTCATCCCAACCAGCGCTATGCCTATTGCGTTAACGAACTGAACAGCTCGGTTGACGTATGGCAGCTCAGCAATGCGCACGGCAACATCGAATGCGTGCAGACGCTCGACATGATGCCGGCTGATTTCACCGGCACGCGCTGGGCAGCAGATATCCACATCACCCCGGACGGTCGCCACCTGTACGCCTGCGACCGTACCGCCAGCGTGATTACCGTGTTCAGTGTCTCTGAAGATGGCAGTATTCTGGCTGTTGAAGGCCATCAATCGACAGAGACGCAACCGCGCGGTTTTAATGTCGACCATAGCGGTAAATTCCTGATTGCCGCCGGACAAAAATCACACCATATCGCACTGTATGAAATTGCAGGTGCGCAGGGACTACTGACTGAAAAAGCCCGCTATGCGGTAGGTCAGGGGCCAATGTGGGTGGTGGTGAACGCTCACTAAGTCTGAGCCATAAAAAAACCTCGCCGCGGCGAGGTTTTTTGTTATCCGTGGCGGTTACTTTTTGGGTTCTGCCACGACCTGGCTGCCTACGCCACGGTTATTAAATTCCCAGGCACGATTGAACTGGCTGTCATTCAACTGACGCTGAACGTTGCCTTTGTCGTCCACGGCACCCGTATTGCCTGCAAAGGCGCGACCGGAGATCGCCGCATTTCCCCAGGGCTTCGCGACGTTAAAGCCTTCGTTGATGACGCTATCACGAATAACCACCTGGCCATTGGTATTGCCATCAACGTCCAGCGAGCGACCCAGTTGTGCGACACCGTTGCCCGCCGCGGTAAAGCGGCTGTTGGTGGCGAGGAAGCCATAGTAGATGTTGGACAGCGTTGCCGGGGCAAAGACATAACCTTCCTGCTGCGTACGGGAGTTAACTATCCGGAAATCGGTATTGTCGAATACCACCGCACCACGACCCGCGACGATATCAACATCGCCTTCTATGTAGCTGTTGGTAACCTGAGTACGCGTCTGACGATCGGTACGCAGGGCATTTTCAACGCCGCTGTTGGTCACAAAGAAGGTGTTCTGACGCCCCAGGATGTTCACGTTATTCAACTGAACTTTGTCACCATCGCTACGGAAGGCCACGGCCTGATGGTTACCAGCGTCAACGCTGTCCCCAAGGGTATTCTGGATGGTCAGGTTCTGCAGTTGCAGGCCATTGTTCTGTGACCAGAAGACTGCAGAGCACATCACGCCGATGGTTGCCGTACGTTTGTTCTGGCAGTTATCAAACATGTACCAGGCCGGTTTACCCGGCATGTATTTGCCTGACGGGTTCACCAGCTTACGCCAGGTGTTTGCATCCATTTCCGCATCGATAGCAAGACCAATTTTTACGTCAAGCGGCTTCTCACCGGTGCCGTAAATTGTCACGCTGCCGGAAGCTGCGGGGACAAAGACTGTGCCTTCATAGTCGCCCGGCATCACGGCGATAAACTGACGATCGCTGGAGTGCTTGTTAATTGCCGCATCAACGGCTGCCTGAATGGTGGTGTGGGTCACGCCTGGCGTTCCGGCCGGACCTACTACGAAATTCGCCTGCGCCGGAACGCGGATAGCGAACGGTTTCCACGCTTCAGCGTTGGGCGTCAAAGAGGCAAAGTAATTCGCCGCAACAAAGTTTTTCGCTTCGCCCGCAGAGAGGACCGGACGGGAAGCCGTACCCGGCGCCGTTTGCGTGGAAGGAAGTTGATCCGGTGGCGTTGAGCTGCAGGCGGTCAATGTCACGCCAAAAGCCAGTGCCAGCGTCAGACGAGAAACCGAGAATGTGTTCAAGGAGTGCTCCAGCTGTACAAGTTTAAATGAATTCCTCAGAAGCCTGCTTTTTTATACTAAGTTGAGCGAAACGGGAAGCCGATTGTGCAAATCGGCTTCAATTCAGTGATGTTCTAGCTGAAATACACGGTAATGGAGGCACTGGCCAGGGTATGGAAATGGACGTTAAAACCGACCATTGCGCCGCTGGCATTTTCGTCGACCTCAAGGGCGGGAACATTGAGCGCGAAAACAGTGAAAACATAGCGGTGCGTCTCACCCTTTGGTGGTGCGGCACCGCCATAGCCTGCCGTGCCAAAATCGGTACGGGTCTCAAGCGCACCCTCCGGCAGGGCGGTCAGTGACGAACCTGATCCCTGGGGCAGCACACGGGTATCCGCAGGCAGATTCACCACCACCCAGTGCCACCAGCCGGAACCCGTAGGCGCATCCGGATCGTAACAGGTCACCACAAAGCTCCTGGTGCCGGCGGGCACATCGTCCCATGCCAGATGGGGAGAAATATTATCACCGTCATAACCCATGCCGTTGAAGACATGACGATGATGCAGTTTATCCCCGTCGTGTAAGTCATGGCTTACCAGTTTCATTTCACCTCCGCAGGTCGATTGTCAGCCTTCTATTTTAGTCCATTTACACCCAACGCAAGCCACGCTTAAGCCATAAAGAGATCGTCACGCCAGACGGCCGCCGTCACCGCATCCGTCAGGCAGGTGAGCTGTTCGGGGGAGATGACGTAAGGCGGCATCAGGTAAATCAGGCGTCCAAACGGGCGGATCCAGACCCCCTCATCGACGAAGAAACGCTGCAGGGCGGCCATGTTCACTGCTTTTGTCGTTTCAACGACGCCAATCGCCCCAAGTACACGCACGTCGGCTACGTTGTGGCTTGCACGGGCCGGTAAGAGGGCTGTCCGTAGCTGCGCGTCAATAGCGGCAACCTGTGACTGCCACTCCCCGTTCTCCAGCAGGCTCAGGCTGGCGTTGGCCGCAGCGCAGGCCAATGGGTTGCCCATAAAGGTCGGGCCATGCATAAAACAACCCGCGTCACCGTTGCTGATAGTGTCAGCGACCGCGCGGGAGGTAAGGGTAGCCGACAGCGTCATGGTGCCGCCGGTCAGCGCTTTACCGAGGCAGAGGATATCGGGAGCCACCCCTGCATGGTCGCAGGCAAACATTTTTCCGGTGCGACCAAAGCCAGTGGCTATCTCATCGGCAATCAACAAAATGCCTTCCCGGTCACACATTTTACGGATGCGTTTGAGCCATGCGGGATGGTACATCCGCATGCCGCCCGCGCCCTGTACGACAGGCTCCAGAATTACGGCGGCAATCTCATGGCGATGCGCTGCCATCAGACGGGCAAAACCCACCAGATCGTGCTCATCCCACTCGCCGTCGAAACGGCTTTGCGGTGCGGGGGCAAAGAGGTTCTCAGGAAGATAACCCTGCCAGAGACTGTGCATGGAGTTATCCGGGTCGCAGACTGACATCGCACCAAAGGTGTCGCCGTGGTAGCCATTGCGAAAGGTAAGAAATCGCTGACGAGGCTCCCCTTTTGCCTGCCAGTACTGGAGGGCCATCTTCATCGCCACTTCCACCGCGACCGAGCCGGAATCGGCCAGAAACACGCACTCCAGGTTATCCGGGGTCATTGCCACCAGTTTGCGGCACAGCGTAACGGCGGGCGAATGGGTAATACCACCAAACATCACATGCGACATCTCATCAATCTGCGCTTTCATCGCCGCATTCAGTACCGGGTGGCTATAGCCGTGGATCGCCGCCCACCAGGAGGACATGCCGTCGATAAGACGCTCGCCGCTGCTCAACAGAAGCTCGCAGCCGTGCGCGGACTGGACCGGATAAACCGGCAGAGGAGAGGTCATAGAGGTATAGGGGTGCCAGATATGGCGCCGGTCAAAGGCAAGATCGTCCGCTGTCATAATCGACTTGTAAACCAAATTGAAAACATTTAGGTTTACGAGTATAACCCGAATCGAATTTTTACAACACCCTTTGGAGACGCCCTATGGCTCACCACGCACGCTGGACACTGTCGCAGGTCACTGAGCTTTTTGATAAACCTCTCCTTGAACTGCTGTTCGAGGCCCAAATCGTGCATCGTCAGCACTTCGATCCGCGCCAGGTGCAGGTCAGTACGCTGTTGTCGATCAAAACCGGCGCATGCCCGGAAGATTGCAAATATTGCCCGCAAAGTGCGCGCTATAAAACCGGGCTGGAAGCCGAGCGCCTGATGGAAGTGGAGCAGGTGCTGGACTCTGCCCGCAAAGCGAAAAACGCCGGATCGACCCGTTTTTGTATGGGCGCGGCCTGGAAAAACCCTCACGATCGCGATATGCCCTACCTTGAGCAGATGGTTGAAGGGGTCAAAGCAATGGGGCTTGAGGCCTGCATGACCCTTGGCACGCTCAGCGACAGTCAGGCTCAGCGTCTGGCCACGGCGGGGCTGGATTACTACAACCACAACCTCGATACCTCGCCGGAGTTTTACGGCAACATCATCACCACCCGCACGTACCAGGAGCGTCTTGATACCCTCGGTAAAGTGCGGGATGCCGGCATCAAAGTGTGTTCTGGTGGGATTGTCGGGCTGGGAGAAACGGTGAAAGACCGCGCCGGACTTCTGCTGCAACTGGCGAATCTGCCGACCCCGCCGGAGAGCGTACCCATTAACATGCTGGTGAAAGTTAAGGGGACGCCGCTTGCGGATACCGATGACGTTGATGCCTTTGAATTTATCCGCACCATTGCTGTGGCCCGTATCATGATGCCGACCTCCTTCGTGCGTCTCTCAGCCGGGCGTGAGCAGATGAACGAGCAAACCCAGGCGATGTGCTTTATGGCCGGAGCAAACTCCATTTTCTACGGCTGCAAACTGCTGACTACACCCAATCCGGAGGAAGACAAAGACGTGCAGTTGTTCCGCAAACTGGGGCTTAACCCGCAGCAGACGGATGTACAGGCCGGAGATAACGAGCAGCAGCAACATCTGGAACAGCAACTGCTGCATGCTGACACTGAGCAGTTCTATAACGCGGCCGCCCTGTGAGCTGGCAGCAACGTATCGACGAGGCTAACCGAGCCCGTCGCGTGAATGACGCGTTTCGAACGCGCCACTGCGTCGGGCAGGGCGCAGGGCGCTGGCTGATTCAGGAGGCACACCGCTACCTCAATTTCTCCAGTAATGATTATCTGGGACTCAGCCAGCACCCGGCGCTGATTCGCGCCTGGCAACAGGGCGCTGAACGCTACGGCGTGGGCAGTGGCGGATCGGGTCACGTCAGTGGCTATACCGCTGCTCATCGCGAGCTCGAAGAGGCGCTGGCGGAGTGGCTCGGCTACCCGCGGGCACTGCTGTTTATCTCCGGTTTTGCCGCCAATCAGGCCGTGATTACGGCTCTGATGGCTAAAGATGATCGGATCCTGGCCGACCGGCTCAGTCACGCATCGTTACTGGAGGCTGCCGATCGCAGTCCCGCCCGGTTACGCCGGTTTCACCATAACGACACCGCCCACCTTGCCACGCTGCTGCAAAAGCCTGTTGCCGGAGAGCAACTGGTGGTGACTGAGGGTATTTTCAGCATGGACGGCGATGCGGCCCCACTCGCCGATCTTTACGCCCTGACGCGCAGCGCCGGGGGCTGGCTGATGGTTGATGATGCGCACGGCATTGGCGTGTGGGGTGAGGCCGGACGCGGCAGCTGTCATGCCCGACAGGTCATGCCCGATATCCTGGTCGTCACCTTTGGTAAGGGCATGGGCGTGAGCGGAGCGGCCGTGCTCTGCCGTGAACCGGTAGCCGATTATTTATTGCAGTTCGCCCGCCACCTGATTTACAGCACCTCAATGCCGCCTGCTCAGGCGGTGGCGCTTCTGGCGTCGCTCAACGTCATCCGCAGTGCAGAAGGCGATGCGCGACGCGAAAAGCTTGCTGAACGGGTTGCCCAGTTTCGCGCTGGCGCATCGTCGCTGGGGTTAACGATAAGCGGATCGCAGAGTGCCATTCAGCCGTTAAGGGTGGGTGAAAACAGCCGCGCGCTCATGCTGGCCGGCGCCCTGCGCGATCGCGGATGTTGGGTCACGGCCATCCGACCGCCGACGGTGCCCGCGGGGACCGCCCGTCTGCGCCTTACACTTACTGCGGCCCATGAAGCCGCAGATATCACGCAGTTGCTGGAGGTGCTGAATGACGCCAGTCAATAAGCAGGCCGTGGCCCGTGCCTTCGGGCGGGCGGCGCAACACTACCGGCAACACGACGACGTGCAGCGCCAGAGCACTGAACTGCTGCTCTCCCGTCTGGGCAACATTCCGGTTCGCAATGTACTGGATGCCGGATGCGGCCCCGGTTCGACAGGGCACTACTGGCGACGTCTGGGGGCGCAGGTCACCGCGTTCGATCTCAGCGTGCCCATGCTGGATGAAGCCCGTCAGCAGCAAACGGCACACCATTACGTACAGGGTGATATTGAAGCCATGCCCTTCCCTGACGGGCAGTTTTGCCTTGCCTGGAGCAACCTGGCTGTGCAGTGGTGCAATTCGCTGCGTCAGGCGGTAAACGAGCTCTGCCGGGTGGTTCGTCCGGGCGGGTATGTGGCCTTTACCACCCTCGCGCACGGCTCGCTACCGGAGCTGAACCAGGCGTGGCGGGCGGTAGATGGTCTGCCTCATGCTAATCGCTTTATGGCTATTGAGCAGATCCATGCCGCGCTTGCAGGGCGGCGTTATCAGGCCGGTGTGGAAACTCTCACCCTGCATTTTGATGAGGTGACGCAGGCGATGCGTTCGCTCAAAGGCATTGGGGCAACCCATCTTCATGCCGGACGTCGTTCAGGATTAACGCGGGGAGGGTTACAGCAGCTGCGGCAGGCCTGGCCACAGCAGGGCGGCGGCTACCCGCTCAGTTATCAACTATTTTGGGGAGTTATCAGCCGTGACTGAACGTTATTTTGTCACCGGAACAGACACTGAGGTCGGGAAAACGGTCGCCAGTTGTGCCTTGCTACAGGCGGCGAAAAAGCAGGGATGGCGCACCGCAGGGTACAAACCCGTTGCCTCGGGCAGTGAGCTGACCCCCGCGGGACTGCGTAACGGCGATGCACTCGCACTCTTGCGCAACAGCACACTGTCGCTCTCATATGAGGAGGTAAACCCCTGGACGTTCGCCGAGCCAACCTCACCACATATTGCCAGCGCGGCGACGGGCAAACCAATAATACCCGCAGCTCTTTCAGCCGGGCTGCGCCATCTGGAACAGCAGGCAGAGTGGGTGCTGGTCGAGGGGGCAGGGGGCTGGTTTACGCCACTGAGCGATGCTTACACTTTTGCAGACTGGGTAGTGGCCGAGCAGTTGCCGGTCATTCTTGTGGTGGGGGTAAAGCTTGGGTGTATTAACCACGCGATGCTGACCGCACTGGCGATTGAACAGGCGGGCTTAACGCTGGCAGGGTGGATTGCCAATGATGTCCAGCCGCCGGGGCGTCGTCACCCGGAGTATATCGCAACGCTGCGGCGCGTGATTAAAGCGCCTCTGATCGGGGAGATCCCCTGGCTTTCTCACGCGCCGGATGAGGCAAATAACGGTCATTATCTCGATCTCAGCGTACTGACTCCGGCGTCATCCAGTGGGACAGGACCTCTTCATTCAGTTGACTGACATCCCCCTGGGCAACATTGCGCCCCCTGTGTAGCAGGCAGAACCGGTCCGCCACGCGGCGGATAAAACCAAGGTGCTGCTCAGCCAGCAGGACGGTCATACCGACATCCTGATTCAGACGCACGATAAAATTACCGAGCTTATGAATAAACGCCTGCCCCATGCCCCGTGTAGGTTCATCAAGAATGAGCAAGCGCGGGCGGTTCACCATCGCCCGCGCCATCGCCAGTTGATACTGATTCTCCTCCGATAATACCGCCACTTTTTCCTGACGAAAGGCGTACAGCTCGGGAAAGAGGTCGTAGACCTCACTGCTCACAGCCTGACGGGGCGTCGCGCCCGCCAGCAGGGCGATGTGCAGGTTCTCTTCCACTGTGAGCTGCGAAAAAATGCGCCTGTCCTGAGGCACATAACCTATCCCCATAGCGCTACGGTGCGCCGCCTGCAGTGCCAGCAGATCTTTCGGAGGGCCGCTGGCATCCTGCCAGACCATGCTGCCACTCTCTACGGGCAGGAAACCCGTTATACAGTTAAATAACGTTGTTTTGCCCATACCTGGCAGGCCAATCACGGAGGTACAGCTACCGGTCACCAGATCAAGGTCGAGGTTCCACAACGTATGCTGATCACCGTAATACTGATTTACCGAACGTAAATGCAACATAACCTGCTCCTGTTGTTGCGTTAAGGTGGAGTAATAGGTGCAAAACGCTTGCCAACGCGCCAAAGCGTGGCTGTTTTCAGAGTCCGCTGATGAATTGCCCCGCACTGCACCGGTTCAGGAAAATAGGGCGTTATTGGCTGCACGTTGCCAGTGCTGCAGATGATGGTTATTGGTGCAGCAAATGAGAGAAATGTGAGAACGTTCGCAGGATATTTTGCCGTTTCGTCAACAGTCGTCATGCAAAAATAAGTGATAAAAAATTTTTACTGACGGCTGAAAAGGAGTTGTTAACATTTTGTGGGCTGGCTGTGGATGTGGCCTGGAATGAGTTATCCACTATTCCTGTGGATAACCTTGTGTATTAGAGTTAGAAAAAGTGCGACAAGCGAGTAAACACGCGGCTTGCGCCTGAATTGATGCGAAACGCGGCTTTTTATATAAAATGATAAATTTCAACGGGTTATATAAAAGCAATGGTTGTAAAAAAAGTGTCACCCGCTGCCACAAAACTTTCATCACCTTACTTGACAAATGTTAAAAAAGGAAATGTTCTGGGGATAACCTGTTTCGTCAGGCGTTTTATGCCATCCGGCCACCGTTTTACGGTGAACAACACAAGCTGTTCCCTGCGCTAGTCCAGATTTGGCATATTGCTACTGTTTTTTCATCCAGTATTAATGACTGGCATTTCCCGCCACGGTGAGTAAAATTACTAACCTGCCCGCTCATTCCTTCATCAGGTAGCTGTCCATGAGTAAACCGTTAAAATTGCATTCCGCTTTTCGCCCTTCCGGCGATCAGCCTGAGGCTATCCGTCGCCTGAAAGAGGGCCTGGAAGATGGGCTGGCCCATCAGACGCTGCTGGGCGTGACGGGGTCGGGTAAAACCTTTACCGTCGCCAATGTGATTGCTGACCTGCAACGCCCGACGATGGTGCTGGCGCCCAACAAAACGCTGGCTGCCCAGCTCTATGGCGAAATGAAAGAGTTCTTCCCGGAAAACGCGGTGGAGTACTTCGTCTCCTATTACGATTACTACCAGCCGGAAGCCTATGTGCCAAGTTCGGATACCTTTATTGAAAAGGATGCCTCGGTAAACGAGCACATAGAGCAGATGCGTCTGTCTGCGACCAAAGCATTGCTGGAGCGGCGCGATGTGGTTGTGGTGGCCTCTGTCTCAGCGATTTATGGTCTGGGTGACCCGGATTTGTATCTCAAGATGATGCTGCATCTCACTAACGGGATGATCATCGATCAGCGCGCCATTCTGCGTCGCCTGGCAGAGCTGCAATATACCCGTAACGATCAGGCTTTCCAGCGCGGCACCTTTCGGGTACGCGGCGAAGTCATTGATATTTTCCCTGCGGAGTCTGACGACATCGCCCTGCGGGTGGAGTTGTTTGATGAGGAGGTTGAACGGTTATCCCTGTTTGACCCGCTGACCGGGCATGTGGAGTCCGTGATCCCGCGGTTTACCGTTTACCCGAAGACGCACTATGTCACCCCGCGCGAACGCATTGTTCAGGCTATGGAAGAGATCAAAGGCGAACTGGCAGTACGGCGTAAGACGTTGATGGATAATAACAAGCTGTTGGAAGAACAGCGTATTACGCAGCGAACCCAGTTCGATCTGGAGATGATGAACGAACTTGGCTACTGTTCTGGCATCGAAAACTACTCGCGTTATCTCTCCGGGCGTGGGCCGGGTGAGGCACCGCCAACGCTGTTTGACTATCTTCCGGCTGATGGTTTGCTGGTGATTGATGAATCCCACGTAACCATTCCACAAATTGGCGGCATGTTTAAAGGCGACAGGGCGCGTAAAGAGACGCTGGTCGAATACGGTTTCCGCTTACCTTCAGCGCTGGATAACCGCCCATTGCGTTTTGAGGAGTTTGAAGCTCTCGCCCCCCAGACGATTTATGTGTCAGCCACTCCCGGCAAATATGAGCTGGAAAAATCGGGTGATGAGGTCATCGATCAGGTGGTGCGTCCAACAGGACTGCTCGATCCGGTTATTGAGGTACGCCCGGTTGCAACCCAGGTAGACGATCTTCTTTCTGAAATCCGTAAGCGCTCCACCATCAACGAGCGCGTGCTGGTGACGACCCTGACCAAACGGATGGCGGAAGATCTGACCGAATACCTTGAAGAGCATGGGGAGAAGGTGCGTTATCTCCATTCTGATATCGACACCGTCGAGCGTATGGAAATTATTCGTGACCTGCGCCTTGGGGAGTTCGATGTGCTCGTCGGCATCAACCTGCTGCGTGAAGGTCTGGATATGCCTGAAGTGTCGCTGGTGGCGATTCTGGATGCCGATAAAGAGGGCTTTCTGCGTTCAGAGCGCTCACTGATTCAGACCATCGGTCGTGCCGCGCGAAACATCAACGGTAAAGCGATTCTGTATGGCGACAAAATCACCCCCTCTATGGCAAAAGCCATTGGCGAAACGGAGCGTCGTCGTGAGAAACAGCAAAAGTACAATGAAGAACACGGTATTACCCCGCAGGGCCTGAATAAGAAAGTGGTGGATATTCTGAGCCTCGGGGAGAACCTGGCGAAAACCCGGGCCAAAGGGCGTGGCAAGTCACGCACGCCTGCGCAGGCGGAGGCAGCAGAGATGGCGCTGTCGCCGAAAGCCTTGCAGCAGAAAATACAGGAGCTCGAAGGGATGATGATGCAGCATGCGCAGAATCTGGAATTTGAGGAGGCGGCAAAATGCCGCGACAAGCTCCATCAGCTAAGAGAGCTGTTTATCGCAGTGTCATAACGGGAGGCCCGTCACAACGTGGTGAACGGGCCTTAATGTTCGCTTAATGTTGTTCCGGTACTCTCCCTGCCACTACCCCGGAGGGTCCCTATGCAAAAAGAAAACGTCTATCAGTTTCTCGCCATTGCGCTCTCATTGGCGATTGTGATTGCCTTCAGCCACAGCTGGGTGCTCAGTTACTGAACCCCGTCTGGCGTGATACCGGTTTGAATTTGACCCATGCCCGCACGCCGGGCGTGGTTGTTTTGTTCTGCAGGAAAAACTGAGCATCGTGCAGACGGGCAATGCGCGTCACGATACTCAACCCCAGTCCCGCGCCATCGTACCGGCTGTCCATACGCACAAACGCTTTGCTTAACTCTCCGCTACGAGATTCGTCGATGCCCGGGCCATCATCTTCAACCGCCAGAACAGGCTCGTCGCTGCTATCGATGCAAATACGAATAGTCGAGCCGGTGGGGCTGTAACGATGGGCGTTTTCCACCAGGTTTCTCACCAGCACTCGCAACAAGGTGACATCGCCGGCGACCGCCACATCCTGATTGCTTTGCGGCAGTAACAGCGTCTGCCCCCGCTCGGCCAGCATCGCATCCAGTTGCCCCCATACGGGCAGCACCACGTCGGTCATTAACATTACCTGCTGATAACTTCCCGCTGAGAAAGACTGCCCCACACGGGCGAGCTGCAGTAACTGCGCGATGTTTTCGGTCATCTGGTCGAGGCGCTGGATAAGCGGCGCAACGTTAAGATTGTGCGTTCTGGACATTAACTCCAGATGCAAACGTAAGCCTGCCAGCGGAGTGCGAAGCTCGTGAGCGACGTCGGCAGTAAAAAGTCTTTCACGATCCAGCGTCAGCGTTAAACGTTCTACCAGCTGATTAATAGCCGACTGCACGACTTCCACTTCCGGCACCGCATTATTCAGTACAATGGGTTGGAGGTTATCCGGCGTGCGGGCGTCGAGCTCCCGCTGCAATTCCGCGAGCGGGCGCAGGATCATTTTGACGGCCTGTAAACACAACAACAGCGCAAGGCCAATAATCAGCAGGCTCGGCACCAGTAAACTGGCTACGGCTTCATGCACCTCATGCCGGATGTGCCGGTGGTTGTTTTGGTTATGTACCGCGCTTTCTACCAGCAGCTGAATCTGCTCTTTGCTCTCGTGCCAGAGCCAGAACACGCTGACAAGCTGGCAGAACAGCAGAATGATGCCGATGGTCAGTACCAGACGGCGGCGCATGGACCAGCCTTTTACCGTGAATTTCACCCTGTACTATCCTGTCACTCTGCGTTAACCAGCATGTAGCCATAACCGCGAACGGTGCGGATACGAGCTTTGCCAATTTTGTCGCGTAGGTTATGGATATGAACTTCAAGCGTATTGGTTGCCGGTTCGTTATCCCAGTTATAAATGTCATTATAAAGAATTTCGCGGTGCACCGGGCTGCCTGCTTTCAGCATCAGCCGGGAGAGCAGGGCATACTCTTTTGGCGTCAGTTCAATCTGCTGGCCAGCCCGCCATGCCTGACGCCGCGTAACGTTCAGGGTTAAATCACCGTTGATGATTTCGTTGTCAGCCTGGTTGTTATGACGGCGCAGTAACGCCCGAATGCGCGCGTTGAGTTCTTCCAGTGCGAAGGGTTTGACAAGGTAATCGTCGGCACCGGTATCCAGACCGGTGATGCGATCACCCAGCGTATCGCGGGCGGTCAGGATCAGGACCGGCAGAGTAAACTTCTCCCGGCGGATACGCTGTAAAAAGTGCAGGCCATCTTCGTCCGGCAGGCCTAAATCGAGCACCATCAGGCTGTAATGTCCGGTGGTCAGACTGAGTCCTGCCTCATGGGCTGTAGATACCCCATCACAGGCGTAACCTTCGCTTTGCATGGCCAGCAGCAGTCCCTGTAGCAGCAGGGCATCATCTTCTACCACCAGAATTTTCATTTTTGCTCTCCACGGCAGGCGGTCAAAATATCATCCTGTGCCCGGTATTCTTTGGTTTCAACGCCGGTTAATCCCAGCATGGTTGAAAACAGATTATCCTGCGACACCTTTTTCTGCTGCGCTTCTTTTTGCAGGCAGGTACTGCTCACACCGTAGCGGTGCTGATAATCGTCAGATAGCCAGATTAAAAAAGGCACATGTTTTTGGCTCGCCGGGGCAATGGAGTAGGGCAGACCGTGCAGGTAGACGCCATTCTCCCCCAGAGATTCACCATGATCGGAGAGATAAACCAGGCTTGTGGTAAATCTGTCCTGCTTGCTTTGTAATAATTTAATGACCTTATCAACAATATAATCCACATACAGGATGGTATTGTCATAGGTATTCACTAACTGCTCCCGGGAACAGGTCTGGATTTGGTTGGTGTCGCAGGTTGGTGTGAATTTACGGAACGATGCAGGGTAGCGGTTATAATAGGTCGGCCCGTGGCTACCAATTGTATGTATTACAATAACGCCGTCCTGTTGGAGATTATTAATATACTCCTCAAGCTGGTGGAACAGCACCTCATCCAGACACTCACCCTCAATACACTGGCCCGGCAATTTCAATGCCGTCATATCCTGGTGTGGGACGCGATCGCAGGCACCTTTACAGCCGCCGTCATTTTCATTCCATAACACCTGAAGACCGGCACGCTGAATGATATCCAGAAGGCCTTCCTGGTGGTGGGCTAACTGTTCGTTATAACTGGCTCTTGGCATGCCTGAAAACATACAGGGTACCGAGATGGCCGTAGCGGTTCCACAGGAGGTAGTGTCGGGAAAATAGACCACGTTATCCTGCTTAAGCAACGGATTCGTTTCCCGCGTATAGCCGCCAAGGGAAAAATCATCTGCACGGGAGGTTTCACCCAGCACCAGAATAGTCAGGTTTTTCCGCGGGCCGTGCTGCATGGCCGGGTTTTGTCTGGCATCTTCACCGATGCGCACCAGTGGCAGATTTGCCATACGGTTATGCGTATACCAGGAGAGCGATGCCGCAATACTGTTCGACGGATTCAGGGATTTCACCAGCTCCTTATTGTTGCGAAACAACGAGGCGTAATCTTTATAGAAAACCAGGGCGACCAGGATTATCAACAATGCGGAGAGAACAATATTAAGGGTTCGCACTGTTATACCGCGCCAGAAAGAGCGGGCCGGTTTACTTTTCACCCACCAGGCTATCGCGACTGGCACAAAGGCGGAAAAGAAAAGCACCATCACCATCCGCAATGAGAGAAGGGCAAAACTCTCAGCCGGCGTAGTATCAAGAATATTGGTTATCATTGAGCGGTCGATAATCACGCCAAAGCTCAGGATGAAATATTGCGCCGCCGCACTGAGGATAATAAACAGACTTATCACCATGCGCTCTAACCGTAAAAAAGAGGCCAGTGACAGCACAATATTTATCACGCTGAAAGCCACTACCGGCATGGATAAAAAGACCAGCGTGTTGTGCAGCGAATTGACCGGCAAAAGCGTAAACGCCTGGTGATAAAAAGCGATATTTAAGAGTAGTGAAATATAGAGCGCAAAAAAGATAATCAACTGCAGACGGCTTAACGCTGGCCGGCGAAGCGTGAGTCCAGACATGGCGGCACTTCCTGGGAGAACATGCGGTCATGGTAGGCGGCGATGTTTAAGACAACCTTAAGAAATTAAGATTACGGGAAAAGCCACGCCGCTGCGAGAGAGGCACAAGGGCTGGCGAAACGGCGAGTGCTGATAAAAAAAATCCGGAAACGGGTAAGCGTTTCCGGACAGGAGTAGGTATAAACCGCCTGACGGATGCTGAACGGACAGTGCAGTCGTCAGGATCAGCAGAGGTTAGTCGGCGCGACCCATATAACGTTTTTCTTCGATATGGATACGAATTTTTTCCCCGGCGGAGAGATACTCAGGCACCTGAACCACCAGGCCAGTGGTCAGGGTTGCAGGTTTGTTACGCGCGCTGGCGGAGGCGCCTTTGATGCCCGGCGCCGTATCCACGATTTCGAGATCCACCGTCTGTGGCAGTTCGAGTGCGAGCAACTGACCATCCCAGGTCAGAACCTGCATGTCCGGCATGCCGCCTTCAGGAATGAATTGTAACTCTTCTTCAATCTGATCTTTGGTGAAGATATACGGAGTGTAATCTTCTTTATCCATGAACACATATTCGTTGCCGTCGATGTAAGAGAAATCGACATAACGGCGGGTCAGCGTCACGGTATCGACGATATCATCGCCTTTAAAACGCTCTTCTACCTTAAGCCCGGTGCGAACATCAGCAAAGCGCATTTTGTAGAGCGTCGCAGCACCACGGGCGCTGGGTGCCTGAATATCAATATCTTTTACAATCAGCAGTTTGCCGTTGTAATTCAGCACCATACCTTTTTTAATCTCGTTCGCTCTTGGCATCGCGTAAATCCTGTAAATTTAAAAGAGAGAAAATATCGCGACAAATTACTCGGGAGGGCCTTTCCAGGCAAGCGGAATCGCTGAGTTTTGCGTTTCGCACCGTGGACTTCAGACGTGCGGACCCCTCGATACAACGGCCAGTGGTCTTTCTTGCGAATTAGCTAGGGTAACGGGGATGAAAATGGTAGCCTGGTGGTTTACTGGTTAAAGAGTTGTCATTATGGAATGCCGCCCGGATTGCGGGGCCTGCTGTATCGCCCCCTCTGTATCAAGCCCGATCCCCGGCATGCCGCACGGCAAGCCGGCAAATACCCGCTGCGTTCAGCTGGCGGACGACTTCACCTGCAAGATTTTCACTTCGCCTTTGCGCCCGAAAGTGTGTTCCGGGCTGCAGCCGAGTCCTGATATGTGCTTCAGCCGCCGGGAAGAGGCGCTGACCTTTCTCATTGACCTGGAAGTGGCAACGGCACCTTAACCGCCGCAGACGATGTCAGCGCCTCCTCGTGCTCTAGCAGCCATTTTTTACGTGCAATGCCACCGCCATACCCGGTCAAGCCGCCAGCTTTGCCGGAAATCCGGTGGCAGGGGATGATAATGGCGATGCGATTCGCCCCTGTTGCACTGGCGACGGCGCGAACAGCATCCGGCCTTCCCGTTTTTGCGGCCAGCAGGGCGTAATGAGCCGTCTCGCCGTAGCCAACCTGCCGCAGCGCCTGCCAGACAGCCTGCTGAAAGGGCGTCCCGGGGATATCCAGGGGCACGGTAAAATGGGTGCGTGTCCCGCAAAAATACGCTTCGATCTCTTTTATGGCCTGCTGCGTATGCGCATTCTCTCCTGCCAGAATGCGGGCCTGATATACCCGTTGCAGAGCGTCGATTTCCCTCTTAAGCATTTTGCGGTCGGTGAACTCAAGCAGGCAGACCCCCTTATCGGTGGCGCAGACCACCATCGGCCCCAGCGGTGTGGTAAAGCGCTGCATAAGGATGACGCTGACCACCCCGGTGGGTGCTGCGCCGGTCAACTTTTTAAAGGTATAGCCGAAGCCGCTCAGGGAGTCATAGCCACTGTCAAACGCGGTTTCAGTGGCCGTACGTCCCGATTTCAGCGACAGCAGGGCATCATTGACCCGTTGCATACGCTGATAGGCCTGAAACGTCATACCCTGATGTTTACGAAACCAGCGCCGCAGGGCTTCCGGGCTTATCTGATGCTCACGCAAAACCCTATCACTGATTTTCATTCCGGCATGGTGACGCAGTAAGGCCAGCGCTTTTTCCACTTCTTGTGGCGGGCTGGCGGCGTTTTCCGTGGGGCGGCACACTTTACAGGGACGAAAGCCCGCCTCCTGTGCCGATCTCATCGTCGAATAAAACTGTACATTTTCACGCCTGGGTTTGCGCGCACGGCAGGTGGCGATACAAAAAACGCCGGTTGTCCTGACGCCAACAAAAAAGATACCGGCATAGTCCGGCGCGCGTTCAAGCAGCGCCTGGTACCAGGTATCACAGGTCGCCTCGTCATTCACCTGCATGGGCAAACACCGCCTCAAAAGATTGGTCATTCAGAATAGAGGAAAACAGACGGTGCGACGATGCCTGCGCGTGTTGGTGGATAACATTTCCCATCGAGATACGCTTAACGCCCAGCGCTTTTAGCGTGGTGAAATCGGCAAGCGCTGGCATGCACATGACATTAAGCGGCAGGGGAACGGCCTGCACGATGGCTGAAATTGCCTCCGGTTCCGTCAGGCCAGGGACGAAGAGACCATCAGCGCCGTGCTCAGCATACAGCATGCCTCTGGCGAGGGTCTTTTCACAGGCGTTTTCAAGACCCAACAAAAAAGTATCCGTGCGCACATTAATGAACAGCGGCAAGCCCCTGCGCGCCAGTTGCTGACGACAGGCGCGCAGAAGTAAGGCAAATTCCGTTGCGTCCTGTAATGTCCGCTCCCCTTGCCGGACCAGACTGTCCTCCAGATTGATACCGGCAACGCCCGCTTCAGCAAGCGTAAGCACATTCTTCACAATTTCTTCTGAGTTCGCACCGTAGCCATACTCCATGTCCACGGTGAGCGGGAGCGTGCAGCAGGCGAGCAGTCGTTGCACCAGATGGTGCAGTTCAGAGAAGGAGAGTCCCTCTCCGTCGGGATAACCGTAGATATCGGCAAGGGCGGCACTTGAGGTGCCCACTGCGTTAAAGCCGGCATACTGCGCGGCTTTCGCACTCGCCACATCCCAGACGTTGGCAATAAGCAAGGGGGTGGATCGGGCATGTAATTCCGTAAAATTCATTTTGAAGCTCCTGAGTCGACGAGCCATGACGATATAAAGCGTGCTCTCTCCTCACAACCGAAAAACAGACAGGTATTTTTTTGCCTGGCGTGCCTCACGTTTATTCCTTTCCCCTCAACCGTCAGCTTCAGCCTGAAGCTGACGTTAGCTGAAACATCAGCAAAAGGGCGGTCAGCTTTGTTCAGCAAAAAATTTACGTTCGGGGATAAAATGTGCAGTAGATCGAAATTTTGCGATTGAAAATGAGACTTTTCTTGCGTGCTGACGCGGAAAGGTCAAAACTTCGCGAAACGTTTCAGCGTCATCTTGGTTTACACACAGTTCAGGGTGGCGCATTATTTCTCAAGTTAGCTGAAACGATTCAGTTCAGCAGGAGAGGACCCACATGTTCCAGTTATCCGTTCAGGACATCCATCCGGGCCAGCAGGCCGGGAATAAAGAAGAGGCGATTCGTCAGATTGCCGCCGCTCTGGCAGAAGCAGGCAACGTAGCCGGGGGTTACGTTGAGGGCATGCTGGCGCGCGAGCAGCAGACCTCTACCTTCCTTGGCAATGGCATTGCCATTCCACATGGCACGACGGACACCCGCGACCAGGTGCTGAAAACCGGCGTGAAAGTCTTTCAGTTTCCGCAGGGCATTCTGTGGGGTGACGGTCAGGTGGCCTACGTGGCGATTGGTATTGCCGCCAGTTCCGACGAACATCTGGGCCTGCTGCGTCAGCTGACGCATGTTCTCAGCGATGACGCCGTCGCCGCACAGCTGCAATCAGCTACCACTGCTGAAGAGCTGCGTGCGCTGCTGATGGGTGAGCAACAAAGCGCCACCCTGAAGCTGGACAACGACACGCTCTCCCTTGACGTGGTCGCCAGTGACCTGGTGACGCTGCAGGCGCTGAACGCCGCGCGTCTTAAAGAAGCTGGCGCGGTCGACGCGGTTTATGTCGCGCGCGCTATCAATGAGCAACCGCTGAACCTGGGCCAGGGCATCTGGCTGAACGACAGCGCACAGGGCAATATGCTGAGCGCCATTGCCGTTAGCCGGGCGACCACCCCCTTCACTGCTGAGGGTGAAACCGTTGCGCTTCTGGTGAGTGTCGCAATGGTCGATGACCAGCCAATAGCAGTGCTGAAACGCCTGAGTGACCTGCTGCAGGCCAACAAAGCCGATCGTCTGCACGCGGCTGATGCCGCCACTTTGCTGGCATTGCTGACCAGTGACGACGCTATTGCTGACGATGTGCTGAACGCTGAATTCGTTGTGCGTAATGAGCATGGCCTGCACGCGCGTCCTGGCACCATGCTGGTGAACACCATCAAACAATTTAACTGTGACGTGACCGTGACCAACCTCGATGGTTCCGGCAAACCGGCCAACGGACGCAGCCTGATGAAAGTCGTAGCGCTGGGCGTGAAGAAGGGCCATCGCCTGCGTTTCACCGCGCAGGGTGAAGATGCGGAACTGGCGCTGAAAGCGATTGGCGACGCCATCGCCGCGGGCCTTGGGGAGGGAGCGTAATGAGCAGACGTGTTGCCACAATTACGCTTAATCCGGCTTACGACCTGGTAGGATTCACTCCGGAAATTGAACGTGGTGAAGTCAACCTCGTTCGCACCACCGGGCTGCACGCCGCCGGTAAAGGCATCAACGTAGCCAAAGTGCTGAAAGATTTAGGTATTGACGTCACCGTTGGCGGTTTCCTCGGGAAAGACAACCAGGACGGCTTTCAGCAGCTCTTCAGCGAGCTGGGCATTGCTAACCGTTTCCAGGTAGTGCAGGGCCGTACCCGTATTAACGTAAAACTGACTGAAAAAGACAGTGAAGTGACCGATTTTAACTTCTCTGGCTTTGAAGTGACGCCGGCAGACTGGGAACGCTTTGTTGCGGACTCCCTGAGCTGGCTGGGGCAGTTCGACATGGTCTGCGTGAGCGGCAGTTTGCCATCGGGTGTAAGCCCGGAAGCCTTCACCGACTGGATGACCCGTCTGCGCAGCCAGTGCCCGTGCATTATCTTTGACAGCAGCCGTGACGCGCTGGTCGCAGGACTGAAAGCCGCGCCGTGGCTGGTGAAACCGAACCGCCGTGAACTTGAAATCTGGGCGGGACGTAAATTACCGGATCTGCAGGATGTCATCGAAGCGGCGCATGCGCTTCGTGAACAAGGCATTGCCCATGTGGTGATTTCACTGGGCGCGGAAGGGGCGTTGTGGGTTAACGCTTCTGGCGAATGGATCGCCAAACCGCCGTCAATGGAAGTGGTAAGCACCGTTGGCGCAGGGGATTCGATGGTTGGCGGTCTGATTTATGGTCTGTTGATGCGAGAGTCCAGTGAACATACGTTGCGCCTGGCCACGGCGGTTGCAGCACTGGCAGTGAGTCAGAGCAACGTTGGTATTACCGATCGTACCCAGTTAGCCGCGATGATGGCGCGTGTTGACTTAAAACCCTTTAACTAACAGCAGGAGAGCATAATGAAAACGCTGCTGATAATTGATTCTGAACTCGGTCAGGCGCGTGCATACATGGCGAAAAGCCTGTTGGGCGCAGCCGCACAAAAAGCAAATTTGCAGTTTATCGACAACCCTGGTGAAGCGGATTTAGCCATTGTTCTGGGCTCACGCGTCCCTGCTGACGCTGCTCTGACGGGCAAAAAAGTCTGGCTGGGCGATATCAACCGTGCGGTGGCACACCCGGAGCTGTTTTTAAGCGAAGCGAAAAATCACGCTTCCCTTTACACGGCACCGGCGACCGCCCCCGCGACGGCCAGTGCGGGTCCGAAACGTATCGTGGCGGTCACTGCCTGCCCGACAGGTGTGGCTCACACCTTTATGGCTGCTGAAGCCATCGAAACCGAAGCGAAAAAACGCGGCTGGTGGGTGAAAGTAGAAACCCGTGGTTCCGTGGGCGCAGGCAATGCTATCACCCCGGAAGAGGTGGCAGAGGCGGATTTAGTGATTGTGGCCGCAGACATCGAAGTGGATCTGGCGAAATTTGCCGGTAAACCGATGTACCGCACCACAACAGGTCTTGCGTTGAAGAAAACGGCGCAGGAACTGGATAAAGCCCAGGCTGAAGCCAGACCTTACCAGCCGAGTGGCGGCGCGCAGGCGGGCAATGGTGAGAGTAAGAAAGAGAGCGCAGGCGCTTATCGTCACCTGTTGACCGGTGTCTCCTACATGCTGCCAATGGTGGTGGCGGGTGGTCTGTTAATCGCGCTCTCCTTCGCCTTTGGTATCGAAGCGTTCAAAGTGGAAGGTACTCTTGCCGCTGCACTGATGAAAATCGGTGGTGGTTCAGCCTTTGCACTGATGGTTCCGGTACTGGCGGGCTTTATCGCCTTTTCCATCGCTGACCGTCCTGGCCTGACGCCGGGTCTCATCGGCGGGATGTTGGCGGTGAGCACGGGCTCTGGTTTTATCGGCGGTATCATCGCTGGTTTCCTTGCAGGTTATCTGGCGAAAGGCATCAGCAAAGGGCTGAAGTTGCCACCGAGCATGGAAGCCCTTAAGCCAATCCTGATAATCCCGCTGGTTTCCAGCTTGGTCGTCGGTCTGGCAATGATCTACCTGATTGGTACGCCGGTTGCGAAAATCCTTGCGGGCCTGACCACATGGCTGCAGGGCATGGGCACCGCGAACGCCGTTCTGCTGGGCGCAATCCTCGGTGGCATGATGTGTACTGATATGGGTGGACCGGTGAACAAAGCGGCATACGCCTTTGGCGTCGGCCTGCTGAGTACCCAGACTTATGCGCCGATGGCCGCCATCATGGCAGCAGGTATGGTGCCACCGCTGGCGATGGGTCTGGCGACGATGGTTGCCCGTAAGAAGTTCGACAAAGGGCAGCAGGAAGGGGGTAAAGCTGCGCTGGTTCTCGGCCTGTGCTTCATCTCTGAAGGTGCGATTCCGTTCGCGGCGCGTGACCCTATGCGTGTGCTGCCATGCTGCATCGCCGGTGGCGCGTTGACGGGTGCTATCTCTATGGCGATTGGCGCTAAACTGATGGCGCCGCACGGCGGTCTGTTTGTGCTGCTGATCCCGGGCGCAATCACGCCGGTGCTGGGTTACCTGTTCGCTATCGTGGCGGGCACCCTGGTGGCTGGTCTGGCCTACGCCTTCCTGAAACGTCCGGAAACCGAAGCGGTTGCCAAAGTCGCATAAGCGTATTTATGAGTTCAAAAGGCCGATTCGTTCGGCCTTTTTTATTGCCTCAGTTCCGCACGCTTATGCATCTGTTTTTATCCGTGCCTTCCTCCGTTCTGCTTTTTCTACCGATATCCGTCCTGGTGGCATTTAACACCCGCTATTTTTCATACTTGATGATAAAAGAGGGCGACAGATTAAGTTGTCATGGCGATGTATTGAAATTTTCCTGAGGCATTACTTTATTGACACAATTAACTGTGACGGCGGAGGAGTAACCATTAATTCCGTTTCAGGGATGCAATAAAGTTCTGTTTAAGTGGCTTGTGTTATTACTGCGCTGGTTTTAATGATAGGTGTAATATGAATCATTCATTATAAATATAATAAAGAAATAAAGAATTCATAGGGGTTATGAAAAATAAAGACAATCAAAGCGGCGCATCATTTTTATAAAGTGTACGCTGGCGCTGAGAGGCGGATCCAGCGCTGTCTTGCCCCTAAAATGCTTATTTACATTACAGAGACTTCTAACAAATCAGGCGTTCATGGTAGGATTCGGGGCGTGACAGGAGGGTGCCTGCACCATTTTTTACCCATTAATCCATGCATTGTTATTCCCTTCTCCATTAACAACAACGATAAGGATTTCTATGTTGTGTTACCTTAAAGTATTTCCGTTAATGTTACTTTCGCTTATTTTTTTTGGCACTTGCGCATATGCAGGGTGTGGGTTTAACCAGACAGCTGAATATACGGCTAATGCGACAAGAAATTTCACTGTTCCTTTTGTGGCAAATACGACGATATCCGTGCCACCAGGTACGGCAATCGGGCAGGTTATTTATCAACAAGAAATTCAAATTAAAAATTTCGAGCCCGTACAAATTAAATGTGACAGTGCCGATAATTTCTTTTTTAGCTACACCTACGGTGTGCTGCCGCTGCCAGTATCGACAACGGATTCAAATATTTATGAAACAGGGGTGGCGGGAATAGGAATTAAATTTACTGTTAATTCCGCCGTCAATGTTCCCTACCTCTCTACCAGCATCAGTCACTGTGCGCATAGTCTAAGCTGTGTGCCTACCACAAGCTGGTACTATCCCGTGCAATTTGCCCTTGTCAAAACCGCAAATACCGTCGCTGCTGGTATGATTTCCGCCAACAATCTCCCCTCGATCCTTTTCAATCTGGGGCAAAAAAACAGTATGGTAACCCTGCACAATGTTAAGTTGACCGGGGGAATTACCGTAACGGTGCCGACCTGCGATGTGACTCCCGCCAGTGGCTCTATGAGTATTAAGATGGGTGTACATGATGTCGATGCCTTTTCCGGTATCGGCACGGGAACGGAGTGGAAGGACGCCAGTATTATGCTTATGAACTGTGCCCGCTTTTACGGCACGACCAGCGCCTCCATCGCCAGCTTTAATGGTTCAACAAACACCTCAATGGGGACGCTGGCTAACAATGAGTGGGCCCTTACGTTAGCCCCCCACAGCGCCATTATCAATGCCACACAAGGGATAATGGATATAGACAATGATCCCCTGCGGGCGACCGGGATCGGCATACAGCTTTCAACCAGCAGCAGTACAAGTGGGGTGGTCGATCTCTCTCAGGCGGTAAAGGGGGCATTACCTAAAGATGGCAGCCCGAACGTGACTATCCCTTTGTTTGCACGCTATGTTCAGACTCAAAATAACCTTTCTGCGGGCACCGCCAACGGAAAACTGGTTTATACCGTCACCTATCAGTAGCTAAGCGTACCAGCACAGCGCTACACCATTTTTTATCGAGGCCGCTTTTGCGGCCTTTTTCATTGTTTATTTGACATATATCGCAACTTTAAACGCTATCCATTGAGAATGGCTAAATAATTGTGACCGCCTTCATATCTGTAAACCCAGGATCGTTTTGCACGCTTTACTTTAAACAAAACCCACTTACTATGAACACATGTTTGAAGATAAACATGTGCTCTAATAGAGTGATTCATTTTCCTGTAGTGTATTTTCAGCGATCTCACTGATATGGCAATAAGTTGCCAGAGGGCGTTTTATGCGTAAAAAGGATTATATTGTCACTGTCGGCTCCGCTAACATGGATGTTGCCGGGTATTCTCACGGTGTACTGAATTATGCAGATTCCAACCCCGGTAAAATAAAGTTCACGCCCGGCGGCGTCGGGCGCAATATTGCGCAGAACCTGGCGCTGCTGGGTAAAGAGTCATGGTTATTAACCGCCGTTGGCGACGATTTTTATGGTCAATCTCTGCTAAATGAGACCCGCCGTTCCGGGGTTCATGTCAATAAGTGCCTGGTGGTGCCGGAAGAGAATACTTCAAGCTATTTATCCCTACTGGATAATACCGGTGAAATGCTGGTGGCTATAAATGACATGAATATTAGTAGCTATTTATCCGCAGCGTTTCTGGCAAAACATATTGATTTTATACGCGATGCAGCGGTGATTGTGGTTGATTGTAATATCAGTGAAGATGCGCTCTCCTGGCTTCTCACGCATGCCGGTAATACACCGATTTTTGTCGATCCGGTTTCCGCCTGGAAGTGCGTGAAAATTCGCAACTGGCTCCCTCAGATACACACCCTGAAACCGAATCGTGTCGAAGCGGAAACCCTGAGCGGCCTTGCACTGACCGGGCGTGATGACGTGAGCAACGTTGCAAGGTGGTTTCATGAGCGCGGGCTTAAACGTCTGGTGCTGAGCATGGGGGGCGATGGCGTCTACTACAGCGAGCTGGGTGGAGAAAGCGGCTGGTCACTCCCTTTTAAAACGCAAATTATTAATGTTACCGGCGCAGGCGATGCCATGATGGCCGGGCTGGCGGCGTGCTGGGTAGAAGGTTTTTCATTTAGTGATTCGGTCCACTTTGCGCAGGGTTGCTCTTCAATGGCACTCGCCTGTGAATATACCAATAACCCCGACTTGTCTTTTTCAAATGTCATTTCGTTAGTGGAGAAACAAAATGTCTGAATTAACACTCTCACCTGCATTGTTAGAAATATCACCCGAAGTACAAGATGCACTTAACAATAAACAACCGATTGTTGCACTCGAATCAACTATTATTTCTCACGGTATGCCCTTCCCGCAAAATGCGCAAACGGCCATTGAAGTTGAAGACACTATTCGTAAACATGGAGCGGTTCCTGCCACCATTGCCATTATTAATGGGGTGATGAAAGTTGGTCTTTCGAAAGAGGAGATCGAATTATTAGGCCGCGAAGGTCATGACGTAGCGAAAGTCAGTCGCCGTGATTTACCCTTTATTGTCGCGGCAGGATTAAACGGCGCTACCACCGTTGCCTCGACAATGATTATTGCGGCTCTTGCAGGAATTAAGGTTTTTGCAACCGGCGGCATTGGTGGTGTTCATCGTGGCGCCGAGCACACCTTCGATATTTCGGCTGATTTACAAGAGCTGGCACATACGAATGTCACAGTGGTCTGTGCAGGGGCGAAATCAATACTCGACCTGGGCTTAACCACTGAATATTTAGAAACCTTTGGCGTTCCGTTAATTGGTTATCAAACCACCTCCCTGCCGGCCTTTTTCTGTCGCACCAGTCCGTTCGATGTGAGCATTCGCCTCGATACGCCGCAAGAGATTGCCCGCGCGATGGCGGTGAAGTGGCAAACCGGCCTGAACGGTGGCCTGGTGGTGGCTAATCCTATCCCAGAGCAGTTCGCGATGGCAGAAGAGAGCATCAATGCGGCCATTGACAGGGCGGTTGCCGAAGCCGAAGCCCAGGGAGTAACGGGAAAAGCCAGTACCCCGTTCCTGCTGGCGCGTGTTGCAGAACTGACCGGTGGCGATAGCCTGAAATCGAATATTCAACTGGTGTTTAACAACGCCATTCTGGCTTGCGAAATAGCGAAAGAGTATCAACAGCTCGCCTGACTTTTATGCGGGCAGTTTGTGGTCGCCCGCCACGTTATCAGACACACCAAAACCTGGCGCAATCGCCGGGTTTCCTGGCATGAAGGGAAATCATTATGGATATAATGAGAAGTGTTCTGGGGATGATGGTATTACTGGTCATCGCATTTCTGCTGTCCGTTAATAAAAAACGCATCAGTTTACGAACCGTCGGGGCGGCATTGCTGCTGCAAATCGTGATTGGCGGGGTGATGCTCTACTTTCCGCCAGGCAAATGGCTGGTGGAGCAGGCGGCACTCGGCGTGCATAAGGTCATGTCCTACAGCGATGCGGGCAGCGCCTTTATCTTTGGTTCGCTGGTCGGCCCTAAAATGGATCTCCTGTTTGACGGTGCGGGTTTTATTTTTGCCTTCCGTGTTCTGCCGGCGATCATTTTTGTGACTGCATTGATAAGCCTTCTTTATTACATCGGGGTTATGGGGCTGTTGATTCGTATTCTGGGGGGAATTTTCCAGAAGGCGCTCAGGATCAGCAAAATAGAATCTTTTGTGGCGGTGACGACGATTTTCCTCGGGCAGAACGAAATCCCGGCTATCGTCAAGCCCTTCATCAATAAGCTTAATCGTAATGAACTCTTTACCGCTATCTGTAGCGGGATGGCCTCCATTGCCGGTTCGATGATGATTGGCTATGCCGGCATGGGCGTACCGATTGACTATCTGCTGGCGGCATCATTAATGGCCATTCCGGGTGGCATCCTCTTTGCTCGTTTGCTGAGTCCGGCAACGGAAGACTCACAGGTCACCTTCGAGCATCTCTCTTTTACCGACACGCCGCCAAAAAGCATTATTGAAGCGGCGGCCAGTGGCGCTATGACCGGGCTGAAGATTGCCGCTGGCGTAGCAACGGTGGTGATGGCCTTTGTGGCGATCATTGCCATGCTGAACGGTATCATTGGCGGTATTGGTGGCTGGTTTGGCTACGGGCAGGCCTCGCTTGAGGGGATTTTTGGCTATGCGCTGGCACCGCTGGCGTGGATCATGGGAGTGGACTGGAGCGACGCGACCCTTGCCGGTAGCCTTATCGGGCAGAAACTGGCTATTAACGAGTTCGTGGCCTATCTGAATTTCTCCCCCTATCTGCAGACAGCAGGTGCGCTGGACGTGAAAACCATCGCCATCATCTCATTTGCGCTGTGCGGCTTTGCCAACTTTGGATCGATAGGGGTCGTGGTGGGGGCGTTTTCTGCCATCGCGCCGCAGCGCGCGCCGGAAATTGCTCAGCTTGGCCTGCGGGCGCTGGTAGCGGCCACGCTCTCTAACCTGATGAGTGCGACCATTGCCGGCTTCTTTATTGGTCTGGCCTGATATTGAGCGTGCGCCAGCGGCGGCTGGCGCATGTGAAAGTCTGCCGCCTGTCATGGTTAGTGGAGTAAATGACCAAATTTATTCTCAGGATCCATCTCACGTGCCAGCGCGGTTATACGCTTTTTATCCCTGAGGAGATAGCCAGATTTCTGCTTCTCTAATATGCCTTGCTTCGTAAACTGCGCTATTACAAACAAGAGATGACGGTAGGAGACGCCCATGTATTCCGCTGCCTGGGTATGTTTTTCATGATAGACGTCGTTATGTTGCGTCAGCAGGATAAACGCCGCCAGCCGGTTCGCCAGGGGAAATGACTGATTTTGCGTTAACGAGACAATGTTACGGTAATTTTTATGACTCAACGCAACACAGAGGTAGCGCAGGAAAACCACGTCATTTAATAGCTGGGGCCGAAACGCTTTCATTGGCAGGGCAAGGCACCAGCACTCTTCGATAGCCTGTACCGCCCGTGGTTCATGGCTGATGTCCACCAGTTCAATCTCACCGATGAAACAGGGCGCACCGAAAAAATCGATCAGTGATACCCGCCCATTGGGTAAGCTGGCGTAGAGTTTTGCTCGTCCCCGTGCCAGATAAAACAGGTAAGCCGGCTGGGTGCCTTCTCTGATAATAAAATCGCCTGCCATCACATGAAACAGCCGGGTTTCGCTGACGACCGTTGCGGTGAATCGCTCAATATAGCCGGAATCCCGGATAAGCTGTTGTTTTAGTTCTTTATTTTGTATTTCTTTCACAATGATTTCCTGGTATGAGATTTCTCATATTTTGCAACGGTTTTCTGTTGTTATTCTTCAG
Organism: Yokenella regensburgei; assembly: GCF_051486985.1. Lineage (GTDB taxonomy): Bacteria > Pseudomonadota > Gammaproteobacteria > Enterobacterales > Enterobacteriaceae > CBFFRJ01. Next base: position 166,417 of record NZ_JAHVDV010000003.1, read on the forward strand.
TCGTCGGCCTGAATAGTTTTCTTTGATGAAGTGAAAATAACCTAACAGCAACAGAGGAAATAGAATATGGAAAGAAGAAAGATTATCCTGGATTGCGATCCCGGTCATGATGATGCTATTGCCATTATGATGGCGGCAAGGCATCCGGCAATAGAATTGCTGGGCATTACCATTGTTGCTGGAAATCAGACGCTGAATAAAACATTAATCAATGGATTAAACGTTTGTCAGAAGTTAAGCATTAATGTTCCTGTCTATGCAGGAATGCCTCAGCCTATCATGCGCCAACAGATTGTCGCTGATAATATACACGGCGAAACTGGATTAGATGGTCCTGTATTTGGACCGCTCACCCGTAAAGCAGAAAGCACACATGCTGTTAAGTATATTATTGATACGCTTATGGCAAGTGATGGTGATATTACTCTGGTGCCGGTCGGGCCACTCACCAATATTGCGGTTGCCATGCGTATGCAACCCGAAATTCTGCCGAAAATTCGTGAGATCGTATTAATGGGCGGTGCTTACGGGACCGGCAATTTCACCCCCTCGGCTGAATTTAATATTTTTGCCGACCCGGAAGCGGCCAGGGTGGTCTTTACCTCGGGTGTCCCGCTGGTGATGATGGGACTGGATCTTACAAACCAGACCGTATGTACCGCAGACGTGATTGCCAGAATGAAAAAAGTGGGTGGGCCTGCGGGTGAATTATTCAGCGATATCATGAGTTTTACTCTGAAAACCCAGTTTGAAAACTACGGGCTCGCAGGCGGGCCGGTACATGATGCCACCTGCATCGGATACCTGATCAATCCGCAGGGCATCAGGACCCAGGAGATGTATGTTGAGATCGATGTGAACAGTGGCCCCTGCTACGGACGTACCGTATGTGACGAACTCGGCGTGCTGGGGAAAGCTGCCAATGCAAAAGTTGGGGTAACCATCGACACCCAATGGTTCTGGGATTTAACCGAAGCGTGTATACGGATGTATATTTGATTTACGGAATCTGTACTCCCGGTTTTCACGTGTAAAGACTCTTACTCCTGACCTGTATTAATGGGCAGTTTGCTGTCGCCCATATCAATATCAGTCATACCAAAAAAATAATATTGAGATAATCATTATGGATATAATGAGAAGTGTTCTGGGTATGGTGGTATTACTGGCGATAGCATTTCTGCTGTCAGTAAATAAAAAATGCATTAGCTTAAGAACCGTCGGCGCTGCGTTAGGGTTGCAGATTGTTATTGGCGGTATCATGCTCTATTTCCCGCCGGGTAAATGGCTGGCGGAGCAGGCGGCGCTGGGTATTCATAAAGTAATGACCTACAGCGATGCGGGCAGTGCGTTTATTTTTGGATCGCTTGTGGGGCCAAAAATGGATGCGTTATTTGACGGGGCAGGCTTTGTATTTGCATTTCGCGTCCTGCCCGCCATCATATTTATTACCGCACTGGTGAGCTTACTTTATTACATTGGCGTTATGGGGTTCCTGATTCGGATCCTCGGCGGCATTTTCCAGAAAGCGCTCAGTATCAGTAAAATCGAGTCCTTCGTAGCGGTCACCACTATCTTCCTCGGTCAAAACGAAATCCCGGCGATTGTTAAACCCTTTATCCACAAGCTCAACCGCAATGAGCTTTTTACGGCTATCTGTAGCGGCATGGCATCTATTGCCGGTTCGACGATGATTGGCTATGCGGGGCTCGGCGTACCTATTGATTATTTGTTAGCAGCATCGCTCATGGCGATTCCGGGCGGCATCCTCTTTGCCCGTCTGCTCAGCCCTGCAACAGAGGCAACTCAGGTTACCTTCGATAATCTCTCATTCACCGAAACGCCGCCGAAGAGTTTTATTGAAGCGGCGGCCAGTGGCGCAATGGCAGGGTTAAAAATTGCGGCGGGTGTGGCAACGGTGGTGATGGCTTTTGTGGCAATCATCGCCATGCTTAACGGCATTATTGGTGGTATCGGTGGCTGGTTTGGCTATGATCAGATTTCGCTTGAGGCGATCTTCGGCTATGCGCTGGCGCCGCTTGCCTGGCTGATGGGCGTTGACTGGGGTAATGCTACCCTTGCCGGTAGCCTGATTGGACAGAAACTGGCTATTAACGAGTTCGTGGCCTATCTGAATTTCTCCCCCTATCTGCAGGCTGCAGGTACGCTGGATGTAAAAACCATCGCCATCATCTCATTTGCGCTGTGCGGCTTTGCCAATTTTGGATCGATAGGGGTCGTGGTGGGGGCGTTTTCTGCCATCGCGCCGCAACGCGCACCGGAAATTGCTCAGCTTGGCCTGCGGGCGCTGGCAGCGGCCACGCTCTCCAACCTGATGAGCGCAACCATTGCCGGGTTCTTTATTGGGTTAGCTTAATTTCTGGAGAAAGCCGCTCTGCTTCAGGCCAGCGAGGCCTGAAGCAGAGAAAGCGCATTTTCGGCAGACAGGGCAGGGTTATTAATGCTGACACTGGCGCGGGAAATGGCGGCGCAGGCCATGGCGAAGTGGGCGCACTCTCTGAAATCACCCCCATCCATAAAGCTGTAGACCAGCCCTGCCATGAAGGCATCATCAGCGCCAAAGCGATCAATTACCTGATGATCCGGGGAAGGGATCAGATACTGTTCACCCTCACGTTTACTGCAAAACACCGAATCGTCGTCAAGACAGACAAATATCCGCTGAACGCCCTGTTCATGCAGTGAGGCTATTGCCGCGAACTGGTCTGCCTCCCGGCGAATGGGCTCTCCCCACAATATCTGCAACTCTTTAAGGGTCGGCTTCAGGGTGTGGATACGCGAAAGCCAGGGACGGATTTTATCCGCTTTAAACTCTGATACGGTATCCACAAACACCGGAAGATGGCCAGCCATAGTGAAAATCCACTCCAGCGCCTCTTCCGTCAGATTACAGTCCGCTACCACCACGCCCGCATGCAACACCAGATCCCGGGAGTTATTGAGTAACTGTGGCGTAAGCTGCTGCAAAATATGGGTGTCGTTAATCGCCAGCACCGTCTCTTCCTGCTGGTTGGCCACTGAAAGATAGGTAGAGGTATTATGACCGTGCAGGCGCAGACAGCTTTGAACATTCACCCCGGCGACACGCGTCTGTTCCAGCAGCGTTTCACCATAGAAGTCATCACCCACGGCGGAAATCAGATGCACATCGCGTCCGAGCAGGGCCAGATTGTGCGCCACATTGCGCGCCACACCGCCTGCCGAGCAGTGAATACTGCCAGGGTTGGAGGAGGACTGAGGATAATGGATAGCTGCCGTACCGCGAATATCCATGTTAATGGCACCGAAAGCGACGCAATAATCCTGCTCGGTGAGTATATAGCCTTTGCCTTTAATAAGTCCTTTGCGCATCAAATCCATGATATGAGCCGCAACGCGTGAACGGCTTATCTGCAGAATATCGCCAATTTCATTTTGCTGAATCAGCGGGTTACTGCGCAGGATTTTGAGTATCTGTTTTTCCCTGTCATTCATTTACGCGGCTGCCTCTTGATGTTGCTGCGCTTTAAGCCAGGCGATCTCTTCTGCCCAGATATCCGGGTTAATGGTTTCCAGAATCAGTGGAATACCGTCGAAACGGCTGTCCTGCATAATCCAGCGAAAAGCATCATGACCGATGTTGCCTTCGCCGAGACTATGGTGACGGTCAACACGGCTGGCAAACTGGCTTTTCGCATCATTAAGGTGCATCCCCCGCAGATACTGAAAACCCACCACACGATCAAACTCAGCGAAGACATCTGCCGTGGTTTCAGCACTGCGCAAATCGTAGCCAGCAGCAAAGGCGTGGCAGGTATCAATGCAGACGCCGACGCGGGATTTATCCTCCACGCCCTCAATGATAGCCGCCAGATGTTCAAAGCGAAAACCCAGGTTGCTGCCCTGACCGGCGGTATTTTCAATCACGGCTGTCACACCGGTGGTTTTATCCAGCGCAATATTAAGGGACTCAGCAATACGTGCCAGACACGCGTCTTCACTGATTTGCAGCAGGTGGCTGCCGGGATGGAAGTTCAGCAACGTCAGCCCGAGTTGCTCACAGCGCTGCATCTCATCCAGAAATGCGTCGCGGGATTTCTCCAGCGCATCCTGAACCGGATGACCCAGATTTATCAGATAGCTGTCGTGCGGCAGGATCTGCCCCGGTTGATAATGGTATTTTTCGCAGGCGGCTTTGAAACCATCAATCACCTCTGTCGTCAACGGGGCGGCCCGCCACTGACGCTGGTTTTTAGTGAACAGGGCAAATGCGGTGGCATCAATTTCAGCGGCACGGATTGCGGCATTTGCAAGGCCGCCAGCGGCGCTGACGTGCGCTCCAATGTATTTCATGAATAACTCCTGTTAAACCCGCCAGGGGAAAGCAATCCCCTATCATAGCGGGTAAACCGGAGGGAGATGTATGGGTTTATGCCATCACATGGTGTACAAGGAGATTTATTGCCCCGCCCCCTACGATTAACCAGATAAACAGCATCAGCGCCATCAACAGCGGTTTAGAACCTGCACGTTTCAGGGCGCTGATATGGGTGGTTAACCCCAGCGCGGCCATCGCCATGGCGAGGAACAACGTGTCGACCGTGACCAGCGCGTTCACCACACCCTGCGGCAGCAGGTGAAAAGAGTTAAAGAGCGCGACAACGATAAAAAACAGGGCGAACCAGGGGATGGTGATTTTGCTCTTCTGCGCCGCATTCGCCGGTGCCAGCGTTTTTACCCGCATCGCCAGAATAATCAGAAAGGGGGCCAGCATCATCACGCGGAGCATTTTGGCAATAACCGCTGCGTTTTCCGCATCGGGACCGATAGCATGCCCGGCAGCCACCACCTGCGCCACTTCGTGCATGGTCGACCCCATATAGATACCGTAATTTTCCAGGGTAAACAGGTGGCTCAGAAAGGGATAAAGCGCCGGGTATAAAAAGATGGCGAGCGTACCGTAAATCACCACCGTTGCGACGGCTACCGTTACTTTCGACGCTTCAGCTTTCACCACCGGCTCAGTTGCCAGCACCGCCGCTGCGCCGCAGATGCTGCTGCCAGCCCCAATCAACCAGCTGGTCTGGCGGTCAAGACCAAACACTTTCTGCCCCAGCCAGCAGGCTAAAAGAAAGGTGGAACTGAGGGTCAGAACGTCAATAACGATGCCGCTGACGCCAACGTCAGCAATCTGGGAAAAGGTCAGGCGGAACCCGTACAGAATGATGCCCAGACGCAAAAGATAATGTTTTGCCACGCGCACCCCGTCGTCACAGGAGCGGCTTAAACGCGGATAAAGGGTATTGCCGAGCAGTATGCCGAGCAGTATCGCCAGCGTCAGTGCGCTCATGCCTGCTGCGGTCAGCGTCGGAACAGTCCCTGCCCATAAGGCCACGCCTGCGACCAGTGCGCTGAGTGCAAGCCCCGGTAACAGGCCAGGCTTCAGCAGGGGGGCATGTTGGGATTGTGTGATGTTGTTCATAGCCTTCTCCTTTGTCTGCGGAAAAGGGTACGTCGCGATGGTTTAAAGGTAAAATTGATTATATATTTATAATTAATCTTTATAAGTGGTAAGGGCAGGGTATGCATATCACGCTCCGGCAGCTTGAAGTGTTTGCCGAGGTTTTGAAAAGCGGATCAACGACGCAGGCCTCACAGAGGCTTGCGCTGTCGCAGTCTGCGGTCAGCGCCGCATTAACCGATCTGGAAGGCCAGCTCGGTGTACAGCTGTTTGACCGGGTAGGTAAAAGGCTGGTGGTGAATGAGCATGGCCGCCTGCTTTATCCGCGCGCGCTGGCATTGCTGGAACAGGCGCTTGAAATTGAACAGTTATTTCGCGAAGAGAACGGGGCCATACGGGTGTATGCCAGTAGCACCATCGGCAACTATATTTTGCCGGAAGTGATCGCCCGCTATCGTCGCGATCTGCCGGATCTGCCGCTGGATATGCGCGTCGGTAACAGTCAGGACGTGATCAACGCGGTGGCAGATTTTCGTGTGGATATCGGCCTGATTGAAGGACCGTGCCACATGGCCGAAATCATTGCCGAGCCCTGGCTTGAAGATGAGCTGGTAGTGTTTGCGCCGCCGGGCTGCGCATTACTCCAGGGTGAGGTCACGCTGTTACGGCTTGCGGCAGCCCCCTGGATCCTGCGTGAACGCGGTTCAGGGACCCGTGAAATTGTCGATTATCTGCTGCTTTCTCATCTGCCTGAGTTTCACCTGGGCATGGAGCTTGGAAACTCCGAGGCAATAAAGCATGCGGTGCGCCACGGTCTGGGCATCAGCTGTTTATCGCGACGGGTGATTGCCGAGCAACTGGATGCCGGCTCACTGGTGGAGGTGCCGCTGCCATTGCCACGCCTGGTGCGCACCCTCTGGCGGATCCATCACCGCCAAAAACACCTCTCCAGCGCACTCCATCGCTTTTTGCGCTACTGCGACATCTGACTGCACCATCACGATGCGCCTGCACCTTTCTGGTGTGCAGGCGTAGCCATAATCTCTCCCCCGACGCCCGCAGCGACAGCGGCCGTCGTGTAGCGCCGCGTTGGCACATTAGTTGCAAAATATGATTCAAAGAATCTTTTGTTTCATAAGCGACAGGGTGATGACGATGAAAAAGTGGATGCGGGCAGCAGCAGGTGCTGCATTAATGTTCTCCTCAGTGAGTGCGGTTCTGGCGGATCAACTGCAGGATATTCAACAGCGCGGCGTGTTGCGCGTTGCGGTGCCGCAGGATTTCCCGCCGTTTGGGTCAGTTGCTATCGACCTTAAGCCGCAGGGCTACGACATTGACATGGCAGAATATCTGGCAAAAGGCATGAAGGTGAAAGTAGAGCTGGTGCCGGTGACCAGTGCCAACCGCGTTCCCTACCTGCAGACCAATAAAGTGGATTTGGTGATTTCCAGCCTCGGTAAAAACGCGGAGCGCGAAAGGGTCATCGATTTCAGCCGCGCCTACGCGCCGTTCTTTCTCGGCGTATTTGGCCCCAAAGATGCCGCGCTTGCCGATGCCAACGCCCTGAGCGGGAAATCGGTGGGGGTCACGCGCGGTGCCGTCGAGGATATGGTCCTGACCGACCTGGTGCCGAAAGATGCGCAACTGAAGCGCTATGAAGATAACAACACCACCATTTCTGCTTATCTTTCCGGACAGGTGCAGTATCTCGCTACCGGTAACGTCGTGGTCGCGGCCATCGCGCGCCAGAACCCATCGCAAGCGCCGGTGAGCAAATTTATGCTCAAAGATTCACCCTGTTACATCGGCCTGAAGAAAAATGAACCAGCGTTGAAAGCGGAAGTGGACAAGCTGGTCGCGCAGGCGCTGAAAGAGGGCACGCTGAACACCTTCTCCGAAAAATGGATGCAGGCGCCATTGCCGGCTCATTTCGGCGCTTAAGGGGTCGGCATGACGACAACCCTTGATTTTGCCGCCCTCTGGCCCTTCTGGCCGCAGTTGCTGGCGGGGCTGTGGACCACGGTCACCCTGACCACTGTGGCGACCCTCGGTAGGGTGTCGCTCGGGATCATCGGCGCGGCGCTGCGCAGTGGTAAACCGACTCTCCTCAGTCACCTCTGGGGGGCGTATGTGGAGCTGATTCGCAATACCCCCTTCGTGGTGCAGCTTTTTTTCATTGTGTTTGGCCTGCCAGGGCTTGGCCTCAAGCTTACGGCAGGGCAGGCGGCGCTGATTGCCATGTTGATTAACCTCGGCGCGTACAGCACTGAAATTATCCGCGCCGGTATTCAGGTCGCGCCAAAAGGCCAGTGGGAAGCGGCGAGGGTGCTGGGATTAACGAAAGTGCAGACCTTTATACGGGTGATTCTCCCCCCGGCGCTGGGGCGGATTTACCCGGCGCTGGTGAGTCAATGCATCATCGTGATGCTGGGGTCATCGGTGGTGTCGCAGGTCTCATATGAAGAGCTGACCTTTATGGCAAACCTGATTCAGTCTCGCACTTTTTTGAGTTTTGAAGTCTATCTGGTCACCACGCTGTTGTACCTTGCGCTCTCATTGCTGATGCGTCAGGTTTTGCTGGCCGCCGGGCGCAAGTGGTTAGGGAGTGAACACTGATGAGCACATTTACCGACTGGGATATTCTGCGCAACCTGCTGCTGGCCGCACGCTGGACGCTGCTGCTCTCCCTGATTGCCTTTATTTGCGGCACCTTAGTGACTCTGCCGCTGCTGGTGCTGCGCATCAGCCGCTGGGTGTGGCCGAAACGTTGTATTGCAGCTTACGCCGCCCTGTTTCAGGGCACGCCGCTGCTGATGCAGCTCTTCCTGGCGTTCTTTGGTCTTGCGCTGTTTGGCATTGATGTCAGCCCCTGGACGGCGGCCACGCTGGCGCTGACCTTATTCACCAGCGCTTTTTTGCTCGATATCTGGTACGGCAGCATCAAAGCGTTACCAAAGGGGCAGTGGGAGGCGTGCCGCTGCCTGGGGTTAAGCTTCGGTCAGACGTTGTTTCGCGTGATTGCGCCCCAGGCAATACGTATTGCCATCGCCCCGACGGTGGGCTTCTCGGTGCAGGTGGTGAAGGGGACAGCCCTGGCTTCCATTATTGGCTTTGTTGAACTCACCAAGGCGGGCACCATGCTCAATAACGTCACCTTTGCACCCTTTAAAGTGTTTGGCCTGGTCGCGCTGGGCTATTTCCTGATGTGTTACCCGCTGTCGCGTTACAGCCGTTACCTGGAGAAGAAATTCCATGCCGCTCATCACCATTAATGACGTGCAAAAATATTACGGCGACAACCATGTGCTGAAGGGCGTCAGTCTGGATATCGAAATGGGTGAAGTGGTGTCGATTATCGGGCGCAGCGGCTCGGGAAAAAGCACGTTGCTGCGCTGCATGAACGGCCTGGAAGGTTACCAGGACGGCAGCATCAAGCTCGGTGGCATGACGGTGACGGACAGAGATTCGCAAGCCCGCGAGATCAGCCGTTCTGTCGGGATGGTGTTCCAGAGTTTTAACCTGTTTCCCCATATGACCGCGCTGGAAAACGTGATGCTGGCGCCGCGCCGGGTGCTGAAATTGCCCGCTGATGAGTGCCGCCAGTTGGCAAAAGAGATGCTGGAGAAGGTCGGGTTAGGGGAGCGTATGGACTATTATCCGTCGAACCTCTCCGGGGGGCAGCAGCAGCGCGTGGCCATTGCCCGTGCGCTGGCGATGAAACCCAAAGTGCTGTTGTGCGATGAAATCACCTCAGCACTGGACCCGGAGCTGGTGGGGGAGGTATTGCGCGTGCTGGAGCAACTTGCCGCTGAAGGTATGACGCTGATTCTGGTGACCCATGAGATGAGTTTCGCCCGGGAAGTGGGTGACAGGGTGGTGTTTATGCATCAGGGAAAAGTCTGGGAGCAGGGGGAGAGCAAGTCGTTCTTTAATCAGCCGAAGACACCAGAATTACAGCAGTTTATTGCGTCGGTAAGAGGGCTGAACTAGCCCTTGTGTAACCACCCCTCATCCTTACCTTCTCCCCAAAAGGGGGGAGGGACCCTGGTAATATTACGTTTTTACCGCCATAACGCGGCGCAATCAGAATAAAGCAATTACAGCGATGACAGGGTCCGGCTGAAAATCGGCGACGCGTATCCGCAAGGCCGGGGCGCCGCGCAGGGATGCGCGGCGAGGGCGGCTTTACAGGGAGGTTTCCTCCGCCCGTCCCCGATAAGCCTGAAGGATTAAGCGTCGTGGACTGCGCAGCGGCGATTTTCTTAGCCGGGAGCCCGGGTCGCCAGGGTGGTGGCGGTGAACCACCCTGGCACGTTCACGGGTTCTGGAGCTACAGAGAAGCAAGGAAGATAAGGTGAACGGAATGACCCTCAGAGCCGCATGTTCCCCTCACCCTGACCTTCTCCCCCAAGAGGAGAGGGAGCTGTCCGTGCTCGCATTTTCTTTGTGGTAATTCCTTAACCCTGAGTGAGAGGGAACTGTCCGTGCTCGCACTTTCTTTGTGGTAATTCCTTAACCCTGAGTGAGAGTGAACCGAACGAGAATGGCTTTGATTTTCTCCCTCTCCCTTAGGGAGAGGGCCGGGGTGAGGGGGCGTCATCCACTGCCTTACTTATAATCCACCTGCTATCATGAAGGTGTCTAATATGAGGGTTTTTGTGCCAGATTGAACCCTTTTCGTTTGCTACAATCGCGCCTCATTTTTTGGATGGATAGCATTTTCTTATGGTTTGTGAAACTAAAACCACACAAGCGCCCACGCTTCGCCGTGCGCTCAAGGCGCGTCACCTGACGATGATCGCCATTGGCGGATCTATCGGAACTGGTCTTTTTGTTGCATCCGGGGCGACGATTTCCGCAGCGGGCCCGGGCGGCGCGCTCTTCTCTTATATTCTCATCGGCCTGATGGTCTATTTCCTGATGACCAGCCTGGGCGAGCTGGCGGCGTACATGCCGGTTTCCGGTTCATTTGCCACCTATGGTCAGCAGTATGTTGAAGAGGGTTTTGGCTTCGCGCTGGGCTGGAACTACTGGTACAACTGGGCCGTCACCATCGCCGTGGACCTGGTTGCCGCGCAGCTGGTAATGACCTGGTGGTTTCCCGATACGCCGGGCTGGATCTGGAGCGCCGTGTTCCTCTGCGTCATCTTCCTGCTGAACTATATCTCGGTGAAGGGCTTTGGTGAGGCCGAATACTGGTTCTCGCTGATTAAAGTGGCGACCGTGGTTATCTTTATCGTCATCGGTATCATGATGATTGTGGGCATTTTCAAAGGCGCGCAGCCTGCGGGGTGGAGCAACTGGACGACAGGAGATGCGCCTTTTGCCGGCGGCCTGTCGGCGATGATTGGTGTGGCCATGATCGTTGGCTTCTCTTTCCAGGGCACCGAGCTTATTGGCATCGCGGCGGGTGAATCTGAAGATCCTGAGAAAAATATTCCGCGCGCCGTGCGCCAGGTCTTCTGGCGTATTCTGCTGTTCTATGTGTTCGCGATTCTGATTATCAGCCTGATCATTCCGTACACCGATCCGAGCCTGCTGCGCAACGATGTAAAAGACATCAGTGTCAGCCCATTCACGCTGGTGTTCCAGCATGCCGGTCTGCTCTCTGCGGCTGCCATTATGAATGCGGTGATCCTGACGGCGGTACTCTCAGCCGGTAACTCTGGCATGTACGCGTCGACCCGTATGCTTTACACCCTGGCCTGCGACGGTAAAGCGCCGCGTATCTTCGCTAAGCTGTCAAAAGGCGGTGTCCCACGCAACGCGCTGTATGCCACTACCGTGATTGCGGGGCTGTGCTTCCTGACCTCTATGTTTGGTAACCAGACGGTTTATCTGTGGTTATTGAATACCTCCGGCATGACGGGCTTTATCGCCTGGCTGGGGATTGCCATCAGCCATTATCGTTTCCGTCGTGGTTATGTGATGCAGGGGCACGATCTCAATAATCTGCCGTACCGCTCGGGTTTCTTCCCGCTGGGGCCGATGTTTGCCTTCGCCCTGTGCCTGATCATTACCCTTGGTCAGAACTATGAAGCCTTCCTGAAAGACACCATTGACTGGGGCGCAGTGGCAGCAACTTACATTGGTATCCCGCTGTTCCTGATTATCTGGTTTGGTTACAAATTCTCCAGAGGCACCCGCTTTGTTAGCTACAAAGAGATGGTGTTCCCGGAGCGTTTTACGAAGTAAATCTCAGTTCCTGGCAGTCACAAATAAAAACGCCCCGGCAATCTGTCGGGGCGTTTTCTCATGTACGGATATCAGAAGCTATAGGTTAAACCGAGAGTATAACGGCGGCCATCAAGCACGGTGTCGTAGGTATCATAGTCAATTTGCTTATCAAGCACGTTATAGACACCCGCAGAAACCAGCAGATCTTTGGTGGCGTTATAGCGCACGCCCACATCCACCTGCGTGTAGGATGGCGTGCCCTGAGACATAGAGGTACGGCTCAGGTATTCCGAGGTTTTGCCGCGGAAGTTCAGGCGGCTCCATAAGCCCACATCCTGCATCGCCTGCCAGTCCAGCGTGGTGTTCAGCATGTGTTTTGGCATTTTGTTCAATGGTTTGCCAGAGAACTGCCCGCTTTTTTGCTCAGACTCCGTGTAGGTGTAATTGGCGGTCAGGTTCAGGTCAGGGGTGATTTTCCAGCCAAAGGAGGACTCCACGCCGCGCATGTTAGCTTTGTCGACGTTCACCCGGTCACTGACGAAATCATAGCTGACGTTACCGATAGTACAGGCCGGATCGGCGCTACTGTTGCAGCGACGAACTTCAGTTATTTTGTTTTTAAAATCGGTGTTAAAGAGGGTGATCCCGGCGTTCAGGTTATCGTTGTTATCCCACAACAAGGCCAGTTCTTCGCTTACGCTCTTCTCGGGCTTCAAATCCGGGTTACCCACGATAATGCCGTTCAGTCGACCGCCCCCTGTCACCTGTCCCCAGTTCGCGGAGGACTGACGCAAATCAGGTGCCCGATAACCGGCGGATACGCCCCCTTTCAGCGTCCATTGATCGGTCAGATGCCAGACACCGTAGCCACGCGGCGTCCAGTTGGTGCCATAGTTTTCATCCTTGTCCATACGCAGACCGCCGGTCAGACTCAGATTATCGAGAATGGCCCACTCATCTTCAGCAAACAGCGCCCAGCTCCAGCGGGTCAGTTTATTCAGACCGTCTGCCGCTTCCAGCTGGTTACCGTTATCGCGCAGTTTTTCGTAGCGATACTGACCGCCCAGCGTCAGGGTATGCGCATCCAGGAAGATCTGGTTCTGGGTGTTAAAGGTGGTGTTCCAGGACTTCATTTCACGACCTGGGTTATTGGTCTCTTCCTGCTGGAGATAGCTGACGGTGTTGACGTCTTCGTAATACCCGCTGTGGGTCAACGCATAAGTGGTGTGCTCGTAGCGGCTTTCACTTTTGCTGTTGGGGGTGCAGACGCTTCCACGGCAGCTTTGCGCAGCAGACGATTTACCTGGCGTACTGTTTCGATCCTGTAATTCACGTGAGACATCGAAATCGATGTCGTTTTTATCATCCGGTGTAAAGTTCAGTGTGACCCCGCCGTTGCGCAGACGCTGCTCGTTGTAGCCATTAAGAATCTTATCTTCGGCACGACGGGAGAAGAGGCCGGTCGCCTTCACGCCCAGCAGACCATCAATTAACGGGCCGGAGGCATAGGCATTGGTCTGATACAGATCGCCGGAGTCGCGATTTTCCTGCCAGGTGGCATCGCCATGCAGCGAGCCTGTCCAGGCCTGGGTATTGGAGACTTTTTTGGTGATGACGTTGATAACCCCGCCCATTGCATCCGAACCGTAGAGCGAGGACATCGGGCCACGAATCACTTCAATACGCTCTATGGATTCCAGAGGGGGCAGCCAGCCCTGTTCTATACCGGCGTTGTCGCTGTTCGGCCGAGTGCCACGGGTGCTGACGCGTTTGCCATTAACCAGGAAAAGGGTGTACTGGGAGCCCATACCGCGAATGCTGATATCGCTGCTACTGCCTCCGCCCGTTACCACTACGCCCGGGACATCTTTCAGGGCGTCGGTAACATCACGATAGGCCTTATCTTCGATTTGTTGTTTAGAGATAACCGAAATTGAGGCCGGGGCATTCTGGATTTTTTGTTCAAAACCGGTAGCGGAGACAACAACGGTATCCTGGTCGGCGGCGTGTAACAGGGAGGGGGAGAGTGCTGCACAGATTGCGACAGCAAGGACGTTTGCGCGAGGTGTCATCATCATGTCATTCCGTTTCAATGAAAAAGATGCCATATCAAAACCATGAAAACGCTAAGTGTTTGTCTTTTAAGCCTTCATGAGATGGCGAAGCGCAGGGATTGTGAAGAAAAAATGTCTTTATGTAAATACAAGTGAGAATTGAAATCATTTGTATTTAATTATTAATAAATGAAGAAAGCAAAGACGTTCAACGGGATAGGGGTGAATGTAAGGAAAAGTAAAGGGGAGGGCAGGTGCCCTCCCGCCTTATTTCAGGAGATGCCCGGCATGAAAACGCAGGTGATCTTCAATAAAGGAGGCAATGAAATAGTAGCTATGATCGTAACCCGGCTGCACGCGAAGCGTCAGCGGCCATGCATTCTGACGGGCGACTTCGGTCAGTCGCGCAGGTTGCAATTGCTCCGCGAGGAACTGGTCTGCATCTCCCTGATCGATAAGGGTCGGGATAGCATCTTCAGCCTGGCTTGCCTGCATCAAAAGGCAGCTGTCCCACGCCTGCCATGCAGACGTATCGTGACCAAGATAGGCCGTAAAGGCTTTCTGGCCCCAGGGGACTTTTATTGGGTTAACAATAGGGGCGAATGCCGAGACGCTGGTAAAACGGCCCGGGTTTTTCAGCGCCATTATCAATGCGCCATGACCTCCCATTGAGTGACCGCTGATAGCCTGACGATCGCTTACGGCAAATTCCGCCTGAATTAGTGCAGGCAGCTCATCGCGCAGATAGTCGTACATCCGGTAGTGAGAAGCCCAGGGCTGCTCGGTCGCATTAAGATAAAAACCCGCCCCTTTTCCCAGATCGTAACCGTCAGCATCCGCGACATCGTCACCGCGCGGGCTGGTGTCCGGCATGACTAGCGCTATACCCAGCTCAGCCGCCACGCGCTGCGCGCCTGCTTTGAAGGTAAAGTTCTCGTCATTGCAGGTCAGGCCGGAGAGCCAGTAAAGGACCGGCGGCGGTGTATTTTCACGGACAGGGGGCAAAAAGATGCTGAACGTCATCGCGCATTTCAGCACGGTTGAGTCATGTCGCACACGTAGCTGACGCCCTTCAAAACAGCGGTGCTCTTCAAGCAATTCCATGCAAGGCTCCTTTGAACTCGATTAAATAAAAGCGTGATAGCTCTCCATAATACAGATTATTCATGTCGCTGTGAGCAACTTTAACTTTCGCTTCGTTTCATCATATTGCATCATAAATTTTACTTTTTTTTAACTTTCGGGGTGCGGATGGCGCTTAGAATTGCGCTGAGCGGTTTTATTGTGCTGGTCGTGGCGATGGGAATAGGGCGCTTTGCTTTCACGCCTCAGGTGCCGCTGATGATCCACGATGGGCAACTGACCCTGACCAGCGCCGGGCTGGTGGCCGCCATGAACTACCTTGGTTACCTCATTGGCGCATGGGACGCAATGCGTGCCCGTCGCCACGTCGAAATGCGTCTGTACCTCGGCGTCGCGGGTGCCGTTGCTTTGACCTTGCTCTCCGCTGTTGCCGACAACCCGTTCACGCACGCTGCGCTACGTCTGGTGATTGGTGCCATGAGCGGCTGGGCGATGGTGCTGACCGCCGCCTGGACCAACGAGCGTCTGGCACACCATGCCCGCCCCGGCCTCAGCGCCGCCGTGTTTGCTGGGCCTGGCGCAGGCATTGCCTTAAGTGGCGTGCTGGCAGTGGCTATTCAGTCGCGCGGTCTTTCTGCCGCGGCGGCCTGGCAGGTTTACGGCGTGCTGGCGCTGATCCTGATTGCCTTTATTGGACGTTATCTGCCGCGCCCTGGGCAGTTACATCGCTCTGGCGACCAGCCGGCGCCTTTGCCTCTCACCCCTGACCTCAGGCGCCTGGTCTTAAGTTATAGCCTGGCGGGCTTTGGTTACATCCTGCCGGCCACCTTTTTATCGCAAATGGCGGCGCTGCGTTTTCCGGGAAGCCTGTTTGCCCAGTTTGTCTGGCCGGTCTTCGGCGCGGCGGCGGTGGTGGGTATTGCGCTGAGTATCGCGCTGCGTCATCTGGGAGAGAGCCATCAGCGCCTTGCCATAGTGTTATGGCTGCAGGGCGCAGGCGTATTAGCAGCAAGCGTGCTGCCGGGAATGAGCGGACTGGTGACTGGCGCGCTGTTAGTCGGCGGCGGTTTTCTGTGTGCGGTGCAGTTGTCGCTGTTATATGGCCGTGAACTGGCACCGAACCACGCGCGATATATGGCCGGGTTATTGACCACCGGTTATGCTATCGGACAACTGATTGGGCCCGTAACCTCAGCGCTCTCAACCTGGCTTACGCAGCGGCTGGAACCCGCGTTGGGGCTGGCGGGAATCGCCTTGCTGACGGGTGGTCTTCTGGTGTGGAAGCGTGCGCGTTAACAGGCGCGGGCTATTTCATTAATTATCGCCGTGAATACTGGATTCTGTGCGCGACCTCACGCACAATGCTTGCTCACTTCGCTTGTCATTCGGGCGAAGATGCCACACCTGCAGGAGAATAAAAAATGTCATCACTCAGTAAAGAAGCGGCTCTCGTTCATGAGGCCCTGGTTGCTCGCGGCCTTGAAACCCCCTTGCGTCCACCCGTCGACCTGGATAACGAATCCCGCAAGCGCCTGATAGCCGGTCATATGACTGAGATTATGCAGCTTCTTAATCTCGATCTTGAGGATGACAGCCTGATGGAGACGCCGCACCGTATTGCTAAAATGTACGTTGATGAGATCTTCTCGGGCCTCGACTATGCCAATTTCCCGAAAATTACCGTCATCGAAAATAAGATGAAAGTGGATGAAATGGTCACGGTACGCGATATCACGCTGACCAGCACCTGCGAGCACCATTTTGTCACCATCGACGGTAAAGCGACCGTGGCGTATATTCCAAAAGATTCGGTCATTGGGCTCTCCAAGATCAACCGCATTGTGCAGTTTTTTGCCCAACGTCCGCAGGTGCAAGAGCGTCTTACGCAGCAGATCCTGACCGCCCTTCAGACCCTGCTCGGCACCAACAATGTCGCGGTTTCCATTGATGCCGTGCATTATTGCGTGAAAGCGCGCGGTATCCGCGATGCCACCAGCGCCACCACCACCACCTCGCTGGGGGGATTGTTTAAGTCCAGCCAGAACACGCGTCAGGAATTCCTGCGCGCCGTGCGTCACCATAACTAGTTTTTAACAGGAGCCGGGTACATGGAAAGAAATGTCACGCTGGATTTTGTTCGTGGCATTGCCATTCTCGGTATCCTGCTGTTGAACATCGTCGGCTTTGGTCTGCCTAAAGCCGCCTATCTTAATCCCGCCTGGAAAGGCAGCATCAGTTTGCAGGATGCCTGGACATGGGCGGCACTCGACCTCGTGGCGCAGGTCAAATTTCTCTCTCTGTTCGCCATCCTCTTCGGGGCCGGCTTACAAATGCTCTTACCGCGCGGTAAACGCTGGATACAGTCACGTTTAACCCTGCTGGCGCTGCTTGGCTTCATCCACGGGCTGGTGTTCTGGGACGGCGATATTCTGCTGGCGTATGGTTTGATTGGCCTGGTCGCCTGGCGAATGGTACGTGATGCCGTCAACGTGAAAACGCTCTTTAATACCGGTGTGGCGCTCTACATTATTGGCATTGCGGTGCTGCTGCTGTTGGGGGTGATTTCCGGGAGTACGCCAAACCGTTCATGGCTGCCGGATGCGGCTACGCTGCAGTACGAAGGTTACTGGAAGACCACGGGCGGGTTCATGGAGGCCATTGGTAACCGTGCCGATATGCTCTCAAATGGATTGCTGGCGCTGGGAGCGCAATATGGCTGGCAGCTTGCCGGGTTAATGCTGATTGGGGCAGCCCTGATGCGTAGCGGCTGGCTGAAAGGGCAGTTCAGTCTGTCACATTATCGCCGCACGGGGCTTTTCCTGACGTTGCTGGGGCTTGCCATAAATCTGCCCGCCATTATTGCCCAGTGGCAGCTGGAATGGGCCTACCGCTGGTGTGCATTTATTTTACAGGCACCCCGCGAACTCAGTGCGCCGCTCCAGGTGCTGGGTTATACCTCACTCATTTTTGGCTTCTGGCCGCAGCTCTGCCGGAGCAGGCTGGTGAATGCCATTGCCTGCGTCGGACGCATGGCGCTCAGTAATTATCTCTTGCAGACGCTGATTTGCACCACGCTGTTTTACCGTTTTGGTTTGTTCATGAAGTTTGACCGCCTGCAGCTGCTGGCACTGGTTCCCCTCGTCTGGGCGGTCAATATCCTCTTCTCCCTCTTCTGGTTACGTCGCTTTCGTCAGGGTCCCTTCGAGTGGCTCTGGCGTCAGTTAACCGCTCGTGCTGCGGGGATGTCATTACCCCGCACATCCAGATAACGATCTGGATCACAATCATTAACAAAATGGATGTAACCGTTTCCATTCGTGTGATGCCACTCACGTAGCGGACTTACGCCGACTGAGAGAATACTCGCCTTGCTAACGACAGGGGGTGTGTCTGTGAGCTTCCGCCATCCATACAGGGTAAAACTATGGTAACCATTCGTGACGTGGCCCGTCAGGCGGGCGTTTCCGTTGCGACGGTTTCTCGCGTATTGAACAACAGTGCGCTGGTAAGCCAGGATACGCGTGAGGCCGTAACCCGTGCGGTTGCGCAGCTTGGCTACCGGCCAAACGCAAACGCGCAGGCGCTGGCCACTCAGGTCAGCGACACCATTGGTGTTGTGGTGATGGACGTATCCGATGCTTTCTTCGGTGCGCTGGTGAAAGCGGTGGATGTCGTCGCGCAGCAGCACCAGAAATATGTGCTGATAGGTAACAGCTACCACGAGGCTGAAAAAGAGCGTCATGCCATTGAGGTTCTGATTCGTCAACGCTGTAACGCCTTGATTGTTCACTCTAAAGCACTGAGTGATGAAGAGCTTGTCGGGTTTATGGAACAGATCCCCGGCATGGTGCTCATCAACCGTGTGGTGCCCGGGTATGCCCACCGCTGCGTTGAGCTGGATAACGTAAGCGGCGCCATTATGGCGACCCGAATGCTTCTTAATCATGGGCATCAGCGCATCGGGTATCTTGCTTCAAGCCATCAGATTGAAGATAACGATTTGCGCCGTGAGGGCTGGTTTAAGGCGCTGGCAGAACACGGTGTTACTGCACCGGACACCTGGGTTGGCACCGGCTCGCCCGATATGCAGGGCGGAGAGGCGGCAATGGTGGAGCTGCTGGGGCGTAACCTACAACTTACCGCGGTATTTGCCTATAACGACAGCATGGCCGCAGGCGCACTGACGGCGCTGAAAGACAATGGCATTGCGGTGCCACCGCATCTCTCCCTGATTGGCTTTGACGACATCCCCATTGCTCGTTACACCGACCCGCAACTGACCACGGTGCGCTATCCCATCGCCTCAATGGCGCGACTGGCGACCGAGCTGGCGCTGATGGGGGCCGCGGGCAAGCTTGATCCTGAAGCAAAACACTGCTTTATGCCGACGCTGGTGCGTCGTCACTCTGTTACATCACGGCAAATTGGGGTAACGATCACTAACCTATGAGTTTTGATGATGTAACCGTTTTCAATCTGTGAGTAAATTCACAGTATCTTAACAACGCGCTGACTATGATGTCAGCGTTTTAAGAGCTGAAACACGATGTAACGGTGGCGACCCGGCAATGGGGGCGTCAGTAAGCCTGAAGCATCGACAATTGCGCATCACTGGAGCGTTACCTTACACGGAAGAAAGAATTTTTTGAGTGAACTTCGGCCGACAGTAACGTTTCACTACCTTGCTGCCCCGCCGACCCTTGAATTCACAAGAACTACCCTGCAAAAAACCGGAGATACCATGAATAAGAAGGTGTTGACTCTGTCTGCTGTTATGGCAAGCATGCTGTTTGGCGCGGCCGCTCACGCTGCGGATACCCGTATTGGTGTGACCATTTATAAATACGATGACAACTTTATGTCCGTTGTACGTAAAGCCATCGAGAAAGACGCTAAAGACGCTTCCGGCGTACAGCTGCTGATGAACGACTCGCAGAACGACCAGTCCAAACAGAACGATCAGATTGACGTGCTGCTGGCAAAAGGCGTGAAAGCACTGGCGATCAACCTGGTTGACCCGGCGGCTGCAGGTACCGTCATTGAGAAAGCACGTGGGCAGAATGTGCCTATCGTCTTCTTCAACAAAGAACCGAACCGTAAAGCGCTGGATAGCTACGACAAAGCCTTCTATGTGGGTACTGACTCTAAAGAATCCGGCATCATTCAGGGCGACCTGATTGCTAAACACTGGGCTGCGAACAAAAACTGGGACCTGAACAAAGATGGTCAGATCCAGTTCGTTCTGCTCAAAGGCGAACCGGGCCACCCGGATGCAGAAGCACGTACCACTTACGTTATCAAAGAGCTGAATGATAAAGGCATCAAAACTGAGCAGCTTCAGCTTGATACCGCGATGTGGGACACCGCAATGGCGAAAGATAAGATGGATGCATGGCTCTCTGGCCCGAATGCAAACAAAATTGAAGTCGTGATTGCCAACAACGACGCCATGGCGATGGGTGCAGTTGAAGCACTGAAAGCGCACAATAAGTCCGCTATTCCGGTATTTGGTGTGGATGCCCTGCCAGAAGCACTGGCACTGGTTAAATCTGGCGCACTGGCCGGTACCGTTCTGAACGATGCCAACAACCAGGCGAAAGCGACCTTTGATCTGGCGAAAAACCTCGCCGACGGCAAAGGCGCGGCGGATGGCACCGACTGGAAAATCGACAACAAAATTGTGCGTATTCCTTACGTTGGTGTAGATCAGGAAAACCTGTCTCAATTTACTGGTAAGTAATCTTTAGCTTTTCGTACACACAGGGCGCGAGATCCTGCGCCCTGTTATAATAACTATGCCAGGCCAACAAGGTATAATTATGGTCAGCAACAATACTCAGTCGTCCGGTGAATTCTTGTTGGAAATGAGCAATATCAACAAGTCCTTTCCTGGCGTAAAGGCTCTCGATAATGTGAATTTAAAAGTGCGTCCTCATTCTATCCATGCATTAATGGGAGAGAATGGCGCGGGTAAATCAACATTATTAAAATGCCTTTTTGGGATCTACCAAAAAGATTCCGGCAGCATTCTTTTTATGGGAAAAGAAATAGATTTCCATTCTGCAAAAGAAGCACTGGAAAATGGTATCTCAATGGTTCATCAGGAATTAAACCTGGTGTTGCAACGTTCTGTTATGGACAACATGTGGCTGGGTCGTTATCCGACCAAAGGCGTGTTTGTCGATCAGGACAAAATGTATCGCGATACCAAAGCCATTTTCGATGAGCTGGATATTGATATCGATCCCCGTGCGCGTGTCGGAACCTTATCCGTTTCGCAAATGCAGATGATCGAAATTGCGAAAGCGTTCTCCTATGACGCCAAAATCGTTATTATGGATGAGCCTACTTCCTCGTTGACCGAAAAAGAAGTTAATCATCTTTTTACTATTATTCGTAAGCTGAAAGATCGTGGCTGCGGTATCGTTTATATCTCACATAAAATGGAAGAAATTTTCCAGCTGTGCGATGAAATCACGATCCTGCGCGATGGTCAGTGGATTGCCACCCAGCCGCTTGAAGGGCTGGATATGGATAAGATCATCGCTATGATGGTTGGCCGTTCACTGAATCAGCGTTTCCCGGATAAACATAACACCCCTGGCGAAACTATTCTTGAGGTGCGCAACCTGACGTCGATGCGCCAGCCGTCAATTCGTGATATCTCCTTTGATTTGCGCAAAGGTGAGATCCTCGGTATCGCGGGACTGGTCGGGGCGAAGCGTACTGATATTGTGGAAACGTTATTTGGCATCCGTGAAAAAGCATCGGGTACCATTAAGCTACATGGCAAAAGTATTAATAACCACAACGCGAATGAAGCCATTAATAATGGTTTTGCGCTGGTGACGGAAGAACGTCGTTCTACCGGTATTTATGCTTATCTGGATATTGGTTTCAACTCACTGATTTCTAATATTCAGAACTACAAAAATAAAGTTGGTTTGCTCGACAATTCCCGCATGAAGAGTGACACCCAATGGGTAATTGACTCAATGCGCGTGAAAACGCCTGGCCACCGTACACAAATCGGCTCCCTTTCCGGTGGGAACCAACAGAAAGTGATTATTGGTCGCTGGCTGTTGACTCAACCTGAAATACTGATGCTGGATGAGCCTACTCGTGGTATCGACGTAGGTGCGAAATTCGAAATCTATCAGCTGATTGCGGAGCTGGCGAAAAAGAATAAAGGGATAATTATTATCTCCTCAGAAATGCCTGAATTGTTGGGTATCACTGACCGTATTCTGGTGATGAGCAATGGTCTCGTCGCTGGAATTGTTGACACGAAAACGACAACGCAAAACGAAATTCTCCGTCTTGCGTCTTTGCACCTTTAAGATCAGGGGCTCCTCATGAGTGCGTTAAATAAAAAAACTTTTCTCACTTATCTGAAAGACGGCGGTATCTACGTTGTTCTTTTGGTGTTGCTGGCAATTATTATTTTCCAGGACCCCACCTTCTTAAGTTTGCTGAACTTAAGTAACATTCTGACCCAGTCCTCGGTGCGCATTATTATTGCACTGGGCGTTGCCGGTCTGATTGTGACGCAGGGTACTGACCTTTCCGCCGGTCGTCAGGTGGGTCTGGCAGCGGTTGTTGCCGCAACGTTGTTGCAGTCCATGGAGAACGTTAACAAAGTTTTCCCGGAAATGCAGACCATGCCAATCATTGCCGTTGTGGCGATTGTGTGTGTTATCGGGGCGATTATCGGCCTGATTAACGGGATTATCATTGCCTACCTGAACGTGACGCCCTTTATTACCACCCTGGGTACCATGATCATCGTTTACGGTATTAACTCCCTGTACTACGACTTCGTGGGTGCGTCGCCAATTTCGGGTTTCGACAGTGGTTTCTCCACCTTTACGCAGGGCTTTGTTGCGCTGGGCTCGTTCCGCCTCTCTTACATCACCTTCTACGCGCTGATTGCCGTGGCGTTTGTTTGGGTGCTCTGGAACAAAACTCGCTTCGGTAAAAACATTTTCGCTATCGGTGGTAACCCGGAAGCAGCGAAAGTGTCTGGCGTTAACGTTGCGCTGAACCTGCTGATGATTTATGCCCTCTCCGGTGTGTTCTACGCCTTCGGTGGGATGCTGGAAGCGGGCCGTATCGGTTCGGCGACCAACAACCTCGGCTTTATGTATGAACTGGATGCGATTGCGGCCTGCGTGGTGGGTGGCGTCTCCTTCAGCGGCGGTGTAGGTACCGTTCTGGGTGTGGTAACCGGTGTCATTATCTTCACCGTTATCAACTACGGCCTGACCTATATCGGTATTAACCCTTACTGGCAGTACATCATCAAGGGCGGCATCATCATCTTCGCGGTGGCGCTGGATTCTCTGAAATACGCCCGTAAGAAATAAGTGCTCTGCGCCGGCCGCTACCTGGCCGGTAAAGCTAAAACCCCGTCTCGTTGCAGACGGGGTTTTTTATGGGCGGTTTACGCACATCGGGAGAGGGCATCCGCTGCGGTGATGAGCGCCAGATGGCTCAGACCCTGAGGGACGTTTCCGCGCCACTCGCCGCTGCGGACATCAAACATCTCGTTAAAGGTTTCAACGTTGCCTTTGTCGCAGAGCGTTTCCAGTATGGTGTCCATACAGGTTGTGGCGCGTTCCTGTTCACCCATATAGGCCAGCGCTTCGACCAGCCAGAATGAACAGGCGACAAACGTACTCTCTTCCTTTTCCACCTCGCTGTAGCGATAGAGCATGGGGGTGCCATGACCCAGTTCGCGGATGATGGCATCAAGCGTCGACTTCATGCGCGCCGGGTTGCATTGCCGTCCGTAGTGCCATGCCATGCAGAGCGAAGCATCCAGTTTGTCGGTGCCCGCATAGAAGGTGTATGCCTGCTTTTTCTCCGACCAGCAATGCGTTTCAATCCACTCCTGAATGCGCACTTTCTCCCGGTCCCAGCGCTCAAGCCAGGTCTTTTCAATGTGCCCTTCATTGGCGAGGTAAACGGCCACATCCAGGGTAACCCAGCAGGCCATCTTTGAGTGGGTATAGTGCTGGAGATCGTGCAGTTCCCAGATGCCTGAATCATCCTGACGCCAGGTATCTGCACAGGTGTTGGCGAGTGCGGCCAACAGTCTGGCGGTAGTGAGATCGAGAATATGGCCTGCCCGGACAAACAGCATTGCGGTTGCCAGTAAATCGCCGTACATACTCAGTTGCTGCTGATCCCGTGCATTGTTGCCAATACGCACCGGGCGGGAGTTTTTATATCCACTCAACGGTGGATAGTGCTCAGCCGGGACAATTCCCCCTTGCAGGGTATAGCAGGCAAGCACCTTACCGTCGTGGCGCAGGATAGTATTGGTAAGCCATGAGAATGCCGCTTTACACTCTTCAAGGGCCCCAATAATGCTGAATGCGCGAATGATAAGGCAGGCATCGCGGGTCCACGCATAGCGATAATCATAATTTTTTTCCCCACCTATCCCTTCCGGAAGCGAGGTGGTAGGCGCAGCCGCCAGCGCGCCGGTCGGCGAGTAGAGCAAAAATTTCAGCGCCAGCGCAGAGCGTGTAACGTGGCCCGGATAGGCCCCTTCATAGGTCAGGCTTTCGGCCCAGATGCGCCAGACATGGTCAGAGGTATCAATATGCCCGTCTATTTTTTCCAGGGACGGGATAGCAAGCGGCTCTTTTTCACTGACTAACAGGGCAATAAGGGAGCGCACGCCTTTACGGGTGATGAGTGTGCCTTCAATGGCGTGATCGTCATAGCAGGTAATGCTGACGTCCTCTGTTGAACGCAGCATGCTCATCAAATCACCGATGTGCATCACCTGACCCTGTTCCGTCTTCTGCATCCAGGGCGCTCGCGTACAGGCGGCGCTACCGGGAACAAACATCATGCGAAGTTCGACTTCACCCTCAATGCCCTCAATACGCCGCGCCAGTTCACACCACGGCAGTCGACCTGCATAGTTACTGTTCAGTGACTCGGTAATCAGCACGCTGCCTGAGGCAGTGTCAAAGCGGGTTTCAAGCACATTGCTGTTATCACGATAGCGTCGCTGAACACGGTACTCTTCTACCGGTTCAATCTGGAAATAGCCGCCCGTGGCAGCATCCAGAATGCGATCGAAGAGAGGAGGGGAGTCCATATTGGGGGCGCACCACCAGTCGATAGCGCCATCCGGCGCAATCAGTGCGACTGAGCGCCCGTCACCAATAGCCGCATAATCGCCCAGTCCCGCGTACCCGTCGATTCGTTTTGGGTGAATGTACGACTCGTTCTTCATCTTTTCTCCTGTTTAAGACAGGACAGCAGAGAGCCGCCCCGTATTAAGCGTAAACAGAATTAGCGAGAACGCTGAAAAATGCCGATGATTTCACAAAAATTTTCAATGATGACTTATTGCAGGGGGCAGGTTTGCACTTGCCTGGCCTGAATTGACGACACTTTCTGTCGGAATGTACCGGGCATACAGCGGGAGGAGAACAGCAGGCAGCTATCCTGGAGAATAGTCATTTTTGAGGGGGTAGCCACGGTAAGGGAGAATCACCGTCGTCATGGCGTTGAGCAGATGTAGGCTCCAGGAGCAGGTCAAAACCTGCCCCTGGATGTGACGGATTACACCGTACCGGTGCCGCCATCTGAGCACCATACCTGACCGGATGAATAAGAACTTTCATCAGAGGCAAACAGCACGTACAACGGCGCAATTTCTACTGGCTGACCAGGGCGGCCAAGCGGGGCAGAAGCACCAAATTGTTTCACTTTTTCCTGAGGCTGCCCGCCGCTCGATTGCAGCACGGTCCAGTAAGGGCCGGGAGCAACGGCATTAACGCGAATGCCTTTCGAGCCCAGCTGTTGGGCCAGTGCTTTGGTAAAGGCCGCGTTACAGGCTTTGGTCTGCGCATAGTCGAGCAGCATCGGGCTTGGCTGGTAAGCCTGAACGGAAGTGGTATTGATAATCACCGCCCCTTCCTGCAGGTGCGGAATTGCCGCTTTGGTTATCCAGAACGGTGCATACACGTTGGTTTTGAAGGTCGCGTCGAAGGCTTCGGTAGTCAGGTCTTCAATGGACTCGCAAAATTGCTGGCGGCCCGCGTTATTTACCAGCACTTCCAGCCCGCCGAGCTGACTTACCGCATCTTCCACCAGTTGCTTACAGAATGCTTCGTCGCGAATATCGCCAGGCAACGCAACGGCTTTGCGCCCTTCAGCGTTGATAAGGGCAATAACGGCTTCAGCATCCGACTGCTCTTCTGGCAGATAATTTATTGCCACATCTGCCCCTTCACGAGCGAATGCGATAGCAACAGCGCGCCCGATACCTGAGTCACCCCCGGTGATGAGCGCTCGTTTGCCAGCCAGTCTTCCGGAGCCGATATAACTGGTTTCACCATGATCGGGGATAGGTTTCATCTCCGATGCCAGTCCCGGTGGCTGCTGTGGCTGTTCAGGAAAAGGTGGGCGCGGATATTGAAGATGTTTTTTGTCTGCAGGAGTCATATTTATCTACCTCTTAGAGAAAGCCATTTACACAAAACCAGAATTTTAAGGTAGACCCAAATATTCGTTTTCGCTAACAACCAGGAATAAACCAAACATTAATTTGATTATTTATACAAATTTAAGGGTGCCAGTGGATTATTAAAAATGCCAAATTAAAACTTCGTTTTAAATAATCTTTAATTTATGAACGTCAAGAATATATCCTTACAATGTGCTTTTTTGAACATAAAACCAACAACTTGTTAACTAATCAATGTGCCGAAAATAACATTGTTAGAGAATTATCTTAAAAGAGCTAATAAGAGGTCTTACCACTAATGTCACCCAAAAAATATATTGCTTCAGAAACGAAAAGTTCACGCATTACGTGTTGTTAAATTTTTCGTTTCGGTGCTACGCTCATGGAGGCATAACTTTCGTCACAACATTCACAAGGAGATTAGGATGAACAACGAATCAGCATTTCCTGCATTTCCAGTTAATGGATGGCAGGTAGGCGCAGTGGAAGATCTGAATAGTGTGGTGATACAGTTTGGCTATAGCACATCACCTTATGCACCGGGTGGCTCAACGTTCGAATCGCAGTTTTTCAGCCTCACACCTGAAAAGGTACGCAGCCTGATTTATGATTTGCAGGTCAGTTTGCACAAGTATGAAGATAAAGTAGCCTGACGGATTACTGTCAGCAGGGGTGCGTGTAGTGGCAGCAGTCTGTAAAGTATCAACGGTCTGCTGCAAGGATATATTTGTAGCATTACAACGTTTTACCTGATTAATCGTGCAGCGCTCACAAATATGGATGTTTAAGGCTAATCTTAATGTCAGGATCGTAATCAGATCTATGCTTATTGATGAGACAATGAAGTAATGATGAGCTGGAGCGCCTATGAATGTTGTGTATTTCAAAGTTGATCATCCGCCGCATGAAAAAATTCACCCCATTCACTTCTACCTGAAATCGGTAAAGCTTATCCGTGATAATGAGGTTATTGCCGATCTGGGCGACCTTAAAATCACCTCATTGCCATTTTACTCCTTCAGCATTGTCCCCACGGGCTTTGGCAAAATAGAGTTTAGCCTTGCAAACCGCTCTCAGCTGCGTATTGAATGCTCGACAGGATATATAAAAACCGGTGAATATTTGGTTGCTACACCTGAAGGTGAAGTAATCATGTCTTTTAACGCGTTAAGCGGTCTGTGGACGTTAAATAAGGCGGAGAAACGGGTTATCGATATTCAGGAGTTTACCGAGCGCCACTATTATTTACTTGGCCCGGTGAGAAATATTAACCGTGGCGCCTCGGTTTACTGACCCGACACGCACTATTCCTGACTGTTTTTCTTTTGCAGATCAAGCAACTGTTCGATGGTAACTGCAGGGTAGTCCTGCGCATCGTTCGGCACTTCCTGTAAAGAGGGGATCGGCTCCAGCGGCCCCAGGAAGCGTGGCTCGCGTTTGAACACATACAGATCAGCAATGGTGGCGAGCCGCGCGCCAAATTCCCGTACCCGCACACTCCACATATTCTTCGGCGAAGGCACGGCATAACATTGTGCCTGAATCCCCATATAACGGGCGATAAACAGGGCGCGCTCGCAATGGAAACGCTGGGTAATAATAATAAAATCGTTGGTATCAAAGACTTTGCGCGTGCGCACAATCGAGTCCAGCGTGCGGAATCCCGCATAATCAAGAACGATATCGGAAGGGTCAACGCCGCCTGCTATGAGGTCTTTGCGCATGGTCACCGGCTCATTGTAGCTCTGCTGGGCATTGTCGCCGCTTAGAAGCAGGTAGTTAACTTTGCCGCTGTTATAAGCATTTAACGCGCCCTGAATGCGGTAGCGGTAATACTGATTAATCACGCCGGTGCGGTAATATTTTGCTGTACCCAGTACCACGCCCACCTGACGCCACGGAAGGTCCTGCAGATCATCGTAAATGTAAGGGGCGGTTTTCCAGCTCATCCAGCGATCCAGGCCGAGCGCCGTTAACAGCAGTAAGCCGATAAGGACAAACAGGCTGTAAACAAAACGCTTCAACATGTAGACAAACTCGGTACAGGATTAAATTTCACTCAAGGCTACTTTACCCGTTCGGCAAGCGCAAGAAACGGAGGTTCAACTGCGGGGTTTTTCACCACTGCGGGAGCGAGCCCGCAGGGGAGAGATCAGGCAAGACGTTCGTGGTCAACGTTCTGACAGCCCAGCGCACGCAGGGTGGCCATTGTGGCATCCCACTGCGTTAAAGGCGCGTCCGCTTTTTCTGCCAGCACCGCACGTTGGATATCCGGATAATCATAACCGCTGAGGCTCAGCAGATTGAGCGCCCCTTGCAGAGGGGGAAGGGTGGGGTTAAACGCCGCATTTTCGGCATAACTGCCACTGAAGATCTGCCCGTCACGGCAGAGAATGGCGACACCAGAATAGGAGTGGGTATAAGGGCTATGGCTTTTATTCGCCGCGACAATGGCCGCCTGAACGAGGGCATCGCCACGCAGGGAAAACCCATGATCCTGCTCATCGAGCAGCAGCGTTTTGATCTCCAGATCTCTCGGGCCAAAGGCATCGGGAAGGTAATCACCCAGCGTATGCGGTGCGCGACCAGGCAGGTTAATACGCAGCGTCAAACCACTGTTCAGCTCATTCATAAACTGGCGACAGTGACCGCACGGGGTGTAATTCACCGTGATGCAAACCAGCGCTTTCTCACCGCGCGACCACGCATGGCTGATGGCGCTCTGTTCAGCATGCACGGTCTGTTGCATGGTGGCACCGAGGAACTCCATGTTGGCACCAAAATACCAGGCACCGCTGACGCCCCTGGCAATGGCACCGACGTTGAAATGGGAGAGTTCAGTACGCGCGCAGGCGGCGGCAAGGGGGAGCAGAGCGAAGGCCAGCGCGTCTTCGTCCATCCCGGTGGCGTCAAGCAGGTCAGATACCTGCTGCGCGCTTAACATCGCAGGAAAGTGCGCGTCATCGAGAAGCGGTGCCAGCGCGGTCCTGAGTGTGTCCGCGAGGGCCGGAAACGCAGTGTGGAAACGTGAATGCATGGCGTTGCCTCATAACAGTGTAATGGGATCGTAGTTTACGGGCCGTTTGCGCCTTTATATGTGATCAGCATCGCACTGTATATGCAACTTATGAAATTCAAATGAAAAATGCGCGATCCATCGCAAATTTTAGCCCGCCATCGCCAGAATAAGCGGGAATAAAAAGGGGGCAATAAGCGAGGTGATAATGCCGCAGATCACCAGGGCCAGCGAGCTGAACGCCCCTTCCTGATAATCAAGCTCAGTAGACCGGGCAGTACCGAGCGCATGCGAGGCGGTCCCCATCGCGAGCCCTCGGGCAGATTTCGTCTGTATTTTCATCAAATTCAACAGGGTATGACCAAAAACCGCCCCCAGAACACCCACAAAAATCACGCATACCGCACTGATGGCAGGAATGCCGCCTATGCTTCCTCCTACGGCCATCGCAATGGGCGTCGTCACGGATTTTGGAAGAACCGAAGCTGCAATTTCAGGTGTCGCCCCCATCATCAGGGCGATAACTGAACCGGTGACCATGGCGACCACGCTACCAATAAAGCAAATAGTGATTATCGATTTCCAGCGCGCCCGGATCTGGTGAAGCTGTTCATAGAGCGGGAAGGCGAGCGCCACGACCGCAGGCTGCAGCAGGTCATTGAGGATTTTGCTCCCCTGAAAATAGTGATCGTAAGGGATCCCCGTCAGCAGCAGGAAAGGAATAATCACCACCATGGCTATCAGCAACGGATTAAGCAGCGCCATCTTAAAACGTGCGGCGAGTTTGCGCGCAGCGAAGAACACGGCCAGGGTCAAAGGCAGGGACCACCAGATATACGTCATCATTATTTACTCTCTTTTTTACCAACGACGTTACGTTCGCCATGTACCAGATGGGTGCTCCAGCTCACAACCAAAAAGACAATGAGCGTACTCACGGCACAGGAGACCACAATGGGCCCGAACTGAGCGCGTAGCATGTCGTAATACTGCATGACCCCCACACCGATAGGCACAAAGAGAAGCGCCATATAGCGGATCAGGACGTAGCAGCCAGGGGCGACCCATTTCGCCGGCAGGATTTGCAGTGCCAGCAGGACAAATAAAATCAGCATGCCAATAATGCTGCCGGGAATAGTAATAGGTAGCAGCGAAGAGAGGTAAATTCCCGCATACAGACAGGCGTAAATAAGAGCAAAAGCGCGCAGATAGTGCCAGATATTAGTCAGTGATTTACTCATGGTGAAAACCCTTGATGAACCGCATTCATCATACAATTAAAGGCTAAAATGTGCTACCGATCACATCATGAATTATGAGCATACCAAATATTCCTTTAGGGAACGTCAGGCCTTACCACAGGATAACGCCTGCTTTTCGTCTGTCAGCTTGCGTATTGCCTCAGTAATATGGTGAACGACTTCCTGTATGCCACGGTGGACTACACGATCCTGGCGCATAACCCAGCCTAATGTACGGTGCAGCGGGGGCTCCAGAGGAAAAATTTCAAGGCCCTCTCTTTCCAGCGGCTGCGCAACAGCCATGCGTGGCACGATACTCACCCCCAGTCCTGCACGCACCATGCGTTTAATCGCTTCGACGCTGCCAAGCTCCATCACCGATTTCGCCTCTACGCCAGCGCTTAAAAACCAGTTATCAATTTGCTGGCGAACGCCGCTACCGGATTCAAACACAATGAGCGGCATCGCGGCGCAACGGGCCGGGGAAAAAGGGGCATCCACGCCTTCGAGTCCCGTCGCGCCAATCACCACAAACTCTTCCTTCATCGCCGGGGTTATCTCTATGTTTTTGCCTGCCGCGGGCAGAGTGACGAGGCCGATATCAATCCTGTTTTCTTCAATGGCGCGAACAATGTCCTGGGTATTCCCGGTGCGTACGTCGACGGTAAGCTTTGGCCAGAGCTGACGCAGCGCCAGCAATACCGGAGGCAGTAAATGAATACACAGGGTTGCGCCTGTTCCCAGAACAACGCTGCCGCTGATGTGCTGCTGGTGTCTGGCGACAGCCTGCACTGCCGTGTTGACCGCTCTGTCAATCTCAGCGCAATGTTCGAGTAACGTCAATCCGGCAGGCGTAGGGCGGATACCGCGCCCGGTTCGCTCAATTAAGCGCGCCTGCAAGGTGGCCTCTAACTGGCGTATCTGCAAACTGACCGCAGGCTGGGAGAGGCCCAGCACCGTGGCCGCAGCGGTAAAACTTCCCCGACTTATCACCAGCTTATAGGTGGCCAGCTGATCGAGACTGAGGGTGGTCATGCAAGGTTTTCCTTATACAGGTCATAAGTGAAGACCTGTGCCTGAAGAGAGAGGGAACGGTTATCCTGCCTGCATCAGAAACAGGAGTTGAAGAATGCACATTACTGAAGCCGAAGAACATCATATTCCCGCCATCCACGCAATATATGCCTGGCACGTGGCCCACGGCACCGCCTCGTTTGAAACCGAAATCCCCACGCCTGACGATATGCTGGTGCGCCTGAACAACTTGCGTGACGCCGGACTGCCCTGGTTTGTATTGATCCATGAGGGCAGTGTTAAAGGGTACTGCTACCTGTCACGCTACCGGACTCGTGCGGCGTACCGCTACACGCTTGAAGATTCGATTTACATTGATAATGCTTTTTGTCGCCAGGGGGCGGGCAAAAAGCTGCTCGCCAGGGCTATAGCCTGGGCCGAAGCACACGGGTACAGACAGTTGATCTGCGTGGTCGGTAACAGTGAAAACGAAGCTTCACTGGCTTTACACCAGCGTGCTGGTTTTACGCTAACGGGCACGCTAAAAAATGTTGGGTTCAAACATAATCGTTGGCTGGATATTGTTATTCTGCAACGTATGTTGGGGGAAGGGGCGCTAAGCGTGCCCAAGGACGCGCATCCTGCTTTAACCTGCGCATGACATCCACTTTTGCGTGGGTGGTCGTGGACCGTTGTTGTGACAAGCCTTATGGCATTACGCCAGCGCTGAACGTTAAGAGTAACGTTCTCTTACCTTCAGCGCGCCCGAAATAAGGGAAGGGGCATCACTCCGGTGCCGCTTTTTACGAGCCCGTTTCCATAAGCGGAAAAAGCATTACCCCTGAAACGTGAAAAATGCCACAATGGTGGCTGTTTATACAGTGTTTCAGGTTTGACGATGGCCCTTACCACTGCGTTAAGAGCGCAAATTGCCGCCTGGTATAAGGCGTTGCAACAACAGATCCCCGATTTTATTCCCCGAGCCCCGCAACGACAGATGATTGCCGATGTGGCGAAAACCCTCGCCGGGGACGAAGGACGGCATCTGGCAATCGAAGCGCCAACGGGGGTCGGCAAAACCCTCTCCTATCTGATTCCGGGGATCGCCATTGCTCGTGAAGAGCAGAAAACGCTGGTGGTCAGCACCGCTAACGTCGCTCTGCAGGATCAAATTTTCAGTAAGGATCTGCCGCTGCTGCGCAAGATTATCCCGGACCTGCGCTTTACCGCGGCCTTTGGGCGCGGGCGCTATGTCTGCCCGCGTAATCTGGCAGCGCTCTCCAGTACCGATCCCACACAGCAGGATCTGCTGGCCTTCCTTGAGGATGAGCTCACGCCAAATAATCAGGAGGAGCAGAAGCTTTGCGCCACGCTGAAAGCCTCTCTGGACAGCTACAAATGGGATGGCCTGCGCGATCATACCGATAAGCCGATAAGCGACGATCTCTGGCGGCGTCTCAGCACGGACAAAGCCAGCTGTCTGAATCGTAACTGCCATTACTACCGTGAATGCCCGTTTTTTGTCGCACGTCGTGAGATTCAGGAGGCAGAAGTGGTGGTGGCGAATCATGCGCTGGTGATGGCCGCACTGGAAAGTGAAGCGGTATTGCCCGAGCCGAAAAATTTGCTGCTGGTACTGGATGAAGGCCACCACCTGCCTGATGTGGCCCGTGATGCGCTGGAAATGAGCGCTGAAATCACCGCACCCTGGTTTCGTCTGCAACTTGACCTGTTCAGTAAACTGGTAGCGACCTGCCTTGAGCAGTTCCGGCCCAAAACTACGCCGCCGCTGGCGAACCCGGAACGCTTTAATGCCCATAACGAAGAACTGTACGAGCTTATTGCCTCGCTGAATAACATTCTCTGTCTTTATCTTCCCGCAGGTCAGGAAGCGGAACACCGCTTTACGATGGGGGAACTTCCCGAAGAGGTGATGGTGATTTGTCAGCGGCTGGCAAAGCTTACCGAGATGCTGCGCGGGCTGGCAGAGCTATTTTTGAACGATCTGAGTGAGAAAACCGGCACCCATGACATCGTGCGTCTTCATCGGGTACTGTTGCAGATGAACCGGGCGCTGGGCATGTTTGAATCCCAGAGCAAACTCTGGCGGCTGGCCTCAATGGCGCAGGCCTCTGGCGCACCGGTCTCCAAGTGGGTTACCCGCGAAGTACGGGACGGGCAAATTCACCTGTTCTTCCACTGCGTTGGCATTCGCGTCAGCGATCAGCTGGAAAAACTGCTCTGGCGCAGCGTACCGCACATTGTGGTCACCTCTGCCACCTTACGCTCGCTTAATAGCTTTTCACGCCTGCAGGAGATGAGTGGCCTCAAACCCAAAGCGGGCGACCGTTTTGTGGCGCTGGACTCTCCCTTCAACCATGTTGAGCAGGGGAAAATCGTTATCCCGCAGATGCGTCATGCGCCGCTTATTGACAATGAAGCGGCGCACCTGGCCGAAATGGCAGCCTATTTTCGCGAACAGGTTGAGAGTAAAGCCCACCGCGGAATGCTGGTGCTGTTTGCCAGTCAGCGGGCGATGCAGCTCTTTTTAACCTTTGTTACAGACTTGCGTTTGTTACTGCTGGTGCAGGGCGATCAGCCCCGCTACCGGCTGGTTGAACTTCACCGTAAACGCATCGATGAAGGGGAACGTAGCGTGCTGGTCGGTTTACAGTCCTTTGCGGAGGGGCTGGATCTTAAGGGCGACTATCTGACGCAGGTGCACATCCATAAAATCGCCTTCCCACCCATCGACAGCCCGGTCGTGCTCACCGAAGGCGAGTGGTTAAAAAGCCTTAATCGCTATCCCTTTGAGGTACAAAGTTTACCAAGCGCCTCGTTTACCCTCATTCAGCAGGTGGGGCGTTTGATTCGTAGCCACAGCTGCCACGGTGAAGTGGTGATTTACGACAATCGCTTGCTGAGCAAAAGTTACGGCAAGCGCCTGCTTGACGCGCTCCCGGTTTTTCCTATTTCCCAACCCACTGTTCCTGACGTTATAGTGAAGAGACCGAAGCAAAGCCGCCGTAAGCGCCGCTGAAAATGTGAGTCAGTGAGGAGTGTCGATGGATTACCGCAAGATCATCAAAGAGATTGGTCGGGGAAAAAACCATGCCCGCGATCTGGATTTTGACACCGCCCGTGGGCTGTATTCCCGGATGTTAAGTGGTGATGTCCCGGATCTTGAACTGGGTGGTATCCTGCTGGCCCTGCGAATAAAAGGGGAAGGCGAAGCAGAAATGCTGGGGTTTTACGAGGCCATGCAGCAGCAGACCCTACGCCTGACGCCACCGGTCGCGAAACCGATGCCGATTGTCATACCCAGCTATAACGGTGCGCGTAAGCAGGCAAACCTGACGCCGCTGCTGGCGATCCTGCTCAATAAACTGGGTTTCCCGGTTGTGGTTCACGGCGTAAGCATCGATCCGACCCGGGTAGTCAGCGAAACCATTTTCGCTATGCTCGGGATTGAAGCTACACATCATGCCGGGCAGGCACAGGCAAAACTGGAAGGTCAAAAGCCTGTGTTTATACCCGTGAGCGCGCTGTGCCCACCGCTGGAAAAACAGCTCTCTCTGCGCTGGGTGATGGGTGTCCGTAACAGCGCCCATACGCTCGCGAAACTGGCGACGCCCTTTGAGAAGGACGCTGCACTTCGCCTCTCCAGTGTTTCTCACCCGGAGTATATTCCACGCGTCGGTAAGTTTTTTGCCGACATTGGCGGCCGTGGTTTGCTGATGCATGGAACGGAAGGCGAAGTGTACGCCAACCCACAGCGTTGTCCGCAAATCACGCTCATCGACGCGCAGGGCACGCGTGTGCTCTTTGAACGTCAGGATGCCCCGACGCAAGCGGTTTTACCCTCAGCAAAAGACCCCGAAACCACAGCGCGCTGGATTGAGCACTGCCTGTGCGGGCGTGAACCGATACCGGAATCCTTAAAGATTCAGATGGCGTGCTGTCTGGTGGCGACGGGTGAGTGCAGTTCACTGGAAGCCGCGCACTCGCGCATTGCAAGCCACTTCTGATCGACAGGCAAAAAAAAGCCCGTCTCATCACTGGACGGGCTAAAAAGGGTAATAACAACAGGGTCAATGAGGGGTGGAGCATCCGTCAGAGGGTTAGTCTACGGGGTACATCAATTTAGGTTACTTGTAGATAACTGCAGTGCCGCTCAGTTTGTTGCTGGTGTTGGCAGAGGTGATGCTATAACCCGTTGCGCCAGCAGCAGCAGCTTTTTCAGCCAGTTGTGCTTCCAGACCATCCAGAGTGGTAGCGCCTTCGGCGGAAACGACACCGATTTTATTCATGTTCTGGGCCTGCGCCGGGTTAATCGCCTCTGCGGCGAAAGCACCGAAGGACAGAGTAGAAAGGGCGATGGCAGCAACAGCATATTTGATGGTTTTCATAGTTAATCTCTCGCAGGTTATTCTGTTCAGGGGACGTTCTTCCGTCGATGTGATAAGTATCACGGTTTTTTACGAGAGAGAAAATCTAAGAGAATTGACGGCCTTGTTTAAAAAAATTGAATAACTTTTAACGTGTTGATTTATCTGTTAATAATTAAAAAGCAGCGCTTTTTTTGCCGCTTCGTCTGACGGGGTTAAAGGGTTAGGCACAGAATGCTACTTTTTATCGGCATAAATGTGCGCGCAAGCGAAACCGCTTGCGCTGCATAAATCGGTAAAACAGAGTCAACGAAGCTGGCTGTCTTTGGAACCTCTGCGATTATATCCTGCATGTGTCGAGTTTTGTAAATCTTTCTGCTGCTGACACTGAAGACAGAATCGTACCCCCGGAATCGCTTTACGCCGTGCATCAGGAATAGGTTCTCCGCACTCGGCGCACTCTTTAAGGCTTTCACCTTTAGGCAGGTCGTTACGCGCCCGCGCTACTGCATCTTCAATAGTGCTGTCGATCTGATCCTGTACTGCACCGTCATTTGCCCAACCGGAAGCCATCGTCTTCACCTCGGTGTTGATCATTCATAAGATCAATATTGCGTATTATTTCGCCATTTCAAGCCCCGGAGATAAAAAACCCGCAGCGAGTGCGGGTAAGCGCAACGCGAAAGAATTAGCGGTCGTCGGGGCGACGCATATCGAAACGCTGCGCATCCGTAATGGTGTAATAGGCTGTCGGGCCACCGGCCCGCAAAATGGGCTGCGCTTTTGCCGTCTGGTATATACCCTCTTCTAACAATGATTCATCAATATGGATGGCAACCGCTTCACCCAAAACCAGCCAACTGTCCAGCTCGTCACCATTGGCCTTTGTCAGTTGAATACACTGGGAGAGCCGGCACTCGAAATGGACGGGGCTTTCTGCCACGCGCGGGGCTTTAACGAGATGACTGGCAAGGGGTGTTAACCCGCCAAAAGCGAACTCATCCTCGCCGGGGGCGAGTGAGGCGGAGGTTTCATTCATTCGCTCTGCTAACGCACGGGTTGCCAGATTCCAGACAAAGACTTTCGTCTCAACTATGTTTCGCACGCTGTCTTTCCAGCCGCTACTGGCGAAACCAATAATCGGCGGGCGATAATTGAAGCAGTTAAAGAAGCTGTAGGGCGCAAGATTCTGCTGACCACTACTGTTTAACGATGAGATCCAACCGATGGGGCGAGGGCCAATAATCGCATTAAGCGGGTCATGGGGCAGACCGTGTCCCTTTGTAGGTTCGTAAAAATACATGGTGCGTTCCTGACAGCTGAGAGTTTCTTTAACCTCACTTATTTACCCTGCCGCCGTCAACGGGTATCTTACGCCGCTGCCAACAGGAGAATGCCATGAATGCCCAGAAGCCGGGGTTACACCCACGTAACCGCCACCACAGCCGCTATGACCTCGACACGCTTTGCGAGAAAACACCCTCATTGCGTGAATTTATTACCACCAGTCCGGCGGGGGAGGCCACAGTAAACTTTGCCGACCCGCAGGCGGTCAAAACGCTAAATAAGGCGCTACTGGCACATTTTTATGGCGTTAACGAGTGGGACATCCCGGCGGGCTTTTTGTGCCCACCTGTACCAGGTCGTGCGGATTATATACACCATCTGGCAGATCTGCTGGCAGAGAACAATGAAGGCAAGGTGCCTGCTCAGGCCACTATTCTGGACGTCGGCACCGGCGCGAACTGCATCTATCCCCTGATAGGCGTTCATGAATATGGCTGGCGTTTTACCGGCAGTGAAGTGAGCCAGGAAGCGTTGACCAGTGCGCTTGCCATCGTTAACGCTAACTCAGGGCTGACCCGTGCCATTCGTCTGCGTCGTCAGAAAGATCCCGCGCTGATTTTGCCGGGCATTATCCATAAAAATGAGTGCTTCGACGCCACTCTCTGTAACCCTCCATTTCATAACAGCGCCGAAGCCGCTGCTGAAGGGGGGGAGCGTAAGCGCCGTAATCTGGGGCTGGCAAAAGACAGCGAAGCCAACTTTGGCGGTCAGCAGCAGGAATTGTGGTGTGAAGGTGGGGAAGTGGCCTTCATCAGTAAAATGATTGATGAAAGTAAACAGTTTGCGCGGCAGGTGATGTGGTTCAGCTCGCTGGTTTCCCGTGGCGATAACCTTCCGCTGCTCTATCGCGCGTTGACGCAGGCGGGGGCGGTTAAGGTTGTGAAAAAAGAGATGGCGCAAGGCCAGAAGCAAAGCCGGTTTATCGCCTGGACCTTTATGGACGACGCCCAGCGTAAACGCTGGGCGCAGACCCGTTTTAAAGGGTAGGTGGGGCGGGGGGCTGTGGCATAAGGGCCTGCGGCTGGCTGCCCGGCGACGGCAGCACCTGATAGGTCTGCACTGGCGGGCGCACGTCCGCCAGGTCAAAGTGCTTTTTCACCATACTGTCGAGCGCAAAACGCACCGTCCACTGCTTGAGTGGCAATGTGG
The DNA here is from genome assembly GCF_051486985.1 of Yokenella regensburgei. Lineage (GTDB taxonomy): Bacteria > Pseudomonadota > Gammaproteobacteria > Enterobacterales > Enterobacteriaceae > CBFFRJ01. The sequence goes on from NZ_JAHVDV010000003.1 coordinate 204,841, forward strand.
TGAAGGTGACACGGATGGTAAAGGCGGTGTTAGTCAGCCCCACGATGCCCACAAAAGACGGCTCGCCGATGATGAGCCCCCGAATATCCTGCATCTCCATCAGCTCCGCGACGGCATCCGCCAGCGCTTTCTTCGCTTTGTCCGCATCCTCATGACGATCCACATCGTAGTTGGCCACCACCGACCCGATTCCCCGCACAAAGTTGGCGAAGGTGGTTATCGATGACCAGGGAATGATGTGATAGGCCCCGGTATCCTGACGCACCCCCACTGACCGAATCGACATACGTTCAACAGTCCCGGTTAGCGGGCCAATAGTGACCAGATCCCCCGTATTCATGCCGTTTTCGAACTGAATAAATATCCCTGTAATGATGTCCTTTACCAGCGTCTGGGAACCAAAGGAGATGGCCAGGCCCAGAGCGCCAGCACCAGCCAGCAATGGGGCAATGTTAACGCCAATTTCCGACAGAACAATCATGATGGTAATGGTACTGATAACCACCGCCAGCGCATTACGAAACAGCGTCAGGAGCGTGCGGGTTCGTGCGCTGGGAAGCGAGCGACCATGAATGTCCAGCGCCAGACGGTTCTCAATGATGCTTGCCAGCAGCGTCCAGCCTACTGCCGAGAAGAACAGAATGAGGGCAATGCGGATAAGGATATCCACCGCTTTTTCCCCGGCGCCATAAGTCAGCCAGTACCAGAAATCAAACAGCCCCCAGGCGTTGAGCAACAACAGCACCGTGGCGCACACTACCAGGATACGCGCAACTTTCAGCGAGGATGAGAGCCAGCCGTTGAGGCGCTTCTGGAGCTCCGGATAGTTGCGCTGGGTTTCCGGTGAGAGGGTGATGGTTTTATTTATCCAGCGGGAAAGCATGCCGGAAAGAAAGGCGGCAATACTCAGAATCGCGAGGCTGCTCACTGAGGCGCCCATCATAAATTTCAGGCTGTTACCCGGATCGAACAGGGAGAAGAAGAACAACACAATGAAATAGGCGCTGGCCAGCCAGTGCCACACCAGCGCGAAGGCGCGGATAAACAGGCTGAAAAAAGCTAACGACCGATCGGCAAGTGTGTGCAGGTTTTTTTGAATCACCTTTTTATTGTGGAAGATAAGATAGAGCGCCCAGATGGTTATGCACAGCATGATAATGACGTTAGCCAGTGCACCCACCTGCACGTTGACCTGATTTGAGATGATGGGTACAGCCACCAGCAGGCCATAGCCAATCAGGCTGCTTAATGCGCTCAGGCGTAAATGCCAGTAGCGCGCGGTTTCATCGGCAATGCGAAAAGGGCGCAGATCGGGGATGCGGGGGCAAAAGACCAGTCTGAGAATCGCTTTAAAAAATTCAATCAGCGCGAAAGCGTTGAGAAACAGGCTTTGCTGAAACGCGATAGTACGATTACCGTTATTGAGATTCGTACTGAGGAGCTGTCCGACAAACAGCGTCAGGGCCAGCAGCATCATATCAATGATAAACGCCCCGATAATCATCGACGGCAGCTGGAGCCAGTTGCTTCGTTCGCGGTTTTTATGTCGGCCCCACTGACCCATTTTTCGGTACAACGGCATCACGCTAAAGCGCACCAGAAACCAGAAGGCGAAGACCAGGGCTGCCAGCAGTAAAAAGTAAGTCGCCGCATTGTAAAAGGTGTGTGGATTAAAGGCTTTATGGGGAGAACCGGTGATATTGCGATAGAGCTGGGCAAAGCGCTCAGAAAAGGCGTCGCCATAGTATCCGCTGACTTCGGTAATCTTCTCCAGCACAGTTTTTTCTTCGGTTATCGCCGGTGGCGTAATAAGCGGAACGGGGTCCTGCGGGGGCGTGGTGGCGACCTTACGCAGTTGATCGATCAGTTCCTTTCGGGATTGCTCATTATCAAGTACGTCGGCAAGGGCAGCATAGGCCGCTTTTTTCTGTTCGACGTCCGGTTCTTGTGTGCTGGTCGTGGGGGTTGAAGGGGCTGCGCCCGTGGTCACCCCCGGTATAGCAACCGCCTGAACTGATGAGCAGAACAAGCTGGCGAGCAACAACAGGATCCACGGCACGGCATTCTCCGATGAAAAAAAGTAGCAAAATGATAAGTATAGATGGCAAGCGGAGGAAAGGAGATTTTGGGAACATTCTGGCGTAAAAAAGCCGGGCGAACCCGGCTGGTCATGTCATGCGCCAGAATCAGGAGACGTGTTGCAGGAACTCCTGCAGACGTGGACTCGGCGGATTTTCAATCAGGGTCTGCGGATTACCATCTTCAGCAATGCGACCTTTATCGATAAAGATCAGGCGGGAAGCTACTTTCTCAGCAAAACCGATTTCATGGGTCACGATAACCATCGTCATTCCCTCTTCGGCCAGATCCTGCATGACTTTCAGGACTTCATGGCGCAGTTCCGGGTCAAGCGCAGAGGTCGGCTCATCGAACAGCATCATTTTCGGTTTTACTGCCAGTGCACGGGCAATGGCCACACGCTGCTGTTGACCGCCGGAAAGTTCAGACGGGTAGTGATGCGCGCGCTCTGCCAGGCCAACTTTTGCCAGCAGCGATTTCGCCAGCGTTTCGGCATCCGCTTTTTTCGTGCCGCGCACGCGCAGCGGACCAAACATCACGTTTTCCAGCGCGGTCAGATGCGGAAAGAGATAGAACTGCTGGAACACCATGCCCGCTTCCTGGCGGATCAGGCGGTCGTCAACCTTCGGATCATTGACCTTCAAACCATCGACAATCAGTTCGCCGCTGGTTATCTCTTCAAGTTTGTTGATACAGCGCAGCAGGGTGGATTTACCGGAGCCGGAGGGACCGATAATCACGACGACTTCGCCCTGAGTGATGTTCAGGTCGATATTGTGCAGCACCTGAGTTTGCCCAAAGTGCTTGGATACGTTCTTAAATTCAATCACAGGATTTTCATCCTTCTTTCAAGGCGGCGCAGAACAAAGCTCAGAACCAGCGTAATAATCAAATAAACAACGGCAACGGCGCTCCAGATTTCCAGGGCGCGGAAGTTACCGGCGATGATCTCCTGGCCCTGGCGGGTCAGCTCGGCCACGCCAATAACGATAAATAGCGAGGTGTCTTTAATACTGATGATCCACTGATTCCCCAGCGGCGGCAGCATACGACGCAGCGCCAGCGGCAGAATAACGTGACGAATGGTCTCACCGCGGGACAACCCCAGCGCCAGACCGGCCTCACGAAAACCTTTGTGGATGGAGAGTACAGCACCGCGGGTGATTTCCGCGATGTAGGCGCCTGAGTTGATCATGATCGTGACCACCGCAGCGCTGAAAGGGTCGATACGCAGATCGTTGAATGCCATCGGCAGGGCGAAGTAAATAAACATCACCTGCACAACGATAGGGGTACCGCGAATAACTTCAATAAAAACAAGCGCAATATGGTTGGCAATCCAACCGCCAAAGGTGCGTGCGAAACCTGCCGCTAAACCAATAATCAGGCCGCCAATTAAGCCAAGGACCGAGATCCAAAGCGTCATTTTTGCACCTTCAATCAGAAGCGGAATGGCGGGCCAGATGGCACTCCAGTCAAACTGCATGATGAATTCCTGTAAACCGTGGTGGAGATATACAAATACCCATAGTACCGGAACGTCGGCCTACGGGTTATAAATCTGCTTTTGTATGCCCGGTAAACATCAGATTACCGGGCAAAAAAACAGCGAAAAAATAGTTTTATTTAGGTTCGGTACCGAACCATTTTTTATAGATTTCGTTATAAGTACCGTTGTCGCGTAAGGTTTTCAGTGCGCCATTCACTTTAGTACGCAGGTCATCGCTGCCTTTCGGGAAAGCAATCCCGTACTGCTGAGCTTCAAGAGAGTCACCCACAGCTTTGAACTGACCCTTACCGGCGGTCTTAATGAAATAGAGGATGTTTGGCGTATCATGCAGAACCGCATCAGCACGGTTGGTGCCAAGCTCCATATACGCATTATCGATATTCGGGAACTGACGCAGGTCTTTGGTTTTAATGTTGGCCTTCGCATAATCTACGGAGCCAGTACCGCTTTTGACCGCAACCACTTTACCATCAAGATCTTTTACGCTTTTTACGTCGTTGTTACTGCTTTTCACCATCACCAGCAGGCCGCTTTTGTAGTAGCCGTCAGAGAAATCGATCGCTTTTTTGCGTTCGTCAGTAATGGTGATACCGGCCAGCGCCAGGTCAACGTTCTTGGTCTGCAGTGCCGGGATGATGCCGCTGAAGTCCATTGGTTTCAGCTCATAATCAAGCTTCAGTTCTTTTGCAACGGCGGCCCACAAATCGACGTCAAAACCGACGTACTTGTCACCTTGTTTGAATTCGAAAGGAACGAATGCGGTGTCAGTCGCAACAACTAATTTTTCTGCGGCCTGGGAAGATACAGCGAAAGCAAGAGCGAGTGTAGCCAGGGAAAGTTTGAATACAGACTTCATAGTTTTTCCTTTTATATCCACGGGGCAATCCCCTGCGAGAACGTACGCAGTATGAAAAAATCGTGCCAGGTTTACAACCCGTTGTTTTGTAAAGAGGCGGGATTCTCAACGTGCACGATGGCGCGCGCATTACCGGCGTTTTGCACCAAATTGGGGCTTTATTATGGTGCGTGCGCAATGCATGCACAGATTACTAGCAATTTAGCGCGGAAATTCGCCAGTAAACAATCTTTTCATAACAATTTTGTGAAGTGATGATAACAAGATGGGCGTGATTAGCGGGACAGATAATTTTTTTTGCACTTTTATGGTGCAGGGGAATAAAAAACCCCTTTGCGCGGGCGCAAAGGGGTCAGAATCACAGCTTATGGATTACTCGATGTTAGATTCGATAAACCACAGGAACTGATCGAGGTCGCGTGAGGCAGCGGTGAAGATATCGGCAGTATCTTCATCTTTCGCTTCGCCGATAGCTTTACGCACATCATTAGCGACGACTGCGTAACGGTCAGCCAGCTCTTTCAGGTGATCCTGTACGCTGTGAATATCCAGCGGGTAGCTCTTCAGCGCGGTTTTGCTGTTGATGACCTGAGTGGTCCCGAGCGCAACACCACCTAACTGTACGGCACGCTCTGCCATGGTATCCAGATGATTCACCAGGGCGGTGCGGAAACCATCAAGCATTTCGTGAACGGCGATAAAATTCGCCCCGCGCATGTTCCAGTGCGCCTGTTTAGTGATCAGGGAGAGATCAATGAACTGGACCACCTGGCGATTCAGCACCTCAATGGTTGCCTTCTTCTCGCTGTCCGGTACATCGTTGCGGGTATAAAGCAGATTAGACGCTTTCGTTTTAACCAGTTTAGCGGTACTCATAATCTCATATCCTCTTGATGTTTGTGTCCCAGGTAATGACTGGAACTAAGTATAGCACCAGATTTCAGAGTGATAATTTGGATATGCCTATCGGTTTGATAGCATCGGTTAAAATTTAACGCATTTGTGGCTGAATAATAATTATTATCACGGCTGAGGCCGTTTAATAATTATCGACAAAACGAAAGCGCCTGTAACGATATATAAATCTTACGGCTAAAGGCACAAATAATAGAGGGGAAATGAGAGTGGTAAAGTGCATGGTTATTCAGTCTGAGCTCAACAACCATGCGCAAGAATAATAATTATCCGATCTCTACTTTCTTTATTTCGCTCTCTTTGCGGATGGTAAGCGTCGAACCGATGGAGGCGATAACAATACACATAAGTGCCATAATTTGCTGAAAATTAAGCGTTTCGCCTAAGAAAACCATGCCGGACATTGCCGCCAGCGCAGGTTCCATACTCATTAGTGTCCCGAAGGTGCGGGTTGGAATCCGGGTCAGAGCGATCATTTCCAGTGAATAGGGCAGGGCGGTTGATAATATGGCAACGGCAATACCCAGCGGGAGCACTGACCAGTGCCATAATAACTCTCCAGCCTGGATAATTCCTAAAGGAACAAAAACAATGGCCGCTATTAATGAACCAAGGGCGACAGTCGCAGGCCCGTGATCTTCTCCTGCTTTCTGTCCGCTAATAATATATACCGCCCAGCAGGCCCCCGCGCTTAATGCAAATGCGGCCCCGGTGAGATCCACATGGGCGACATCGTCACCTAATGGTAATAAATACCATAGCCCCACAACGGCCAGGATAACCCATAAAAAATCAATGGCCCGGCGGGAGCCAAAAAGGGCCACTGATAGCGGGCCGACGAACTCCAGTGCTACCGCTATGCCTAACGGAACGGTTTGAATGGAAAGATAGAAGAGATAATTCATCGCCCCCAGCGACAGACCGTAAAAAAGCAGGGGCAGCCGCTGTTCACGGGTGAATCGTAAGCGCCAGGGCTTGAATATTACGATCAAAATCAGAGTACCCAGTGCAATGCGCAGCGCCGTTACACCGGGTGCGCCAACCAGCGGAAACAGTGATTTTGCCAGTGACGCGCCCCCCTGAATGGAACACATCGCCACCAGCAGCACGATTACAGGCAGCCATACCGGCATTTTACGAGACGTACCAGGCATCCTTTCTCCCGTCAATTTTTGTCAAAAGAAGTAAAAGAACGAGTCTACTTTAAATAGACCCGGCTGGTTGAGGGTTTGTTGAAAATCCGTCGCGCAAACCAGGTAGAATAGGGCGCATCTGCTGGTTAATTAAGCTATTCGATTAGGATTAATCTGGATGAATATGCCATGGTGGAACCTTCATAATGGCAGGTAGTATGGCAAAACGGCTGTTTAATGAAAGAGTTAGTCAACAGAGGAAATGTTCTGTTACAGGAAAAGCGTCATTAGACATCGTTAATGCCAAAGAGTTTCTTAACATTTTTTGATATATTTAAAACTTAGGATTTACTTGAAGCACATTTGAGGTGGTTATGAAAAAAATTGCATGTCTTTCAGCACTGGCCGCTGTTCTGGCCGTTTCCGTAGGTACTGCTTCCGCTGCAACTTCTACCGTTACCGGTGGTTATGCTCAGAGCGACGCGCAGGGCGTACAAAACAAAATGAACGGTTTCAACCTGAAATACCGTTATGAAGATGATAGCAGCCCGCTGGGTGTGATTGGTTCTTTCACTTACACTGAGAAAGATCGTTTCGAAGACGGCACTTACAATAAAGGTCAGTACTACGGTGTTACCGCAGGCCCGGCATTCCGTCTGAACGACTGGGCAAGCATCTACGGTGTTGTAGGTGTTGGCTACGGTAAATTCCAGCAGTCTGAAGACCAGCTCAAAACTGCAAGCAACAGCGACTACGGTTTCTCCTACGGCGCAGGTATGCAGTTCAACCCAATGGAAAACGTTGCCCTGGACTTCTCCTACGAGCAGTCTCGTATTCGTAACGTTGATGTTGGCACCTGGATCGCAGGCGTCGGCTACCGTTTCTAAGACGGTAACGATAAAAAATCCGCCTACGGGCGGATTTTTTTTATCTGCAATAAACGCACATCTTAGCGATTACGCGGTTCGAAAATATCCGTCGCAAGCTGGCTGTAGTCAATTTTCTGTAACTTAAAATTGGTAACGTAGACTGGCCCGGCTTTTTTCTCAGACATAAACGGGTACGAATTTTTTATCTCTTTCGCGCTAATACCTGTCCACTGCGAGAAGAAGCTCAGGAAATCGTTAGCCGAACGCCGCGCGTTAATCACCCGATGCGTTTTATCATCGCTCGAAATCACCATGAAAGGCACCTGGAAGTTCTGCTGGAACTTGTCGTCATGTGCCAGATATTGCACCTCTTTTCCCCGCTCTCTGAAGGTCAATCCATGATCGGAAAAATAGGTGATGGAGAAGCTCTCTCCGCTGCTATTTAACTGCGAATAAAGTTTGCCAAGCAGCTCATCCGTTGCGGTGATGGAATAGAGATAGCACGAGGTCTCCTTCGACTGCACGAACTCGTTATATTTATCCCCTGAACGTTCACAGGTTGAGGGGTGCGACCCCATCAGGTGCAGAACAATCAGCTGCGGCTGGGTACGGTGAGTTGAGAGCACCTGCGATGTCATTTTAAGTAAATCTTCGTCGCGGGTATTTTTATCAGCTTCAAAATCGCCCTTTTTCAGGAACTGCACTTCGTCGGCGCGCTTCGCGATACTGGCAATGGCGGTATCATACTCGCCGATCTGCCCCTGGTTTGAAAACCACCAGGTCTGAAAACCGGCACGGTTCGCCAGGGTGACGAAATTGTTCTGGTATTCCGGCTTGCCGTTTACAACGCGGTTCAGGGTCAATCCCAACGATTTTTGCGTTGACCCACTTGCGGAAATGTAATCCATAAAGAAGGTGCCGTTAGCCTGACTGGCAAAAGGGGAGTTATTCCAGTGCCCACCAAACGCCCCGACGGCATCGCGGCGTACGCTTTCACCAATGACAACCACATAGGTATGGTATCGGGTTTTTACCGCCGTCACGTTCCAGGAGTCTTTCATGTTGGCAAGCTGGGCCATGCTGGCCTGCTCATCAATCACGCCCTGATTGTTGACCACCACGTCGCGGACGAAGCGCAGCACCGGAATCCCGGTATCGCGAAGATGCACGTCATACCCGCGGAAATAATTTTGCACCGGCCCCACAAAATAGCAGCCAACGCAGAAGAGGGCTGCAAGGGTATCCCATTTGGTCCAGGCGGGCTTAGGTTCCGCTTTGCGGCGAAATGACACCACGCCAAGCGCGAAAATGAGTAAGCCGATAGCGTAGTGATACCAGGGAAAAATCTTCAGGATTTCCGTCGACTCTTCCATATTGGTGGAGTGCAATGCCAGCAGGGTATTAAAGTTCGGCGCGCCATAGGCCTGACCAAACGGATAATATGAGGCCGCAACCAGTGAAAAAATCCCGATGAGCACTTTTTGCGTACGCGGCGCATGGCGCCACATAACCCACATAAAGGCGGTAAGCACCACAGCATAAAGCACGCTGAATTCATAACCGAGCGCGTGATTTATCAGAATGGATTGTAAAAAGTAGAAGCCCGTCCACGGGCTTAACGCCTGTCCACGGGAGACAAGAGGTTCTTTAATTATCAGGCTCATAGTCACTATCACGAAAACGCCATGTGAACACCCTGGCGTAAGGGTCAATACCTGCCGGACAGTGCGTGGAGAGGGGAGTGGTCCACTTCTGCGAGCCGCAAGTTGTGCAGGGCTGCGCAAAGATAAATTGAGCGGCGGAGAAGGTCAACACCCGCTAAGGGATTGTTTTGGGAGGAACGCTGCAAATTGCAAAAATAAGGGAGACTGAGGGTCGGTCAGGCCAAATATAACGAGGGATTATGACAAAAAAATGAAGCGGCGTACCGCGACGCCGCCTTAATGAGAAGATTTTTCGTCTGATTTTGGTTTGCCGCTGATGATGTCACACAACATGTTAAGCAGCAGCAAACGTACTTTAAAGGGGGAGTGACTGAACACGTTCATGCACCTCTTGAATTCATTCATGATGACCTCCTGACGTTCACGTTCAGCGCGGTTTGACCTTGTCGCAGTGAACGTTATACATACAGATATAGCACAGGCTATATTGTATAGCTACGGCTAATACGTTAATTTTTTGTGCTGCTTCACGATTGGTTTACAATGAGCCCTCTCTTTTATGGCGCGAATGTCGCGTTACACCCCAGAGGAAGCACAATGAACCGTCGCGCAGGTAAGCAAACTATAAAAAAAGTGACGCTGGTGAATGTTGAAGAGCATGTCGAAGGGTTTCGTCAGGTACGTGAAGCGCACCGGCGTGAACTGATTGATGATTATGTCGAACTAATTTCTGATTTAATTCATGAAGTAGGGGAAGCCCGTCAGGTGGATATGGCGGCACGTCTTGGGGTTTCACAGCCCACTGTCGCAAAAATGTTAAAGCGTCTGGCAACGGTAGGGCTGATTGAACAGATCCCCTGGCGCGGCGTTTTTCTGACCCCCGAAGGCGAAAAACTGGCGCAGGCCAGCCGCGAGCGTCATCAGATAGTGGAAAGTTTCTTGCTGGTGCTGGGCGTTAGCCCGGAGATCGCACGCCGCGATGCGGAAGGTATGGAGCACCATGTCAGTGAAGAGACGCTGGAGCGCTTTCGCCTCTTTACCCAACAACGCGGGCTACCCACCGAATGAACCTGCCGCTTTTCCACGCGCTAAAGCGGGATCGCTTCTTACAACTTTTACTCCTTTTGGGAACAGGTCTGTGCGTTGTGGTTCCCTTTGCGCCTGGTACCTGGCCTGCCGCCATTGACTGGCACACCATTATTACGCTGAGCGGGCTGATGCTTCTTACCAAAGGCGTGGAGCTAAGCGGCTATTTTGATCTCCTGGGGCGCAGAATGGTGCGCCGCTTTCGTACCGAACGGCAGCTGGCTATGTTTATGGTGCTGGCGGCCGCGTTGTTATCTACCTTCCTTACCAACGACGTGGCACTGTTTATTGTGGTGCCCCTGACCATTACCCTTAAAAGGCTCTGCGAGATCCCGGTCAACCGACTGATCATTTTCGAAGCACTGGCCGTTAATGCCGGTTCACTGCTGACTCCTGTAGGAAACCCGCAAAATATCCTGTTATGGGGGCGCTCCGGCAGTTCGTTTCTGGCGTTTATCGGGCAAATGGCCCCTCTGGCGCTGGCCATGATGATATCGCTTCTTATCTTTTGCTGGTTCTGTTTTCCCAAAAACGCGCTTCGCTATCATAGCGGGACCACCACGCCCGACTGGCAACCACGACTGGTCTGGGCTTGCCTGGGCTTTTATATCGTCTTCATTACCGCGCTGGAGCTGAAGCTTGAGCTATGGGGGCTGGCAGCGGTGGCGATCGGGTTTCTTCTCTTTGCGCGCCGGGTAGTGGTGAGCGTGGACTGGACGCTATTACTGGTCTTCATGGCGATGTTTATTGATGTGCATTTGCTCACTCAACTGCCGGTTTTGCATGACCTGCTCAGTGCGACACGTGAGCTTTCTGCGCCCGGTTTGTGGTTTACGGCCATCGGACTATCGCAATTTATCAGCAACGTGCCGGCGACTATCCTGCTCCTTAATTATGTCCAGCCGGATACGCTGCTTGCCTGGGCGGTAAACGTGGGGGGCTTTGGCCTATTGCCTGGCTCTCTGGCTAACCTGATCGCCCTGCGCATGGCTAACGACCGCCGTATCTGGTGGCGTTTTCACCTTTACTCCCTGCCAATGCTGCTCTGGGCAGCGCTCATCGGCTACGGGTTATTTCTTCTCAGATAGTGCTGATTTGTCAGTTTATCCTGGCAAATGTATAGCGAGCTTCTAACTTTAGTAAACGGCGTAACTATGACGCCGTTCACTGACAGGATTGTTGCGAGCTATGGCAGACACTACAACTTCGCCTGACAACGGGCAGGAAAAAGAAGAGAAAACCCCGCGCAAACGCCCCGGTAAAAAGCCACTGATTATATTGGGGGTAGTGGTGGTCGTGATGGTTATTGTTGCACTGGTCTGGTGGATGATGACCCGCAATCAGAAGACCACCGATGACGCCTTTACCGATGGCGATGCCGTAACCATTGCGCCAAAAGTCGCAGGCTATGTTACCGAGCTGCGGGTGAAAGATAACCAGCAGGTGAAGAAGGGTGACCTGCTGCTGGTGATTGACCCGCGTGATGCGGCGGCCCAGCGCGATCAGGCGCAGGCTCAACTGGGCCTTGCCGAGGCGCAGCTTCATCAGGCCGAGGCACAGCTTGCGCTTTCCAAAGTGCAATATCCCGCCCAACGCGATGAAGCACGCGCGCAGGTGCTGAAAGCGCAGGCTGATTTAGCCAATGCTCAGGCGGCTTATAAACGCCAGCGGGGCGTTGATCCCCGTGCTACCACACAACAGAACATCGACAGCGCCAATGCGCAGTTGCGTAGCGCCCAGGCCCAGCTCGCCAGCGCGCAGGCCCAACTTGAGGTGGCCGATCAGGTACAGCTTCAGATCCGCCAGCAGGAGACCAACGTTGAGGCCCGGCAGCGGCAGGTCGATCAGGCCAAAGCCCAGCTTGAAACCGCAAAGCTCAATCTTTCCTGGACCGAAGTTCGCGCACCTTTTGATGGTTATGTCACTAAACGCAACGTGCAGACCGGCACCCTGGTGCAGGCAGGCACCGCGCTCTTTTCCCTGGTCTCGCCACACATCTGGGTGACAGCGAACTTTAAAGAGTCGCAGCTTGAACGTATGCGCCCTGGCAATAAAGTCACCGTGAAGGTTGATGCATGGCCAGACATGGAGCTCGAAGGACATATTGACAGTATTCAGCAGGGCAGTGGTTCGAAGTTTTCCGCCTTCCCGTCGGAAAACGCCACCGGCAATTTCGTGAAGATTGTGCAGCGTGTGCCGGTGAAAATCGTTATCGATAAAGGTCTGGACACCAGCCGCCCCCTGCCGCTTGGCTTATCAGTTGAACCTAAGGTCACGCTGGAATGACCGATACCCATCATGAAAACTGGCGCCCGGCCAGTAATCCCTGGACGGTGGCATGGGTCGTGACGCTGGCGGTGTTTATGGAAATTCTCGACACCACCATCGTCAACGTTGCCCTGCCGCATGTCGCCGGTTCGCTGTCAGCAAGCTATGACGAATCGACATGGGTACTGACCAGCTACCTGGTCGCCAACGGGATTGTGCTGCCCATCTCTGCGTTTCTGAGCCGGGTATTTGGCCGCAAGCAGTTCTTTCTGATCTGTATTGTCATGTTTACCGTCTGCTCATTCTTATGCGGTATTGCCACCGAACTCTGGCAAATCATTCTGTTCCGCATTTTGCAGGGCTTTTTTGGCGGTGGGTTACAGCCCACGCAACAGTCAGTGCTGCTGGACTACTTTAAGCCAGAGGACAGGGGCAAAGCCTTTGGTCTCTCATCAATTGCTATCATTGTCGCGCCGGTGCTGGGGCCCACCCTTGGCGGCTGGATAACCGATAATTATTCGTGGCGCTGGGTCTTCTTTATAAACATCCCGGTTGGGATCGTCACGGTGTTAGCTATCTACCAGTTGCTGGAAGATCCGCCCTGGGAGCGAAAATCAGAAGAGAAGCTCTCCATTGACTGGGCGGGGATCAGCCTGATTGCACTGGGGCTGGGCTGCCTGCAGGTGATGCTCGATCGCGGGGAAGATGAGGACTGGTTTGCCTCCGACTTCACCCGTACCTTTGCGGTTCTGACGATGATTGGCATCATTGGTGCCATTTACTGGCTACTGTATGCCAAAAAGCCGGTGGTGGATCTGCGCTGTATGGCAGATAAAAACTTTGCCGTGTCCAGTCTGCTGATGGCGGGGATGGCCATGATCCTGTACGGCAGTTCGGTGGTTATTCCCCAACTCGCGCAGCAGGACCTGGGCTATACCGCCACCTGGTCCGGGCTGGTGCTCTCGCCGGGGGCGGTGCTTATTGTGCTGACGATCCCGCTGGTGCTTAAACTGATGCCCGTCGTGCAGACACGCTGGATAATCGCCTTTGGCTTTTTCTGCCTCGGGGCCTCCTTCTGGTGGTCGCGCACGCTCACGCCTGACATCGACTTTGAAACTCTGGTGCTGTTTCGTAGCGCGCAGTCGATAGGGCTCGGGTTCCTGTTTGTGCCGCTCACGACTATTGCCTTTATTACCATTCCACGGCAGCTCAACGCCGATGCGGCGGCGCTGTTTACCATGTTCCGTAACGTGGCGGGGTCGATAGGTATTTCGCTCTCTACGGCCGCCATTACCGAGCGCTCGCAGGCACACAGCGCGCATCTGTCAACCCATGCGTCGCCCCTGAATGAGCAGTTCCAGCTTGCGCTTCGCGAGTCGGCTGAAGCGATACGCAATTTCACCGCCATCACCGGCGATGCGATGAGTGCCGCAACCGGCCAGATGTACAAAATCATGATTGCGCAGTCGCGTTTTCTCGCCTATATCGACGTGTTTACGTTGCTCGCGGTGGTGGCGTTTTTACTGATTCCATTTTGTTTACTGCTTTCGCCCATCAAGAGCGAAGGCAGCGCAGGAGCACATTAATATGTCCAGGCGTGGTCTCTCTTTGATGATGTTGTCGCTCTTACTGGCAGGATGCGCGGTGGGGCCGGATTACCAGCAACCGAAGCCGCAAACCCCGGCACGCTGGAACGATCCGGGTGATAAAAGTGTGGCGTCGCAAACCGCCCCGCAGGCCGTCAACCCGCGCTGGTGGACAACCTTTAACTCCCCACAGCTGAACAGTCTGATTGACAGGGCTGTTGCCGGGAATCTGTCGCTCCAGCAGACGGTGCTACGTATCGCCGGGGCACGTGAACAGATTAATCAGGCAGGCGGCGCCTTTTTGCCAGCGGTCAATGGCAACCTGCAGGCGACCCGACAACAGCTTGGCCTGGAAGGGGAGCTGAAATCCCATGACGTCTATGGACAGCTCGATAACGTCGACCCGGAAATTTCCGGCGCGTTAGGGGCATTAACTCAGCCGGTCAATCTCTACCAGGGCAGCTTTGATGCCCAGTGGGAGCTCGACCTGTGGGGCAAAGTGCGCCGCCAGGTTGAGGCAAGCGAAGCGCAACAGCAGCAGGCCATTGAGCAGCGCAACGATGCCCTGGTCTCCCTGCAGGCGGAGGTGGCACGCGCCTGGCTGCAACTGCGTGGCGCGCAAAGTATCATCAAAACCCTGCAAACCCAGATTGATACCGCACAACAAACGTTTGAGTTGACGGAAAACCGCCAGCGCGGCGGATTGTCACCGCAATTAGATGTGGAAAATGCCCGTGCGCAGGTGGGCAATCTTGAAGCGCAGTTGCCGCAGTATCAGGCTCAGGAGCGCCAGGCAATGAACGCCCTGGCGGTGCTGCTGGGTAAACCGCCCGGTGCGCTCGACGGCGAATTGCGCGGTTCGCGGCCGCTGCCCGTTCTGCCAAAAATTGTGCAGACCGGTATTCCCTCCACGCTGGCGCGCCGCCGCCCGGATGTGCGGGAAGCCGAAGCGACCCTGCACGCGGCAACGGCACAGATAGGCGTCTCGGTAGCGCAGCTATTCCCGAGCCTCACGCTCAGCGGACAGTTTGGCCTGCGTAACAGCGAAACCGACTGGCTGACCGACTGGAGCAGCCACTTCTACAGTTTCGGCCCGCAAATCTCAATTCCGATTTTCCAGGGCGGACGGCTGGTCTCCAGCGTGAAGCTGGCCCGTGCTCAACAGGGCGCTGCGGTGCTTAACTACCGTCAGACGGTACTGGAAGCGCTGGGGGATGTGGAAAATGCCCTGGTCAGCTACCGCAGCGATCAGCAGCGGGAAGCGGGGCTTGATAAAACCATTGAAGCGCTGCAAAACGCCTTCAGTCTAGCCAGCGACAGCTATCGACAGGGGATCGCGACCTTTATTGATGTGCTGGATGCCCAGCGCCAACTGGCACAGGCTGAACAGCAGCGCGCCCAGGCACGGGTGCAAAGCAGCCTTGATCTGGTGGCCTTGTACAAAGCGCTGGGAGGCGGCTGGGAACCTTACCAGAACGTGCGACTGCCAGAGTATGACGTTTTCGGTGATGCGCCGCGCGGATAAGTTTCAGAGGTTCAGGCAAGAAACAGGCAGAAACCTCACATTCCGGCGCGCCGCGTTTTGCGTATAACTGTTTGCGTCAACCCACAATGAGAGGAGACGCGCCATGCGTTATCAAAAACTCGGCAATACCGGTCTGTTTGTATCTGAATTATGCCTTGGCACCATGACCTTTGGTGGTGAAAGCGGGATGTGGAGCAAAATCGGCCAGTTAGGCCAGTCGCAGGCAGACCAACTGGTGGGCAGCGCGCTGGATGAAGGCATTAATTTTATCGATACCGCGAACGTCTATTCTGAGGGCCGCTCGGAAGAGATAACAGGTCAGGCGCTGAAAAACCTGAAAATCCCCCGCGAGAACGTGGTGGTGGCGACCAAAGTGTTCGGTGAAACCGGGACGGCGGGGGTGAACTCGCGCGGCAGCTCGCGTTACCACATCATCGGCAGCGTGAAAGAGAGCCTGAAACGCCTGCAGCTCGATCATATCGATCTCTACCAGTTGCACGGTTTTGATCCGGCAACCCCAATGGAGGAGATGCTCTACGCGCTGGATAACCTCGTGCAGCACGGCCACGTGCGCTATATCGGCGTCTCCAACTGGGCAGCCTGGCAAATCACCAAAGCGCTGGGGATATCTGAGCGTCTTGGGCTGGCGCGTTTTGCCTCGCTGCAGGCTTATTACACCATCGCCGGACGTGACCTTGAGCGCGAACTGATGCCGATGATGCAGAGCGAAAACGTCGGTCTGATGGTCTGGAGCCCGCTGGCTGGTGGCCTGCTGAGCGGTAAATATGATCGCGACGGGCAGGGCGAAGCGGGCAGCCGCCGTCTCGAATTTGATTTCCCACCGGTGAATAAAGATCGCGCATTTGACTGCGTGGACGTGATGCGGGTCATTGCACAAGCCAAAGGGGTATCTGTGGCACAAATAGCGCTGGCCTGGTTGCTCCATCAGCCCGTCGTGAGCAGCGTGATCATTGGCGCGAAACGCCAGGAGCAGCTGATGGACAATATTGCGGCAACGCATATCCGCCTCACGGAAGAGGAGTTGCGCCAGCTTGATGCGGTGAGTGCCTTACCCCGTGAATACCCCGGCTGGATGCTGGAGCGTCAGGGCGAATACCGTCGCAATCAGTTAGCAAGCTAGTTCTCTTCTTTGCCTCACCCCGGTGATGCCTTTGGGCCACCGGGGTTTTCTTTTTTCTGCGTTTTGCCCCGTCCTGTTTTCTCCACCTTGCTCACAAAAAACGATCGTCGTCGTGGCCTGACTTTTCATATTTGTCTATATGACTAGTCATGAAATAGATATGACTTTACATGTGACCACGGAGATAACGAGATGACAAAAACACTACCGCCGGGCTTTTTATGGGGCAATTCGGTCTCCAGTATGCAGACCGAAGGGGCATGGAATGAGGGCGGAAAGGGGCCTTCAGTGTACGACATCCGCGAAGCCAGCGAGTTTGCCTCAGACTGGAAGGTTGCCACCGACTCTTACCACCGTTACACGGAAGATTTCGACTGCATGCAGGATCTGGGCATGAACTGCTACCGGTTCCAGATTTCATGGAGCCGCGTCTGCCCGAACGGTGACGGCGACTTTAATGAAGAAGGGATCGCGTTCTACGATCGTTTTATTGACGATCTGATTGCCCGTGGCATTGCGCCGATGATCTGCCTCTACCATTTCGATATGCCGCTGGCGCTTGCGGAAAAATATAACGGTTTTACCGATCGCCGCGTGCTGGATGCGTTTGTGCGTTACGGGCAAAAGATGATCGACTGCTTCGGCGACAAGGTGACCTGGTGGCTGACCTTTAACGAGCAGAACATCTACCACATGCCGGAAGCGTTCAAAGTCGGGGGCTATCTTAAGGGGGAGAAAACGCTGCGCGAGCTCTATCAGATTCAGCATCATGTGATGATGGCGCATGTGCAACTCACCCATTACCTGCACCAGACAAAACCGAAGGCGCTGATGGGCGGGATGCTCGCACATCAGTTGGTCTACCCGGCGACCTGCAAACCGCGTGATGTGTTCTGCGCCCAGCAGTATGACGAATTCCTCAATCAGAACCTGCTGCGCGTCTTTGCCGGCCAGGGCTACAGCCCGGCGGTGATGGCGGTGGTAGAACGCGAAGGTTTTAGCGATATCTATCGGGCTGAAGATTTAACGCTCATCAGCCAGGTGAAAAGTGATTATATGGCCTTCAGCTACTACGCCAGCAAGACGCTGGACAGCGACGCCATCTCCCCCGATGCGCCGGTCAATTATTATCTGCAACAGGGCGACGTGCCTAACCCGCATCTGAAGGCGACGGAGTGGGGCTGGCAGATCGATCCGCTCGGTTTTCGCGCCATCATCACCCGTTACTACAACGACTGGCGGCTGCCGGTGTTCCCGATTGAGAACGGTATCGGGGTGATTGAAAGCTGGGATGGTGTCAACCCGATTCAGGATGATTACCGCGTGGCCTATCACCGCGATCACCTGCAGGCCATGAAAGACGCCATCTTTGAAGACGGGGCGCAGGTGATTGGCTATCTCGGCTGGGGGCTTATCGATATTCTCAGCTCGCAGGGGGACATGCGTAAGCGCTACGGCGTGGTGTATGTAAACCGCGAAAACCACGATCTGAAAGACCTCAAGCGCATTCCAAAACAGAGCTACGCCTGGCTGAAACAGGTAATCCATACCAACGGTCGCGAGATGTAACGCGCCGCCGTAAGCCATTCACGGGAGACCATTATGTCTGACGCTAAACAGCCTGAAAATACGCCGTCCTTTGTCGACAGGTTTGTCGATTTTTCTGCACGCCTCGCAGGACAGGTGCACTTGCGATCGCTCAGAGATGCCTTCGCTGCCGTCATGCCGATATTTATTCTGGCCGGGCTTGCGGTGTTAGTAAATAACGTGGTCTTCCCGTGGATCCTGGAGGGTGAAACGCTGGCGCGTTTCAAAGTCTGGGGTGACGTCATTATCAATGGCACGCTCAATATCGCGGCCCTGCTGATTGCTCCCATGACCGCCTGGTCCCTGGCGCGCAATCGCAATTTCGATAACCCGGTGTCGGCGGTGGTCATTGCCTTATCGAGCTACATTATGATGATGCCAGTGACGCTTGAGGTCGTACCGGTTGGCGGCAACGCGGCGGTAACGGTAGGCCAGATGCTCTCGTTCGGCAACATAGGTTCGACCGGGATTTTCGCCGGGGTGATTATCGGCCTGCTCTCCACCGAGCTGTTTATTCGGATCGCGACGATTAAAAAGCTGAATATTTCCCTGGGGGAAAATGTGCCCCCGGCGGTCGGCCAGTCATTTTCGGCGCTGATCCCGACCATTATCACGCTGTCGACGTTCGCCATTGTGGCGGCGCTGCTGGCAAATGTGCTGCACACGGATTTGATTCATCTCATCACCACCTTGATTCAGCAACCGCTACGGCTCGTTAATACCAGTCTTCCGGGCACACTGTTTATTTATAGTTTTGGTAACTTCCTGTTTACGCTGGGTATCCATCAGTCAGTGGTCAACGGCGTGATTCTGGAACCTTTCCTCTTAATCAACACCAACGAGAATATGCTGGCCTTTGCTAACGGGCAGCCGATTCCGCATATCATCAACAATATCTTTGTGCCGACCTTCGGCATGATTGGCGGTACGGGCAGTACGCTCTCGTTGCTGATTGCTATCTTCATCTTCTCGAAGCAGAAAGCGGCCAATCAGGTGGCGCGGCTCTCTGTCTCCCCTGGGCTATTTAACATCAATGAACCAGTGATTTTTGGCCTGCCCATTGTCTTTAACCTGCCGCTGATGATCCCGTTTGTGCTGCTGCCGGCGATAGGTATTTACTTCGCCTGGCTGTGTACCACGCTCGGCTGGATGGCAAAATGTGTGGTGATGATCCCCTGGACCACGCCGCCTGTTCTGAGCGCATGGCTGGCCACGGCGGGGGACTGGAGGGCCGTGGTGGTGCAGTTGATAATCATCATCTTTGGTGTATTCTTCTACCTGCCTTTCCTCAAGATAGCCGAGAGAGTGGCCTTAAAAAACAACGGCATAACCGAATAATATGAAGGACAGGCAATGGCGGCGAAATACATACTTATCGCGCGGGAAATCAAACAGCGGATCCTCAGTCAGCGTTACAACGCCAGCGAACCGTTGCCTGACCAGTTTGCCCTTGCCGGGGAGTTTAATACCAGCCGGATGACTATTCAGCAGGCGATGCGCCAGTTGATTGTGGAGGGACTGGTCTATACCCGCCAGGGGCAGGGCACCTTTATTCGTAAAAACTTTCTGCAGCTCTCCCGTTGGGATTTACCAGGCAGTGATTACTATGGCGCGACCAAAACCTGGGAGCACGTCGGGCAGGTCACCAGTAAAATCATCCGCTTTGAGCTGCGCTTCCCGACGGAAAAAGAGCAGGCGTCGCTGCTGGTAGGGCCGGATGACCCGGTCTATGACTTTATCCGTCTGCGTCTGCTTGAGGGCGAACCCATGTCGCTGGAGTTTACCCTGATGCCGGTAAATCTGGTGCCGGGGCTTAATCGCTCCCATCTTGAGAGTTCTGTTTTCAGCTATGTGCAGGATGCCCTGGCGCTGAAAATCATGGGCTCATACCGCATAGTGCGCGCGCTCAAACCGGGTGAAGAGGACAGGCAGTATCTCAATTGCGATGAGACTGACCCGGTGCTGGAAGTGGAGCAGGTCATTTATCTGGAAGATGGCACGCCCCTGGAGTATGCACACTGCCATTACCGCTACGATCACGGTGGGGTGATTGTGGTGAATAACGGATAAAAAAAAGCGGGTCTGAGACCCGCTTTTTTATGGATAAGCTACAGCTTAGTTCAGACGGACCGGCATACCGGAACGGTTCTGAATCGCCTGTTCAACAATGTTCTGATCAACATCCGCCTGGCTGGTCACGCTCTGCACGCTTTTGGTCAGCGTGATAGGCACGATTTCGCCTTCGTTGAACTGCTCTTCGGTCGTCGACAGCGGGTTATGCACTTCAACATAACGTGAACCATCTGGCTCAGTGGTCGCTTTTACCGGCTCATCAATAAACTGAACGCGTGTGCCGACCGGCACATTTTCGAACAGGAATTTGATGTCGTCGTTACGCAGACGCACACAACCGTGGCTTACGCGCAGACCGATACCGAAGTTCGCATTGGTGCCGTGAATAGCATACAGACGACCAATGTAAAGCGCGTACAGGCCCATCGGGTTATCCGGGCCCGCCGGCACTACCGCAGGCAGCGGCTCACCCGCAGCAATATACTCGGCATGCATTTTCGCGGTCGGCGTCCAGGTCGGGCCCGCTTTTTTGCGCTCAACTTTGGTTGTCCAGTTGATCGGGGTGTCTTTACCTAACTGACCAATACCGATTGGCAGTACGATCACGGTATTGGTGCCTTTCGGATAGTAGTAGAGGCGCATTTCGGCGCTGTTGATGACAATACCTTCGTGCACGGTATCCGGCAGAATCAGCTGCTGCGGGACGTTCATGACGGTGCCGCCTTTCGGCAGGAAGGCATCAATGCCCGGGTTGGCTTCCGTCATATTGGACAGGCCCATCTGGTACTCCGCGGCAAAGTACTCCAGCGGTTGGGTGTTGCCCTCAGGAATAGTTACGACCTGGTTCTGACCAACCAGACGGCTACCATCGGTTGGCAGCGGGTAAGTAACAGCAGACGCGGTATTGCAAAAGCCTACGACGGCAAACGCCGCCGCTAAAAGCGTTTTTAATTTCATGTTCATGTTGTGCGAGATTCGTGCCACAGGCCGTTGGGTTAATAATGCTTTCTATAGATGGGAGCGCATTATATGTGCATTCCCTCGCCCAGGGAATTCAGATGTGTACGAAATCACATTTTTTTCCCGTTGCTTTCATTTTAGCCGTGCGTTTCGAAGCAGGAATCTAATTCGGAATTGTGGCATAATACGGCGTTTGTCACACATTTCAGGATACTTCCGTGTTAGTAACCAGCAACGTCACCATGCAGTTCGGCAGCAAGCCGCTCTTTGAAAATATTTCCGTCAAATTTGGCGGCGGCAACCGTTACGGCCTGATCGGCGCTAACGGGAGCGGTAAATCCACCTTTATGAAAATCCTTGGCAGCGACCTGGAACCTACGCTTGGGAACGTCTCACTCGATCCTAATGAGCGCATCGGTAAGCTGCGTCAGGATCAGTTCGCCTTCGAAAATTTCACCGTACTTGATACCGTCATCATGGGTCATGGTGAATTATGGGAAGTGAAACAGGAGCGTGACCGCATCTATGGTCTGAGCGAAATGAGCGAGGAAGATGGCTACAAAGTGGCCGACCTCGAAACCCAGTATGGCGAAATGGACGGCTACTCCGCTGAAGCACGCGCGGGCGAGCTGCTGTTAGGCGTGGGGATCCCTGTCGAACAGCACTACGGTCTGATGAGCGAAGTCGCGCCAGGCTGGAAACTGCGTGTGCTGTTAGCCCAGGCCCTGTTCTCTAACCCGGACATTCTGCTGCTCGATGAACCTACCAACAACCTGGACATCGACACCATCCGCTGGCTGGAGCAGACGCTGAACGAACGCGACAGCACCATGATCATCATTTCGCACGACCGTCACTTCCTGAATATGGTCTGCACGCACATGGCCGATCTTGATTACGGCGAGCTGCGTGTGTATGCGGGTAACTATGATGAGTACATGACCGCGGCAACCCAGGCGCGTGAGCGTCTGCTGGCGGATAACGCCAAGAAAAAAGCGCAGATTGCAGACCTGCAATCCTTCGTGAGTCGCTTTAGTGCCAACGCCTCCAAATCTCGTCAGGCCACCTCCCGCGCCCGTCAGATTGATAAAATCAAACTGGATGAGGTGAAAGCCTCCAGCCGCCAGAACCCGTTCATTCGCTTCGAGCAGGATAAGAAACTGTTCCGTAATGCGCTGGAAGTGGAAGCCCTTACCAAAGGCTTCGATGACGGTCCGCTGTTTAAAAACGTTAACCTGCTGCTGGAAGTGGGCGAGAAGATTGCCATTATTGGTGCGAACGGCGTGGGTAAATCCACCATGCTGAAGACGCTGGTAAGCGACCTTGCGCCTGATAACGGTACGGTGAAATGGTCCGAAAATGCGCAAATCGGCTATTACGCGCAGGATCATGAATATGAGTTCGAAAACGACCTGACCGTGTTTGACTGGATGAGCCAGTGGAAACAGGAAGGGGATGATGAGCAGGCGGTGCGCAGCATTCTGGGGCGTTTACTTTTCAGCCAGGACGACATCAAAAAGCCGGCAAAAGTGTTGTCCGGTGGTGAAAAGGGTCGCATGCTGTTTGGCAAGCTGATGATGGAAAAACCGAATATCCTGATCATGGATGAACCGACCAACCACCTGGATATGGAATCCATTGAATCGCTGAACATGGCGCTGGAGATGTATCAGGGAACCCTGATTTTCGTCTCTCATGACCGTGAATTTGTCAGTTCGCTCGCTACCCGTGTAATCGAAATTACGCCAGAGAAAGTCATCGACTTCTCCGGTAATTATGAAGATTACCTGCGCAGCAAAGGCATCGAATAATTCGCACCACGTCATGCGCTTTTCCTGAATTCAGGAAAAGCGCAGTTTCTGTTTTAAACGCCATTCTCTTTGCTATGCCAGCAGAATCAGTCGGCCACCATCCCCAGCGCACGTTTACCGTAATCATTCAAATCCGCCACGGTAAAGCGATTCTGCCAGTCGGTTTCATAATCTTCACGCGGGAAATCCCCCGGCGATGCTCCTTTCTCCAGAGCCGCTTTAACCTTGCGGGCGTAGGCCAGATTTTTCTCGCACATAGGGGCCGCGGGAATATACATCACGTTTCCCCAACCCTG
The DNA here is from genome assembly GCF_051486985.1 of Yokenella regensburgei. Lineage (GTDB taxonomy): Bacteria > Pseudomonadota > Gammaproteobacteria > Enterobacterales > Enterobacteriaceae > CBFFRJ01. The sequence continues at coordinate 228,200 of NZ_JAHVDV010000003.1, forward strand.
CTGGTCATTAACCGGGGCCACGGAGTGAATCACATCGCAGTGCCACCAGACGGAATCGCCGGCTTCCAGCGCCGGAATAGAGGTCAGCGCCTCTGTCAATAATGGATGCCACTGCTCAGAGATGGGCAGAACGCGACCCGGCGCCACACCGCACAGCTCATCTTCCGGCACATCATCAAGCAGCGGGCGCAGCAGAATGTACGCCATCGCTTCGGGAATCGGTACTACGTGCAGCAGCCCTTGTCCTGGGATCATGTCGGAAAGTGCTGTCCAGCCCTGGAAGGTCCGGAACACTGAACATTTTGTGGTGTTATCCACCGTGTACTCTTCCACTTCGGTGCGGTGCGCGGCGTCCCACGGATCGTACTCATCCAGCTTACCGTTAAAGACATTGGCAAACACCCGTTGATAAGCGGGTAACAGCCAGCGCTCCAGTGCGCCGGAATCGGTATGCGCGCCGAGTCCTTTTGAGGTCGTTCCCGGTGGGCGTCGACGAATACGGTCAGGGTAAATAACACTGACGTCCGGATCGAACCACCGGGTGCCTTCGCTTTCAAAACGCCACAGACGATTGAGGAACGATTGTACGGTCGCCATTTCATTACTCTGGCGCGCCTGCATTTGCGCCTGCGACCAGTAAATCGGGTAGATTTCAGGACGCGATGCCTCCAGCGTGCCAAAGAAGCTGTCGCCGGGCCCTTTGTAGACATCATCGAAATGGTTTTTTTCGAGATAGGCCATCATGTCCTGATCCCAGCCCAGTGCCTTTTCGCGGGGGAAATGGCCTTTAATCACAGCGCATCCCCGACGCCTGATGGCGTCCCGTTGCGCCTGCGAAATGTTGCCGCATGCCAGATCAGCATAGGGGATCTCAGGCCAGATAGCCTCGCCGTTGGCCTTCAGCCTCTTAATTTCAGTCACCCGCTCCTGAATGCGCTTGTGCAGGGCATCGAAAACCGCCTGTACGTCACCCATCTGCTGGCGAAGCGCGTGTTTCATCTGGCGGATCGCCTCTTTAGGGTCGGCGGGCAACGTTTCACTGGTGTATGTCATGATGACCTCTCAATCTTTCATTCGAAAGTTATAAAGATTACATATGACAATTTAAGTTAAAATTAAGTTAATGCAAGTTTAAAAACTTGATGCCTGACACAAAGTGAAAAGAAGGGCGAAACGAGAGGGGTGAGAAAACGGGCCGGCGCTGACGCACCGGCACCAGGACTAATTAAAGGGCGCAGCGCCTTCAAGCACGGACTGGATCACATTCAGCGCGCCCTGATGGTTGTTGTCATCCGTCTGGTGACGGGCAATTGCTTTAATGGCATCGCTGGCATTCGCCATCGCAAAGGAGAAATCGGTCATCCGCAGCATCTCCGCGTCGTTACCGCTGTCGCCAATGGTGACGCACTCTTTGGGTGTGAGGTGCCAGCGTTTGAGCAACCGCGTAATGCCGTTGGCTTTGTGCAACCCGGGAATAATCAAATCCACAAAACCAAAGCCACTGGTGACGGGCTTCATGATGCCGTCCAGTGAGACGTGAAGTCTGTCCATAAGCTGTGGGATGTCGCTGTCCGGTAAATTGAGGGAGAATTTGAACAGCGTGTCATCAATCTGGTGATAATCACTGACGCGTTGCAGGCGATGATAGTGTTTTGACATCAGGTCAACGAACGCTTGCGGGGCGTTTTCACTGACGTAAGCGCTGTTAAGGCCACAGGCCACAAAATTGAGCCCTTTATCCTTCAGCAATTCGCCAATCACTACCTGGGCTTCATGGCGGGTCAATTCGCCGTGAAACAGCTGTTGCCCATTCGCATAGACCAGCGCTCCGTTCTCTGCAACGAACGAGATCTGGTCTTTAAGCTCGGGGAAGAACGAAATCAACTGGTAATACTGGTTGCCGCTGGCGACGACAAATTCGATGTCGCGTTCTTTCAGCCGGGCAAACTGGGACATAAAACGATCGCGGTCGTACTGCTTGGCGTCGTCCAGAAAGGTTCCGTCCATATCAGTGACGATAACTTTCACGGTCATACATAAGCTCCTGGAATATGTTTTTCCAGTAACATTGTAATAACAGTGTGACCTGCAGCACAAATCTATTTCATTCGAAAGTAAAAATAGGGTGAAAGCAAAAGGCAATCGTAGTGGCTTTGTGGATGTCCGCCCCTCGTCCGGCGGGAGGAATGGCGAGAAGGCAGCGGAGCCTGCATCTCCCTCTCACCCTAACCCTCTCCCTCAAGGGAGAGGGGACCAGACCGGGCCGCCTTTCTGCCTCTCACTTTGGGGAAGGGCCGGGCGAGGGCAGCGGAGCCTGGTTCTCCCGCTCACCCCAATCTGCTCCCTCAAGGGAGAGGGGACCAGACCGGGCCGCCTTTCTCCCTCTCCCACGGGGAGAGGGCAAGGGTGAGGGCATCAGAGCGCAGAGACGGTCTGCATCACAACGTGTGCTCGGTACGGGCAATAATATCGTCCTGCGCATCCGGTGAGAGTGCCGTAAAGAACGCGGAATAGCCCGCTACCCGCACGACCAGATCACGATACCGATCCGGGTGTTTTTTCGCCTCAACCAGCGTCTCACGTGAAACAATGTTGTACTGAATATGCCAGCCCTTGTGATCTTCAAAGAATGTACGCAGTAGCATCATCAGCTTCTGACGATCGCCTGCATTATCCAGCGTCGACGGGTTCAGTTTCTGGTTCAGCAATACCCCGCCGAGAATCGATCCGGTAGGCAGCTTACCGACTGAGCCAATAACCGCCGTTGGGCCCAGATGATCGGTGCCGGATGCCGGACTTGCCCCTTCTGCCAGCGGCGTATGGGCTTTACGTCCATCTGGCGTGGCCATGGTAGCGGCCCCGAAGGGCACGTTGGCCGAAATCGAAGAGGTTCCTGCGTAATAGGCGCCACCAATCGGACCACGGCCAAAACGCGGGTTGCGATAATGTTTGAGTTCATCGATATAGGTCTGATAGGCGCGGGCCAGCAGGGTATCAACGCTGTCATCATCATTACCGTACTTCGGCGCGCCGTTGATTAAGCGCTGGCGTAGCTGTTCATGGGTCAGTCCATCAAAGTCTGCCGCCAGCGCCTCTGCCAGTTGTTGCTGACCAATGACGCCCTGATCGAATACCAGTTTTTTTACCGCGGCCAGTCCGTTGCCGAGGTTTGCAATTCCCACCTGCAGGCCGGAAACCCAGTCGTATTTTGCGCCCCCTTGCTTGATGCTTTTCGCCCGCTCAATACAGTCGTCCACCAGTGCCGAACACAGAATGTCATGTACGTTCTCTTCAAGCATGGTGTCGACCACATACTCAATCTCAATAGATTTGCGGGTGTAATAACGTATCTGGTTGTCCCAGTCAGCCAGCATGTCGTCAAATCCGGGGAAGTTGCCTTTCGACAGCGCATGCTCCTGGGGCAGGAATACATTGCCGCTGGTGGCGTCGCGGCCCCCTTCCATTGCCGCCAGCATCACGCGGGCGAAGTTGATAAAGCTCATGCCGGTGCAGCGATAGCCCCATTTACCGCCGACAGCAGTTTCAATGCAACCAATGGCCGCGTAGTCATAGGCGTCCTGTGGCTCCACCCCAAGCTTAATAAATTCAGGGATGACGATTTCGTCGTTATTAAAAGCAGGCATACCAAAGCCGCAGCGGATGACCTGCACGCAGGTATCCAGAAAGTCGTTACTCATGCCCGCGTGATAGCGCACGCTCAGGTTCGGCTGAGTGGAACGCAGGCGACCACAGGATTCGAGGATCGCATAAGAGAGCGGATTGACCGCATCCGTCGCCTTGCCATTGACCAGACTCTGCCCGCCAATAGTAACGTTCTGGTACAGCGGGCTCCCCGCTGAGGCTTTGGAGTGCGAGCCGGAGCGAATTTTGTTCACCTCCAGTAGCTTCAGCCAGCAGCCGTGCAACAGCTCAATGGCCTGTTCGCGTTCAAGCGACTGGTTCAGTTCAACGTCACGGCGGTAGAAGGGGTACAGGTACTGGTCCATGCGCCCGAACGAGACTGAGTGACCGTTGGACTCGATTTGCAAAATCAGCTGGATAAAATAGCAGAGCTGCAGCGCCTGCCAGAAGGTTACCGGGGGTTGATGGGCAATCACGTCGCAGTTTTCTGCGATGGTCAGCAGTTCATTACGACGCTGTTCACGGCTTTCCGTTGAGGCCATTTCGCGTGCCAGTGCGGCAAACCGTCCGATATGCAGACTGACGGCTTCCAGCACAATATCCATCGCTTTCAGAAACTGCTCGCCGTGAAGATCTTCCAGTATGGTCAGGTTAATACGTGAACGGCGTTCAGCCACACGGGCACGCAGGCCGTCCAGCCCCTGCTCCAGCACCAGCGGAAAGTTTACCGCCAGGTGCGCATCGCCGGAGGTCATGTTGCCTTCGGCTTTAATGATGCCCGTCTCCAGCAGCGCTTTTTGTTCATCGGTAAACATACCGTAGCAGCGATCCTGCACCGTCTGCCCGCGCCACCACGGACAAACTTCATGCAGCACGCGTTTATTCTTCTCGCTCACCGCAAAACCTGCGCCTGGTCTGTCCGCAAGGTCATCAATCTCTTTTTCAATCCAGGAGACCGTGTATTCCGGGAAGATGGGGGCGGCGCGCACTTCGCTTGCCTGATTGCCGATAATCAACTCGTCGTGTTTGATCCAGAGATTCCGTAACGCCAGGTGATGCGCCAGTGCCAGCGCCCGCCGTACCGGGATCGGCTTATCCATGTGGGCACGGTACATCTCAGTGTAATGTTGCGCACGCTCGGTACAGACAGGGGGTTTAACGATATGTACCAGCGCATCTTTATGCGCCCTTATGCGTTCGGTCAGGGTAGTGAGCTGCAGGGTGGTCATGGCGTTATCCTCGTAAGGTGACGGTGAGTCCTTTCTGGCGGGCGTAGTCCTGGGCAAAAGCCAGTAACGCGGGCGCATCAAGCGGCTTATCCGGTGCGGTGTAAGGTTGATTGAGCAGAGTGTATTTGTTCATGCCCAGTGTGTGATAAGGCAAAAAATGGATCTCACGAACCTGGAGTTCGTCTGCGGCGAAACGGGTAATGGCGGTGATGGACTGCTCGTCAGCGTTAAAACCAGGAATCAGCGGTACGCGAACGATCATCTCTTTACCGGCCTGGGCCAGCCGTTTGAGATTATCCAGCACGCGTCTGGCGCTACCGTCGGTCCACTGTCTGAACACCGCGCTATCGACATGCTTAAGGTCGGCCAGAAACAGACTGACATAGGGCAGTGACGGCGCAATGTAGTGCCAGGGCACGTGCAGACAGCTTTCTACCGCAGTATGAATGCCCTCCTCATGGCTGCGCTTTAAGAGTGCCTGAGCCAGCGTGGGATGCATAAAGGGTTCGCCGCCGGAGAGCGTAATGCCGCCGCCGCTGCGGGCGTAAAAAGCCCTGTCGCGTAGTACGGTCGCCATGATCTGGTCAACGGACTGGTTTTCGCCGCAGACGGTCAGCGCCTCGGTGGGGCAACAGAGGGTCAGGGCGTCCAGGTCGGCTTCATGGAGCGCGTCCCGCTCGATCACCAGTCCGTTAAGCGTGCGCGTAATAGCCGTGGGCACCGCCTGCTGGCAAAGGTGACATCCCTCCAGACACAAGCGTGCGTCAAACAGCACCTCGCGCCCCCGCGCCCGGCTTTCAGGATTCTGACACCAGCGGCAGCCCAGCGAGCAGCCCTTCAGGAAGACCACGGTACGAATACCCGGGCCATCATGGGTGGAATAGCGCTGAATATTGAAAATCATGGAGTATCCTCATATTGCGTATGAAGATTAAATTACTTTCGAATGAAAGTTAATTTGATAAGGATCAACGCCCTGTCAGGTAATGTCAGGCCAGTGCTAAAGCATGGAGGAGGTCACATTTTGAATGGAGTAGTGCGGGGGAAATGTGCGCGCTGATGCCCTCACCCCGGCCCTCTCCCACGGGGAGAGGGAGAAAGGCAGCCCGGTGACGTTCCTTCCTCCTCAAAGGAGAGAGAGGATGGCGGCTCGATTTAGTCCCCTCGCCCCTTTGGGGAGAGGGCCAGGGTGAGGGGAAACATGCGGCTCTTATGGTCATTCCGTTCACCTCATGTTCCTTGCTGTTCTGTCACGCCAGAACCCGTGAACGTGCCAGGGT
>NZ_JAHVDV010000004.1:0-209516 GCF_051486985.1 Yokenella regensburgei
AAGGAGGCGTCGATGAGTGAGAAAAAAAAGAGTTCATCAGCGGTAACGATTAAAAGTAAAAAATGTGTGCAAGAGGTGAAAGTCACCAACCAGTTTAAAAGAATGATGACAAAAGCGCTGAAAGCGACATTGATGGTGCTGGAAAAAAGACGGGATGATTTATCCGAGGAAAAGTGGGGGATAGAACAGCAGAAAGATTTTTTTAAAATCTTTGGAGTAAGGCATGATGTGATCATCACTATTGACAGCGAGGCAGAAAAGGAAAGAGCGAAACAACGAGATCGGAAATCACCCAGAGATCCCTACATTGAAAAAAATGAAAATATCACCGCCTATCTCTTTATGCAAAAAAGCGTCGACAGAATGATATTTATTTGCGAAAAAATGAACCTCGAAAACAGAGTTAACAGTAATGACATCCGACAGGGGAGTTTTATTAATAAAACTGATGATAGCAAAGCAAGCGCAAGTGTGTCTGCTGACCAGACAATGGGCCTACACCCTGATTTGTACAGCAAAACCTTAACGGTAAACATATTCCAGAAATTTGTGTGTAAGCCTCTAACAGGGCAGTATTCTCAGGTCTCAACCCTTTGCCATGAGCTTTCACATTTTTATCGGCATGGTAATAATGGAGAGTATGGCGGAATGGGTACGGATGACATCCCAATTGACACGAAAGACAAAAATGAAACTGGTTACCTGCTTAAAGCAAATGATCTTGTGAAAAAGAACAGCCAGTATGTTTTTAAAAGCGCCTACAATATTGAACGCTATTTTGAATTAAATCTGACAGAGGAAGAAATGAAAATAATAGAAGGCATCTATTAGAGTGCCAGTGATTGGCACCCTAAGAAATCGATAAATTATCGCAAGCTGTAATTTATGAAACATGCAAAATAAAGGATAGGTTATGTGTTTTTGTTTATGGCGAAGATTGGTGTTGGCAATTTTCATTATCTTCAATGGGGCAATATGCTATGCAAGTGAAGAAATGTTGTTAACCCGCTATGGATATGGTTTTCTAATATGGGATGGAGTAAAGCATGACAAGCCAGCTATTTGGCCATATTTCTATCTTTCAGGTAGTAATCGCATAAATGACAGAGTTTATCCGAGATTTGAAATAAGTGATTTTGAAAATAAAAAATCTCAGGAAAGGCAAAAGCTTTATGTGAAGTTAGATGTAAACAAAAACAATAAATATCTACAGGCGCATGTGGTTTTTCAAAACAAAAGCACAACCCCTTATTATGTACATAAAAGTAGGTTGGCAGAACAGAAAAAAAATAATTTTCATCCACTTTGCAGTGATGCTTTTTCCATAACCTCTGAGGGGATATTACTAAATTTCCTTTCCATGGAATGTCGTTATGATATTGAGGATGAGTGGAAAGAAGTTCCAGCCGGTGGCACCTTTACATTTTCATCAAACCTGAATGAGGCCTATGCATTTCCTTCAGGATACCGGCGATACAACATTGGTTCAGTCGAATATCAAGTGGTGACTGAAAACTGGTTTCAGGAGCAGAACATCAACGAGGCGATGTTTTCAATATTAGACTGGGAATATCACTGTAAAATTGAAAAAAATGTCAGTTACATAGAGTCAGGCGGAGCGGTATGTGACCTGGATAAAAAATCCTTTAGTACATTTATCTATCTTACAGGACTGAAAAGTGAACGAAGTGGCAATAAGTTTTACATCAGAACGAATCAGGTTACCATCTATCTGGACGGTGACACATTGCAACCCTTCAACTATAACCAGTAGTGATGCAAAAAATATAAACACGTTGATTTCAGAATGAGTCACAGGAGTGTTTCGTCATCGCGCCCTGAAGAAAGTATTCAGGGCCTTTATTTCACCCCTCCTCCATCGCAATACGCACCGCTTCCCCCACCTTTTGAATCGCCTCGCGATTTTTATCGCTCAGGGGCATCGCACAGTTAACTCGCAGGCAGTTGCGGTACTTTCCGGATGCAGAAAACAGCGAGCCGGGGGCAATTTGCAGTTTCATGCGGCAGAGCTGGCGCGACACACAAAGCATATCTACCGTCTCCGGCAGTTCGATCCATAACATGAATCCGCCCTGCGGGCGCGTGACGCAGATTTCGCAGGGGAAATACTGACGCACCCAGCAGGTGTAAGTTTCCAGATGTTGTTGATAAATCTGACGCATGCGCCGCACATGGCGGTGATAGTGCCCATCGCGAATAAAAGCCGCTACCGCCAGTTGAGTTGACGGAACATTACTGCCGATGGCGGCATATTTCATATGCAGTACACGGTCACGGTAGCGCCCTGGAATTATCCAGCCAACCCGCAGGCCAGGTGCGACAGATTTGGTAAACGAGCTGCACAGCAGCACCCGGCCATCAATGTCGAAAGATTTTATGGTGCGCGGGCGGGGATAGTGGGTGGCCAGTTCGCCGTAAATGTCGTCTTCGAAAATGACGATATCATGGCGCTGAGCCAGTGCCAGCACCGCCTTTTTGCGCACTTCCGGCATGATAAAACCCAGCGGGTTATTACAGTTGGGGACCAGGATCACCCCCTTGATCGGCCACTGTTCCAGCGCCATTTCCAGCGCTTCAATACTGATCCCGGTTTCCGGATCGGTCGGGATCTCAATGGCTTTAATATCGAACCCGCGCAGTAGCTGCATGGTGCCGTAAAACGAGGGCGATTCGACGGCGACAATATCGCCCGGTTTGCAGACGGACAACAGCGCAATCGCCAGCGCACCATGACAGCCGTTAGTGATGACTATGTCGTCAGGATCGACAGACGATCCGCTGTCGAGCATCAGGCGGGAGATCTGAATACGGAGTTCCCGTTGCCCGGCCAGCGGATCGTAGCTCAGTACGTCGTGAACATGATGTTGCGCCAGGCGGCTCATCTCTCGCCAGAGAGGTTTTAAACTCGGCTGGGTCACATCCGGCGAACCGCCGCCGAAGTTCACTATTTCACGATCGCCACGGGCTTCCAGCAGCGTCAGCACTTCATCCCATTGGGTTACTTCTACCGGGCGCTGTACCGGGCGCGACATGGCGGGCACCGGCGGCTGCGCTTTGCGTGGGGCAACAAAATAGCCGGAACGCGGTTGGGGGCGAATAAGCTGAAGCTTTTCCAGCACCTGATAGGCCTGCTGCACGGTGCTGATGCTCACACCATGCTCCTGACTGAGATTGCGTACCGAAGGAAGCTTCTCACCGTGGCGATAGAGCCCTTGTTCAATACGCTCGGCTAAAAGCGTAGCCAGATTTTCATAACGCGTCATGCTGTATCCCCAATACCCACCATACAGATTTCAAAACCAGTACAGAATTGCCCACGTTTTGCCTTTCAGATAAGGTTTTAGCGGATCTGTATGTTAAAGAAAAGTGATTTCTGAATCTGTATTGTGAGGGTGAATTCCGGCGAAGATAAGGCTCTGCGAGAGAGGAGAGACGCGATGGAATTCTTTGAAAACCCGTCAAAACAACCGTTTTTACTGTTCACCCATACCTGGAACTGGCTGGTAAAAAAATGGCAACGGCACCACACCCGTAAGGTGCTGAGTCGCTTAAGTGATGAGCAACTGAAAGACGTAGGATTACGCCGTCAGGACCTCGGTTATTGATCCCCCCAGAGGGCGAAGATAACATCTTGTTAATTTCCGCCTTTTCTGGCGTAGACTATGCTTAATGCCATCACCATTACGGGGGACACAACATGCATTTTATGGGCGGTAAGGACGACGAGAAAAAAGAGAGCGAAGGCGGCAATGTGACGCAACTGATGCAGCAGAAACTGCTGGATTCACGCTCTATTATCATCTCCGGCGAAATCAACCAGACGCTGACTGAAAAAGTGGTCACGCAGCTGCTGCTGTTACAGGGCATCAGCGATGCGCCGATCAAAATCTACATCAACAGTCAGGGGGGGCATGTCGAAGCGGCGGACACCATCCATGACATCATTAAGTTCATCAAGCCGGAAGTGCATGTGATTGGTACCGGTTGGGTGGCCAGCGCCGGGATCACCATTTTCCTTGCAGCGAAGAAAGAGCACCGCTACGCGCTGCCGAACACCCGCTTTATGATCCACCAGCCGCTGGGCGGCGTGCGTGGTCAGGCGAGCGACATTGAGATCGAAGCCAAAGAGATCATCCGCATGCTGGATCGCGTGAACCGTCTTATCGCTGAGGCTACCGGTCAGACGGTGGAAAAAGTGAAACAGGATACGGATCGTAACTACTGGATGAACCCGCAGGAAGCCATTGATTACGGGATTGTCTCCCGCGTGGTAAAAAGCTATGAAGAGCTGAATCTGGACTGATTCTTCTCCTTTTGCTCCCGCAGCACAGGCGGGAGCAAAAATAAACCGCTTCTCCTCAGATTTTCCGCAAAAATTCACTTCTCCAGCCACGCAAATTTCTTCACACTGTCCGTGATTCTGATTACGGAGAAACGGCATGAATAACAGTTACAAAGCCGCAGTTTTGATGATGGCGACCCTCAGTGCGCCAGTGCTGGCGGACGACAGTGGCACCGCCTTCAACCACAAAGACTGGGAAGTGGTCTGCGACAACACATTAACCTGCCGTGCCGCCGGTTATAGCCAGGAAGAAGAGGTGGCCGGTGGCTCCGTAGGGTCCGTGCTGCTCACGCGCAAAGCGGGCGCTGACACGCCGGTCACCGTAGACGTGGTGCTGGCGGAAATGGAAGCAGATGAAACTGTCCAGCAGCCGAAGCTGACGTTATGGGTTGATGGTACGGACCGGGGGGAGGTGGAAGCGCAGGACAGCGATACCTGGCATCTCTCTGATGCGCAAACCAGCGCACTGATCGCGGCGGTAAAAGGCAGCGGGAAAGTGGAGTTCAGAGGCGGGGCGAAACCCTTTATCCTTTCCGGCGATGGCGCGACTGCGGTTCTGCTGAAAATGGATGACGTGCAGGGGCGTGTTGGCACTCCTGGCGCGCTGAGCAAAAAAGGGGACAAACCCGAAAGCGGCGTAACTGCCCCGGTGCCGGCACCGGTCATCCAGGCCGCAAAAGTGAGCGAGGCGCCGGAGCGCACCCTGACTGAGGCGGAAGTGGCGGCCCTGAAGCCCAAACTCATCGCCACCCTGAATAAAGACAGCGGATGCGATCGCCTGGAAACGCCGGATGAAAACGCAGAAGAGGGAGATAACGACATCACTCTTACCCCCCTCAATGAGAGCCATGTACTGATCTCCGCCCTCTGCTGGCGCGCGGCCTACAACGAAGGCTATGGCTTCTGGGTGACCGACAGCAAGATGCAGGGCACGCCGGTACTGGTGACTGACTCCGCTTCCGACTATAGCGATGGCCTGATTTCATTGGGTCAGCGTGGACGGGGTATTGGCGATTGCTGGTCTTCAGCGGAATGGGTCTGGGACGGCAAAGCCTTTGTGCAATCCAGCCGGTCAACTACCGGCATGTGCCGCTACATCCGCGCAGGCGGTACCTGGGATCTCCCCTCCTTTGTCGCCGAGGTGAAAACACCGGAGTAAGCCATCATCCTGATAATGGCATCTCTGCTTGCTTGTTAAGCATTCATTCGGTTAAGCAGCGGTGCCATGCTTATCTCCCCCACCCTGGCATCACCTCGCATGCACTCCATCCGCGTAATAGCCGGGCACACGGCTGACGATTCCTGAACGCCAGGCATCGCGTATTCAGGCCAGACGGCGCGGGGCGCTGTACCTTTTCCAAAAAGTGGAGATAGAATTGACCATACCGGTCGCGATGATGGACTCAAGGAGACAGTATGGACGACGCGCTGCTGCTCGCTTCGAAGCAGCTTTCTCATCAGGCTTTTCTGGGAGAGTGGGAGGCCGTATTTCGCCTTCTCGAACAGTTTCCTGCCCTGATAAATCACACCTCGCCTGAGAAAGGCTACTCGGCGCTGCATCAGGCGGCCTGGCATGGGGCAACGCTGGAAACCATTGGTGGTCTGCTCCGGCTTGGCGCAAACACGCAGCTGAAGACCAGAGACACGCAGCAAACGCCGTATGACATTGCCTTGCAAAAACAGAAGCAGCGGCCCGATCTCCACTTTGCCCTCGATCCGACTCCCCGTACGCTCGCGCAGTTAATGCGCAAAATTTTCGCCCGGGGGTTACCGGAAAACATGGCCTATCCCGATCTGCTGTTGATGGACAATCTGGTGATGCTCCTGAGCGATGAAGAGTGCGTTGCGCCCGGCTCCCCGGCGAAGGCGCGTTTTAATGCCGCATTTTTAGCGCTGACGGGTACGGATATTGCGGCCCCTTATACTTCCCCTGCCTCAATTCCGCCCCACTGGTGGGTAAATACGGACTACTGGCGAAACATCTTCCTGCCAGAACTCCTTGAGCTTGAGCAGCAAAAATCATGCATTCCGCTTGAGCGGAACTGGGCCACCATTGGCGATCTGCTGGTGCAGGAACATGAGCGGTGGGGGCTACGCGGTGACCCCTGGCTATGGATGGAACTGCGCAAATCCACCACGCGTATTCCCCTGCCCGCGACCACAAAAGAGCTCACCGCCCTGCTGCGTAATCTTGTGCTGGCGCGCACTAACAGCACGATGCTGGATAGCGACGCTGTCTATATCACCCGTTTCAGCCGTGGCGGCATGAGCAGCGGCCATATCTCACTGCGTTTCTGGGAGCAGGAGGGGATACCAGCGATTGTCGGGCGTGCCGGGTGGTTACGAGAGATGTGGGGGATGGTGTGACCATCTGAACTGATGGCGATGGGATGGCTGAAAAGCCCCGGCAAAGGTAACCCGCTTTGTCTGAATGCGCTTTTTTGTTATCCCCTGCTGCGCGTGATGCACAAAAAACCCTCCGGACCGCAGTCGCGCGGCCTTTCGCATTCCATGCTGTTTCTCACCGTCGTTTCTTGATACTTACCCTGGTAACTATTATTCTCCTCAGCCTTAAATGAGGAGCCTCCCGTGACAGAAGATGAATTGTTTGCCCGCCGGCCGCTGGGGATGCGGATGGCGATGATCGTGCGCCAGTGGCGTGCGACCATCGATAACGCGCTGGCAGATACGGGGCTGACGCAGTCCGGCTGGACGGTGCTGATGCAGCTTCGTCAGTTAGGGGATAACGTCTCGGTGAGTGAGTTAGCAGAAGTGCAGGGCATCGAACTGCCGCCTTTAATGCGCACCCTCTCGCACCTCGAAGCGCAGGGGCTGATAGCACGTACGATATCGCCTTATGACAAGCGCATCCGCCTGCTCGCACTGACCCAGGAAGGCACGGTTATGCTGGAGAAAATTACCCGCGTAATCGAGGCCTGCCAGCAACGCGCTGCGCAACACATCCCGGCGGAAAATCTCGACATTTTCAGCGCCACGTTGAATCAAATCGCCTGCAATTTACGCGTAATGCGTAGTGAAGATAACAAGACACAATAAATCATGATGACACCAGAACAAAAATTTGCCCGCTGGGTAAGGGTCAGTATTGCCTCTTTCCTGTTGATGTTTGTCTATTTTATCGTTGCCGATATCTGGATCCCGTTGACGCCGGACTCCACGGTGATGCGTGTTGTCACGCCGGTTTCATCACGGGTGGCGGGGTATGTTGCAAAAGTGCATGTGCAAAACAACAGCCAGGTAAAAAAGGGTGACCTGCTGTTTGAACTGGACGCCACGCCCTTTGTTAATCAGGTCGAAGCGGCAAAAATCGCCCTGGCCCAGGCAAAGCTGACCAACCAGCAACTGGATGCGCAGATTGTAGCTGCGCAGGCGAGTCTGAAAACGGCCGAGCTTACCGCGCAGAACAACAAAGTGACCTTTGATCGCTACCAGCGTCTGGGCGCGATGCAAAATGTCTCGCAATCGGATCTCGATAACGTCCGTACCACCTGGCAGAGCAGCGTACAGTCGGTCAATAACCTCAATGCCAGCATTCGTGCCCTCATCATCCAGCGTGGTGAACGTGACGACAGCCGTAACGTGACGCTGCAAAAGTACCAGAACAGCCTCGAGCAGGCGCAGCTCAACCTTGGCTGGACAAAGGTGCGGGCGGAGATGGACGGTAAGGTGAGTAACCTTCAGTTAAGCCCCGGTTTTTATGCCGCAGCCGGCAGTGCTGCCCTGGCACTGGTTCATGACAACGCCGATATCGTGGCGGATTTCCGTGAGAAAAGCCTGCGCCATACCCACCCCGGAACGGATGCCGCAGTGGTCTTTGATGCTCTGCCTGGACAGGTTTTCCCCGCGCACGTCACCAGTAGCGATGCCGGTGTGCTGGCAGGTCAGGAAGCGGTGAACGGGGCCCTGTCCCAGCCGGAAACGTCCAACCGCTGGGTACGTGACGCACAGCGCATGCGCATTCATGTTGCACTCAATGATCCGCTGCCACCCAACCTGCCGACCGGGGCGCGCGCCACTGTCCAGCTTTATAACAGTGAAGGCGTGTTTGCCCGCTTCTTCTCGGGTCTGCAAATCCACCTGGTGAGCTGGCTGCACTATGTCTATTAATACCCTGGCGCGGGTTTTCACCCCGCACGGCAACATTGTCTATACGGCAAATGATTTTCGTCAGACCTTGCGGATTGTGTTCGCCGGGATGCTTGCGCTCAGTATGTCGAGTTTTTATAACACCAGCTACGGCGTCTTTTACGTCGTCTATCCGGTGATGTTGCTCTCGCTGGTGCCGGTCTTTAACCGTCACGTGGCGAAGCAGTTCATCTTCAGTGCGGTGATCAACTGTATCGAGATGGTGCTGATCATTGGCTTTTTAGCAAAATGGCCGGTGATCATGACGCTGGTGGTATTTGGCCTCTACGTCATGCGTTTCCGTTTTATGAGCAAAGGGCCACTCTTCCTCTTTGGTTCTGCGGGCGTCGTGTGTCAGAGCACGATGCTCAACTTTATGAGCTACCCGACCAGCGACTGGCACACGCTTATCTTCTCCAATATTGAAGCCAGCGTGATAGCGGTAATGCTCAGCGCGTTAATGAATTACCTGATCCCGGATCTCGCCCCTCGTCAGCCGCCACCGCGAATTGAAAAAAGCGATGCCCGCGTGCGCCATGAGTCCCTGCTCTCCGGTAGCGTGGCGACCATGATCTTCGTGGTGTTCCAGCTCAGCGATCTCAGTGATTCCCTGTCGGCGCTAATGGCGGGGATCCTGATCCTCTTCCCGATGCATTATCGCGGGGCGGTGATGAGTTCCATCTGGCGCGTGGTGGGGGTGATGCTTGCCTGTCTCTATATTCTGCTGGTGCAACTCATACTCTATAACCACAGTAGCCATATGCTGCTGATGATGCCGCTGATTGGCCTGGGGCTGGCGTTCAGCGCGCGGCTGCACGTCATGGAAAAAGTAGGGGCTGGCGTCGGGTTTGCCAGCGTGACCACCATCGGCATTATGTTCGGCCAGAACCTGCACCCGGATACGGATCTGGTCTTCAGCGATCTCTACCGCATTGTGTCAGTCACGGTAGCGCTTCTGGGCACGCTGACGCTGGTCTTTCTGATGCATCTTTTATTAAACCGCTTTGAGGCGACGCGCTTTGTAGTTGAGGAGCAGTAGCGCCCCTGTTTCCTTGCCCGATGGAGGCTTAGGGGGAGAGGGCGCTATGGATTCGTCACAGGATCATGCGCTCTCCGTACTCTGTTCATACTGCCGTACCCGGCGCAGCAGACTCAGCAGGCACAATACCGCCACACAGCAGGCCACCAGCGCCAGCAGATGGAACGGCAGACGGCCACCGGCAGAAAACCACAGCCATCGCGCCCCTTCAATGGCAACAGCCACCGTACTGAGCACGACGATATTAAGCGAGGCGGAGACGGTGCCTTTGGGCAGGTCGTTGGTAAACAGTGTGAAACGGTAAAGCGTGGAAAAAATCAGCCCGATCCCGAAGGCATAAATGCTGGTGCCCATGACTGACCATAACCAGAGATGGGGAGAGAGAAGATTTCCGCCAACCAGCACGATCGCCCCGGCAAGCTGGATCGGTATTGCACGGCGAACATAGCGTGGATCGGTCGGATCCTTAACAAAGCGCATCATGACGATATTGGCGGCGATCAACGCGCCAAAGACCGGGATCTGTGCCCAGGCAAACTCTGCGGTAGTCATGCCGCCTGCGTCAATCAGGATAACCGGCGACACGGCGACCCATGTCATGAGCGGAATATAGTACAGGGCAAGGGTGGCCGCACCGGTGAGGAAACGCGGGTTGCGATAGACGGCGCAGAAGTCACGCACCACGCTTTTTGCACGCAGAGGCTCACTCTGCTTTTGCACGGTTTCTGGCATCGCCAGTACCAGCCCAAGCCAGGCGATAAAGCCTATCGCTGCGATCGCCGCGAAGATAACCTTCCAGTGTACAAAGTGCATAATGGCCGCACCGCTAAGCGGGCCGATCACCGGGGCGAGCAGCACCACGGAGGTGATCATCGACATCAGCTTAATTGCTTTGGTCGGCTCAAACGCTTCCTGGATGGTGACGTAACCCACGGTCGAAATAAAACAGATACTGGTGCCCTGCACGACACGCGCCACCAGGAACTGCTCGAAGGTGGTGGTAAACAGAGTGGCGATGCAGGCGAGGGTGAAGATGAGTGCGCCAGTGAGCAGGACCGGGCGACGGCCAATGCGGTCGGAGAGCGGGCCAAGCGCCCACTGCAGCGCCATTCCCCCCGCCATGTAGAGACTTACAGAAAGCGGCGCAAGGCTAACGTCACCGTCAAAATCGCGTACCACCTGAATGATGCCCGGTTGGATCATATCGGTGGTGAGATAGGCGGCGAAGTCATACAGCACCAGCGCCATCGGGAAGATAAAGGCCCCGCCGTAGCGGGTAAAAAAATCAGTTTTCCATGACATCACACGCTCCTTTTACGGCTCAATCACAGTCAGTGTGCGAGCAGGCAAATTTTATGTCGATGCAAATATGCTGGTTTTATCCGCCCGGGAGTGTCAGTAACGCAGGGAGTTGTGACAGCAGATAGAGCACCAGGCCAATAGTGCCGCCGACCAGGGTGCCATTAATCCGGATAAACTGCAGATCCTTGCCGATATTCAATTCGACCTGATGTGACATGTCGCGCGCATCCCAGCTCTTTACCGTATCGCTGATATGACGGGTCAGGAAGGTGGCAAAATCGGGCGCGACGCTGTGCGCCGCCTGTTCCAGATGCCCATTCAAGGAGGTGCGCAGCGCCTCATCAGCCAGTAGCGCCTCCCCGAACCACAGCCCCGCTTCGGTGATGCGCAGTTTGATGCGCGAGTCGTCGGACTGCATGTCGCTTTTTATCCAGTCACGCAGATCGCCCCACATTTCGCCAAGATAGCGGTTAAAGGCCTCATCTTCTTTCAGATACTGTTTGATATTGTCGGCACGGGCCGCCATTTCCGGATCGTTTTTCAGGTTATCGATAAGCTTCAGTGTGGCGCGGTCAAAAGCACGGCGGATCTGGTGCGCACTGTCGTGGGTGACATCGTCCAGCAGCGTGTTGACCGCGCGGGTGACCATCCCGGCGCTCTGATCGCCCAGCCATTCGGTAGGCAGGATTTTCGCCTTATGCGGATGTTCCGTTTTCAGCCAGCGTACCACCTGGCTTGCGATAAATTCCCGGCTGCTCTCTTTTTGCAACAGCTGCATCATCTGGCCAATCAGGGCGTCGAGCAGTACCTGGTGGCGCTGGTTTTTGGTCATGCTCTCCAGCATCGAGGCGCTGGTCTGGGTTAAATCCACCTTATCGATGGCGCGATGCACGGCCCGTTTGAGCACGTTTTTGATCCGCGTGTCGTCGGCCAGTTCCATAAAGCCGCTCATCACCTGCAGCAGATGCTGTCCCACCCGGCGGGCGTTATCCGGCTGGCTGAACCAGGCCCCGATCATCTGCGCGGGCTGGTGGCGATGAATCAGTTCTACCAGCGATTGGGTATCAAGGAATTTTTCCTGCACGAACTGGCCGAGATTGTCGCCAATCCGGTCTTTATTGCGCGGAATAATCGCCGTATGGCGTGAAATAAACGGGATGGGTACGCGACGAAACAGCGCCACCACGGCAAACCAGTCTGCCAGCGCCCCCACCATTGCCGCCTCGGCAATAGCTTTGACCCCACTCACCCAGAAGCTGGGTGGCAGGAACAGAGTGACGACAAAAACCGCTGCAGCAATCAGCAGTAATGAAAGCGCCAGGCGTTTGGCGCGTTTGAGTTCAGTGAGTTTGTCCATGGTGTTAAGCATAGAGCCGGGCGGCGAATTTCGCAGAATTTTCAAGGTGCAACAGAAAGCGGATTATTCCCCCTCACCCTGGCCCTCTCCCCAAAGGGGCGAGGAAGAAAAGCCGAGCAGGCCGCATAAGCAATGATTGCATCCTGATGCGCCACGGGTATGGTAGTCGCAGAAACAAGGGAGAAAGGAATGACTGACATGACACTCACGATAATGGCTGCCGTGCTGGCTGCGCTGGCAGGGGGCGTTTTTGGCTGGCTGCTGACAAAGATGACTTTCGCACAAAAAATTGCCGCCCTTGAACACGACAACGATCAGGCCGAAGACGCGCTGGCAGCGACGAAAAAAGGGCTGCGTGAGCAGGAAGGGAAAGCCGAAGCGCTACGCAATGAAAAGCACCAACTGGACGTAGAGACCAGCGTGCTTCGCCAGCAGATTAATGACCTCAAATCGCGAACGGCAGAATTACTCCAGCGTCTGGGAAAAACAGAAGATCAATTAACGGATGAACGTCGTCTGTCAGCACAGCTTGACCACGACTATACCGAGCTGAAAACCACCCTGACGCAGCGCGAGCAGCATTTCCGCGAGCAGTTTGCCAGCCTGGATGAGACCAAAAAATCCCTCTCGCGTGAGTTCGAAAACATCGCCAATAAAATCTTCGAAGAGAAGGGTAAAACCTTTACCACCACCAGTAAAACCAGCCTTGACGACATGCTCAAACCGTTTCGCGAGCAAATTGAGGGGTTCCAGAAGCGGATCAACGAAGTGCATGATGCCTCGATTCGCGGCAACGCTGACCTGAATGCCGAGATTAAAAAGGTGCTGGAGATTGGCCTGCAGATGAGCGCGGAGGCCACCAACCTGACCACTGCCCTGAAGGGCGACTCCCAGCAGCGGGGTGCCTGGGGTGAAGCACAGCTACGTCGCACGCTTGAAATGAGCGGGCTGGTAGAAAAAGCGCATTTCGAAGTGCAGAGTGCTTTCAGAGATGAGGAGGGGCGCCGTAAGCAGACTGACTACCTGATTCGTCTGCCGGACAATAAGCACATCATCATTGACAGCAAAGTCTCCCTCAATGCCTACGATCGAGTCTGTTCTGCTGAAACACCGGAGGCGCAGGTGAGGGCGATGGACGACCATATAATGGCGGTGCGCCGCCACATCGACGATCTGGCCTCCAAGGATTACACCAACCTGGCGGGCATTCGCAGCCCCAGTTTTGTGCTGATGTTTATGCCTGTCGAAGCGGCCTACATTGAAGCGCTGAAAACCAACAAAGGGCTGTTTGAATACGGTTATAGTAAGGGCATCGTGCTTGTCTCCCACACGACGCTTATCCCTATCCTGCGTACCGTTTCCAATCTGTGGATGATTGAGCGCAGCAACAGCGAGGCGCGGGAAATCAGTGAACGCGCTGGGGAAATCTTCAATAACGTCTGTCTGGTGGCCGAACGCTTAAGTAAGCTCGGCGGCACCCTGACTACCGCCAGTAATCAGTACAACCAGACCGTGACGGCGCTGGTGGGGAATCAGGGGCTGTACGGCAAGGTGGAGCGCTTTGGCACACTCTCCGAGAAGGTCAATAAAGAGTTGCCGAAACTGGAACTTGCCCATCGTGATTTCGAACATGAGCGCATGGCGCTGATTGTGGAAGCGCTGGATGAGCCTGACGTTGAGATTGTGACGGTTGGGAGTAATAACCCGCTAAGCGATACCACGTTGAGTGGATCTACTGGCGCTTAACTTATTCGGATTTTATTAAGCCTGCTTTGTGGCTACAGCGTAGCTACAAAATGAGGAGGATCTATGGATTCTGTTATTCGATCGCGGATCGACAAAGGGCTTAAAGAGCGTGCTGGTTTAGTGCTTGAAGATTGCGGCCTGAGCTGGAGCGTAGCTATCTGTTTGTTCGCTGAGCAAATTGTCAAAAATGAAGGGCTGCCTTTTGAAGTCACCCAAAAACCGAATGCCCGTCTGCAAACCGCAATGCGCGAAGCAGATGAAATTATCACGCACCAGCATGGACGCTTTGAGAGTGCGCAGCAGCTAATGGACAGCCTGAATGATGGTAAAAAGCAGACGGACTAGCTTGCCCTTTCGATAGGATTACACCCGATCTTTTATCAAAGCCTGGGAACGCTATAACAAAGCAGGGCGCAGAGATATGCATGAAACTGCCGCCGTAATGACGATGGTTCTGTCAGGCAACCCATTGCCCGCGCACGACAATGACCACGCCTTAGCAGGAAATATGCAAGGTTTTAGAGAACTGCATATCGGTGGTGATTATTTGCTGATCTATAAAGTTGAACACGGCAAACATCAGGTCGTGTTTACCGATTTAGGCACGCATTCAGAATTGTTTGAACAGGCATAGGTGATAAAAGGGCCGAAAGGCCCATTTATCATCATGCTTCAGACGTCGTGCCTTTCAGCCCCGCAAAAGCATCGCGGATCTCTTGTTCAGGTAGCTGAATACCGATAAACACCAGCGTGCTGTGTGGGGTTTCATCAGCCCAGGGGCGGTCCCAGTCGGCGCTGTAGAGGCGCTGCACGCCCTGGAACAGCAGGCGGTTCGGTTCGCCATCAATCCATAACATGCCTTTGTAGCGCAGTAACTTGTCCGCAAAAGAGAGCAGCAAATTTTCCATGACGCGGGACACCTCGCTGATATCTACCGGGTAATCCAGCTCCACGACGATAGAGGAGACGTCATTCTGTTTATCAGCGATAAAATGAAAGCGCGGTGTGGCGGTGATCTTCTCTTCGAGCATAAAGCCATTGGTGTCGAACAACTGCGCCAGATCGATATCGCCATGAATAACGGTGTAGACCGGGGCGCGGGCATTGATGCGGCCGAGGCGTTCACGCAGCTTTTCGCTCCCGCCTGCCACGTCAGTTTTGGTCAACAGAATGCGGTCGGCATAGCCCACCTGGGACTGAGCGATGGTGAACTGGTTCATCTGCTCGTCGGCGTGTACCGCGTCGACCAGTGCAATTACGCCGTCCAACTGATAGCGCTGGCAGAGAATTTCATGGGAGAAAAAGGTCTGGATAATGGGACCGGGATCGGCCATACCGGTGCACTCAATCACCAGACGGTCAAAGGCGATGTCGCCACGGTCAAGGCTGTCGAGCAGGTCTAGCAGCGCGTCTTCAAGTTCGTTAGAACGGGTACAGCAGATGCAGCCGTTGGTCAGGGTCTTAATTTGCGTGGCGCGGTCGCCAATCAGCTGATCGTCGACGGAGACTTCACCGAATTCGTTTTCGATGACCGCAATCCTCAGGCCATGCTGTTCATTGAGAATGTGGCGCAGCAGGGTGGTTTTGCCTGCGCCGAGAAAGCCGGTAAGTAGGGTGACTGCAATCGGTGTCATCTTGCCTCCATTAACAGCAGCGTACGCCGCCTTCGCCGCTCCCGCCGTAGCGTGCTTCCTGACGCTCACGGAAGAATTCGTTGTAGGTCATAAAGGGTTTATCCGGATGGTTGGCCTTCATATGCTCAACGTAATTGTCGTAATCCGGAATGCCAATCAGCATCTTCGCCGCCTGGCCTAAGTATTTTTTTGCTTCGCCTAAGTTACCAAACATTATTAGTTCCAGATAACGAATAAAGCCCGGGGGTGCAGGCTATTTTACTTGCCATTTTGAACCTGGGCAGTGCTCAACATCCTCACGTACTACGTGTACGCTCCGGTTTTCCGCGCTGTCCGTGTTCAAATTGCCTGCGCCAATTACGCCTGTGTGGCTCACTTAAAAACCCCGCCGAAGCGGGGTTTTAGGGTTGCCGATTTAGTGGTGTGAAGCGGTTTTCACGCCGCCTTCCGGCACCGGCACATATGGCGTTTCTTTGTCAGTACGCACGGTGTTATTGCGCACCTGCAGCCAGGTTTTGATGCCGTAGAAAATGATGCTGTAGACCACCACCAGGAACAGAATGCTCAGGCCCGCGTTGGTGTAGTTGTTCACCACGATATGGTTCATGTTAGCAATCTGCTGGGCAGTCAGATCAGCGCCGCCTGCGGCAATTTTCGCTTTGTACTGGTTAGCCATGAAGAAGAAGCCTTCCAGTTGCGGGTTGGCGCTGAACAGTTTCAGACCCAGTGCCCAGGTGGTGCACAGCAGCAGCCACAATGCCGGGATCACGGTGACCCAGATGTATCTGGTGCGCTGCATTTTGATCAGCACCACGGTACCCAGTACCAGCGCCACGGCAGCCAGCATCTGGTTAGAGATACCGAACAGCGGCCAGAGGCTCTTCACGCCACCCAGCGGATCAACCACACCCTGATACAGCAGATAGCCCCAGAGACCTACGCAACCGGCAGTACCGATGATACCTGCCACCAGAGAGTCGGTTTTCTTGAGGAAGGGAACGAAGTTACCCAGCAGGTCCTGCAGCATAAAGCGGCCCGCGCGGGTACCTGCATCCAGCGCGGTCAGGATAAACAGCGCTTCAAACAGAATACCGAAGTGGTACCAGAAGCCCATGTCAGCCATCGGCATGATTTTATGGAACACGTGAGCGATACCTACCGCCAGTGTCGGCGCGCCGCCGGCACGGTTCAGTACGGAAGGTTCACCGATGTCTTTGGCAGTCTGCATGATCTGCTCAGGGGAGATAACAAAGCCCCAGGAGCTGACGGTCGCCGCCGCATGTGCGCTGACGTCTTTCAGTTGCGCCATGATCATGGCTGCATTTTCGCCACCCATTTCATGCAGGTTAGGCATGGTGATGCCAAGGCCAGCAGGCGGGGTATTCATGGCGAAGTAGAGGCCCGGTTCGATGATTGAAGCTGCAACCAGCGCCATGACAGCGACGAAAGACTCCATCAGCATTGCGCCGTAACCGATAAAGCGGGCATCGGTTTCGTTAGCCAGCAGCTTCGGTGTTGTGCCGGAGGCAATCAGGGCATGGAAGCCGGAGACCGCGCCACAGGCGATGGTGATAAACAGGAACGGGAACAGTGCACCTTTCCATAGCGGCCCGGTGCCGTCAATATACGGCGTAATCGCCGGCATTTTCAGCTCAGGGTTCAGAATGACAATGCCCAGCGCCAGGCCGACGATAACGCCGATTTTCAGGAAGGTCGCCAGGTAGTCGCGCGGTGCCAGAATCAGCCATACCGGCAGCAGCGCAGAGATAAACGCATAGCCAATCAGTGCGAAGGTGATGGTGGTGTCTTTAAAGGTCAGCGCCGGGCCCCAGTACGGGTCATGAGCGATGATGCCGCCGAAGTAAATGGATGCCACCAGCAGCACGATACCAATCACGGACACTTCACCCACACGGCCTGGGCGCAGGAAACGCATGTAGATACCCATGAACAGCGCAATCGGCACGGTAGAGCAGACGGTAAACACACCCCACGGGCTTTCTGCCAGTGCTTTCACCACAATCAGCGCCAGTACGGCGAGGATGATTATCATGATTAAGAAGCAGCCGAACAGCGCAATGGTGCCTGGTACACGGCCCATCTCTTCTTTGATCATCTCACCCAGAGAAGCGCCGTTACGGCGGGAAGAGATAAACAGCACCATGAAGTCCTGTACGGCACCAGCCAGTACCACCCCTGCCAGTAGCCACAGCGTACCCGGCAGGTAGCCCATCTGCGCAGCCAGAACCGGCCCCACCAGCGGGCCTGCACCGGCGATAGCCGCAAAGTGGTGACCAAACAGGACGTAACGGTTAGTGGGAACGTAGTTCAGACCGTCATTGTTAATGACCGCAGGCGTGGAACGCGTAGGGTCCAGCTTCATCACTTTTTGCGCGATGTAGAGGCTGTAGTAGCGGTAGGCCACAAGGTAAACAGAGACGGAGGCAACCACAATCCACAGCGAGCTGACGTGCTCACCGCGGCGTAATGCAACGACGGATAAGCAGAAGGCACCGAGGATGCCGAGGATCACCCAAGGTATATGTTTGAATAGCTTTTTAGTATCCATATCAGACCTGATTAACAGAAAAATGGAGTGAAGGTTGATGTGTTGAAAGTCGATTTTGCTGGTGGCGATCATGACAAATTACAAGCCTGAAAAGGGCGGGATTTGGGTAAGTGGCAGGAAAACGGGGGTAAGCGGTCAGCCCAAGGGGTAAGCGGTTTTATACCGGTTTAAGCGGTTAAAAATGTGTGATGCAGATCACGAGGCTTTGCGCTGGTTTTCCGGTTTCTCTGGACGGTCTTAACGGGGTGTTATGCAAAATGATTAATGTAAACAATCAGCTTTTAGCCAACCCGACTCTAAAGTTTTCGCTTTCCAGGCCGAAAAGTTGATGTCTGGATAAGGGATGGAAAAACATGTTAAACCGTATGAAACTTGTCACCAGTTTACTTGTGGTACTGGGACTCTTTGGCCTTTTGCAACTTACCTCTGGCGGCTTGTTCTTTAACGCACTCAAGCACGACAAAGAAAACTTCACCGTTTTACAAACGATTCGTCAACAGCAATCCACGCTGAACGCCAGCTGGGTCGCGCTTTTGCAAACCCGTAATACCCTCAACCGCGCCGGGATCCGTTACATGATGGATCAGAATCAGATTGGCAGCGGTGCAACCGTGAATGACCTGATGCAGATCGCCAGCACCTCTCTCAAGCAGGCGGAAATCAACTGGAAGGCGTATCAATCCGCCCCACGTGACCCGCGTCAGAATGAGTCAGCCGCTGCCGAAATTAATCGCACTTATGATATTTACCATAATGCGTTGGCGGAGCTGATCCAGTTGCTTGGCGCAGGTAAAATCAATGAGTTCTTCGACCAGCCGACGCAGGGCTACCAGGACGCCTTTGAGAAACCCTATCTGGATTACCTTCAGCAAAACGATCGCCTCTATGCTATCGCCGTAGAAGAGAGCAACAGCTCCTACTCTACTGCCGTGTGGATAATCATTACGGTTCTGTTGGTAGTGATGTTCGTGATCCTGGCAGTATGGATGGGCATTAAACGCGGCATGATTGCCCCGATGAACCACCTCATCGAAAACATCCGTCATATTGCGGGTGGCGATCTGGAACAAACCATCAACGTTCACGGCACGAACGAAATGGGACAACTGGCAGAAAGTCTGCGCCATATGCAGAGCGAGCTGGTGCGTACCGTGGGCGATGTGCGTAACGGCGCTGATGCGATTTACAGCGGTGCGAGCGAAATTTCCGCCGGTAACAACGATCTCTCTTCCCGTACGGAACAGCAGGCCGCTTCTCTGGAAGAGACCGCTGCCAGCATGGAAGAGCTGACCGCAACGGTGAAACAGAACGCCGAAAACGCCCGTCAGGCAAGCCACCTGGCGCTCAGTGCTTCCGGCACCGCGCAGAAAGGCGGCAAGGTGGTGGATAACGTGGTGCAGACCATGCGCGACATTACCGCCAGTTCCCAGAAAATTGCTGACATCATCAGCGTGATCGACGGCATTGCCTTCCAGACTAACATCCTGGCACTGAACGCCGCCGTTGAAGCAGCACGAGCCGGTGAACAGGGCCGTGGCTTTGCGGTGGTGGCAGGGGAAGTGCGTAACCTGGCCCAGCGCAGTGCGCAGGCTGCCCGTGAAATCAAAGGATTGATTGAGGACTCGGTGAGCCGCGTTGAACTGGGGTCAACCCTGGTAGAAAGCGCCGGTGAAACTATGGATGAAATCGTCAGCGCGGTAACCCGCGTGACCGACATCATGGGCGAGATCGCCTCTGCTTCTGATGAGCAGAGCCGTGGTATCGACCAGGTGGGTCTGGCGGTAGCTGAAATGGATCGTGTGACGCAGCAGAACGCCTCGCTGGTAGAAGAGTCCGCTGCGGCCGCCGCCGCACTGGAAGAGCAGGCCAGCCGTCTGACGCAGGCCGTTGCTGTGTTCCGCACCCGTCGGATTACCCGCGAAACAGCGGCTGCACCGGTGCTGATCAAACCTAACTTGTCTAAACCACTGATGGCGAAAGCTACCGGCGGCGAAGACAACTGGGAAACCTTCTAAGCCCGAATGCGCCCTGCTGATGCGGGGCGCGTTTTATCTCAGCCTTTCACTGACGAGGATACAGGCTTCACTGTTTTCACGTTTTCCTACCGCAACCACTGCAATGACCAAAACATCCTCAATGGCCTGATAAACGAGCCTGAAACCTGATGCGCGTAATTTGATTTTATAGCAAACAGGTAAGCCTCTTAACCTTGCTGAGGGTATGTGCGGGTTTTCAGGACATTTTTGGCGTTTTCTGGCGAACTGCTGCTAAATAGCGTTATCGAGTTTTTCCCCTTCCCGAAGTGCGTCCTTCCTGAACTTAACGCGATATCTCATAAGTATTTATCCAGATCGATATCGACCAGTTCTTGCTGATCACGTTCTTTCACCAGGCGAATCAGCTTATTGTCGTCCAGGAGTTCAAGCATTTTTTTATAACGTGCTGTCTGATGCAGTAAAACACAGGCTGATTACGCTTGAGAATCGCAACAGGGTAACCCGCACCTGCGTTGGCGGTCGCCATCGGGTTTTTCTTCAGTTGGCTGACACTCGCACGGGTATTACTCAGGGAGGCTATAGAAAATTATGACCGCCTGAAAGGAGTGCGTCGTACAGGGTCGGTTATGCTTAAGAATTAAACCTGGAGGACAGTATGAAACTGACTACCCTTTCCGCCCTTCACTACAGCAGCGAGCAGCTCTCCTGCTTTTTAGGCGCGTGTTTTGAAGGCTACAGCGTACCCGTTTCTCTCACTGCTGAACGTTTTGCCCTGCGTTTCGGCGCGGAAGATATCAGCCTTACCGACTCTTGCGTCTGGTGGGAAGGGGAGACACTGGTGGCGATAGCGATCATCACACAGCGTAGCGACACCGCGAGGCTGGCGGCGTATGCCGTGCGCCCTGCATACCGGGGGAAGGGCATCAGTAAGCGGCTACTGGCACCTCTGTTCGAGAGACTAAGGCAAAAGGGCATCAGGCAACTGCGCCTGGAAGTGATTGCAGATAACCTTGCCGGTATCGGTCTTTATCGGTCACTGGGGTTTGAACAACAGCGGGTGCTACGGGGCTATCAGGGCGCTACCTCTTCCGCCTCCGGGGAGAACGTACTGCGCGACGTGAATCCGCTTGAACTAATCTTGCGAGCCGCGAAGGAGGTGAAAAACACACTTCCCTGGCAACTCGATCCGCTTTCTCTCCTCACGCTGCCTTGTCAGGTGTATGAGTACCGTAAGCATGCGTATGCCGCCATTTCAATGTTGATGGATGCGCCCTCGCTGCGTTTTATTTATGTTGAGCCGGAATATCGCGGTAACGGGGTGGCGCGCGAGATGTTGACGGTTCTGCATCACCGCTTTGCAGGGCTGAGTACACCGGTGGCAGTGCCGGAATCTTTTACCCCGCTGTTTGTGTCAGCGGGGTATTGCCTGATGGATATCAGGCAGCTGGAAATGCGGGCGATGCTTTGATGTTCGCCGAATGTTTTAACCGTTGGTATTTACGACTTTGATTTCCACCATCCCAATCCCGAGCTTACGGGGTGAGTGACCGAGAATATTGCCTTCATTCGTCGATACGGGTTCCGGCGGGACAATCACCAACCTGTTACTGCGGCCCGGATTGGAGAAACGAAGCGTGGTTGTGGACACGTCGTTGCCAAGAGTGAGCACTTGCTCTTCTTTGCCCACTCGCACCGGGATCGGTTTATTGGCGTTCGGTCCAAAAGCCCTGGCGGTGATCACCAGTTCAAAGTTTTCCGGGAGCGGATCGTTAAACTCAATGGACACCTCTTCCCCCAGCCGCGCGTTAGACCAGCGCCCCCAGCTTTCAGGGCGGGAAATGCCGCTAAACTTTTTCACCTCTTGTGGTGCGCCGGCCACGTTAAAAATAAAGCTGTCGGCTTTATAGCGAATATCATCATCGACAATTTTTAGCATATCGACGTTTTGTTTATAGCGATCGGTGGCGATCACCGTCTCTTTTATCGCGGTCTTGCCTTTCCACTGGGCCTGGTCGACCCGCTGCACGTGTTGCTCGCCGCCGAGCTGCCCCTGAGAGACACACCAGTCGGTAGAGAGCGCGAATTCCGGTGCCCACAGGCGCGCCATTTTATAGCATTGGTCAATCCAGACGAACTTATCGCGCGGGGCAAAATCCGCCAGCTGATAGCGCAAAGGGGCGGAGTATTCACTTTCTGGCAGGGGTTCGACCCGCTTGTCCGAAACGCGGACCAGCAGCGGCAGACGGAATTTACTGCCTGAAAAGGCAATCGTCTGTTTATCCCTGTCGATGGTGAATGCCTCCATCGTCTTCGGAAAGTTCCACAGTCGAATAATGTCCGGCTTCCAGGCCAGCGCCTTCTCTTTCATGTTAAGAAAGATACCCGAAAGTGACTGCCCGGAGAGGCTGCTTCGTCCGAGGCCAATAAAATTATCGCCACCGAGTATGTCAAGGACGGTGGCCCCGTTATCCATGGTGTTACGCTTCATGGTCAGGGTATCTTGCTGCACTTCATCGCCCCGGATAACGACGAAGAGGTTTTTACACTCCTCTTTATTGAGGTATTTCCATGCGGTGTTATTCATGGCCAGATGATCGGAGGAGACCACGATTACGGTCTCTTTAAACCAGGGCGAGGCTTTGATCTTGTTAATCAGCGCCGCTATATGCTGCTGGCTGCAGGTGACCGCGCTAAAGGATTGGTTGGGCTTACCGTCATACGCATAGCTTTTCCGGTCACAGGTGCGGGAGATAAAACCGTCAGGATGGTGAGTATCAACCGTTAGCGCGAAAAGAGAGAAGCGTTTGCCGGAACGGGCCAGGGTTTCATATTTTTGCCATACCTCCTCCAGTACGGTGTCATCGTAGAACCCCCAGTCATTACGATAAGCCGGATCTTTTACCTGGGTTTTGAGTTCCTCTGCCCCGATCAAATTATCGAAACCGTGGGATTTGAGAAATACATCTTTGCCGGCGAAGCGCAAGTTCGCCCCCTGGATAAAGTAATTTTCGTACCCGGAGTTTTTAAGGATATCGCCAAGGCAGATGTTCTGCGGGAAAAAGCTGGATACCGAGGCAGAGGCATTACCCTCAAACGGGGCAAATAACGGAATGCCGCACTGGGAAGCGACCATCCCGGCGATGGTGTAATCGGTGCCGGGCAGCTGTTCCGTGTTAGCAAAATCGAGCCCTTCGTCCTTTAACGCGCCAAGTTCCGGGGTGAGGTCGGGAAAGGCGTTATCATCAAAATAGGTGCGTTCCAGACTTTCCCCGTAGATATAGACCAGGTTGAGTTTGGGATGGGGGATGAATTTTGCAGGCTCTTTGTAATACGCCGTGAAGTCCGGATCGCCTTCCCGTGACTGCGATTTCACCAGTTCGGTTAGTTGGCGAAAGGCCGGGCTGGCATCGACGGAGGCCAGCGCCAGCACGAGTGCAAGCAGGCTGTAACCAAAATGATGAGGCAGATGACGACGGCGGCGTAAGACCCAGCCCAGGGCACAAAAAACAGCGATCAGGGCGACGACAATCCCGACGCCCGGCAGGATGTATTTACCGATACCCGCGCCCGTCAGGCTGCTGGTCAGCGTATAAATGACGGCATCGGTAATGCCGTCACCGGTGAAGTAATTACTGGCATACAGGGTGATATTGAGCACGACAAAAATGCCCAGCACCAGCAGGGTTGCGGTGAACCACCAGGTATTACGACCCGCTTTCCATGCGTAAATCACCACGGATGCGAGAAACAGGGCAATCGACATTAACTCGGACAACCGTTTTCCCTCATGAAGGCCAGCGTGGCTGCTGGCACCTGTTCATTAACAAAGCGATACAATTTAATGGCGATGTAACACAGCTGCAATTGTAGTGTCACGCTAATTGCAAGTTATTAGGAATCGGTTTAGATAGGCGGAAACTTGATCGCTGTCGCTTCTCAACGCGCGTGGCGGGGGACGGGAGGGGTGAAGAGGGCGTTTGCAGCCGGGACGGGCAAACGCAACAGGAGAAGCTTAAGAGAGGAAACTGACGCCCTGTTTCAGCACAATATCGCAGGCTTTGGTTTTCACTTTTTCCGCAAGCGGCGTGTTGCCGATATTGTTCAGATTAAGCTGTCCACCGTTTTTGGTGTTCAGCAAACCCTGCAGCCCTTCAAGATAGTTGGTGTCCTGCTTCTGCTCTGCCGTTCCCAACCCGAGCCTATCCATTACCTGATTTTTAATGTTTTCGGTGTTGGTCAGCGAGGCGAGCTTGTTTTTCGCGCAGTACGACATAATCCCCGCCGCATTGTTCATGGTGTCAGCACTTAATGACTGACTGCCACCGTTAAGTAAACCGGTGAGCGATGACAGGGATAAGCCGCCCTGCTGCGCGCCACTGTTTTGACTAAGCTGGCTGGCAGCGCTGGAAAGGCTCTCCTGCCAGGAAGCGGCGAAGGAGACGCTGGAAAAGAGCGCACCGCTCACGATGGCAGTGCACAGAAGGCGTTTGGCAACGGACATGTTCTTACCCTGATGGTGACTGGAAAGGCGACAGTATACACCCCAGTCGGGTGGCGTTAATCAGGGGACAATTCTCAATACTCTTTACCCGTAACGCGGCTGCGGAAGCTGTCCCAGGTGAAGTTGACCCACAGACTGTTACCCAGACGCATCCTGTCCATCACGCGCTCCCCCAACAATTTATTCATTTCATCCAGGGTGCTGTTGGTCAGCATGCCGGTAGGGCGTTTAGAGGAAGAACGACGGTCAACAATCTGATTAATAATCACCTTTTCATACCGCGATTCGGTTTGCATTCCAATCTCATCAATCACCAGCAGATCGACACTGCTCAGATCGTTAAGCAGTTGCTCTTCGCTGCTTTCACGGTTTCCAAAGGTCTCTTTCATGGCAGACATGATATCGGCGACGGTAATAATCAATACCGACTTGCCACGCAGTAACAGCTCATTGCAGATGGCAGCAGCGAGATGGTTTTTGCCCGTTCCGGGTTTGCCGGCAAAGATAAAGCTGGCGATGTTGCCTTCAAATTCAGCGACATACTGGCGTGCCTGGTCCAGTGCGCGCATCTGCCCGTCACACTCCACCTTATAATTTTCAAAAGAGCAGTTCTGGTGCAGGGGACGAATACCGGAGCGGTTGAAGGTTCGCTGCATTTTCATGGCCCGGTTTTCACGTGCCAGCGCGGCTGACCGAATCTCACCTTGCTCTTTTTGCCAGGCCATAAGCTCTTCGCCCGTTTTAAAGGCGGGCTGCGTGTTAGCAGGCATCATTTTTTGCAGTCGTTGCATCAATTCGCCGACGTTTTTCATCGTTAACCTCTAAAACCCGGTGGAATTTGATTATCAGGTTGGGAAATGGCGTTCACATCGCGCCTGGTGCTGCCGCTCTGGTTGCTGCGGTTCATCTGCACGCTACGCGCCAGCTTCTGCTGCCACTGCACGTGGTGGAATACTTTCCCCTCCGCCTGCCAGTAAGCCACAAACGCGGCCAGCTCTTCCGGCGTCACCGGCTGGGTCAGCGCAATACCCCAGAGCGCGGCCATACGCTGGAAGTCAGCATCCGGCTGCCAGTCTGCGTACATAGGGAATTTACCCATCGGCACCCGGGAGGGGGCGGCGGAGGGCTCGTCAAAAAACTGGTTATCAAGGGCGACATCAATGGCAGGCCGTGCCAGCCGTGCCTCCAGTGCGAGCAATTGTTCCAGACGTGCAGGCGTGATGGCATAAAAGGCTGGCGCATTATTGGCAAAAACGGCAACGGCGCCGCCTTCGGCCCGCGCCAGGACACTGGCGGGATCGCGCATAAAATCATCAACACCGGTAACAGTGGACGTCAGGATTCTGGAAGACATAACGCGTTCTCAAACTGGAAAAACAGTACAGGCGCACTGCGTTGCGGATCCGCAGGCATATTGACACATAGTAACACAGAGCGGGCGAAGGGGGATGGAGACGAAAAAGCCGGGTTGCCCCGGCTGTGTTTTTCCCAATGGTGTTGACTCCCGGATCTCTGGCCTGAGCCTGTCCGGTTTTGTATTACGCGATGATGGTTAAGGTCACATCGACGTTGCCACGAGTGGCGTTAGAATAAGGACATACGATATGAGCAGCATCGACCAGTTTCTTCGCTTCTGCTGCATCCATACCTTCAAGATGAATTTTCAGTTCAACTTCAATACCAAAACCGGTCGGCAGTGGGCCGATCCCGACGTTTGCTTCAGTAAAGGCGTCTTTTGGCATAGTGAATTTGTCACGACCGGCAACGAACTTCATCGCACCCAGGAAGCAGGCAGAATAGCCAGCGGCAAACAGCTGCTCTGGGTTCGTGACTTCACCACCCATGCCACCCATCTCTTTAGGGACGCCGAGTTTTACATCCAGCACGCCATCAGAAGAGGTCGCGCGGCCATCACGACCACCGGTGGCTTTAGCGTTTGCGGTGTAAATCACTTTTTCTAAAGACATAACAGGTTCCTTATCGTATTTGTCGGTTGCTATAATATAGTGTGCTATTTATTTACGTGCATGACGCCTGCGCTAGCGAAGCGTTATGCACGTTGAAACTGGTGGCGAAGCTGCTCAAGCTGCTGCTTGAGGATCATTAACTGTGCATGGTCACAATCAAACGAACACATTACCGCGTTCGGAATGGACTGCGCCTGCTGGTGTAGCTCGCGACCGCTTTCAGTCAGGGTTATCACCACCTGACGTTCATCCTGACGGGAGCGCTGACGACTAATAAAACCTGCGCTTTCCAGGCGCTTTAGCAGTGGCGTTAACGTAGCCGAATCAAGAAACAGGCGTTCACCAATATCCGACACGGTTACGTCATCCTTCTCCCATAACACCAGCATTACCAGGTACTGCGGGTAGGTCAGGTTCAACGGTGCCAGTAACTGCCGGTAAAGTTTATGCAGCGCCAGATTTGTCGAGTAAAGTGCAAAACAAAACTGGTTATCAAGTGCAAGCTGCGCGTTCGGGGTCTGCTTTGTTTTCATGTTTATGAATATAGGTAGTGCACGATTTAATTGCAAGTGATTTATGCACAAATATAACGCAATACTACGTCAACCGCCATTTGCCGATAGTGTAAGCGCTCCTGCTGCTCTTCATCATCCTCAACAAGCATGGAGAAGGCGTAGCAGTTGGCAACGTAGTGGAAACTGAAGCTGCTAATGACCCGGTGCAGGTCGCGGGCGCATACGCTCTGATGGAACAGGTGCTTATCCTTCCCGCGAGATAAAATCTCTTCCAGTAACGTCAGGGCGCTACGGTTCAGGTCACGCAGCAGGGCAGACTGGCGGATATACCGTCCCCGCTGCATGTTTTCCATACAGATGATACGAATAAAATCAGGATGATTGGCGTGGTAATCAAAGGTGCTTTCCACCAGATGAACCAGGGCTTCGACAGGGGCAAGCGTGGCAAGATCTAACGCATTCTCGCTGGCTCGTATCGCGGTATAAACATACTCGAGCACCTGCAGATACAGATTTTCTTTCGTTTTATAGTGGTACACCACCATACGTTTAGTGGTGCCTGCTTTTTCGGCGATCTGTTCCATACGTGCGCCGTTAAGTCCATATTCTGCAAACAGAGCAATGGCGCTAAGAAAGATTTTGTCTTTTACCCTGGATTGATCAAAATCAGCGGGTGCATAAATACCCTGTTGTTCCACATCCGTTCCTTATCTGCCATCGTAGGGATAAGGATTATTACCACGCCGTGTTGATAACTCAAACTCAGACGCGCGGGCGTTTGCGATAGAGCCAGAGCCCGGGAATGGACAGGCCAATCGACAGTGCCCCGACTATGGAAGAGGCTTTAAGAAAGTTGGTCAGCAATAAAATCATCATCTCTTCGCTATAGCCGATATGACTAATTTTAACCGCCGAAATCATGGCGGTATAGGCAGAAATACCGGGAAACATAGGGATAACCGCCGCGACAGTGAAAACTTTCGGATGGGCCAGGTACCAGCGTGACCAACGAATACCGATGCTTCCGACCAGCATGGAGGCGACGAATGTCGACCATTCGATATTAAAACCGCCGTGAACCATAGCAAAGCGTGCGCCATGACCTATTGCGCCAAGCAGCGCGCACCAGGGCAGGGCGCGGTGAGGCACGTTGAACACCATCGCAAACCCTACGGCCGGAATGGCGGCAAGCACCATATCCTGGAGAAGCGCCAGTAAAAACCAGATTACATCCATCCTCGTAGCCCCCATAACGTCATGGACATCACCACACCAATACAGGTGGCAAGCGTTAGCAGACTGGCGATAGCCCAGCGGGCGAGGCCGGTGTTGATGTGCCCCTTAAACATGTCCGCCACGGCATTAATTAACGGAAAACCCGGCACGAGGAGCAGAACGCTCGCGGCCATCGCGACGGTGGACGTATGAATAAAGCCCGGTAACGTTAGCATCAGGCCTGAGATGGTTGTCGCCACGAATGCGGTGATGCAGAAATTAATCTGTGGGTGCATATGGCGATTTGCCAGCAACAGGCGAACATACATCGCCACACTACTTGCGCAGAATGTAATAAAGGCGCCATCCCAGCCACCATTATTTAACCGGCAAAAACAGGCGCAGGAAAGCCCGACCATGACGGTGACCAGCCAGCGTGGATAACGTAATGGTTTAACCTGTGAGAAGCGTTTTTCGACATCCCGGGCGTCGAGCAATTTATGCTCGGCCATTATAACAATGTGCTGCACTTCGGTGACGACGTGCATATTAATGCCACGATCGCTGTTTTTGCGGGTGGAGGTCAGGCACTGGCCATCTTTAATGGTGGTGAGCACGATGGCATTCGAGGAGATGGAACTCTCAACGCTGTCCATACCCAGTGCCAGGCCGAGGCGGGTAGATAACTCCTCAACCAGTGCGCTTTCGGCACCATGTTGTAATAAAAAAAGCCCGCACTGAATAGATAAACGTGTGATGGCACGTTGTGACGACTGCTCTTCTTGCATCTGCATGATAGCCCTGGTGGTAATGCCAAAGTCCCACGGATCGTGGCACGAATCGCTAATTTTTAGCATAGGTTGGCCTGCTCATGGCGCGGGAGCAGATCAATATTCGTGCAATAAATCATAAAATTTTACCCGGATGCGCACAGGGCAGGCACGGTGACAGCGACCGAGGAGGCCGGGGAAGGCAGACGTAGTAAAGGAGAGAGAAAACATTATTTAGCGGAAATATATAACGCGCATGAATTAATAAGGGTGGGTTGATATATATTTGTTTGGGTTATCCTGAAAGGAAGTATTATATCTTTTCAATGTGACGCAACAGGTTGACACTATTACCAGTGATTTTTATACTCGCTCATTGTTTCAACAATTTCTGTTGGGCATTAATAATGCCAGGTTCCTTGTTATCAGGGTGATTAGCATGTGTTGCTGACAAGGTAGTTGGCATTCTATGAATTATTCATATTCTTTATTTTATAAGACTCGCGAATGGATGCGGAGGTTTTATGTTATCAGGGTTGTGTAAATACGGAATCGTTATCAGTAAAGTGCCCGTATTAAAAATTGGGTTGGGTGACATAATGGAACGTCACTTTCCTGACTATGAAATGACGTTTTTCCGCTCTCTGGAAGAGGTCACGCTGTTACACCTGCGCCGTGCTGATTTGATTATTGCGGACCTCTCAGGCGATCCGCGGCACACTAAAAACGTGTGTGAGCAATATTTCTCTATTATTAAACAGCACCCTGATGTTCACTGGGTTTTCTTCGTTTCACGTCATTTTTATCCTACTGCCGTAGAATTACTCATGCGTCCGGGCAGCACGCTTCTTTCTGATATGGAACCGATTGAAGGGGTCATTGGCGCTATTCGCCACGGCACCGGACAAGCAGAAAAAATTAGTCAGACACTATTAACGTCTGATTATCTTGAAATTGAGGCATCGGTAGAAAAGTCCGAGCGTTTAACGCTTTCCGAACGCAAAGTCATGCGATTGCTTGGAAAGGGATGGGGTATTAATCAAATCGCCACGCTGTTGAAGAAGAGTAATAAAACAGTAAGCGCACAAAAGAACAGTGCAATGCGTCGGTTATCGCTACGCAGCAACGCAGAATTATATGCATGGATAAACAGTTCAGAAGGCATGAAAGAGCTGAATCTGATTTCAGCCTATGGAGAACCGTCAGAATGGAACGCATCTCAGCCAAAAAGCATGTTGCCATCATCGAGAAGTGCATGATGAGCGAGGCGGGCCTTCGCCATCTTTTATCATCGCCCGCCACTCAAAAATACCGTTTTCATTTTTTCAGGGATCGCGAGGTTTTTGCTGAAGCTATGTGCAAGACGGATTTTTTCTCCGTCATATACTCTCTTTCCGGTTTGCGAGAACCACGACGTGAATGTCTGATGTGCCTGCATATGCTTTCAGTGTCTCATCCGGGGATTCAGCGTATTGTGCTGGCGGAAGACGATCGCGAAGCGCGTCTGGTGAGCCGTCTGTATCCCAAAGAGCTGCATGGCATTTTGAGTAAATCCGATACCCTGAACGCGTTGCTCAGCCAGCTCGTTACGCTTCTTGGGGAGACGCGGCGGGTGAATGATAACGTCATTAATCACTGGTACGTCAGCCGAAGCCGCATGTTAAGCCCGACCGAGCATGCCATATTGCGGCACATGTCACGCGGGCTGTCGATTCCTGAAATCGCCATCACCCTGGATCGCAATATTAAAACCGTGCGCGCGCATAAGTTTAATGCGATGGCAAAACTGGGAATTAATTCTGAAGTGGCTCTGCTGCATGCGGCGGATATTATCGCCTGGCTACCCATCTCCACTTTTATGCAGGATTCTGACTCCGCTGTCGCCTGACAGGTGACGCTCTTTTGCCAGGTTAATTAACCTGGCATTTTTTTACAGGCAGACATCAATCCATTTTGCTTTCGTCAGCTCAGCCATACGCTGAGGAGAGATACGGACAGCGCTGTGGGTTGCACCGGCCGCTGGCAGCACTTCGTCGTAGTGTTTCAGGGAGATATCACAATAGACGGCCAGCGGGTTTTCCAGACCAAAAGGGCAGACGCCGCCAACCGGGTGGCCTGTCATGGTGACCACTTCGTCGCTACTGAGCATCCGGGCTTTCGCCCCGAAGGTGGATTTCAACTTTTTGTTATCCAGCCGGGCGTCGCCTTTGGCGACAACCAACACAACCTCATCTTTGATCTTCAGTGACAGCGTCTTGGCAATCTGACCAGGCTCAACGTTATGCGCCGCCGCAGCCAGGGCGACCGTAGCAGTGCTTTGACTGAGCTCAATGATGTCAATTTCGGGGGCATTGTCGGCAAAGAATTGCCGCACTGACTGCAAACTCATTTTTTTCTCCTGAACGTAACCTTCAATAATCTGTCACAAGCCCGTGATCCCTGTAAATATTTTGTCATAACAAACTCGTTACGGCGCATTTCTGGATCCCCTTCACAATCGCGGAAACCGGTTACAGTAACCGGTTGCAGTGTTTCAAACCGGGGTTAATACTGACTCGGTCACTTCCTCTGTTCTGATAATTAATAAGAGCCGTCTATGAAACGTATCCTGCTTCGTTGTAATGCTGGTTCGTTAACCAGCATGGTTTTAAACCCTAAAAATGGATTGCTGCACGGCAAAGTACTCGCTGTTGCGCTGAATTATTTAGACTGACAGGAGAGCCGCTATGTCTGCCAACCATGCTGTGTTTAACGTGATATTTCGCTTCATCGAAAACTATGTCAGCCCGATTGCCGGGCGAATTTCATCTCAACGTCATGTCATGGCTATCCGTGATGGTTTTATTTCCGCCATGCCATTTATGATTGTCGGTTCATTTTTATTGGTTTTTGCCTACCCGCCTTTCTCGCCGGATACCACCTGGGGCTTCGCTCGTGCCTGGCTGGATCTGGCAAAAGAGTATGAAGGCCGTATTCTCACCCCCTTTGATATGACGATGGGTATTATGTCTGTTTACGTGTGTGCTGCTATCGCCTATAACCTCGGCAAGCACTACGTAAAATCCCATCAGCTCGATCCTTTTATGTGCGCCATGCTCGCACTGATGGCCTTTCTGCTGGTTGCCGCTCCAAAAACAAAAGGCACGCTGCCGGTAGACAGCCTCGGCGGGGTCGGTATTTTCACCGCGATCTTGGTTGCTCTCTATTGCGTTGAAATGATGCGCCTGTTGAAAACATGGAATATTGGTATCCGCTTACCCGAGCAGGTGCCGCCGATGATCAAAAACTCCTTTGATCTGTTGATCCCGGTACTGGTCGTGGTGCTGACCCTCTATCCGTTGAGCCTGTTTATTCAAACCCAGTTCGATATGCTGATCCCGCAGGCGATTATGGCGGTATTCAAGCCGCTGGTTTCTGCGGCGGACTCTCTGCCTGCGATTCTGCTGGCCGTACTGATAGGCCATCTTCTCTGGTTCGCAGGCATTCATGGTGCAGCGATTGTCTCAGGTATGCTGCAAATGTTCTGGCTGACTAATCTGGGCCTGAACCAGACGGCGCTGGCGCAAAGCGCGCCTCTGCCGCACATCTTTATGGAAGCATTCTGGACGTTTTTTATTGTGATAGGAGGTTCCGGTGCAACCATGGGGCTGGTGCTTTGCTATCTGCGCAGTAAGTCTGTGCATTTACGCTCAATTGGACGTCTGAGCGTGGTGCCGAGTATGTTTAACATTAACGAACCGGTTATTTTTGGCACCCCGATTGTGATGAACCCCGTGTTCTTTATCCCGTTCCTGCTGGCACCGATGCTCAATGCCGTTGTGGCCTGGGCTGCCATGAAAATGGATCTGATTGGTCGTGTGATTTCCGTTGTGCCCTGGACGGCACCCGCGCCTATCGGCGGGGCATGGGCGTTAGGCTGGGATTTCCGGGCCGCTATCCTGGTGATTATTCTGGCCGTAATTTCCGCCATCATTTATTACCCGTTCTTTAAAGTCTACGAGAAGCAGCTACTTGAGCAGGAAGCAGAGGAAGCACAGCGTATGGAAGAAGAGAAACAACAGGTGGCCTGAATAAAAGCAAAAAAGCTTACTCTTTTTACGGTTTGCCCCTCTCCCGGAGAGCTGAGGGATCCTCAGAAAAAAATGCGAGTACAGTCGGTCCCCTCTCCCTTGAGGGAGAGGGCCAGGGTAAGGGGGAAATGCAGCTCTGATGGCCATTCCGTTCACCTTATGTCCCTTGCTTTTCTGTCACGCCAGAACCCGTGAACGTGCCAGGGTGGTTCACCGCCACCGTCCTGGCGACCCAGGCTCCCGGTCAGGAAAATCGCCGCTGGCGCAGGCGCTATTCAACATTGCTCCCGGCAATGTTGTCAGCTTATTCCTTCAGGCTTATCGGGGACGGGCGGAGGTAACGTCCCTGAAAATCCGCCCTCGCCGCGCATCGCCCCGCTCTTGCGGATACGCCTCATCGCTTTTCAGCCGGACCCTGTCATTGCGGTGACAGTTTAATTCTCATTGCGCCGTGATATCGCTGCAAAACGTCATATTACCGGGGATCTCTCAGCCCGGAGGGAGAGGGTGTGAGTGAGGGCAAAGATTATTTCAGCGTGCAGTCGCCGCACTGCTGGACATCCGGCAGGCGGTAACGCTGGCAGCAGGTGCGTCTGACCAGTGTTCCGTCACGGTTAACGACGGTCCGCCAGAGCGGGTTGTCGTTACCATCCGACAGCTGTTTTTCAAAGAAACAGAACTGACGCAGGGCTGCTACTCGTGATTCCCCCAGCAGTGGGGTCATTTCCCCCAGATACCAGTTAATCAGATAGCCAGTATTGCTCCAGATAAGCTTACCGTTTATCTCACCGGTTGCCTCTAACGCTTTCACTACCGGCAGCATGGCATCGCGAATCAGTGCCTCAATACGGGGGATATCCCCTTCGGCAGTCAGGGCATCATCCTGCCAGAGATCCAGCCAGAAGCAGGCCGCACGCCCGCTCTCATGAAACTCGACATGAATATGTTCTGAAGAGAGATTTAGCGCTTGTTTCTGCGTTAACAGCGCCAGCAGGAGGGGCGGCACCATCAGGCCGAAATACCACTGCGCCCACAAAGAAAGAAGCGGTTTACCTTCATAGGGAAGGGCCGGTTGTTTTTGATAGATATGCCTGGCATAGATCGCTATGAGTTCTTGCAGTTTTGCCGGACGCATCCATTCAACAAGGGTTAAGGCCTCGCGGGGAGCAAGCTCATTAAGTCTGATAAAATCCAAAAGATGGGGCCGCAGGCGGGTAAGCGTATCGCGAATGCTCGTGGCCAACGCGTCAGTAGCGTTAACGTGTCTGACGCGTCGAATGATCAGTTCATTTATAGGTGCGCAGCGATAGGCCATAGTTCAGGATAGATGGAAATCTAAATGATAATGATTGCCAATCCTAGCCAGAGGTAAAATCGATAGCAAGTTGTTTATCGTAAAAAAAGGATTACCCGTCAGGCTGTCTGTAAATCATCACTGACCAGAATATTATTCCGGCCCTGATGTTTGGCCTCGTAGAGGGTTTTATCCGCTTTACTCAGGGCTTCTTCGATATCGCCATCTTCAAGTGGGGCAATGCCAATACTCACGGTAACGTTCGTGGCGACGCTCTCATTAAACATATGGGGGATGTCGAGATCGTAAACCTGCTGGCGAATGCGCTCCGCCGCTGCGCGGGCGCGCTCAATATCGACACTGTTAAGCAGGATCATAAATTCTTCCCCTCCAAAACGCGCAACGATATCGCGGGAACGTACGGCATCGCGGATGGCGGCAGAAACACGAATAAGCGCCTGATCGCCCATCATATGACCATAATGGTCATTGTAAGCTTTGAAATGGTCGATATCGAGTAACAGAACAAACCGCGTGCCATCATCCAGCGCCATCAGGTTATCAAGCTTATGCTGCAGCCCGCGACGGTTATAGAGACCGGTAAGCGGGTCGAGCATGCTCAGATCATTAAGTGTCTTACGTTCCTGTAACAGCCGGTACATCAATGCCTGAGCGAAATTGTCGTTACGCTTTTGAATGACATGCTGTATGGAGATGGCGACGAGAGGGAGCGCAAAGGCGTAGATCAGGCGTATCGACATTTCACCACTGCTAAACCAAAGGCAGGCAGCGAACGTCGGGAAGGAGTGCAACACAAAGGCGATGATATTATTAGAAAAGGCGAGGGCGCCAATAAATAAAACACTTAATAGGGCAATAAGCAGATAAGGAGAATGATAATTTTCCAATGCCCTGGTTTTAATAATGATATGCCATGCCCACAGACAGCCAAATAAAAAAGAGCTGACGGTGATATTTAATTTTTTCCTGGGAAATTTCCACTGCCAGAACAGTGCAAGCCCGCTAAGGCTGGCAATGAGACACTGAGGAGGTGTAAGCACCTGCAAATTGCCAAGCGGCAGTGCGACAGAAAACAGAGCTGAAATGACATTAAGTAACAAGAAAAGTCGTAGCGACAGACGATATTTCTTTTTACAGAGAGATTGCCAGGTTTGTGCTGTCATATATTTAAAAAATCGTTATTAATCTGCAATGTATAATTTAACGGGTTGCCAAAATGAAAAATAACGCGAGGAAACGTGACCGCGAAAAGATGAAATTGTTTAGATTTAATTAAGTGACGCTTAATTTATCACCTTCGTGAATCTCTGTCACCTGAAGATGAGTAAAGTTCATACCGCTTTTTGTCGGTATGCTGACAAATGAGAAAAGATATCATATGATATTGGTTATCATTATCAGTGTGAGAGATGAAACCATGTTGCAACGTGCTTTGGGAAGTGGATGGGCCATCCTGTTACCCGGTATCGTCGTCGCTGTGATGGCTTTTGCCGATCTTTCGCTGGATGCCTGGCGGGCAATGATCATTATCGGGTTAGTGCTGACACCTGCCATGCTCTACCATAAACGCTTGCGTCATTTTATCTTATTGCCATCAGGTGTTGCCCTGGTAGGCGGAATCATCCTGGCTATGCTCAATGTGAAAACGATGTTGTAACAGGATGGTGAAACCGGGGGGGCAAATCAGGAAAGGAGATAAGATATTTGGTGCGAGGGGGGGGACTCGAACCCCCACATCCTAAGGACACTAACACCTGAAGCTAGCGCGTCTACCAATTCCGCCACCTTCGCACAACTATCTTACTTTGCTACTGCTGTTTGATATCGCCTCGTTGGTGCGAGGGGGGGGACTCGAACCCCCACATCCTAAGGACACTAACACCTGAAGCTAGCGCGTCTACCAATTCCGCCACCTTCGCCCAGTGCGAGCAATATCATTGTGGATTATGGTGCGAGGGGGGGGACTCGAACCCCCACATCCAAAGGACACTAACACCTGAAGCTAGCGCGTCTACCAATTCCGCCACCTTCGCATACCATCGATACAATAAGTATCGTTACCACGGAGGCGCATTCTAGATGTTTTCTGGTTTTCGTCAATAGTTAATTGCAGGTCGCTTTTTCAACTGACGTAAAAAAACGCAGCGGGAATTCAGGCATTAGGGCCCGGTAAAATAACCCTTACCGGGCGCGGGAAAGTTAACGTTTAGCCTGACGGGTCAACACGGTGCGATAGACCTTAAAGCGCCCGGTCTGAGCAATCACCTCATGGAAACCAAAGATTTCATCCAGTACGGCAGGATAAGGCAGGAAGGCGTTAGCGACGATACGCAACTCTCCCCCGCTGTTAAGGTGGCGAACCGCGCCGCGGATCAGCACCTGCGTAGCTTCCAGGCTGGTTTGCAAGCCATCATGGAACGGCGGGTTAGAGATGATCATGTCGAAGCGACCGGTGACATCAGAGAAGACGTTACTGGCAAACACCTCTCCTTCCAGCCCGTTCGCAGCAAGGGTAGACTTACTTGCTGCAATGGCCGCAGCAGAAACATCACATAACGTCAGGCGCACCTTCGGGGAATGGCTGGCCAGTACTGTAGAGAGTACGCCTGCACCACAACCCACATCCAACACTTTGCCTTTCGTATGCGGCGTCAGGGTGGAGAGTAAGAGCTGGCTTCCAACGTCGAGCCCATCGCGGCTGAAAACGCCCGGCAGGGTTTTGATGGTCAAACCATCCAGCGCGTATTCGTTCCAGAAACCCTGAGCATCAAAGGTCGGCTGTTTCTCCAGCCGGCCATGATACAACCCACAGCGACGTGCGCTATCAACCTTATTCAGGGGCGCGAACTCTGCCAGCATCTGTTCTGCACTGCGCACACCGCTGCGGTTTTCACCGACAACAAAAATGTCCGTCCCAACCGGCAGAAGGGAGAGGAGATTCATCAACTGATACTGGGCTTCAGGTTTATTCTTCGGCCAGTAATAGATAAGGGTATCACTGTCGCCCACAGCCTCTTGTTCCAGGCTCAGTGCGAAGACAGCATTATCGCCCATCTGGCGATTCAGCGTTTGCCACTGGTGATATTGCTGGGTCCAGGCGCGGCTAAACGCGGTCTCCAGCCTGGCGGGCAGGTCATCCTGCAAGTCACCGGCAAAAAGAATGCGGCTTTGTTCGAAATCATCACTGTGACGCAGCAAGACTTCACTTGCCGGGGTTAAAGCAGACATGGGAGGGTTCCTCATTAAACTCAGCCCGGGATTATACACGTTATCCTTCACGCTGCCTCTTTGTTGACGGCGTCTTTGCACCCCGGTCACTTACCTGAGTAAGCTCCCGGGGATACTCATCCTTGTCGCCGCGATGCAACGTGAATGATGTTGTGTGTATACAGGTTATCCTTCACGCTGCCTCTTTGGTTGATGGCGCATAATCGACGAGTTTGCTATATTTGCGCGCCTGACAGACAGGAGTGCTTCCCGATGACGACCCGACGCGACTGGCAATTACAGCAACTGGGTATCACCCAGTGGTCCCTGCGCCGCCCGACGGCGTTACAGGGAGAGATCGCTATCTCGCTTCCGCCTCATGTTCGTCTGGTAATGGTCTCTTCTGAACTTCCTGCCCTCACCGAGCCGTTGATAGACGATGTGTTACGCGCGCTGGCAGTGACTGCAGATCAGGTCTTACAACTGACACCGGACCGCGTACTCATGCTTCCCGAAGGGTCAGCATGTAACAGCTGGCGAATAGGTGTTGAGACACCCCTGACGCTGGCGGGCGCACAAGTGGCATCGCCTGCATTTGACGAACTTCGGGCAAACCCGGCGGCACGAGCCGCGTTATGGCAACAAATCTGCGATTATGAACACGATTTCTTCCCTCACCACGACTGATTTAGCCCGTGCCTATGATATCGAAACTCGCGCGCATGCCTTTCCCTGGAGCGAGAAGACGCTGGCGTCTAACCAGGGCGAGCGCTATCTCAATTTACGGCTGATGGTGGGCGATGAAATGGCGGCCTTTGCCATTACCCAGGCCGTGCTTGACGAGGCCACTC
Source organism: Yokenella regensburgei (assembly GCF_051486985.1). Lineage (GTDB taxonomy): Bacteria > Pseudomonadota > Gammaproteobacteria > Enterobacterales > Enterobacteriaceae > CBFFRJ01. The sequence continues at coordinate 38,565 of NZ_JAHVDV010000004.1, forward strand.
TGTTTAATATCGCCGTCGACCCGACATGGCAACGTAAGGGGCTGGGGCGGGCGTTGCTTGAGCACCTCATCAGCGAACTTGAAAAGCGCGACGTCCTGACGCTATGGCTGGAGGTGCGGGCGTCAAACCTTGCCGCCATTGCCCTGTACGAAAGTCTGGGCTTTAACGAGGCGACCATTCGCCGCAACTATTATCCCACCGCGACCGGGCGGGAAGACGCCATTATCATGGCGCTGCCACTTTAATAAATGAAAGGTGTAGATGTAATGAGATGGGACTGGATATTCTTTGATGCTGACGAAACCCTGTTTACGTTCGATGCGTTCGGCGGCCTGCAGCGGATGTTCCTTGACTATAGTGTCACGTTCACTAGCGAAGATTTTCAGGACTATCAGTCGATTAATAAACCGTTGTGGGTCGATTATCAGAACGGTGCTATTACCGCGTTACAGTTACAACATCAGCGTTTTCAGGGATGGGCTGAACGCCTTAACGTTGCCCCTGGTGATTTAAATCACGCCTTCCTTAATGCGATGGCGGAAATCTGTGCGCCGCTGCCCGGTGCCGCCTCTCTGTTGTCGAGCCTCAAAGGAAAGGCAAAGCTTGGCATTATTACCAATGGCTTTACCGCGTTGCAGCAAATTCGTCTGGAACGTACCGGTTTTCGTGACTACTTTGATTTACTGGTCATCTCTGAGCAGGTTGGCGTCGCAAAACCTGATCCACGTATTTTCGATTTCGCGCTGGCGCAGGCGCAAAATCCGGATCGCTCCCGGGTGCTGATGGTCGGTGATACCGCCGAATCCGATATTCTGGGAGGCATGAATGCAGGCCTGTCGACCTGTTGGCTCAACGCGCACGATCGCGTCCTGCCCGAGGGTATTGATCCCACCTGGACCGTGACATCGCTAACCGAACTGGAGCAACTCCTGTGTAAACATTGATTGTCTGCACTCAGTCGTTGAGTACAATAGCCGCATTTTTCTTATCTCCTGGCGTGGCTGTGGCCGCGCCTTTACCCAGAAGAAATTGATTATGACGTTGTCTCCTTATTTACAAGAGGTAGCGAAGCGCCGTACGTTCGCCATTATCTCTCACCCGGATGCCGGTAAAACCACCATCACCGAAAAGGTGCTGCTGTTCGGACAGGCTATCCAGACCGCCGGTACGGTAAAAGGCCGTGGCTCCAGCCAGCACGCAAAATCCGACTGGATGGAAATGGAAAAGCAGCGTGGGATCTCGATTACCACTTCCGTGATGCAGTTCCCGTATCACGACTGTCTGGTGAACCTGTTGGATACCCCGGGTCACGAAGACTTCTCTGAAGATACCTACCGTACCCTGACGGCGGTGGACTGCTGTCTGATGGTTATTGATGCGGCAAAAGGGGTTGAGGATCGTACCCGCAAGCTGATGGAAGTTACCCGTCTGCGCGACACGCCCATCATCACCTTTATGAACAAACTTGACCGTGACATCCGCGATCCTATGGAATTACTGGATGAAGTGGAAAACGAGTTGAAGATTGGCTGTGCGCCTATCACCTGGCCGATTGGCTGTGGAAAGCTGTTTAAAGGCGTATACCACCTTTATAAAGACGAAACCTACCTTTACCAGACCGGTAAAGGCCACACCATTCAGGAAGTGCGCATTGTTAAGGGTCTGAACAGCCCGGAGCTGGACGCGGCGGTGGGGGACGATCTGGCACAACAGCTGCGTGACGAACTGGAGCTGGTGCAGGGCGCCTCTAACGAGTTCGACCAGGAGCTGTTTCTGGCGGGCGAAATCACCCCGGTCTTCTTTGGTACGGCACTGGGTAACTTTGGCGTCGATCATATGCTCGACGGGCTTGTCGAGTGGGCGCCAGCGCCGATGCCGCGCGCGACCGACTCCCGCGAGGTCGTGGCGGCGGAAGAGAAGTTCTCCGGCTTCGTCTTTAAAATTCAGGCCAACATGGACCCGAAACACCGTGACCGCGTCGCCTTCCTGCGCGTGGTCTCTGGTAAATATGAAAAGGGCATGAAGCTGCGCCAGGTTCGCCTGGGTAAAGACGTGGTGATTTCCGATGCGCTGACCTTTATGGCGGGCGACCGCTCTCACGTTGAAGAAGCGTTCCCTGGCGATATCATCGGTCTGCACAACCACGGCACCATTCAGATTGGCGACACCTTCACGCAGGGTGAGATGATGAAGTTCACCGGCATTCCGAACTTCGCCCCTGAACTGTTCCGCCGTATTCGCCTGAAAGATCCGCTCAAGCAAAAACAGCTGCTCAAAGGGCTGGTACAGCTCTCAGAAGAGGGGGCCGTCCAGGTGTTCCGTCCCATCGCCAACAACGATCTGATCGTGGGTGCGGTAGGGGTGCTGCAGTTTGACGTAGTGGTATCGCGTCTGAAAAGCGAATACAACGTCGAAGCGGTGTATGAATCCGTCAACGTGGCAACTGCGCGTTGGGTGGAGTGCGGCGACGTGAAGAAATTCGAAGAGTTTAAACGTAAGAACGAAATTCACCTTGCGCTGGATGGCGGCGATAACCTGACCTATATTGCCCCCACTATGGTTAACCTGAACCTCGCACGTGAGCGTTATCCTGACGTTCAGTTCCATCAGACCCGCGAACACTAATCCCTCTACGGAGCGCGGCAGACGCCGTGCTCCGTCACTTTACCTGTCTTATTAGCCTCTTGCGGAAAGTTCTTAAATAGACGCGATTTCGCTTTCATTGCTCGCTTTTTAATCTCTCCAACAAGCGCTTTTGCGATTGTGATCTATATTTAACAAAGTAATGACATTTTGGTTGGGTGTTAATCCCGTTCAATGCATGTTCAAAGGTTATTTATTCATCCAAAGTGTCATTGCTCAGTATTAATGACTGGAAAAGAGCCATGTGCGAAGGGTGAAAGCGGCAAAGGCCGTGAATGTGACCCAAGTCCTTGACTCAATATTAGGTGATTTCACCAGAGTAACAACGGCTTGATTGCCGTGGACAGCCCAAATTGTGGGCAAACTACAGGAATAGATCGATGACTACGACAAGACTGAAGATTTCTAAGACTCTGCTGGCAGTAATGTTGGGCGCAACGCTTGCAAGTGGTTCTGCATTAGCGGAAACCACCACAACCGACAAAGCGCAAAATACTGCTGATAACGCAGGGCAAAAAATCGATAGCTCTATGAATAAAGTCGGTGATTTCATGGATGACAGTGCCATTACGGCAAAAGTTAAAGCCGCGCTGGTTGATCATGAGGATATCAAAAGTACCGATATTTCCGTGAAAACTGAGAAGAAAGTGGTGACCCTGAGTGGTTTTGTTGAGAGCCAGGCTCAGGCTGAAATGGCAGTAAACGCAGCGAAAGGTGTTGAGGGTGTGGCCTCCGTAAGTGACAAACTGCATGTTCGTGATGGTAAATCAACCACCGCGAAAGGTTATGCAGGCGATACGGCGACAACCAGTGAAGTGAAAGCAAAACTGCTTGCCGATGACATCGTCCCGTCCCGTAAGGTGAAAGTGGAAACAACCGATGGTGTCGTGCAGTTGTCCGGTACCGTTGATTCTCAGGCACAAATCGAACGTGCTGAGAGCATCGCTAAAGCGGTGGATGGCGTTAAAAGCGTGAAAAACGATCTTAAAGCAAAGTAATAAACCCTGAAAATGTGCAAACCCGATAAATTCGGGCGAAGTCAGTAAGCACCTGGGAAAATATCGCAGTGAGCATCCTGAGCGCTCACGTTTAGCGGTCGACATTAACTATGGTTAAGGAGAGTCTTATGTTTCGTTGGGGCATTATATTTCTGGTTATCGCGTTAATTGCCGCCGCTCTGGGCTTTGGTGGTCTGGCAGGTACGGCAGCTGGCGCTGCAAAAATCGTCTTTATCGTGGGTATCATTCTGTTCCTGGTCAGTCTGTTCATGGGACGCAGACGCCCATAGCGATGTAACGTTCGGTTAAACGAATCCTAAAGCCAGTCCATGTGACTGGCTTTCATTGTTTCTATGAATAGTAAAATGCGTTACTTTGGCTTAATGATAACCAATAATAATTAAAGGAAGGCAGGGTGGGGCAGCATATTCCCGTAACGCTTGGCAACATCGCGCCACTTGCGCTAAAACCATTTCGTCCTGGCCGCATCGCCCTGGTATGTGAAGGTGGCGGTCAGCGGGGCATCTTCACAGCCGGCGTGCTGGATGAATTTATGCGCGCCGAATTCGACCCCTTCGATCTTTACCTTGGCACCTCTGCCGGTGCGCAGAATCTCTCTGCGTTTGTCTGCAACCAGCCGGGGTATGCCCGCAAAGTTATCATGCGATATACCACGACGCGGGACTTTTTCGACCCGGTGCGCTTTGTGCGCGGTGGTAATCTGGTCGACCTTGACTGGCTGGTAGAGGCCACAGCAACCAAAATGCCGTTAGCGATGGACTATGCCGCGCGTGGGTTTGATGCAGGAAAATCCTTTCTGATGACCGCCTGCCGGCAGGATGACTACACGGCAGAGTATTTCTCACCGGATAACAGCACCTGGCTTGATCTGATTCGGGCGTCCAGCGCCATTCCGGGTTTTTACCGACCGGGCGTCATGCTTAATGGCATAAACTACCTTGATGGCGGCGTGAGTGACGCCATTCCGGTGCAGGAAGCGGCAAAGCGCGGGGCAAAAACCATCGTTGTGATCCGTACCGTACCCTCGCAGATGTACTATACCCCGCAATGGTTTAAACGCATGGAGCGCTGGCTGGGAGAGAGCAGTCTGCAACCCTTGATAAATCTGGTGCAGCATCATGAGAAAACCTACTCCGCGACCCAACGGTTTATCGAGACGCCGCCCGGTAAACTGCGCATTATCGAGATCTATCCGCCAAAACTGTTAAGCAGTATGGCGCTGGGCAGTCGGCTGCCCGCGCTGCGTGAAGACTACCGGACAGGTCGGCTTTGTGGCCGCTATTTCCTTGCCACGGTGGGTAAATTCCTGGTGGCAACGCCGCCGCTGCTTCGTCATCGCCCGGTTGTCACTCCCCCTGCGACCATTGTGGTACCGCCCGCCGCAGTGGCAAACGATGCGCTGGACACCCCACTGGTCAACGCAGTGCAGGCCAACGATGTGCCATTTATTGACGAGGATACGGCGTGACTTTTCGCTTCATCGATACCCACTGCCACTTTGATTTTCCCCCGTTTGCGGGCAATGAGGCGCAAAGCATCGCCCGTGCGGCAGAGGCGGGCGTCGAGCGGATTATCGTGCCATCGATAGCATCGCGCTATTTTGACCGCGTGGAGAGCCTGGCCCGTACATGGCCTGCGTTGTACGGCGCGCTCGGGCTGCATCCCATCGTCATCGAAGAACACACCCCGGATTGCCTCGACAAACTGGAACAGCGCCTCGCCACGCGGCCAGCCAACGTGGTTGCCATCGGTGAAATAGGTCTCGATTTATACCGTGAAAATCCGCACTTCGAACAGCAGGAAGCCGTGCTGGAAGCACAGCTTAAACTGGCAAAACGCTTTGATTTGCCAGTACTCCTGCACTCGCGGCGCACGCACGACAAACTCGCCATGTACTTAAAGCGTCACAGCTTACCGCGAACCGGCGTGGTGCACGGCTTTGCCGGCAGTTTGCAGCAGGCTGAACGCTTTATCAGCCTCGGGTATTGTATTGGCGTGGGGGGCACGATTACCTATCCGCGTGCCAGTAAGACCCGTGAGGTAATGGCGCAGTTGCCGCTTGGATCCCTGTTGCTGGAAACCGATGCACCGGATATGCCGTTGAATGGTTTTCAGGGCCAGCCGAACCGGCCTGAGCAGGCCGCACGCGTCTTCGACACGCTTTGTGAACTGCGCCCGGAAGCACCGGATGTGATTGCCCAGGCGTTGTTCGACAATACACACCGTCTGTTCCAGCTTGCCTGAGGATGACTACAGGTAGAGTGCAGGCAGGATAACGTTTGTGATGCCCCGTGTTTCCAGCGCCTGCGCCAGCGGTTCGACATCCTGCGCTCCAGCGCTGCGCCACTGTTTTGCTTCGCCATAAACGCCATGAGCATGAAACGCATTGAGTCTTACTGGTACCTCACCCAGCGTCTGAATAAAGGCGGCCAGAGCATCAATGTGTTGCAGGTAATCGCTATGGTCGGGGATAACCAACAGCCGCAGTTCAGCAAGCTTTCGGTTTTCCGCTAACAGACGCAGGCTGCTCTTCACCTGGCTGTTATCCCGCCCGGTAAGGCTGTGATGGCACGTACTACTCCAGGCTTTCAGGTCGATCATCGCCCCATCGCACACGGGCATCAGTTTATGCCAGCCCGTCTCGCTGAGAACGCCGTTGCTGTCCACCAGACACGTGAGGTGCCCCAGGGCTTTGCTGCTCTTAATGGCGTTAAAAAGTTCCAGTAAAAAGGGCAACTGCGTGGTCGCTTCTCCACCACTTACGGTAATGCCCTCAATAAACATCATTGCTTTCTGGATATGGGCCAGCACCTCATCCACGCTGAGCCTGCTCGCCATCGGCGTTGACTGCCGGGGGCAGAGCGTCAGGCAGGTGTCGCACTGCTGACACACCGTGGTATCCCAGTTTACTAACCCGCCTGCCAGCGTTAAGGCACCATGCGGACAGGCCGGTACGCACACGGCGCAATGATCGCAGCGGCCAATCGTCCACGGGTTATGGCAGTTTTTACAGTGCAAATTACAGCCCTGTAAAAACAGGGCCAGGCGGCTTCCCGGCCCGTCCACGCAGGAAAACGGAATGATGTTACTGACTAAAGCGCATCTGCTGTTCATGACTGACCACACGAGGTTGTCGTTCAAGGATACGGGTATTACGGGCAGCTTCTTCACCCAGCCAGGTGGTATTGGTGCGCGACCCTTCAGCGCGGAATTTTTCCAGATCGGAGAGGCGCACCATATAGCCTGTGACGCGCACCAAATCATTACCGCTGACGTTGGCGGTGAATTCACGCATCCCGGCCTTAAACGCACCGAGACAGAGCTGCACCACCGCCTGCGGGTTACGTTTTACCGTTTCATCCAGGGTGAGAATGTCGCTGATCCCCGAAGTATACCAGGCATGATGCGGGGCAACCGTGAGCAGGTGGGTGATGGGATCGGGTTCGTCGCCATAGGGCAGCCGTGCGCCTGGGGTCGTGCCAGCGTCTGAGCTGATACCCGATTGTGCATGCAGCATTGCCCGGTTATTCCAGCCATGTTTCACCGGCGTCGTTGCCACAAACTGAGCGAGCTGTTCGCTGATCTGATAGGCCAGCCTGGTGGCCTCTTCATCTTTACCGTAGCGGGCGCTGAGACCTGCTCGTTCACACAGCAGGTTAACCGCTTCGGCCAGCCCGTACATCCCAAACATTGGCGCAAAGCGCTGAGGGTCAATCAGCCCTTCCTTCACCAGGAAGCTATGCTCAAAGAAGCCGGACTGCGTGTAGAGGAAGTCACAACGCGCGTTGATGATGGCGATTTGCTGCTGGCAATAGTGGGGAAGCATGCGCCTGAAAAAATCGTCGCTCTCCTTGCTGCGTTCGGCGATGGCCTTCAGATTTAATCGCACCAGGGTGCTGCCCCCGCCTGCCAGCGGCAGGGAGTTGTAACAACTGACGATGCCGTACTGCCCTTTTGTGAAAATTTTATCATTTATCGGGCCGTTAGCGACGTGTGGCTTGCTGCATTCACAAATGTTTTTCGCCACCTCAAGCAGTAAATCCTGCGGCGTAATCTCTGGGTCATAAATAAAGGTCAGATTAGGCGCAACCTGCTTGAGTTCGGCATCTGCACGCAGAATGGCGCGTGTGACAGGCGTATCCGCAGGGCCAATATTGGCATGCATGAAGGCATCGGGCAGGGTTCTGTCGAGATAACGCCAGAAACGTTTTATTCGAATATCGATCTCTTCTTGTGTTAGAATTTTAACATACGGCTGCAGTATGGCATCGAGTTGCCCCAAATAGACGGGCATGGATGTGACGGAAGGAACATGGTGGTAGAGGATAGTCAGCATCGACAGCGCGTCGTCGAGGTCGGTTGCCCCTTCCAGTTCAAGCCATTGCGAACCGTTCGCGAGGAATTTTGCATAATCGGGCAGGACATAGCGTGGTTTATAGGGGGCATGGCCCTCGAACATATCGCAGATTGTCCCTTCTTCCAGCGCGGCACGAGACTGTTCCGGCAGCGCCGGGTAGGGGAGATGGTTCTCCGCTTCCAGCGCCAGAAAGTGGCGTTTTTGCGCAGGCGTGAGTGCCGTACTGGTAACAATTTCCCGGCAGCGTGACTGGTGGGATGAATCAGTAGTCAAAGACATATTCGCTCCTCTTATTCCTTAAGTGGTGAGCGAAGTGTAGGTAATCGGTGATTCGTCTCTCTTGATCCACACCCGCTAAATAGCCAGTAACGTTCTTCGCGTAATACAAAAATTTGATGAATGTCTCATTATGGTTTTGCAAATGTGTATGTCGTTTTCATTAACTGTGATGAGTGTCGAAGTGTGATGATGGGTAAATGTTAGAATAATAACAGACCCGACTAAATCGGCAGTTGCCGACGGAGAGAGCTATGACTGATTTAACTGCAAGCAGCCTGCGTGCGCTTAAACTGATGGACCTGACTACCCTTAACGACGATGACACCAATGAAAAAGTCATCGCCCTGTGCCATCAGGCAAAAACTGCAGTGGGTAACACGGCGGCCATCTGTATCTATCCGCGTTTTATTCCGATTGCGCGTAAAACGCTGAATGCGCAGGGCACCCCCGATGTGCGTATCGCGACGGTAACTAACTTTCCGCATGGTAACGACGACATTGATATTGCCCTGGCGGAAACCCGCGCTGCTATCGCTTATGGTGCAGACGAAGTGGACGTGGTGTTCCCGTACCGTGCGCTGATCGCCGGTAACGAGCAGGTGGGTTTTGATCTGGTCAAAGCCTGTAAAGAAGCCTGTGCGGCGGCAAACGTGCTGTTGAAAGTCATCATCGAAACCGGTGAGCTGAAAGAAGAAGCGTTGATCCGTAAGGCCTCTGAAATCTCCATCAAAGCCGGGGCGGATTTTATTAAAACGTCTACCGGTAAAGTACCGGTCAATGCCACGCCGGAAAGCGCTCGCATTATGCTGGAAGTGATCCGTGATATGGGCGTTGAGAAAACCGTTGGTTTCAAACCGGCTGGTGGCGTGCGTACCGCTGAAGACGCGCAGCAGTATCTGGCGATTGCCGATGCGCTGTTCGGTGCTGACTGGGCGGATGCCCGCCACTATCGCTTTGGCGCGTCCAGCCTGCTGGCAAGCCTGTTAAAGGCGTTGGGCCACGGCGACGGTAAGAGCGCAAGCAGCTACTGATTCACTCATCCTGCTTCAGGCTGCAGGTGCGTTGGCTGCACCTCCTTACCCAGGCCACTTGTTTTGGTAAGCGCCTGGGATACGCTTCCTTACCGCCTTCCTGCAGCCTGAATGATTTGAGTAAATCTTGCTTTTCATTGCGGCGGCTCATCCGCCGCCCTTAACCTGATTGTTCGGGGGTACCGTGTTTCTCGCACAAGAAATTATTCGTAAAAAACGTGATGGTCATGCGTTAAGCGAAGAAGAAATTCGCTTTTTTATCAATGGTATTCGCGATAATACCGTTTCCGAAGGGCAGATTGCTGCGCTGGCGATGACCATTTTCTTTCATGATATGTCGATGCCTGAGCGTGTTTCGCTGACCATGGCAATGCGAGATTCAGGAACGGTGCTGGACTGGAAAAGCCTTAACCTCAACGGCCCGATTGTCGATAAACACTCCACCGGCGGTGTGGGTGACGTGACCTCGCTGATGCTGGGACCGATGGTCGCCGCATGTGGCGGTTACATCCCGATGATCTCCGGGCGCGGCCTGGGGCATACCGGCGGTACGCTGGACAAACTGGAAGCCATTCCGGGCTTCGATATCTTCCCGGATGACCAGCGCTTCCGCGACATTATTAAAGATGTTGGTGTGGCGATTATCGGCCAGACCAGCTCTCTTGCCCCGGCGGATAAGCGTTTTTACGCCACGCGTGACATTACCGCGACCGTCGACTCCATTCCGCTGATCACCGCCTCGATCCTCGCCAAGAAACTGGCTGAAGGGCTGGATGCGCTGGTGATGGACGTGAAGGTGGGCAGCGGGGCCTTTATGCCGACATTTGAACTCTCTGCGGCGCTTGCCGAAGCGATCGTTGGCGTCTCCAACGGCGCAGGCGTGCGCACCACCGCGCTGCTCACCGACATGAACCAGGTGCTGGCCTCCAGCGCGGGTAATGCCGTTGAAGTCCGTGAAGCCGTGCAGTTCCTGACCGGCGAATACCGTAACCCGCGTCTGTTCGACGTGACTATGGCGCTGTGCGTTGAGATGTTGATTTCAGGCAAACTTGCCAGCGATGACGCCGAAGCGCGCGTGAAGCTGCAGGCGGTACTGGACAACGGCAAAGCGGCAGAGATCTTTGGTCGCATGGTTGCAGCCCAGAAAGGCCCAACCGATTTTGTCGAAAATTACGCCAGATACCTGCCCACCGCGATGCTGACGAAAGCGGTCTACGCAGACCATGAAGGTTTTGTGTCGGCGATGGATACCCGTGCGCTCGGCATGGCCGTCGTGTCGATGGGCGGCGGTCGTCGCCAGGCCTCTGACACTATTGACTACAGCGTCGGCTTTACGGATATGGCTCGCCTCGGCGAAAGCGTCGATGGACAGCGTCCGCTGGCCGTGATCCACGCGAAAGACGAAAACAGCTGGCAGGAAGCAGCGAAAGCCGTGAAAGCGGCGATTACGCTTGACGATAAAGCACCAGAATCCACACCAACGGTCTATCGTCGTATCGCTGAATAACTGTATACTGATCTGATCGCTATTTTTTGAAGCACTACGTACGGAGAACAATATGAAACGTGCATTTATTATGGTGCTGGACTCCTTCGGCATCGGCGCAACAGAAGATGCAGAACGTTTTGGTGACGTGGGTTCCGATACCCTCGGTCATATCGCAGAAGCCTGTGCCAAAGGCGAAGCGGACAACGGTCGTCAGGGCCCGCTGAATCTGCCAAACCTGACCCGCCTGGGTCTGGTCAAAGCGCATGAAGGTTCTACCGGTAAAATTGCTGCTGGTATGGACGGTAACGCGGAAGTGGTGGGCGCATATGCCTGGGCGCACGAGCTCTCTTCCGGTAAAGATACCCCGTCAGGCCACTGGGAAATCGCCGGTGTGCCGGTTCTGTTTGATTGGGGTTATTTCTCCGATCATGAAAACAGCTTCCCGCAGGAACTGCTGGATAAGCTGGTCAAGCGCGCCAACCTGCCAGGTTACCTTGGCAACTGCCACTCTTCCGGCACCGTTATCCTCGATCAGCTCGGCGAAGAGCACATGAAAACCGGTAAGCCGATTTTCTATACCTCCGCTGACTCCGTATTCCAGATTGCCTGTCATGAAGAGACCTATGGCCTGGATAAGCTTTACGAGCTGTGTGAAATCGCACGTGAAGAGCTGACCGAAGGTGGTTACAACATTGGTCGCGTTATCGCTCGTCCATTTGTTGGCGATAAAGCGGGTAACTTCCAGCGCACCGGCAACCGTCATGACCTCGCCGTTGAGCCACCGTCTGCGACGGTGCTGCAGAAATTTGTCGATGAAAAAGACGGCCAGGTGGTCTCCGTGGGTAAAATCGCGGACATCTACGCCAACTGTGGTATCACCAAAAAAGTGAAAGCGACCGGTCTGGACGCCCTCTTTGACGCCACCGTTCAGGAGATGAAAACGGCGGGTGATAACACCATTGTCTTTACCAACTTCGTGGATTTCGACTCATCATGGGGTCACCGTCGTGATGTCGCAGGCTACGCTGGCGGCCTGGAGCTGTTTGACCGTCGTCTGCCGGAGCTGATGGAGCTGGTCGGTGAAGATGATATTCTGATCTTGACCGCTGACCACGGCTGCGACCCGACCTGGCAGGGCACCGATCATACCCGTGAACACATTCCGGTGCTGATCTACGGCCCGAAAGTGAAACCAGGCTCGTTGGGACACCGTGAAACCTTTGCGGATATTGGCCAGACTGTCGCCTCGTTCTTCGGAACTTCGCCGATGGACTATGGCAAAAACATGCTTTAAATGCGTAGGGGTGGGCAGCGCTTGATGCCCATCCCAACCTTCTCCTACATGAAACATGGGTGCGGCCTGATGCCCTCACCCCAACCCTCTCCCACAGGAGAGGGTGAATTTAAAAATAAAAAGGAACTGAAGATGGCCACTCCTCACATTAACGCTGAAATGGGTGATTTCGCTGATGTTGTTCTGATGCCGGGCGATCCGCTGCGCGCCAAACACATTGCTGAGACGTTCTTTGAAGATATCCGCGAAGTAAATAACGTTCGCGGCATGCTGGGTTATACCGGTACCTATAAAGGCCGTAAAATCTCCGTGATGGGCCACGGTATGGGTATCCCGTCCTGCTCCATTTACGCGAAAGAGCTGATCACCGATTTCGGCGTGAAGAAAATCATCCGTGTGGGCTCCTGTGGCGCAGTACGCATGGACGTAAAACTGCGTGATATCGTTATCGGTATGGGTGCCTGCACCGACTCCAAAGTCAACCGTATGCGTTTCAAGGATCACGACTTTGCTGCGATTGCTGACTTCGACATGGTGCGTAATGCCGTTGATGCCGCTAAAGCGCTGGGCGTTGATGCCCGCGTCGGTAACATCTTCTCTGCGGACCTGTTCTATGCACCGGACGGCGGCGAGATGTTTGACGTGATGGAGAAATACGGCATCCTGGGCGTGGAAATGGAAGCGGCGGGCATCTATGGTGTTGCGGCCGAGTTTGGTGCAAAAGCGCTGACCATCTGTACCGTTTCCGACCATATCCGTACCCACGAGCAGACCACTTCTGCTGAACGTCAGACCACCTTCAACGACATGATCAAAATCGCGCTGGAATCTGTTCTGCTGGGCGACAAAGAGTAAGCATTTTTCAAACGGGTAGCGCTATGCTGCCCGTTTTATCTATTCATTTATTTTCCTCTCTTTCCTCTTTCTCCTTTTCTTTCATAACAATAACGCCATATATCTATTCATTAATCTATTCATCCATGAGCGCATTAACCGATTTACTCCTGCAAGAGCCGCGTTCCGCCCCTGACCTGCGGCAGTCGCTGGGAATCAGCCAGGCAACGTTCTCGCGTCTTGTGTCAGCACATGCTGAGATAGTGCAGTTTGGTAAAGCTCAGGCAACACGTTATGCACTCATCAGGCCGGTACGCGGTATCTCTTCTTTTCCTCTCTGGCAGGTCAATGCTCAGGGAAGCGCAAGTCAGTTTGGTGTGCTGTACCCCTGCTGGCCGCAGGGAAGCTGCCGATGTCGTTTGCGCCAGCGAATTCAGGTGCGATGCGCAACGAGGCTAGTGATATCAACGTGGATCTACGGTAAGCAAAGCGGCATGGATGTTTGCGGTGCCGCTCGCCGGGGAATTCTGGCAACAGGTGTTGGATGACAAACGCATCAGCGCGGGTTTTCAGGATCTCGCCCGCGCGATGCGAGAAAAGTTAACGCTGGCCGCCTCGATTATCCAGCGGCTGGCGTAAGGGGATTATCGCACCGCCCCCGCAATCCACGTCGTCAGTTCACGCAGTTCGGTTTCCTGGTCGGGGAAATCTCCCACCAATGCCTCACACTCCTGGACTAACGCATCGGCACGGTATAAACACCCTTGTAAACGGGCTGCGAGTGCTTCGAGCGGCGCAGGGTTCAGGCTATCGGTAAACACCTGTGTGCGGGTGATATGGCCTTTCTCCACGTCGAAATGCAGCTCCACGCCGCCCCAGGTGAAACGCTCATCCAGTAAGTGGCTAAACGCCGGTGCCTGACCAAAGTTCCACTCCCAACTGCTCTGGCGGGCAAAGGTTTCAGCGAAGTTTGGCAGATCCGGGGTCTTATCCGGTGAAATGATTTCAGCCTCTACTCGCTCACCGTAATGGGCGAAGAATGCTTCCGTTACCGCCTCGCAAATGCGTTCATGAGTGACACCTGGCAACAGATCGACCAAATTCGCGACGCGTCCACGCACCGACGTGATGCCTTTAGCCTGTAGTTTTTTCTTGTCCGGATTGAGGTAATTCGCCAGACGGCTTAAATCCGCATTCAGTAACAGCGTGCCGTGGTGGAAACCGCGATCTTTGGTTTCGCGGTAGGCTGAGCCTGAGACTTTGCGATCGCCTTCATCGGTTTTAACCACCAGATCATTTCGCCCGGAAGCCTCCGCCGTTACCCCAAGCGCGTTTAGCGCAGTGAGTACAATCGAGGTGGAGATGGTTTTGTCATACTCTGGCTTGCCTGCCATAAAGGTAAAACAGGTGTTACCGAGATCGTGAAAGACTGCGCCACCGCCGCTACTGCGTCGCGCGAGACGGACGTTATCTTCTTCCATGCGCCGCGTATTGCACTCTTTCCACGGGTTCTGCGCCCGGCCAATCACCACCGTGTCGGCGTTGCGCCATAAAAAGAGCACGCGCTGCGTGGCTGGCATCTGGCGAAAAATACACTCTTCAACCGCCAGATTGAACCAGGGATCGTAAGAGTCAGAGATAAGCAGGCGTAATGTTGTCATAGAATTTTTCCTTTTCGTCATGAGTAGCTTACCTGACCACTACTCTTTCTTTTCGCTCTCTTCTTCTTCCGCGACGGGTTTGTTGGCGGTCAGCAGGAAGGGGGATTGTTGCCAGCGAGTGCGTTTGCCCTGCAAGAGCGTGCGCGTGAGTACCACACCAATTGCCAGGGAGAGCAGCAGCATCAGGCGGAGAATATTCGTGGTGTTGTCGACCTGTTTGGATTCCGTCGCCAGCGTATGGGTATCAAGCGTTAAACGCAGATAACCCAGCGGGCCACTCTTTCCTTGTATCGGCTCAACAATTTGCTGGTTGAAGTAGCCGCCGGCTTTTTTTCCATCCAGGGCCAGCCTGTCGCGCACCTCTACGCTCTCCCCGGCGCGTGCGACAAGATCGCCGCTTTCATCGTAGACCCCCGCATCCAGAATCCGGCTCTCTTCCGTTAATTGCCGAAGCACTACGCCAATCCGTTTTTCATCAGGCGTTTCGGTGCGCATCAGCGGCGCAAGGTTCAGCGTCACCTGCTTTGCCAGCGTGCGGGCAAGCTCCTCGAACTGCGGATTTCGCTGACGCTGATGATTCTGGCTGAACCAGGAGGCACCTTGCATCAGGGCGACCAGCAGAGCCAGACAGAAAAGCACGATCACAGCGCGATGAAGCCTGAATTTAAGTTTTGCGCGAGCCATATTCCACCTGTTGAAAATTTGCGGCTTAATGTTGCCAGAAGCGCTGGTTACAAGGTAGCCTCATGCGTTATTTTTACCTCAGCACATATCCCTACAGGAGCTGTAATGCCGAATAATTTGACCTGGTGCGACCTGCCCAACGACGTTTCTCAGTGGCCTGGTTTGCCGCTCTCTTTAAGTGGCGATGAGGTCATGCCCCTGGATTATCACGCAGGACGCAGCGGATGGCTTCTGTACGGACGTAAACTGGATAAAGCCCACCTGACCGCCTGGCAGCGGAAACTGGGGGCGGCGATGGTCATCGTCGCGGCCTGGCGCGTCGATGACTATCAGGTGATTCGCCTTGCCGGTTCGCTAACGCCGCGCGCAACGCGCCTGGCGCACGATAACGGACTGGACGTCGCCCCACTCGGTAAGATCCCGTCGCTGCGTGCCCCCGGTCTGATGGTTATGGACATGGACTCCACGGCCATTCAAATCGAGTGCATTGATGAAATTGCCAAACTGGCGGGAACCGGTGAGCAGGTGGCTGAAGTCACGGAACGTGCGATGCGCGGTGAGCTGGACTTCACTGCCAGCCTGCGCAGCCGGGTGGCGACGCTCAAGGGCGCCGATGCCACCATTCTCCATCAGGTTCGTGAAACGCTGCCCCTGATGCCAGGGCTTACCCAGATGGTACTGAAAATGCAAACGCTGGGCTGGAAAGTGGCTATCGCGTCCGGTGGCTTTACCTTTTTTGCCGACCATCTGCGCGATAAACTGAATTTAGCAGCGGCGGTCGCCAATCAGTTGGAAACCTTTGACGGTAAGTTCACCGGCAACGTGCTGGGCGATATTGTCGATGCGCAGTACAAAGCAAAAACGCTTACCGAACTTGCTGAAAAATTTGATATTCCCCTTACCCAGACTATCGCTATCGGTGATGGCGCGAACGATCTGCCGATGATCAAAGCTGCTGGCCTGGGCATTGCCTACCATGCCAAACCGAAAGTTAACGAGAAGGCGGAAGTTACCATCCGTCACGCTGACCTGATGGGGGTGTTCTGCATTCTCTCAGCCAGCATCAGTAAAAAATAGACGAGGTCTCCGTGGCGAAAGCTCCAAAACGCGCATTTGTCTGTAATGAATGTGGTGCCGATTATCCGCGCTGGCAGGGGCAGTGCAGCGCCTGTCATGCCTGGAACACCATCACCGAAGTGCGTGGTATAGCCGCTTCGCCAGCCGTAGCACGTAATGAGCGCCTGAGCGGTTATGCGGGCAATGCGGGTGTCTCTAAAGTACAAAAGCTCTCTGAAATCAGCCTGGAGGCACTGCCGCGCTTCTCGACAGGATTTAAAGAGTTTGACCGCGTACTCGGCGGCGGTGTGGTGCCGGGGAGCGCCATTCTGATTGGCGGTAATCCGGGGGCGGGTAAATCCACGTTGCTGCTGCAAACGCTTTGCCGGCTCGCCGAACAGATGAAAACGCTGTACGTCACGGGTGAGGAGTCTTTACAGCAGGTGGCAATGCGCGCGCACCGTCTGGGCCTGCCGACTGGTAATCTGAATATGCTCTCGGAAACCAGCATTGAGCAGATCTGCATGATTGCGGAAGAAGAGCAGCCGAAGCTGATGGTTATTGACTCCATCCAGGTCATGCACATGGCTGAGATCCAGTCCTCACCGGGCAGCGTGGCGCAGGTGCGTGAAACCGCCGCCTGGCTGACGCGTTTTGCCAAGACACGCGGGGTGGCGATTGTGATGGTGGGGCATGTCACCAAAGACGGCTCGCTGGCCGGGCCAAAAGTGCTTGAACACTGCATCGACTGCTCGGTGATGCTTGATGGCGATGCGGATTCCCGTTTCCGTACTCTGCGTAGTCACAAAAACCGTTTTGGTGCGGTGAACGAACTCGGTGTGTTCGCGATGACCGAGCAGGGGCTGCGCGAAGTCAGTAACCCGTCAGCCATCTTTCTGAGCCGTGGTGATGAAGTAACCTCCGGCAGCTCTGTCATGGTGCTGTGGGAAGGAACGCGTCCGCTGCTGGTAGAGATTCAGGCGCTGGTGGATCAGTCAATGATGGGCAACCCACGGCGTGTCGCCGTCGGGCTTGAGCAAAACCGGCTGGCTATTTTGCTGGCAGTGCTGCATCGCCACGGTGGTCTGCAGATGGCCGATCAGGACGTCTTTGTCAACGTGGTGGGCGGCGTGAAGGTAACAGAAACCAGTGCTGACCTGGCGCTGCTGCTGGCAATGGTTTCCAGTCTGCGCGACAGGCCGCTGCCGCAGGATCTGGTGGTCTTTGGTGAAGTGGGCCTGGCGGGAGAAATTCGCCCGGTGCCGAGCGGGCAGGAGCGCATTGCAGAAGCGGCAAAACATGGTTTTCGTCGTGCGATTGTGCCTGCAGCCAACGTGCCGAAAAAGGCGCCTGAAGGGATGCAAGTCTTTGGTGTGAAGAAGCTTTCAGATGCCTTAAGTGTTTTTGACGACCTATAATAACGTATTCGAACACGCAGGAGGCACCGACTCATTATGTCGTCATTCGACTATCTAAAAACTGCCATCCGCCAGAAGGGCTGCACTTTGCAGCAGGTTGCGGATGCAAGCGGCATGACCAAGGGCTATTTAAGCCAACTGCTTAACGCCAAAATCAAAAGCCCCAGCGCACAAAAGCTGGAGGCGTTACACCGCTTTCTTGGTCTTGAATTTCCCCGCCAGCAGAAAAACATCGGCGTGGTCTTTGGTAAATTTTACCCGTTACACACCGGGCATATTTATCTGATTCAGCGCGCCTGTAGTCAGGTCGATGAACTGCATATCGTGATGGGGTATGACGAAAAGCGCGACCGTGAGCTTTTTGAAAACAGCGCCATGTCTCAGCAGCCAACCATCAGCGATCGCCTGCGCTGGCTGCTTCAAACCTTCAAATACCAAAAAAATATTCGCATCCATGCCTTTAACGAAGAGGGGATGGAGCCCTATCCGCACGGCTGGGATGTCTGGAGCAAAGGCATCAACGCTTTCATGGACGAAAAGGGGATTCAGCCTAACTGGATTTACACCTCAGAAGAGGCGGATGCGGAGCAATATCTCGAACATCTCGGCGTGCAGACGGTGTTAATCGACCCGAAACGCACATTCATGAACATCAGCGGCGGGCAGATCCGTGCGAATCCGTTCCGCTACTGGGATTATATTCCGACCGAAGTGAAGCCGTTTTTTGTACGCACCGTGGCTATCCTCGGCGGGGAGTCCAGCGGAAAATCGACGCTGGTAAATAAGCTCGCCAATATTTTCAATACCACCAGCGCCTGGGAGTACGGGCGGGATTATGTTTTCTCTCACCTGGGTGGCGATGAGATGGCGCTGCAATATTCTGACTATGACAAAATCGCCTTAGGTCAGGCGCAGTACATTGATTTTGCTGTTAAATACGCCAATAAAATCGCGTTTATTGACACCGACTTCGTGACCACTCAGGCCTTTTGCCTGAAGTATGAAGGGCGCGAACATCCCTTCGTGCAGGCGATGATCGACGAGTACCGGTTTGACCTTGTGATCCTGCTGGAAAATAACGTCCCCTGGGTAGCCGATGGGCTGCGAAGTCTGGGCAGTTCAGTGGACCGCCGGGAGTTCCAGAACATGCTGGTGGAGATGCTCAAAGAGAACAATATCACCTGGCGACACGTTGAAGAGCCGGATTACGATTCGCGGTTTCTGCACTGTGTGGAGCTGGTGAGAGAGTTGATGGGGGAGGAGGGGTAGGGCCCGTGGTCTGCTGCTCTCACCCCGGCCCTCTCCCACAGGGCTGAAAGATCCCCAGTACTATGACGTTTTACAGCGATACCACGGCGAAATGAGAATAAAACCGTCACCGCGATGACAGGGTCCGGCTGAAAATCGATGAGGCGTGACGGCTGACCGGGTCCGCCCGCAGGGAAGCGGGCGGAGGGGATAGCCTGCAGGGAGGCAGGCTGGTCCCCGACCCGATAGTCAGACGACATAAGACGACAAAATTGCCGGGAGCGATTTTGAATAGCGCCTGCGCTAGCCCTGAAAGGGTCAGTCCCAGGGATGGGGCGAATAATGCCGCGCCAGCGGCGATTTTCCTGGCCGGGAGCCCGGGTCGCCAGGGTGGTGGCGGTGAACCACCCTGGCACGTTCACGGGTTCTGGCGTGACAGAAAAGCAAGGAACATAAGGTGAACGGAACGACCACAAGCGCCGCATGTTCCCCCTCACTCTAACCCTCTCCCCGGTGGGGCGAGGGGACCAGGCGTGCTCGCATTTTTTTCTGGGGATTCTTCAGCCCACGGGGAGAAGGCGCAAACAATAAAAAAGGCAGCTAACGCTGCCTTTTTGCTTTTTATTTTGCAATACGCTTGTACTTGATACGCTTCGGCTCCAGCGCGTCAGCGCCGAGGGTGCGTTTCTTGTACTCTTCGTACTCGGTAAAGTTCCCTTCAAAGAATTCCACTTTACCTTCATCCTGGTAGTCCAGAATGTGGGTAGCAATACGGTCAAGGAACCAACGGTCGTGCGAGATAACCATCGCGCAACCCGGGAACTCCAGCAGGGCGTTTTCTAACGCACGCAGGGTTTCGATATCCAGGTCGTTAGTTGGTTCATCAAGGAGCAGCACGTTACCGCCAACCTGCAGCAGTTTCGCCAGATGCAGACGACCGCGTTCACCACCGGACAGCTCGCCCACGCGTTTGCCCTGATCAACACCTTTAAAGTTGAAGCGGCCAACGTAGGCGCGGCTTGGCATCTCGGTGTTGCCGATACGCATGATATCCAGCCCGCCGGAGACTTCTTCCCAGACGGTTTTGCTGTTATCCATCGCGTCACGGAACTGGTCGACGGACGCCAGTTTAACGGTATCACCGAGGGTGATTGAACCTGCATCCGGCTGTTCCTGGCCAGACATCATGCGGAACAGGGTAGATTTACCCGCGCCGTTCGGGCCGATGATTCCGACGATAGCGCCCTTCGGTACCGAGAAGCTCAGATCGTCAATCAGCACGCGGTCGCCGTAAGACTTACGCAGGTTGCTGACCTCAACCACTTTGTCCCCGAGACGTGCGCCAGGCGGAATAAAGAGTTCGTTGGTTTCGTTACGTTTCTGGTACTCAACGTTGTTAAGCTCTTCAAAACGCGCCAGACGGGCTTTGCCCTTAGACTGACGGCCTTTCGCGCCCTGACGAACCCACTCCAGCTCTTTCTCAATGGATTTACGACGGGCCGCTTCCTGAGACGCTTCCTGTGCCAGACGCTGATCTTTCTGCTCCAGCCAGGAGGAGTAGTTGCCTTCCCACGGAATACCTTCACCGCGGTCAAGCTCCAGGATCCAGCCGGCAACGTTATCGAGGAAGTAACGGTCGTGGGTAATTGCCACCACGGTGCCTTCGAAGTCGTGCAGGAAGCGTTCCAGCCAGGCCACAGATTCGGCATCGAGGTGGTTCGTTGGTTCGTCGAGCAGCAGCATGTCCGGTTTTTCGAGCAGCAGGCGGCAGAGTGCCACACGGCGGCGTTCACCACCGGAGAGGTTAGCGATTTTCGCATCCCAGTCCGGCAGACGCAGGGCGTCAGCAGCACGTTCCAGCTGTACGTTCAGGTTATGACCGTCGTGTGCCTGAATGATTTCTTCGAACTTGCCCTGTTGCGCTGCGAGCTTATCGAAGTCCGCGTCCGGCTCAGCGTACTTCGCGTACACTTCATCAAGCCCTTTCAGCGCGTTAACGACGTCTGCAACCGCCTCTTCAACGGACTCACGGACGGTTTGCTCAGGGTTTAACTGCGGCTCCTGCGGCAGGTAACCGATTTTAAGACCCGGCTGAGGGCGTGCTTCGCCTTCGATATCAGTATCAATGCCGGCCATAATGCGCAGCAGGGTAGATTTACCGGCGCCGTTAAGGCCCAGTACGCCAATTTTTGCGCCAGGGAAGAAACTCAGCGAGATGTTTTTAAGAATATGACGTTTCGGCGGAACCACTTTGCCGACACGGTGCATGGTGTATACGAATTGAGCCACGTTGGACTTCGCCTCTTTTATGTAATATCAACAGCGGAGTGTAGCCGTTTTCTTTGTCCAATCCCAGCCAGCCTCGAAAGCTGTGTTAAAACATGCGAGAAAGGTAAAAAAGTGTGCATGACGTGGCGCGTTGCGCCGGGCACGGTTAGCATTAAGTGAGTCTGTGGCATGAGGCTGCAATGACCGTTTTGATGAGAGGAATGCGCAGTGCAGAGAGCTAAACAAGCCGCCTGGCGTTACCTGGCGGCCAGTATGTGTTTACTGTCCCTCAGTAATGCAGCGCGAGCGGACTCGCTGGATGAACAACGTAGTCGTTACGCCCAGGTTAAGCAGGCGTGGGACAAAAAGCAGATGGATGTGGTGGCACAGTTAATGCCGACACTCAAAGATTATCCGCTCTATCCCTATCTGGAATATCGCCAGATAACTGACGATCTGATGAACCAACCCACCGTCACCGTCAGCCATTTTATTCAGGAAAATCCTACGCTTCCGCCCGCTCGTACCCTGAAGACACGCTTTGTAAATGAGCTGGCGCGCCGACAGGACTGGCGTGGTTTGCTGGCGTTCAGTCCGGAAAAACCGTCAACGACCGAAGCGCAGTGTAATTACTACTATGCGAAGTGGAACACCGGGCAGGCCGAGGAGGCCTGGCAGGGGGCGAAGGAACTCTGGCTCACCGGAAGCAGCCAACCGAATGCGTGTGACCAGCTGTTTGGCGCGTGGCGTGCTTCTGGCAAACAAGATCCTCTGGCATTTCTGGAACGGATCCGTCTGGCGATGAAGGCGGGAAATACCCGACTGGTGACGCTACTGGCCGGGCAGATGCCATCGGATTATCAAACCATCTCGACGGCAATAATTACGCTTGCCAACGACCCGAATAGCGTCATGAATTTTGCCCGCACCACCGGCGCGACGGACTTTACGCGGCAGATGGCAGCCGAGGCATTCGAAAGCGTGGCCCGTCAGGATGTGGAAAATGCACGCCTGATGATCCCATCTCTGGTGCAGGCGCAGCAGCTTAATGAAGATCAAACTCAGATCCTACGGGACACCGTGGCCTGGCGGCTGATGGGCAATGATGTCACCGATGAGCAGGCGCGTTGGCGTGATGATGCCATTATGCGATCCCAGTCGACGTCTATCGTAGAGCGCCGCGTGCGAATGGCGATTGGTACCGGGGATCGCGCCGGGTTAAATACCTGGCTTGCCCGTCTGCCGATGGATGCCAAAGAAAAAGATGAATGGCGCTACTGGCAGGCCGATCTGCTGCTGGAGCGGGGCCGTGAGACAGAGGCAAAAGAGATCCTGCATGCGCTCATGCAGCAGCGTGGCTTCTACCCTATGGTCGCGGCCCAGCGGCTGGGCGAAGCGTACACCATGAAGATTGATAAAGCACAAGGTAACATCGACCCTGCACTCTCTCAGGGGCCGGAAATGGCCAGAGTCCGTGAGCTCATGTACTGGCAGTTGGATAATACGGCACGCAGCGAATGGGCCAATCTCATTACCAGCCGCAGCGTTTCAGAACAAGCCCAGCTGGCCCGCTACGCATTTGATCGGCACTGGTGGGATCTGAGCGTTCAGGCGACGATCGCCGGTAAGCTTTGGGATCAACTGGAGGAGCGTTTCCCGCTGGCGTATCAGGATCTCTATGCGCGTTATACGCAGGGGAAAGATATTCCGCAAAGCTATGCAATGGCAATCTCACGTCAGGAAAGCGCCTGGAATCCCAAAGTCCGCTCACCGGTGGGGGCCAGCGGTTTGATGCAAATTATGCCAGCAACGGCAACGCACACGGTGAAGATGTTCAATATTCCGGGCTACAGCAACGCGGTACAGCTGCTTGATCCGGAAACCAATATCAACATTGGAACCAGCTATTTGCAGTATGTGTACCAGCAGTTTGGTAATAACCGCATTTTCTCCTCTGCGGCCTACAATGCCGGGCCGGGTCGCGTGCGGACCTGGCTTAATAACAGTGCCGGGCGCATCGATGCGGTTGCGTTTATTGAAAGCATTCCCTTCTCTGAAACGCGCGGTTATGTGAAAAACGTGCTCGCCTATGACGCTTACTATCGTTTCTTCATGGACGGCACCAGGCCCACTGTGCTGACCGAGGCGGAGTGGCAGCGTCGTTACTGATCGTCATGTTTATGCTATGCTGCGTACTCTTTAACGAGTACGCAGCAAAATGGCGGAATATTATGACCCAACAATCACCCTATTCAGCGGCCATGGCCGAACAACGCAACCAGGAATGGCTGCGCTTCGTTGAACTCGTCAGGCAATCTTATGAGAAGGATTTGCATCTCCCGCTGCTCAATTTAATGCTTACTCCCGATGAGCGTGAAGCGTTGGGGACGCGCGTGCGAATAATTGAAGAGCTGCTGCGCGGTGAGATGAGCCAGCGTGAGCTGAAAACAGAGTTGGGTGCCGGTATCGCCACCATCACCCGTGGCTCCAACAGCCTGAAGTCGGCACCGGCCGACCTGCGGGTGTGGCTGGAAGAGATTTTACTGAACGCTCAGCGATAGACCGCATTGTGAAAGGGGCTTAAGGCCAGAATCACCGCCTGGTGATAAACGCTGGCACGGGTGAGTTTACCGGCGGTGAATACCCCGATGGCCCCCTCTTTACGACCAATTTCATCAATCCCGGTGAAGTGTGACATTGCCGGACCAAGGGCTTCACCCGCACGGACTTTTTCCAGAATGACCTCTGGCAGGGGCAGGGTCGCCGAGCGTGCTTCGCCGCGCTGGTCGCCCTTCTCAATCACTACCCAGCTAAAGGTGCTACCTTCATCGATACCGGCCTCGATGGCGACCCAAAACGTCGCATCGGGTCTGGCAAGACGTGCATTGTTTACCCGGTTGCGCGCACCCAGACGGGTCTCTTCATTACCGAGTGGCTGTTCCGGTACACCGCTATCAACGTCAACGGATTCAATTTCACAGGAATCTTCGCCGTAAATCTCATTAAAAGCGTGCAGAATCGCCCGAATTTTGGCGGGATTGGTGGTAGCTGCGACAACATGGTGCATAATCTATTATTGGCAACCCGGAATGAGATGCGTTCTTCATGGCGGGATAGCCGTC
This sequence comes from Yokenella regensburgei, assembly GCF_051486985.1. Taxonomy (GTDB): domain Bacteria; phylum Pseudomonadota; class Gammaproteobacteria; order Enterobacterales; family Enterobacteriaceae; genus CBFFRJ01. The sequence goes on from NZ_JAHVDV010000004.1 coordinate 62,968, forward strand.
CTCTTATAAAAAATTTCATCGCAGTATAATGGATAAAAAAGCATGTTACAGGTATACCTTGTTCGCCACGGTGAAACGCAGTGGAACGCCGAGCGTCGTATTCAAGGCCAGTCAGACAGTCCGTTAACCGAGAAAGGAGAGCAGCAGGCATGGCAGGTTGCTGAGCGCGCCAAAGCGCTGGGCATCACGCATATTATTGCCAGCGATCTTGGACGGACGCGTCGCACGGCTGAAATCATTGCGGAATTATGTGGATGCGAGATAACCCTTGATTCCCGTCTGCGTGAGCTGGATATGGGCGTTCTTGAAACACGTCGTATCGAATCCCTGACGGAAGAAGAAGAGGGCTGGCGCCGGACGCTGGTCAATGGCACCGAGGGTGGGCGTATTCCCGAGGGGGAATCCATGCAGGAGCTGGGCGACCGGATGCACGCGGCGCTGGCGGCCTGTCTCGATCTGCCGCAGGGTAGCCGCCCGCTTATTGTCAGTCATGGCATGGCGCTGGGCTGCCTGGTCAGTACCATTCTTGGTCTGCCTGCTTATGCGGAACGCCGTCTGCGGTTGCGTAACTGCTCTATCTCCCGAATCGACTATCAGGACAGTGCATGGCTGGCTTCAGGCTGGGTCGTGGAGACAGCAGGGGACGTGTCACATCTGGACGCCCCTGCGTTAGATGAATTGCAGCGTTAACGCCGGACCGGCACTAAATATTCGCAGCGAATATGACGTGGCTCTTCGGAGCGTGCGTCATCCTGCGGATAGAAGCGTTCAATATCCTGGCCTTTACGGCGGGTCAGATTGAGCATGGGCATGCAGGTGCCGTATACGGTCAGGATAAACTCCTGTATACCGCTCGCCAGGCCGTCGTAGGAGAACATCACGTAGTCGCCGCCTTCCAGCAGCACGGGATGGGCGTTATGTATATGCCCGTTCGCAATCTCTGGTGTCAGTGCCGTGGTGTAAAAAACTTCCTGCTCATCATCTTTCTCCAGGCTCGGACGCGGTTCATGCAACCCGTACATCTCCGCAGGAACTGAAGGCGCGTTAGCCAAAAATTCACGCCAGAACTGAATGCGCATCTGATGACGGAAATCGGAAATCTCTTCCAGAGAGCAGGTGTAGCTTTGGGTTACCCCGACCAGTTGGGTCGGAGGAAGCGTCACAAACTCGTGTTTCGGCATGGCGAATTCGCCTAAACGCATGGGTGGGCGGATGCCAAACGCGCTCCAGTCAGGCGAACGGCGGTAGAGTGCGGGAGTCTGTGAAAATTGCTTTTTAAAAGCGCGGGTAAAGGTTTGCTGCGAATCAAACCGATATTGCAGCGCGATATCCAGAATAGGACGCGAGGTCAGACGCAGCGCGACAGCGGATTTAGACAAGCGACGGGCACGAATGTAGGCGCCGATAGCATGGCCCGTCACGTCTTTGAACATCCTTTGCAGATGCCACTTGGAATAACCTGCTTTTGCCGCCACATTGTCCAGTGATAACGGCTGATCGAGATGGCCTTCAAGCCATGCAAGTAGATCGCGAATAATACCAGCCTGATCCATATCTATCCTCTTCCATAAAACGGCGAACGCCTGATACAAGGATGGGATAATATCATCGTTTGTTGTTTTAGCATTCAGTGTTTTTTTTGCGCATAAATGCGCATTGTCTCTGATTTTCATGGTGATTTTTGTAAATTAGTGATCTATAAACGTTTTCGCCTACGGCTATGAATAGTTGCTCAACGTTATATTCAGAAATGGTAACAATATGAAATATACAAGCCTCATCCTTTCCTCATTACTGCTGCTGAGTGCGGCCGCACAGGCAGAACAGATTGGCTCCGTGGACACCGTTTTTAAAATGTTTGGTCCGGACCATAAAATCGTTGTGGAAGCCTTTGACGACCCGGATGTTAAAAACGTGACCTGCTATATCAGCAGAGCAAAAACCGGTGGTATTAAAGGCGGGCTGGGCCTGGCGGAAGATACCTCCGATGCCGCCATTTCCTGCCAGCAGGTAGGGCCGATTGAGGTCAGCGATAAAATCAAACAGGGGAAAGCGCAGGGGGATGTCGTCTTCCAGAAACGCACGTCGCTGGTGTTTAAGAAGCTACAGGTCGTTCGCTTTTACGATGCTAAACGCAACGCGCTCATCTATCTGACCTACTCCGACAAAGTCGTGGAAGGGTCGCCGAAGAACGCGCTGAGCGCCGTGCCGATCATGCCCTGGGGCAAATAAGGGGACCAGGCATGTCACAACCGCAAATCTGGCTGGTTGAAGACGAAGTAAGCATCGCCGATACGCTGATTTACATGCTGCGCCAGGATGGTTTTGATGTTCGTGCTTTCGAACGCGGATTGCCCGTTCTGGATGCGGCCAACCGGCAACTGCCCGATCTGGCTATTCTGGATGTTGGATTACCGGATATCAGCGGGTTTGAGCTTTGCCGACGGCTGCTGACCGTTGCGCCCGGCCTGCCCGTGCTTTTTTTGACGGCCCGTAGCGATGAAATCGATAAGCTGCTGGGACTAGAAATGGGGGCAGATGATTACATCGCTAAGCCCTTCTCGCCCAGAGAGGTCTGTGCCCGGGTTCGCACCGTACTGCGGCGTTTTCAGAAAGCGGCAAGCCCGTCCACAACGGTACGTGTCGGTCAGTTTGAGCTTGATGAACCTGCTGCGCTGGTCCGCTGGTGTGGGGAAACGCTCCCCCTGACGCGCTATGAATTCTTACTGTTGAAAACGCTGTTACATGCGCCGGGGCGGATCTTTTCACGCCAGCAGCTCATGGATCTTGTCTGGTCTGATGCCCAGGAGAGTTTTGATCGGACGGTTGATACCCACATCAAGACGCTGCGCGCCAAATTGCGGGCAGTCAATGCGGAGGTTTCACCCATCAATACCCATCGCGGTATGGGCTACAGCCTGGGGAGCCGCTAATGCGTATAGGCATGCGGCTGTTGCTGGGGTATTTCCTGATTGTTGCCGTTGCCGCATGGTTCGTGTTGTCGATCTTCGTGCAGGAGATAAAACCTGGCGTGCGTCGCGCAACGGAGGGGACGCTGATTGATACCGCCACGCTGCTGGCGGAGCTGGCGCGAACGGACTTACTCTCCGGTCAGCCGCAAAACGGGCAGCTCGCTCAGGCTTTCGCTTCGCTTTCAACCCATGCTTTCCGGGCCGATATCAGCGGTATCCGTAAAGTTCGTAACGAGTATCACGTTTACATGACTGATGCTTCCGGCACGGTGGTGTTTGACTCTGCAGGAAAAGCGCTGGGGAAGGATTATTCGCGCTGGAATGACGTCTGGCTCACCCTACGCGGGAAATACGGCGCACGTAGCACCCCTTCCAACGCTGACGATCCGGAAAGTACCGTCATGTACGTGGCGGCACCGATAACCGTCAGGGGAAATATTATCGGTGTCGTCAGCGTAGGTAAACCTAACAGCGCGATTGCGCCGGTTATTAAGCGCAGCGAGCGGCGCATCCTCTGGGCAAGCGCCGCGCTACTCGGTATTGCGCTGATGATTGGCTTCGGGATTGCGCTATGGATCAACCGTTCCATCAGCACACTGACGCGCTATGCTGATGCCGTCACCGAGAAGACACCACTACCGCTGCCGTCGCTTGGCAGCAGCGAGCTACGCAAACTCGCGCAGGCGCTGGAAAGCATGCGCCAGAAGCTTGAGGGTAAGAATTACATTGAGCACTACGTGCATGCACTGACCCATGAGTTAAAAAGTCCGTTGGCCGCCATTCGCGGTGCGGCAGAGATCCTTCGTGAAGGCCCGCCACCTGAAGTCGTTAACCATTTCACGGGGAATATTCTCGCGCAAAATGCCCGCATGCAGGATCTGGTTGAAAAACTCCTTTCCCAGGCGAAGCTGGAAAACCGCCAGGAGATTGCGCCCTCGCAGGTTGAACTGAGTGAGTTGTTCGCACAGCTTGCCAATGAACGCAGCGCCATTCTGGCACGCAAGGGACTGACGCTTGAATGCCAGGCGCAACAGGTTATCGCGACGGCGGATCGCGCGCTGATAAGCCAGGCGCTTGGTAATCTGCTGGATAACGCTATCGACTTTACGCCGGAAAAGGGGGCAATTTACCTGCACGCCAACGATGAAGAGGGCTTTACGGTGATCACCGTTTCCGATAACGGACAAGGGATCCCGGATTATGCGCTTGAACGTATCTTCGAGCGTTTTTACTCACTCCCCCGCGAAGACGGCCACAAGAGCAGCGGTCTGGGCCTGGCATTTGTTCAGGAGGTGGCCCGTCTGCACCAGGGAAGCATCCGGATAAGCAATCGCCCTGAAGGGGGCGTCGAGGCGCGTCTGGCACTTCACCGTCACTTCACATAGCTTCAAACTCTCCCCACATAACCCCTTTATTGTGCAGGCACGACAAAGGAGGGGTTATGTTTAAATCACCATTATTCTGGAAAGTTTTTACCCTGGTAGGGTGTATTGCGTTGCTGCTGGTACCACTCATGATGGTTAGCAATCTGGTGAAAGAGCGCAGCGATTATCGTGATGAGGTCGCTGATGTTCTGCGACAGAGCAGCGCGGGTTCGCAAAAGCTGATTGGGCCGCTGATTGCAGTGCCAGTGACCGAAATCACGACGGTGCTGGAGTCCACCGGCGACGAGCCACCTAAAGAGATCCGTCGAAGTAAAAGTTTCATTCGCTACTGGCTACCTGAATCACTGATGATAGAAGCTAAGCAACAGGTTGAATCACGACAAATCGGTATTTACGACGGCCAGGTCTGGCATGGCGATATCTCGCTTAAAGCGCAATTCGATCCAAAGCGCCTTGGGCTGGAAGCGAGCGAAAACCTGAAAATAGGTGAACCTTTTGTGGTTCTGGCGTTGAGTGATGCCCGTGGTATTGGCCAGGTTCAGACCATGAAAATCAACGGTGAGACGCTTACCGTTGAGCCCGGTTCTGGCCTGGTGAGTAACATGCAGGGATTGCATGCGCCTTTGGGCTCAGTAGAGATAAGCCGCAACCCCCTCATGCTTGACATGTCATTTAGCCTGAATGGCACGGGGGCGCTCTCCGTGGTGCCTGTCGGGCGTAACAGCGAACTGACGCTGTTAAGCGACTGGCCTCACCCCCGTTTTACCGGGGATTTCCTGCCTACAAAACGTGAAGTCTCCGCCAGTGGATTTCAGGCGCACTGGCAAAGTACCTGGTTTGCCAACAACATAGACAGCAAAGTTCGCGATATGCTGAGCCTGAGTGAAGGCAATGAAGGCCGACTGCCTGCATTTAGCGTCAATATCACTACCCCGGCAGATCAGTATCAGCTTACCGACAGAGCCATAAAGTATGCCATTTTACTTATCGCCCTGATTTTTGCCGCTTTCTTTGTGTTTGAAAGTCTCACGGCCCGGCAGATGCACCCTATGGAGTACCTGTTGGTAGGGCTATCGCTGGTGATGTTTTATCTGGTGCTCCTGGCGCTGTCTGAGCATATTGGTTTCACCCCGGCGTGGATAACTGCGAGCCTGCTCGGCGGCTTTATTAATGGATTTTATCTGCAGGGCGTGATGAAAACCTGGCGTGCAAGTCTGCCTTTCACCGGCGCATTACTGACGTTATATGGGGTGATGTGGTGTCTGTTGAATTCTGAAGACAGTGCCTTACTGCTCGGGACCGGGGTGCTGTTTGTGGCGCTGAGTGCGATGATGATCCTGACGCGCCGGTTTGACTGGTATTCAATTTCTATGGTTCGTAAATCATCTGTTGCCAGGAGTGAACCGACGGATGAGGGAATGCGGCTGTGGAAGTAGGGAACGGGAAAAGGTTGTGATAAAAAAAGCGGCGCTTAGCGCCGCTTTTTGTTGAACCGGGGAGACTATTCCTGCAAATCACCACAGAAACGGTAACCTTCGCCATGAATGGTGGCGATGATTTCAGGGGTGTCAGGCGTGGATTCGAAATGTTTACGAATACGACGGATAGTGACATCCACGGTGCGATCGTGTGGTTTAAGCTCACGACCGGTCATTTTTTTCAGCAGTTCCGCACGGGACTGAATTTTCCCCGGGTTTTCGCAGAAGTGCAGCATCGCGCGGAATTCACTACGCGGCAGCTTATACTGCTCACCATTCGGGCTAACCAGCGAGCGGCTATTGATATCCAGCTCCCAGCCATTGAATTTGTAGCTGTCAACGCTGCGACGCTCTTCGCTGATAGTACCCAGATTCATGGTACGAGACAGCAGGTTGCGTGCGCGGATGGTCAGTTCACGTGGGTTGAACGGTTTAGTGATATAGTCGTCAGCACCAATTTCGAGGCCAAGGATTTTGTCGACTTCATTATCACGACCGGTCAGGAACATCAGCGCGACATTGGCCTGCTCGCGCAGCTCACGGGCTAACAACAGACCGTTCTTACCAGGCAGGTTGATATCCATGATCACGAGGTTGATGTCATTTTCAGACAGGATCTGATGCATTTCCGCGCCATCGGTCGCTTCGAATACATCGTAACCTTCTGCTTCGAAAATACTTTTTAACGTGTTGCGTGTTACCAACTCGTCTTCAACGATAAGAATGTGCGGGGTCTGCATGTTTGCTACCTAAATTGCCAACTAAATCGAAACAGGAAGTACAAAAGTCCCTGACCTGCCTGATGCATGTCGAAAATTAACATGATCGGCTAAACATGACTAAAGTACGTAATTGCGTTCTTGATGCACTTTCCATCAACGTCAACAACATCATTAGCTTGGTCGTGGGTACTTTCCCTCTGGACCCGACAGCGTCAAAAACGGCTGTCATCCTAACCATTTTAACAGCAACATAACAGGCTAAGACTCAAGGGACACCCAATAAAACTACGCTTCGTTGACATATATCAAGTTCAATTGTAGCACGTTAACACTTTGGTGAAATCTCTGTATCTTAATGTTAGCGTTTTTCACAATATTTCAATAAACCAACGAGTTGCGAATATTAATTCATAAATATGGTGAATCCAACAGCAGATTCCCATTACTTATCAAAATGCCATGAATAAACATAGGGATAAGCCTGTTATATTAACATTCTGAGCAGTAGTTTCACCCTTCAACAGTTTAGCTTCTTTTAACCGTTGGCAGGGTGAAATACAGTAATTTCTGTTACATAATTGTAAATTCTCACCGCGAAATATGTCCGTGGTGACGATATTTTCTCCATTAAACGATCAAGAAGAGAACGAAAATGCACCTGGCTGTTGTACTCGTTTCCCCCGCCAGAGCGGAAAATATTGGCGCTGCGGCTCGCGCCATGAAAACCATGGGTTTTACGGATCTGCGCATTGTGGATAGCATGGCTCATCTCGAAGATGGGGCGCGTCGTGTGGCGCACGGTGCCGGTGATGTGCTTGATAATATTAAAACTTATGCTTCTCTCGCCCAGGCGCTCGCCGACGTCCAGTTCACCATTGCCACAACAGCTCGTAGCCGGGCAAAGTTTCATTACTACGCCACGCCTGAGGAACTGGTTCCCTTGCTACAGGAAAAAAGTGAGTGGTTAAAAACCGGCGCACTCGTATTTGGCCGGGAAGATTCTGGCCTGACCAACGAGGAGCTGGCACTGGCTGATATTTTGACGGGCGTTCCTATGGTGGCGGACTATCCCTCACTCAATCTGGGACAGGCGGTGATGGTCTATTGCTATCAATTAGCGTCATTAATGCAAAAAATGGCTGACGCGGCGACTGACTACGATGAGAATCCGTTGCGTGCTTTACGGCTGCGTGCTCACGCCTTGCTCGAAAAACTCAACGTCGCTGATGACATAAAAATGGCTGACTGGCTCGATCAGCGCATTGGTGTTTTAGGGCAGCGGGACACCGCAATGTTACATCGATTGCTGCATGACATCGAAAAAAAACTCGCCGAGTAATGTCTGGATATTAATATAAATAAAAGATGAAAATATTGATTGGTTGCCGCTTTCACGGTCTTTGATGAATGTTTAGTCGCTGGCGGGCAGTGGAGATGAAAACCTGCCAGCAGGGGCAAAAACTAAAAATGCATTGACTTAAGAGGGCAGATACTTTAACCAATATAGGCACAGCGACAGACAGATAAAAATAACAGAGCACACAACAGCCATGAAACGCATCAGCATCGTCACCACCATTATTACCACCACCACAATTACCACAGGTAATGGTGCGGGCTGACGCGTACAGGAAAAACAGAAAAAAGCCCGCACCTGAACAGTGCGGGCTTTTTTTTCGACCAGAGATCAAGGGGTATAACATGCGAGTGTTGAAGTTTGGCGGTACATCAGTGGCAAATGCGGAACGGTTTCTGCGTGTTGCCGACATCCTGGAAAGTAATGCCAGGCAGGGGCAGGTGGCGACAGTGTTATCTGCCCCGGCGAAAATCACCAATCACCTGGTCGCCATGATTGAAAAGACCATTGGTGGTCAGGATGCCGTACCGAATATCAGTGATGCAGAACGGATTTTTGCTGAGCTTCTTGCAGGACTCGCAGACGCCCAACCCGGTTTCCCCCTCGCTTCGCTTAAAAGTGTCGTTGAACAAGAATTTGCACAAATTAAACATGTTCTGCATGGGATTAGCCTGCTGGGTCAGTGCCCGGACAGCGTTAATGCAGCACTGATCTGCCGTGGAGAAAAACTCTCGATTGCTATCATGGCAGGCGTGCTGGAAGCACGGGGCCACCATGTCTCTGTGATTGATCCGGTCGAAAAACTGCTCGCTGTTGGTCACTACCTTGAATCTACCGTGGATATTGCTGAATCCACCCGTCGAATTGCTGCAAGCCGTATCCCCACCGATCATATGATTCTGATGGCCGGTTTCACCGCCGGTAATGAGAAAGGCGAGCTGGTGGTGCTGGGGCGTAATGGCTCTGACTACTCCGCTGCGGTACTGGCGGCCTGTTTACGTGCGGACTGTTGTGAAATCTGGACTGATGTGGATGGCGTCTATACCTGTGACCCGCGCCAGGTCCCGGATGCGCGACTGCTGAAATCCATGTCCTATCAGGAAGCCATGGAGCTTTCCTACTTCGGCGCAAAAGTGCTGCATCCGCGCACAATCACCCCTATTGCCCAGTTCCAGATCCCCTGTCTGATTAAAAATACCGGTAATCCGCAAGCACCGGGCACCCTGATTGGGGCCACCTCTAATGAAGATGGTCTGCCGGTTAAGGGCATCTCTAACCTGAATAACATGGCGATGTTTAACGTTTCAGGCCCCGGCATGAAAGGTATGGTCGGCATGGCGGCCCGCGTGTTTGCGACCATGTCCCGCGCAGGAATTTCCGTCGTGCTGATTACTCAGTCTTCCTCTGAATACAGCATCAGCTTCTGCGTACCGCAATCAGACTGCGCGCGCGCGCAACGCGCGTTGAGCGATGAGTTTTATCTGGAGCTGAAAGAAGGATTACTGGAGCCGCTCGCCATCATGGAGCGTCTTGCCGTTATTTCGGTTGTAGGTGACGGGATGCGCACGCTGCGCGGTATCTCCGCAAAATTCTTCGCCGCGCTTGCCCGTGCGAATATTAATATCGTTGCCATTGCCCAGGGCTCTTCCGAACGTTCCATCTCGGTCGTCGTGAGCAACGACGATGCGACAACGGGCGTGCGCGTCACGCATCAGATGTTGTTCAATACTGACCAGGTTATCGAAGTCTTTGTCATCGGCGTAGGCGGTGTCGGCGGAGCGCTGCTGGAACAGCTTAAGCGCCAGCAAACCTGGCTGAAGAACAAGCATATTGATCTGCGCGTCTGTGGTGTGGCGAATTCCAAAGCCTTGCTCACCAATGTGCATGGTCTGAACCTGGAGAACTGGCAGGCTGAACTGGCTCAGGCAAAAGAGCCGTTCAATTTAGGCCGCCTGATTCGTCTTGTGAAAGAGTACCATCTGCTCAACCCGGTCATTGTCGATTGTACGTCTAATCAGAGTGTTGCCGATCAGTATGCTGATTTCCTGCGTGAAGGTTTCCATGTGGTTACGCCAAACAAAAAGGCCAATACCTCGTCAATGGATTACTACCACCAGTTGCGCCATGCGGCGGCGAAATCGCGTCGTAAGTTCCTTTATGACACCAATGTCGGCGCGGGCTTGCCGGTTATTGAAAACCTGCAAAACCTGCTCAATGCGGGCGATGAACTGCAACGCTTCTCCGGCGTCCTGTCGGGCTCTCTCTCTTTTATTTTTGGCAAGTTGGACGAGGGGATGAGCCTGTCGGACGCGACCAAAGCGGCGCGAGACATCGGCTTTACTGAGCCGGACCCGCGCGATGATCTCTCGGGTATGGACGTCGCTCGTAAGCTGCTGATTCTGGCACGCGAAACCGGACGCGAGCTCGAACTGTCCGACGTTGTGATTGAACCTGTCTTACCTGAGACATTCGATGCCAGCGGCGGGGTGACGGAGTTCATGGATCGCCTGGCGCAACTGGATGATGCATTTGCCGCTCGCGTGGCAAAAGCGCGTGATGAAGGTAAAGTATTGCGCTACGTGGGAAATATCGAAGAGGACGGCGTCTGCCGGGTAAAAATTGCCGAAGTAGATGGCAACGATCCGCTTTATAAAGTGAAAAATGGCGAAAACGCCCTCGCGTTCTACAGCCACTATTATCAGCCGATACCGCTGGTACTGCGTGGATATGGTGCGGGTAATGACGTAACGGCAGCGGGGGTGTTTGCTGATCTGTTGCGTACTCTTTCCTGGAAGTTGGGAGTTTAAGATGGTGAAAGTATATGCTCCGGCCTCCAGTGCCAACATGAGCGTAGGTTTTGATGTACTGGGTGCGGCAGTGACACCTGTCGATGGGACGCTGCTGGGCGATAATGTCTCGGTTGAAGCGGCTGACAGTTTTCGCCTCCAGAATCTGGGGCGCTTTGCCAGCAAGCTGCCCACCAACCCGAAAGAGAATATTGTTTATCAGTGCTGGGAGCGCTTCTGCCAGGAGATCGGTAAAACGGTTCCGGTTTCGATGACGCTCGAAAAAAATATGCCGATTGGTTCCGGCCTCGGCTCCAGCGCCTGTTCGGTGGTCGCGGCATTGGTCGCCATGAACGAATACTGCGGTAAGCCTTTGAACGACAGTAAAATGCTGGCGATCATGGGCGAGCTGGAAGGGCGTATCTCCGGCAGTATTCACTACGATAATGTCGCCCCTTGCTTCCTCGGCGGCATGCAACTGATGATCGAGGAAAACGGCATAATCAGCCAGCAGGTGCCATGCTTTGATGAGTGGCTCTGGGTGCTGGCTTATCCGGGAATCAAAGTATCGACGGCAGAAGCCCGCGCTATCCTGCCTGCGCAGTATCGTCGCCAGGACTGCATTGCTCACGGTCGGCACCTGGCGGGCTTTATTCATGCCTGCTATTCGCGTCAGCCCGCACTTGCTGCGACGTTAATGAAAGATGTTATTGCAGAGCCGTATCGCACTAAACTGCTGCCGGGCTTTGGTGAAGCGCGCCAGGCGGTGGCAGAGATTGGCGCCATCTCCTGTGGGATTTCTGGTTCGGGACCCACACTCTTTGCGTTGTGTGATAAAACCGAAACCGCGCAGCGTGTGGCTGACTGGCTGAGCAAACACTATTTGCAAAATCAGGAAGGCTTTGTTCATATTTGCCGTCTGGATACGACGGGCGCACGAGTAGTGGGATAACCAATGAAACTCTATAACTTAAAAGATCACAACGAACAGGTCAGCTTCGCACAGGCCATCACGCAGGGCCTTGGCAAAAATCAGGGGCTCTTTTTTCCTCACGATCTGCCGGAATTTAGCCTGACAGAGATCGACGAAATGCTGGGGCAGGATTTCGTTACGCGCAGCGCAAAGATCCTCGGTGCGTTTATCGGTGATGAACTGCCACCAGAGGTTCTGGAAGCGCGCGTCCGCGACGCATTTGCTTTCCCGGCCCCGGTGAAGGCGGTTGAAAGCGATATTGGCTGCCTGGAGCTGTTCCACGGTCCGACGCTGGCCTTTAAAGACTTCGGCGGGCGCTTTATGGCGCAGATGCTGACCTCCATCAGCGGGGATAAGCCAGTAACCATTCTGACCGCCACGTCAGGTGATACCGGTGCCGCGGTCGCTCATGCGTTTTACGGTCTGAAAAACGTGCGTGTCGTTATCCTCTACCCGAACGGTAAGATCAGCCCGTTGCAGGAGAAACTGTTCTGCACGCTGGGTGGCAACATCGAAACCGTTGCCATCGACGCAGATTTTGATGCCTGCCAGGCGCTGGTGAAGCAGGCATTTGATGATGAAGAGCTGAAAGTCGCGCTGGGTCTGAACTCCGCTAACTCCATTAACATCAGCCGCCTGCTGGCGCAGATTTGTTACTACTTTGAAGCCGTAGCGCAACTGCCGCAGGAAGCCCGCAATCAACTGGTCGTCTCTGTGCCGAGCGGCAACTTCGGCGACCTGACTGCCGGCCTGCTGGCGAAGTCACTGGGTCTGCCAGTCAAACGCTTTATCGCGGCCACCAATGCCAACGACACGGTGCCGCGCTTCCTGCAGGAGGGCGAATGGAAGCCAAAAGCGACGCAGGCCACTCTCTCTAATGCGATGGACGTCAGCCAGCCGAATAACTGGCCGCGTGTTGAGGAGCTGTTCCGCCGTAAAATCTGGCGTCTGAACGAGTTAGGCTATGCCGCGGTGGATGACGAAACCACCAAAGAGACCATGCGTGAGCTGAAAGGCAAAGGCTATTTGTCCGAGCCTCATGCGGCTATCGCTTACCGTGCGCTGCGCGATCAGCTGCATCCTGGCGAATATGGTCTGTTCCTCGGTACGGCCCATCCGGCGAAATTTAAAGAGAGCGTGGAAGAGATTCTGGGCGAACCGCTGGCGTTGCCAAAAGAGCTGGCCGAGCGTGCAGAACTTGAGTTGCTTTCCCACCACCTGCCTGCTGATTTTGCCCAATTACGTAAGCTGATGATGAGCAAAGCCTAAGCAGTAGACGAGCTTTCTAAAGGCCGGGTGTGCATCATGGCAACCCGGTTTTTTTTCGCGCAAATACGGAGGAAATGCGGAGGCATTGCGCAGGAAAAATGTAGAAATTCTCAATAAATGCGGGCACTTAAAGATTAGGATTGCAGAGAATAACAACCGGTCATCACTTTGCTTAAGCTCCTTTCATCGGCCCATAACGGGCAAAATGAACCCAGGAGTAACCCATGTTGAAACCTGTTTTCTTAGCGATTTCGTTAGTGATGGTGGCTCCGCTGGCGACACAGGCTGCAGAAATTACCCTCGTGCCGGCAGTAAAACTGCAAATTGGCGACAGTGATAATCATGGCAACCGTTGGGATGGCGGGCGCTGGCGTGACCATGACTGGTGGAACCGTCACTATGAGATGCGTGATAACCACTGGCGGTCGCATCATGAAGCGGTTCGTGACCATCATGACGATCGCCATGATGACCGACATGACGACCGCGGTCCGGGCTGGAAGCGTTAATGCTACTGATTCCCCTCTCCGGGCGGAGAGGGGAAACGTCGTTACTGCTCGTGACGTTTAAAAACCAGTTCACCTTTTCCTGACTGCTCCTCGTCAAAGAAATAGCCTTCACTGTTAAATCCGGTTAACTGCTCAGGCTTCGTCAGCCGTTTTTCAATAATGTAACGGCTCATCAGTCCACGCGCTTTCTTGGCATAGAAGCTGATGACTTTGAACTTGCCGTTTTTCTCATCGAGGAAGACCGGTTTGATGATACGCGCCTTCAGGCTTTTAGGTTTTACCGATCTGAAGTACTCATCTGAAGCCAGGTTGACCACCACCTCATCGCCCTGCGCTTTAATGGCTTCGTTGAGTTTCTCGGTGATGGTGTCGCCCCAGAACTGGTAGAGATCTTTGCCTTTCGCATTTTCCAGGCGAATGCCCATCTCCAGGCGATACGGCTGCATCAGATCCAGCGGTCGCAAGACGCCATAGAGTCCAGAAAGCATGCGCAGATGCTGCTGGGCAAAATCAAAATCGGCCTCTGAGAAGGTTTCCGCCTGCAGGCCGGTATAGACATCGCCTTTGAAGGCCAGAATAGCCTGGCGGGCATTCTGTGGCGTAAAGTCCGGCTGCCAGTCGTGGAAACGCGTGGCGTTCAGGTCGGCAAGTTTATCGCTGATTCCCATTAAGGTTTTGATTTGCGGCGCGGTCAATTGGCGAGCAACATCAATGAGCTGCTGAGAATGGTCCAGCAGCTCAGGCTGAGTGAAGCGTGTCGTGGCCAGCTCGCTCTGATAATCCAGCGTTTTGGCGGGTGAAATGAGAATCAGCATATTCAGTCCTTGCAGGGAATTTTTTGCTGATTTTAACAAAAAAGCGAACCGGGTTGATCAATAGTTGTGATTGTCAGTTGTCCGTTTTGTCTCACTGTCCCATGCTCCTGGCGCGAGCTGGCGATGGATCTCGGGATAGCGGCTGGCATCAAAAACGGGCGTTATCCCCAGCTTGCGCTGGCGTAGATAGTCACCCGCAATGACGTTGACGACGGGGGAGAGCAGCAGGATAGCGGTCAGATTGGCGATCGCCATAAATGCCATGACCACATCGGCCAGGTGCCAGAGTAATGGCATACGCAACAGAGAGCCGATGACGACCATTAGCAGTATTCCTGCGCGTAACAGCCAAATGTTTCTCTTGCTGTTTAGCCGCAGGAAGATGAGGTTGTTTTCGGCATAAACATAATTTGCCGTGATGGAGGTCAGGGAGAAGAGGAAGACAAGACCTGCCACGAAACTGGCTCCCCAATTGCCCGTGAGCGTTACCATCGCGTCCTGCACCATTTGCGTCCCACTAAAGGTGCCCTCCGCGGGGGAGACGTTCGCCAGCAGAAGAACAACCGCACTGGCAGTGCAGACCATAAACGTATCGATGACCACGCCAATCATCTGTACAAAACCCTGGGCAGCCGGGTGGGGAGGGGAAGAGGAGGCCATTGCCGCTGCGTTGGGGGTGGAGCCCATACCCGCTTCGTTGGAGAACATGCTGCGCTGAAAACCGCTGGTCAGCGCCTGGCTGAGGGTATACCCCATCGTACCGGCAGCAGCTTCCTGCCAGCCAAAAGCCCCCCGAAAAATGGCCTCAAAAACCCCAGGAAGTTCGACAGCATGGCTTATGCTGATAACGATACTTACGGCAACCCAGCCTAACGCCATCAGCGGCACTACCCACTGCACCACGCTTGCAATGATGCGCAGCCCACGCGTCATCAACAGCAATAGAAGCGCGGCAAGTATTATGCCGGGGATAAGGTGGTGGATACCCCAGGCGTAGTGTACGGCACGTGCCACGGAGTTGGCCTGAATGGTATTGAAAATGAGTCCATAGGCAAACAGCAAAAAGAGTGAGAACAGCACTCCCATCCAGCGCATGCCCAACCCGCGGGCCATATACCACGCCGGACCACCGCGAAACTGTTGGTTTGCATCTCGTTCTTTGTAGAGTTGTGCCAGCGTGCATTCAGCGAAACAGGTCGCCATGCCGATGAAGGCCGAAACCCACATCCAGAAAATCGCACCAGGGCCGCCGGCGGTAATGGCAAACGCCACGCCGGCGAGGTTTCCGCTACCTACGCGGGCAGCAAGACTGAGAAAGAGGGCCTGATATGCGCTTAGTCCCCCAGGCTGCGCGCTACGGCGACGTTTGAGGTTGCGATAGAAGTCGCCAGGTAGCCGGAAAGGGACGAATTTGCTGCGAAAGGCAAACCAGATACCCGCCGCAAGCAGTAAATAGAGCATCAGTGAGTCCCACAGTACTTCACTGATAAAGGAAAAGAATTCAGGCATTAACGTCCCTCTTGTTTATGCCATGACACGGAAAAATAAGCAGCGCCACGAGCTGTCGCAGACTACTTCGCAGGCAATTAATAAATCGAGTTTATCATAGTTACGCAACTTCACTGCGCGGTTGCGCTGCCAGTGCGTCGTGTTATCATCAGGGCAGACCGGTTACATCCCCCTAACAAGTTCAAAGAGAAACACTATCATGACGGATAAATTGACTTCTCTGCGTCAATACACGACAGTCGTGGCTGACACCGGAGATATCGCAGCAATGAAGCTGTATCAGCCGCAGGACGCTACCACCAACCCTTCTCTGATTCTTGGCGCTGCCCAAATCCCTGAATACCGTAAACTGATTGATGACGCCATCACCTGGGCTAAAAGCCAGAGCAGCGATCGCGCGCAGCAGATTATCGACGCTTCAGACAAACTGGCAGTGAATATCGGTCTGGAAATCCTCAAGCTGATCCCGGGTCGTATCTCGACCGAAGTGGACGCGCGTCTCTCCTACGACACTGAAGCCTCTATCGCCAAGGCCAAACATCTGATCAAACTGTACAACGATGCGGGCATCAGCAACGATCGTATCCTGATCAAACTGGCCTCTACCTGGCAGGGCATCCGTGCGGCAGAACAGCTGGAAAAAGAGGGCATCAACTGTAACCTGACCCTGCTGTTCTCCTTCGCGCAGGCGCGTGCATGTGCCGAAGCCGGCGTTTATCTGATCTCTCCGTTCGTTGGCCGTATTCTTGACTGGTACAAAGCGAACACGGATAAGAAAGAGTACGCACCGGCTGAAGATCCGGGCGTGGTGTCCGTGACTGAAATTTATCAGTACTATAAACAGCACGGTTATGAAACCGTGGTGATGGGCGCAAGCTTCCGTAACCTGGGTGAGATTCTGGAACTGGCAGGCTGCGACCGTCTGACTATCGCTCCGGCACTGCTCAAAGAGCTGGCGGAAAGCGAAGGCGCTATCGAGCGCAAACTGGCTTATACGGGCGAAGTGAAAGCGCGTCCTGAACGCATCACCGAAGCGCAGTTCTTCTGGCAGCATAACCAGGATCCAATGGCAGTGGATAAACTGGCGGACGGTATCCGTAAGTTTGCTGTTGACCAGGAAAAACTGGAAAAAATGATCGGCGACCTGCTGTAATCATTCTGCGTGGCCGGTCTTCGGCCACGTTTCCCCTCTGTCTGCTTCTCCGCTTCACGTGTATCATTTCCGTAAGTCAGACTTTTTTATACGGAATGAATATGGACACCTTACGCATTGGTTTAGTTTCTGTCTCGGATCGCGCTTCCAGCGGTATCTATCAGGACAAAGGCATCCCGGCGCTTGAGGAGTGGCTCGCAGCCACTCTCATTACCCCTTTTTCTATCGAAACGCGTCTGATCCCGGACGAACAAAACATCATCGAGCAGACACTCTGCGAGCTGGTGGATGAGATGAGCTGCCATCTTGTATTGACCACTGGCGGCACCGGTCCTGCACGCCGCGACGTTACGCCTGATGCCACACTGGCAGTAGCGGATCGTGAAATGCCAGGCTTTGGCGAACAGATGCGCCAGATAAGCCTCAATTTTGTGCCGACAGCCATTCTCTCCCGTCAGGTGGGCGTGATCCGCAAACAGGCGCTGATTCTGAATTTGCCGGGCCAGCCTAAATCCATCAAAGAGACGCTGGAAGGGCTGAAGGATGCAGAAGGTAACGTAAAAGTGCCGGGCATTTTTGCAAGTGTACCGTATTGTGTACAGTTGCTTGAAGGCCCTTATGTCGAAACCAATCCCGCCCGGGTAGCGTCTTTTCGTCCAAAAAGTGCCAGGCGCGAGACAATCTCCTGATGTTGCGCGTTTTTTGATTTAATCGGTTCGTGTAGTGGCGTGTTAAATTATTTACGGTATAGTAACTTTTAATTTACAGCTATCGTAAATATTACCTTAACCCGCCTCTTTACCTATGGTCCGTTATGTCAAAACACACACGCCCTTTGAATAAACAGGATTACAAAACTCTCACGCTTGCCGCATTAGGCGGCGCGCTGGAGTTTTACGATTTTATTATCTTCGTTTTCTTTGCTGCCGTGGTGGGAGAGCTGTTCTTCCCGGCGGACATCCCGGAATGGCTACGTCAGGTACAGACCTTCGGCATTTTTGCCGCAGGCTATCTGGCGCGTCCACTGGGCGGGATTGTGATGGCGCATTTCGGCGATCTGGTGGGGCGTAAGAAGATGTTCACCCTCAGCATCCTGCTAATGGCCGTCCCTACACTGGCGATTGGTTTACTGCCGACTTATGCCTCGGTCGGGCTGATTGCCCCTCTGCTTCTGCTGCTTATGCGTGTACTCCAGGGGGCCGCAATTGGTGGTGAAGTACCGGGAGCATGGGTTTTTGTCGCGGAGCATGTGCCGGAACGTCGTATCGGCATCGCGTGCGGCACCCTGACCGCAGGACTCACCGTTGGGATCCTGCTGGGCTCCGTTGTGGCAACCCTTATCAACACCAGCCTGAGCCAGCAGGCGATCCATGATGGCGGCTGGCGTATCCCCTTCCTGCTCGGCGGCGCATTTGGTCTGGTGGCCATGTATCTTCGTCGTTGGTTACAGGAAACGCCTGTCTTCCTCGAAATGCAACAGCGTAAAGCGCTGGCACAAGAGCTACCGGTTAAAGCCGTCGTGCGAAAGCATAAAAAAGCGGTGGTGGTTTCTATGCTGCTGACATGGCTGCTCTCGGCCTGCATCGTGGTAGTGATTCTGATGTCGCCTGTCTGGCTACAAAAACAGTATGGGCTGGCCCCTGCACTGACGCTACAGGCCAACAGCATAGCCACCATTATGCTTTGCGTTGGCTGCCTGATTGCGGGTCTGGTGGTGGATAAGTTTGGGCCGAGCAAAACCTTTGTTATCGGCGGCCTCCTGCTGGCCGTTTCGAGCTGGCTGTTCTATCACCAGGTGGGCAGTCATCCTGAACAGCTGTTCGTGCTCTATGGTCTGGTTGGACTCTGCGTAGGTGTTGTCGGTGCCGTGCCCTACGTGATGGTTCGTGCCTTTCCTGCTGAAGTACGTTTTACCGGGATTTCATTCTCTTACAACGTCTCGTATGCCATTTTTGGTGGGCTGACGCCAATTGCCGTTACCATGTTAATGGGGGTCAGCCCAATGGCACCCGCCTGGTATGTGCTGGCGCTGGCACTGACGGGGATAGGGCTTGGTATCTGGCTGCGCCAGGACTGGATGGCGGCGAAAAGCGCGGCACTGACAGAACAACCTCAGCCCTGAGACATCGGTGCGCCGTCGGATGACGGCGCCAGCGCGCTTAGTGTGAAGGGGTATAACTCAGGACAATATTGTCATCCGGGATCTGGGTGAAGCGCTTGATGATGGTGTGATAATCCGCCTGCGGGTCGAGGTCTTTAAAGCGGTCCGGGTAGAAGATCTTACTCAGTGTTTCAATGGCGACAATGTTGTAAGGGTTGTTGTAAAAGTGGTGATACAACGCCCCGGTATGTCCCTTAACCACTGCCGGAATGCTGCTGACACCCTGGCGGGCCAGCAGGGCATTAAAGGCGGCAGCAACCTCTTTCTGCTCGACGTTATAGCCAAACGGGATGATTGCCGTGCCTTTCCCCGGACGTTTTGACCCACTCATCAGGTAGTAGTCAGGATTCAGGGAGATGATCTTTTCCACTGACACGGTGCCCGTCGCGCCCGGCAACAACTGTGAACCAATGTTCACGCCGCCTGCCGCTTCCACCAGACCGCCCCAACCGTTACGCGCGTGGGTGAAACAGCAGCCATTGTCCAGACCGGCGACACCCGCGATAGGCTCAATAAACACCAGCGGTTTTCTGGCGGCGGTCGCCACGCGTTGTTGCAGGGTTTCCAGACGCTGTTGGTAGAAATCCGTATAGGCTTTGGCGCGTTCGTTCTGCCCCATCACTTTGCCCAGCAGCGTAATGCTCGGCAGGGTATTTTCCACCGGGTGCAGTTCGTAATCGACAAAAAGAACCGGTATATGTAGCGCTTCAAGCTTCGCGAGCACACCACTCTGCACCAGCGACGGTTTAGCGCGCAGTTGGGCAATCATCAGATCAGGCTGACGGGAGAGGATGGTTTCCAGATCCACATTCCCCTGATCGGAAAACTGCATATCAAGGATCTTTTCAGCCTGCGGCCACTTGCGTTTCAGTAGCTCCCAGGTCTGGGTATCCTGTTTTTTCGGCAGATTGTTCCATGCGACGACTTTGGCAAAGGGATTGTCTCGCTCCAGTAGCGCCAGGGCGAAAATGTCGCGGCCATCCTGCAAAATAATGCGCTGTGGCTCATGTGGAATGGTCACCGTGCGATTATCCATATCCTTGACCGTTACCGGCCAGTCAGCGGCCTGCGTGAATAATGGTGACAGCAGCAGAACCGCGCCACCCGCCACGGCAATAAGGGCCTTCTTCAGATTCATGGTTTCCCCGTCTTCCTTTTTTATTGTGTTAAGCCATCGACCACCACGTGCGGCAGTCCCTGTGAACAGCATTCAATTCGGCCCTGCACGCCATAGACAGTGGCAAGGTTAGCGGGCGTGACCACCGCTTCCGGCTCACCGCTGGCAACCAGCGCGCCATTTTTCAGCATGACGGCATAGTCGGCATGACGCAGGGCGATGTTGATGTCATGAATGACCACCACGGTCACGATGTTACGCAGCCGCGTCTCACGGGCCACAATGTCCATGACATGAAACTGATAATTAAGATCGAGTGCGCTGAGCGGCTCATCAAGCAGCAGCAGGTCAGGTTTGCGGATAAGCGACTGCGCCAGACCAATCAACTGCTTTTGCCCGCCGGATAGCTGATCGAGATAACGCATCGCCAGATGCGAGATCCCAAGCTTGTGCAAAATGTCGTAGGCCTCTTTTTCGACGTGCCGTTGCGCGTCAACGCCGCTGGCCCGGCGGGCAACAATCACTGACTCCAGCGCATGCAAATGCACCCCTTGCGGCAGCGATTGCGGCAGATAAACCACTTTCTGAGCTCGCGTTGCCGTCGGCAACGTCATCAGATTTTCGCCGTTGAGCTCAAGCGTGCCCTGCGCCGGATTCAAATCGGCCAGCGCGCGCAGCAGGGTGGATTTGCCTGAACCGTTAGGGCCGAGCAGGGCGGTAATTCTGCCACGCGGCAGCAGAGGGGTCGTCAGCCCGTCGATGATCTTCTTTTTACGATAGCCGGTATGCAAATCGTTGATTTTCAGGCCGTCGGTCATAATGTTCCCCGGTGGCGAATGATAATGCTGAGGAAGAAGGGCACGCCCACCAGCGAGGTAACGATGCCAACCGGAATGATGACGCCATCAACAATGTTTTTTGACAGCACCGACGCAAGAGAGAGGACCAGCGCGCCAATCAGCATGCTGCCTGGCAGATAAAAGCGGTGATCCTCGCCAAACATCATGCGGGAGATATGCGGGGCAACGAGGCCGATAAAGCCAATTGGGCCGACAAAGGCAACGGTGAGGGCTGAAATAATGCTGATGCGCAGCAGTGTGGCAAGGCGTAGCTGACGCACGTTTATGCCAAAACTGATGGCGCGATCTTCCCCCAGACGCAGGGCGGTAAGCTTCCAGGCGTTGCGCATCGACAGAGGCACAATCAAAAGCAGCGCCACCGCCAGAATGGTCAGTTTATCCCAGGAGGCTCGGGCCAGACTGCCCATCGTCCAGAAAACCAGCCCTTGGAGCGTATCTTCGCTGGCGACGAACTGCAGAATCGAAATCAATGCGTTAAAGGTAAAGACCAGGGCAATACCAAACAGCACGACGCCCGAGGTGGCCACACGCGTCCAGCGACTGATCCCGTCAAGTACAAAACAGGCCAACAGGGCAAAGACAAAGGCATTGGCCGAGATAAACCACTGGTCAGGAATACCCGGAAGGCCGATCCCAAGAATAATCGCCAGCGCCGCGCCAAAGGAGGCGGCTGAGGAGACGCCAAGCGTAAAAGGACTGGCGAGCGGATTGTTCAGGATGGTTTGCATTTCAGCGCCCGCCAGCCCCAACCCCATGCCGACCAGGACGGCCATCAGTGCGAAGGGCAAACGCAGCTCCCAGACAATCACCCGGATACCCGCATCCGCCGATGCGGCATGAAAGAGCGTCTGCCAGAGCGTGGAAACAGAAAGGCCGGAAGGGCCCAGGATGAAATCAAGGATCAGCGATGACAGAATTAGCAGCAGGAGAATGCCCGCTAAGATAAAACGCCGTAGCAGAATGCTTTTGTAATGCGACGCCACGGCCGACGCATCAGACTTCTCGCTGGCGGTAAGGGTGGAACTCATGGTCTGACCTTATGCAACATAACAGTAGGGGGATCCCACCCGACGTACCTGTCCGGGTTGTTGCATGAAATCCATTCACCGGGATGCTCCCGGCGAACATAATAAAAATGATAATGCTTATCAATTAAGCGAGGAGTGAATCACGCCTTCGTTTAGGAACTGTTATTGTTGTGCGCAAAAAACGACCTTACCGGCGGGACTCCAGCGCCCGGCAGGTGGCATAAGCGCCAGCGATACATAAGGCCACCGGCACCAGAAAGCTGTGATCCATACGGGTGGATTCCATTATTAACGCAAGGGTGGTGACCGGCATATGGGCCGAGGCCGATAAGAACCCTGCGGCGCCCAGCAGCGCAAAACTTTCCTTATCGCTGCCTGGAAAGAGGTGCCCGGCAAGCAGAAACAGCAGTGAACCAAGCAGGCCCCCCACCGCAAGACCAGGTGTCAACAATCCACCGGCCGCGCCTCCCCGGATCACAGCACAGATCAGGAACACTTTGAGCACCAGAAGAATGACGGCAAGCATCGCGGTCATTTCACCGCTTAAGGCCAGTTGCGCAGCCCCTTTGCCGTTGCCCGGTAATTGTGGAAACCAGATAGTACCCATGCCGAGCAACGTAAAGGCCACCAGGCTAATCACAGGCATCTGCCAGTTAGTGCGCACATGGCTTCTGGCGTATTGGGTGAGACGACGGAAAAGATACGCTGCGGCGCCGAACAAAGGGCCACTTAGTGCCCCCCAAAAGACTAACGAGGTCGCAGCGATTTCAGTAGTAAAACGATACTGGTGTTCATCCCCCAGCCCCAGCGAGGCGACCCAGGCGGCAAGAGCAGACGTCACCAGTGCCGCAATGGCGGCATCCCAGCTAAAACGCACCAGCAGGACTTCAAGCGTAAAGATAGCCCCGGCCAGAGGGACGTTATAAACGGCAGCAAGGCCGGCCCCCGCGCCGCAGGCCGTCATGAGCTGAATATCCGCCGCCGTCAAACACAAACGACGGGCGACGCCCCCGGCAAAGAGCGCACCGGCCTCACGCGGCGCGACTTCCCGTCCCAGCGGCGAGCCCATCGCGACGGTGATGATCTGCAGAAGAATATGGACAAGGGTAGTCAGGGGCGGCATGGGTTTACCGGCGTCAGCCACTGCCGCGCCAATGCTGACGCGCTTTTGGCCATAACGCGCCAGTAACCACCATCCGCATCCTGCCACGACGCCGGCCGCCACCAGCACGAGAAAGCGCCGCTGCGCGCTGGCATCCGTGACGCCTTCTAAAAAGGTTTGTGGGCTGATTAACTGGTTCTGGCTGTAGCCATAGGCGAGGTGCTGGATTTCATGTAACAGCATGGCCAACAACATGCCGCCAAGACCAGCCAGCATGCCGGTCAGAAGCAGCGCTGCCCAGCGTTGAAGCCCGTAAGTTCTGCCCTGTAATAAGATCATCATCCGCGTCTTAATAAGGAGGAAGGAGATCATCATCCCATAAAGCGGCTTAACAGGTAATCAATCGAAGCTGATAGGGAAAGGGGAAGGGATTCGTGCCCGCAGTGCAGGCACGAAGGGGAGTGATTAGTGCGGCTCGCCAATCGGCAGTACGGTGCGACCGTATTGCTCGTTCAGCACTTCACCCATCGCCAGGTAAATCGCGCTTGCGCCACACACCAGGCCAATCCAGCCCGCAATGTGAACGATGCTTTCGTTATCAGCCAGGTGACCGACGGCCAGTAGAGCAAACAGCACGGTCAGGCTCAGGAACACAAACTGCAACATACGCGCGCCTTTCAGCGTGCCAAAGAACATGAACAGGGTGAACACGCCCCAGATACCCAGATAAACACCCAGGAAGTGGCCGTTTGCCGCGTCAGCAAGGCCCATTTTCGGCAGCAGAAGAATAGCGACGAGGGTCAGCCAGAAAGAACCGTAAGAGGTAAATGCGGTTAAACCGAAGGTGTTGCCTTTCTTATATTCCAGCAGACCTGCGAAAATCTGTGCGATACCACCATAAAAAATACCCATAGCCAGGATAATGCCATCTAACGGGAACATACCAATATTGTGCAGGTTAAGCAGAATAGTGGTCATGCCGAAGCCCATTAAGCCCAGCGGAGCCGGATTAGCCAACTTAGTGTTGCCCATAATTCCTCAAAATAAATCAATTTGAATGATGAAAGGAGGCCCTGCATCCGTCTTGAGGGTGCGGGGCGGCGGCATCATAAATAGCGCCATGTCCTGTGTCTATGATCTGAACAGGTGGAAATTAAAAAATTTTTTAATCCTTCCCCCTTGATGAGTGCCGTTACGACCCCATCTTGTAGTCAACCGCAGTGTGTGGGCCTGAAAAAAAGCGAAGGTGGGTAGTTGAAACACCGTAATTCGCCCTTATTACAGGTTCACAACCACATGTTGACTGAATTTTTAGTGGAGACGTTTAGATGGGTAAAATTATTGGTATCGACCTGGGTACTACCAACTCTTGTGTAGCGATTATGGATGGCACTACTGCACGTGTGCTTGAGAACGCCGAAGGCGATCGCACCACGCCTTCTATCATTGCTTATACCCAGGATGGTGAAACTCTGGTTGGTCAGCCGGCTAAACGTCAGGCAGTGACAAACCCGCAAAACACCCTGTTTGCGATTAAACGCCTGATTGGCCGCCGCTTCCAGGACGAAGAAGTGCAGCGTGACGTTTCTATCATGCCGTATAAAATCATTGCTGCTGATAACGGCGATGCATGGCTTGACGTGAAAGGCACCAAAACTGCGCCGCCGCAGATTTCTGCTGAAGTCCTGAAAAAAATGAAGAAAACAGCAGAAGATTATCTGGGCGAGCCGGTAACTGAAGCGGTTATCACCGTACCGGCTTACTTTAACGATGCTCAGCGCCAGGCGACCAAAGATGCTGGCCGTATTGCTGGTCTGGAAGTCAAACGTATTATCAACGAACCGACTGCTGCTGCGCTGGCTTATGGCCTGGACAAAGAAGTGGGTAACCGTACCATCGCGGTTTATGACCTGGGTGGCGGTACTTTCGATATCTCTATTATCGAAATCGACGAAGTTGATGGCGAAAAAACCTTCGAAGTTCTGGCAACCAACGGTGATACCCACCTCGGTGGTGAAGACTTCGACAGCCGTCTGATCAACTATCTCGTTGAAGAGTTCAAAAAAGATCAGGGCATTGACCTGCGTAATGACCCGCTGGCAATGCAGCGCCTGAAAGAAGCCGCAGAAAAAGCCAAAATCGAGCTCTCTTCTGCGCAGCAGACCGACGTCAACCTGCCGTACATCACTGCAGACGCGACCGGTCCGAAACACATGAACATCAAAGTGACCCGTGCGAAACTGGAAAGCCTGGTCGAAGATCTGGTTAACCGTTCTATCGAGCCGCTGAAAGTTGCACTGCAGGACGCTGGCCTGTCTGTTTCCGACGTGCAGGATGTCATCCTGGTCGGTGGTCAGACCCGTATGCCAATGGTCCAGAAGAAAGTGGCTGAGTTCTTTGGTAAAGAGCCGCGTAAAGACGTTAACCCGGACGAAGCGGTTGCCATTGGTGCTGCGGTTCAGGGTGGCGTGCTGAGCGGTGATGTTAAAGACGTACTGCTGCTGGACGTGACGCCG
Source organism: Yokenella regensburgei (assembly GCF_051486985.1). Lineage (GTDB taxonomy): Bacteria > Pseudomonadota > Gammaproteobacteria > Enterobacterales > Enterobacteriaceae > CBFFRJ01. Next base: position 88,680 of record NZ_JAHVDV010000004.1, read on the forward strand.
CTGTCTCTGGGTATCGAAACCATGGGCGGTGTGATGACGGCGCTCATCACCAAAAACACCACCATCCCGACCAAGCACAGCCAGGTGTTCTCTACCGCTGAAGACAACCAGTCTGCGGTAACCATCCACGTGCTGCAGGGTGAACGTAAACGTGCGAGCGATAACAAGTCTCTGGGTCAGTTTAACCTGGACGGCATTAACGCAGCACCGCGCGGCATGCCGCAGATCGAAGTGACCTTCGACATCGATGCTGACGGTATCCTGCATGTGTCCGCGAAAGACAAAAACAGCGGTAAAGAGCAGAAGATCACCATCAAGGCTTCTTCTGGTCTGAATGAGGAAGAAATTCAGAAAATGGTTCGCGAAGCAGAAGCGAACGCTGAATCTGACCGTAAGTTCGAAGAGCTGGTTCAGACCCGTAACCAGGGCGACCATCTGCTGCACAGCACCCGTAAGCAGGTTGAAGAAGCTGGCGACAAACTGCCTGCTGAAGATAAAACCGCTATCGAGTCTGCACTGAGCGCGCTGGAAACCTCTCTGAAAGGCGAAGATAAAGACGACATCGAAGCGAAAATGCAGGCACTGGCACAGGTTTCCCAGAAACTGATGGAAATTGCCCAGCAGCAGCATGCCCAGCAGCAGGCGGGTGGCGCTGATGCCTCGGCGAACAATGCGAAAGATGACGATGTTGTTGACGCTGAGTTTGAAGAAGTAAAAGACAAAAAATAATCGCCCTGATGCAGGGTAAGTAATCAGCACGGGCGAAGAGGTTTCCTCTCCGCCCGTGCTCGCATGTTAAGGGGCTTAAAAAAACAATGGCAAAGCAAGACTATTACGAGATTTTAGGCGTTTCCAAAACTGCGGAAGAGCGTGAAATCAAAAAGGCGTATAAGCGCCTGGCCATGAAATATCACCCGGACCGCAACCAGGGGGACAAAGAGGCCGAATCCAGATTTAAAGAGATCAAAGAAGCCTACGAAGTCCTTACCGATGCCCAAAAACGCGCGGCCTACGACCAGTACGGTCACGCGGCGTTTGAACAGGGTGGCATGGGGGGCGGTGGCGGCGGTTTCGGCGGCGGCGCAGACTTCAGCGACATCTTTGGCGACGTGTTTGGCGATATTTTTGGTGGCGGCCGGGGCCGTCAACGGGCGGCGCGTGGTGCTGACCTGCGTTACACCATGGAACTGACGCTGGAAGAAGCGGTACGTGGCGTCAGCAAAGAGATTCGCATACCCACTCTTGAAGAGTGTGATGTTTGCCACGGCAGCGGTGCCAAAGCGGGTACCCAGCCGCAGACCTGTCCAACCTGTCATGGTGCGGGCCAGGTGCAGATGCGTCAGGGCTTTTTCGCCGTGCAGCAGACCTGTCCACACTGTCAGGGCCGCGGTACGCTTATTAAAGATCCGTGCAATAAATGTCACGGTCATGGCCGCGTAGAGAAAACCAAAACCCTGTCGGTTAAGATCCCGGCTGGCGTTGACACAGGCGATCGTATTCGTCTGGCGGGTGAAGGCGAAGCGGGCGAGCACGGCGCACCGGCAGGCGACCTGTATGTTCAGGTGCAGGTGAAGCAGCATGCTATCTTCGAGCGTGAAGGCAATAACCTCTACTGTGAAGTGCCGATTAACTTCGCTATGGCCGCTCTTGGTGGCGAGATCGAAGTGCCGACGCTTGATGGGCGCGTGAACCTGAAAGTGCCTGGCGAAACCCAGACCGGCAAGCTGTTCCGCATGCGCGGTAAAGGCGTGAAGTCAGTGCGCGGTGGCGCGCAGGGCGACCTGCTGTGTCGCGTGGTTGTTGAAACACCGGTTGGCCTGAACGACAAGCAGAAACAGCTGTTAAAAGAGCTCCAGGAAAGCTTCGGTGGCCCGACGGGTGAGCATAACAGCCCGCGCTCGAAAAGCTTCTTCGACGGCGTGAAAAAATTCTTTGATGATTTGACGCGCTAAAAGATGTGATCAATTTTTGCGGCCGCTGATGCGGCCCTTTTTTTTGCTAATTGCATTCATTTAAATAATGATTGAATGTTTTTTAAAACCCTGAGCTATATTTACTCCAGACCTTTGTGTTGGGGTAGTAACAAAATCTATTTTTAAATGTCAGTAAAATAAAAACTGAACCGCCCGTAATCTTCATTTCAGTTCGATATTTTTTGGATGCCTGAATACCAAGTGAGTCGTCCTCTCTGTTTTTCATGAGATAATTTATTAAAAAACAACATAATCTGACACCACCCTCTGGGTGAGTATTTATCAATCCCGGTGTGATATCTCTATCACAAACAAAAGTCTCCCTTTTTATAAACTACTGCCATTGTTTTTCTCATTTCAATATTTATTTGGAATTATTACCACCCGTTATAACAACAGGAGATAATCGAGTGTCCAACTGGAAGGAAAAACTTATCGTTTGCACGATATTATCAGCAACTGCATCGTATAGCTTACCGGCGTTATCTCTGGAATTTAAAAGTGCGTTTGGTTCAATTAATGCTGGATATGCAGACTGGAACAGTGGTTTTGTGAATGTTCACCGTGGAGAGGTCTGGAAAGCAACCGCGGATTTCGGGGTCAATTTTCGCGAAGCTGAGATTTATTCTTTCTTTGAGAGCAACGTATTAAACCACTCGGTGGCGGGGCGAAATCATACTGTTTCTGCTATGGCGCATGTTCGTCTTTTTGATACTGATTACAGTTTCTTTGGGAAGCTTTATGGGCAATGGGATAACTCATGGAGCGATGATTTAGATATGTTCTATGGCTTAGGCTATTTAGGCTGGCAAGGAAAAGAGGGCTTTTTTAAACCTTACATTGGCTTGCATAACCAATCTGGTGATTACGTATCACAACAATATGGGCAAACCAGTGGCTGGAATGGATATGTTCTTGGCTGGACCGCGGCTTATTTCTTTTCAGCGTGGGAACAGAAATTCGTGCTATCAAACTGGCATGAATTTGAATTTGACAGAAATGATGCTTATGCCGAGCAACAACATGGTCATACAGGAATAAATGGTGGACTGACGCTGGCGTGGAAATTTTATCCGCGTTGGAAAGCTGCGATTACCTGGCGCTATTTTGATAATAAGCTCGGCTATGACGGGTTTGGTGATCAAATGATTTATATGTTGGGCTATGAATTTTAACTTTATTCAGAGGATCTGAAATGAAAAAAACTTTTATTGCCAGCATGATTGGTCTGGCATTGTGCGGCGGCAGCACACTCTCATGCGCACAGGCGGCAGAGGTGAAACGCCCCAATCTGGTGATCATTCTCACTGATGATTTAGGCTATGGTGATTTAGGCACTTATGGTCATCAAATTGTTAAGACGCCGAACATCGATAAATTAGCGCAGGAAGGCGTTAAATTTACCGATTATTATGCGCCTGCCCCTTTATGCTCACCCTCACGTGCCGGGTTACTGACCGGGCGTATGCCATTCAGGACGGGTATTCGTTCATGGATCCCCGAAGGTAAAAATGTTGCGATTGGTCGTAATGAACTGACGATTGCCAATTTATTAAAAGAAAATGGTTATGACACTGCGCTGATGGGAAAACTGCACCTTAATGCCGGGGCCAACCGTACTGACCAGCCTCAGGCCAGGGACATTGGTTTTGATTACTCCCTGGTCCATGCGGGTGGGTTTATTACCAATGAGCGGTTGGCGAAGGCGAAAGAGCGCCCCCGCTATGGCGCTGTCTATCCCGATGGATTTATTCGTAATGGCACACCGCTGGGAGAGGCCAAATTATTAAGCGGTGAGCTGGTAAGTACAGAAGCCGTTAACTGGCTGGATAAGCGCGCCAAAACGAATAGTGAGAAACCTTTCTTCCTGTACGTGGCTTTCACTGAAGTACACACCCCGGTGGCCTCACCCAAAAAGTATCTCGATATGTATTCGCAATATATGAGCGATTACCAGAAGAAGCATCCTGATATGTTCTACGGCGACTGGGCTGATAAACCCTGGCGCGGTCCGGGAGAATACTACGCCAATATTAGTTACATGGATGAACAGGTGGGTAAAGTGCTGGAAAAAATTAAGGCGATGGGGGAAGAGGATAACACCATCATTATTTTTACCAGCGACAATGGTCCGGTGACACGCGAAGTTCGTAAGGTATATGAACTGAATATGGCCGGGGAAACCGACGGCCTGCGTGGACGTAAAGATAATCTATGGGAAGGGGGCATACGCGTTCCCGCCATTATTAAATACGGTAAGCATCTGCCACAAGGCATGGTCACCGACACGCCAGCATCTGGTCTGGACTGGATGCCGACCCTTGCACAGATGATGAAATTTGAGTTGCCCAAAGATCGCACCCTTGATGGTCAGTCACTGGCACCCGTGTTTGAAAAAGCGGAACTGAAGCGTCAAAAACCACTGATTTTTGGTATCGATATGCCCTTCCAGGATGACCCGACCGATGAGTGGGCGCTGCGTGATGGTGACTGGAAGATGATTATCGACAGGGAGGGGAAAGCAAAATATCTCTACAACCTGAAACAGGATCGTGCGGAAACGATGAATCAAATCGGGAAAAATCCTGAGGTAGAAAAACGTCTCTATCAAGAGTTCCTGAAATATAAGCAGGATATTGATAATGATTCGCTGATGAAAGCACGCGGCGAGAAGCCAACGCCAGTGACCTGGGGTTAATGCATTTAATAATAAAAAAACGTTATGCCACTTAGGGCGCTGCCCGCCCGATCTCTTTTTTGAAGAGATCGGGTCATTTTTATTTCAGGGAGCAAAAATGATGCGCAGAAAAAGTTGCCAGGTGATGATCAAACCTACCGGTTCAGTTTGTAATCTGGACTGTCAGTACTGCTTCTACCTGGAAAAAGAAAAACTCTACCCCGCAAGAAAAAAGCACTTCAGGATGAGTGAAGTTACGCTCGAAAAGTTGATTCAACAGCACATTGAAGCACAAGAGGTTGATGAGGTGATCTTCGCCTGGCAGGGCGGGGAACCGACCCTGATGGGGATTGATTTTTATCGTAAAGCGGTCGACTTACAAAAACGCTATGCCAATGGAAAAAGGATTATTAATACCTTCCAGACCAATGGTGTGCTGGTAGACGATCGATGGTGCGCTTTTTTTAAGGAGCACGCGTTTCTGGTTGGCATTTCAATTGATGGCGATGCCGCGCTGCATGATAAGTGGCGCGTCACCCGCTCCGGTAAACCGACGCATCGCCGGGTGGAGCAGGCTCTTTTTTTGCTGGTGCAGCACGGCGTTGAGTTTAATACCCTGACGGTTGTCAGCCAGACTAATGCCTCCCGACCGCTTGACGTTTATCGTTATCTTAAAGAGAAAGGCAGTAAACACATGCAATTCATCCCTCTGGTGGAACGACGCAGCAGTGGATGTGATGCGAAGCCGCTGGCCCATCCTGACGCACACTCGACCTCGGTTATGCCCTGGTCAGTGGGTTCGCTACAGTTCGGTAAATTTCTTTGCGCAATCTTCGATGTCTGGATTCGGGAAGATATTGGTCATATTGATGTTCAGTTGTTTAACCAGACCCTGGCGGCATGGTGTGAACTTCCCCCTCAGGTCTGCATTTTTGCCCCGCGTTGTGGCAGCGCATTTGCGCTGGAGATGAATGGTGATGTTTACAACTGCGATCACTATGTTTATGCCGATTATAAAGTGGGCAATATCAACCAAATCTCGCTAAAAGAAATGAATAATGGGGAACAGAATCTCGACTTTGCAGACAATAAGTATCGTAGCCTGTCCGGTGAGTGTCACTCCTGTCCGTGGCTTTTTGCCTGTTATGGCGGCTGTCCCAAACACCGCTTTTTGCCTTCGCGCACCGGCGACAGGCAGCAAAACTACCTGTGCGAGGGCTATCGGTACTTCTTTAGCCACACGGCTGAGTTAATGGGGGCCATGAAGACGTTGTTTCAACATGGCTATTCACCCGCTGATATCCAAACGGTTATAGGGTAGTCAGCCCACATTCAGAAGGAACTGCAATGTTTAAACATATCAACGTGAACTCCTGTAAAACGGTGGGGTGTAAAAACATCGGTCTACTGGAAAGTCCTGATTACCAGCCTCTCGGGGACAACGTTCTCTGTCGTGAATGCGGATTTTTATTCCCGCTTATTGCAGAGACGGCCCTCAATGCTTTTCGCGGGGCGGTCAATTACCCGTGGAAAGGAATTATCAGACAGTGTCCTGATTGTGGTGGAATAGCGCTGAAACGGCATGGATATGCCGCAGGTGGGAAAGCCAGACTGTTATGCCGACATTGCAACCGGACCTTTTTGTCTACCGCGACTCACGGGGAGACGAAAGTTCAGGGGGCATTATCTGAAGCCATTACCGCAGGTGTTACCCTCGCGGAGTTACGCAAAACACTTAAGATTGATAACACTGCGCTGGCCCGGCAGCTTGCCCGGTTATCGCTGCAAGCGAATCGGGAGATGTCCGGTTTGCGTTTCCCCGCCCTTGATATTGCGCTCAGTACACGTGCTTTTACGCTCAATTTTAATGATTCAGAGAATAAGCTTTACACGCTGGTGACGGCTGAAGTGGGGAGTGGCAATATCGTCGCTGTCTCGACTAACTACTCACCGCTTCCTGTGGATAGTGTCTACCAGTATTCTTCCCGTTTCGCAGAACGCCCCATTCCTGGAACCCTTGTGCATCTTGTGCAGCGAAAAGAGAAGATGACGGCAAGGCGTGGCCTGCTTTTCGATATTGATTATGGCGCGGCGAAGCTATGGAAAAATGATTCAGGTATGCTTGTTAAGCCGGTTTTACCTGCCTATCGGCATTTTGAGCTCGTTAAACGTCTGACGGATGAACGTTCCCTCAATGTGCTGCACTTTCTTGAGCATGAATGCTTTATTTTTGGAGGGTGCCTGATGGCGAATTATAGCGATGTGAATCGCGGTCGATGCCACATTTCGTTTGTCACCGAACGAGGCATTCAGCGAACGGACCAACATTACCCGCCTCGTTATTTTCTGGCAGGGGGAATACGCAACAACGCATGGCGCTATTTTTCTCATCGCGAGTATGCAATGGGCGTTTCAAACCTGACGGGCAATAAAAAAATGAGTCAGGTTAGCCAGGCGACGTTGTTACCCGCGACACGATTTATTCATTTCATTGAATCGCATCCTTTTTCCGGCCAAATGCAGCGCCTCTCCCCGGCAAATGTTGGCAGGGTGCTCGATTACCTCCGCTATGAATACAATCAAAAAATGCTGGCATGAGATTCTGGTGTGGCGATGCAGAGGGCGCATTCGAGAAAACGAGTGAAGCTAATCGGGGGGCGTAGCGCTAAAAAAACTCGGTTAAACCGAGTTTATCCTCAAAAATTATCTGATTTTATCGAGCTTTCTTACGCGGTAATATGGCCCTCCTTCAGGGAGCCGTTTATCGGGAGAAAATCATGAAATTTTTACAACGCTTCTTTAGTAGCGATGTTTCGGGAGGCATTGTCCTCATTATTGCCGCTGTGCTGGCGATGCTTTGCGCAAATCTCTCTTTTACTCAGGCAGGGTATCAGTCCTTTCTGGACACGCCTGTCGCCTTCAAAGTGGGCGCGCTTGAAATCAACAAAAACATGCTGCTCTTTATCAACGATGCGCTGATGGCGGTGTTTTTCCTGATGGTGGGCCTGGAAGTGAAGTATGAACTGGTGCAGGGCGCACTGGCCACACGTCAGCAGGCGATATTTCCCGTCATCGCTGCCCTCGGGGGCATGGTGGCACCAGCATTGATTTATCTGGCGTTCAATTTTCACGATCCGGTAGTCAGCCATGGCTGGGCTATTCCAACGGCGACCGATATTGCTTTTGCCCTGGGCGTACTGGCTTTGCTGGGTAATCGTGTTCCCGTTGTACTGAAAGTGTTCCTGATGGCGCTGGCAATCATCGACGATCTGGGCGCTATCATCATTATTGCCCTCTTTTACACCAGTGACCTGTCGATGATGGCCCTGGGCGTAGCAGCGGCTGCTATCGTCGCGCTGGCGCTGCTTAATATCTTGAATGTCCGGCGCACCGGTATCTATATCCTGGTGGGGCTGGTGTTATGGACGGCAGTGCTCAAGTCAGGGATTCACGCCACGCTGGCGGGCGTCATTCTGGGTTTCTTTATTCCGTTGAAGGAGAAGGACGGTGTTTCACCCGCCCGGCAATTGGTTGAGGTTATTCATCCGTGGGTGGCCTGGCTTATTCTGCCATTATTTGCTTTCGCAAATGCCGGCGTGTCGCTGGACGGTGTTTCGTTAGGCGGCCTGACCTCCGCGCTGCCGCTGGGTGTCATCGCCGGTTTACTGATTGGCAAACCGGTCGGTATCACCCTCTTCTGCTGGCTGGCATTACGGCTGGGCCTGGCAAAACTCCCTAAAGGCGCGGCCTTTAAGCAAATCATGGCGGTAGGCGTGTTGTGCGGCATCGGCTTTACCATGTCCATTTTTATCGCCACGTTAGCCTTCGGTGATGCCGACCCGCATAGCGTCGGTTGGGCGAAACTGGGGATCCTGACGGGCTCTGTTCTGTCTGCCATTATAGGTTACTGCCTGTTGCGCACACGGATCGTCCGTTAACCTCTGACGGGAAGGCGAGTGACCGCCTTCCCGTTATTTTACTCCGGGAGCGAAGCGGCGATGTCGAACATTAACTACAACCATTTGTACTATTTCTGGCATGTCTACCGGGAAGGTTCGGTTGTCGGGGCTGCAGAGGTACTATTCCTGACGCCGCAAACCATCACCGGGCAGATCAAATCGCTGGAGGAGCGGTTGCAGGGGAAACTCTTTAAGCGCCGGGGAAGAGGGCTGGAACCCACGGAACTTGGCGAGCTGGTGTTTCGCTATGCGGACAAGATGTTCACGCTCAGTCAGGAAATGCTTGATATCGTTAACTATCGCAAAGAGTCACATCTGCTTTTCGATGTGGGCGTGGCGGATGCGTTATCAAAAACGCTGGTCAGTGGCATTCTTGATGCCGCCGTGCAGGAAGGGGAGCCCATTCACCTGCGCTGCTTTGAATCGACGCATGAAATGCTTCTTGAACAGCTCAGCCAGCACAAGCTCGACATGATTATCTCCGACTGTCCCATTGATTCTACGCACCAGGAAGGGCTGTTTTCGGTAAAGATCGGCGAGTGCAGCGTCAGTTTCTGGTGTCAGAAACCGGCGTTAAAAAAGGCGTTTCCGGCCTGTCTGGAAGAGCGCCGGCTGTTGATTCCCGGGCGCCGTTCAATGCTCGGCAGAAAGCTGCTGAACTGGTTTAATTCGCAGGGACTCAATGTTGAGATTCTCGGTGAGTTTGATGACGCCGCACTGATGAAATCCTTTGGCGCGGCGCACAACGCCATATTTGTTGCCCCCACGCTGTATGCGCAGGACTTCTATTCTGACGACACTATGCTGGAAATCGGGCGGGTGGAGAATGTGATGGAGGAGTATCACGCCATCTTCGCCGAACGTATGATTCAGCATCCGGCGGTGCAGCGCATCTGCAATCGCGATTACGCCTCGCTCTTTCGCGGCCTGTGACGCGTTACGACATGTTTCGCTAAGCGACGAAGCATTCTGATCTCCGTGCCGTACATTTATCACCGTTAATTCATAGAGGTGATAAATCATGATAGCGGTACTTTTTGAAGCAGAGGCGATTGTCGAAAAACAGGCGCGATACCTCGAACTTGCAGCGCAGCTCAAGCCACTCCTGAACAGGATTGATGGCTTTATCGACCTGGAGCGGTTCCAGAGTCTGACCACGCCTGGCAAAATCCTTTCATTATCCTGGTGGCGTGACGAGGCTTCGGTTCTTGAATGGAAGAAGAACCACTTTCATCGCGCGGCACAGAGTGAAGGTCGGGAAGCCATTTTCTCGTATTATCGCATTCGTATCGCCCGACTTCAGCGTGAATATTCGTCGGAAAGTCGGGGGTAAGGCAATGTACGATATTCATGTGATTCTGAAGAACGCACCGGGTGAACTGGAGAAATTGGGTAAGACGCTGGGCAGCAATGGCATTGGCCTTGAAGGTGGGGGCGTTTTTACCACAGGAAACGAAGCCCATGCCCATTTTCTGGTTGCAGAGGGGGTAAGGACGCAGGCGGTGCTGGACGCGGCGGGTTTTCAGGTGGGTGGTGTGTCACGCCCACTGATCCGTAAGCTGAAGCAGGAACGGCCAGGCGAGTTAGGGGAAATTGCCGCTGCACTGGCGTTACGTGGAGTGAATATCCTGGTACAGTACAGCGATCATGCTAATCAACTTATTCTGGTGACCGATAATCCGGCCGTCGCCAGTGAGGCCACAGAACCCTGGGAGGTCACTGTTCATGACTGCGAGTCATCCTGAGCCGCTTGCGGAGGACGATGCGCCTGAACGCTCAATCGCGGTGGTCGCTGCCGCGATGTCCGATACTTCGCGGGTTAAAATGCTCTGCGCGCTCATGGACGGGCGCGCATGGACCGCCACTGAGCTTAGTACGGTGGCCGATATTTCGGCCTCCACCGCCAGCGCCCATCTTAGTAAGTTACTTACCAGTCATTTAGTCAGTTGCCTGAGCCAGGGGCGCCATCGTTACTTCCGTCTTGCCGGGCAGGACATTGCACAACTCATTGAGCAGATGATGGGGGTGTCCTGGCGGCGGGTAAATCCTCCCACAACCCGAACGCCCGTGGCCTTAAGACGAGCGCGTACCTGCTACGATCATCTTGCCGGTGAACTGGCAGTAAAAATCTATGATGCTCTGCAGAAGAAAGGGGAGATAGCGGAGGATGGCGGCACGCTAACGGCCCAGGGGATGGCATTGTTCTCCCGTATCGGTCTGCCGTTAGCAGAAAAAACCACCCGCAGGTTGTCCTGTGCCTGCCTCGACTGGAGCGAAAGACGTTTTCATCTTGGCGGACAGGCGGGGGCGCTACTGCTGCAGTACTTTGAACAAAAAGGGTGGCTCCTTCGGACGCCGGGCTATCGGGAAGTGACCTTTACGGAAGAGGGCATGCGGGGATTACAAACGTTATTCGCTATCGACGATAAATAGCAGGCATAAAAAAACCCGCATTAAGCGGGTTCTTTTTACAAAGCACAACAAGCGGGCGATTAAGCCAGTTTGCTGATCTGTGCAGTCAGGTTAGCTTTATGACGTGCAGCTTTGTTTTTGTGGATCAGACCTTTAGCGGCCTGGCGATCCACGATCGGTTGCATATCGTCAAATGCTTTCTGTGCAGCAGCTTTGTCGCCAGCTTCAATCGCAGCGTACACTTTCTTGATGAAAGTACGCATCATAGAGCGACGGCTTGCGTTGTGTTTGCGAGCCTTTTCAGACTGAACGGCGCGCTTCTTAGCTGATTTGATATTAGCCAAGGTCCAACTCCCAAATATGATCTATATGGACAATTCAAAGGCCGAGGAATATGCCCTCTTAGCCTTCTTTTGTCAATGGATTTGTGCAAATAAGCGCCGTTAAATACAACGCTCGTTACGTAGTGATGGCGCAGGATTCTACCAGCTTGCTGTCGATGAATACAGCTTTTCCACGATAAAAATCGTTAACCAGGCCAGTTTTTCGTACCAATGGTGGGCAGCTTAATGAAATCCTTCCCCTTTCTGGCGCCATCAGGCAATCGTCGGTTAACGTTGCACGTTGTACAAGGTATAATCCGACGATTTTCACTGTTTTGAGCCAGACATGAAGCTGATACGCGGCATACATAATCTCAGCCAGGCACCGAAAAAGTGTGTGCTGACTATTGGTAATTTCGACGGCGTTCATCGTGGTCATCAGGCGCTATTACAAGGGCTTAGCGAGGAGGGCCGCCAGCGTGGCCTGCCTGTTGTGGTGATGATCTTCGAACCGCAGCCGCTTGAACTTTTTGCAGGTAACAAGGCCCCGGCACGCCTGACCCGTTTACGTGAAAAACTGCACCTGTTGGCAAAATCAGGTGTGGATTACGTACTCTGTGTCCGCTTTGACCGCCGGTTTGCAGCATTAACGGCGCAAAATTTCGTCAGTGACCTGCTGGTCGACAAACTGGGCGTGCAATTTCTTGCTGTCGGGGATGACTTCCGCTTTGGTGCTGGTCGACAGGGCGATTTCTTGTTATTACAGAAGGCCGGGCAACAATACGGCTTTGACGTCACCAGTACACAAACATTTTGTACCGGTGGCGCGCGCGTGAGCAGCACGGCGATACGCCAGGCGCTGGCAGACGATAACCTTCAGCTTGCCGAAGCGTTACTGGGCCACCCGTTCAGTATTTCCGGGCGCGTCGTTCACGGTGATGAACTGGGACGCACCATAGGTTTTCCGACGGCGAATTTACCGCTACGTCGTCAGGTTTCCCCGGTTAAAGGGGTCTATGCGGTAGAGGTGGTCGGTTTAGGTAATACATTACTACCCGGCGTTGCCAATATTGGCACGCGCCCAACGGTTGCAGGCGTACGCCAGCAGCTGGAAGTTCATATCCTGGACGTTGTAATGGACCTTTACGGACGCCATATAGATGTAATACTGCGTAAAAAAATACGCAACGAGCAGCGATTTGGCTCGCTGGATGAACTGAAAGCGCAAATTGCGCGTGATGAGTCAACGGCCCGCGAGTTCTTTGGGCTATCAAAACCGGCTTAACTGCCTGACACGTAATAAATACGGAACCGAGAATCTGATGAGTGACTATAAATCTACCCTGAATTTGCCGGAAACAGGGTTCCCGATGCGTGGCGATCTCGCCAAACGCGAACCGGGAATGCTGGCGCGTTGGACCGATGATGACCTGTACGGCATCATTCGTGCAGCCAAAAAAGGCAAAAAAACCTTCATTCTGCATGATGGCCCTCCCTATGCGAATGGCAGCATTCATATTGGTCACTCAGTAAACAAGATTCTTAAAGACATTATTGTGAAGTCCAAAGGACTCGCAGGATATGACTCGCCTTACGTACCAGGCTGGGACTGCCATGGTTTACCTATCGAGCTGAAAGTAGAGCAGGAATTTGGCAAGCCGGGCGAGAAATTTACCGCCGCTGAGTTCCGCGCAAAATGCCGCGAATATGCTGCCACTCAGGTTGACGGCCAGCGCAAGGACTTTATCCGCCTTGGCGTGCTGGGTGACTGGTCACGTCCGTACCTGACGATGGACTTCAGAACCGAAGCCAACATCATCCGGGCGCTGGGTAAAATCATCGGTAACGGTCACCTGCATAAGGGCGCGAAGCCGGTGCACTGGTGCGTAGACTGTCGTTCTGCGCTGGCAGAAGCGGAAGTCGAGTATTACGACAAAACGTCCCCGTCTATTGACGTCGCGTTTGAAGCTGTCGACCAGGATGCCATCAAGGGCAAATTCGGCCTGCCAGCGGTAAGCGGTCCTGTCTCACTGGTTATCTGGACCACCACCCCGTGGACGCTGCCGGCTAACCGCGCTATCGCTCTCTCCCCGGAGTTTGACTACGCGCTGGTGCAGATTGACGGTAAAGCGGTTATCCTGGCGAAAGACCTGGTAGAAAGCGTGCTTAAACGCGTCAACATCAGTGAATACAGCGTACTGGGTACCGTGAAGGGCGCTGAGCTTGAGCTGATGCGCTTCAAACATCCGTTCCTGGACTTTGATGTTCCAGCGATCCTTGGCGATCACGTCACCCTGGAAGCCGGTACCGGTGCGGTACACACCGCAGGTGGCCACGGCCCGGACGACTACACGATCAGTCAGAAATACGGTCTGGAAATTGCCAACCCGGTTGGCCCGGATGGCGCGTATCTGCCGGGGACTTTCCCGGTTCTTGATGGCGTAAACGTCTTTAAAGCCAACGACATCATCGTCAACCTGCTGCGCGACAACGGTTCGCTGCTGCACGTTGAAAAAATGCAGCACAGCTACCCATGCTGCTGGCGTCATAAGTCGCCGATCATTTTCCGTGCGACCCCGCAGTGGTTCGTGAGCATGGATCAGAAAGGTCTGCGCGCGCAGTCGCTTTCCGAAATCAAAGGCGTGCAGTGGATCCCGGACTGGGGTCAGGCGCGTATTGAATCCATGGTGGCTAACCGTCCGGACTGGTGTATCTCCCGTCAGCGTACCTGGGGCGTGCCGATGTCTCTGTTCGTGCATAAAGAGACGCAGGAACTGCATCCGAACACGCTGGAACTGATGGAAGAAGTGGCGAAGCGCGTCGAAGTGGACGGCATTCAGGCCTGGTGGGATCTCGATTCCCGCGACATCCTGGGCGCTGATGCAGACCACTACGAGAAAGTGCCGGATACCCTGGACGTCTGGTTTGACTCCGGTTCCACCCACTCCTCTGTTGTTGACGTTCGTCCTGAATTTGCTGGCCACGCAGCGGATATGTATCTCGAAGGTTCTGACCAGCACCGTGGCTGGTTCATGTCCTCTCTGATGATCTCCACTGCCATGAAGGGCAAAGCACCTTATCGCCAGGTACTGACTCACGGTTTCACCGTTGATGGCCAGGGTCGTAAGATGTCTAAATCCATCGGCAACACCGTGTCGCCGCAGGATGTTATGAACAAACTGGGCGCGGACATCCTGCGTCTGTGGGTCGCATCTACCGATTACACGGGCGAAATGGCGGTCTCTGACGAGATCCTCAAACGCGCTGCCGACAGCTATCGCCGTATCCGTAACACCGCGCGCTTCCTGCTGGCAAACCTCAATGGTTTTGATCCGGCGAAAGACATGGTGAGTCCGGAAGAGATGGTGGTGCTGGATCGTTGGGCGGTGGGCTGTGCGAAAGCGGCACAGGAAGACATCGTCAAAGCCTACGAGTCTTACGATTTCCACGAAGTGGTGCAGCGCCTGATGCGTTTCTGCTCCATCGAAATGGGCTCGTTCTACCTCGACATCATCAAAGACCGCCAGTACACCGCGAAAGCTGACAGCGTGGCGCGTCGCAGCTGCCAGACCGCACTGTTCCATATTGCCGAAGCACTGGTGCGCTGGATGGCGCCAATCATGTCCTTCACCGCCGATGAAATCTGGGGCTATCTGCCAGGTGAGCGCGAGCAGTATGTCTTCACCGGTGAGTGGTACGAGGGGCTGTTTGGCCTCGCCGCAACCGAGGCGATGAACGACACCTACTGGGACGAGCTGCTGAAAGTGCGTGGTGAAGTCAATAAGGTTATCGAGCAGGCGCGCGCAGACAAGAAGGTCGGTGGCTCTCTGGAAGCGGCAGTCACGCTGTTTGCTGAGCCTGAACTGGCTGCCAAACTGACGGCGCTGGGCGATGAATTACGATTTGTCCTGTTGACCTCCGGTGCACAAGTTGAAGATTATGCTCAGGCTTGTGCTGATGCCCAGCAGAGCGAACTGCTCAAAGGGCTGAAAGTAGCATTGAGCAAAGCCGAAGGAGACAAGTGCCCGCGCTGCTGGCACTACACTCAGGACGTCGGTAAGGTGGCGGAACACGCAGAAATTTGCGGACGCTGTGTCAGCAACGTTGCCGGTGACGGCGAAAAACGTAAGTTTGCCTGATGAGTAAATCTGTCTGTTCAACAGGGCTGCGCTGGCTATGGCTGGTTGTGGCCGTGCTGATTATTGATCTTGGCAGCAAGTACCTGATCCTCCAGAACTTCGCTCTGGGGGATACGGTGTCGCTGTTCCCGTCACTTAATCTGCATTACGCACGTAACTATGGCGCGGCGTTCAGTTTTCTTGCCGATAGCGGTGGCTGGCAGCGTTGGTTCTTTGCTGGTATCGCGATCGGTATCTGTGTGGTGCTGACGGTGCTGATGTACCGCGCTAAGGCATCGCAGAAGCTGAACAATATCGCCTATGCGCTGATCATTGGTGGGGCGCTTGGCAATTTGTTCGATCGCCTGTGGCATGGTTTTGTCGTCGATATGATCGATTTTTATATGGGCGACTGGCATTTTGCTACCTTTAATCTTGCGGATACGGCCATTTGTATTGGCGCCGCGTTGATTGTGCTGGAAGGCTTCTTGCCTTCCGCCGAGAAAAAAGCCGCATAACATTGCCGGGTGGCGCTTATCAGGTTTTCTTGCCTGATAAGCGCATCGCCATCAGGCCCAACAAGTGAGCAAACCTGCATGTCAAAATCCATACAGAGTAATAGCGCGGTGCTGGTTCACTTCACGCTCAAGCTCGAAGATGGCTCCACCGCTGAGTCGACCCGCAATAATGGTAAACCTGCTCTGTTTCGCCTGGGAGACGGTTCGCTCTCTGAAGGACTGGAACAGCACCTGCTGGGGCTGAAAGAGGGAGATAAAAAAGCCTTCTCTCTGGAGCCTGATGCGGCGTTTGGTACACCGGTTCCCGATCTGATTCAGTACTTCTCGCGCCGTGATTTTATGGATGCAGGGGAGCCTGAAATCGGTGCGATTATGCTCTTTACCTCTATGGATGGCAGCGAAATGCCGGGCGTGATCCGTGAAGTCAACGGCGACTCTATCACCGTGGACTTTAATCATCCGCTGGCAGGCCAGACCGTTCATTTTGATGTTGATGTACTGGAGATTGAGCCAGTACTGGAGGGGTTGAATGCAGATTCTGTTGGCTAACCCACGCGGTTTTTGCGCCGGGGTTGACCGTGCTATCAGCATTGTTGAAAACGCACTGGAAATTTACGGTGCGCCCATTTACGTTCGTCACGAAGTGGTTCATAACCGCTACGTGGTAGACAGCCTGCGCGAACGCGGGGCGATTTTTATTGAGCAAATCAGCGAAGTGCCTGACGGCGCAATTCTCATTTTCTCTGCGCATGGCGTATCCCAGGCGGTGCGCAATGAAGCAAAAAGTCGCGACCTGACGGTCTTCGATGCTACCTGCCCGCTGGTAACGAAGGTGCATATGGAAGTCGCACGTGCCAGCCGCCGTGGCGAAGAAGCCATCCTGATTGGTCACGCTGGTCACCCGGAAGTGGAAGGGACGATGGGCCAGTACAGCAACGAGAAAGGCGGTATGTATCTGGTGGAGTCACCCGACGACGTCGCCACGCTGAACATCAAAGATGTTGGCAAGCTCTCGTTCATGACCCAGACCACACTCTCGGTAGACGATACGTCAGAAGTGATAGATGCACTGCGTGAGCGTTTTCCCAAAATTGTGGGGCCCCGCAAAGACGATATCTGTTATGCCACGACCAACCGTCAGGAAGCGGTTCGTGCGCTGGCGGAGCAGGCTGAGGTGGTGCTGGTGGTCGGGTCGAAAAACTCGTCTAACTCAAATCGCCTCGCGGAGCTGGCCCAGCGTATGGGCAAATCGGCTTATCTGATTGATGATGCTTCAGATATTCAGGAAGTCTGGGTAAAGAACATCAACTGCGTGGGCGTCACCGCAGGGGCATCTGCTCCGGATATCCTGGTGCAAAACGTGATTACCCGTTTACAGGAGTTGGGTGGCGGCGACGCTATACCGCTGGAAGGGCGTGAAGAGAACATTGTTTTCGAAGTGCCAAAAGAGCTGCGGGTGGATGTACGCGAAGTCGAATAACCTTTTTGCGTTGCCAGTATGAGATGATGCCAGACTACGGTCTGGCATTTTTTATGGAGGAGTTATGCGTCTGCCCATTATTCTCGACACCGATCCGGGAATTGACGATGCGGCGGCCATCGCCGCCGCGCTTTTTGCCCCTGAGCTTGATCTGAGGCTGATAACCACGGTCGCAGGTAATGTCTCGCTGGAAAAAACGACGCGCAATGCGCTACAACTGCTGCATTTCTGGAATGCCAGCGTGCCCGTCGCGCAGGGGGCGGCCACCCCGTTACTGCGCCCGCTTCGCGACGCTGCGACTGTTCATGGCGAATCGGGAATGGAAGGGTACGCTTTCGTGGAGCATCAGCGCCAGCCGCTGGCGAAACCGGCATTCGAAGCTATTCGTGATCAGCTGATGGCATCGCCTGAACCTGTCACGCTGGTTGCGATTGGCCCCTTGACCAATATTGCGCTGCTGCTGACGCACTATCCTGAGTGTCAGTTCAACATCTGCCGCCTTGTCATGATGGGAGGCTCCGCCGGGCGCGGCAACTTCACCCCCAATGCGGAATTCAATATCGCCATTGATCCGGAAGCCGCCGCCCGGGTGTTCAATAGCGGAATTGAGATTGTGATGTGCGGTCTGGACGTGACAAATCATGCCACCCTGACGCCTGAATATCTGGCCTCCTTGCCTGCGTTGAATGAGACGGGAAAGATGCTCCATGCCGTGTTCAGCCACTACCGCAGCGGCAGTATGGCGACGGGTCTGCGCATGCATGATCTTTGCGCCATCGCCTGGCTGGCGCGTCCTTCTCTGTTCACGCTTAAACCCTGCTTTGTGGCGGTTGAGACGCAGGGCACATGGACAGCGGGGACCACGGTTGTGGATATTGAAGGTAAACTCGGAAAACCCGCCAACGCGCAGGTGGCGCTGGGTATCGATGTTGAGGCGTTCCGGGAGTGGGTTGCCAGCGTCATTCGTCTCGCGCCGTAATCGCCATTTTCTCACCCAGATAATCAATCATGGCCCGCATGCGTGCGGGCATATGCCTGCCTGACGACCACAGCAGCCAGAGTTCACCTGAATAGGCACTGATAAACTCCCACTCCGGCAGAACCTGCACAATCTCTCCGCTCGCCAGTTTTTCTCTGGCGGTAAACAGCGGCAGGCTACCAATACCCACATGATTCAGTACTGCATCCAGTCGTACGCCCGTGTGGTTGGCCGCATAGCGTCCCTGCGTTTGCAGGGTGACGGTCTTGCCGTTTTTGCAAAATTTCCAGCGTGAATCGGCAGGGGTTTCCCCCAGACTGATACAGCTGTGACTGCGCAAATCTTCTGGCTTTTCAGGCCTCCCGTGCTGTTGCAAATAGGCGGGTGTGGCGCAAATGAGATGGCGGATGGGCATTAAGGCTTTGCCATACAGGCCTGGTGAAGGGGAGTTGGTTATCCGCAGCGCAAGATCGATGCTCTCATCAATCAGATCCATATACCTGTCTTCCAGGCGCAGGCGCACGTTGACCTGCGGGTATGTTGCCAGAAAGTCACGCATCAGTGGATGAATAACAAAACGACCCACGGCTTTCGGCACACTGATGGTGAGCGTACCCTGGGCGATGTCCTGCACGCTACTACCCACATCCATCGCCAGTTTTGCCGCATCCAGCATGGTCTGTGCATGTGCGAAGACGGCATGTCCGGCGTCGCTTAGTCGCAGTTTTCGGGTGGTGCGGTGCAGCAATTTACTCCCCAACGCTTCTTCAAGGCGTGACACGCAGCGGCTCATCGCGGAGGGGGTGGCACCCGTCACCCGTGCGGCTGCAGAGAAGCTACCCTGTTCGACAATCTGAACAAAGGTGGCGAGATCGGGAAGTAAGGTAATGTTCATTTGTGTCTGCCAGGCAAAAGTGCGTTGAGGGAAGGACCGATTATCTTCATTACCGAAGATAATATACTGATGTCATTGAGAGGAGAAAATGAATGACCCAACGAGATTACTACACCTGTGATGAGACCGACGGAGAGGCGAATGTCCTGCGCTGTGTTAGCGCCGAGGATGGCGGTTTTAATGTAGAACTGGACGCAACCCTGTTTCACCCTCAGGGCGGTGGACAGCCTGCTGACAAGGGCTGGATTAATGAAGTTGCGGTGTTGGGCGTATTTAATGAGGGTGACAGCGTATGGCACCGTACCTCTGCGCCCATTGAACCCGGACGGGTGTCTGTCCGGGTCGACCGCGAACTACGACGCCTGCATTCGCGCTGGCACTCAGCCGGGCATTTGATTGGTTATGCAGGTGAAATGCATCAATTGCAGCCCGTAAAAGCGCATCACTGGCCGGGGGAAGGGCGTATTACCTTTACCGGTGCCAGCGCATTGCCAGATGGGGCTGCCCTGGAGGCGCTTATCACGGGATGGGTTGCAGAAAATCTTCCGCTGAACGTTGCGTTCGTCGATGGCAAACGACAGGTCCGTTTTGGTGAACTGCCGGCTTATGGCTGCGGGGGAACCCATATGCCAGCGACCGGTGAAATTGGTCTCATTACGCTCACCACCATAAAGCTCAAAAAAGGACAACTGATAGTGAGCTATAGCGTTGACTGACTCAGGCAGTGATATTCAAGGGTAATGCCGTGCCCGAAAGCATCTCATCGCCTTTCTGCTTTCGGGGACAGCACGTCCAGCCAGTTTTGCTTTGCAAATCGCAACATGCGCACTCATGCCTTTTACTGATACTTCATGCTGTTTATCATTTAATTCTTATTATCGTCGTTTTCAGTTGGCAGCCACGCCGTGGGCTGGTTAATCTGGAAGCGATTTCAGCATTTTATTAACAAAAGAGTACAACTATGCATGATGCACTAATCCGCGTTGCTATCGCGGGTGCCGGCGGGCGTATGGGCCGTCAGTTAATTCAGGCCACCCTGCAAATGGAGGGCGTTGCCCTGGGCGCAGCGCTGGAGCGTGAAGGCTCTTCCCTGCTGGGTAGCGACGCGGGAGAGCTGGCGGGTGTGGGCAAAACGGGCGTCACCGTCAGCAGTTGTCCTGAGACGGTAAAGGATGATTTTGACGTCTTCGTCGATTTTACCCGGCCTGAAGGCACGCTGGCGCACCTGGATTTTTGCCGCAAGCATCAAAAAGGGATGGTGATTGGCACCACCGGCTTTGATGATGCGGGCAGGCAGGCCATTAGTGACGCCGCGAAAGAGATTGGTATCGTCTTTGCCGCCAACTTCAGCGTGGGGGTGAACGTCATGCTGAAGTTGCTTGAGAAAGCAGCAAAAGTGATGGGTGAGTATACGGATATTGAAATTGTGGAGGCCCACCATCGCCACAAAGTGGATGCCCCGTCGGGCACCGCGCTGGCTATGGGTGAGGCGATTGCCCACGCCCTCGATAAAGATCTAAAAGAATGCGCCGTATACAGCCGCGAAGGATATACCGGCGAGCGCGTACCTGGCACCATCGGTTTTGCGACCGTGCGCGCGGGTGACATCATCGGCGAACATACCGCGATGTTCGCAGATATCGGTGAACGCATAGAGATTAGCCATAAAGCCTCAAGCCGTATGACATTCGCAAACGGTGCCATTCGCTCCGCTTTGTGGCTAAAAAACAAGGATAAAGGCCTTTTTGATATGCGTGATGTGCTCAGTCTTAACGATTTGTAAGTTTTATTACCCATCGTGATGTGGTTATTGCAGTCTTAACTTATTGATTGCATAGGGCAATATTTTATTGCCCTTTTATTTTATGCTTCACAAGGATTAATTTAATCCAGTCCCCTGTTTTGTGGCTTTATTAGCACTATTTTTGTCTCAAAAATGTTAATTTTGACCATCTGGTCTGGTTTTTAAGCCCCTGACGACAACCCTACCGTTTTCACCGCTGCGCAAGCGTTTACGTAGACGCATAAAGCTGATCTTTTCTATCCTTATTTCATGCTATTCTTTCCTGGGGCGCAAAAAGACATGAAAAATATGCGCGATAAGTTGACTTTTACCCTTCATGTCTCCAGAATGCCGCCGTTTGCAAAAAATTCGCGGCTACGCAGATTTGCATTGATTCAAGGGCTATATTTGAATTAATATGCAAATAAAGTGAGTGAATATTCTCTGGAGGGTGTTTTGATTAAGTCAGCGCTATTGGTTCTGGAAGACGGAACCCAGTTTTACGGTCGGGCCATAGGGGCAACAGGTTCGGCGGTTGGGGAAGTCGTTTTCAATACTTCAATGACCGGTTATCAAGAAATCCTCACTGATCCTTCCTATTCCCGCCAAATCGTCACTCTAACTTATCCCCATATCGGTAACGTCGGCACTAACGCCGCTGATGAAGAGTCCTCTCAGGTACATGCGCAAGGTCTGATTATTCGCGACCTGCCGCTGATTGCCAGCAACTACCGCAACACCGAAGACCTCTCTTCTTATCTGAAACGCCATAACATTGTGGCCATCGCCGATATTGATACCCGTAAGCTGACGCGTTTGTTGCGTGAGAAAGGGGCACAAAACGGCTGCATTATCGCGGGAGATAATCTGGATGCTGCGCTGGCGCTGGAAAAAGCCAAAGCGTTCCCGGGTCTGAACGGGATGGATCTGGCGAAAGAAGTCACTACCGCTGAAACCTACAGCTGGACGCAGGGAAGCTGGACGCTTGCAGGCGAGCTGCCGGAAGCGAAAAAAGAGAGTGAGTTGCCGTTCCATGTGGTGGCCTACGATTACGGCGCAAAACGTAACATTCTGCGTATGCTGGTTGATCGCGGCTGCCGCCTGACCGTGGTGCCGGCCAAAACCCCGGCAGAAGACGTGCTGAAAATGAATCCGGACGGCATCTTCCTTTCCAACGGCCCTGGCGACCCGGCACCGTGCGATTACGCTATCAATGCGATTAAATCCTTCCTGGAAACTGAGATTCCCGTCTTTGGCATCTGCCTTGGTCATCAGCTTCTGGCTCTGGCAAGCGGCGCAAACACCGTGAAGATGAAGTTCGGCCACCACGGCGGCAACCATCCGGTGAAGGATATTGACAACAACACGGTGATGATTACCGCACAGAACCACGGTTTTGCTGTGGATGAAGCCTCCATGCCTGCCAACCTGCGAGTGACCCACAAATCACTCTTTGATGGCACCCTGCAGGGGATCCATCGCACCGATAAACCGGCGTTCAGCTTCCAGGGACACCCGGAGGCGAGCCCGGGGCCGCATGATGCCGCGCCGCTGTTTGACCATTTTATCGAGTTAATTGAGCAGTACCGTCAGTCCGCGAAATAATCAGGAGTTAAGAGAGCCATGCCAAAACGTACAGACATAAAAAGTATCCTGATTCTGGGTGCGGGCCCGATCGTCATCGGTCAGGCGTGTGAATTTGACTACTCTGGCGCTCAGGCGTGTAAAGCCCTGCGTGAAGAGGGCTACCGCGTCATTCTGGTCAACTCCAACCCCGCTACCATCATGACCGACCCGGAAATGGCGGATGCGACCTATATCGAGCCTATCCACTGGGAAGTGGTACGCAAAATTATTGAAAAAGAGCGCCCGGATGCGGTTCTGCCCACCATGGGCGGCCAGACGGCGCTGAACTGCGCGCTGGAGCTGGAGCGTCAGGGGGTGCTGGCTGAGTTCGGCGTGACCATGATTGGTGCCACCGCCGACGCGATTGATAAAGCAGAAGACCGTCGTCGTTTCGACGTGGCGATGAAGAAAATCGGCCTTGATACCGCCCGTTCTGGTATCGCGCACAATATGGAAGAAGCGCTGGCGGTGGCGGCTGACGTGGGCTATCCGTGCATCATCCGTCCCTCATTCACTATGGGCGGCACCGGCGGCGGCATCGCTTACAACCGCGAAGAGTTTGAAGAAATTTGCGAACGCGGCCTGGATCTCTCCCCAACCAAAGAGCTGCTGATTGACGAGTCGCTGATTGGCTGGAAAGAGTACGAGATGGAAGTGGTGCGTGATAAAAACGACAACTGCATCATCGTCTGCTCCATTGAAAACTTTGATGCGATGGGCATTCATACCGGTGACTCTATCACCGTGGCGCCCGCTCAGACGCTGACTGATAAAGAGTATCAAATCATGCGTAACGCCTCGATGGCGGTACTGCGTGAAATCGGCGTGGAAACCGGCGGCTCTAACGTGCAGTTCTCGGTGAACCCGAAAAATGGTCGTCTGATTGTTATTGAGATGAACCCGCGCGTGTCCCGCTCTTCAGCGCTGGCCTCTAAAGCTACCGGCTTCCCGATTGCGAAAGTCGCGGCCAAACTGGCGGTGGGCTACACCCTCGACGAGCTGATGAACGACATCACCGGTGGCCGCACACCTGCGTCCTTCGAGCCGTCCATCGACTACGTGGTCACTAAGATCCCTCGTTTTAACTTCGAAAAATTTGTCGGCGCTAACGACCGCCTGACCACCCAGATGAAATCCGTTGGTGAAGTGATGGCGATTGGCCGCACTCAGCAGGAGTCCCTGCAGAAAGCGCTGCGCGGCCTGGAAGTGGGTGCCACCGGCTTTGACCCGAAAGTGAGCCTTGATGACCCGGAAGCGCTGACTAAAATTCGCCGCGAGCTGAAAGACGCAGGCGCAGAGCGTATCTGGTACATCGCCGATGCTTTCCGCGCCGGCCTCTCCGTTGACGGCGTGTTCAACCTGACCAATATTGACCGCTGGTTCCTGGTGCAGATTGAAGAGCTGGTGCGTCTGGAAGAGAAAGTCGCTGAAGTGGGCATTACGGGGCTGGACGCTGACTTCCTTCGTCATCTGAAACGCAAAGGCTTCGCCGATGCCCGTCTGGCGACGCTTTCCGGCGTGCGTGAAGCAGAAGTGCGCAAACTGCGTGACCAGTATGGCCTGCACCCGGTCTACAAGCGCGTGGATACCTGTGCGGCGGAATTTGCGACCGACACCGCCTACATGTACTCCACCTATGAAGATGAGTGCGAAGCGAACCCGTCCGTTGACCGCGATAAAATCATGGTGCTGGGCGGCGGTCCGAACCGTATCGGTCAGGGCATTGAGTTTGACTACTGCTGCGTTCACGCCTCGCTGGCGCTGCGCGAAGATGGTTATGAGACCATCATGGTCAACTGTAACCCGGAAACCGTCTCGACCGACTATGACACCTCTGACCGTCTCTACTTTGAGCCGGTCACGCTGGAAGACGTGCTGGAAATCGTGCGCATCGAGAAGCCAAAAGGCGTCATCGTGCAGTACGGTGGCCAGACGCCGCTGAAGCTGGCGCGCGCGCTGGAAGCGGCTGGCGTACCGGTTATCGGCACCAGCCCGGATGCGATTGACCGCGCCGAAGACCGTGAGCGTTTCCAGCAGGCGGTTGACCGTCTGAAGCTGAAGCAGCCGGCGAACGCCACGGTAACGGCTATTGAGCAAGCAGTTGAGAAGGCAAAAGAAATCGGCTATCCGCTGGTGGTGCGTCCTTCCTATGTACTGGGCGGGCGGGCAATGGAAATTGTCTATGACGAGATTGACCTGCGTCGTTACTTCCAGACGGCGGTCAGTGTCTCCAACGATGCGCCTGTCCTGCTGGACCGCTTCCTCGACGATGCGGTAGAAGTGGACGTGGACGCCATCTGCGATGGCGAAAGAGTCCTGATTGGCGGCATCATGGAGCACATTGAGCAGGCGGGCGTTCACTCCGGCGACTCTGCCTGTTCTCTGCCAGCCTACACCCTGAGTAAAGAGATCCAGGATGTCATGCGCGAGCAGGTACAGAAGCTGGCCTTTGAACTGCAGGTGCGTGGCCTGATGAACGTTCAGTTCGCGGTCAAAGACAACGAAGTCTACCTGATAGAGGTGAACCCACGCGCAGCGCGTACCGTTCCTTTCGTCTCCAAAGCGACCGGTATTCCACTGGCGAAAGTGGCCGCACGCGTGATGGCGGGCCAGACGCTGGCACAGCAGGGCGTGACCAAAGAGATTATTCCTCCTTATTACTCGGTCAAAGAAGTGGTGCTGCCGTTTAACAAATTCCCTGGCGTTGACCCGCTGCTCGGGCCAGAAATGCGCTCTACCGGCGAAGTCATGGGTGTCGGTCGCACCTTCGCAGAAGCGTTCGCGAAGGCACAGCTGGGCAGCAACTCCACCATGAAGAAGCAGGGCCGTGCGCTCCTCTCCGTGCGTGAAGGTGACAAAGAGCGCGTGGTCGACCTGGCCGCTAAGCTGCTGAAGTACGGCTTCGAGCTGGATGCGACGCACGGTACGGCGATTGTGCTGGGCGAAGCGGGCATCAACCCACGTCTGGTGAACAAGGTGCATGAAGGTCGTCCGCACATTCAGGATCGTATCAAGAATGGCGAGTACACTTACATCATCAACACCACTGCGGGTCGTCAGGCAATTGAAGACTCCAAGCTGATTCGCCGCAGTGCGCTGCAGTATAAAGTGCATTACGACACCACCCTGAACGGCGGTTTCGCGACGGCGATGGCGCTGAATGCGGATGCCACCGAGAAGGTGATTTCGGTGCAGGAGATGCATGCGCAGATCGTGAAATAAAACCGGGTTGACTAACCGAAAGCCAGCGCAAGCTGGCTTTTTTTATTTTCGTCCCCCCTAAATTTAATAGTTAATTTATTTTTCACTATGCGAGAGCCATCCTTTACCCTTAAAACCGTGTCGTTTACTGAGTTCGTCTTTCACGTTTAAGGAGAAACACGTGTTAAAAAGAATAATGCTTTTGGGTGCCTGTCTGACGTTAACCGCCTGTTTTGGCGACAGCAAAGAGTTTCTTATTGATAACCCGACCGGGAAACCATTAGCGATTTCGATCGACGATCAAAAAATAACGATCCCGGCAAAAGAAACGCAAAATATTAAGCTGGACGCGGGTCAACACACGCTGACCCTGGAGAGTGGTGAAAAGGTCAAATTCAGCGTGTTTGACGCCTGGCCTCGCTCAGGCGAGAGTGGTCTTATCAACCCTACCCGGACCCGCTATATATATGTGGTACAGAAGTATCTGGCGCAAGGGGTACAGCCAGCCGGTGAAAACAGTGATGTGCATACTCTGACGATTGACGGACAGACCGTCACCGGTCCGTTTAACGATCTGGGCAGCGAGCTGTTTATTGATAAATTCGCGAATAGCTGGGAACTGAAACCCACTGAAGCTTTCCCTGAATCGATGTCCTCTACCTCTAAAGATAACTACAAAACCAAGATATTCCGTATAGAGGACTTTAAGCACTATTATAGCAATGAGTTTTCTCCGTCTGCTGATTACACTCAAAATATGCGCATCACAGAGTCGCGTTATCAGCCGCCGGTTATCACCGCCCATTTCAGCTCCCCTGAGCTTCAGCAAAATCTGAATGATGCCACCAAAATTTACACCGACTTCATTCATGCCGGGTCGGCAGATGAACAAAAAGATCTGCTGAAAGAATTCGAAAAACAGAACCGCGAAAAATGGCGCAGCCCTAAAGCAGGCGGCGAAGAGCTGACCCGCTATTATGAAGTGATGACCAATCTGAATCACACCATGATGAGCTCTATTCTTGAGCTTAAACCCTAACCTCTGAGGGCCGGGCAGGCGCTTATCCGGCTGCCCGGCCTCAGAACCTTCTGTATTTACATAAATTTTCAGCAAGTTAACCTAAAATAATAAGGCGAATAATCAAAACCAACTGAAAGCAGGGGAGAACACCATGCGATCGAAACTACTGATAACGTCCATTTTTGCTGCCGCCACGCTGTTTACCGTCGCGGGCTGTTCATCCAATCAGGCAGTGAAAACCACCGATGGCAAGACCATTGTTACAGACGGTAAACCAGAAGTAGACAGCGATACCGGGCTGGTGTCCTATGAAAATGCTGAAACCGGTAAAACCGAGCAGATCAACCGCGATCAGCTTAAGAATATGAGCGAACTGGATAACTAAGTTCGCGAAGCAGTGGCCTCCGTCACTGCTTCTCTCTTCTTTTGCCTGATTATCAAGGCGGTATTTTCAGTGAGTACACAGGTTAGGCCTGTAATAAGGATTTATCGCTTTTAGATTTACATCCGCGGCAAAATATAAATTAATTAAAGCCTCGCACATATTCACCGTGGATATATATATGTCCTGGTGGTGAAGTTTACTGAATATAAATAATAAATATTATTAATTGTCGCTGTGAATTTTTAAACAGTGTTTTCTATAGTTTTGATTTGTGTCATTGGCGGTAAGGGCGTATTAAAGGAAAATTATTTCCTTTTTAGGTACTCATCATGGATGAAAACAAAAGCCCTAAAGAGAGTATTTCTCTCAATATAACGCGGCGCAGGTTTATGAAAGGCAGCGCGGCGTTAGTGACGCTTCCATTTATTTCTACCAAAAATGCGCAAGCGACAACCCTGCCACCAGAATCAACATCTGGCGTGGCAGAGCAGGTTATCCCGACCTGCAGCACTTTCGATTGCGGCGGAAAATGTGATATTCGTGCGCATGTCTTAGACGGCGTTGTAACGCGCATCGCCACGCGTCCGGATGCGGCCCTGGATCCCGATATGCCAATCATGCGTGCATGTGTGCGAGGCCGGGGTTATCGGAAATTTGTCTACCATCCTGACCGCTTGAAATATCCGATGAAACGCGTTGGTAAGCGCGGGGAAGGAAAATTTGAGCGGATTTCCTGGGATGAAGCCACTACTCTTATTGCAGATAATCTAAAACGTATTACGGATAAATACGGTCCTGAATCACGCTTTGTGCATAATAATACGGCGACAAGCGGCGGTGCGTTCTCTGGTGATGGAATGATGCGCCGACTTTTAAATCTTACAGGCGGTTATCTCTCTTATTACCATTCCGTTAGCCTTGGTAATACGGTTGCAGCCACACCTTACACATATGGGGCGGCAGCAAGTGGTAATTCGTTAGATACACTTGAAAATACCCCATTAGTCATTCTTTGGGGACATAATCCTACAGAAACAATATTTGGTCATACCAACCACTATTTTCAGAAAATGAAAAAGAACGGTACGCGTTTTATAGTGGTTGACCCGCGTTATTCAGACACGGCCTCTTCACTGGCTGACGAGTGGATCCCGCTGCTGCCTACTACTGATAATGCGTTAATGGATGCCATGATGTATGTCATCGTCAGTGAAAATCTACATGATAAAACCTTTATTAATCGATATACGTTAGGGTTTGATGAAGATTCAATGCCAGACGGCGTGCCGGAAAACGAATCGTTGATGGCCTATCTCATGGGCAAAAAAGACGGTGTAGTGAAAACGCCGGAGTGGGCCGAAAAAATTACCCATGTTCCCGCACAGACCATCCGCCAATTAGCCCGGGACTACGCAACAACAAAACCGGCTGCGCTGATTCAGGGCTGGGGTCCCCAACGTCATAACTGCGGTGAGCGTACGGCACGTGGTTCTACCCTGCTGGCAACGATAACGGGCAACGTAGGTGTGAAAGGTGGCTGGGCTGCGGGTTACGGCGGCTGCGGAAATCGTAAATTTACCACGGGTACTGAGACGCTGGATAACCCGGTGAAAGAAACGCTCTCTATCATGAACTGGGTTCAGGCAGCTGAGGACGCCAGCAAAGTGACACCAGAGGACGGTTTAAAAGGTACCGACAAGCTGAAGAGCAATATACGTATTTTGTTTTCTCTGGCGGGGAATTACCTGGCGAATCAGAACCCTGATATCCATCAGGCGGTAAAGGTTCTGGAAGATGAAACTAAAATTGAGTTTATCGTTGTCAGTGACCTGTATCTGTCTCCCAGCGCGAAATATGCCGACGTGTTATTACCGGAAACAAGCTTCATGGAGCGCTGGAACATTGGCGAAACATGGGGGACCGCCAATTATCTTATTCTTTCCGAAAAATTGATCGAACCTGATTTTGAACGTCGTAGCGATTATGAGTGGCAGCGTGAAGTGGCCGCGAAGCTTGGTGTGGAAGCGGCATTCAGTGAAGGGCGTGATGAAAAGCAGTGGGTCGAGCATATTTGGGAACAGTCGCGAAAGGCCATGCCTGAAGAACATCTGCCCACCTTCGCAGAACTGCTGGTGAAGCGTCAGCATCTGTTCAAAGGCGCGCCTCATGTGGCGTTCGCAGACAACATCCGGGATCCGGAGAATCATCCTTTCCAGACGCCCTCCGGTAAAATTGAGATCTTTTCCAAACGTCTCTACGACATGCACCATGCAGAAATACCTGCATTGTCTCATTACGTACCCGCTCATGAAGGGCCCGACGATTCGCTCGCACAAAAATACCCTTTGCAGTTAATTACCTGGAAGGGGAAGAACCGCGCTAATTCCACCCAATATGCGAATCCGTGGTTGCAGGAAGTGCAAACGCAAAGGCTATGGATTAACCCGCAGGACGCAAAGCCGCGCGGTATTCAACAGGGCGATATGGTGCGCATTCACAATGACCGAGGCATTAGTCAGATTCCGGCGGAAGTGACACCCCGCATTATCCCAGGTGTTGTGGCAATGCAGGCAGGTGCATGGTGGAAGCCGGATGCTCAGGGTGTCGATCACGGGGGATGTGCCAATGTGCTCAGTTCGGCGCGTATTACTGCGCTGGCGAAAGGGAATTCCCATCAAACCATGCTGGTAGAGGTAGGTAAAGCATGAGCCAATTCATTGATTACGCATCGGTAAGTGAAAAACAGTTGGGTTTCTTCATTGATTCTTCTCGCTGTTCAGGTTGTAAGGCATGCCAGGTGGCATGTAAAGATAAAAATAATCTTGAGGTGGGACGGCGATTTCGGCGGGTCTACGAAGTGAATGGCGGCGGGTTTGTCCCTACCGGACAAGGCGGCGTAGAAAACAATGTCTTCGCTTACACATTGTCGATTTCCTGCAATCACTGCGACGATCCTGTTTGCACAAAAAACTGCCCAACTGGAGCGATGCATAAACGCGCAGGTGATGGGATTGTTCGTGTTGATACGGATAAGTGTGTGGGATGTGGTTATTGCGCATGGTCTTGCCCCTACGGCGCACCACAGCTTAATACTCAGACCGGACAAATGTCCAAGTGTGATATGTGTATCGATCTTTTAGCAAAAGGTGAGCCGCCAGTCTGTGTGGCAACTTGCCCGCTTGGCGCTATCGATTTCGGGCCTGTTGAAGAATTGCGCGCAAAGTATGGGGCCCTCTGTGATGTAAAAGGATTACCAGACTCTTCCATTACCCATCCTAACCTGGTCGTGAAAGCGCATTCGGGTGCGGAAAAAGAGGAGTCACACCATGCATGAGTTACCGTTACTGATTTTTACCCTGCTGTTGCAGGGGGCGGTTGGCATTATGCTGTTTCTGTCTGTAGCCTTGTTGAAGGCAGCGGCCTGTCCCGATTATCAGGCGAGCCTCGCAAGACATTTTTTACCTGCCCTGATGGTTGCCTGCATGGCGGGCGGGGTTGGCTTGCTTGCATCTGTGTTTCACCTTGGCTACCCACTAAATGCATTGAATGCGTTGTGCCATATCGCCAGTTCATGGTTGAGTCGTGAGATCGTTTTCGCCACGCTTTTCCTCGCTTCGTTGGGATTGTGCACACTTCTTGCACTTATGTTTAAACGGCTCTGGGGTTGGCTTATCCCGCTCGCAGCTTTGTTGGGATTAGTGGATGTCTTCTGCATGAGCGCTATTTATATGCACGCTTCAGTGGTGACCTGGACGCATATTAATACACCGTTGATGTTTTTTGGTTCGGTCGCCATTATCGGCGCGGTAGCCTCCACTATTCTCATCGCTGGATGCCGGTATACGCCTGCGCCATTGACGCGAAACCTGATGCGAATGGCGATTGCCCTTATTGGTGGGGCTATATTGGTGCGTCTGCTGGGGCAGCCTTCCTATCTGGAGTGGCTGGCGCAGGCCCTACAAAGTGATGCGGTGACCTTCCCGCATCAACCCCTTGTGGCCTTTTCTTCAATGAGCACTCTGCGTCTCGCCGCATGGTGTCTATCAGTACTGGGTGCACTCGTGTTTGTCGTTGGCGCATTACGTGCCAGCAGGAAAGCTATTTTTATCGGCGGTGTGCTCCTGATTGTGGCGGAGGTGCTATTGCGTTTGGTTTTCTTTAGCATCCAGTAATGTTGCGTTTTTCTCTTGCAGAGTCCCCTGCCCCGCCGGGTGTAGGGGAGGCCTGTTCCCGCCGCCGTTTTCGCCGCTCTTCATGCAGGGCGTGCGTTGATGTCTGTCCGGTGCAGGCATTATCCTTCACCGGTAGCGGCCCCATTCTCAACAATGATCACTGTATTCGTTGCGGCAACTGTCTGTTTGCATGTCCAGTTGGCGCCGGGGCATTAACGAATCTAAGTCCGGTTGCACGATATTACCGTCGCGATCGTCTGGTCTCTCCTTTTTCTTCCTGTCCGGCAAGTGCGAACGAATTACTGATATGGCATACCGACTATGCCATTCGCGGTGTGGAGATGGAACTGGACGCTCACCCTGCGTGGGGGCGGGAAATAGCGATATTAAATCTTCGCTTACAGGCGCTTGGTGAGCCCGCCTGGTGCGTTTATCCACCGCAAGAAAGTACAGTGGATATCGTTCGCCGTAAAATGCTCCATACAAAGGGGGGCGAGGTGCGCTGCCACGCCGCGACGCCTGATGCTAATAGATCGCGGCAGGCTTTCCCGCAACAGAGTGAGTTCGCCTTAGCTATCGACAGGCAGGCATGTTTGTTGTGTGGGGCCTGCTTTCGTGCCTGCCCGACAGCCGTTTTTACCGTGGGTGAAGAGACACTGTCTATCCGCGAACAGTCCTGTTCAGGATGTGAAATTTGCGTGGCAGTTTGCCCAACGAAGGCGATATCCATCACCCCTTACATTCATAAAACGTCTTATAAAGATATCCCCCTCTGCCACCTGACCTGTAAAAGTTGTGGCCGCCTTTTCATCTCATGGGAAGGTAATATCGATGAGTGCGCAATCTGTCGGCAGCATAATCACGGCATGCGTTAACGATCTTGAGCAGAGGGCGGGTCTTCCCACCATGCCTGCAATTCCCTACAGATTATCTCTGTTTGCCGGTCGATTAACTGTCTACACTCACTGAAAAATAGTGCAGTGAAAGCAGGTTAATCAATGATTCTGATTATTTATGCGCATCCTTATCCGCAGCATTCCCATGCGAATAAGCGGATGCTTGAGCATATAGGGACGCTGGAAGGGATTGAAGTTCGCTCTTTATATGAGCTTTACCCCGACTTTACTATCGATATTGCGGCTGAACAGGCGGCTCTTAACCGCGCTGATCTGGTGGTCTGGCAGCACCCCATGCAATGGTATAGCACGCCCCCTTTACTCAAACTCTGGATCGATAAAGTCCTCGCCCACGGCTGGGCATATGGTCACGGGGCGCAGGCATTGAAGGGTAAAAGTCTGCTCTGGGCCGTGACCACCGGCGGTGGCCAAGCGCATTTTGACATTGGCTCCCACCCAGGATTTGAGGTTCTGGCTCAGCCTCTACAGGCGACCGCGCTCTATTGCGGCATGAAATGGCTGCCGCCCTTTGCGATGCACTGCACTTTTATCTGCGATGATGAAACCCTGGAAGGAGAGGCTCGTCATTACAGGCAGCGTCTGATTGACTGGCAGGAGGCCTCGCATGGATAGCCACAGCTTAATTCAGGCGCTGATTTATCTTGGCGCGGCGGCATTGATTGTGCCGATTGCCGTCCGGCTGGGGCTGGGATCGGTGCTGGGCTACCTCATCGCGGGCTGTATTATCGGCCCCTGGGGATTGCGCCTGGTGACGGATGCCGCGTCGATTCTGCACTTTGCGGAAATCGGTGTCGTACTGATGCTTTTTGTCATTGGCCTTGAGCTGGACCCGCGGCGTTTGTGGAAACTGCGCGTCCCGGTATTTGGCGGCGGCGCGTTGCAAATGGCCTCCTGCGGGTTACTGCTTGGCGGTTTTTGCATGGCGCTGGGGCTCGCCTGGCCGGTAGCGCTCCTGACGGGCCTGACGCTGGGGCTCTCCTCAACGGCGATAGCCATGCAGGCAATGAACGAACGTAACCTCACGGTCTCGCAAATGGGACGCAGCGCCTTTGCAGTGCTCCTTTTTCAGGATATCGCCGCCATTCCGCTGGTCGCGATGATCCCCCTGCTGGCCAGCAGCGGCGCATCGACCACCTTAGGTGCCTTCGCGCTCTCGGCATTAAAAGTTATTGGTGCGCTGGCGCTGGTGGTGGCGCTCGGTCGCTATGTGGCACGCCCGGCACTACGGTTCGTCGCCCGCTCCGGGTTACGTGAGGTATTCAGTGCCGTGGCGCTGTTTCTGGTGTTTGGCTTTGGTTTACTGCTGGAAGAGGCCGGGCTCTCAATGGCGATGGGGGCCTTTCTGGCAGGGGTTCTGCTGGCGAGCTCTGAATATCGCCATGCGCTGGAAAGCGATATTGAACCTTTCAAAGGGCTACTGCTGGGGCTCTTTTTCATTGGCGTCGGCATGTCGATTGATTTCGGCACCCTGGTTACCCACCCGTTACGTATCCTCATTCTGCTGGCCGGGTTCCTCATTATCAAAGTTACGGTGTTGTGGCTTATTGGCCGACCGCTGAATGTCCCTGCGAAACAGCGACGCTGGTTTGCCGCATTGCTGGGGCAGGGCAGTGAGTTTGCTTTTGTGGTCTTTGGAGCGGCACAGATGGCAGGGGTGTTGGATCCGGAATGGGTCAAGGCGCTGACCCTGACCGTGGCGCTCTCGATGGCAGCGACGCCGCTGCTGCTTGTTCTGCTCACCCGCCTGGATAACGCAGGAAGTACCCAGGCGCACGACGCGGATGAGATTGATGAAGATGAACCGCGTGTGATTATTGCAGGGTTCGGGCGTTTTGGTCAGATTGCCGGGCGTTTACTACTTTCCAGCGGGGTAAAAATGGTCGTTCTGGATCACGATCCTGACCATATCGAAACGCTGCGCAAGTTTGGTATGAAGGTTTTCTATGGCGATGCTACCCGCGCGGACCTGCTTGAATCTGCCGGAGCCGGCAAGGCAGAAGTGCTGGTAAATGCGATTGACGATCCGCAGGCCAGTTTGCAGTTAACAGAACTGGCACAGACACACTTCCCGCATCTGCGAATTATTGCGCGTGCACGCGATGTTGATCACTACATCCGCCTGCGCCAGGCGGGCATTGAGAGCCCGGAACGTGAAACTTTCGAAGCGGCGCTGAAGGTGGGGCGCATGGCGCTGGAAGGGCTGGGGCTTGGTCGCTATGAAGCCCGTGAGCGCGCCGATCTGTTCCGCCAGTTTAATACCCGGATGGTGGAAGAGATGGCGGAGGTGGAAAACGATCCGCAGTCCCGCGCCGCCGTCTTTAAACGTACCAGCGCTATGCTGACGGAAATCATCACCGAGGATCGGGCGCATTTATCATTGATTCAGCGCCACGGCTGGCAGGGAACAGAAGAGGGCCGCCATACCGGCGATCCTCATGATGAGCCGGAAGTAAAACCTCAGCCGTAACCGCTCCCGGTAATAAAGTGGGAAACTTGCGGGTAACGTGTTGATTCAACGGATATCGAAAGCAAAACGTCAGCGATACAGGCGAGGGGTGGCTTACAGAATGCGAAAATTTTCGCATTCTTTACCCTGCCGCCAGTCGACGAAAGAATGTGCTTTCCGTATAGTGGCGACAATTTTTTTGCATCCAGGAAATTATCAATGATCAGTCTGATTGCGGCGCTAGCAGTGGATCGCGTGATCGGCATGGAAAATGCCATGCCATGGAATTTACCCGCCGATCTCGCCTGGTTTAAGCGTAATACGCTCAATAAACCTGTCGTGATGGGCCGCCTGACGTGGGAGTCGATCGGACGCCCGCTGCCAGGTCGCAAGAATATTGTGATAAGTAGTAAACCCGGCACTGACGATCGTGTGCAGTGGGTCTCCTCGGTTGACGAGGCGATTGCGGCCTGTGGCGATGCGCAGGAGATCATGGTGATTGGTGGTGGTCGCGTTTATGAGCAGTTCCTGCCAAAAGCGCAGAAACTCTACCTGACGCACATTGACGCGGAAGTGGAGGGCGATACCCATTTCCCGGATTACGATCCCGATGACTGGGAGTCTGTGTTCAGCGAGTTTAATGATGCGGATGAACAGAACTCACACAGCTACTGCTTCGAGATTCTGGAACGTCGCTGATCTCCGGGCATAAAGCCTGCGAAAGCGATAGTAAAAAGCCTGACGGCACTGGCCTGTCAGGCTTTTTTATTAGGCTAACGACACGGGTTATGAGGCAACCGCTTCGCCTTCCTCGGGATCTATCTGGCGATTCGATGGTTGCACGAACCAGCTTTTATCTTCCCAGCGCAGACAGGTCAGGTCGCCACCCCAGCAACAGCCGGTATCTAACGCATATATCCCTTCCGGCGTCCCTTTTCCTTCCAGCGATGCCCAGTGACCAAACACAATGTTGTACTCCTGTGACACCGGACCGGGAATGGTGAACCAGGGTTTCAACGGGGCGGGCGCATGTTCAGGAATGTCTTTGCAGTACATATCCAGTTCGCCATTCGGGAAACAGTAGCGCATACGAGTAAAGGCGTTACTGATAAAACGCAGGCGCGCCATGCCGCTTAGCTCACTGGACCAGCTATTGGGATAATCGCCGTACATGCCGTCAAGGAAGAAGGGGTAAGAGTCGCTGGCGAGGATCGCTTCCACATCGCGTGCACATTGCTGAGCAATGTCCAGCGTCCACTGTGGCGTAATCCCGGCGTGAGCCATGACTAACTTTTTCTCTTCATCGACCTGTAACAGCGGCTGGCGACGCAGCCAGTTGATCAGCTCATCGGCATCTGCGGCTTCCAGTAAAGGCGTGAGCCGATCCTTTGGCTTGTTGCGGCTGATACCCGCATACACCGCCAGCAGGTGCAGGTCATGGTTGCCGAGAACCAGACGAACGCTGTCGCCTAAGGATTTCACGTAGCGCAATACGTCCAGAGAACCCGGTCCGCGTGCAACGAGATCGCCGGTCAGCCACAGGGTGTCTTGCTCAGGCACGAACTGTACCTGATTCAGTAATGCGATCAGTTCATCGTAGCAACCGTGAATGTCGCCAATAAGATAAGTAGCCATGAATTAGTGGATCAGTGTTTGGACGGCAAGTCGGAAGACCGGGATTGCGACGCGGAACGCCTTCCCTTGCGCATCGATCATCTCGTAATGGCCCTGCATTGTGCCCATTGGTGTTTCAATAACGGCACCACTGGTGTACTGATATTCTCCGCCCGGCTCAATGTGCGGCTGAACGCCAATCACACCTTCGCCCTGAACCTCAGTCTCACGGCCATTCCCGTTGGTGATAAGCCAATAACGCTTCAGCAACTGGACAGGGGTTCGCCCCAAATTCCGAAGGGTGATGGTATAGGCGAATACATAACGTTCTTCTTCAGGTGAAGATTGAGACTCAATGTAGACACTTTGTACCTGGACACTGATTCGGGGCGAATTGATCATGAATTAACTCTCCTTCGGTGGCGCGTTTTCAGAAACGTAATTCGCCAGCTGGCAATACTGCGCTACAGAGATATTTTCCGCACGTTTAGCCGGATCGATTCCCAGCTCAGTCAATACCTCAACAGTAAAGAGATTGCCGAGGCTGTTGCGGATGGTTTTACGGCGCTGGTTGAAGGCTTCCGTGGTGATTCTGCTCAGCACACGAATATCTTTTACCGGGTACGGCATCGTGGTGTGCGGAACGAGACGCACCACCGCAGAATCAACTTTAGGCGGCGGTGTAAAGGCCGTCGGCGGTACTTCAAGCACTGGAATGATATTACAGTAGTACTGCGCCATAACGCTTAATCGACCATACGCCTTACTGTTCGGCCCCGCAACCAGGCGATTGACGACCTCTTTTTGCAACATAAAGTGCATGTCGGCAATGGCATTAGTATAGGTAAAAAGATGGAACATCAGCGGGGTGGAGATGTTGTAGGGCAGGTTGCCAAACACGCGCAGTGGCTGGCCCCGCTTTTCCGACAGCTCGCCGAAGTTCATGGTCATCGCATCTTGTTGATAAATCGTCAACTTTGGCCCCAGGAACGGGTGCGTTTGCAGACGAGCAGCCAGATCGCGATCCAGCTCGATGACGGTCAGTTCGTCCAGTCGTTCTCCGACGGGTTCCGTCAGTGCCGCCAGGCCCGGGCCGATTTCGACCATGGCCTGACCTTTCTGCGGATTAATGGCAGAGACAATACTGTCGATCACGAACTGATCGTTGAGGAAGTTTTGCCCGAAGCGTTTACGGGCTAAGTGGCCCTGGTGGACTCTATTATTCATTGAGTATTAACAATCATGGTAATGGCGAGATTAAGCGCCGTAATAAAACTGCCGACGTCTGCTTTCCCCTGACCCGCCAGTTCGAGCGCGGTGCCGTGGTCTACAGAGGTACGAATAAAGGGTAAACCGAGGGTGATATTCACGCCCCGGCCAAAGCCCTGGTATTTTAGCACGGGCAGGCCCTGATCGTGGTACATGGCGAGTACCGCGTCGGCGTTGTCCAGATACTTTGGCTGAAACAGCGTATCAGCCGGAAGCGGCCCGCTAAGATTCATGCCCGTTGCACGCATCTCATTAAGCACCGGGATGATAGTCTCTATCTCTTCTGTTCCCATATGCCCGCCTTCACCCGCATGCGGATTGAGTCCACACACCAGAATATGGGGCTGACGAA
Organism: Yokenella regensburgei; assembly: GCF_051486985.1. Lineage (GTDB taxonomy): Bacteria > Pseudomonadota > Gammaproteobacteria > Enterobacterales > Enterobacteriaceae > CBFFRJ01. The sequence goes on from NZ_JAHVDV010000004.1 coordinate 126,800, forward strand.
TACCAAATTTTTGCTGCAAATCGGTGTGAAGAATGGTGATCACATCGCGGAGCACATCTGCAGTAATGGCCTCAGGAACAGCTTTAATCGGTAAATGAGTAGTTGCCAGCGCGACACGCATTGCTTCCGTTGCCAGCATCATCACGACTTTGTTGACCTGAGAGCGTTCTTCAAAAAACTCGGTGTGTCCGGTAAACGGTGTGCCTGAATCGTTAATCACACCTTTATGCACGGGGCCGGTGATCAGTGCGGCAAATTCACCGTTCAGACATCCGTCGCAGGCCCGGGCCAGGGTGTCGACCACATACGGGCCATTCTCGACATTGAGCAGGCCTGGCACGACCGGTGCTTTAAGTTCAACAGGCAGTAACGTCAAACTGCCCGCTTGCTGAGCAACGGCGGGCAGGGATGGAGCATATTCGCGCAGGGTGAGCGGCAGACCGAGCAAACAGGCTCGCCCGGTCAGTAATTCGGCATCCGCGCAGACCACCAGTTCGACCGGCCAGTCACGCTGGGCGAGCTGGACGACTAAATCAGGGCCAATCCCGGCAGGTTCGCCGGGAGTGATAACAACGCGATGTACCGGCATTAATTGCTCAGGACCTTAACATAGGCGCTGGCACGCTGTTCCTGCATCCAGGTAGCCGCTTCTTCAGAGAACTTACGGTTCATCAGCATACGGTATGCACGATCTTTTTGCGCCGCGTCGGTTTTGTCGACGTTGCGGGTATCGATCAGCTCAATTAAGTGCCAGCCGAAAGAGGAGTGTACCGGTGCGCTCAACTGGCCGCGATTCAGTTTCATCAGGGCATCACGGAAGGCAGGATCGTAGATATCAGACGCCGCCCAGCCCAAATCGCCTCCCTGGTTCGCTGAACCTGGATCCTGAGAAAACTCTTTTGCCGCCGCTGCGAAGGTGGTTTTGCCGCTCTTGATGTCAGCTGCAATTTGTTCCAGTTTTGCACGCGCCTGGTCATCGCTCATGATCGGCGACGGTTTCAGCAGAATATGACGTGCATGAACTTCGGTAACGGAGATACTTTTGCTCTGACCACGCAGGTCGTTCACTTTCAGAATGTGGAAACCCACACCGGAACGAATCGGGCCAATGACATCGCCTTTTTTCGCCGTGCTCAGCGCCTGAGCGAAAATAGACGGCAGCTCCTGAATGCGTCCCCAGCCCATCTGGCCACCTTTCAGCGCCTGTTGATCGGCGGAGTAGGTAATAGCCAGTTTGCCGAAATCACCGCCGTTACGCGCTTCTTCAACAATCGACGTCGCCTGGCGTCCAGCTTCGTTTACCTGCTCAGAGCTTGGATTTTCCGGCAGCGGAATCAGAATGTGGCTCAGGTTCAGCTCGGTGCTGGCATCGTTTTGATTGCCAACCTGCTGCGCGAGGGCATCGACTTCCTGTGGCAGAACGGTAATGCGACGACGCACCTCGTTATTACGTACTTCGGAGATAATCATCTCTTTACGAATCTGCGCACGGTAAGTGCTGTAATTCACACCATCGTAGGCCAGGCGGCTACGCATCTGATCCAGAGACATGTTGTTCTGTTTCGCGATGTTAGCGATAGCCTCATCCAGTTGTTCATCGGTGACTTTGACGCCCATTTTGGTCGCCATTTGCAGAATGATTTGATCCGTAATCAGACGTTCCAGAATCTGATGGCGCAGGGTGGCGTCATCAGGTAACTGCTGACCAGCCTGACCTGCGTTGAGTTTTACGGATTGCATCAAACCATCAACGTCGCTTTCGAGCACCACACCGTTATTGACGACGGCGGCGACTTTATCAACAACCTGTGGTGCAGCGAAACTGGTATTCGCGACCATAGCGATACCGAGAAGCAGCGTTTTCCAGTTCTTCATACCTTTTCCATTTCAATTAACCGCAATGCGGATTACGTGGCAAATCAACTACATCATAAAGAGCTACGGTACGGCAGAATGTTAGACCGCAGCATCTGCTGCGTGCCCAAACCGTAATTCGAACTCAAACCGCGCAACTCAATGTTGAAACCGATGACGTTGTCATACTTGCTTTGGTTATTTTCCCAGCCGTTGATCTTGCGTTCATAGCCAACGCGAAGGGCATAACAGCAGGAGTTATATTGCAGACCCAGCATCTGGTCAGCAGGTTTGCTCGTATTGGTGTCGTAATAGTAAGCGCCGACGACAGACCAGCGGTCGACGACCGGCCAGCTTGCAACCACACCCACTTGTGAAATTCCGTCTTTATACTGTTCTGTTGTGGCGTAGTTGGGCAAGGTAGCCTGAATGTATTCCGGGCTGGCATAGCGATAGCTTAGCTGTACCAGACGGTCTTCATCGCGGCGATACTCAACGGCGGCGGTGCTGTTGGCTACATTGTCCAGACGTGTGTCGTATTGCACACCACCACGTAAGCCCCAGCGATCGGAAATGCGCCAGTAAGTATCGCCTGCCCACACCAGAGAGCCCGTTTTGCTGTCTTTCTCCCAGTTGATATTGTCATCGCCGGTGCGAGACTCAGTGAAATAGTAGATTTGACCAACAGAAACGTTAAAACGTTCAACGGAAGCATCATCATAAATGCGGGATGTGACGCCGGAGGTGACCTGGTTCGCGGATGCGATGCGGTCCAGACCGCCATATACGCGGTCACGGAACAAGCCACTGAAGTCGGACTGCAGCAGCGAGGAGTCGTAGTTGTTGATACTGCTCTGGTCGCGGTAAGGCACGTACAGGTACTGCGCACGTGGCTCAAGCGTCTGGGTGTAGCCGTCGGCCAGGGACATATCCCGTTCAAAGATAAGCTTACCGTCAACTTTGAACTGTGGCAGGGTCCGGTTGACCGAGTCTTTTAATTTGTTGGCAGAACTGAGTAACCGTTCATTGCCTGACGGATTCGCATTGTACTGCTGCTGAGCATAATTGCGATAATCGTCCAGATTATCCTGCTGATAGTGGGTCGCAAGAAGTTTGACTTCAGTGTCTAAACTGCTCCACGAATTCGATAAAGGCAGGTTTAGCGTTGGCTCAATATGTAAACGTGTCGCTTCCGGGCGGCTCGAGTTGGTATTGGTGAAGTGCACGGCCTGACCATAGATCCGTGCATCGAACGGCCCGAGGTCGTTTTTATAGTAATTCACATCCAGCTGCGGTTCAGCTGAGTAAGAATTGCTGTTGGTACGATCGAAGACCTGGAACTGTTTGGTCGATACCGTTGCGTCAAAGTTATCAATGGCGTAACCAAGACTGAATTTTTGCGTGGCATAACCATCAGTACTGGAGCCATATTTCGATGAAAAATCATTGAAATAACTGGGATCGCTGACTTTGGTGTAATCCACGTTGAAACGCCACACCTGATCCATTACGCCAAAATGGTTCCAGAAGAATAACCAGCGATGACGATCGCCTTCGGTCGGGTGGTCATCCTGATAGACATCATCAGAGGGCAGATAATCAAATTCTACCAGCCCGCTGCCTGCCTGCGTCAGGTAACGAAATTCGTTTTGCCACTGAATATTCCCGCGTTTAGCGATGTAATGCGGCGTAATGGTGGCATCGAAGTTAGGGGCGATGTTCCAGTAATAGGGCAGGTAGAACTCAAAAGAGTTATTGGTACTGTATTTGGCGTTCGGGATAAGGAAGCCTGAACGGCGTTTATCGCCTACCGGTAGTTGCAGATAGGGGCTATAGAAAATCGGCACCGGGCCTAGTTTGAAGCGCGCGTTCCAGATTTCAGCGACTTGCTCTTCACGGTCATGAATGACCTCACTCCCGACCACGCTCCAGGTGTCGGAACCTGGCAGACAGGAGGTGAAGGTTCCGTTATCCAGAATGGTATAGCGGTTTGCACCACGCTGTTTCATCAGATCGGCTGTGCCCCGGCCCTGTCGGCCCACCATCTGATAATCGCCTTCCCAGACGTTGGTGTCTTTCGTATTCAGATTCGCCCAGGCTTTCGGACCTTTCAGGATGACCTGGTTATCGTCGTAGTGCACATTACCCAGTGCATCCACCGTGCGCACTGGCGCAGCCTGGCCATCAGCTTGCTGCTGATGAAGTTGTACCTCATCGGAGCGTAAACGGCTGTTTCCCTGATTGATATCGACATTGCCGGAAAAAACGGCATCGTCAGGGTAGTTCCCTTTCGCGTTATCAGCATTAATGGTAACAGGCAGATTATTGGTATCGCCTTCAACCAGAGGTCGATTATAGCTGGGTACGCCAAGCATACATTGCGAGGCGAGACTGGCCGTCAGCCCCTGTTGACTGTATAGGGCAGTACCAATCATGGTGGCCAGGAGGGTGGGAATACGTTTTTTCATACGTTGTATTTGTTGTTCCGTCATCTGTGGCTTTACGCTGGCAAACGGTCAGAGACTAACGTACTCATCTTCGCTGCGCTAGTTTTAATCCTGCCCGTTTTCGAGCCAGGTCAGAGAAGAGTGTACCTGTGCACGGCATAGAATGACGGGTATGATAAAGCAAATTTTAGCCGACGGCATGACGATTTGGGGAGTATATGCAGTATTGGGGAAAAGTGGCGGGTTTGGTCATCGCTCTGATTATGGGCGGAGGCTTTTGGGGCGCGGTCCTTGGGCTTTTAGTCGGTCATATGTTTGATAAGGCACGCAGCCGTAAAATGGCGTGGTTTGCCAATCAGCGTGAACGCCAGTCGCTCTTTTTCGCCACCACCTTCGAGGTGATGGGGCATCTGACCAAATCAAAAGGGCATGTTACTCAGGCAGATATCCAGGTAGCCAGCCTGTTCATGGACCGGATGAATCTTCACGGGGATTCCCGTACCGCGGCACAACAGGCCTTTCGCGTCGGCAAAGCGGATAACTACCCGTTACGTGAAAAAATGCGTCAGTTTCGCAGCGTTTGCTTTGGCCGCTTCGACCTGATCCGGATGTTTCTGGAAATTCAGATTCAGGCGGCATTTGCTGATGGTTCGCTGCACCCGAACGAGCGTGAAGTGCTGTATGTCATCGCCGAAGAGTTGGGTATTTCACGCACCCAGTTCGATCAGTTCCTGAGAATGATGCAGGGCGGCGCCCAGTTTGGTGGTGGCTATCAGCAACAGGCAGGCGGCGGCTGGCAGCAGGCGCAACGCGGCCCGACGCTGGAAGATGCCTGCAATGTGCTGGGGGTCAAAACCACTGACGATGCCGCGACCGTTAAGCGCGCCTATCGCAAACAGATGAGCGAACACCATCCTGATAAGCTGGTGGCGAAAGGTTTACCGCCAGAGATGATGGAGATGGCGAAGCAGAAAGCGCAGGACATTCAGAAGGCTTACGAGCTGATTAAAGAGCAAAAAGGGTTTAAGTAAGTCTGCAGTTTTTCATCCTCATGCCGACCCTCTCCCTCAGGGAGAGGGAGAAAATCGCCGTTCCAGTCCGCACAATCTGCCCCCCGCCCCTTTGAGAAGAGGGTCAGGGTAAGGGCAAAAACGAGACCCGAAACTAAAAATCCACCGGTGCTTTGAACGTCATGCTGTTGCCAAACGCGGGGTGGGTGATGGTTAAGCTTTCCGCATGCAGTAACAGGCGTGGCGCCATTGCCAGCGCCTCTGGTGTCGCGTAAAAGCGGTCACCCAGAATCGGGTGACCCAGTGCCAGCATGTGAACACGCAACTGGTGGGAACGCCCGGTAATGGGCTTCAGGCGCACCCGCGTGGTGTTGTCAGATGCACGCTCCAGTACCTCATATTCCGTCTGCGCTTTTTTACCGGTTTCGTAACACACCTTCTGCTTCGGGCGATTCGGCCAGTCGCAAATCAGCGGTAAATCCACCAGACCTTCTTCTTTTTCCAGATGGCCCCAGACGCGTGCGACATAGTGCTTTTTCGGCTCGCGGTCGCGGAACTGGCGCTTAAGCTCACGCTCGGCAGCTTTGGTCAGCGCCACCACAATGACCCCGCTTGTCGCCATATCCAGACGATGCACGGACTCGGCCTGCGGAAAATCGCGCTGAACACGTGTCATCACGCTGTCTTTGTGCTCATCAAGACGCCCCGGCACGGACAACAAGCCGCTCGGCTTGTTGACCACCATAATGTGTTCATCCTGATAAAGGATGACCAGCCAGGGCTCCTGAGGCGGATGGTAGGGCTCCATCAACATAGCCTTCTCCGTTACTGATGCGTCACGACGATAAGACGTAACGCATCCAGACGCCAGCCAGCCTGCGACAGGCTTTCCAGCACCTGCTGACGGTTACTCTCAATGGCAGCAAGCTCATCATCACGAATGTTCGGGTTCACTGCACGCAGTGCTTCAAGGCGAGAGAGTTCTGCGGAGAGCTTCTCGTCGGCTTCGGTTTTCGCGCCTTCAATCAGGGCCAGGGCCGCTTTCTCCACCTGCGCTTCGCCTTTTTGCAGAATGGTATGCACATCCTGATGCACCGCATTGACCAGTTTGCTGCCGGTATGGCGGTTCACCGCACTGAGCTGGCGGTTAAAGCTTTCAAACTCCACCTGACCTGCAAGGTTGGTTCCATTTTTATCTACCAGCAGACGAATCGGCGTCGGCGGCAGGAAGCGCGTCAACTGCAGCTGCTTCGGAGCCTGGGCTTCCACCACATAGATAAGTTCAAGCAGCAGGGTGCCAACAGGCAGTGCTTTGTTCTTCAGCAGTGAAATCGTGCTACTGCCCGTATCGCCTGAGAGGATAAGATCCAGACCGTTACGGATAAGCGGATGCTCCCAGGTAATGAACTGCGCATCTTCACGAGACAGCGCGACGTCGCGATCAAAGGTGATGGTGCAGCCATCTTCCGGCAGGCCAGGGAAATCCGGCACCAGCATATGATCTGACGGCGTCAGCACGATCATATTCTCGCCGCGATCGTCCTGGTTGATCCCGACGATATCAAACAGGTTCATCGCGAAGCTGATGAGTCCCGTGTCGTCGTCCTGCTCTGCAATACTCTCGGCCAGTGCCTGGGCGTTTGCACCTCCGTTGGAGTGAATTTCCAGCAGGCGATCGCGGCCTTGCTCAAGCTGCGCTTTCAGGGCATCGTGCTGTTCGCGACAGGTAGTGATCAGTTCATCAAAGCCCTCGGTCTCTTCGGGGGAGGCCAGGTACCCAATAAGGCGGGTATGAACCTGATCGTAGATGGCACGACCGGTGGGGCAGGTATGTTCAAAGGCATCCAGCCCTTCGTGATACCAGCGCACCAGCACCGACTGCGCAGTTTTCTCCAGATACGGAACGTGAATCTGGATATCGTGCGCCTGACCAATACGATCCAGACGGCCGATACGCTGTTCCAGCAGATCCGGGTTAAACGGCAGATCGAACATCACCAGGTGGCTGGCAAACTGGAAGTTACGTCCTTCCGAGCCAATCTCGGAACACAGCAGAACCTGAGCACCACTGTCTTCTTCACCAAACCACGCGGCTGCGCGGTCACGTTCAATGATCGACATGCCTTCATGGAACACCGCTGCGCGGATACCTTCGCGTTCACGTAAAACCTGCTCCAGTTGCAGCGCGGTGGCCGCTTTGGCACAGATGACCAACACTTTTTGCGAGCGGTGGCTTGTGAGGTAACCCATCAACCACTCAACGCGCGGATCGAAGTTCCACCAGGTGCCGGTGTCGCCTTCAAATTCCTGATAGATCTGCTCCGGGTAAAGCATGTCACGAGCGCGATCTTCCTGGCTTTTGCGCGCCCCCATGATGCCCGAAACCTTGATGGCGGTCTGATACTGGGTGGGGAGCGGCAACTTAATGGTGTGCAGCTCTCGTTTCGGGAAGCCTTTCACACCGTTACGGGTATTACGGAACAGCACGCGGCTGGTGCCGTGGCGGTCCATAAGCATTGAAATCAGCTCCTGACGTGCTGCATCAGCACCCTCTTTATCGCTGTTCGCGGTCTGCAAAAGAGGTTCAATATCCTGCTCGCCAATCAGGTCGCTCAGCATATTGAGGTCGGCATCACTCAGGCGTTTACCTTCCAGCAGGAGTGCTACGGCATCGGCAACCGGGCGGTAATTCTGTTGTTCATCCACAAACTGAGCGAAATCGTGAAAACGATTTGGGTCCAGCAGGCGCAGACGGGCAAAGTGGCTCTCCAGCCCCAGCTGTTCCGGCGTGGCGGTCAGCAGCAAAATGCCAGGTACGCGTTCGGCCAGCTGCTCAATAGCCATGTACTCACGGCTTGGCGCCTCTTCGCTCCAGACAAGGTGATGCGCTTCGTCGACCACCATCAGGTCCCATTCTGCGTCACAAAGGTGTTCGAGACGCTGCTTGTTACGGCGAACGAAATCGAGGGAGCAGATGACCAGCTGTTCGGTCTCAAACGGGTTATCCGCATCGTGCTGCGCTTCGGCATAACGTTCATCATCAAACAGCGCAAAGCGCAGGTTGAAGCGGCGCAGCATCTCTACCAGCCACTGATGCTGAAGGGTTTCCGGCAGGACAATCAGCACACGTTCAGCAGCCCCGGACAGCAGTTGCTGATGCAGAATCATCCCGGCTTCAATCGTTTTACCCAGGCCCACTTCATCAGCCAGCAGGACGCGGGGGGCGTAGCGACGGCCCACATCGTGTGCAATGTGCAACTGATGAGGGATCAGGCTGGTGCGCTGCCCGCGCAGGCCGCTCCACGGCATGCGGTACTGTTCGCTCTGGTATTTACGTGCGCGGTAACGCAGGGAAAAGCGATCCATACGGTCAATCTGACCCGCAAAAAGCCGGTCCTGCGGTTTGCTGAACACCAGTTTGCTGTCGAGCATCACCTCGCGCAGCATCGTGTTCGCTTCTTCCGTGTCTAAACGGGTACCGATATAGGCGAGCAGGCCGTTTTCTTCTTTAACTTCGTCGATGCTCATCTGCCAGCCTTCGTGGCTGGTCACCGTATCGCCAGGATTAAACATCACACGCGTGACGGGGGAGTCACTGCGTGCGTAAAGACGGTTTTCTCCGGTCGCGGGGAAAAGCAATGTGACAGTTCGCGCATCCATCGCAACGACGGTTCCAAGTCCGAGTTCGCTTTCCGTGTCGCTGATCCAGCGTTGACCAAGTTTAAAAGGCATAAATGGACTCTATATCTTAAATTGCAGGCAATAGTTCGTCACCGTCTGACAGGCAGGCGGGCGTCTAATGTTGGGGCCAGGAATAGAAAGGGCGCTATGGTACTGGATGGCAATGATTTCGTCACTACTCCTTATACCCGTTGTCTTTCATGTTGCCTCTTTGTTGGCTGACGTCAGATACCACCACCATAATGTGTACTCTGTTGATGGGGATGTGCTCAGTGGTCGTCGCAATGCAACCTGACATCCAACGTCATCAGGGCGCAAAACTGACAAGTGTTCACGCTCATTGTGTCAAAACAGTCCCAGTTGCCCCGTCAGTAGTGTAGCAAAATCATCGTCGGTGAAAGGTAAGATTCCATCGGCAACGGGCATCAGCTGTTTGGTCAGATAGTGATCATAGTCCAGCGGCGAATGCTGATAGTCGAGCGGCTCAGGTCCTTGCGTAGTCCAGACATATTTGATGGTTCCCCGATTCTGATACTGGGCGGGCCGTCCGCGTTTCAGGTTCTCTTCATCAGCAAGACGGGCGGCGCGAACATGGGGCGGCACATTGCGTTCATACTCGGCAAGGGGCCGACGCAGGCGCTTGCGATACACCAGCTGGTCATCCAGTTTTCCCTCTAACAGATCCTTAATGGTTTCGCGAACAAAGTCCTGATAAGGCTCACGGCGGAAAATACGCAGGTAGAGGTCTTTCTGAAATCTTTGCGCCAGTGGGGTCCAGTCGGTGCGCACCGTCTCCAGCCCTTTAAATACCATGCGTTGCGCTTCACCTTCCTGAATCAGCCCGGCGTAACGCTTCTTGCTCCCCTGGTCGGTGCCGCGAATGGTCGGCATTAAAAAGCGACAAAAATGGGTTTCAAACTCCAGCTCCATCGCGCTGGTGAGGTTCTGCGCCTTCAGATGCGCCGTCCACCAGTCGTTCACATGCGCCACCAGCGCCTGGCCTATGCGCGCTGCGTCTTCCTCACTATGGGCCTTTTTCAGCCATACAAAGGTCGAGTCGGTGTCACCGTAAATTACGTCGTAGCCCTTTTCCTCGATCAGCGTTTTTGTCTGGCGCATGATCTCATGGCCGCGCATGGTGATTGACGACGCCAGACGAGGATCGAAAAAGCGACAGGCGCTGGTACCGAGCACGCCATAAAAGGCATTCATAATGATTTTCAGCGCCTGCGAGAGCGGTTTGTTCCCGGTGCGTTTTGCTTCATCACGTCCTTGCCATATCTGGCCGACGATACCCGGCAGACAGTGGGTTTGCCGGGAAAACCACGCCCCAAGAAAACCCTCCGTACTCTGTTCTGCATCGGGGCTGGCCATGCCTTCCACCAGCCCGACGGGGTCGATAAGAAAAGTGCGGATGATGGAGGGGTAGAGGCTTTTGTAATCCAGCACCAGCACCGAATCGTACAGACCCGGGCGCGAGTCCATTACGTAGCCGCCAGGACTGGCCTGTGGCGGCACATCGCCGAGGTTGGGGGCGACGTAGCCCGCGCGGTGCATGCGGGGGAAATAGAGGTGGCTGAAGGCAGCGACGGACCCGCCGTGGCGATCAACCGCCAGACCATTGACCGTCGCCCGTTCAAGCAGAAACGGCATGATCTCAGTTTTGTGGAAAATGCGCGTGACCAGCTCACAATCTTTCAGGTTATAGGTGGCGAGGGCGGGTTTATCCTCGGCAAAGCGGCGTTCGATCTCATCCATGCGATCCCAGGGGTTATCAATGGCTTTTCCTTCGCCTAATAACGCCTGCGACACTGATTCCAGTGAAAATGAGGGGAATGACCAGAAGGCGGATTTAAGTGCATCGATGCCATCAATGATCAACCGACCCGTAGCCTGGGCGAAGAAAACGCCATTTTTAAAGCCATGTTCACGCCATTCGAGAAGAGCGTTGCCGCGCCCCAGCAGCAGAGGAACCCGGTAACGGTCGGCGCTCTTTTGCAGCACGCGCAGATCAAATTGCACCACGTTCCAGCCAATGATTACGTCAGGATCGTGCCTGGCAAACCAGGCGTTGAGCTTTTCAAGCAGTTGCGGGCGACTGTTAACGTACTCAAGGTGAAAATCGAGCCCGCTGTCATCACCGTTGGCCGGCCCCAGCATATAAACCGTGCGCTGACCGCAGCCTTCAAGACCAATGCAATAGAGTTCACCGTGGCGGGTGGTTTCAATATCCAGCGAGACCCATTTCAAAGAGGGGCGGTAATCCGGATTCGGTTTAAGACGGGCATTCACTAACCTTTGACCCTGCCCATCGCCGTCGACCCAGACGGGCGCCGTAATAAAGCGCTCCATCAGAAAACGTTCAGGTGGGCGTATATCGGCTTCATACACGGTGACGCCGCCGTCGCGTAGCAGCTTTTCATAACGCATGAGCTGGCGGTGGGCGCGGCAGTACAGGCCGTGTACCGGCTGGCGATGGAAATCGGATAGCTGGAGAGGGGCGAGGCGGAAATGATGTTCACCATCGAGCAGGCGCTGAGCCTGCGCAACCTGCGAGGAGGGGATAAACGCGACGGACTCCTGAGGCGGCAGAAAAACCTGCAACGGCCCGCTGTCCGTTGCCAGCCAGAACTCTACTTCAGTGCCCTGCGGCGTGTCCCGCCAGTGCCGGGTCAGTAAAAAGCCTTCTCGCGCCTGCGTCACACCGTTCTCTCACTCTGCCATTCACGGCGAGATTATAACCTGGAATGATCGTCAGTACTGATTTTTTGTACAGGTATCACCGGGAGATAGCGCAGGATCCGGTAGCCCGTGTAATAAAAGGCTTCGCGCAGCAGGAAGGGAAACCGGGTCGACCCGCTTTGATAGCGGCTGGCGGTAGTGGGAGAAGACCAGCTTTCAATGTGATTATCCCAGGCGATAATACGCATGCGCAGCATATGCAGGGGGTCACTCACCAGGAGCGCCGTCTTAAGCTGATGACGATGCATAAGCTCTGCGGCATAGCGCAGGTTTTCACGCGTGACGGTCGACCGCTCTTCGATAAGAATATCGGCATCCGGGACAGCGTTTGCCAGCACGTAGGCTTTTGCCACCGCGGCGTCCGAGCGCGTGGCGCCTGGGCTCATCCCACCGGTCAAAATCAATGTCCTGACAAAACCTTCGTGATAAAGCCAGATGGCGTGATCCAGTCGTGCTTTAAAAACCGCCCCCGGACCCTCGCCTTTAATCCCTGCGCCTGCGACGATGGCACAGTCTGCATGGCGCGTCTGATCCTGTTTGCTGAACTGCCAGATAGCCACGGCATTATAGATGATGACAATAAGCGCAGTGATCGCCCCCATTACCACCAGTTTGATTATGCCTTTGCGCATGATGCGGATCCTTTGTGATCGGTCAGGCAACAACGTTACCTGTTATCATTGTAGATTCAACATTCATGAAGACGTAATGCAAAAATTCGGAACTTACAAAGGGATAAGCGAAGCAGGACGCTTCGCTTCATGCACGTGGATTACTGACCGTAATAGGCTTTTGCGCCATGTTTACGCAGGTAGTGTTTGTCGAGCAGGGTTTGCTGCATGGCGGGCAACTCAGGGGTAAGCTGGCGGCAGAAAATACCCATGTAAGCTACCTCTTCCAGCACAATGGCGTTATGTACCGCATCGTCAGCATTTTTTCCCCAGGCGAAAGGCCCGTGAGAATGTACCAGCACGCCGGGCATCTGCGCCGGATCGATACCCTGAGTTTTAAAGGCTTCGACGATAACGTTGCCGGTTTCCCATTCGTACTCGCCGTTAATTTCCGCATCGGTCATTTTGCGTGTGCAGGGAATGGCACCGTAGAAGTAATCCGCATGGGTTGTGCCAGTGGCGGGTATGGATTTGCCCGCTTGCGCCCAGATGGTGGCGTGGCGCGAGTGGGTGTGGACGATTCCGCCTATGGTCGGGAACGCCTGATAGAGCAGACGGTGAGTGGGGGTGTCAGAAGAGGGCTTTTTACTGCCTTCCACGACTTCGCCGGTCTCCAGGCTCACGACCACCATATCCTCTGCTGTCATCACCGCGTAATCAACGCCGGAAGGCTTAATGACCAGCACGCCCTGTTCGCGATCTACCGCACTGACGTTGCCCCAGGTCAGGGTCACCAGGTTATGTTCAGGCAGGGCAAGATTGGCTTCCAGTACCTGCTGTTTAAGATTCTCTAGCATGCTTTCCTCCAGGAAAAAGCGGCCTGCCGGAGCAGGCCAAATGTTCCCCTGTTAACGTTTGGAGCCGTAATACACTTCATTCCAGCGCAGCGCGTCTTTAAAGGCAGGCAGGCGGGTATCGTTGTCAATAACAGCAAGTTCAATGCCGTGCAGTTCGCTGAACTGACGCATATCGTCCAGGGTGAGAGCGTGACTAAAGACGGTGTGGTGCGCACCGCCAGCGATGATCCAGGCCTCTGAGGCGGTTTGCAGATCCGGCTGGGCTTTCCACAGGGCATTAGCAACCGGCAGCTTCGGCAGCGCGTGTGGGGTTTCCACTGCATCCACGCAGTTCACCAGCAGGCGGAAGCGATCGCCCAGATCGATCAGGCTCGCATTGATGGCCGGCCCGGTTTTGGTAGAGAAGATCAGACGTGCCGGATCGGCTTTTCCGCCGATGCCGAGGTACTGCACGTCGAGGATCGGTTTTTCATCAAGCGCGATGGTCGGGCACACTTCCAGCATATGGGAACCGAGCGCCAGATCGTTGTTCTCTTCAAAGTGGTAGGTGTAATCCTCCATAAAGGAGGTGCCGCCCTGCAGACCGGTCGACATCACCTTCATGATGCGAAGCAGAGCGGCAGTTTTCCAGTCGCCTTCACCGGCAAAGCCGTAGCCCTGCTGCATCAGACGTTGAACCGCAAGGCCTGGCAGCTGTTTCAGGCCATGAAGATCCTCAAAGGTAGTGGTGAAGGCATGGAATCCGCCCTGTTCGAGGAAGCGTTTCATCCCCAGTTCAATGCGTGCGGCATCAATCACATTCTGGCGTTTGTCGCCGTTCACCTGCGCGGCAGCGGTCAGGCGATAGCTGCTTTCATATTCATCCACCAGTGCGCTGATGTCGCCGTCGCTGATACTGTTTACGACCTGAACCAGGTCGCCAACGGCCCAGGTATTTACCGAGAAGCCGAACTTGATCTGTGCTGCCACTTTATCGCCATCGGTCACGGCCACTTCACGCATGTTATCGCCAAAGCGGCACACTTTCAGGTGACGGGTGTCCTGTTTAGAGACGGCCTGACGCATCCAGGCGCCGATACGCTGGTGCGCTTTTTTATCCTGCCAGTGGCCGGTAACCACGTCGTGCTGCTGGCGCATACGGGCACCGATGAAGCCGAACTCACGACCACCGTGCGCGGTCTGGTTCAGGTTCATAAAGTCCATATCAATGCTGTCCCACGGCAGGGACGCATTAAACTGGGTATGGAACTGCAGCAACGGCTTGTTAAGAATGGTGAGGCCGTTAATCCACATTTTGGCGGGTGAGAAGGTGTGCAGCCACACCACCATACCGGCACATTTGTCGTCGTAATTGGCGTCACGGCAGATGTTTGTTATCTCATCCGGTGAGGTGCCGAGCGGCTTGAGTACCAGTTTGCAGGGCAGTTTGGCTTCGGCGTTCAGCGCGTTAACGACTTGTTCGCCATGCTGCGTCACCTGACGCAGCGCTTCGGGTCCGTAAAGGTGTTGGCTGCCAATCACAAACCAAATTTCATAATTATCAAAAATCGTCATTATTGTGTCCTTAGTGAGTGAGCGCTGCCTGCGGTGCTGGCGCGGCTACCGGGAGATAGTGAAGCTCGGCGCTTTTTGCCCACTGCTGATAGCGGCGATAGAGTTGTTCAAAACGCTGGGCTTGCGCAGTGGCGGGCTGCAGCGTGCTTTCGATCTGGCTGGCCATTTGCTGTTGCGCGGCCGGGATATCGGTATGCACACCCGCGGCGACGGCTGCAAAAATGGCCGCACCCAGCGCACAGCACTGGTCAGAGGCAACAATTTGCAGCGGACGATTGAGTACGTCGCAGCAGGCCTGCATGATGACTGGGTTTTTGCGCGCGATGCCGCCCAGTGCCATGACGTTGTCCACAGCAATACCCTGTTCGGTAAAACACTCCATGATGGCGCGCGCGCCAAAGGCCGTGGCGGCGATGAGCCCGCCAAAGAGCGCCGGAGCGTCGGTGGCAAGATTTAGATCGGTGATAACACCCTTCAGGCGCTGATTCGCATTCGGGGTACGGCGGCCGTTAAACCAGTCCAGTACCACGGGCAGATGTTCCAGAGAGGGGTTTTTCGCCCAGGCGGCGGTCAGTGCCGGCAGAAGCTGTTTCTGGCTGGCTTTGATCTGGGTTTTCAGTTCCGGATGCTCAATCGCCAGCTGCTCCAGCGGCCAGCCAAGGATGCGGCCAAACCAGGCGTAGATGTCACCGAAGGCAGATTGCCCGGCTTCCAGCCCGATAAAGTCCGGCACCACGCTGCCATCCACCTGCCCGCAGATTCCTTTTACCGCCCGATCCCCCACGCTGGGTTTATCCGCAATCAGGATGTCGCAGGTTGAGGTGCCAATCACTTTGACCAGCGTGTTAGGTTGTGCCCCGGCTCCTACGGCTCCCATATGGCAGTCAAATGCGCCACCAGAGATAACGACGGTTTCAGGCAGGCCAAGGCGCTGCGCCCACTCCGCCGTCAGCGTACCGACCGGCAGATCGGCGGTGAACGTCTCGGTAAAGAGCGGGGTCGGGAGGTGTTTGTTGAGCAGCGGGTCCAGATCGTCAAAGAAGCTCGCTGGCGGCAGACCGCCCCAGCTCTCATGCCATAGCGATTTATGCCCGGCGCTACAGCGTCCACGGCGAATATCCTGTGGTCGGGTGGTACCGGAGAGCAGGGCAGGTACCCAGTCGCACAGCTCAATCCACGAGGCGGCAGCCTGAGCAACATCGCGGTCTGCACGGGTCACATGAAGGATTTTGGCCCAGAACCACTCACTGGAATAAATACCGCCGATATAGCGTGAATAGTCGGTCTTGCCCGGTGCGTGGCAGAGTGCAGTGATCGCTTCTGCTTCTTCCACTGCCGTATGGTCTTTCCACAGCACGAACATCGCGTTGGGGTTGTCGGCGAATTCCGGTCGCAGAGCCAGTACGCGACCTTCAGCATCAATAGGGGCTGGCGTTGAGCCGGTGCTGTCGACGCCGATGCCTTTTACCTCCTGACGCTGCGTCTCTGTCAGTTGTGCCAGCACGGCTTTGATCGCCGCTTCCATCGACTCGATGTAGTCCCTGGGGTGGTGGCGAAAGCGGTTGTTGGCGGCGTCGCAGTAACGACCTTCCTGCCAACGAGGATACCACTCTACGCTGGTGGCGATTTCATTTCCGGACGCGCAATCCACTGCCAGTGCGCGTACCGAGTCGCTACCAAAATCGAGGCCAATTGCAATTGCCATCGTGTTGCTCCATGAAGAGTTACCTTAGGGAGAAACATAGTGATCGGCTGAAAAAAGCGTCAGGCTGTATTCGCTAATCTTATGGACGAAAATGCTATGTAAGTACAAAGTGTGACGCCGTGCAAAAATTCGATGTGGACATTTCTGCCGCCTTTATAGACACTTTGGTTGGCCCTTTCTCTACCAATAATATGCGCTAAACTGGCATAACTGCTTTTATCAGGCGGGGTTGAAAGTGGCGATCATTTCCTTGTGCCCGGTCAACATGTGGGGGGAATGAAGCGCGTATCAATATGGACAATTGGTTTCCTGACTGACATCCGGAGTATTGCGTTTATGGCTGAATCTCAAAACGATCCACTGCTGCCTGGCTACTCGTTTAATGCCCACCTGGTAGCGGGATTGACCCCCATTGAGTCGGAAGGTTACCTCGATTTTTTCATCGACCGTCCCCTCGGCATGAAGGGATACATTCTGAACTTCACCATCCGGGGGGAAGGGGTAATTGATAACAATGGCAAGCAGTATGTCTGCCGCCCCGGCGATATGCTGCTCTTCCCCCCCGGTGAGATTCACCACTATGGTCGCCACCCCGATGCCAGCGAGTGGTATCATCAGTGGGTCTATTTCCGCCCCCGTGCCTACTGGCATGAGTGGTTAAGCTGGCCGACTATTTTCGCCCAGACCGGTTTTTATCGCCCGGATGAACAGCATCTGACGCAGTTCAGCGAGCTGTTTGGACAAATCATTGATGCCGGGCAGAGTGGCGGACGTTATGCCGAACTGCTGGCGATTAACCTGCTGGAACAACTGCTGCTGCGACGTATGGATGCGATTAATGAATCTCTCCATCCTCCGCTGGATAATCGGGTTCGCGACGCCTGCCAGTATATCAGCGACCATTTGGCCGATAGCCATTTCGATATTGCAGGTGTGGCGCAGCATGTCTGCCTTTCACCCTCGCGCCTGTCGCATCTGTTCCGCCAGCAGCTGGGCGTTAGCGTGTTGAGCTGGCGCGAGGATCAGCGCATCAGCCAGGCCAAATTGCTGCTGAGTACCACGCGTATGCCGATTGCCAGCGTCGGGCGCAACGTGGGCTTTGAAGATCAGCTCTATTTTTCACGGGTATTCAAAAAATGCACCGGTGCCAGCCCCAGCGAATTTCGTGCAGGATGTGAATAAAGGGTAAAGAAGCGCAATGAATTTCGCGGGTGAATATCTTACTCGCTAAACTATTCGGATAATTAAGGATTGACCCTTGTGGTTCGGCTCCGGACAATCCCGGCGTCGTTACTCAACCGGATAGACTATGCAAGCTTTGCTGGAACACTTTATGACGCAGTCAGCCACCTATTCGCTGATTGCGATTGCGCTGGTGGCCTTTCTTGAGTCGCTGGCGCTGGTGGGGTTAATCCTCCCGGGCACGGTAATGATGGCGGGGCTGGGGGCGCTGATTGGCAGCGGTGAGGTGAATTTCTGGCATGCGTGGCTGGCGGGAATTGTCGGCTGCCTGCTGGGGGACTGGATCTCTTTCTGGCTCGGCTGGCGCTTTAAGCGCCCTCTGCACCGGCTCTCTTTCCTTCAAAAGAACAAAGCGTTACTGGATAAAACCGAACATGCGCTGCACCAGCACAGTATGTTCACCATTCTGGTGGGGCGTTTTGTCGGCCCTACTCGCCCGCTTATCCCGATGGTCGCAGGTATGCTTGACCTGCCGGTTGCCAAATTTGTGGTGCCTAATATCATTGGCTGCCTGCTCTGGCCGCCGTTTTACTTCCTGCCTGGTATTCTGGCGGGCGCAGCCATTGATATTCCGGCGGGGGAACAGAGCGGTGGATTCAAATGGTTGCTGGTGCTGGCGGCGGTGCTTGTCTGGCTGGCTGGCTGGATGTGCTGGCGACTCTGGCGCAGCCAGAAAAGTGGCCGTGATAAACTCTCCGCTTATCTTCCCCGCCAGCGCCTCTACTGGTTAACGCCGTTACTGGTGTGTGTGGCAGCCATTGCGGTCACCCTTCTTGTGCGCCATCCGCTGATGCCGGTCTATGCGCAAATACTCGTGAAAGTCGTCACCTGATGCCCAGCAGGGCGGAGACCGGGGCGCTGCCGCTCAGCAACGTGTCGGTTTCTCCATCCCAGGCGATCCGCCCGTCAGCCACCACTACCGAACGAGGCGCAATGCGCGCCGCATCTTCGACGCTGTGAGAGACCATGAGCAACGTTAACTGCTGGCGGTGACAGACTTCCTGAACCAGAACGAGCATCTCCTGGCGCAGCGCCGGGTCAAGGGCTGAAAAGGGTTCGTCGAGTAACAGCACCGGCTGTTCGCGCACCAGGCAGCGGGCCAGAGCGACACGTTGACGCTGCCCACCGGAAAGCTCGCCAGGTAGCCGGTTAAGCAGGCTCTCCAGCCCCATAGTGGCAGCAATGGTCTCCAGTTTGCTGGATTGCGCGCTGGACAGCTTCAGGCCGGCATCCAGCCCCAGTCCTATGTTCTGCCTGACGGTTAAGTGGGTAAAGAGGTTGTTTTCCTGAAACAGCATCGATACCGGGCGTTTTGCGGGTGGCGTGTGCGTATGTTCCCGGTTTTCAATCATGATGGTGCCACTCGCCGGGGCCAGGAAACCTGCAACCAGGCTTAACAATGTGCTTTTTCCCGCACCGCTGGGGCCGAGTACGGCAATACGTTCACCCTGTCTTGCCGAGAGTGTAAAGCGCATGGGCAGATGCTGGTACAACCAGGTTACATCAATCAGTCTTAGCATGGCGTCCCGGAAGTTTTTCAATAAAGGTGAACAGTGAGAAGCAGAGTATTAGCAGTATCAGTGCCGTGACCGCCCCGTCCTGGGTGCGATAGGAACCTATCTGCTGATAAAGGTAGAACGGCAGGGTGCGAAAATCGTCGTTACCAAAAAGCGCGACCACCCCAAAATCACCGATGGAGAGTACGCAGGCAAAGGCCAGCGCCTGCGCCAGCGGCACCTTCAGCGCTCGCAGTTCCACCACCCGCAGGCGACGCACTCCCGTCATACCCAGCGACTGGCACAGCAGGCTGTAGCGCGCGGTAATGTCACGCATCGGGTTTTCCAGCACTTTCAGAGCATAGGGAACCGCCATCAGCGCGTTGGTAAAAATCACAATGCCATCCGCTGAGCCAGGCAGGCCAATGCTGTCGTTCAGCAGCAGGAAAAACCCGGTCGCCAGGACAATGCCTGGCATCGCCAGAATCAACATGCCGCTCATCTCCAGCGCCTGGCCTGCCAGGATCTGCTGGCGTGCGCGCAGTTCGCGGCTGCTCCAGAGCAGCATCATGGTGAAGACAATGCAGAGCAGCCCCGCACAGAGCGCAATGCGTAACGAGGTCCAGACCGCCTGCCAGAGCACCGGACGTGAGAGCATGTTCAGCATGCTGAGGTTCAGCCCGTCAAACATCACCGCCAGCAGCGGCGGGAGAAGCAGCAGCAGCGCCAGCGCAATCAGGGTGACATCACAGATGCGGCTAAAGAGCCTGTCCTGCGGATCGCGCCAGCCCTGAATCTGATGGCTCCCCACGGCAAAGGCTTTGCTGAGGCGCTGGCTGAGCAGAACCAGCCCCAGGCAGCAGACCATCTGAATCAGCGCCAGCAGTGCCGCGCGGCCAGGGTCAAAGTCATAGCTCAGCGCCTGGTAAATGGCCAGTTCAATAGTAGTCGCCTGCGGCCCGCCGCCCAGCGACAGCACGGTGGCAAAACTGGCAAAGCAGAGCATGAAAATCAGTGCTGCGACGGGGGGAATTTGTCGACGCAGCCACGGCCACTCGACATAGCGGAAAAAGGACCAGCCTCGCATACCCAGCTGTGCCGCAAGCTGGCGCTGCTCACCGGGGATCTGTTCCAGCGCCTGAAGCAGTAAACGTGAGGCCATCGGCAGGTTAAAAAAGACATGGGCCAGCAGGATGCCTTGGAGTCCATAAGGTGAGAAGGACCACTTCAGTCCGAGTGCGGAAAATAGCGACGCCAGCCAGCCATGATGACCGTAAACGCTGAGAATGCCAAAGACCGCCACCAGCACCGGCAGAATCAGGGTCATGGCGCACAAACGTAACAGCGCCATTCGCCCCGGGAAGCGACGTCGGTAGAGCGCTCTGGAGAGAAAAATAGCCGGAACCACGGAGAACAGGGCTGAGAGAAACGCCTGCCAGAAGGAAAAACGCACCACGTGCCACAGATAGCTGTCCTGTAAGACCTCCGTCAGTTCAGACGCGGGGGCGTGCTTCCAGAGCGCCAGGAAGGCGGCCAGCGCTACCGCTACCATGACGGTAGCGGCGGTCAGGCCGGGCGCCATCCAGCCGGGAATCAGCGGCTGACGGCGTGTTGCCATGCACGGATCCAGTCGGCGCGCTGAGTTGCCACCTGTTCAGAGGTGTACTCAAGGGAGGTTTGAGGTTTCACCAGCGTATCAAAACCCGCCGGCAGCGCCACGTTGGTTACCGGGTACATCCAGTTGCCGGTAGGGATGGCGTTCTGGAACGCCGGAGACACCATGAATTTGAGGAATTTTTCTGCCAGCTCAGGCTCTTTGCTGGCGGCGGTGCGGGCCGCGACTTCAACTTGCAGGTAGTGTCCCTCGCTGAAGTTAGCGGCGGCGTACTGCTCTTTTTTCTCTTCAATGATGTGGTAAGCCGGAGAGGTCGTATAGCTCAGCACTAAGTCACCTTCCCCTTTCAGGAACAGACCGTAAGCTTCGCTCCAGCCTTTAGTGACGGTGACGGTCTTCGCCGCCAGCTTCTTCCAGGCGTCTGATGATTTATCGCCATAGACTTTCTGCATCCATAACAGCAGACCCAGCCCCGGTGTGCTGGTCCGTGGATCTTCGTAGATCACGCGCCATTTCTGTTCGCTTTCAACCAGCTCTTTCAGGCTTTTCGGCGGGTTCTGCAGTTTGGTTTTATCGTAAACGAAGGCAAACCAGCCGTAATCAAAGGGGACAAAGGTGTCATTCTTCCAGCCGCCTGGTACCTTAACCGCATCAGTGGCGACGCCGCTTTTGGCAAAGAGGTTGGTGCTGGTTGCTGCTTCGAGCAGATTGTTGTCCAGTCCCAGCACCACGTCAGCTTTGCTGTTTTTACCCTCCATACGCAGACGGTTAAGCAGCGAGACGCCATCTTCCAGCGCGACCAGCTTCAGTTCACAGTTGCAGTCAGCTTCGAACGCTTTTTTTATTACCGGGCCGGGGCCCCAGTCGGCGGCAAAAGAGTCATAGGTGTAAACGGTGAGGGTCGGTTTGGCAAATACGGGAGCTGCAACCAGCAGCAGGACGGGCAGAACGTTTTTTAGCACTTTGCACCTCAAAATGTAGGTGGCAAAGGATTTTGAGTGAGAGCCTCAAATCCCTTCGCCGGCGTTATCCGGATCAGGTTCGACGGGTATTTTCTCAGCACACGCCTGACGCGCAGCACCCCGTTGAGCACCGCAATAGTGTAATGATTTTGTAAGTTTTCGGAAAGCATTAAGGATCGGGTGGGGCAAACCAGGCCGATTTGAAGTCAAACCAGCCGAGCGTATTCATCCGTAGTCCGCGCATGCTTCGTTGGCCCTGAATCATCAGCCAGTGGTGGATTAACGGCACCATCGCTTTGCTCTCCAGCAACTGCTGACACCAGGCCGCAAGATTCAACTCTCCGGCACGCCAGATTGCAGCATCGCCCTGCCAGTCAAGGGGTATGCAGTGCCGGATGAGGGGGACTTCATAAAGATGCGTGAAGAGAGAGAAGTCGAGCGGCAGAGTAAAGTTGGCACTGTTTAGCCAGATGTCGCTGATGATTTCGCCCGCATGCCACTCCACATAGTCCACCTCCTGAATCTCCAGGCGCACGCCCTGGCTGGCAAGCAGGGCGCTCATGGTGTTGGCGATAGCTTTATGTTCGTTATGATCGCGATAGAAGGTCAGGGTCAGCGACTCCAGTCCGGCGGGTTTTTCTCCGCCGGTGGGACGGGCATGATGCCAGCGTGGCAGCAGGCCGTAAGCCGGGAACCAGTAGCGCTGATAGTGCTCTTCAGCGTGGTAAAGCAGGTTGGTGGGGGATAACACCTGGCTTATCCAGTCGCGTACCGCCGGGTTTGCGCCTCGCGTCGAACGCGTGTCAAAGAGCAGATAGTAGCATCCCTCCTCGAGGCGGCTTTCGATGGCTTGTTCACTGTCGGTCGGGCCGTCAATGGTCAGGCCGCCGTTAGGCTCATCACCGATTTCCGGCAGTACCCAGACGTTGACCTCATCGATCAGCGCGCGAAAGCCAAAATAATCCTCAAAGGCATGGATCTTCAGCTGGTTGCTATTGTTGCGAGTGACGGCATAAGGGCCGGTGCCAACCGGATGACTGGAGAAGTCAGGCAGGGTCTCCCACTCCTGGGGGAGGATCATCGCCGGGATATGCCCGACCAGCCACGGAAGCCATTGATCCGGCTGGCTCAGATGAATATCCAGCGTCCAGGGGGTGGGGGAGGAGATCCCGATGATATGAGAGTAGAGGGGCAGCGTACTGATGCGCTCAAGCGAGGCAATCACATCACGCATCTCCAGCTCACGCCCGTGATGAAAATGGATACCGGGGCGCAAATAAAATCGCCAGTGTAAGGGCGTAATCTCCTTCCAGTGGTGGGCAATGTCCGCTTCCAGTTCCCCATTTGCCTCATTTATGCGGGTCAGGGCGTTGAAAATCTGCCGGGCCATATGGGTTTCGGAACGGCGTAATGCCGTACCAGGTAACAGGTTGCGCAGCGGGCGGTAGTAGAGGACGCGCAGTATATGTCGGCCCTGCCGGAAACTGCGGCCCAGATGGGACACCAGCATCTGTCGCACCGTGCTTTTATCGCCAACCAGTTGCACCAGCTGATCGATGCGGTCCTGCTCAAGTAAGTCTTCGGCGCGCTGCTGCTGAAGAGCAAGCCCGGTATAGAGAAAGGTGAGGCGTGAGCGTTTCCCGCGTCCGGCTTCAGCATCCCATGTCAGCCAGCCCTTCTCCTGCATGGTATTGAGCAGAGTGCGCATGTGGCGGCGCGAACAGCTCAGTAACGTGGCCAGCTCATTGAGCGTGGTCTCTTGTGACTTCCCGTCGCAGCATTGCCAGAGGCGAATGAACTGCTGTTGCAGGCGACCAGAGGACATAAAAGGGGAACTCCTGAGAAAAAGTCAGCAATTTATTAATCCCTATATTAAGCCAATACTTCTCTGCGATGAAAGCGAGGAGGGGAGTATGAAGAGATCATTCACCCGGCAGTTTTACTTAGCGTATTTTCACGCGACACAGGCCGTGTCCTGGCTGAAATGCCCGAATGCCGTTCAGCGTCAGAAAATGCTCGAAGAATTAATGCAGTGGGAAGTGACATCCCCGATCTCCACCCTCAATAATTCGGATTGCAGCACGGCGGCAAGTGAGTGATTCTTCAGGCGCTTAATGAAGTAAGTAACCGGAAGAGATGCTGGCGGCCAATGCCCATGCAACCTGAAGTATGACGGGTATAAACCCTGAATCGCAGCCATCATGTGTGACTGAGTATTGGTGCGAATCACCACGCCAGCAGGTATCATCTGCTGGCTTTTTTCGTTTCTACGCATGGAAGGATCTTTATGCTCTGGTTGATGACGATGGGACGCCGCCTGAATGGGGTTTACCTCGCTTTTATGATGGTCGCGTTTATGATTGGGGTGGCGGGGGCGCTGCAGGCACCCACCCTTAGTCTGTTTCTCAGCCGCGAAGTGGGCGTGGAGCCCTTCTGGGTAGGCTTGTTTTACACCGTGAACGCTATCGCCGGGATTGCGGTAAGCCTGGCGCTGGCAAAGCGGTCTGACCGGCAGGGCGACAGGCGCAAACTGATTATGTTCTGCTGTCTGATGGCGGTGGGGAATGCGCTGCTGTTTGCCTTCAATCGCCATTATCTGACGCTCATCACCTGTGGCGTTTTCCTGGCGTCGCTTGCCAGTACGGCAATGCCGCAACTCTTCGCCCTGGCGCGTGAGTATGCGGATAATTCTGCCCGCGAAGTGGTGATGTTTAGTTCCATCATGCGTGCGCAGATTTCTGTAGCCTGGGTGATTGGGCCGCCGCTGGCGTTTATGCTGGCGCTCAATTATGGCTTCACTACCATGTACGTTATTGCCGCCGGGATATTCGTGATTAGCCTGGTGATGATGGCGTGCTGGTTGCCCTCGGTGGCGCGTGTTGAACAGCCGACCGATGTACCCGTGACCCGGATCAGTGGCTGGAGCGATAAAAATGTGCGCATGCTGTTTATCGCCTCCACGCTTATGTGGACCTGCAACACCATGTACATCATCGACATGCCGTTATGGATTAGTACGGTACTTGGGCTGCCCGACAGCCTGGCCGGTGTGCTGATGGGGACTGCCGCAGGGCTTGAAATTCCGGCGATGATCCTGGCGGGTTACTACGTTAAGCGTTTTGGTAAACGCAAAATGATGGTCGGCGCTGTCGGGGCGGGCGTGCTGTTCTACGCGGGTTTGTTGATGTTCCATAGCCACGAAGCCTTGCTGGGCCTGCAAATTTTTAATGCCATTTTCATCGGCATTATCGCCGGGATTGGCATGCTGTGGTTCCAGGATCTGATGCCGGGTCGTGCAGGTTCAGCCACTACGCTTTTTACTAACAGCATCTCGACGGGCGTAATTCTGGCGGGGGTTATTCAGGGCGCACTGGCGCAGAGTTATGGCCATGCCTCGGTGTACTGGGTTATTGCCGGGTTGTCGCTGGTGACGCTTTTTCTGACCAGTCGGGTGAAAGATATCTGACGCCGTTTCCGGCGTCAGGCGGTCGGCGGCGATCGGTCAGTGGCATTTACCCCTGAAGCCGCCCGCTTTCAGGCTGCTTTCAGGAGAGGATATCCATCATTTCACGCAGTTGGGCAAGGGCTATCTGACCGGGCGCTGACGCCTGACCCACGGTGCCGAAGGTCATGGCCGAACCAAAGAGACGTCCGGTAACACGACTCAGTCCCCCCATTTTTGCCATTGACATGGTGATGACAGGGCGCGTTGCATACTTCTCTTTCATCGTCAGCGTGGCGGACAATAGCGTCAGCACATCCTGCGGGGTCTGGGGCATCACGGCCATTTTCGGCAAGTCAGCCCCCAGGTCCTGCATCCGTCGCAAGCGATAGATGATCTCCTCCTGCGGCGGCGTTTTATGGAAGTCATGGTTACTCATGACAACTTTTACCCCTGCGGCATGAGCGACATCAACGATCGCGCGGATGTGCCCTTCATCATTAAAGAGCTCAATATCAATTAAATCGACCAGCCCGCTCTCTGCCGCCAGGCGGTTGAGTTCAAAGTAGGCTTCATCACTAAGCTCTGTTTCACCGCCTTCGCGTTTGCTACGAAAGGTAAAGAGCAGCGGGATGTCGGGCACTATCTGGCGAATAGCAGTAAGCGCCTGGTGTACCTGCTCCGCGTCACTCACCTGAGCGAAATGATCAACCCGCCATTCAATCAGATCCGCGCCTGCATTCGTGAGGGAAACAGCGCTGGTTTTTATCTGTTCCAGCGTTTTGCCAGTTAAAGGGACGCAAATCAGCGTACAGCCTTCCTGGAAGGTGATGTTTTTAACATTTACCGTTTGGGTCATCTTGGTATCCATTATTCTTTTCGCTGTGCTTTCAGGCCATCCGGACAGCATGCACCTGAAAGTGACGATAACCGATGTGCAGGGCGATCACAAAGCCGATGACGGCAATAATCAAATCAAAAGCGTTGACCATAAACGGTCTGGGAAAAGGGAAAAAGGGTGCTTTGATTTCAGCAAATTTGCTGCCAACAAAAAACCCGGCGCTGGGCCGGGCTAAAGAGGAGTTATCCACTCAGTTCATAAAAGCAGGTTGTTTTTGCTCATAAGCCGCAATCGCATCTTCATGCTGTAAGGTCAGACCGATGCTGTCCAGACCATTGAGCATGCAGTGACGACGGAACGGGTCAATCGTAAAGCTGTAGCTCTTCTCACCCGCTTTCACTACCTGAGCCTCCAGATCGACCTCAAACGAGATGCCCGGATTGGCCTGAACCAGTTTGAACAGTTCGTCGACCTCTTCATCACTCAGCTTTATCGGCAGCAGTTGGTTATTAAAACTGTTGCCGTAAAAGATGTCCGCGAAGCTTGGGGCAATCACGGTTTTAAAGCCGTAATCGGTTAATGCCCAGGGCGCATGCTCACGGGAAGAGCCGCAGCCGAAGTTTTCCCGCGCTAACAGAATCGACGCCCCTTTATATTCCGGGAAGTTCAGGACGAATTCCGGATCAGGCACTTCGCCTTTATCATCGAGGAAACGCCAGTCGTTGAACAGATGTGCACCAAAACCCGTACGCGTCACCTTCTGTAAAAACTGCTTGGGAATAATAGCGTCTGTATCGACGTTGGCGGCATCCAGAGGGACAACCAGGCCGGTGTGTTGAGTATATTTTTCTGCCATGATTATCTCCTGTTACAAGCTACGAACGTCAGCAAAATGGCCACTCACTGCGGCGGCGGCGGCCATTGCCGGGCTCACCAGATGGGTGCGACCGCCACGGCCCTGACGGCCTTCAAAGTTTCGGTTACTGGTGGATGCGCAACGTTCACCCGGATTCAGGCGGTCGTTGTTCATTGCCAGGCACATGGAGCAGCCCGGCAGACGCCACTCAAAGCCCGCTTCGATGAAAATTTTGTCCAGCCCTTCCGCTTCCGCCTGTGCTTTCACCGGGCCAGAGCCTGGCACCACCAGCGCCTGAACGCCGGGTGCCACTTTACGTCCTCTCGCCACTTCTGCTGCGGCACGCAAATCTTCAATGCGCGAGTTGGTACAGGAACCAATGAAGACTTTATCAATAGCCACTGAAGTCAGCGGGACACCAGGCTGCAGGCCCATATAGGCCAGCGCTTTTTCGGCTGAGGCCCGTTCAACCGGATCGGCAAACGAAGCCGGATCGGGAATGTTGTCGTTAACGGAGATAACCTGACCCGGATTAGTGCCCCAGGTCACCTGGGGGGCAATGTCTTCGGCTTGCAGTGTGACTACCGTATCGAAGACGGCGCCGTCATCGGTTTTCAGGGTCTTCCAGTACTCCACCGCATCGTCAAAGTCTTTGCCCTTAGGCGCATGCAGACGGCCTTTCACGTAATTGAAAGTAGTTTCATCCGGTGCGACCAGACCGGCCTTGGCCCCCATTTCGATGGCCATGTTGCATAAGGTCATGCGGCCTTCCATGCTCAGCGCCTGAATGGCCTCGCCACAGAATTCCACTACGTGACCCGTACCGCCGGCGCTGCCGGTAGTGCCGATAATGGCCAGCACGATATCTTTGGCGGTGATGCCTGCTGGCGCTTTGCCCTGGACTTCAATCTTCATGGTTCTGGCGCGGCCCTGTTTCAGGGTCTGGGTTGCCAGAACGTGTTCAACTTCTGAGGTGCCGATCCCGAATGCCAGCGCACCAAACGCACCGTGAGTGGCGGTGTGAGAGTCGCCACAGACGATGGTCATGCCCGGCAGCGTGACGCCCTGTTCCGGCCCCATCACGTGAACAATGCCCTGATACGGATGGTTCAGGTCATACAGCTCAACGCCGAACTCTTTACAGTTTTTAATCAGTTCCTGCATCTGGATACGCGCCATTTCACCAGACGCGTTGATGTCTTTGGTCTGCGTGGAGACGTTGTGATCCATGGTGGCGAAAGTTTTGCCAGGCTGGCGCACCGGACGATTGTGCGCACGCAGGCCATCGAACGCCTGGGGTGAGGTTACTTCATGCACCAGATGACGGTCGATATATAACAGTGGGGTTTCGTTGGGCGCTTCGTGGACAACGTGCGCATCAAACAATTTTTCGTATAACGTTTTAGCCATGATTACACCCCTTCGGCGACATAACGGGCGATGACGTCACCCATTTCATCGGTACTGACGGCGGCGGCACCACGGGCTAAATCGCCGGTGCGTACCCCCTCTTCTAATGCGCGGTTTATAGCACTTTCAATCGCGGTGGCAGCGTCGTCTGCCCCCAGGCTATAGCGCAGCAGCAGCGCCAGGGAGAGGATTTGCGCGATCGGATTAGCAATATTTTTGCCTGCGATATCGGGTGCGGAGCCGCCAGCAGGTTCATACAGACCAAAGCCTTGTTCATTCAGGCTGGCAGAGGGCAGCATGCCCATAGAGCCTGTGATCATGGCGCACTCATCAGAGAGAATATCGCCAAACAGGTTGGAACACAGCAGCACGTCGAACTGGGACGGATCTTTAATCAGCTGCATGGTGGCGTTGTCGATATACATGTGTGTCAGTTCAACGTCCGGGTACGCCTGCGCCACTTCATTAACAATCTCACGCCACAGCAGGGAGGTTTGCAGGACGTTGGCTTTGTCAATGGAGTGCACTTTTTTGCGGCGCTTGCGCGCAGATTCGAAGGCGATACGCGCAATACGCTCAATTTCGAAACGGTGATAGACCTCGGTATCGAACGCTTTCTCATGCTGACCGCTGCCTTCACGACCTTTCGGCTGGCCGAAATAGATGCCGCCCGTCAGTTCGCGTACACACAAAATGTCAAAGCCGTTTGCAGCGATATCGGCGCGCAGCGGGCAGAAGCCTTCCAGCCCCTGATACAGTTTTGCCGGACGCAGGTTACTGAACAATTTGAAATGTTTACGCAGGGGCAGCAGGGCGCCACGCTCCGGCTGCTGTGCCGGCGGCAGGTTTTCCCACTTTGGTCCGCCGACGGAGCCAAACAGGATGGCATCGGCCTGCTCGCAGCCTTCTACCGTTGCCTGCGGCAGCGGATTACCGTGACGATCGATGGCGATGCCGCCGACGTCATAGTGGCTGGTGGTGATACGCATATCGAAACGGTTACGAACGGCTTCCAGAACTTTCAGGGCTTGCGCCATCACTTCCGGGCCAATGCCATCTCCCGGCAAAACAGCAATATGAGCGTTCTTCGACATCACACAGTTTCCTTGTTGTTTTCTTTATTTTGAGCTTTGCGTTGCAACTCTTTTTCGACTTCGGCGGCGCGCCAGATGTTGTTCAGGACGTGAACCATCGCCTTCGCGGAGGATTCAACGATATCCGTTGCCAGGCCTACGCCGTGGAAACGGCGGCCGTAGTAGTTCACCACGATATCAACCTGACCTAATGCATCTTTACCCTGGCCTTTAGCATTGAGATCGTATTTGACCAGTTCAATGTCATAACCGGTGATGCGATTTATCGCCTGATAGACAGCATCTACCGGCCCGTTGCCATTGGCGGCTTCCGCTTTCGTTTCTTCGCCACAGGCTAATTTCACTGAGGCGGTAGCAATATCGCTGGAGCCGGACTGCACGCTGAAGTAATCCAGACGGAAATGCTCTGGCTCTTCCTGCTGTTTATTGATAAATGCCAGGGCTTCCAGATCGTAATCAAAGACCTGGCCTTTTTTATCTGCCAGTTTCAGGAAGGCGTCGTACAGATGATCCATGTTGTAGTCGCTCTCCTGGTAACCCATCTCTTCCATGCGGTGTTTCACTGCCGCACGGCCGGAACGTGAAGTCAGGTTCAACTGGACCTGATTCAGGCCAATGGATTCCGGGGTCATAATTTCGTAGTTTTCGCGGTTTTTCAGCACGCCATCCTGGTGAATACCAGAGGAGTGGGCGAAAGCGCCAGTGCCGACAATGGCTTTGTTGGCCGGAACCGGCATGTTGCAAATCTGGCTGACGGTCTGGCTGGTACGCCAGATTTCATGATGATTAATGCGGGTGTGCACATTCATAATATCTTTGCGCACCTTGATGGCCATGATGACCTCTTCCAGCGAACAGTTACCGGCACGTTCACCGATACCGTTCATCGCGCCTTCAACCTGGCGAGCTCCCGCGTGAACGGCGGCAATGGCGTTGCCGACGGCCAGACCCAGGTCATCGTGGGTGTGAACCGAGATAATCGCCTGATCGATATTGGGCACGCGTTCATACAGACCAGTGATGATATTGGCGAACTCAAAAGGCATGGTATAGCCGACGGTATCAGGAATGTTAATGGTCTTCGCGCCAGCGGTAATGGCGGCTTCGACTACGCGTGCCAGGTCAGCAATTGGTGTACGACCCGCATCTTCACATGAGAACTCCACATCGTCAGTGTAATTGCGTGCGCGCTTCACCATATAGACCGCGCGCTCAATCACCTCATCCAGCGTGCTGCGTAATTTGGTCGCAATGTGCATTGGCGAGGTGGCGATAAAGGTGTGAATACGAAAGGCTTCGGCAACTTTCAGCGACTCGGCAGCGACATCAATATCTTTTTCTACGCAACGGGCCAGCGCGCAAACGCGGCTGTTTTTCACCTGGCGGGCGATAGTTTGCACGGATTCGAAATCGCCTGGGGAGGAGACCGGGAAACCGACTTCCATCACGTCCACACCCATACGCTCCAGCGCCAGAGCGATCTGCAGTTTCTCTTTCACGCTCAGGCTTGCCTGTAATGCCTGTTCACCATCACGTAAGGTGGTATCGAAAATAATGACTTGTTGTTGCTGGCTCATGGATTGGTCCTTGTCTCTTCAGGTCGCCTTGCTACGAGCATAAAAAAACCCGCGCCAGGGCGCGGGTTTTTAGTGTTAACTGGAGGATGATTAACGCTGAGCGTCGTCCACCGGTCTACCGCGCACACAGAATGCGTTTAGTAGTAGTAGACCGAGGAAGCGAACATTGCGAATCATGACCATGCTCCAGATGAATGCGTAATGCTATTAGTGGTACTGGATACGGAATTCAAAGTCAACCCTCTGTTCTGGAAAAGAAGGGGAAAGCAAGAAGCGCATCGATTCTGGTTTTAGCTAATCGTGCTGGTTTTAACGGGAAAAACAAAATAAGGTATTTGTGCTATTTCATACTTGCTGATCTTTGTTCCCTGAAGGCACATTCCCTTGCAACTGGCCATATCTTTACACCCTTTTGTGGGCGTAAGTATCTCAATGAAATTGCATGAATAATAATAAAAATGTATCAGTGAAACTGAATAATAGGTCTAAATGATAAAATTAGGTTAAATTATGGTGTCCATGCTCTTTGAAATATTTTAGCAGGCTCGCATTTCTGATCCGTTTTCGCCGTATTGTGCATTCATTGAATTTATGATTTGATTTTCCACTATCGGTACCGGGAATTAATTAATGAAGATAAATGCGATCAGGCCGGGTGATAGGCTGAATGTATTTTACGTCTTTATATATTCCTATTTTATTGAAATTCTCTTTTCCTCATCCTATATGCATGGTAAATCATATTTGTAGCGGTTATTGCTACCGGAAAAGGGATGGAGTTTGACAGTGGAGATGAAAATGTCAGAAGAACACGTTGAAGACACCGGGAACATTGAGGCGTTGAAACCTCAACTGCGTAAAGTTGATCTTAATTTGTTAACGATTTTTGATGCCGTTATGCAGGAACAAAATATTACCCGGGCCGCCCATTCGTTGGGGATGTCGCAACCGGCGGTCAGTAACGCGCTGGCACGACTAAAAGTGATGTTCAATGATGAACTCTTCGTACGCTATGGCAGAGGCATCCAGCCTACCGCACGCGCGCATCAGCTTTTTGGTTCCGTCCGACAGGCGTTACAGCTCGTACAGAACGAGCTGCCAGGCTCCGGTTTTGAACCCGTAACCAGTGAGCGAATTTTTAATCTTTGCGTTTGCAGCCCAATAGATAATTTTCTGACTTCTATTATTTATAATAGCGTTGAAAAAATCGCGCCTCATATCCATCTGGTCTTTAAGTCTTCTGTCAATCAGAATACAGAACATCAGCTTCGCTATCAGGAGCTGGAATTTGTCATTGGTTACGATGAGTTTCATCGACCCGAGTTTAGTTGCGTTCCTCTTTTTAAAGATGAAATGGTGCTGGTCGCCAGTAAAACCCATCCACGTATTATGGGGCCATTGCGAGAAAGCGATATTTACAATGAACAACATGCTGTTGTCTCTCTTGAACGTTACGCATCCTTTAGCCAGCCCTGGTACGATACGCCAGATAAACAAGCCAGTGTTGCTTATCAGGGGATGGCGTTAACAAGTGTATTAAACGTGGTCTCCCAAACACATCTTATTGCTATTGCACCGCGCTGGCTGGCTGAAGAATTTGCGGAAAAATTACATCTGCAGGTCTTACCGCTTCCTTTAAAATTGAACAGCCGCACCTGCTATCTCTCCTGGCATGAAGCCGCCGGGCGTGATAAAGGCCATCAATGGATGGAGGAATTGTTAGTCTCTGTTTGTTCTCGATAATTATGTCTGCTCGCGAAAGCGCGTATATTCTTTAGGTTTGAACTGCTCAGGCGATGCATGACAAAATTTTATGCTGAAACCCATTTTACAGCCAGGGTTTTGGTCATTTAAAAATGCATGAATTACTGGGCAGTCAGCAATTTGAACGATGATTTATCATCGACTTTACTTATCTCAGACTATTCCACCATTTCCTGCAAACTAACATCCTGTTTTCACTTTTGATGACGGATGCGGCAGAGGGGGCGCTGATTGCCTGCCAGATTTTCTGCGGTTATGGTAACGGCCATTCATAATCAGAATGCAGGAATGTCCTGTTCTGAGCAGAGCGACAGAGTCGGCAGTTGAAATGAATTCTACTGCCCGTCGACAAACACTAGCCTGGAGGCAAACCATGGAGATGTTGTCTGGAGCCGAGATGGTCGTCCGGTCGCTAATCGATCAGGGCGTTAAACAAGTATTCGGCTACCCCGGGGGCGCGGTCCTCGATATTTACGATGCGCTACATACCGTCGGTGGCATCGACCATGTGCTGGTTCGTCACGAGCAAGCCGCCGTGCACATGGCCGACGGCCTCGCCAGGGCAACGGGGGAAGTAGGGGTGGTTCTGGTGACCTCTGGCCCGGGAGCAACCAATGCCATCACCGGCATTGCCACTGCTTATATGGACTCTATTCCTCTGGTGGTCATTTCCGGGCAGGTGGCAACCTCCTTAATCGGTTACGACGCCTTCCAGGAGTGCGACATGGTGGGTATCTCCCGCCCTGTGGTGAAACACAGCTTTTTGGTGAAGCAAGCGGAAGACATTCCTGGGGTGCTGAAGAAGGCCTTCTGGCTGGCTGCCAGCGGTCGCCCTGGCCCGGTGGTGGTTGATTTGCCAAAGGATATTCTTAGCCCCGCCAACAAGCTTCCTTATGTCTGGCCTGAGACGGTGAGTATGCGTTCGTATAATCCCACCACACACGGTCATAAAGGACAAATCAAGCGCGCCCTTCAAACGTTGATCGCCGCGAAAAAACCGGTTGTCTATGTGGGCGGAGGAGCGATTACCTCCGGCTGTGAAGCGCAACTGCGAACGCTGGTTGAAAAGCTCAATATCCCGGTCGCCTCTTCACTCATGGGACTGGGCGCGTTTCCGGCCACTCATCGGCAGGCGCTTGGGATGCTGGGCATGCATGGCACCTATGAAGCCAACATGACCATGCACAATTCCGATGTGATTTTTGCCGTTGGCGTCCGTTTTGACGATCGCACCACCAATAATCTGGCGAAGTACTGCCCAAATGCCACCGTGCTGCATATTGATATCGACCCTACGTCAATCTCAAAAACCGTGCAGGCTGATGTGCCCATTGTCGGGGATGCGCGTCTGGTGCTGGAGATCATGCTGGATCTGCTTGCTCAGGAGGAGACGCAGCAACCTCTGGACGATCTGCGCGACTGGTGGCTGCGTATCGATCAGTGGCGCGCGCGTCAGTGCCTTAAATATGATAAGCAGGGCGAAAGTATTAAACCGCAGGCTGTTATTGAAACCCTCTGGCGGCTGACCAATGGTGAAGCCTATGTGACTTCTGACGTCGGCCAGCATCAGATGTTTGCAGCCCTTTATTACCCCTTTGATAAATCACGGCGTTGGATCAACTCCGGTGGGCTGGGAACGATGGGCTTTGGCCTGCCTGCGGCCTTAGGGGTGAAAATGGCGTTGCCGGCTGAAACCGTCGTTTGCGTCACCGGTGATGGCAGTATTCAGATGAACATTCAGGAGCTTTCCACGGCGCTGCAGTATGAGCTACCGGTGCTGGTGCTCAATCTCAATAACGGCTATCTGGGCATGGTTAAACAGTGGCAGGACATGATCTATTCCGGTCGCCATTCCCAGTCGTATATGACCTCTTTACCGGATTTTGTTCGCCTGGCTGAAGCTTACGGGCATCTGGGGATGCGAATCACTCAGCCTGCTGAGCTTGAGAGCAAGCTGGCGGAAGCGCTTGAACAGGTGCGTAACAACCGCCTGGTGTTTGTGGATGTGTGCGTTGACGGTGGAGAGCACGTTTATCCGATGCATATTCGTGGCGGCGGTATGGATGAGATGTGGCTTAGCAAAACGGAGAGGACGTAATTATGCGCCGGATATTGTCTGTGTTACTGGAAAACGAGTCAGGTGCACTGTCGCGCGTGATTGGTCTGTTCTCCCAGCGTGGTTATAACATTGAAAGTCTGACGGTCGCGCCAACTGACGATCCCACGCTATCGCGTATGACCATTCAGACGGTTGGCGATGCAAAAGTACTGGAACAGATTGAAAAACAGCTGCACAAGCTGGTCGACGTGCTTCGCGTCAATGAGCTTGGTCAGGGAGCCTACGTTGAGCGTGAAATCATGCTGGTAAAAGTGCAGGCCAGTGGGTATGGCCGGGAAGAGGTCAAACGCAGTGCAGAAATCTTCCGTGGGCAAATTATCGACGTAACACCCTCCATTTATACTGTCCAGTTGGCGGGTACCAGCGACAAGCTTGATGCTTTTCTTGCGACAATTCGGGACGTTGCGAAGATTGTTGAAGTCGCACGTTCAGGCGTGGTTGGCTTATCGCGCGGTGACAAAATCATGCGTTAAGCTGTTTGCGTAGATAAATTCCAGGCCCGGCATCCACTGCCGGGCTTTTTTTTGCGAAATCCACCTGAAGCGAACATAAAAGCGGTTGCCGCAGTGACTATTCTGCGCTTAGATGTTATGGAATTTAACCTATATCCCTAAAAAGGTTATGGAGTTCTTTTATTTTTCGAGGGGCAATTGTGA
Organism: Yokenella regensburgei; assembly: GCF_051486985.1. Classification (GTDB taxonomy): domain Bacteria; phylum Pseudomonadota; class Gammaproteobacteria; order Enterobacterales; family Enterobacteriaceae; genus CBFFRJ01. The sequence continues at coordinate 162,335 of NZ_JAHVDV010000004.1, forward strand.
AACTGGATGAAATCGCCCGGCTAGCCGGCGTCTCACGTACCACGGCAAGCTATGTCATTAATGGAAAGGCAAAGCAATATCGTGTAAGCGACAAAACCGTCGAGAAGGTTATGGCGGTTGTGCGTGAGCATAATTACCACCCGAACGCGGTGGCGGCTGGATTGCGGGCGGGTCGCACGCGCTCTATTGGTCTGGTTATTCCGGATCTGGAAAACACCAGTTATACACGGATTGCAAATTATCTTGAGCGCCAGGCCCGTCAGCGCGGTTACCAGCTGCTGATTGCCTGTTCGGAAGATCAGCCTGATAACGAAATGCGCTGCATTGAGCATCTTTTGCAGCGTCAGGTAGATGCAATTATCGTTTCGACCTCCCTGCCGCCGGAGCATCCTTTTTATCAGCGCTGGGCAAACGATGCCTTTCCTATCGTCGCGTTGGACAGGGCGCTGGATCGGGAACACTTCACCAGCGTGGTCGGGGCCGATCAGGATGATTCAGAGATGCTGGCGGCTGAACTGCGTACCTTCCCCGCTGAAAACGTGCTTTATCTGGGCGCACTACCTGAACTGTCCGTGAGTTTTTTGCGCGAGCAGGGTTTCAGGACCGCATGGCAGGACGATCCACGCGAGGTGCAGTACCTTTATGCCAACAGTTATGAGCGCGAGGCAGCGGCTCAGCTGTTTGAAAAATGGCTGGAAACCCATAAGATGCCGCAAGCATTATTCGTCACCTCATTTGCATTACTGCAGGGGGTGCTGGATGTCACGCTGCGTCGGGATGGCAAATTGCCTTCCGATCTCGCGATTGCCACCTTCGGGGATCATGAGTTACTGGATTTCCTGCAGTGCCCGGTGCTTGCGGTAGCGCAGCGCCATCGGGATGTCGCAGAGCGCGTACTGGAAATCGTGCTGGCAAGCCTTGATGAACCCCGGAAACCTAAAGCAGGGCTAAGCCGTATACGGCGTAACCTCTACCGCCGTGGCGTGTTGAGCCGGGTGTAAAAATCCATTAAAGGCAGCGCGGGCTGCCTTATTGCGACAGGGCTCATACCGGCATTAAGTATTTTCTTAATTAGGATAAATCCTTACTTTTTTAAAGTAGCGGTTTAATTAATTCCCGACTGCCCTTTTAATTACATCTGCAGGATAAATAAGACGTAACTAAACATTATGCTCGTATTGTTTTGTTACATCTTCATTCGTAAGCGGGCGAGGCGTGCCTTTTTCGAACTTAAAGAATCGTTGCCCTGCCTGACATCAGCAATCTCTTGTGATTCCTTAGACAGGTACTGTTATCCGGGCACGTTATGCCTTAAAATGCCGCCCGCGTCGCAAACTGACATTTTATATTTCATATGCGTCTAATGAGTACGCTTTAACGTCCTGATCAATATTTGCTTTTTTTCTTACAAATATTCATGACGTTAATTTCCCTCATCAGGTGAGTGGTATTTCGCCAATCTGAAATGAAACCGCGAATAAGAGATCTTTTGCTCTGGTTAGGCTTTGCCCTGGCTTGACAAGGTTTTCCTCCGCTCCGTAAACTCCTTCGGTGGGGATTTGTGGGTTAAAGTGGTGAAAAAGGTCATTCAGGGGTGGAGCGTGTATGTTCCGTGGAGCAACGTTAGTTAATCTTGATAGCAAAGGCCGGTTAGCCGTGCCGACGCGTTATCGTGATTCGCTGCTTGAGAATGCTTCCGGTCAGATGGTATGCACCATTGATATCCGTCACTCCTGCCTGCTGCTTTACCCCTTGCCTGAATGGGAAATTATTGAGCAAAAATTGTCGCGTCTATCAAGCATGAACCCGCTGGAACGTCGCGTACAACGCCTGTTGTTGGGGCATGCCAGCGAATGCCAAATGGATAATGCAGGGCGCTTATTGATAGCCCCCGTTTTACGGCAACATGCCGGGCTGACGAAAGAAGTGATGCTGGTTGGGCAGTTCAACAAGTTTGAGCTGTGGGATGAAACGACCTGGTATCAACAGGTCAGGGAAGATATCGACGCTGAGCAATCGGGTACTGACATGCTGTCAGATCGGTTGCAGGATTTGTCTCTGTAATGATGATGGAAAATTTTAAACACACAACGGTGCTGCTTGACGAGGCCGTTAACGGCCTGAATATTCGTCCTGATGGCATCTATATTGATGGCACTTTTGGTCGCGGTGGACACTCGCGCCTGATCCTCTCCCAACTTGGGCCGGAAGGGCGCCTGCTGGCTATTGATCGCGATCCACAAGCGATTGCTGTCGCGAAGACCATTACCGATCCCCGCTTTTCCATTGTGCATGGTCCTTTTTCCGCGCTTGCTGATTATGTCAATGAGCGTGGACTCACCGGAAAGATTGACGGCATTCTGCTCGATCTTGGTGTCTCCTCACCGCAGCTTGATGACGCCGAGCGCGGCTTCTCCTTTATGCGCGACGGTCCGCTGGATATGCGCATGGATCCAACCCGTGGCCAATCGGCAGCTGAATGGCTACAAACCGCTGATGAAGCCGATATTGCCTGGGTTATCAAAACTTTCGGAGAAGAACGTTTTGGTAAGCGTATAGCGCGCGCCATTGTTGAGCGTAATCGCCTTGAGCCGATGACCAGAACGAAAGAGCTGGCAACCGTGGTTGCTGCCGCGATGCCGGTGAAAGATAAGTTCAAACATCCCGCGACCCGTACCTTCCAGGCGGTGCGCATCTGGGTCAACAGCGAGCTGGAGGAGATAGAGCAAGCGCTAAAAAGCTCGATTGAGGTGCTGGCCCCGGAAGGGCGACTTTCTGTCATTAGTTTCCACTCTCTGGAAGACCGTATTGTGAAGCGTTTTATGCGCGAGCAGAGTCGTGGTCCTCAGGTTCCGGCGGGATTACCGATGACAGAAGCACAGCTTAGTAAGCTCGGTGGCCGTCAACTGAGAGCCCTGGGCAAGTTGATGCCGGGTGAGGAAGAAGTGGCAGAGAACCCACGTGCCCGTAGTTCAGTTCTGCGTATTGCAGAGAGGACGAACGCATGATCGGGAGAGTGTCGGAGACCCTGAGCAAGGTTAAAGGATCGTTAGCAAGCAACGAACGCCACGCCTTGCCTGGCGTGATCGGTGACGATCTTCTGCGTTTTGGGAAGCTGCCACTCTGCCTGTTCATTTGCATCATCATGACGGCCGTTACCGTCGTCACCACTGCCCATCACACCCGTTTATTAACGGCGCAACGCGAACAGCTCGTGCTTGAGCGTGATGCGCTGGATATCGAATGGCGTAACCTGATCCTTGAAGAAAATGCCTTAGGCGATCATAGCCGGGTAGAACGGATCGCAACGGAAAAGCTGCAAATGCAGCATGTTGATCCCTCTCAGGAGAATATCGTTGTTCAAAAATAAGGAATCACGCGTCGCATGAAAGCCGCTGCGGTCAAAACGCCAAAACCGAAACGCCAGGAAGAACAGGCCAGCTTTGTTAGCTGGCGTTTTGCCTTGCTGTGCGGCTGTATTTTACTGGCGCTGTGCTTCCTGCTAGGCCGTGTTGCCTTTTTACAAATCATTGCGCCGGATATGCTGGTACGCGAAGGTGATATGCGCTCCCTGCGCGTGCAGGAGGTCTCCACTTCGCGTGGCATGATTACCGACCGTTCCGGTCGTCCGTTGGCGGTGAGTGTTCCGGTTAAGGCAATCTGGGCCGACCCGAAAGAGCTCAAAGATGCAGGCGGCGTCACGCTGGATAACCGCTGGAAAGCGCTGTCTGATGCACTCAACATGCCGCTTGATCAGCTGGCTGCACGAATCAATGCCAATCCCAAAGGGCGGTTCATCTACCTTGCGCGTCAGGTTAACCCCGATTTAGGCGACTACATCAAAAAGCTTAAGTTGCCCGGTATTCACTTGCGCGAAGAATCGCGTCGTTACTACCCCTCAGGTGAAGTGACTGCTCACCTCATTGGTTTTACCAACGTCGATAGTCAGGGCATTGAAGGGGTTGAAAAGAGCTTTGATAAATGGCTTACCGGGCAACCGGGCGAGCGCGTGGTTCGTAAAGACCGCTATGGTCGCGTAATTGAGGATATCTCCTCTACTGACAGCCAGGCGGCGCATAACCTTGCCCTTAGCATTGATGAGCGTCTGCAGGCGTTAGTCTACCGTGAGCTGAATAACGCAGTGGCCTTTAACAAAGCGGAGTCCGGTAGCGCCGTACTGGTTGATGTGAACACTGGCGAAGTGCTGGCGATGGCCAACAGCCCGTCCTATAACCCGAATAATTTCACCGGCACGGCAAAAGATGCGATGCGTAACCGGGCAATTACCGACGTGTTTGAACCGGGCTCAACGGTGAAACCGATGGTTGTCATGACGGCCCTGCAGCGTGGCGTGGTGACGCCCAATACTGTTCTGAATACCGTCCCTTATCGAATTAATGGCCATGAAATCAAAGATGTGGCCCGTTACAGTGAATTGACCCTGACAGGGGTACTACAGAAGTCGAGTAACGTCGGTGTTTCTAAACTGGCGTTAGCGATGCCGTCCTCAGCGTTAGTAGATACTTACTCTCGCTTTGGGCTGGGAAAGGCGACCAATTTGGGGTTGGTCGGAGAACGCAGTGGCTTATATCCTCAAAAACAACGGTGGTCTGACATAGAGAGGGCCACCTTCTCTTTCGGCTACGGGCTAATGGTAACGCCGTTACAGTTAGCGCGAGTCTACGCAACGATTGGCAGCTATGGCATTTATCGTCCGCTGTCGATTACTAAAGTTGACCCGCCTGTTCCGGGTGAACGTATCTTCACTGAATCTATTGTGCGCAATGTCGTACACATGATGGAAAGCGTCGCGCTGCCGGGTGGCGGTGGTGTGAAAGCAGCGATTAAAGGCTATCGCATTGCGATCAAAACAGGGACGGCGAAAAAAGTCGGCCCGGATGGTCGCTATATCAACAAATACATTGCTTATACCGCAGGCGTTGCGCCCGCGAGTAATCCGCGCTTCGCGCTGGTTGTCGTTATTAACGATCCGCAAGCGGGTAAATACTACGGCGGCGCCGTCTCTGCGCCGGTGTTCGGTGCCATCATGGGTGGCGTGCTGCGCACCATGAACATCGAACCGGATGCGCTGGCGACGGGCGAGAAAAATGAATTTGTAATTAATCAAGGTGAGGGATCAGGTGGCAGATCGTAATTTGCGCGACCTTCTCGCTCCGTGGGTGCCAAATGCGCCGGAGCGAACACTGCGGGAAATGACACTCGATAGCCGTATTGCGGCATCGGGTGATCTTTTTATGGCAGTCGTAGGTCATCAGGCGGACGGGCGTCGATATATCCCGCAGGCGATTGCGCAAGGTGTAGCTGCCATTATTGCTGAAGCGAAGGATGAAGCCAGCGATGGTGAAATTCGTGAAATGCACGGCGTGCCGGTCATCTATCTTAGCCAGCTTAGCGAACGCCTTTCTGCGCTTGCGGGCCGCTTCTACGGCGAACCCTCTTCACGCCTGCGCGTAGTTGGTGTGACCGGCACTAACGGGAAAACCACGACCACACAACTGCTTGCGCAGTGGAGTCAGCTGCTGGGCGAAACCAGTGCGGTGATGGGAACGGTGGGCAACGGTCTGCTGGGGAAAGTCATCCCCTCCGACAATACGACCGGCTCTGCCGTGGATGTGCAGCATGAGATTGCCAGTCTGGTGCAGCAAGGTGCAACCTTTGCCGGCATGGAAGTCTCGTCACATGGCCTCATTCAACACCGGGTAGCGGCGCTGACCTTTGCCGCTTCCGTTTTCACAAATTTAAGCCGCGATCACCTTGATTACCACGGCGATATGACCCACTACGAAGCGGCAAAATGGCTGCTCTTCTCGGCGCATCACTATGGTCAGGCCATTGTGAATGCCGATGATGAAGTAGGACGCCGATGGCTCGCCAATTTGCCTGATGCTGTCGCGGTCTCAATGGAAGACCATATTAATCCGAACTGTCATGGCCGCTGGTTAAAAGCTGTCGCCGTTGAATATCACGACAGCGGCGCCACCCTTCGTTTCACCTCAAGCTGGGGGGAGGGTGAAATTGAAAGCCGTCTGATGGGGGCATTCAATGTAAGCAATTTGCTGCTGGCGCTGGCAACGCTGCTGGCGCTGGGCTACCCGCTCGATGATTTATTGAAAACTGCTGCGCGTCTTCAGCCGGTATGCGGGCGAATGGAAGTCTTTAGCGCACCGGGTAAACCGACCGTGGTAGTGGATTATGCTCATACACCGGATGCCCTGGAAAAAGCCTTACAGGCGGCACGGCTGCACTGCACCGGCAAGCTATGGTGCGTATTTGGTTGTGGCGGCGATCGCGATAAAGGCAAACGCCCGCTGATGGGCGCCATTGCTGAAGAATTTGCCGATATCCCGGTAGTAACTGATGACAACCCACGTACTGAAGAGCCTCGCGCCATTATCAACGACATACTGGCAGGTATGGTTGACGCCGGGCGTGCCCGTGTGGTGGAAGGTCGTGCGGAAGCTGTGACCAACGCCATTATGCAGGCGAAAGAAAATGATGTGGTTTTACTGGCTGGAAAAGGGCACGAAGATTATCAGATAGTTGGCGCACATCGCCTGGATTACTCCGACCGCGTGACCGCGGCACGCTTACTGGGGGTGGTGGCATGATTTGCGTCAAACTGAGTCAACTGGTTGCGGTTCTCAATGCTGAACTGCACGGTGCGGATGTGACGCTCGATGCAGTCACCTCGGATACGCGCAAAGTGACGCCTGGCTGCCTGTTTGTTGCGCTCAAAGGTGAACGTTTTGATGCCCATGATTTTGCCGATAAGGCGAAAGAAAGTGGTGCGGGCGCACTGCTGGTCAGCCGTAAACTGGCTATCGACCTGCCGCAGTTAGTGGTTAAGGATACGCGCGTCGCTTTCGGTGAACTGGCCGCATGGGTGCGCCAGCAGGTCCCGGCCCGCGTAGTGGCGCTGACCGGCTCCTCGGGTAAAACGTCAGTAAAAGAGATGACCGCGGCTATCCTCAGCCAGTGTGGAAACACGCTCTATACCGCCGGAAACCTGAATAACGACATTGGTGTACCCATGACCTTGCTGCGGCTGACAAACGAACATCAGTACGCGGTCATTGAGCTTGGCGCTAACCACCAGGGTGAAATAGCCTGGACGGTGGGACTCACGCGCCCTGAAGCCGCGCTGGTGAATAATCTGGCAGCGGCGCACCTTGAAGGGTTTGGCTCCCTTGCGGGCGTGGCGAAAGCGAAAGGTGAAATTTATACCGGTTTGCCTGCCAACGGCATTGCGATCATGAATGCGGATAACAATGACTGGTTGAACTGGCAAGAAATCATTGGCTCACGCAAAGTCTGGCGCTTTTCCCCCAACGCGGCCAACAGCGACTTCACTGCCACCAATATTCACGTCACTTCACACGGTACGGAATTTACGCTGCAGACGCCGACAGGCGGTATTGATGTTGTCCTGCCATTGCCCGGGCGTCACAACATTGCCAATGCGCTGGCAGCCACTGCGCTTGCGATGGCCGTAGGGGCGACACATGAGGCGGTGAAAACCGGCCTCGCCAATCTGCAGGCAGTTGCCGGGCGTCTGTTCCCGGTGCAGCTCGGCGAAAACCAGTTACTCCTCGATGATACCTACAATGCCAATGTTGGCTCAATGACGGCGGCAGCGCAGGTGTTGTCTGAAATGCCGGGGTATCGGGTGATGGTGGTTGGCGATATGGCAGAGCTGGGTGATGAAAGTGAAGCGTGTCATCAACAGGTCGGTGAGACGGCAAAAGCCGTGGGCATCGATCTTGTCATCAGCGTTGGCTCGCTGAGCAGAGCCATTAGTGATGCCAGCGGCGTGGGCGAACATTTTAACGATAAGCCATCCGCGATAGCGCGGTTAAAGACGTTAATTGCTGATAAGCAGATTATTACCATTTTGATCAAAGGATCACGTAGTGCCGCCATGGAAGAGGTTGCACGCGCATTACAGGAGAATAGGGCATGTTAGTTTGGCTGGCCGAACATTTGGTCAAATATTATTCCGGCTTTAACGTCTTTTCGTACCTGACGTTTCGCGCCATTGTCAGCCTGCTGACTGCGCTCTTCATCTCATTGTGGATGGGGCCGCGTATGATTGCCCGCCTGCAAAAACTCGCTTTTGGTCAGGTAGTTCGTAATGATGGTCCAGAGTCCCACTTCAGTAAACGCGGCACCCCGACCATGGGCGGGATCATGATCCTGACCGCCATCGTCGTTTCCGTACTGCTGTGGGCTTATCCCTCCAATCCTTATGTCTGGTGCGTGCTGGTCGTGCTGGTCGGGTACGGCATTATCGGTTTTGTCGATGACTACCGCAAAGTGGTGCGCAAAGATACTAAAGGCCTCATTGCGCGCTGGAAGTATTTCTGGATGTCGGTGATTGCACTTGGCGTAGCCTTTGCACTGTATCTTGCCGGTAACGACACGCCAGCGACCCAGCTTGTGGTGCCGTTCTTCAAAGATGTGATGCCTCAGTTGGGCATTTTCTACATTCTGCTTGCTTACTTCGTCATCGTGGGTACGGGTAATGCCGTGAACCTGACGGATGGTCTTGATGGCCTGGCTATTATGCCGACCGTCTTTGTAGCGGGCGGTTTTGCGCTGGTGGCATGGGCGACGGGTAACATGAACTTTGCCAGCTATCTGCATATCCCTTACCTGCGTCACGCGGGCGAGCTGGTGATTGTCTGCACGGCGATTGTAGGTGCAGGGCTTGGGTTCCTGTGGTTTAACACCTACCCGGCGCAGGTCTTTATGGGCGATGTCGGCTCACTGGCACTGGGTGGCGCGCTTGGCATCATTGCGGTGCTGCTGCGCCAGGAATTTCTGCTGGTGATCATGGGGGGCGTATTTGTTGTTGAAACGCTGTCGGTCATTTTGCAGGTGGGCTCATTCAAACTGCGCGGCCAGCGTATTTTCCGTATGGCACCTATTCATCACCACTATGAACTGAAAGGCTGGCCAGAGCCGCGCGTCATTGTGCGCTTCTGGATTATTTCGCTGATGCTGGTCCTGATTGGGCTGGCAACGCTGAAGGTACGTTAATCATGGCAGATTACCAGGGTAAAAAAGTCGTCATTATTGGTCTTGGTCTGACCGGGCTCTCGTGCGTGGATTTTTTCCTTGCCCGCGGCGTTACGCCAAAAGTGATGGACACCCGTACCTCGCCGCCGGGGCTGGATAAGCTGCCGGAAGAAGTGGAGCGACACCTTGGTGGTCTGAATGATGACTGGCTGCTCAGCGCCGATCTGATTGTGGCAAGTCCTGGTATTGCGCTGGCCCATCCTTCACTCAACGCGGCGTCTGAAGCAGGCGTTGAGATTGTGGGGGATATCGAGTTGTTTTGCCGTGAAGCGCAGGCGCCCATTGTGGCGATCACCGGATCGAACGGCAAAAGCACGGTCACTACGCTTGTCGGCGAAATGGCGACTTCAGCGGGGGTAAACGTGGGCGTCGGCGGCAATATTGGCCTGCCTGCGCTTATGCTGCTGGATGCTGCTCGCGAGCTGTACGTCCTTGAGCTCTCCAGCTTCCAGCTTGAAACCACCTCCAGCCTGCAGGCGGCCGCGGCGACTATCCTCAACGTCACTGAAGATCATATGGACCGTTATCCGTTTGGCCTTCAGCAATACCGTGCGGCGAAATTGCGAGTTTATGAGAAGGCCAGTGTCTGCGTGGTCAATGCGGACGATGGGTTAACCATGCCGGTCCGCGGTGCTGATGAGCGTTGTGTCAGCTTTGGTGTGGATGTGGGCGACTACCACCTTAACCGCCAGCAGGGGGAAACCTGGCTGCGCGTGAAGGGTGAAAAAGTGCTTAACGTTAAAGAGATGAAGCTCAGCGGCCAGCACAACTATACCAATGCGCTGGCGGCGCTCGCGCTGGCGGATGCCGTCGGATTGCCACGTGCCAGCAGCCTCAAGGCGCTGACAACATTCAGTGGACTGGCACACCGCTTCCAGCTCGCGCTTGAGCGTAAAGGGGTTCGCTGGATCAATGATTCCAAAGCGACCAACGTGGGCAGTACTGAAGCGGCACTGAATGGCCTCCATGTGGAGGGCACACTGCATTTACTGCTGGGGGGCGATGGAAAATCAGCCGATTTTACTCCGCTGAAACGCTATATCGGGGGCGACAATGTGCGCCTGTACTGCTTTGGACGTGACGGGGCTGAACTCGCGGCCCTGCGCCCGGACATCGCTGTGCAAACAACCGACATGGAGCAGGCAATGCGCCTTATTGCCAGCCGCGTTCAGCCAGGTGATATGGTTCTGCTCTCCCCGGCCTGTGCAAGCCTTGATCAGTTTAAAAACTTTGAACAGCGTGGTGATGTCTTCACGCGCCTCGCAGAGGAGTTAGGTTAATGCGCTTAACGCTCCCGCGCCTGAGAGTGCCACGCCTGCCAGGATTTGGGATCCTGGCCTGGGTATTTGGGGCATTAAAAGGCTGGGTGATGGGCTCACGCGTGAAAGACGATGACAGTCTTATCATGTATGACCGGACGATGCTGTGGCTGACGTTGGGCCTTGCTGCCGTCGGTTTCATCATGGTGACCTCCGCGTCAATGCCTGTCGGGCAGCGCCTGACTGACGATCCGTTTTTCTTTGCCAAGCGTCATGCGTTGTATCTGTTCCTGGCCTTCTGTTTTGCGATGGTGACGCTGCGCCTGCCGATGGAGTTCTGGCAACGCTGGAGCTCCGCCATGTTGATTGCCGCTATTGTCATGTTGCTGGTGGTTTTACTGGTGGGAAGCTCCATCAACGGGGCGTCGCGCTGGATTGATTTGGGTGTCATGCGTTTCCAGCCCGCAGAATTCACCAAGCTGTCGCTATTTTGTTATCTGGCGAACTACCTGGTTCGCAAAGTTGATGAGGTACGTAATAACCTGCGCGGCTTCCTGAAACCGATGGGCGTCATTATGGTGCTGGCGGTATTGCTGCTGGCCCAGCCTGACCTCGGTACGGTGGTCGTGCTCTTTATTACCACACTGGCGATGCTGTTCCTTGCGGGGGCCAAGCTGTGGCAATTCATCGCCATCATCGGTTCCGGTATTGCCGCGGTAGTGCTGCTGATCCTCGCTGAACCTTATCGTATTCGCCGCGTAACGTCGTTCTGGAATCCGTGGGATGATCCTTTTGGTAGCGGCTACCAGTTAACGCAATCGCTAATGGCTTTCGGACGCGGTGAGCTGTGGGGACAGGGGCTGGGGAACTCAGTACAGAAACTTGAGTATTTACCCGAAGCGCATACCGACTTCATCTTCGCCATTATCGGGGAAGAACTGGGTTATATCGGTGTGGTACTTGCCCTTTTAATGGTATTCTTCGTCGCTTTCCGCGCCATGTCCATTGGACGTAAAGCGCTGGAGATCGATCAACGATTTTCTGGCTTCCTGGCATGCTCTATCGGCATCTGGTTTAGCTTCCAGGCGTTGGTCAACGTGGGTGCCGCCGCTGGCATGTTGCCGACCAAAGGTCTGACGCTACCGCTGATTAGTTACGGTGGCTCCAGTTTGTTGATTATGTCGACGGCCATCATGCTGTTGTTACGTATTGATTATGAAACGCGTCTGGAAAAAGCCCAGGCGTTTACACGAGGTTCACGATGAGCGGTCAGGCGAAGCGGTTAATGGTGATGGCGGGCGGTACCGGCGGGCATGTCTTCCCGGGACTGGCAGTTGCTCACCATTTAATGGATCAAGGCTGGCAGGTACGCTGGCTGGGAACCGCCGATCGCATGGAAGCCGATCTGGTGCCAAAACATGGTATCGAGATCGACTTTATTCGTATCTCAGGTTTGCGTGGTAAGGGCCTGAAGGCCTTACTGCTTGCCCCTTTGCGTATTTTCAATGCCTGGCGTCAGGCGCGCGCCATTATGAAGCGCTACAGGCCGGATGTGGTGCTGGGCATGGGGGGTTATGTTTCAGGTCCCGGTGGGCTGGCGGCCTGGTCGTTGGGTATTCCGGTCGTCCTCCATGAACAAAACGGAATTGCCGGGCTGACCAATAAGTGGCTGGCGAAAATTGCTACCAAAGTGATGCAAGCTTTTCCCGGGGCATTTGCGAAAGCGGACGTAGTGGGTAACCCGGTACGTGTCGATGTGCTGGCGCTGCCCTTGCCACAGGATCGCCTGCCCGGTCGTGAAGGGCCGGTACGTGTGCTGGTTGTTGGCGGTTCGCAGGGTGCGAGGGTGCTGAACCAGACGATGCCGCAGGCAGCGGCAAGGCTTGGTGATACGGTCACTATCTGGCATCAGAGTGGTAAAGGTGCGCAGCACGCCGTTGAACAGGCGTATGCCGAAGCGGGCCAGACCCGGCATAAGGTTACAGAGTTTATTGATGATATGGCACAGGCCTATGCCTGGGCCGATGTCGTGGTATGTCGTTCGGGTGCGCTGACGGTCAGCGAAATCGCGGCGGCAGGTTTACCGGCGCTGTTTGTGCCTTTTCAGCATAAAGACAGGCAGCAATACTGGAATGCGCTGCCGCTGGAAAAAGCGGGTGCGGCGAAGATTCTGGAGCAACCACAGTTCACGGTGGATGCTGTTGTCCAGACGTTAACGAGCTGGAACCGTACTGAATTACTGGCGATGGCGGAGCGTGCACGTGCCGCTGCTATCCCGGACGCCACCGAGCGTGTGGCAAACGAAGTGAGCCTGGCAGCCCAGGCTTAATACTGGCGATGCCTTTTGCGTCGCGCGAATTTGAAGTGGTAGATGGCATAAAGAATGAATACACAACAACTGGCAAAACTGCGTTCAATCGTGCCCGAGATGCGTCGCGTCCGGCACATTCACTTTGTTGGCATCGGTGGTGCTGGCATGGGCGGTATTGCCGAAGTTTTAGCCAATGAAGGGTATCAGATCAGCGGTTCCGATCTGGCTCCAAACCCGGTTACGCAGCAACTGGCTGCGCTGGGGGCCACAATCTATTTTAATCACCGCCCTGAAAACGTTAGCGATGCAAGCGTTGTGGTGGTGTCGAGCGCCATCTCCGCTGATAACCCGGAAATTGTGGCAGCTAACGAAGCACGTATTCCGGTTATCCGTCGTGCGGAAATGCTCGCTGAGCTGATGCGCTTTCGCCATGGCATTGCCATTGCCGGTACGCACGGCAAAACCACAACCACGGCGATGGTTTCCAGTATTTATGCAGAAGGTGGGTTAGATCCTACTTTCGTCAATGGCGGACTGGTCAAAGCCGCAGGCGTGCACGCGCGCCTTGGTCATAGCCGCTATCTGATTGCGGAAGCGGATGAAAGTGATGCGTCATTCCTCCATCTGCAACCTATGGTGGCCATTGTCACCAATATCGAAGCTGACCATATGGATACCTACCAGGGCGACTTCGAAAATCTGAAAACCACCTTTATCAACTTCCTGCACAACCTGCCGTTTTATGGCCGTGCTGTGATGTGCGTGGATGACCCCGTCATCCGCGAATTACTGCCACGTGTAGGTCGTCAGATTACCACCTATGGTTTTAGTGAAGATGCTGACGTGCGCGTACAGGACTATCAGCAAAAAGGCGCACAGGGCCACTTCACCCTGATTCGCCAGGATAAGCCTGAGCTGCAGGTGACGCTGAATGCGCCGGGTCGTCATAATGCCCTGAATGCAGCCGCCGCCGTTGCGGTGGCAACAGAAGAAGGTATCGATGATGAAGATATCCTGCGCGCGCTGGAGAATTTCCAGGGCACCGGACGTCGCTTTGATTTCCTTGGTGAGTTTCCGCTGACCTCCGTTAACGGCAAAACGGGTACCGCCATGCTGGTGGATGATTACGGTCACCACCCCACTGAAGTTGACGCAACAATTAAAGCAGCTCGTGCGGGTTGGCCGGATAAAAACCTGGTCATGATCTTCCAGCCACACCGCTACACCCGTACGCGTGATCTTTATGATGATTTTGCCAATGTGCTCACCCAAGTGGACGCGCTGTTAATGCTGGATGTTTATTCCGCCGGCGAGGCGGCAATTCCAGGAGCTGACAGTCGCTCGTTATGCCGTACTATTCGAGGTCGTGGCAAAGTAGATCCCATTCTGGTATCCGATCCGACGCAGGCCGCCGCCATGCTCGCACCCGTGCTTACCGGTAACGATCTCATCCTGATCCAGGGGGCTGGAAATATCGGCAAAATTGCACGTCATCTGGCTGAGGTGAAGCTTATGCCGCAGGAGGAGGAGCATCATGGCTGAGAAAGTCGCCGTCCTGCTGGGCGGCTCTTCTGCTGAGCGTGAGGTCTCCCTGAATTCGGGAGCTGCGGTACTACAGGGATTGCGCGAAGGCGGTATCGATGCACATCCGGTCGATCCACGCGAAGTGGATGTCACGACGCTGAAATCCCTGGGCTTCGATAAGGTCTTTATTGCTCTTCACGGCCGCGGCGGTGAAGATGGCACGCTGCAAGGGTTACTGGAACTTATTAAGCTGCCCTATACCGGTAGTGGCGTAATGGCATCTGCCCTGTCGATGGATAAGATGCGCAGCAAGCTGCTCTGGCAGGGTGCAGGGTTGCCCGTTGCAGCGGGCGTTGCCGTTACGCGGCAAGAATTTGAAATTGGACTTAAGAACGACGTTGTTCAGCGCATTGAAGGGCTGGGGTTACCCGTTATTGTCAAGCCCAGCCGCGAAGGGTCAAGCGTGGGTATGTCAAAAGTGGAGGAAACTGGTGCATTGCCAGCCGCTTTAGCGCTTGCGTTTCAACATGATGATGAAGTTTTAATCGAAAAATGGCTCAGTGGGCCGGAATTCACGGTTTCGATACTCGGTGAAGAAATTTTACCGTCAATTCGCATCCAGCCCGCCGGAACCTTCTATGATTATGAGGCGAAGTATCTCTCTGATGAAACAAAATATTTCTGCCCGGCAGGTCTGGATGCGGAAGATGAAGCCAAATTACAATCTCTGGTGCTAAAAGCCTGGCAGGCGCTTGGTTGCCGCGGCTGGGGACGCATAGACGCAATGAAAGACAGCGATGGGCAGTTTTATTTGCTGGAAGCGAATACATCGCCAGGTATGACCAGCCATAGTCTGGTTCCTATGGCAGCGCGCCAGGCGGGGTTAAGTTTTACCCAGCTTGTGGTGCGAATTTTGAATCTGGCGGAGTGATATGTCTCAGGCTGCGCTGAACACGAGAAATCGCGATGTTGAAGAGGCTCCGGCTTCGCGTCGCAGTAATGGAACGCGTCTTGCAGGCATCCTGTTCCTGCTGACGGTGCTATGTACCGTGTTGGTAAGCAGTTGGGTCGTACTGGGCTGGATGGAAGATGCACAACGTTTGCCGTTGTCGAAACTGGTCGTTACGGGCGATCGCCATTACACCCGTAACGATGATATCCGGCAGTCGATCCTGGCTTTAGGCGCCCCTGGCACCTTTATGACCCAAGATGTCAACATTATCCAGAGCCAGATTGAGCGGCTACCCTGGATAAAGCAGGCAAGTGTGAGAAAACAATGGCCTGATGAATTGAAGATTCATCTGGTTGAATTTGTGCCCATAGCACGTTGGAATGATCAGCACTTAATGGATACCGACGGTAATGCGTTTAGTGTTCCTGCCGATCGAACCAGCAAGCAGGTTTTACCTATGCTGTATGGCCCGGAAGGGAGTGAAAGCGAAGTATTACAAGGCTTCCGTGACATGGGGCAAGTGCTGGCGAAGGATAAATTCACGTTAAAAGAAGCGGCAATGACGGCACGACGTTCGTGGCAATTGACCCTCAATAACGATATCAAGCTCAATCTTGGGCGAGGCGATACGCTAAAACGCCTGGCACGGTTTGTTGAACTGTACCCTGTGTTACAGCAGCAAGCCCAGGTTGATGGCAAAGAGATAAGCTACGTGGATTTACGCTATGACTCTGGCGCGGCGGTAGGTTGGAAACCGGCCCCGGCACAGGACCCTAATCAGCAACAGAATCAGGCACAGGCAGAGCAATAATGATCAAGGCGACGGACAGAAAACTGGTGGTTGGACTGGAGATTGGCACCGCGAAGGTGGCCGCTTTAGTAGGGGAAGTTCTGCCTGACGGTATGGTCAATATCATTGGCGTGGGAAGCTGCCCGTCCCGCGGTATGGATAAAGGCGGCGTGAATGACCTGGAATCGGTGGTGAAGTGCGTACAGCGCGCCATCGATCAGGCCGAGCTAATGGCCGATTGCCAAATCTCCTCGGTATATCTGGCACTGTCAGGTAAACACATAAGCTGTCAGAATGAAATTGGCATGGTGCCGATCTCAGAAGAAGAAGTGACGCAGGAAGACGTAGAAAACGTCGTGCATACCGCTAAATCCGTGCGCGTGCGCGATGAACATCGTGTTCTGCATGTGATTCCTCAGGAATATGCTATTGACTACCAGGAAGGTATCAAGAATCCGGTTGGCCTATCCGGCGTGCGTATGCAAGCGAAAGTACATTTGATTACCTGCCACAATGACATGGCGAAAAACATTGTTAAAGCCGTGGAACGATGTGGGCTGAAAGTTGACCAACTTATCTTCGCCGGACTTGCCTCCAGCTACTCCGTGTTAACGGAAGATGAGCGTGAACTGGGCGTCTGCGTTGTCGACATCGGCGGTGGTACAATGGATATGGCGGTCTATACCGGTGGAGCGCTGCGCCATACTAAAGTTATTCCCTACGCGGGGAACGTGGTGACCAGCGATATCGCTTACGCTTTTGGTACGCCGCCGAGCGATGCCGAAGCAATCAAAGTGCGCCACGGTTGTGCGCTGGGGTCGCTGGTTGGCAAAGACGAAAGCGTTGAAGTGCCAAGCGTTGGCGGACGTCCGCCACGCAGTCTGCAGCGACAAACGCTGGCAGACGTGATTGAACCGCGCTATACCGAGCTGCTCAATCTGGTCAACGATGAGATTTTGCAGCTACAGGAACAGCTACGTCAGCAGGGGGTGAAACACCACCTTGCGGCAGGTATTGTTTTAACCGGCGGCGCCGCGCAAATCGAAGGCCTGGCGGCCTGTGCGCAACGCGTTTTCCATACGCAGGTGCGTATTGGTGCGCCGCTGAATATCACTGGCTTAACAGATTATGCCCAGGAACCGTACTACTCGACGGCGGTGGGCCTGCTGCACTACGGGAAAGAGACACATTTAAGTGGTGAAGCAGATGTTGAAAAACGCGTATCCGTCGGCTCATGGTTCAAGCGAATCAACAGCTGGCTACGTAAAGAATTTTAATTTTTCAGAGACCGGGGCACATTAACGGTCTCAGGCGACAGGCACAAAACGGAGAGAAATTATGTTTGAACCTATGGAACTGACCAACGACGCGGTGATTAAAGTCATCGGCGTCGGTGGCGGCGGCGGTAATGCCGTTGAACACATGGTGCGCGAGCGCATCGAGGGTGTTGAATTCTTCGCAGTAAATACCGATGCACAGGCATTACGTAAGACTGCGGTGGGTCAGACCATCCAGATTGGCGGTGGCATCACCAAAGGTCTGGGCGCTGGGGCTAACCCAGAGGTCGGCCGTAATGCAGCGGAAGAAGACCGTGAAGCACTGCGCGCTGCGCTGGATGGTGCGGACATGGTCTTCATTGCTGCGGGTATGGGTGGTGGCACCGGCACGGGTGCAGCGCCAGTCGTAGCTGAAGTTGCAAAAGATTTAGGTATTCTGACCGTGGCTGTCGTCACCAAGCCTTTCAATTTCGAAGGCAAGAAGCGTATGGCGTTTGCGGAACAGGGTATCGCTGAACTGTCCAAGCATGTGGACTCACTGATCACCATCCCGAACGACAAATTGCTGAAAGTTCTGGGTCGCGGTATTTCGTTGCTGGATGCGTTTGGGGCAGCAAACGACGTACTGAAAGGTGCAGTCCAGGGTATCGCTGAACTGATTACCCGTCCGGGCCTGATGAACGTCGACTTTGCGGACGTGCGTACCGTGATGTCTGAAATGGGTTATGCCATGATGGGTTCCGGCGTTGCGAAAGGCGAAGACCGTGCAGAAGAAGCCGCCGAAATGGCAATCTCTTCTCCGTTGCTGGAAGATATCGATCTCTCTGGTGCCCGTGGCGTGCTGGTCAACATCACGGCAGGCTTCGACCTGCGTCTGGATGAGTTCGAAACCGTCGGCAACACTATCCGTGCGTTTGCATCGGATAATGCGACCGTGGTTATTGGTACTTCGCTTGATCCGGATATGAATGACGAACTGCGTGTTACTGTCGTTGCGACCGGCATCGGCATGGACAAGCGTCCAGAAATCACGCTGGTAACCAATAAACAGCAGCAGCAACCGGTGATGGATCGCTACCAGCAACATGGTATCCCGGCAATGCAGCAGGAGCAGAAATCTGCATCCAAAGTGGTAAACGACAATACGCCGCAGACCACTAAAGAGCCGGATTATCTGGATATTCCTGCATTTTTGCGTAAGCAGGCTGACTAAGAATTCGCTGGAAGTTGGGCTTCGTCGCTCTTTGTGCTAAACTGGCCCACCGATTGTGTAGTACACTTCGGTTGGATAGGTAATTAGGCGAGATTATACGATGATCAAACAAAGGACACTTAAACGTATCGTTCAGGCGACTGGCGTCGGTTTGCATACCGGCAAAAAAGTCACGCTGACGTTGCGCCCTGCGCCGGCCAACACCGGGGTCATCTATCGTCGCACTGACTTAAATCCTCCGGTAGATTTCCCGGCTGATGCTAAATCTGTGCGTGATACCATGCTCTGTACGTGTCTGGTCAATGAGCATGACGTGCGGATTTCCACGGTTGAGCACCTTAACGCTGCTCTGGCTGGTTTGGGTATCGACAACATTATTGTTGAAGTTGATGCGCCAGAAATCCCGATTATGGACGGCAGTGCTGCACCGTTCGTTTATCTTCTGCTGGATGCAGGCGTCGAAGAGTTGCGTAGTGCGAAGAAATTCGTACGAATCAAAGAGACGGTGCGCGTTGAAGACGGCGATAAGTGGGCAGAGTTCAAACCGTACAATGGTTTTTCTCTGGACTTCACCATCGACTTCAACCACCCGGCGATCGATGCCAGCACGCAGCGTTATGCGATGAACTTCTCTGCCGATGCATTTATGCGCCAGATTAGCCGTGCGCGTACCTTCGGTTTCATGCGCGATATCGAATACCTTCAGTCCCGTGGTTTGTGCCTGGGCGGTAGCTTCGATTGTGCCATCGTTGTTGACGATTATCGCGTATTGAACGAAGACGGTTTGCGCTTCGAAGATGAATTTGTTCGCCATAAAATGCTTGATGCAATTGGTGACTTGTTCATGTGTGGTCACAATATTATTGGTGCATTTACCGCGTTCAAATCCGGTCATGCTCTGAATAATAAGCTGTTACAGGCGGTTCTGGCCAAACAGGAAGCCTGGGAATATGTGACTTACGAAAACGATGCTGAACTGCCGCTGGCATTCAAAGCGCCGTCACTGGTTCTGGCGTAATCCAGCGCTAACGCAGTAGACGTAAATTCGACTGGTATTTCTGACAAACTCTCTCCTGTCAGGAAACCAGTCGTTTTTTATTGGTTCCTTATCTGACTTTCCTTTTCCAGACAACCATGCCTGTTTACCTGCAATGACCTGTGCGATCGCTGCTTTACTGGTCAATTTTACTCGCTTAACCCTTTATTAACGCTGCTGTCCTCGTTCATTAATGGTAATATCGGTGCGCATAATTACAGGTTCCGAAGTCTGGACAGACACATTCAAGTATTTTTTTGGTGGATTGAGTGAGCGGATTACTGACGCGCTGGCGACAATTTGGCAGACGTTATTTCTGGCCGCATCTCTTACTGGGGATGGTCGCGGCGAGCTTAGGCTTGCCTGCGCTAAACAGCACCGAGCACACTGAACCTGCCAGAGCGACAACCCGTAATCATGAAGGCGCAGGAACGGTAAACTTTACCAACCTTGCCTTGCTGGAAGGGACCCGTCGCCCCAACTTTACCGTCGATTACTGGCATCAACATGCCATTCGAACCGTCATCCGCCATCTCTCTTTCGCGATGGTGCCTCAGGCGCTTCCGGTCATTGAAGAAGCGCTGCCGATTCAGGCACAACGCCTTGCGTTACTGGATACGCTCAGTGCCCTGTTGACGCAGGAGCGCAGACCGCCCACGGTTGTGAGTGAGTCTCGCTATGCTGGTTTTCCTTCCCATTCTCTTTTTACTATCAGTACCTGGATAAGCCAGGTGCAGGGCATTCGTGCCGGACCTCAACGCCTTAGCTGAAAAATAACCTTCAACTACTTTTTGCCTCCGCAGAGCGGGGCGTTTGAGATTTTATTATGCTTATCAAATTATTAACTAAAGTTTTCGGTAGTCGTAACGATCGTACATTGCGTCGTATGCGTAAAGCAGTCTCTTTAATCAACGCGATGGAACCTGCGCTTGAGAAGCTCTCTGACGATGAGCTGAAAGGCAAAACTGCAGAGTTTCGTGCCCGTATTGAAAAAGGTGAGACGGTTGAGAGCCTGATCCCAGAAGCATTTGCGGTGGTTCGCGAAGCCAGTAAACGCGTCTTTGGTATGCGTCATTTCGACGTGCAGTTGCTCGGTGGCATGGTGCTGAACGAACGCTGTATTGCAGAAATGCGTACCGGTGAAGGTAAAACGCTGACGGCGACGCTCCCTGCTTACCTGAATGCGTTAAGTGGTAAAGGCGTACACGTTGTTACCGTGAACGACTATCTCGCCCAGCGAGATGCGGAGAACAACCGTCCTTTATTTGAGTTCCTGGGCTTAACGGTTGGTATCAACTTACCCGGTATGCCTGCGCCAGCGAAACGTGCGGCTTATGCAGCAGACATTACCTATGGTACGAATAACGAGTACGGTTTTGACTACCTGCGCGATAATATGGCGTTCAGCCCTGAAGACCGCGTGCAACGTAAGCTGCATTATGCTCTGGTCGATGAGGTGGACTCCATTCTGATCGATGAGGCGCGTACGCCGCTTATCATCTCCGGCCCGGCTGAAGACAGTTCTGAGCTCTACCGTAAAGTTAACAACATCATTCCCCATCTGGTACGTCAGGAAAAAGAAGATTCCGACACCTTCCAGGGCGAGGGCCACTTCTCGGTTGATGAGAAATCTCGTCAGGTTAACCTGACTGAACGTGGTCTGGTTATGATCGAAGAATTGCTGGTCAACCAGGGCATCATGGCTGAAGGTGAGTCGCTCTACTCTCCAACTAACATTATGCTGATGCACCATGTCACCGCGGCATTGCGTGCACACGCACTGTTCACCCGTGACGTTGACTACATCGTTAAAGATGGCGAAGTCATCATCGTTGATGAACATACCGGCCGTACCATGCAGGGGCGCCGCTGGTCTGACGGTCTGCATCAGGCTGTCGAAGCAAAAGAAGGCGTGGATATTCAGAACGAAAACCAGACACTGGCCTCCATCACCTTCCAGAACTATTTCCGTCTGTATGAAAAACTGGCCGGTATGACCGGTACAGCAGACACCGAAGCCTTCGAGTTTAGCTCTATTTACAAACTCGACACTGTCGTGGTGCCAACAAACCGCCCTATGATCCGTAAAGACATGCCGGATCTGGTCTACATGACCGAAGCGGAAAAAATTCAGGCGATCATTGAAGATATCCGTGAACGTACCGCTGCCGGGCAACCTGTTCTGGTGGGTACGATCTCTATCGAGAAATCTGAAGTAGTCTCTAATGAGCTGACCAAAGCAGGCATTAAACACAACGTTCTGAACGCAAAATTCCATGCCAAAGAGGCGGATATTGTTGCGCAGGCCGGTTATACCGCTGCGGTGACTATCGCCACCAACATGGCGGGCCGCGGTACTGACATCGTATTGGGCGGGAGCTGGCAGGCTGAAGTGGCTGAGCTGACCGATCCGACGCCGGAACAAATCGCCCAAATCAAAGCAGACTGGCAGGTTCGCCATGATGCCGTACTGGCTGCTGGCGGCTTGCATATCATCGGTACCGAGCGCCATGAATCTCGCCGTATCGATAACCAGTTACGTGGCCGTTCCGGTCGTCAGGGTGATGCTGGCTCCTCTCGTTTTTACCTCTCTATGGAAGATGCGCTGATGCGTATTTTTGCCTCGGATCGCGTGTCGGGCATGATGCGTAAACTGGGGATGAAACCAGGCGAAGCCATTGAACACCCGTGGGTGACCAAAGCCATCGCTAATGCGCAGCGCAAAGTAGAAAGCCGCAACTTTGATATTCGTAAACAGTTGCTGGAGTACGATGATGTGGCGAACGATCAGCGTCGTGCCATTTACACTCAGCGTAATGAACTACTGGATGTTTCTGATGTAAGCGACACCATCAACAGTATTCGTGAAGATGTCTTTAAAGCCACTATTGACGGACATATCCCGCCGCAATCGCTCGAAGAAATGTGGGATATCCCAGGGCTGCAGGAGCGTCTGAAAAACGACTTCGATCTTGATCTGCCGATTGCTGAATGGCTGGATAAAGAACCCGAGTTGCATGAAGAGACACTGCGTGAGCGTATTCTTGAGCAGGCTATCGAGGTTTACAAACGCAAGGAAGAGGTTGTC
Source organism: Yokenella regensburgei (assembly GCF_051486985.1). Lineage (GTDB taxonomy): Bacteria > Pseudomonadota > Gammaproteobacteria > Enterobacterales > Enterobacteriaceae > CBFFRJ01. The sequence goes on from NZ_JAHVDV010000004.1 coordinate 184,884, forward strand.
GGTGCCGAAATGATGCGTCATTTCGAAAAAGGGGTCATGCTGCAGACTCTCGATTCTTTGTGGAAAGAGCATCTGGCGGCAATGGATTACCTGCGTCAGGGCATCCATCTGCGTGGCTATGCGCAGAAAGATCCGAAGCAAGAGTACAAGCGTGAATCCTTCTCCATGTTCGCGGCAATGCTGGAATCACTGAAGTATGAAGTGATAAGTACCCTCAGCAAAGTGCAGGTGCGTATGCCAGAAGAAGTGGAAGCTATGGAGCAGCAGCGTCGTGAAGAAGCAGAGCGCCTTGCTCAGATGCAGCAACTGAGTCATCGCGATGACAACGCGGAAGCGGCGGCAGATCTGGCGGCACAGACAGGCGAACGTAAAGTAGGTCGTAACGATCCTTGCCCGTGCGGTTCCGGTAAAAAATACAAACAGTGCCATGGCCGACTGAGCTAAAAGGTACGCATTACAGAGAGAGGCGCAGATATCTGCGCCTTTTTTATGGAGTTATCACCATGAAAATACTGCAAATCGCCGTGGGGATCATTCTTGATCCGCAAAAGAGGATCTTTATCACGCAACGTGCTGCGGATGCACACATGGCAAACAAATGGGAATTTCCGGGCGGAAAAATTGAGCAGGGCGAATCCCCTGTTCAGGCGGTCATTCGTGAACTTGATGAAGAGGTGGGGATCCGTGCGCAATCTCCCCGACTGTTTGACACGCTGGAATACCAGTTCCCCGATCGTCATATTACGTTGTGGTTCTATCTCGTCGAACAGTGGGAAGGTGAGCCGTGGGGAAAAGAGGGGCAACCGGGAAGCTGGGTCGAGCTGGCCGCTCTTGATGCCGGGAAGTTTCCTCCCGCAAACGAACCCGTTATCACAAAACTACGCCAGTTAGCGCAAGATATTTGAGGCTGAGGCCGTGCGAGAGCGCTTATCCCGCACGGGTTTCACTTAGCGTTGTTCTTCACTCCAGTCGTCACTGTCCGTGAGATCCCCTGAACTTGGGATGCGTTTCTCTTCTGCTGCCCATTCGCCAAGATCGATCAACTGGCAGCGTTTCGAGCAAAAAGGACGATAAGGGCTGGATTCGTTCCAGACCACGGACTTGCCACAGTTGGGGCAATTAACATGCATAATTTCTGACATAGTAACTCCTTAACAACAGGCCAGTTCGAAATCCAGTCGTTCTGGCACGACGCCGTTTTCACTGTCGAGCGGTAAGAACCGGATAGCAAAGCGGCTCTTATGACCTGAGATTTGCGGATAAAGCTGAACGGCAAGGGGGAGTTGCAGGCGTAGCAGGTCTGCATCTTCGCCATTATCCTGGTAAAAACCATTCAGGCTGGTTTGTTTACGAAACTCAGCTGAGTTGCGAACCAGATCCAGGATCAGCGACAGCGTGTGGACAAGAGGTGCAAGACTTTCAAGCCATATATTGACCTGCGCATCACGGTGGGCCTGCGGCATATGCAACCAGACATGTAGCGTGGGCAGATCGAAGCTACAGCAGCCTCCGGGAATGCTCAGGCGCTGGCGAACCAGACCAATCAACCTGTCTTCACGCATAAGCTGACCGACTCGTGGGGCGCTCATGAGCATACTGCCCGTCTCTTTCAGCTGCTGGCGCAGGGCGTCAATCCGGCTTAAATCAACGCCCGGAACTTCTATCCAGGCTTTTAATTTTCGTTGATGGCGCTCAAGTTCTTTCAGTAATTCAGTGCGAATATCGCCACGTTCAAACACATCCAGCAACTCACCGGCGTTACGGAAAAAATGTAGCGCATCGGCATGGTCGACAAGAGGAAGGCGAACGGTCAGTTGTTGTAGTAAAAACTCGATACGCAGCCAGGTACGCATTTTTTCATTTAAAGGGTGTTCAAAAAGTACGTGGGTCTGCATTAGGGGGTTTCCTGTGATACGACCTGCGATGCGTAGCCCAGATAGGCTGCATGCAGGCGGGCAACATCTGATTCAATAGCCTCTGGTGCGCCATTATTGTCAATGACATCGTCTGCAACCGCAAGGCGCGCTTCCCGGGTGGCTTGCGCAGCAAGAATTCGCTCCGCATGTTCCCGACTGACGCCATCGCGCTGCATCGTTCGTAAAATCTGCGTTTCTGTCGAAACGTCAATAACCAGCACCCGATCGGCTTTATCCTGCAAGTGGTTTTCAACCAGTAAAGGGACCACCCAAAGCACATAAGGGGAGGTAGCAGCGGCAAGCTGTTGTTGGGTTTGCCGATGAATCAGCGGATGCAAAAGTGCGTTTAACCAGGTTTTATCGGACGGTGAAGCGAATACCCGATCGCGAAGTGCGCGTCGGTTTAGCGAGGCATCCTCATTGAGGATTTCAGAACCGAAATGGTCAACGATGGCCGCTAATGCCGCTGTTCCCGGCTCTACAACCTGCCGGGCGATAACATCGGCATCCACAACAACAATCCCCTGTCTGGAAAAGGCATCTGCCACTGTACTCTTGCCGCTACCAATACCGCCGGTTAATGCAACCGTATAACTCATAGCGCTTGTTCTCAAAAAATGTCAGTCCTGAAGATAAACCGGATATTTTTGACGCGTCCCGATCAGCATTACGACTGTTAAAAAACGAGCGAAGCGTGAAAAATGAAAAATACATTTCCATGCTGAATCAACAGGATGTAATTCGAACGATTCGTTTACGCGTAAATGCCAAATAAAGGATCTATTCAACAGATAAATTTATAGGATTGTAGCGTAAAAAAAGAGAATTTCGCAGTCTTGCGGAGTCCTTATTAGTGCGTATGATAGCGTCACTGGAGTTGTGTGTTTGCAGGTCTGCGTTGTTCGCCATTAACCCCAGGAATCCGAAATGCGTATTGAAGAAGATCTGAAATTAGGTTTTAAAGACGTACTTATCCGCCCTAAACGTTCTACCCTCAAAAGCCGTTCCGATGTTGAGCTGGAGCGCGAATTCACCTTTAAGCATTCAGGGATGCGCTGGACTGGCGTACCGGTTATTGCAGCTAACATGGACACCGTCGGTACTTTTGCGATGGCAAAAGCGTTAGCGTCATTTGATATCCTGACCGCTGTCCACAAGCATTACTCTGTAGAAGACTGGAAACGCTTCGTTCAGGGCGAAACCGAATCCGTGCTGCGCCATGTTATGGTTTCTACCGGCACCTCTGATACAGATTTTGAAAAGACCAAACAGATCCTTGCTCTGCACCCGCAGCTAAACTTTGTATGTATTGATGTTGCGAATGGTTATTCCGAACACTTCGTACAGTTCGTTGCGAAAGCCCGTGAAGCCTGGCCTGACAAAACCATCTGCGCAGGGAATGTTGTTACTGGCGAAATGTGTGAAGAGCTGATTCTCTCCGGTGCTGATATTGTCAAAGTGGGTATTGGCCCAGGCTCTGTGTGTACCACGCGTGTGAAAACGGGGGTTGGCTATCCTCAGCTTTCTGCTGTCATTGAGTGTGCCGACGCTGCTCACGGTCTGGGTGGCCAGATTGTCAGTGATGGCGGCTGTACGGTGCCTGGTGATGTGGCCAAAGCCTTTGGCGGTGGTGCTGATTTCGTTATGCTCGGCGGCATGCTGGCCGGTCATGAAGAGAGTGGCGGCACCGTTGTTGATGAAAACGGCGAAAAATTCATGCTTTTCTATGGTATGAGCTCGGAGTCTGCCATGAACCGTCACGTCGGTGGCGTTGCCGGTTACCGCGCTGCGGAAGGCAAAACGGTAAAACTGGTTCTGCGTGGCCCGGTAGAGAATACGGCACGTGATATTCTGGGTGGTCTGCGTTCTGCCTGTACCTATGTCGGGGCTTCCCGTCTTAAAGAGCTGACCAAGCGCACGACCTTTATTCGCGTTCAGGAGCAGGAAAACCGCGTTTTCAACAGTCTCTGATTGTCCTCAGGCGCAGCATGCTGCGCCTGCTTCATCCCACGCCGCTCATCGCATCGCCCAGATGAAAAATGGGCAGATACATCGCCACAACCAGTGTGCCGATGATGATACCGGTCACCACCAGTAACAATGGTTCAAGCAACGACGCCAGATTGTCTGCCTGATGTGAGGTCTGCTCACTATGATGATGTGCAAGATTTTGCAGCATGGTATCCAGTGCGCCTGAAGCTTCGCCGGTTCTCACCAGTTGAATACAGAGCGGTGTAAACATGCCGCTGGTTGCAAGCGCTGTCGAAATAGCCTGCCCCTGCACGATCTCCTGGTGTATCGCCGTCATTTTTTCCTGCCACCACGGACAGTTCAGGGTATTTGCCACGCTTTCCAGACCCTGCAAAAAGGCAATGCCTGAGCGCTGAGTGAGCGCCAGCACCGTAAAGATCTGACTTAATCTTTGCCCCCGAACTAACTGCCCCAACTGCGGACAGGCAAGCAAAACGCGCTGTCGATAACGCTGCCACCCCCGATGGCGCCGTAACCCGGCCAGCATGCCCGCACCCATTAGCGTCAACAACAGCAGTGGGATACTGCACTGTTGCATGAGAGAAGCCAGGGCGATAACGCCGCGCGTCAAGGCGGGAAGAGGAGTATTGAAGGTTTGATAGATAGTGGCAAACTCCGGCAGAACCAGATACACCATTGCCAGCACGACCATGAACGCCAGGGTAAGGATAATCAGCGGATAACGCAGGGCTTTTTTTACTTTTCTGGCAAGCAAAAGTTGAGCTTTTTGTTGATCCGCAAGCTTAAAACAACACTCGTCCAGGTTTCCCGTTAACTCGCCCGTGTTCACCATCGCCAGGTAAAGCGGAGGAAAAACATCGGGCCACTGCGCCAGAGCAGTAGAAAAGGGTTCACCCATCTCCAGTTTTGCCGCCAGGGTATGCAACAGTGCCTGCCATTGTACAGCTGGCTGCTGATTTGCCAGTAACCGTAGGCTTTCGGGCAGGGTCAAGCCGGCCTGTAAAAGCGTGGCCAGCTGACGCATGATTTCGCAGCTATGCTCGCCTCGCCATAACCGTGCACGTACCGACTGGCGCTTGAGCGAGAGCAGATGAATGTGCTGCTCGAGCAAGGCAAGCATTACGTCCTGACGTTGTGCCTCCCAGCTTGTTCCCTGAACGAGTTCTCCTTCGGCATTAAGTCCCGACCAGTGCCAGAGTGCTTTAGTGGTCATCAGGCATCCCCAGAACACGCACCAGTTCTTCGAAACTGGTTAATCCCGCTTCAACGGCCTGGCACCCATTCTGAAAGAGCGTTGTCATTCCAGCCTGCCGGGACAATGTCTCAATGTCAGCCGCCGCCATGCCGCTGGCGATGGCATGACGCAGTACGTTATCCACTTCCAGTATTTCAAATAATGCAAGACGACCATAAAAACCGTGATAACAGCGATCGCAACCGGACGCCTGCCAGTGTGGTAACGGTCGGGGCCAGAGAGAAGGGGGCAGATGGGTGCTGTCCGCCGCCCGCTGGCGGCAGTGAGGGCATAATTTACGTACCAGTCGCTGGGCAATCACCAGCGACAGTGCTGAGGAGATCATCCAGCGCGCGACGCCCATTTGCTGGATGCGTACCAGCGTTTCGGTCGTCGAATTCGTATGCAGGGTTGAGAGTACCAGATGGCCGGTTTGCGCTGCTTTGATGGCGATTTCTGCCGTTTCACCGTCGCGGATCTCGCCGATCATAATAATATCGGGGTACTGGCGGAGTAGCGCTCTGAGTACCGTCTGAAAGGTCAGGCCAGCACGCGGGTTAATTTGTGTCTGGTTCAGACCCGCAAGGGGAATTTCCACCGGGTCTTCCACGCTGCAGATATTAACCCCCGTTGTGTTACGGGCCTGTAAGGCGCTGTAGAGCGTTACGGTTTTACCGCTACCGGTTGGTCCGGTCACCAGCATCAACCCCTGCGGTTTATTCAGCACATCTTCAAATTGAGTCAGCTGCGGTTGCGTCATGCCAAGCTGAATAAGATCCAGCGACTGGCTAACCTGATGCAGCAGACGAAGCACCACTTTCTCGCCATAGCGACAGGGGAGCGTGGCGATACGGAATGACACCTCCTTTCCGGCAAGCACAACGCTGAACTGGCCATCCTGTGGCAAGCGGCGTTCAGCGATATCAAGATTACCCAGAACCTTCAGCCGGGCAGTCAGCATGCTGGCGATGGTGCTGGAGATGGGCGGCAGCGGGTGGAGCACGCCATCTACGCGTAAACGAATGCGGTAATGATGCTCACCGGGTTCGAAATGAATATCAGAGGCGCGTTGGGCTAAAGCCTGTTCAAGAGTCTGATTCAGTAAGGTCACTGCGGAACCGGTTTCTTCCGACGCGGCTACCGGCGTGACATCATTCGCCAACTGAAGATGGCTGTCCATCTGTTCTTGCGTCCAGCACTCAATATCCACACGTCGTTGGGTGGCAAACCGCAGGGCTTCCAGTAATTCCGTAGAGGGCTCTCCCACCACGGCAATGTTGAGCATGTGGGCATCGCTGGTCAGTAATATTGCCCGATGGCGCTTACATAAGGTGTGTAGTTTGTCCTGTTGCATAGCGCTCTCCTTACTGGCTATTGACACGAAAAACATCTTCACACGCCTGCTTAAGCGAGGGGGTGTCAGTGGTTTCGCAGGTACGGGACCAGCCGGACATACCCAGGCCACTGCTCCATTGAGGCGTCATCACCACCCGCAGGCCAGTAAGACTCTCCTGCCCGGTCAGCGTGATAATCCCTTTTGTCACCGTCATGGCGGAAACGTAACGGGTTGTCGCCGGGCCGGGGATGCCATTAGTGCCGCTGTTGCAACTGTCGACACCGCCATGATCCAACGCACACAGTTCAACCGCGGTCCGATAGGGGACAAAAGTCTGCAACATATCGGTCATGGCGGCTTTGCGCAGGTAGTTCTGATAGGCGGGAATACCGATGGCGCTCAGTATGGCGATAATGCCAATGACCACCATCAGTTCTATTAAGGTAAATCCGCGTTGTCTGTCCCTGTTCTGCTTCATAGTCTGCTCCTTGTGTTAGTGCAGGCTACTCTGGCAGCAGAAGCGTAAGCGAACGAGAAGGGAAAAAGAGTTCGTGGAAGGGGATTCCGTAGTTTTGAATGTTGTTACTGGCTGCTACAGAAAAATGACGGGACGCCTCGCAAAAACCCTCTCCGGAAAGGGAGAGGGTTACGTCGCGATTTAGCGAAAACGCATCGACAAATCCAGGGCTCGAACGTGTTTGGTCAGCGCCCCAACGGAAATAAAATCGACCCCGGTTTCGGCAAATTCACGCAGCGTTTCGAAGGTAACATTACCGGAGACCTCAAGCCTGGCCTGTCCGTTAGTACGTTTTACCGCTTCCCGCATCTGCTCAGTTTTAAAGTTGTCGAGCATGATGATATCGGCCCCTGCTTTTAGCGCATCGTCCAGCTCCTCAAGGGTTTCAACTTCAACTTCAACCGGCACGTCCGGGTGGAGCCAGAAGGCCTTCTCAACGGCCTGGCGTACCGAACCGGAAGCAATAATATGGTTTTCTTTAATTAAAAAGGCGTCAGACAGCCCAAGGCGGTGATTAGCCCCGCCGCCGCAAAGTACGGCATATTTCAGGGCAGAGCGCAGACCTGGCAGCGTTTTTCGCGTATCCAGCAGTTGGGTTTTTGTGCCCTCCAGCAGGGCGACATAACGGCTAACCTCGCTGGCAACGCCTGAAAGGGTCTGCACAAAATTAAGCGCAGTACGTTCGCCGGTCAGCAGTACGCGCGACGGTCCTTGCAACTCAAAGAGCGCCTGATCGGGCGTGACGGCATCACCATCTGCCACATGCCAGGTTATCTGCACGTCGTCGCCCGCAAGCTGAATGAAGACCTCTTCGACCCAGCGTTTCCCACAGAATACCCCCTCTTCACGGGTGATAATCACCGCATGGGATTGCGTATCTGCTGGCAACAATTGCGCGGTAATATCGTTACTGGCATCGACTTCCCCCCCCAGGTCTTCGCGCAGGGCTTGCGCGACGGCAGTGGGGATATCGAGCGCAATACGTTGTAAAAGCGCGTCACGTCGTTGATCGGGGTTATAGCGGCGAGGCGGCATGGTAACACTCCAAAAAAGGTAACGAATCATAAGGTTAGAGTGTGCCCTGTTATTAAGGATATGCTCAACTTACAGTGACAGGACAGCGTGCGAACATGCTACTCTAGAGCGTGTATGAGCACCATATATAAGGAGATCCTGCATGTTGTTAAATAAGGGCTGGCTGGAGGAGGCGCGGCGCGTGCCGTCCCCGCATTTCGATTGCCGCCCCGATGAGGTAACACCTTCGTTGCTGGTGGTGCACAATATCAGCCTGCCACCGGGAGAGTTTGGCGGGCCGTGGATTGATGCGTTGTTCACCGGTACGCTGGATCCCAGGGCTCACCCTTTTTTTGCACAGATCGCTCATCTGCGGGTTTCTGCACACTGCTTAATTCGCCGTGATGGTGAAATTGTTCAATATGTTCCTTTCGATAAACGCGCCTGGCACGCGGGGGTGTCGGTTTATCAGGGTCGCGAGCGTTGCAATGATTTTTCCATCGGTATTGAGCTTGAAGGCACTGATACCCTCGCTTATTCAGACGCGCAATATCAGCAACTGGCAAAAGTGACCCGCATGCTGAGTGAAATTTACCCTGAGATTGCCAGCAACCTAACCGGGCATAGCGACATTGCCCCTGTCCGTAAAACCGACCCCGGCCCGGCGTTTGACTGGCAGCGGTTTCGTGCGCTGGTGGTGGATAAATCAAATAAGGAGATGCCATGACATTGTTTACTATGCTGCTGGTGCTGATTGCTGAGCGGCTTTTTAAACTCGGTGAGCACTGGCACCTGGACCATCGCCTTGAGGCGCTCTTTTGCCGAGTTAAGCACTATTCGGTTACCCGTACGCTCCTGATGACCGCCTGCGCTATGCTGCTCACTTTCCTTGTTCTGCGCGCGCTGACAGGGCTCTTTTTCAATGTGCCGCTACTGGTGGTCTGGATCCTGCTCGGCCTGTTGTGTGTCGGGGCGGGGAAGGTACGATTGCACTATCATGCGTATCTGAAAGCGGCATCCCGTAACGACGAACATGCCCATAAGGCAATGGCGAGCGAACTGACGCTGATTCATGGCGTGCCGCCAGGTTGTAGCGAACGCGAATTCCTTCGTGAGCTACAAAATGCCTTATTGTGGATAAACTTCCGTTATTATCTCGCGCCTCTTTTCTGGTTTATTGTGGGGGGAGTATGGGCGCCAGTAACGCTGGTGGGGTACTGTTTCCTGCGGGCACTACAGTCATGGCTTGCGCGTTACAAGACACCCGGTGAGCGACAGCGTTCGGGCATTGATGCCATTCTGCATGTGCTGGACTGGATCCCGGTTCGCCTGGCGGGCGTGTTTTATGCGCTGATTGGTCATGGTGAAAAAGCGTTACCCGCCTGGTTTGCTTCTCTGGCAGACAGACACTCATCCCAGTACCAGGTGCTCACCCGACTTGCGCAGTTTTCGCTGGCGCGCGAACCCCATCTCGATAAGGTTGAGACGCCGAAAGCCGCCGTCTCAATGGCCAAGAAAACCTCTTTTGTTGTGGTTGTAGTAGTCGCGTTACTCACCATTTACGGCACGCTGATTTAACCGCGTGCCGTTATACGCTTCATAGGAAAGGCTGCACGGGCGTTGGCGGCGTCAGCGCCCCCCAGTCACAACGTTAGCCATGTTTCTGGGGGGAGGTACTGACTTCGCCTTCCTGCAAACAGAATTATGTAGAGTAAAACTTATTGCGTATCCGCAGGTGGGATGCCGAAATCAGGCATCCCGTTTTCCTGCCAGCGCACGAGCTTAAGACGCGTGTGACGATTGGGGTCATACAGCGGGTCGCCTTCAATTTCGGTGTAGTTGCGTGCGTGGTAAACCAGCACATCGTCACCGTTTTCCGTCTGCGTAAAGCTGTTGTGGCCAGGACCGTACTGCTGGTTTTCGTAACTGGTTTTGAACACCGGCTCTGGTGATTTATGCCAGTTAGCCGGGTTTTGCGGGTCGGCGCTGATATCAATCCATAGCAGCCCCATACAGTAGTTTTCATCGGTAGCACTGGCGGAATAGCTGATGAACAGCTTGTCGCCATGAAACAGTACGGCAGGCCCTTCGTTGACCAGAAAGCCTTTACACTCCCAGTCAAATTCCGGTTTGCTGAGCATCACCGGCTCGCCTTTCAGCGTCCAGGGATTCTCCATTTCTGCCAGATAGAGGTTTGAATTACCGGCAATATGCGGGGATTTTTGCGCCCATAAGTACCAACGTTTTCCCTGATGGACAAAGGTTGTGGCATCCAGGGCGAAGGTGTCGAAAGGGGTTTTTATCTGGCCTTTTTCTACCCAGTTCCCGCTTAACGGATCGGCGTCGGCACACTCCAGGGCAAACATGCGGTGCTGGAACATATTCAATGCATCCAGCGCTTGCGTCCAGGTGGCGGCAAAGTAGAGATACCATTTTCCATCGATATAATGCAGTTCAGGTGCCCAGATAAGTTCGCTCATCGGCCCGTTATCCGGTTTGCGCCACACGGTCACCCCTTCGGCTTCCCGTAGGCCTTCCAGTGACGTGGCCCGACGAAGTTCAAGCCGGTCATACTCCGGTACTGAGGCCACAAAATAGTAGTTACCCTCATGGCGCAGAATGTACGGATCGGCCCGCTGTTCTATAAAAGGATTTGGCCAGTTCATTATGCTTTCCTTACGTTTTCGCCTGCGGGTACCGCCTGAGCATCGCTCAGTTCGTGGTAATTCACACGGCGTTTTTCCAGATCTGCCTGGATGGTTTTCATCAGTTCACGATCGACTTTCAGCAGGCGAACCACGCCAGCCGTAATGAGGTAGCCCACGCCCGGAATGATGGTAAACAGCAGCATGATGCCATTAATGGCGCTCGGGCTTTGCGCTTTGGCACCCGCGTCATAACCGTACCAGGAGAGCAGGAAACCAACCATCGCGCCCGCAACCGCCAGCCCGACTTTCAGGAAGAAGAGGTTACCGGAGAAGCTGATGCCGGTGATGCGTTTGCCGGTTTTCCACTCGCCGTAGTCGTCAACATCCGCCATCAGCGACCAGTGAAGCGGTGATGGGATCTGATGCAGAATATTGAGCAGGAAGTAGAGCACCACAATCATCATGGTGGCTTTCGGGTCGAAGAAATAGAACGCGCAGGAGAAAATCGCCAGTGCGATATTGGTCCAGAAGAAGACTTTCAGTTTGCACCAGCGGTCGGTCAGCACTTTCGCCAGCATACTGCCGATCATCATACCCACCACGCCGAGGCTGATAAAAATCGTGGCAAAGTGGGTACTTTCGCCCATCACCCAGGTGACGTAATACATGGTGGCGGCCATACGAATAAAGCCCGGGCAAACGTTGCAGAGGGTAAGCAGCAAAATACGCACCCACTGGTCGTTCTTCCAGACGTCCTTCATATCTTTCTTCATGTCATCGTGGGTCGGCACGGCCGGACGAACACGCTCACGCACCGTGGCAAAGCAGAAGAGGAACATGCACATGCCGATAAATGCCAGTACCGTCATCGCCATTTGATAGCCTTTGGCTTTGTCCTCGCCACCGAACCATTCCGCCATCGGCAGCAGCGTCAATGACAACAGCAGGGTCGCAATACCCACCATCACGAAGCGGTAGGACTGACAGGCCACACGCTCTTTCGGATCGTTGGTGATGACACCGCCCAGCGAGCAGTAAGGGATATTGATGGCGGTATAGGTCAGAGAGAGCAGGAAGTAGGTGATGAAGGCATAGATAACTTTGCTATTGTAGGTCCAGTCAGGCGTGGTGAACATCAACACACTGAAGACCGCATAAGGGAGCGCTATCCATAAAAGCCAGGGACGGAAACGCCCGTATTTGCTTTGGGTTCGGTCGGCAAGCGCCCCCATGATGGGGTCGGTAACGGCATCAATGACGCGGATAGAGAGCAACAATACGCCGACCAGAGCCGGTGCCAGGCCGAAAATATCAGTATAGAAATAGTTAACAAACAACATGATGGCACCAAAGATGATGTTGCATCCGGCGTCGCCCATGCCATAGCCGATTTTCTCTTTGACAGACAGTTTAGTCGCGTCCATTAGCGATACTCCCAGTGAGATGTGGGAATAATTATTCGCCCCCTAAGAATAATTTGCGTTACAGGATGCGGGCAGAGACATGGACAAAACTGCTATGTAAAGCAAAGTGTGAGGAAGGTAACACCAGGAGAACCACCCTCTCCCGTAGGGGAGAGGGTAGGGGGCAATTAATTGGCTTTTGCCACTTTTGCCGTTTTCTGTTTGAACATGTAGCCAATACCCAGAATGACCAGCCAGACCGGGATGAGGTAGACCGAGATAGCCATACCTTCCGTCATCAGCATAATGACCAGCACTGCCGCCATGAAAATCAGGCAGATCCAGTTACCCAGTGGGTAGAACAGCGCCGGGAAGCGGGTAGTCACCCCCTGCTGCTGTTTTGCACGACGGAATTTCATGTGTGCGAGGCTAATCATCGCCCAGTTGATCACCAGTGCTGAAACCACCAGTGCCATCAGCAGACCGAAGGCAGATTCCGGTGCCATATAGTTAATTAACACACACAGAGCCGTAACCAGCGCAGACACGATAATGGTGTTGACCGGCACACCACGTTTATCCACGCTCAGCAGCGCCTTTGGTGCGTTACCTTGTTGTGCCAGGCCGAACAGCATGCGGCTGTTGCAGTAAACGCAGCTGTTATAAACCGAGAGCGCAGCCGTCAAAACGACGATGTTAAGTGCGTTCGCCACCAGCGTATCGCCCAGCTCGTGGAAGATCAGTACAAACGGGCTGGTATCGGCGGTGACACGCGTCCACGGCAGCAGAGAAAGCAGCACGGCCAGTGAGCCCACATAAAAAATCAGGATACGGTAGATAACCTGGTTGGTCGCTTTAGGAATGCTTTCATGCGGGTTATCGGCTTCAGCGGCGGTAATACCGACCAGCTCCAGGCCGCCGAAGGAGAACATGATGATAGCCATCATCATTACCAGCCCGGAAATACCATTCGGCAGGAAGCCACCTTGTTCCCACAGATTGCGCACGGTTGCCTGCGGACCCGCGTTGCCGCTGAACAGCAGCCAGCCGCCGAACAGGATCATGGCGACCACGGCGACCACTTTAATAATGGCGAACCAGAACTCCATCTCGCCAAAGACTTTTACGTTGGTAAGGTTGATGGCATTAATAGCGATAAAGAAGACGGCGGCTGATGCCCAGGTTGGGATTTCAGGCCACCAGAACTGGATATATTTCCCAACCGCAGTTAATTCCGCCATGGCCACCAGAACATACAGCACCCAGTAGTTCCAGCCAGAGGCGAAACCGGCAAACCCGCCCCAGTATTTGTAAGCAAAGTGGCTAAAAGAACCGGCGACCGGCTCCTCAACGACCATTTCACCCAACTGACGCATAATCAGAAAAGCAATAAAACCTGCAATGGCATAGCCGAGAATAATACCAGGGCCTGCCGCTTTGATAACTGACGCGCTGCCCAGAAACAGCCCCGTCCCGATAGCTCCACCCAGCGCGATAAGCTGTATATGGCGGTTCTTAAGGCCGCGCTTAAGCTGTTCGCTGTGCTGTTGACCTTCCATCATGAAACCTCGTGTGTGGTTATTATGTGTACGCTGTTGTTTGCGTGTAATTAAGTAATTCCATTTTTTGTATTGTTTTATTTACGAAGCGCTGACGTGAATTTTCGCCTATCCCTTTCGTATGGCCCAGAATAGTGGTAAGCGGCAGCCTTTGCACCTGCTTTGTGAATGGCTGATGACGACTTGAATAAAAAGAAACCATTTGTAAATCGCCTCGTTAATTCCGCGGGTATTCTGTTTTGGTTATTTATTCATTAATTTGACATAAATGGCCATTTTTATTCATGCTGAACCGGTTCAAATTCGTTTTGAACCGTTTCATTTACGTTAAAAATGCCCCTTAAGTAGTAAAGGAGAGATTTGTGCAAGGTTACATGTTTGAAACGTTATTTCTGTAACGTTGTTAAAATGTGCATGGTTTCCTGATTTCAATCAAAACCTGTATGGACATAAGGTGAATACTTTGTTACTTTAGCGTCACGAATATGAAATTGGTAAGACCAATTTACTCCGGGCGAATGGTAGAGACAGGGAACAATGGCCTACAGCAAAATCCGCCAGCCAAAACTATCCGATGTGATTGAGCAGCAACTGGAGTTTTTGATTCTCGAGGGGACATTACGCCCCGGTGAAAAACTTCCTCCGGAACGCGAACTGGCTAAACAGTTTGATGTTTCTCGCCCTTCCCTGCGTGAGGCCATCCAGCGCCTCGAAGCGAAAGGGCTTCTGCTACGTCGCCAGGGTGGCGGTACCTTTGTTCAAAGTAGCCTCTGGCAGAGCTTCAGCGACCCGCTCGTCGAATTGCTCTCCGATCATCCCGAATCCCAATTTGATCTGCTTGAAACACGTCACGCGCTGGAAGGCATTGCTGCCTATTACGCCGCATTGCGCAGTACCGACGAAGATAAGGTCAGAATTGGCGAGCTGCATCAGGCCATTGAGCTGGCGCAGCAGTCAGGCGATCTTGATGCCGAATCCAGCGCCGTAGTGCAGTATCAAATCGCTGTAACCGAAGCAGCACATAATGTGGTGCTTTTACATCTGCTACGCTGCATGGAGCCGATGTTGGCACAAAACGTTCGTGAAAATTTCGAATTGCTTTACGCGCGCCGCGAAATGCTGCCGCTCGTGAGCAAGCATCGCAGCAGTATTTTTGCGGCGATCATGGCCGGCGAGCCGGAGGAGGCGCGTGAAGCTTCCCACCGTCACCTGGCCTTTATTGAAGAGATTTTGCTGGATCGCAGCCGTGAGCAGAGTCGTCGTGAGCGCTCGCTACGCCGGCTGGAACAGCAGCGAAAGAATTAGCATTTTCTGGTGGAGTATGTGCCGGAAGAGTTGTAACCCAGAGCGCCATATTTAGAGCGCGGCAACTAAACGCAGAACCTGTCTTATTGTGCTTTTAGTTTTTCGACAGTGTTCTGGTTGTATCGCGGCGGCACGCGCGCGAATTGCCGGCAGCATAGTGAGCTATGCGGCCGGGCGAGGAAGCGCAGCCAACAAAGAGACAACCTGAACGATGAAGAAAAAAGAGTGCAATGGGACAGGTTCCAGACAAATCAACGTATTAGATAGATAAGGAATACCCCCCATGTCAGAACGTTTCCAAAATGACGTGGATCCGATTGAAACTCGCGACTGGCTACAGGCGATCGAATCGGTAATCCGTGAAGAAGGTGTTGAGCGTGCTCAGTATCTGATTGACCAGATGCTTTCCGAAGCCCGCAAAGGCGGTGTGAAGGTTGCCGCTGGTACCGGAGCAGGCAACTACGTCAACACTATTGCCGTTGAAGACGAACCGGAATATCCGGGCAATCTGGAGCTGGAACGCCGTATTCGTTCGGCCATTCGCTGGAACGCCATCATGACGGTTCTGCGCGCGTCCAAAAAAGACCTTGAGCTGGGCGGCCACATGGCGTCCTTCCAGTCTTCCGCAACCGTTTATGAAGTCTGTTTCAACCACTTCTTCCGTGCAGCTAACGAGAAAGACGGCGGCGACCTGGTCTACTTCCAGGGCCACATCTCTCCGGGCATCTACGCACGTGCGTTCCTGGAAGGTCGTCTGACTGAAGAGCAGATGAACAACTTCCGTCAGGAAGTTCATGGCAAAGGCCTCTCTTCCTACCCGCACCCGAAACTGATGCCAGAATTCTGGCAGTTCCCGACCGTATCTATGGGTCTGGGCCCAATCGGTGCTATCTACCAGGCTAAATTCCTGAAATATCTGGAACACCGTGGCCTGAAAGATACCTCTGAGCAGACCGTTTACGCCTTCCTGGGCGACGGTGAAATGGATGAGCCGGAATCCAAAGGTGCAATTACTATTGCTACCCGTGAGAAACTGGACAACCTGTGCTTCATCATCAACTGTAACCTGCAGCGTCTGGATGGTCCGGTAACCGGCAACGGCAAGATCATCAACGAACTGGAAGGCATCTTCGCAGGTGCTGGCTGGAACGTGATTAAAGTGATGTGGGGCGGTCGTTGGGATGAGCTGCTGCGTAAAGACACCAGCGGTAAGCTTATTCAGCTGATGAACGAAACCGTTGACGGCGACTATCAGACCTTCAAATCTAAAGACGGCAAATACGTCCGTGAGCACTTCTTCGGTAAATACCCGGAAACTGCTGCACTGGTTGCCGACTGGACTGATGAGCAGATCTGGGCTCTGAACCGTGGTGGTCACGATCCGAAGAAAGTCTACGCTGCACTGAAAAAAGCGCAGGAAACCAAAGGCAAAGCAACCGTAATCCTTGCTCATACCATTAAAGGTTATGGCATGGGTGACACCGCCGAAGGTAAAAACATCGCTCACCAGGTTAAGAAAATGAACATGGACGGCGTGCGTTATATCCGCGACCGCTTCAATGTTCCTGTGACCGATGAGCAAGTTGAAAAACTCTCTTACATCACCTTCCCGGAAGGCTCTGAAGAGCACAAGTACCTGCACGAACGTCGTCAGGCGCTGAAAGGCTACCTGCCTGCTCGTCAGCCTAAGTTCAGCGAGAAGCTGGATCTGCCAGCGCTGGCTGACTTTAAGCAACTGCTGGAAGAGCAGAACAAAGAGATCTCCACCACTATCGCTTTCGTTCGTGCCCTGAACGTGATGCTGAAGAACCCGTCTATTAAAGACCGCCTGGTTCCGATCATCGCCGACGAAGCGCGTACTTTCGGTATGGAAGGTCTGTTCCGTCAGATTGGTATCTACAGCCCTAACGGTCAGCAGTACACTCCGCAGGACCGTGAGCAGGTTGCTTACTATAAAGAAGACGAGAAAGGTCAGATTCTGCAGGAAGGTATCAACGAGCTGGGCGCAGGCGCATCCTGGCTGGCTGCTGCGACCTCTTACAGCACCAACAACCTGCCGATGATCCCGTTCTACATTTACTACTCCATGTTCGGGTTCCAGCGTATTGGTGACCTGTGCTGGCAGGCAGGCGACCAGCAGGCTCGCGGCTTCCTGGTAGGGGGTACTTCCGGTCGTACGACCCTGAACGGTGAAGGTCTGCAGCATGAAGATGGTCACAGCCACATTCAGTCTCTGACTATCCCGAACTGTATCTCTTACGATCCGTCTTACGCGTATGAAGTCGCCGTGATCATGCACGACGGTCTGACCCGTATGTACGGTGAAGCGCAAGAGAACATTTACTACTACATCACTACCCTGAACGAAAACTACCACATGCCTGCGATGCCGGAAGGTGCTGAGGAAGGTATCCGTAAAGGTATCTACAAGCTGGAAACCGTTGCGGGTTCCAAAGGTAAAGTTCAGCTCTTGGGCTCCGGTTCTATTCTGCGTCACGTCCGTGAAGCAGCACAGATCCTGGCGAACGACTACGGCGTAGGTTCTGACGTCTACAGCGTGACCTCCTTCACCGAACTGGCGCGTGATGGCCAGGATTGTGAGCGCTGGAACATGCTGCACCCGCTGGAAACCCCGCGCGTTCCGTACATCGCTCAGGTGATGAACGACGCCCCGGCTGTAGCATCAACTGACTATATGAAACTGTTCGCTGAGCAGGTTCGTACTTACGTACCGGCTGATGACTACCGCGTACTGGGTACTGACGGCTTCGGTCGTTCTGACAGCCGTGAAAACCTGCGCCACCACTTCGAAGTTGATGCTTCTTACGTCGTGGTTGCAGCACTGGGCGAACTGGCTAAACGTGGCGAAATCGACAAGAAAGTGGTGGCGGAAGCAATCACCAAATTCAACATCGATGCAGATAAAGTTAACCCGCGTCTGGCATAAGAGGTAAAAGAATAATGGCTATCGAAATCAATGTACCGGACATCGGGGCTGATGAAGTTGAAATCACCGAGATCCTGGTCAAAGTGGGCGACAAAGTTGAAGCTGAACAGTCGCTGATCACCGTAGAAGGCGACAAAGCCTCTATGGAAGTCCCGTCTCCGCAGGCTGGCATCGTTAAAGAGATCAAAGTCTCTGTCGGCGATAAAACCGAGACCGGTAAACTGATCATGATTTTCGATTCCGCCGATGGTGCAGCTGACGCTGCACCTGCCAAGGCAGAAGAGAAGAAAGAAGCGGCTCCAGCGGCAGCACCTGCTGCTGCAGCGGCTAAAGAAGTGAACGTACCAGACATCGGTGGCGACGAAGTAGAAGTCACTGAAATCATGGTTAAAGTGGGCGACACCGTTGCCGCTGAACAGTCTCTTATCACCGTAGAGGGCGATAAAGCCTCTATGGAAGTTCCGGCTCCGTTTGCGGGTGTCGTAAAAGAGATCAAAATCAGCACTGGCGACAAAGTCTCTACCGGCTCCCTGATCATGGTCTTCGAAGTCGAAGGCGCTGCGCCTGCTGCTGATGCTAAGCCGACCGTTACCGAGCAGGCAGCCTCTGCGCCGGCCGCAGCCGCTGGCGCGAAAGACGTTAACGTACCGGACATCGGCGGTGACGAAGTTGAAGTAACCGAAGTGATGGTGAAAGTGGGCGACAAAGTTGCTGCTGAACAGTCACTGATCACCGTTGAAGGCGACAAAGCTTCTATGGAAGTTCCTGCGCCGTTCGCGGGTGTCGTTAAAGAGATCAAAATCAGCACCGGCGACAAAGTGTCCACCGGCTCTCTGATCATGGTCTTCGAAGTAGAAGGCGCTGCGCCTGCTGCGGCTCCGGCTAAGCAGGAAGCGGCGGCACCGGCACCGGCTGCGAAAGCAGAAAAACCCGCTGCTGCCCCTGCTGCAAAAGCGGAAGGTAAATCTGACTTCGCTGAAAACGACGCTTACGTCCACGCAACGCCGCTGATTCGTCGCCTGGCGCGTGAGTTCGGTGTAAACCTGGCGAAAGTGAAAGGCACCGGCCGTAAAGGTCGCATCCTGCGCGAAGACGTTCAGGCTTATGTGAAAGACGCTATTAAGCGTGCTGAAGCAGCACCTGCTGCTGCCGCTGGCGGTGGTATCCCTGGCATGCTGCCGTGGCCGAAAGTGGACTTCAGCAAGTTTGGTGAAGTTGAAGAAGTGGAACTGGGCCGTATCCAGAAAATCTCTGGTGCTAACCTGAGCCGTAACTGGGTGATGATCCCACACGTTACGCACTTCGACAAAACCGACATCACCGACCTGGAAGCGTTCCGTAAACAGCAGAACGCCGAAGCTGAGAAGCGCAAGCTGGACGTGAAATTCACCCCGGTTGTCTTCATCATGAAAGCCGTTGCCGCTGCACTTGAGCAGATGCCACGCTTCAACAGCTCCCTGTCTGAAGATGCGCAACGTCTGACGCTGAAGAAATACATCAACATCGGTGTTGCGGTTGATACGCCAAATGGTCTGGTTGTTCCGGTCTTTAAAGACGTGAACAAGAAGAGCATTACTGAGCTGTCCCGCGAACTGACCACCATCTCCAAAAAAGCGCGTGATGGTAAGCTGACTGCCGGCGAAATGCAGGGCGGTTGCTTCACCATCTCCAGCATCGGCGGCCTGGGTACCACCCACTTCGCACCGATTGTGAACGCGCCGGAAGTGGCTATTCTTGGTGTGTCCAAGTCCGCGATGGAGCCTGTGTGGAATGGCAAAGAGTTCGTGCCGCGTCTGATGATGCCAATCTCTCTGTCCTTCGACCACCGCGTGATTGACGGTGCTGATGGTGCGCGTTTCATCACCATCATCAACAACACCCTGAGCGACATTCGCCGCCTGGTGATGTAATCGAAAAGCCGGCCAGTCGGCCGGCTTTTTTCTGTTAACCTCATGCGGGTTGTGAGGTTATAAGCGAAAGCAAGCATTCATGAACCGTTTGTTGTTTCAAAATTGTTAACAGTTTTGTAAAATACGGGCGGATAGAACGACCCGGTGGACGACGGGTATAAATTAAGAGGTCATGATGAGCACAGAAATCAAAACTCAGGTCGTAGTACTTGGGGCAGGCCCGGCAGGTTACTCCGCAGCATTCCGCGCCGCGGATTTAGGTCTGGAAACCGTCATCGTAGAACGTTACAACACCCTCGGTGGTGTTTGTCTGAACGTCGGCTGTATCCCTTCTAAAGCACTGCTGCACGTCGCGAAAGTAATCGAAGAAGCCAAAGCACTGGCTGAACACGGTATTGTTTTCGGTGAGCCGAAAACCGATATCGACAAGATTCGTACCTGGAAAGAGAAAGTTATCACTCAGCTGACCGGCGGTCTGGCGGGTATGGCCAAAGGCCGTAAAGTGAAAGTGGTTAACGGTCTGGGTAAATTCACCGGGGCTAACACCCTGGAAGTGGAAGGTGAAAACGGCAAAACCGTAATCAACTTCGACAACGCGATCATCGCGGCGGGTTCCCGTCCGATCGAACTGCCGTTCATTCCGCATGAAGATCCGCGCGTATGGGACTCCACCGATGCGCTGGAGCTCAAAGAAGTGCCGGAACGCCTGCTGGTTATGGGTGGCGGGATCATCGGTCTGGAAATGGGCACCGTGTACCATGCGCTGGGTTCACAGATTGACGTGGTTGAAATGTTCGACCAGGTTATCCCGGCTGCAGATAAAGACATCGTCAAAGTCTTCACCAAACGCATCAGCAAGAAATTCAACCTGATGCTGGAAACCAAAGTGACTGCCGTTGAAGCAAAAGAAGACGGTATTTATGTTTCCATGGAAGGCAAAAAAGCCCCGGCTGAACCACAGCGTTACGACGCCGTGCTGGTCGCTATCGGTCGTGTACCGAACGGTAAGAACCTTGACGCAGGCAAAGCTGGCGTGGAAGTGGACGACCGTGGCTTCATCCGCGTTGACAAGCAGCTGCGCACCAACGTGCCGCACATCTTTGCTATCGGCGATATCGTCGGTCAGCCGATGCTGGCGCACAAAGGTGTTCACGAAGGCCACGTTGCCGCTGAAGTTATCGCTGGTAAGAAACACTACTTCGATCCGAAAGTGATTCCGTCCATCGCCTACACTGAGCCAGAAGTTGCCTGGGTTGGCCTGACCGAGAAAGAAGCGAAAGAAAAAGGCATCAGCTACGAAACCGCCACCTTCCCGTGGGCTGCTTCCGGCCGTGCTATCGCTTCCGACTGCGCAGACGGTATGACCAAACTGATCTTCGACAAAGAGACTCACCGTGTGATCGGTGGTGCGATTGTCGGCACCAACGGCGGCGAGCTGCTGGGCGAAATCGGTCTGGCAATCGAAATGGGTTGTGACGCAGAAGACATCGCGCTGACCATCCATGCTCACCCGACGCTGCACGAGTCCGTGGGTCTGGCCGCCGAAGTGTTCGAAGGTAGCATCACCGACCTGCCGAACCCGAAAGCGAAGAAGAAATAATTTCGCTACGAAATTAGTGTTTCTGGCTGTTTATAAAGCCCTGACCAAAAGGTCAGGGCTTTATTGTATATTGCTCATCGATTTATACAGTACTTGTTTTTTGCCTTATTCAAGGCCATGTTATTTTTGCCGCGTGTGACTAGTGAAATATAGTATCTGTTATCCGGTAACTTCGCGATTATATATAAAGAGTTATATCGATCTCTATTTTCTTCGTCAATGGAGTCACTTTCCTGACACCACGAGTCAAGGATGTCATTCTTGTCTATATATTTAACTCCGTCAGGAGATGTTTTTACCGGGAATGTTCTATCAAAAATTTCCGATGAATTATTGTCTAAAGTGAAATTACTATAAAATGAATCACTTTCCACATCTGTAAATATAGTAATTCTCCTGGAGGTAAGTGGAAAGAAATGTGGTATCCATGAATAAACTCCCGCCTCTTTCGAAATATCTGTAAATTTCTCATACTTATGCATGTTGTTCTTGTTATGTTTGTTTTCAAACATAAAAAACACAATGAGCATGATAACTCCTAAATAGAATATTATTATTTTCTTATTTCCCATTTTCTAATTATCCAGATATCCTCTTATTCTAAGAAATGCTTTTGTCTTCTCATGGTTTGGATTGAGGTACCCCTCACATCGTGACGAGCAAGACTCGTCAGAAGGACAAGTTAAACCGTAGTGGTTTACCTTTAAGTCTTCTATGTTATCCAGAAGCATAGCTAACTCACCTTGTTTATTCCCATTCCCATACAGTCCAAAAATATTTTTGCATGATCAATCATTTCCTTACCAACACCCATTACTAACGCATTTGATTTATTTGCAGTCCTGGACTTAGATACTCGACAGAAAGCGGTACAGTGGAAAAATTGGTCTGACTGTGCCAACCCCCAGTTTGTCATATCATTTAATGTATTCATCAAAATACGTGTTTCTCCAGAATTCATATACCAGGGTTCATTTGTCATTATCTTTGATAGTTCTGACTGTATTCCTGGGGAATTGATAAATACAAAGAGATCATCAGCCAACCCAAGTGGATCAGTAGCATTAACGGGATCAAAAGGATATTTATATAAATTCCACCCCCCCTTCAGCCCAATCGGGTCCTGGGTGATATACCGTCCCTGTCGCGGGTCATAATAACGATAGCGGTTATAGTGCAGCCCGGACTCTTCATCATACTGCTGACCCGGCAGGCGCAGCGATTGAGTGAGGTGATGCGGGTTGTCCTCGTACAGCAGGTTTCCCCACTCGTCATAATCGCCACGCCAGGCGAGGGCACCATCTTCGTTTATCAGTGCCAGCGGCACTCCCCGGTGGTCGCAGTGGTACAGATGAATTTTTCTCGCCGGGACGGGCAGGGCTTCCAGCAGTGCCGCCATGCGCTCCGGCGTCAGGCCGCATCCGGCCAGCCACTGATGGCTCTCCGCGCTGACGGCCCCGGCCCGCAGCTCACCCTCAAGCCGGTCAAGCATCGCCACCAGCTCTGGCGGGAACACCACGACATAACCGGCCTCACTGCCATCCTGTTGCAGTTTCTGCTTGTCCGACTGTATCCTTCGGCGCACCTGATTCACTTTTCTAACGCATGGGTATGGGCAGCCTGCGGGTTAACGGACGCAACTTTTCTCTGTCATCCCATAAACCGGGGAAGACTTCGAATTTAAGATCGTCGCGGTCGATGCCCGTATCAAAATAACGTCTCAGTCGGTCGCCTAAATCTTTATCTCCCCACATACTGGTTAGCTCATAATTTTCAATAATGCTTTTGTCGTTAACGGTTGAAAGATCATGTTTAATAACGGTTGCATTTGTAATGGACATGTTATTTGACCAGTTTAGAGATATTAGTTTTCCACCTAAAAATGAAAAGCTAGAGCTGTCTCCTTTATAGTGATCACCATCAATTAATAAAGTATATGGATGTATCCAGTATTCATCCAAGATTTTTTGGCTGGGTATGACTGTTTCGTCTTTTATTTTTTTGAATGCTAGATTTTTATTTACAACTCTGCCTACAAATACCCTGAATAATTGTTTTGAGTTGTTTAGATTTATATTTTTCCACTCTCCATTTTTATTTTTTACATCAAAAAATCTCATGATGGAACCTGATTCCATCTGTGCAATTGTATATAGATCATCTCGTAACTTAAAACTAACTAAATGACCCGGTTTCCAGACTATTCGTGCCATATTATCGTCCTCAATAAATGTTGCCATAACACTGCGTATCCGCAGCATCTGCACCAATTTCTGTTTCATTCACGAGTGCACAGGCACATTGTGTCACGCTGCCATATTTGCAGGAGTTTAGTGAATTCATATGCAGTGCGGTACCCAGGAAACTTAAAATACCCATTCCTTTGGCTACACTATTCGGTACCTTCAGGTACTTATCAGCAGCACTAAGATAAGATGAGCGATTGGGATTATTGACACCCACGGGATTTTGTTTGTTCGCCGTGCCCGTTAGCCCACCTTGTTGCTCAAAAAAACGTTGTTCAAGACCTCGAGCAAGATTTTTGCCTTGTTGACCATAACCATCATAGAGGACCGTCGGTGGCGTCGCTCCAAAGCGGCTAAAATTACCTCCATAGCGATATGATAAAACATCTGAGGTGGATTGCGCTCCCTGCATACTGGCATAGCCAACATATGGTTTACCGGTACAAACGTCCATTCCCTGATAAGTAATATGCGTCGCCGTCGCGGGGTTGCCGGCAAGACCAAGCGGGTCGGCAAAACTGACAGGATCGAGAGGGTATATATACGGATTCCACCCCCCCTTCAGCCCAACCGGATCCTGGGTGATATACCGTCCCTGTCGCGGGTCATAATAACGATAGCGGTTATAGTGCAGCCCGGACTCTTCATCATACTGCTGACCCGGCAGGCGGAGTGACTGGATGAGGTGATGCGGGTTGTCCTCGTACAGCAGGTTTCCCCACTCGTCATAATCGCCACGCCAGGCGAGGGTGCCGTCTTCGTTGACTAATGCGAGAGGCAGTCCCCGGTGGTCGCAGTGGTACAGATGAATTTTCCTCGCCGGGACGGGCAGGGCTTCCAGCAGTGCCGCCATGCGTTCCGGCGTCAGGCCGCATCCGGCCAGCCACTGATGGCTCTCCGTGCTGACGGCCCCGGCCCGCAGCTCACCCTCAAGCCGGTCCAGCATTGCCACCAGCTCTGGCGGGAACACCACGGCATAACCGGCCTCACTGCCATCCTGTTGCAG
>NZ_JAHVDV010000005.1:0-189651 GCF_051486985.1 Yokenella regensburgei
ATCGCCGCTGGCGCGGTCCATGATGCTTATGTCGTCTGACTATCGGGTCGGGGACCAGCCTGCCTCCCTGCAGGCTATCCCCTCCGCCCGCGTCCCTGCGGGCGGCCCCGGTCAGCCGTCAACGCCTCATCGATTTTCAGCCGGACCCACTCATCGCGGTGACTGTTTTATTCTCATTTCGCCGTGGTATCGCTGTAAAACGGCATATTACTGGGGATCCCTCTCCCACGGGGAGAGGGAGAAAGGCAGCCCGTTGCCGTTGCTTCCCCCTCAAGGGAGAGAGAGGATGGCGGCTCGATTTAGTCCCCTCTCCTTTGAGGGAGAGGGTCAGGGTGAGGGGGAAATGTGCGCGCTTACCTTCATCCCCGGTCCTGTTAACCTCCACATACCTCGCAGTTGGAGTGGCGCATCAGCTTCATCTCCCGGAACTGGCAGGTCATCGCATCGTACATCACGATTTTGCCCGAGGCGGGGGTGCCGTAATGCGTCAGCACTTTAATAGCCTCCATCGCCTGAAGAGAGCCGATGATGGCCACCAGCGGTGCCATCACCCCCGCTTCCACGCAGGTCAGGGCATTCTCGCCAAACAGACGACTCAGGCAGCGGTAGCAGGGTTCATCCTCGCCCCAGGTGAAGACGCTGATCTGCCCCTCCATGCGAATAGCCGCCCCGGAAACCAGCGGGACAGTGTGCGCGAAGCAACCGGCGTTGAGCTGGTTGCGGATGGCCACGTTGTCGGTACAGTCCAGCACCAGGTCGTGGGCGGCAATCTGCGCTGACAGGGCCGCGTCGTCCAGCTGCGCGTTGAGGGTATCAAGCTGAACATAAGGGTTAAGCCGGGCAAGTGTCGCCTGGGCGGAGATCACTTTCGGCTGCCCGATTGTGGCATCGCTATGCAAGGTCTGGCGCTGCAGATTGGAGAGCGCGACGGTGTCAAAATCGAGCAGCGTCATCTGACCCACGCCCGCGGCCGCCAGATATTGCGCCGCAGCACAGCCGAGGCCGCCCAATCCCACGACCAGTACCCGAGAAGCTTTCAGCCGCTCCTGCCCGTCAAAATCAAATCCACGCAGAATGATTTGCCGGTTATAACGCAACATCTCTGCATCGCTCAGCGCTTCCACGTTCATCCTCCGAACAGATGGTTAAAGGTCTCAACCTCGACCCACTCGCCCGGCTCAACGTTGCCGCGCTCGCGCTCCAGCACCACAAAGCAGTTACCCTGACTGAATGAACTGAAAATATGCGAGCCCTGCGGCCCGGTGGAGCTCACACTCAGTTCGCCGTTTTCATCGCGGCTGAGAATGCCACGCTGGAAATCCAGACGCCCCGGTGATTTTCTGAGCCGCGTAGCGGCACGGGCGCGCAGACGCATCGGCAGAGGGTTATTTGTTGCGCCGCTCAGTTTCGCCAGTAACGGTTGCACAAGCTGATAAAAGGTGAGGGCCGCTGATACCGGGTTGCCCGGCAGCCCGCAGAACCAGCTGTGTTGCAGACGACCAAAGGCAAAAGGTTTGCCCGGCTTAATGGCCAGTTTCCAGAAGGTGATTTCACCTAACTCATCAAGCATCGCTTTGGTGTAATCCGCTTCGCCGACCGAGACGCCGCCTGAGCTGAGAACCACGTCAGCCTGCTGGTCTGCGGTGATAAAGGTTTCGCGCAGCAGGGCCGGATCGTCACGGATAATGCCAAGGTTAATGACCTCGCACCCCAGTTGCTCAAGCATCAGATGCACCGCAAGACGGTTAGTATCATAGATCTGCCCGTCGCCCAGGGGGTGTCCCGGCAACTGCAACTCATCGCCGGTGGAGAAAAGGGCGACGCGGATTTTGCGCACCACGTTGACGTCTGCAATACCCAGCGAGGCGAGCACCGGCACTTCAGCAGCGGTCAGTCGGGTTCCGGGCGTGAACACGACGGACCCGGCACGAATATCTTCGCCAAGACGACGAACGTTTTGCCCGGCGCGAACGGCCGCGGTAAAGCGTACTCCCGCGTCCGTCACTTCGGTCTCTTCCTGCATGACCACCGCTTCACAACCGGCGGGCACCGGGGCGCCGGTCATGATGCGTACGCAACTGCCGGCTGGCCATTCGCCATGAAAAGGCTGCCCGGCAAAAGCTTTACCGGCAACCCTTAGCGGAATGCCCTGCTCAAGATCGGACATCCGCACGGCGTAGCCATCCATTGCGGCATTATCAAAACCCGGCACATTTATCGGAGAGATAACATCCTGCGCGACAACGCGACCAAAACAGGCCAGAAGTGGCAAGGTTTCACTTTGCTCCAGTGGGGTAATGGCCGACAGCATTTGCGCCAGGGCAGCATCGAGGGGAATAAGGCCCGCAGTATGTTCCATGAGTGGCTCCAGTAAAACGGATCAAAGGAGGCATTATGGCAGAAAAGTGCCCCCCGCTGCATGTACTCCTCCGTGGGCAGAGTGCGAAGCCTGCTTTACATAGTTGTAACGACTTTCTATATTCAAAAATCGTCTGAAGTTGTGACGACGATAATGATATTTATAGTAAAAGCAGCAGAGTACCTGACCGGGCGATGAAAAAATGACCAAAGCAGTGATTGCGATACACGGCGGCGCAGGGGCAATTGCCCGCGCCCGGCTAAGCCCGGAGAACGAGCGGCACTATATTGAAGCCCTGTCGTCCATTGTTGAACAGGGTCAGCGCATGCTGGAGGCGGGCGAAAGCGCGCTGGATGTGGTGACCGAAGCGGTACGCCTTCTGGAAGAGTGCCCGCTATTTAATGCTGGTGTTGGTGCGGTCTTTACCCGCGATGAAACCCATGAACTTGACGCCTGCGTTATGGACGGTGAAACGCTGCTGGCCGGTGCGGTGGCCGGCGTCAGCCGTCTGCGCAACCCCATCCTTGCCGCACGGCTCGTTATGGAACGCAGCCCCCATGTCCTGCTCGTCGGGGAAGGGGCAGAAAAATTTGCTTTTGCTGAAGGCATGGAGCCGGTTGCGCCTGAGATTTTCTCCACCCGGGAACGTTATCAGCAACTGACAGAGGCCAGGGCGGACAATACCCTGCGTCTCGATCACGGCAATGCTCCGCTGGATGAGCGCCAGAAATTTGGCACCGTTGGCGCGGTGGCGCTCGATAAACAGGGCAATCTGGCGGCAGCCACCTCTACCGGCGGGATGACCAACAAGTTGCCCGGGCGCGTCGGTGACTCCCCTTTACCGGGGGCAGGGTGTTACGCGAATAATGCCAGTGTCGCGGTCTCCTGTACTGGCACGGGCGAAGTCTTTATTCGTACCCTGGCCGCTTATGACATCGCCGCACTGATGGATTACGGTGGGCTCAGTCTGCATGAGGCCTGTGAGGCGGTGGTGATGGAAAAACTCCCCGCACTTGGCGGCAGCGGTGGCCTGATTGCGGTCGACAGGGAAGGCAATGTGGCCCTGCCCTTTAACAGTGAAGGCATGTACCGCGCCTGGGGCTATGCGGGTGATGCACCGAGCGTGGGAATTTATCGTGAATAAGGAGAGCGACATGTCGCAACGACCCGCAGAGGATGTACAGAATGTGCTCGATGTCAGCAATCTGAACGTGACCTTTAGCCATGAACAGCAACGCACCGAGGCAGTGCGCGGCCTCTCCTTTACCTTAAAACGTGGTGAAACGCTGGCGATAGTGGGGGAGTCCGGCTCAGGGAAGTCGGTTACGGCGATGTCTCTGCTGCGCCTGCTGGAGCAGTCCGGCGCTGAGGTTAACTGCAACCATATGTTGTTAACCCGCCGCAACGGTAAACGTGTCGATCTCGCTACCCTTAGCCGCTCGGGTCTGCACGGGGTGCGTGGTGCGGATATTGCGATGATATTCCAGGAGCCGATGACCTCGCTGAACCCGGTGTTTCCGGTCGGTGAGCAGATTGCTGAGTCTATTCGTCTGCATCAGGGGGTGAATAAAGAGGCGGCGCTGGTTGAAGCCAGACGCATGCTGGACCTGGTGCGTATCCCCGAATCTCAGGCGATTTTATCGCGTTTTCCTCATCAGCTTTCTGGCGGCATGCGCCAGCGGGTGATGATTGCGATGGCGCTCTCGTGTCGCCCGGCGGTATTGATTGCCGATGAACCCACTACCGCGCTGGACGTCACCATTCAGGCGCAAATTCTGCAGCTCATCAGTGTGCTGCAAAAAGAGATGGCAATGGGGGTGATTTTCATCACCCACGATATGGGCGTGGTGGCGGATATCGCCGATCGGGTTCTGGTCATGTATCAGGGTGAGGCGGTGGAGACCGGCACGGTTTCGCAGATATTCAGCGCGCCTCAGCATCCTTATACCCGTTCCTTGCTGGCGGCCGTCCCACGGCTGGGGGCGATGAACGGTAGCGATCTGCCGCGACGTTTTCGGTTAATGTCATCTCAGCCTGCACACCGTCCTGAAGAGGAGACGGAGCAGGACACGGTGGTGCCAGGTGAACCCATTTTACAGGTACGGGATTTAGTGGCGCGTTTCCCGATTCGCAGCGGCATCCTTAACCGCGTCACCCGCGAAGTTCATGCGGTGGAAGGGGTGAGTTTTGACCTCTGGCCTGGCGAAACCCTGTCGCTGGTGGGGGAGTCCGGCAGCGGAAAATCTACTACCGGCCGAGCGCTGCTGCGTCTGGTGGAGAGCCAGAGCGGAGAAATCACCTTCAACGGTGAGCGCATTGATACCTTACCGTCAAACAAGTTGCAGCCGCTGCGCCGGGATATTCAGTTTATTTTTCAGGATCCCTATGCCTCTCTCGATCCGCGCCAGACCGTGGGCTATTCGATCATGGAACCGCTGCGGGTGCATGGGATCATGAGCGAAGATGAGGCCCAGCGACGCGTCCTGTGGCTGCTGGAGCGGGTGGGGTTAAAACCCGAGCACGCCTGGCGCTATCCACATGAATTTTCCGGTGGACAACGTCAGCGTATCTGCATTGCCAGGGCGCTGGCGCTGAATCCACGGGTGGTGGTAGCCGACGAATCCGTCTCCGCGCTTGACGTGTCGATCAGGGCGCAAATCATCAATCTTTTGTTAGATCTTCAGCGGGAAATGGGCATTGCATTTTTGTTTATTTCCCACGATATGGCGGTGGTGGAGCGGATTAGCCATCGCGTGGCGGTTATGTACCTTGGACAGATTGTCGAAATTGGCCCCCGCCGGGCGGTATTTGAGGATCCGCAACACCCCTATACGCGAAAACTGATGGCCGCCGTGCCGGTCGCGGACCCGACACACCACCGGGCGCAACGGGTGCTGCTGTCGGATGAACTACCCAGCAATATTCATAAGCGCGGCGATGTTATCGAACGCGTGCAGTTACATCACGTCGGCGCGGGGCATTATGTCGCACGCACGACACCAGGCAATACGCAATCCCGTTTTTGACAGATTCAGGCAGGGACACTCAGGAGAACAACATGACACAATTCGTCGCACGAAAATGGCAGCTGGGGGTTGCGATTGCCGCCACCCTGGCCGCCGCGCCGGCACTGGCTGCCAAAGATGTCGTGGTCGCAGTGGCCTCGAACTTCACCACCCTTGATCCCTATGATGCGAACGACACATTATCGCAGGCGGTGGCAAAATCCTTCTATCAGGGGCTGTTTGGGCTTGATAAGGACATGAAATTGCAGAACGTGCTGGCGGAAAGCTACACCGTTTCTGACGATGGCTTGGTCTACACCATTAAGCTTCGTCAGGGGGTAAAGTTCCAGGATGGCACCGATTTTAACGCCGAAGCGGTGAAAGCCAACCTCGATCGCGCCAGCAATGCTGACAATAAACTCAAGCGCTACAACCTCTACAAAAACATCGCCAGCACCGAGGCTGTTGATGCCTCGACGGTAAAGATCACGCTTAAAGAACCCTTCTCGGCGTTTATCAATATTCTTGCCCATCCGGCCACGGCAATGATCTCCCCTAAAGCGCTGGCGCAATATGGCAAAGAGATTGGGTTCCATCCGGTGGGGACCGGCCCGTACACCCTGGAAACCTGGAACCAGACCGACTTTGTTAAAGTGAAAAAGAACCCGGACTACTGGCAGAAAGGGTTGCCGAAACTTGACACCATCACCTGGCGACCGGTGGTCGATAACAATACCCGCGCCGCCATGCTGCAAACGGGTGAAGCACAGTTTGCCTTCCCGATCCCTTACGAGCAGGCCGCTGTACTGCAAAAAAACAGCAAGCTGGAGCTGGTGGCGAGTCCGTCTATCATGCAGCGCTATATCAGCATGAACGTGACGCAAAAACCGTTCGATAACCCGAAAGTGCGCGAAGCCATTAACTATGCCATTAACCGCCAGGCGCTGGTAAAAGTGGCCTTTGCCGGTTACGCCACCCCGGCAGCTGGCGTGGTGCCGCCCTCTCTGGCTTATGCCGCGACCTATCCGCAATGGAAATATGACCCGGCAAAAGCGCGTCAGTTACTCAAAGAAGCGGGCTTCCCCAACGGCTTTAGCACTACGCTTTGGTCTTCGCATAACCACAGTACCGCACAAAAAGTGCTGCAGTTTACCCAGCAGCAGCTGGCGCAGGTGGGTATAAAAGCCCAGCTCACGGCGATGGATGCCGGTCAGCGTGCGGCTGAAGTGGAAGCGAAAGGGCAGAAAGAGAGCGGAGTCAGGATGTTCTATACGGGCTGGTCGGCGTCAACCGGGGAGGCTGACTGGGCGCTGTCACCGCTGTTTGCTACCCAGAACTGGCCGCCTGCGCTCTTTAACACCGCCTTTTACAGTAATCCGAAGGTGGATAAGGATCTGACGGATGCTCTGAAAACCACTAACGACGAAGAAAAAGCCCGTCTGTATAAAGATGCTCAGGATACTATCTGGAAAGAGGCACCCTGGGTGCCGTTGGTTGTCGAAAAACTGGTTTCTGCCCATAACAAGAATCTGACCGGCTTCTACATTATGCCCGATACCGGTTTTAGCTTTGACAACGCCGACCTGAAATAAAAAACTCATGCCCACCGCCCGCGTGGCGGTGGGGTGAGGGAAAACAGACATGCTTAATTATGTTTTAAAACGCCTGCTGGGCCTGATTCCAACGCTACTGATTGTGGCGGTGCTGGTGTTTTTATTTGTCCATCTCTTACCCGGCGATCCGGCGCGGCTGATTGCCGGGCCGGAGGCAGACCAGCAGGTCGTTAACCTGGTGCGTCAACAGCTGGGCCTGGATCAACCGTTATACGTCCAGTTCTGGCACTACATTACCAATGTGGTGCAGGGCGATTTTGGTATCTCGATGGCATCGCGCCGCCCGGTGGTGGATGAAATCGCCAGTCGCTTTTTCCCCACGTTCTGGCTGACTATCGCCAGCATGACCTGGGCGATGCTTTTTGGCCTTGTCGCCGGTATTGCCGCCGCGGTATGGCGCAATCGCTGGCCGGACAGGCTGGGTATGGCGCTGGCCGTTACCGGCATCTCCTTCCCGGCCTTTGCGCTCGGTATGCTGTTAATGCAGATCTTCTCGGTTGAGCTTGGCTGGTTGCCCACCGTCGGTGCAGACAGCTGGCAGCACTATATTTTGCCATCCATGACGCTCGGGGCCGCCGTCGCCGCAGTGATGGCGCGCTTTACCCGTGCCTCGTTTGTGGATGTGCTGAATGAAGATTATATGCGTACCGCCCGTGCCAAAGGGGTGCGAGAACGCTGGGTTATCCTTAAACACGGTCTGCGCAACGCGCTTATCCCGGTGATAACGATGATGGGGCTGCAGTTTGGCTTCTTGCTTGGCGGGTCGATCGTGGTCGAAAAGGTATTCAACTGGCCAGGGCTTGGCCGTTTGCTGGTGGATTCCGTAGAAATGCGCGACTACCCGGTCATCCAGGCGGAAGTGCTGCTCTTCTCTCTTGAATTTATTCTCATCAACTTAGTGGTGGATGTGCTCTACGCTGCCATTAACCCTGCAATCAGGTACAAGTAAGGATGCGACTGTTTAACTGGCGTCGTCAGGCGATTTTAAATGCCCTGCCCGGAGTAAAGCCGGGACAGGTAAGAACCCCGTGGCATGAATTCTGGCGGCGCTTTCGCCGTCAGCCGGTGGCAATGACCGCCGGACTTTTCGTGCTGATTCTGATTGCGCTCGCGGTGATTGCCCCCTGGATTGCCCCTTTTGATGCGGAAAACTATTTTGATTACGACCGCCTGAATGAGGGACCCTCTCTTATTCACTGGTTCGGCGTCGACTCCCTGGGGCGGGACATACTGAGCCGCGTGCTGCTGGGGGCCAGAATTTCGCTGGCCGCCGGCGTGTTTGCCGTACTGATTGGGGCGGCAATCGGCACACTGTTTGGCCTGTTGGCCGGGTATTATGAAGGGTGGTGGGATCGCATCATCATGCGTATCTGCGACGTGTTGTTTGCCTTTCCTGGC
Source organism: Yokenella regensburgei (assembly GCF_051486985.1). Classification (GTDB taxonomy): domain Bacteria; phylum Pseudomonadota; class Gammaproteobacteria; order Enterobacterales; family Enterobacteriaceae; genus CBFFRJ01. The sequence goes on from NZ_JAHVDV010000005.1 coordinate 8,376, forward strand.
ATTCTGCTGGCCATCGCGGTGGTCGCGGTCATGGGCAGCGGAATGACCAACGTTATCATCGCGGTGGCGGTTTTCTCAGTCCCTGCCTTTGCACGTCTGGTACGAGGCAATACGCTGGTGCTAAAGCAGCAAACATTTGTCGAGTCGGCTCGCAGTATCGGTGCCAGCGACATGACCATTCTCTTCAGCCACATTTTGCCCGGCACGGTCTCGTCGATCGTGGTCTACTTTACAATGCGGATCGGGACTTCAATCATCTCCGCGGCCAGCCTGTCGTTTCTGGGGCTTGGTGCGCAACCGCCGACGCCCGAATGGGGAGCAATGCTTAATGAAGCGCGGGCCGATATGGTCATTGCGCCGCACGTGGCGCTCTTCCCCTCACTGGCCATTTTTCTCACCGTGCTGGCGTTTAATTTATTGGGTGATGGCTTACGTGATGCCCTTGATCCAAAAATCAAAGGGTAATCAGGGCCTCGCTCATGCTCCTGAGGAAAACGGGCAGCACCGGGTTGGGGTTGGCTTTTGAGTAGACAAGAAAATTGTGCGCCTGAATATTTACGCCTTCAATATTCATGAACGTCACGTTGGGCATCCCCAGCGTGCGTGATGAGGCGGGAACGATGGCGCACCCCAACCCGGCATTCACCAGACCCAGAATAGTGTGGGTCTGGGCGAGCTGGTATTTATAGTCCGGCGTAATGTCATTAAACACAAACAGGTCGGTTATCCGATCGTAAAAATGGCGGGCTTCATCCGGGCTGTAAAGAAAGAAGGGCTCATTGTTAAATGCGCTGAGGGGAATTTTCCGTTTACGTGCCAGCGGATGCTCTGAGTGAAATGCCCCCACAAAGGTTTCACCCTGAAGCGGCTGGTACGCCAGCAGCGGATTTGGTGGGACATGGCGCACAAAACCAATATCAAGACTGTTGTTTTCAATCGCGCTTATTTGTTTATGCGACACCAGTTCCTGTAGCTGAAAGGTGACTCCAGGCAATTTTATGGCGAGTTCTTTTAGTAACTGGGGAATAAAATTCCATGAAAATACCGCAGTAAATCCCAGCGAAAGTGTTCCCGTCTCGCCGGAGGCGCAAAGCTGAACGGAGGATTCCAGCCGGTCCGCTAATTTAAGAATTAATCGGGCTTCGGTCAGTAAATGGTGACCCATATGAGTAAGCTGAACGTGCCGGTTATTCCTGTCAAACAGGGCGCCGCCAAGGCTTTTTTCCAGCAGTTGAATCTGGCGACTCAATGGCGGTTGCGTCATGCTCAGGCGGGCGGCGGCGCGACCAAAGTTTAACTCTTCGGCAACCGCAATAAAGCAGCGAAGCTGATGTAAATCCATAATTCAATTCTTATATTAATGAATACCGGATTTATATTAGACATGAATTATTGCGCTGTCCATCATCGTCTTATTCCCACTTAATGGACAGACGCAATGCTAAATAAAACAGACCAACAAAAAACTCACATTTTATTAACTCAAGCGGTGCCCGGCCCGATTGATGAAATATTACGGCGTGATTATTACGTGCATCGTCTATACGAGGCCCGCGAGCCAGCTCAGATGCTGGCGGAAACGGGGACGAGTATTCAGGGCGTGGTTACCGGGGGAGCAAAGGGACTATCCCGCGACATCATGGAACGCCTGCCTGCACTGAAAATTGTTGCCATCAGCGGTATCGGAACGGATGCGGTGGATTTGGCCTATGCCGCGGAACGCGGGATATTTGTCACCACCACGCCCGGCGTGCTAACGGATGATGTGGCAGACATGGCGCTGGGGCTGATGATCTCAACGCTACGCCAGATGAGTGAGGGGGAGCAGGTGGTGCGCGCCGGACGCTGGCCGCAGACCACCCTGCCACTGGCGCGTAAAGTCAGCGGCACCACCGTTGGGATTATCGGCATGGGACGGGTGGGGCAGGCCATTGCCCGGCGAGTTGCGGCGTTTAATACCACGATCCTTTATACCGATCTCGGGCCGGTTAGCGGACTTGATTACACCTTCGTTGCAGACATCCACACCCTGGCGCATGAGGTTGACGTACTGATCCTGGCCGCTTCTGCCGACGCAGGGCAGCTCATCATCACTGAATCGGTGCTCGACGCGCTGGGGGCTGAGGGGTACTTCATCAATGTCGCGCGCGGCAAGCTGGTGGATGAGCTCGCGCTGCTGTCTGCGCTCAGCGAGAAACGCATTGCCGGCGCAGGGCTGGATGTGTTTGCCAATGAACCGCACGTGCCGGAGGGGTTTTACACCCTTAATAACGTGACGCTTCAGCCTCATCGTGCCAGTGCCACTCTCCAGACCCGTCTGGCGATGGGGGAAATGGTGCTGGAAAATCTGGCGGCCTGCTTTAACGGACAGTTACCGCCACATCGCGTGTAACTCCGCTAACAACGCGACCTCTGTCTTCCCTTTAAAAATACAGCGAGAACATCATGAGCAAACAAATGGAAGTCTCTCTGGAACAGGTCAAACGCGTCGGGCATCACCGTTACTGGGTGCTGGGCCTGATATTTATTATTACCGTCATTAACTACGCTGACCGTGCCACCATGTCCATCGCCGGGACATCGGTGGTGAAAGAGCTGGGCCTCGACCCGATGATGCTGGGGATGATCTTCTCCGCCTTCGCCTGGGCATATGCGCTGGGGCAAATCCCCGGAGGCTGGCTGCTTGACCGTTTTGGTGCCAAAAAAGTCTATGGTATGAGTCTGGTGCTGTGGTCGGTATTCACCATGCTGCAGGGCACCGTCGGCTGGATTGGGCTAACCGGTAGCCTGGCCGCGATGACGCTGTTCCTGATGCGCTTCATGCTGGGCCTTGTGGAGTCGCCCGCGTTTCCGGCGAACTCACGTATCGTCTCCAGCTGGTTCCCGACCCGCGAGCGTGGATTAGCTTCCGCACTGTTTAACTCCGGGCAGTACATGGCGGTGGTGATTTTTACCCCGATGATGGCCTGGCTTACCCACGCCTGGGGCTGGGAACACGTCTTTATCTGGATGGGGGGATTAGGGCTTGTGCTGGCGGCGGTGTGGTTTGGCTGGTACAAAGAGCCGCATAAAGATCCGCGCCTGACGGAAGATGAAAAAAAATTGATGCGCGAGGGCGGGGCGCTGGTGGATCTGGACAGTGGAGTGAAACAGGGTAAAAAAATCGCCTTACGCGACACCAAATGCCTGTTTACTAACCGCAATTTGTGGGCTATCTACCTCGGGCAGTACTGTATTACCGCGTTAACGTACTTCTTCATTACCTGGTTCCCTATCTATCTGATTCAGGGACGTGGCATGACGATCATGCAGGCGGGTTGGGTTGCCGCTTTACCTGCAGTATGCGGTTTTACCGGCGGTCTGCTCGGCGGTTACCTCTCTGATTTACTTATTAGCCGTGGTGTTCACCCTTCCCGCGCCCGTAAAACGCCATTTGTGCTCGGCATGGGACTCTCCACTATGCTGGTCTTTGCAAACGTGGTGGACAGCAATGCCGCGGTAATTTTCCTGATGGCGCTGGCTTTCTTCGGTAAAGGTTTTGCGGCAGTGGGCTGGGCTGTTCTGTCGGACGTGGCACCGAAAACCATGATTGGCCTGTGTGGGGGTGTGTTTAACGGCATCGGTAATATCGCAGGGATCATTACGCCGCTGGTGATTGGCTATGTGGTCACGGTGACCGGTTCGTTTAACAACGCATTATGGTTTGTGGCGGCGCACGGTGTACTGGCAGTGGTGAGCTACGTACTGATCGCAACGCGGTTTGAGCGCGTGGGTGAGTAAATAAAAACGCCGCCTGATAGCAGGCGGCGACAGAGTTAAACGCGGGTGCCCCACAGGTCGTATTCATCCGCGTTTTCCACTTTCACGCGCACGATATCCCCTGGTTTGACCCCGTTTTCACCGTTCAGATAGACCGCACCGTCGATCTCAGGTGCATCCGCCATACTGCGGCCAATAGCGCCTTCTTCATCCACTTCATCAATGATGACCAGAATTTCGCGGCCCACTTTTTCCTGCAGACGCTCAGCAGAAATTTTCTGTTGCAGCTGCATGAAGCGGTTCCAGCGCTCTTCTTTAACCGCTTCCGGCACCTGATCTGCCAGTTCGTTAGCGGTTGCGCCATCAACCGGGCTGTACTTGAAGCAGCCTACGCGATCCAGGCGGGCCTCGGTCAGGAAGTCGAGCAGCATCTGGAAATCTTCTTCGGTTTCACCTGGGAAGCCAACAATAAAGGTAGAGCGCAGGGTCAGTTCCGGGCAGATTTCACGCCACTGCTTAATGCGTGCCAGCTGACGGTCAACCGAGCCGGGGCGTTTCATCAGTTTCAGGATACGCGGGCTGGCGTGCTGCAGCGGGATGTCCAGATAGGGCAGGATTTTACCCTCGGCCATCAACGGGATGACATCATCAACGTGTGGGTAAGGGTAGACGTAGTGCAGACGCGTCCAGATACCAAGCTTCGCCAGTTGTTCGCAGAGACCAACCATACTGGTTTTTACCGGCTCACCGTCATGGAAGCCCATACGGTGCTTCACATCAACGCCGTAGGCAGAGGTGTCCTGCGAGATGACCAGGATCTCTTTTACGCCAGCATCCTTCAGACGTTTTGCTTCGCCCAGCACGTCACCAATCGGGCGGCTGACCAGATCGCCGCGCATGGATGGGATGATGCAGAAGGTGCAGCGGTGGTTACAGCCTTCAGAAATTTTCAGGTAGGCGTAGTGGCGCGGTGTCAGCTTAACGCCTTGCTCTGGGACCAGACTCAGGAACGGGTTGTGCTTCGGCTTTGGTACATAGTGGTGCACATGCTCCAGAACCTGCTCGTAACTATGAGGCCCGGTAATTTCCAGTACCTTCGGGTGGACTTCGCGGATCTGATCGACTTTCGCACCCAGACAGCCGGTTACGATCACTTTGCCGTTTTCATTCAGCGCTTCGCCAATGGCCTCCAGTGACTCCTGAACCGCGCTGTCAATAAAGCCGCAGGTGTTGACGATAACCATATCGGCGTCGTTATAGCTCGGCACAACGTCATAGCCTTCAGTGCGCAGTTCCGTCAGGATGCGCTCAGAGTCGACGAGGTTTTTCGGGCAACCGAGGGAGACAAAGCCGATTTTCGGCTGGTGCGTAACATTGCTCATAGTTCAAAAATTAATCAGTTAAGGGATGCTCAGGGCACGGATTGTACAGTTATCGGCGGGAGATTTATAGCGGATTGTCGGCAGGCAGGATCAAAAATCCGCTGGCCTGGGTGGAGCCTCTGCTACCTGTTTTTGCCAGTAAACGACCCCGGGTCGTCAGAATTCATCCACCGTGTCCCGGTCGTTATTAATCACGTCGAACACTAACTCGCCATCATTAACCGTAAAGGTAATAGAAGTGGCGTAGCTATCCTCAATATTCATATCCTGGCACAGGTTAAAGATGAAATAATGTATTTGATAATAAAGAACATAGGTAGTGTCACGCAGATGTTCAACCCGGTTAATATCAAACGCATTGGTAGAGCGCGCATGGGGGCTGATAAAACCTAAATCCATGTTAAGCGCAGGAATAAGTGCGGGGGAGTGTCGATTGTGCTGCAGGTAGTGCTGAAGCTCACGGGCAGAATCAGCGTGGTTATCGGCAAGGGTAAGGTTCAGCGGAAAAATATGCATAACGCGCCTGATCAAAGTGTCTGTGGCGATAACATACCACGGCGGTTCAGCTTCCTCATAAAACGTTCGCGGGGTATTTCGGGGTATAACATGAGCGTGCTAACCATACCTCTAAAGGATACTTTTGCCGTTGAGTTTGCAGGAATAATCCGGGGCGTGAATATAAGCGAGGTAAAAAAAAGCCGCTCGGACGAACGGCAGATATACAACACAGGGAATTCTTCAGAAACATAATGATTTACGGCAGAAATAATAGCCTGCTAATGAATGGCTGTCACCCGTTATGTAAGAGAAAAGTGTTTTCAATGTTAAATTGTGATGAAGATCGTCTTTGACGAAAAAATGAACCCAGAGGTTCTAATCCGGATGCGCAGGAAAGAGAACAAGGCGTTTGTCCCCTGCGCTTGCCCGGCCCCATCAGTCGATAATGATAGGGCCTTACCAAAGCAGCCGTTCACGGCACGCCATTATTTCCATACTGTAAAAATGCCGGGCGTGAATTTAACCGCGTAAACCAGGCCTCAAGAGCCGGGAACGTCGGATGGTCAAACGGCGTCATCTTCCAGCGATTTACCGACAGTCCCAGTACAATATCGGCGAGAGTAAAATCTTCCCCGGCCACCCAGGCTTGGGTTTTTTCCAGTTGCTGATCCACGATGCCGATACAGTGGTTCCACGCTTTAATACCGGCGTCAATCGCCTTCTGATCGCTGTAGGCGGGATTTTTACGCACCAGCGCAGGGAAGACATAGCGCCAGGCATTGTTGAATTCGGATGCCTGCCAGTCCATCCACTGCTCCACCCTGGCGCAGGCTTGCGCATCATCCGGGAGAAGATCGCGACGCTCAGCTTTACGGGCCAGATAGCGGCAGATGGCGTTCGATTCCCAGAGTACAAAATCGTCGTCAATCAGCACCGGCACCATTTCATTGGGGTTCATGGCCCGAAAGGCGTCCGTTTGCGTGGAGGCAAACCCACTGCCGTAGTCCTCCTGCTGATAGTCAAAGCCTGCTTCCTCGCAGGTCCACAACACTTTTCGCACATTGATTGACGAGGTTTTCCCGAGAATGCTTAACATGATGGCAGGCCGCTCCCTACGGATGTGATGGATTATAGACAATACATCAACGGCATTACCTCCTGCTACAACCCGGCGGGCACCAGCATGGTGCACTGCCTGATCCTGACTCACCAAAACGGGGAGCCATAGTACCCGCTCATAGTTAATAAACTGATAAATAAGTAATTAATTTTCTGGCACACCGCTTGCAATGCATTAAATGCAGTGCAACACAACACAATTTGCAAATAGCTGGCTAGGGTTCCGGTTCGCGTGTGCGGATGACTGGTCCAAGAGCTGGCGACCTCTGAGAGGTTACACGGCGGGACAAAAACCCGGGAGACAGCAGCACCAGTGGGTGTCGCGCTGCCCTTTTTTTGTACCAACCAGAGGTCCATGATGAAGAAAACGCCATTACTCCGCTCCCTCGTGCTGTCGCTGGTCATGCTGACCACTCTCCCCACCTTTGCTGCGGTAAAAAAAGAATTTAACGTCTGCTGGACTATCTACGCGGGCTGGATGCCCTGGGGCTCCATCAGCAATCACAAAATCATCGATAAGTGGGCCGATAAATACGGCATCAAAATTAATGTCGTGCAGCTTAACGATTACATCGAATCCATCAACCAGTACACCGCCGGTCAGTTTGATGGCTGCACCATGACCAATATGGATGCACTGACTATCCCGGCGGCGGGCGGTGTGGATACCACCGCGCTCATTCTCGGCAGCTACTCCGAAGGCAATGATGGGGTAGTAATGAAAGGCAAGGGCAAAACGCTTAAGGATCTGAAAGGGCAGCAGATTTACCTGCCTGAACTCTCTGTTTCCCACTACCTGCTGGTACGTGGCCTGGAGAAAGCCGGGCTGGCGGAAAAAGATGTCACCGTGGTGAACACCTCTGATGCAGACATTGTCTCCGCCTTCGCCACGCCGGACGTCAAGGCCGCCGTGGCATGGAATCCGCAGCTGTCGGTCATCAAAGGCACGCCAGACACCACTGAAGTGTTCAGCTCCTCACAGGTGCCTGGTGAACTCATCGACATGATGGTGGTAAATACCCAGACCCTGAAAGACAACCCGGCGTTGGGAAAAGCCCTGACCGGCGCCTGGTACGAAATGATGGCGCAAATGAAGGCGCAGGATAAAGCCATGCTGAGTGAAATGGCAGCGGCTTCCGGGACCGATCTGACGGGCTATCAGGCGCAGCTGAAAACGACCCACCTTTTTTACACTCCGGCTGACAATCTGGCCTTTGTCACCTCTCCTGATTTGCCTAAAACCATGCAGCGCGTGGCGCAGTTCTCCTTTGATAAAGGGCTGCTTGGCGACGGTGCGCAGAGTGCCGATTTCATTGGCATGGCCTTCCCCGGCAGCGCCACGTCCGGTGATGCCAGTAACCTCAAACTGCGTTTTGACGACAGCTTTGTGAAACTGGCCGCCGACGGCAAGCTTTGATTTATCGAATGACGGGAAACGACGCCATGCGACATATTAATCGCCATCCGACCCGGGGCATGCGCTATACGCTTGTCCTGCTGCCCTTCGTTATTCTGCTGGCAGCCTACTTTCTGGGGTCAGCAGTCCGCCTTGAGGCCAACCCCCAGGACAAACTCCTGCCCGGCTTGCAGAACATGCTGGATGCGGTATCGCGCATGGCCTTCAGCCCGGATAAACGCAGCGGCGATTATCTCTTCTGGATGGACACCCTGGTTAGTCTGGCGCGCCTGCTGACCGGTCTGGCTATCGCCTCGCTGGCAGGGCTTTGCATCGGTATCACTGCCGGGGTCTTCCCGATGTGGCGCGCCTCGCTGTCGCCGCTGATGACGGTGCTGTCAATGATTCCGCCGCTGGCGATTCTGCCGGTGCTGTTTATTGTCTTCGGGCTTGATGAACTCTCAAAGGTGATGCTGATAGTGATTGGCATTACCCCTATGCTGGCCCGTGATCTTGAACACCGCGCCAGGGAAATCCCGCCGGAACTCCTGATTAAAGCCCAGACGCTCGGCGCCTCGAGCTGGACGCTGGTCCTGCGCGTAGTGTTACCGCAGTTGCTGTCGCGCCTGTTGACCTCACTGCGGCTGATGCTCGGCTCGGCGTGGCTGTTTCTTATTTCCGCCGAGGCTATCTCGTCAACGGCAGGCCTCGGCTATCGCATCTTCCTGGTGCGCCGCTACATGGCAATGGACGTCATCATTCCTTATGTGGTGTGGATTACATTACTGGCCTGGCTGATGGATTTGGGTCTGCGTCAGCTTCATAAAACCTGTTTTCCCTGGGCGGAAGGAGGGAAGGCATGAGCTTTATTGAGATCAACAATGTCTGGCAGGAGTACGGGCCGCACGTGGTGCTGGAGCGTCTTAATCTGCAGGTCAATGCCGGGGAGTTTTGCTCGATGGTAGGGGCTTCGGGCTGTGGGAAGTCCACCTTCCTGCGTTTGCTGTTAGGCCAGGAGGCACCAAGTCGCGGCACGCTGTCGCTGGATGGCAAAGCCCTGTCGGCCGAGCCGGACCGCAGCCGTGGCGTGGTGTTTCAGCGCTATTCGGTCTTTCCCCACCTGAGCGTGCTGGGCAACGTGACCCTGGGTCTTGAGTTTCCGCAGGCCCCGGTTCTGGGGCGTCTTTTTGGCGCACGAAAGCGCGAGGCGCGCGAGCGGGCGGTGTGGATGCTGGAAAAAGTGGGGCTGGGGCACGCGCTGGACAAATACCCGGCGCAGCTCTCCGGCGGCATGCAGCAGCGCCTTGCCATTGCGCAGGCTTTCATTATGCAGCCACGCGTGCTGCTGCTGGATGAACCCTTCGGTGCGCTGGACCCCGGCATTCGCAAAGACATGCATGCGCTACTGCTCCAGCTCTGGGGGGAAACCCGCATGACGGTCTTTATGGTCACGCACGACCTCTCAGAAGGGTTCAACCTCGGCACCCGACTGCTGGTGTTCGACAAAGTCCGTATCGACCCGCACGAACCCAATGCTTACGGCGCACGCATCACTTACGACATACCGCTCAACGAAGCGCGGCTGGCCGAAATGACCGGCAGCACGCCTCAAAACGTCTATGCATTAAGGAGTTAACCTGATGACTTCACTGGAAAATATGACACCCGTTCTGCGAGAGGAAACCCTGCCCGGTGGCGGCACGCTCTCCTTTATTCTTAAGCGTGGACAGATCCTGCGCATGACGGACATCGACGGCGGGGACAATGTCAGCCTGATGATGCTCAATCCCCATGAAAAGAGCGAACGTCTGAACCTGCCAGACACCCTAAAAGGCCAGCATACGGCGCGCCTGACCACCGGTCACTGCTTCTACTCCGATATGGGACGCGTACTGGCCGGAATTGTGGCCGACACCTGCGGCTGGCACGACCCTTTTGGCGGCGTGCTTAATGCCGCCGAAGTGAAGGAGAAATATGGTGAGGGTCGCTACCAGCGCCTGCGCAACGGTTTTTACCGTAACGGCACCGATAACCTGCTGGTAGAGATGGGTAAATGGGATTTAAGCCTTGAAGACCTGCTGATGGTGGTGAATTTCTTCAGCAAGGTGACGGTAGCAGAGGACGGCACCTTCGCCTTCCACCCGGGTGCGTCACAACCGGGCCGCTATGTAGAGCTGTTTGCGCCGATGGACGTGCTGCTGGTGATGACGGCACTGCAACACCCGATGGACCCGACAACGGAGTACGCGCCGCGCCCGGTGCAACTGAGCTGGCGTCAGGCTGACGATGAAAATGCCGCTATCGGGACGCTACAGAGCCGCCCGGAAAACGAACGCGCATTTGCTAACACCCGTTTATTTGCCCTCTAAGGAGCCACCAGATGCATGTCACCAGTCAGAAACACCCCGACGACGCACTCTTTCGCCATGTGATCCCGGCGGGCGAACCCTACCTCTTTGAAGTGAAAAAAGGCCAGACCGTACGGTTGCTGGATCTGGAAGGCAACCAGGCCGTGGATACGCTGTTTTACAATGCTGACCAGCCACGGGAGCGCTACGATCCGCAGCGCACATTGCGCCGTCAGGGTAACGCCTATCTCACCACCGGCAGCGTACTCTATTCCAGTCTCGGTAACCCCTTGCTGACCATTGTGGCCGATACCTGTGGCCGTCACGACACCCTCGGCGGGGCCTGCGCGCAGGAGAGTAACACCGTGCGCTATGCGCTGGACAAACGTCAGATGCACAGCTGTCGTGACAACTTTCTCTGCGCCTGCCTGCATGATGGTCGTATGCACAAACGGGATATCGGGGCCAACATCAACTTCTTTATGAACGTACCTGTCACGCCAGAAGGTGGGTTGACCTTTGAAGACGGTATTTCTGCCCCCGGTAAATATGTGGAGCTGCGTGCCGAATGCAACGTGATTGTGCTCATCTCCAACTGCCCGCAACTGAACAACCCCTGTAATGGCTGGAACCCGACACCGGCGGAGGTGCTGATATGGAATTGATCCGCCAGGTGCGCAGCCTGCTTTATCACCTGTTTGCCGTTCGTGCCGCCCGCCTGCCTTTACCTCAGGACAGGCCCACGACACCGCGTCCATAGAGACATCGCCCCTTATGGACGACCATAAGGTGAGCCGATTTTCGGCGGGACGACCCGCCAGCACTGAGTTCTGACTATGTTTACGAAACTCCTTATTGCCAACCGTGGCGCGATTGCCTGCCGGATCCTGCGTACCCTGCGCAGCATGAACGTAAGTGGGGTGGCCGTCTGGTCTGAGGCCGACGCCAGCAGCTTACACATCCGGGATGCTGACGAAGCCATCAGCCTCGGTGATGGCCCGGCGGCACACACCTACCTCGTCACGGAAAAAATTATCGATGCCGCCCGTAAAAGCGGTGCCCAGGCGATTCATCCCGGTTACGGTTTTCTCTCTGAAAACGCCGCTTTCGCCGAGGCCTGCGAAGCCGCGGGGATTGCCTTTGTCGGCCCGACGCCGGAGCAATTACGCGTGTTCGGCTTAAAACATACGGCGCGTGCGCTGGCGAAAAACCACGGTGTCCCGATGCTTGAAGGCACCGGGCTGCTGGCGAACCTTGACGAGGCGCAGCAGGCGGGCGCGCAGGTCGGTTTTCCGGTGATGCTGAAAAGTACTGCCGGCGGCGGTGGCATCGGAATGCGCGTCTGTTATAACGCCAGCGAGCTGGCGGAAGCCTTTGACGCCGTGGTACGGCTGGGTAAAAACAACTTCAGCGACGCCGGCGTGTTTATCGAAAAGTACATCGAGCGCGCACGCCATCTGGAAGTCCAGATTTTTGGTGATGGGAAAGGCGACGTGATTTCCCTGGGGGTTCGCGACTGCTCGGTCCAGCGCCGTAACCAGAAGGTGCTGGAAGAGACCCCGGCCCCGAATCTGCCGGACGGAATAGAAACCGCATTGTGTGAAGCCGCCATTACGCTCGGCAAAGCCATCAACTACCGCAGCGCGGGCACGGTGGAGTTTGTCTATGACAGCCTGGCTCGCCAGTTTTACTTCCTTGAGGTTAACACCCGACTGCAGGTGGAGCATGGCGTCACTGAGCAGGTGTGGGGCGTGGACCTGGTGCGCTGGATGATTGAACTGGCGGCAGGCGAGCTGCCGCCGCTGTCAGCGCTGGCGGCAGGGCTCACGCCACAGGGACATGCGGTGCAGGCGCGTCTGTATGCCGAAGATCCCGGCCGCCAGTTTCAGCCCTCGCCAGGCCTGCTGACCGAGGTCGTTTTCCCACCTGAGGATCGCAGTAAGCTTCGTGTCGACACCTGGGTGGAGGCCGGTTGTGATGTGCCGCCGTTCTTCGATCCGATGCTGGCCAAGATCATCAGTTGGCAGCCGACCCGTGCGCAGGCGATTACTGAGCTTAATGCGGCACTGGATGCCACCCGCCTGTACGGTGTGGAGACCAACCGTCACTACCTGCAACAGATCCTCGCCTTTGCACCTTTTGCTGAAGGTGATCCCTGGACGCGCTGCCTGGAGGGGCTGACCTACCGGGCCACCACCATTGAAGTGCTGAGCGCAGGCACCCAGACCACGGTGCAGGATTATCCCGGTCGGCAGGGCTACTGGGCGGTGGGGGTACCGCCGTCGGGACCAATGGATAGCCGTGCGCTCCGTCTGGGTAACGCGCTGCTGGGTAATGCCGCAACCGATGCTGCGCTGGAGCTTACCCTTAGCGGGCCGACGCTGAAATTTAATACCGATGCCGTTGCGGTGGTGACCGGGGCGGCAATGAGCATTACGCGCGATGGCGAAGAGATCGCCATGAATACTCTCTTTACTCTCCAGGCAGGCAGTACGCTACGTCTGGGAGAGGTGAGCGGGGCGGGCGTGCGCAGCTACCTGTGTCTGCAGGGCGGTATCAATGTACCGGACTATCTGGGCAGTAAAAGTACCTTTACCCTCGGGCAGTTTGGCGGGCATGCCGGGCGCGCGTTACGCACAGGTGACGTCCTGCACATTAATGCGCTGAACGCCGCACCGCGTAGCGTCGCCTTACCCGCGAGCCTGCAGACGACGTTCCCTGGCGTGCGCGAACTGCGGGTTATCTACGGGCCGCACGGCGCGCCGGAATATTTCACCCAACAGTATATCAACACCTTTCTTGCCACCGACTGGGAGGTGCACTTCAACTCCAGCCGTACCGGTATTCGTCTGATTGGGCCAAAGCCTGAGTGGGTGCGTGACAGCGGCGGCGAAGCCGGGCTGCATCCGTCCAACATACATGACAACCCGTATGCCATCGGCGCGGTGGATTTTACCGGTGATATGCCCGTCATCCTTGGGCCGGATGGCCCGAGCCTTGGTGGTTTCGTCTGCCCGGTGACGGTTATCGAAGCGGATCTCTGGCAGCTTGGGCAACTAAAGGCGGGCGATAAGGTGCGCTTTGTGCCGGTAGAGATGGCGACCGCGCGCTTACTGGCGCAGGCGTGTAATCAGGAAGTAGAGACCCTGCAACCCGTCGCCGTGAACTGGCAGCCAGCGGCGCGGGTATCGCCCGTGGTGCTTGATATCGGCGAGACGGACAAACGTCTGGTGGCACGGCTTTCCGGTGATACCCATTTGTTACTGGAAATTGGCGCGCCGGAGCTGGATCTGGTGCTGCGTTTTCGCGCTCACGCGCTGATGCAGGCGCTGGAAGCCCGTGCGCTGGCGGGGGTGATTGATCTGACACCGGGCATTCGTTCTCTACAGGTTCACTATCAGCCGGAGACGCTGCCGCCCGACGCCTTGCTTGAGGCGATCGCAGAACTCTGGCACGAGGTCTGTCAGCGTTCGGATCTTGATGTGCCGTCACGTGTGGTCTGGTTGCCGCTCTCCTGGGACGATCCGGCCTGTCAGAAAGCTATTGAAAAATACATGACCACTGTGCGCCGCGATGCGCCCTGGTGTCCGAGTAATCTTGAGTTTATTCGCCGTATTAACGATCTCGCCAATATCGATGAGGTCTACAAAACCGTCTTTGATGCCCACTATCTGGTGATGGGGCTGGGGGATGTCTATCTCGGCGCACCAGTCGCTACGCCGCTTGACCCCCGTCATCGCCTGGTGACCACCAAATACAATCCGGCCCGCACCTGGACGGCTGAAAACTCGGTAGGCATTGGCGGCGCCTATCTTTGCGTGTACGGCATGGAAGGGCCGGGGGGCTACCAGTTTGTCGGCCGCACGCTGCAGATGTGGAACCGCTATCGCGATGTGGCTGATTTCGGCGGCAAGCCCTGGCTGCTGCGCTTCTTCGACCAGATCCGCTTTTACCCGGTCTCTGCTGAAGAGCTGCTGACTATTCGCCGCGATTTCCCGCTCGGGCGCTATCCGCTGCGTATTGAGCAGACCACCCTGCGGCTGGCGGAGTACCAGCAGTTTCTTGCTGAAGAGGCGGACAGCATCACGGCGAACCGCGCGCATCAGCAGCAGGCCTTTGCTGCCGAGCGCGATCGCTGGATTGCCAGCGGCCAGGCCCATTTCGACAGCACCCTGGTGGTGAGCGACGAAGGGGAAGATGCGCCGCTGATGTCGGGTGAAAGCGGGGTCGACAGCCCGGTCTCCGGCAACCTCTGGCAGGTAAACGTTAAAGAGGGCGATACCGTCAGTGAGGGCCAGACGCTGGTCATCCTTGAATCCATGAAGATGGAAATTCCGTTGACCGCGCCCCATGCCGGTGTGGTCAGTCAGGTTCGGGTGCAGCCGGGCAGTGCCGTGCGCGCCGGGCAATGCGTAGTGGTGATGGAGAAAAGACAATGACAGAGGCTTTTGATTTACGACTTGATACGCTCTCAGCGCACTACAAAAGCGGCACGCTGACGCCGCGCACGCTCATCCGGCAGCTACGTGAACGTGCCATTGCGCTTAACCCGGCATTCTCTCTCTTCATTTATATCCTGAGTGAAGAGGAGCTGGAGCCCTATCTGGCGGCGCTTGATGCACGTAAGCCTGATGAACTGCCGCTCTACGGCGTGCCGTTTGCTATCAAAGACAATATCGATCTGGCGGGGATTGCTACCACCGCAGCCTGCCCGGCCTTTGCCCGCACGGCTAAGCAGGACGCGACAATTGTGCGTCAGCTGATTGCGCTGGGAGCGGTGCCGCTGGGTAAAACCAACCTCGACCAGTTCGCCACCGGGCTGAACGGCACGCGCTCACCTTACGGTGCCTGTCGCAACAGTGTGCATCCGGACTATCCGTCGGGCGGCTCAAGCGCAGGTTCTGCGCTTTCAGTAGCACTGGGCGTTGCCAGTTTTGCGCTGGGCACGGATACCGCGGGCAGCGGGCGTGTGCCGGCCGCGCTTAATAATCTGGTCGGACTTAAAGCGACAAAAGGGCTGGTGTCCACGGCGGGTGTCCTGCCCGCCTGCCGCACGCTGGATTGCGTGACCTTCTTTACGGCGACCGCTGCCGAAGCCAGCCGTTTACTCGCGCTCACTGCAAGGCTGGATCCTGCTGACGATTACAGCCGCCAGAACCCGGCGTGGAACGGGGCACAGGCCTTTGGGAGACCCCGAAAAGGTTTTCGTTTTGGCGTGCCCGATACGCTGGAGTTTCTTGGCTGCAAGGAGAGTGAAGCACTGTTCAACACCGCAAAAGCACAGCTGGTGGCGCTGGGTGGCGTGCCGGTCAGTATCGATTTCACTCCCTTTATGACGGCGGCAAAGTTGCTTTACGACGGGCCGTGGGTCGCGGAGCGATATCATGTAGTGGGGCCCTTAATTGAAGCACAGCCCGATGCCGTGCTGCCGGTTATTCGCGACGTATTGCAAAAAGCGCCCGGCACCGATGCGGTCAGCACCTTTGACGGGCTGTATACCTTGCAGCACCTCAAGGCTCGATGTGATGCCACCCTCGCTGACCTGGAGTGCGTACTGACGCCGACCTACCCGCGTCCGGTAACGCTGGCTGAGCTTCATGATGAGCCGGTAAAACGCAACTCAGATTTGGGTTACTACACCAACTTTATGAATCTGCTGGACTATGCCGCCGTGGCGGTGCCGGTCGGTTTTATGGCAGATGGGTTGCCCTCGGGAGTTACGCTCTTTGGTCGCGCTTTTACGGATCAGTATTTACTCGGGGTGGCGGATGCGCTACAGCGTGCCCGTCCCCTGACCTTACCGGGCGGAGCCATGCTTAATACACCAGCAGTAAGCGGGGAAGGAAGCAACGATCGCGTGCAACTGGTGGTGTGCGGTGCCCATCTTGATGGACTGGCCCTTAATCACCAGTTACGCGAGCGTCAGGGGCGCCTGATTGAGGCTACGCAAAGTGCAGCGGCCTACCGCCTGTATGCGCTGGCGGACGGTAAACGACCGGGGATGGTCCGGGATGTTGAACAGGGTCAGTCTGTAGCGGTGGAGGTGTGGGAGATCCCATCCAGTGAGATGGGTTCCTTCCTGTCGGGGATCCCGGCGCCGCTTGGCCTTGGCAAAGTCGAGCTCATGGACGGACGGTGGTTAACTGGATTCATTTGCGAAAATTATGGTTTACAGGGCGCGACGGAGATCACCGAACGAGGCGGCTGGCGCGCATGGCTTGCGGGGCGGGCATAAAATTAAGCCGCGCTAAAGTGTAAAGATGTGTGTTCGGTGGTCAATAATTGATTGCTTTCATGCTTTTGTTCGAAAGTTGTTCATACTATGAAATGACACAATGGCTGACAAAGGAGGGGAAAGGTATGAACGTTGATGAACTCACACGCTGCCTGCTGGACAAACTGCTCAATGCCCGTGTTGAGCTTGAGACCTATACCCATATGCGTAAAGCAAAAGGCTATATGTCGGTCAGCGAAACCAATCAGTTAAAGGACCATTTTTTTGATCTCGCGAAGGAGATTCGCGACAGGGGTGAGCAACTGAATCAGTTGCTGGATCACGATAGTCGCGGTGCAGTGTATCGCGCTGAAGAAGCGTTATCGTCGGCTGCCATCAGCCTGATGACCGGGCGTCATGACTGTCCGTCCTATATTGCCGTAAATGTTGATAAACTCGAGCGTTCTTTGAACATCCTGCATTTCAGCATCGACTATCTGAGTGAACATTCACGACTTGAAGAGGCGTGAGGCAGGGGGAGGAGACTCCCCCTTTTTACTGTGGTTTTGCCTGAAGGTTGAGTGATCCCAGTAATATTTCGTTTTACTGCGATACCAGCGCGCAATGAGCACACAATAGTTAAAGCGATGGCTGGGGGTAGGGGTCGCCAGGGCGGTGGCGGTGAACCCTTCTGGCACGTTCACGGGTTCTGGAGCGACAGAAAAGCAAGGAATAAAGGTAAACGGAATGCCCATCATAGCCGTATGTTCCCCTCGCCCTAACCCTCTCCCCAAAGAGGAGAGGGGACTTTCCGTGCCCCTGTTATTTTGTGGGGATCCCTCAGCCCAAAGAGAAAGGAAAAGAGCGAACTGATAGCAGGACGCATCGTATTAACCCTCCCTGTTTCAATTTTTGTAAAAGTCACCTCCCGCTTGCGCAGGCTGTCTACCCTTTAGGCTAACAACCGCTCAAGGAGTGTGCCATGCGCCGCCACGCTATTTATTTGATACCTACTTTGCTCCTCTCTGCTTCCGTACTGGCGGCCCCTGCGCCGGTGAAGGTTGAGGTGCTGCAAACCAGACTCGATCACCCCTGGTCACTGGCTTTTTTGCCCGAGAATAAGGGGATGTTGATCACCCTGCGGGGCGGTCAGCTTCGCCACTGGCAGGCCGGTAAAGGTCTTTCCGATCCCATTGTTGGTGTGCCGCGCGTGTGGGCAAACGGACAGGGCGGCCTGCTGGATGTGGTGCTGGCACCGGATTTTGCTCAGTCGCGTCGTGTCTGGCTCAGCTATGCCGAAGCGGGCAGCGACGGCAAAGCTGGCACGGCGGTGGGTTACGGGCGGTTGACGGAGGATCTTTCGCGTCTTGAAGCCTTCCAGGTGGTGTTCCGCCAGCAGCCTAAACTCTCTACCGGCAACCACTTTGGCGGCCGCCTTGTCTTTGATGGCAAAGGCTATCTGTGGATTGCGCTCGGCGAGAACAATCAGCGCCCGACCGCCCAGGACCTGGATAAGCTGCAGGGCAAGCTGGTGCGTCTGACCGATGAAGGAAAAGTGCCGCCCGATAATCCCTTCGCCGGACAGTCGGGTAAGCGGCCTGAAATCTGGGCTTACGGCATACGCAATCCGCAGGGCATGGCGATGAACCCCTGGAGCAATGCGCTATGGCTTAACGAGCATGGTCCGCGCGGTGGCGATGAGATAAATATCCCGGAGAAAGGCAAAAACTACGGCTGGCCGCTGGCGACATGGGGCATTAACTACAGCGGATTCGCCATTCCCGAAGCCAAAGGCGAGAAGGTGGAAGGGACTGAGCAACCCATCTTTTACTGGAAGAAATCTCCTGCGGTGAGCGGTATGGCGTTCTACAACGCCACGACGTTCCCGCAGTGGAAAAACAAACTCTTTATTGGTGCCCTTAAGGAGAAGGATGTGATCGTCATGAGCGTGAACGGCAATACGGTGACGGAAGACGGACGGATACTCGGCGATCGTAAACAGCGTATCCGTGATGTGCGCGTCGGGCCGGATGGCTTCCTCTATGTGCTGACGGACGAATCAGACGGTGAACTGCTGAAAGTCAGCCCGGCGGCGTAACTCGCGCCGGGCGCTGCGTCAGGTGACGGGGATCATGACGACGTCACGGAACGGTGGGCGCTGGGTGAGGCGGTGATACCAGCTTTCCAGATGCGGACGCGGTGTCCAGCTCAGGCCCATATTGTAAAGGTTGTAGATGAAGGGGGCGACGGCGATATCACCGGGGCCAAATGCCTCACCTGACAACCACGGCTGCGTTGCCAGCGCATCGTCCAGCAGCGCGAAGAGTTCTTCGCAGGCATTGATCCCGGCCTCGATAGCGGCAGTATCACGTTTTTCCGCCGGGGTACGCACGAGACCGACCAGCAACACGCCATGTTTTGGCGCCAGCGTGCTGAGCGCCCAGTCCATCCACTTCTCGCCTTTTGCGCGTTCAGCGGGCGACTCTGGCCACAGGCGCGCCTGCCCGTATTGGGCACTGAGATAACGCACGATGGTATTGGACTCCCAGAGCACCACGTCGGTTTCGTCATCACGCAATAACGGAACCAGCCCGTTCGGGTTCATCGCCAGATATTCCGCATCACGGTTCAGGCCAAAGGCGCCCCCCGCCAGAATGTGTTCATAGGGTAACTCCAGCTCTTCCAGCGTCCAGCGTACCTTCTTCACGTTAGAAGAATTATTTCTGCCCCACAGTGTGATCATATGACCCCCTTTATGTTCAGCCTCTTCAGATGATAACCATGGTGGGATAAAGTTAACGTTCTGGCAACGATTTACAAAAAAAGTGGCCTGCGTAAGCGCAACATTATGTTATTGCATAAACTTTACTTTTTGGCGCTTTCATTCATCTACGTTATGCGCTATTACTCTCGGCTTGTTGCGGCACGGTGGTGCGACGTTTATTTCAGAATGGATACCTGGGTGGCCTATATGACGCATTTATCTCTCTTTCCACGCGGCCTTGCGGCGGGAGCCGCGCTGATCGTTCTCTTTTCTTCCTCTCTGCACGCGGCTGAGCAAGCCCCTGCTGCGCCGGCAATCGATGCCCGCGCCTGGATCCTGATGGATTACAACAGCGGAAAAGTGCTCACCGAAGGCCATGCAGATGAGAAACTCGACCCGGCGAGCCTGACCAAACTGATGACCAGTTATGTTGTCGGTCAGGCACTTAAGGCCGGAAAAATTCAGTTAACTGACACCGTTACCGTTGGCAAAGACGCCTGGGCCACAGGAAACCCGGCTCTGCGCGGCTCCTCACTGATGTTCCTCAAGCCTGGCGATCAGGTCTCGGTGGCGGATCTCAACAAAGGGGTCATCATTCAGTCGGGTAACGATGCCAGTATTGCCATTGCCGATCATGTGGCCGGTAGCCAGGACGCCTTTGTCAGCCTGATGAACGGCTACGCGACCAAACTTGGCCTGACTAACACCACCTTTAAGACGGTGCATGGTCTGGACGCGCCAGGGCAGTTCAGTACCGCCCGGGATATGGCGCTGCTCGGCAAAGCGCTTATCCATGACGTCCCGGATGAGTACGCCATCCACAAAGAGAAAGAGTTCACCTTTAACAAGATCCGTCAGCCGAACCGCAACCGCCTGTTGTGGAGCACCAGCATGAACGTCGACGGGATGAAAACCGGCACCACAGAGGGGGCCGGTTACAACCTCGTGGCGTCGGCAACCCAGGGCGACATGCGTTTGATTTCGGTAGTGCTGGGGTCGAAAACCGACC
Source organism: Yokenella regensburgei (assembly GCF_051486985.1). GTDB lineage: Bacteria > Pseudomonadota > Gammaproteobacteria > Enterobacterales > Enterobacteriaceae > CBFFRJ01. The sequence continues at coordinate 28,865 of NZ_JAHVDV010000005.1, forward strand.
GTATCCGCTTTAACGAATCTGAAAAACTGCTCACCTGGGGTTTCCGTTTCTATGAGACCGTCACACCCATTAAACCGGACGCGACCTTCGTCAGCCAGCGCGTCTGGTTCGGCGATCAGAGTGAGGTGAAGCTGGGTGCCGGAGAGGCAGGGTCGGTGACCATTCCGCGTGGTCAACTGAAAAACCTGAAAGCCAGCTACACCCTCACGGAACCAGAACTGAAAGCGCCGCTGAAAAAGGGGCAGGTGGTGGGCACCATAGACTTCCAGCTCAACGGTAAATCCATTGAACAGCGTCCACTGATAGTGATGGAAGCAGTGGAAGAGGGCGGATTCTTTGGCCGGATGTGGGATATGGTGCTGATGAAGTTCCACCAGTGGTTTGGCGGCTGGTTCTCCTGACAATTACAGACCGTGCCGTGACAGGCACGGTCTGCTTCAGTACATCAGTTTGATCTGCTGCGCGTGGGCAAATTCCGCTAAGGCATCGTCAGGGCGGGCGTCACTGACGATGGCGTCGAAGTGGCCCAGCGCACCCATGCAGGCCGGGCGCACTTTGCCGAACTTGCTGTTGTCCACGACCAGCACGTGATATTGCGCACTGGACATGGCCCACTGCTTAAGCGGCAATTCTTCAAGATTGAAACAGGTTACCCCCTGCTCCTGGTGCACTCCCGCCGCCGAATAGAAGGCGATGTCGGGTCGTAAGCAGTTCAGCGTCTCGTTGAAATTGAGCGGCTGAAAAATGGCGTTACTGGCATGGAATTCACCGCCGCTCAGAATGGCCCGGCAGAGGGGCTTTTCCTGCAGCGCGAGAAACGTATTCAGAGAGTAGCAGACGCCGATGAACGGCACCTCGTCCGGAATGGCTTCAATGATCCAGGGCGTGGTGGTACCACAATCGAAAAACACCATCTGATGAGGCAGCACCAGTTTTGCAGCAAGCGCTGCGGCACGTCGCTTCTCGTCGACCAGGCGCGTTTTTTGATCGCTGAGAAGGTAGTGGCTGGCGGTTCGGGGCTCAAGTACGATATAGCCTCCGAGCAGTACAACAGGCGCGCTGTTGGTACTGAGATCGCGGCGAATGGTCATCTCGGACACCCCCAGCAGGGCGGCGGCTTCTTTCAGATGCAGCTTATCACTGCGTTTAAGCGCGGAGAGTAACTGACCGATACGTTCGTCACGTCTTGTTTCCATAGAACCCCTGAGTATAAAGAAAGCCCTGCGCAGAGCAGGGCGTTCATATTACCTTTGCCGTCGGGCTTAGTCACGTACCCAGCCCCGGCGAATGGGGATCGCAAAACAGAGGCGGTAAAGCTGCTGGGTGAGGCGAAGCAGGGTGTGACCGGGGCCATGCCACAACATCTGCGCGGTCAGGCAGCCGCAGAGCGCCACCATCAGCCCGCCGAGCATATCCAGCGGCCAGTGCACGCCAACGTAGACACGGGACCAGGCAATCGCCAGCGCAATTACCATCAGCACCGCGCCGGACCAGATCCTGTGCCAGGCGATAAAGGCGACGGCGAAGGTGAAAATCACCGTGCCGTGATCGCTTGGGAAGGAGTAGTCGGGCGAATGGTGCAGAAAGTTGTAGCCGATATGGTCGACGAACGGACGATTATGGGGAAAAAGATGGCCCAGCAGCCAGGAGAGGGTCATGCTGACCGCCATTGCCATAGCGACTTTGATCACCAGTTGCCGCTGGGCGCGCACCTGATGCCGTGGCCCCCAGAGCCACAGACACACTGCCAGCACCGGCACGATGCCAATGACATCATTAGCAATCGCCCTGGCGGCGCTGATAAGCCAGGCGGGGGAATCGGGAGTGGCATTAATCCACTCGAACAGCGAGGTGTTGAGAGTTTCTAACATACCGTTGACGACGCTTAGCACACGGGCAGTAATGGGAAAACGTTAACCATAAAAGCATGATTACGCAGGGTAAAGTGCTTTTACTTTTCTGAACGCAGAGTTAGAGAATTCTGACGCCAGAAGGTTCATTATTCTGCAACATTAGGTCATGACGCTTAAGCGAACCTTAAGTGGTAAAAAAGTGCTCCCGGCGAACTCAACGGCACAATTCACTATCCCCGTGCAGAGGCTTTGATTACACTCTGCGCGATTTTTTACGTTAAAGAGAAGACATGCAAAAACACTCCCTTTCCGGTCAACGCCTGGGTCGCCAGGCGCTGTTATTTCCGTTGTGTCTGGTTCTGTACGAATTCTCCACCTATATCGCCAACGATATGATTCAGCCCGGTATGTTGACCGTGGTTGAACAATATCAGGCGGGTATCGAGTGGGTGCCAACCTCCATGACCGCCTATCTGGCTGGCGGTATGTTTTTACAGTGGCTGCTGGGGCCGCTGTCGGATCGTGTGGGTCGCCGCCCGGTGATGCTGGCAGGGGTGGTGTGGTTCATTGTGACCTGCCTTGCCACCCTGCTGGCGCAGAACATTGAACAGTTCACCCTGTTACGGTTTTTACAGGGCATCAGCCTCTGTTTTATCGGCGCTGTGGGTTACGCCGCGATTCAGGAATCTTTCGAAGAGGCGGTGTGTATTAAAATCACCGCCCTGATGGCGAATGTGGCCCTGATTGCGCCACTGCTTGGCCCGCTGGTCGGGGCTGCCTGGGTGCATGTCGCTCCCTGGGAGGGCATGTTTGTGCTCTTTGCCGTGCTGGCGGCCGTCGCCTTTGTCGGCTTACAGCGTGCCATGCCGGAGACGGCCACGCGTCTCGGTGAGTCGCTGTCGATGAAAGCACTCTGGCACGATTATGCGCTGGTGATGAAAAATGTGCGCTTTGTGGCGGGGGCGCTGGCGACCGGGTTTGTCAGCCTGCCGTTACTGGCGTGGATTGCCCAGTCACCCATTATCATCATCAATGGTGAGCAGCTGAGTAGTTATGAATATGGGTTGTTACAGGTGCCCATTTTTGGCGCACTGATTGCGGGTAACCTGGTGCTGGCAAAACTGACCTCACGCCGGACGGTCCGTGCGCTGATTATTCTCGGCGGCTGGCCGATTATCGCCGGGTTGATTGTCGCTGCGGTCGCGACAGTGGCCTCATCGCACGCTTATTTGTGGATGACGGCAGGCTTAAGCCTGTACGCCTTCGGTATCGGGCTCGCCAACGCCGGGCTGGTTCGCCTGACGCTTTTCGCCAGCGAGGTGAGCAAAGGGGCTGTGTCGGCAGCAATGGGCATGCTGCAAATGTTTATTTTCACCGTCGGCATAGAGATCAGTAAACATGCCTGGCTGGTGGGTGGTAATGCGCTGTTCAGCCTCTTTAATTTACTCAATGGTCTCTTCTGGCTCGGACTGATGGTGATTTTTCTGCGGGATAAGCGTGTGGGCAATTCACTGGAGGGTTAAGGCTGTTTACATCGCGATGTGAAACAGCCTTAACCGTTAGTGGTGATGGTCATCAATCTGGTGTTCGATAATCATCCCTTCACCCACGCTTGCCAGATGGCGGGCGCGAGGCGCAACGCGCATCACCGGGGCCGGGGTAACGATCTGCGGAGCGACATAGGCTGTCTGTGGTGCGGGAGTGTTCAGGGGTACCAGTTCAATTTTGTAGCCATCAGGCACGTTTACCGTGATGTTTTGCGCCATCGCGCCGCTGGCGAGTGTGGCAAAAAGTGCAAGTGTGAGCAGGGAGCGTTTCATGTTCGCCTCGACAGAGTGAGGTGGCTGACCGGGTGCCAGCCACAAAACCGGACGAAGTATGGGGAATCGCCAGAAGGAAAGTGTTGCCACGCGTGCGGTACTTGAACCTCACGCGCGGTATTCTCATCGCGGTGCTGACGCCATCGGGGTTGCAGGTTTGGCAACCGCTTTAGCAACCAGTGCGGCGACCATGACAAGGCCCAGCACCACCATCATCGCGCTACGTAAACCGTAGTGCTCCCCCAAAAAGCCCAGCAGCGGCGGCCCTACCAGAAAAGCGAGATAACCTGTTGTGGCGACCACGCTGACGCGCGTTGGCGCATCGGGGCCGGTATCGCTCGCCGCAGAGATGGTCAACGGGAAGCCCAGCGACGCCCCCAGCCCCCAGAAAATAACCGACGCTCCGGCAACCCAGGCGTTATCAACGAAGATGATAAGCCCGATACCAAGAGCACCTATCAGTGCGCTGGCGCGAACGACGGTGACGCGGCTGTAGCGATCGATAAACCAGCCGCCAGTAAAGCGCCCGACGGTCATCCCCAGCGTGAAACCCGCATAAATCAGTGAGCCGGAGGTGGGATCAAAGCCATGTCCGTCAACCATCAACAACGGCAACCAGTCGTTCGCTGAGCCTTCTGCAAAGGCCATTGCCAGGACCACCATGCCAATCAGCAGTAGCTGGCTATCGCGCCAGAAGGGCACACCCTGTTTACTGCGTTGTTTATCTTGCGGCGTGTCTTTGCCGGTGCCCTCGGGAATAGCAGAGATAGCCATGACGATGGGCGTAATGGCCACCCCTGCCGCCAACAGGATGTGCAGCGTAGCCGGGGTTCCAAATGCGGTGAGTGTCATCCCAATGCCCGCACCCGCCAGTGTGCCCAGACTGTAGAACCCATGCATCATCGGCAGCACGGTTTTGTTCATCTCACGTTCAACAGCGGCACCTTCGATGTTAATGGCCACTTCGCCTGCGCCCAGGCTGCCGCCAAAGAACGCCAGCCCGATGGCAAACAGGAGCGGCGATGCCAGCCACAGCGCCAGACTCAGAATTGCCATGCCAGCAACGGCCACCGTCATACTGGCGCGAATCACCTTACGTGTCCCAAAGCGTTTAACCAGCCAGCCGGAGGAGAGGATGCCGCTCATTGAGCCCACGGACAGTCCAAACAGCACGGCACCCATTTGTGCTGTCGACACTGACAAAATATCGCGGATCGCCGGGGTTCGCGTGGCCCATGACGCCATCAATAAACCTGGTATGAAGAAGAAGGTAAACAGCGCCCAGAGGCGATGTTTCAGGGCATTACGAGGAGAGATGACAGCCATTACGTCGCATCCTGCAGGGAAAAGTGAGGACAACACTAGCAAGGGTGTGTACATTTGTACATAACTGATTGAGAGGGTGTATGAACAGACGACCGAACGACCCGCATCGACGTGAAAAAATCATCGAAGCGACGCTGGAAGCCATTGCTGAGCATGGGATTCAGGCCGTAACCCACCGTAAAATCGCCAGCCACGCGGACGTGCCCCTCGGCTCCATGACCTACTATTTCACAGGCATCGACGCGCTGCTTGACGAAGCTTTTACCCGATTCACTCAGCAGATGTCGGAACAGTACCAGGCCTTTTTCGACAAGGTAACAAACCAGGCTGAGGCCTGCGATGCCATCACCCGTCTCATCTACAGCGCACAGGTGACCACCCCGCACAATATGGAACTGATGTATCAGCTCTATGCCTTCATGAGCAAAAAGCCGACCTTTAAAAGCGTAATGCAAAACTGGATGCGCACCAGTCAGACCACCCTCGAACAGTGGTTTGACCCAGTCACCGCGCGTGCGCTGGATGCGTTTATTGAAGGGATGACGCTGCACTTTGTGGTGGACAGGGAACCGCTTAAGCGTGAAGACCTGAGGATAATGATTGGGCGGATTGCGGGGGAAAGATGAGTGGCAGAAAACAAAAAACCCATCAACCTTGAACCGAAGTGGCGGGGTTGATGGGCTCCACAAATTGGGGACATCAAAGAAAAGCAGTGGCACTAGTTATGACTGACGCTCTGATAAAAAGTTCTCTGTCTGTCAAAAATAAATGCTACTTCAGAGTTATCCGAGGACAGGCCAGATGATGATGATGAGTGTCCCTGCCAGCGTCAGCAATACGTTGGCGATGGCGTAGGTGCCAGCATAGCCCAGCGCCGGGATGTTACTGCGCGCGGTGTCGCTGATGATCTCCATCGCTGGCGCGCAGGTACGCGCCCCCATCATGGCGCCGAACAGCAGGGCACGGTTCATCTTCAGGACATAGGCGCCGAAGAGGAAACAGATCATCACCGGCACCAGGCTTACTATCAGCCCGGCAATCAGCATCTGCCCGCCAACTTCGCCCAGACCGTTCCCGATGCCGCTGCCTGCGCTAAGCCCCACGCCTGCCATAAACACCATCAGACCAAACTCTTTCACCATGTTCAACGCGCCCTGGGGGATATAGCCGAAAGTAGGGTGGTTGGCACGCAGGAAGCCAAGCATGATACCCGCGAACAACAGGCCTGCGGCATTACCGATGCCAAAGCTGAACGAGCTGAACTGGAAGGTGATCATGCCAATCATCAGGCCGACGATAAAGAAGGCGCAGAAGGCGAGGAGATCTGTCACCTGGCTGTGGATAGAAATAAAGCCGATACGATCGGCAATGGTCTTCACCCGTTTTGCTTCGCCACTCACCTGGAGCACATCGCCTTTATTGAGCACGATATTGTCGTCTATCGGCATCTCAATCTGGCTGCGGATGACGCGGTTGAGGAAACAGCCGTGATCGGTCAGTTTCAGTTGGGCCAGGCGGCGATTAACCACGTTGTGGTTTTTGACCACCACCTCTTCGGTGACAATACGCATATCCAGCAGATCGCGGTCGAACACCTCTTTACCATTACGAAAGCTTGGATCGAGACGGGCGTGCGCGTCCGGATAGCCCACCAGAGAAATTTCATCACCCACCTGCAGTACCGCATCGCCGTCGGGGTTGGCCAGAATGCCGTTGCGGCGAATGCGTTCGATATAACAGCCCGTCTGACGATAGATACCCAGTTCGCGCAGGTTTTTACCATCCGCCCAGGCCACCAGTTCAGGGCCAACGCGATAGGCGCGGATAACCGGCAAATAGACTTTGCGGTTAGTGTCGGTATCGAGGCCACGCTCGCGGGCAATTTGCTGGGCGCTGGTTTGCAGATCCTGATGTTGCAGTTTGGGCATGTAGCGTGACGCCACAATTAAACTCACCAGCCCGATAAGATAGGTCAGGGCGTAACCGAGACTCAAATGATCGAGGGCGCTGGTAAGCTGACTGTTCTCCATTCCCAGATGACGCAGGGTATCGCCTGCGCCAACCAGAACTGGCGTGGAGGTCATAGAGCCTGCAAGCATCCCCGCCGTTAGCCCAATATCCCAACCGAACAGCTTACCCAGGCCAAGCGCGATCAGCAGAGCACTGCCAACTAATACCAGCGCGAGCATGAGATAATTCTTACCATCACGGAAAAAAATTGAAAAAAAGTTTGGTCCGGCTTCCACGCCAACACAAAAAATAAACAGCATAAAACCCAGGTTAAGGGCGTCGGTGTTAATGCTGAAATGCTGCTGACCTAATAATAAGGAAACCACTAAAACGCCAATGGAATTACCGAGTTGTACCGATCCCAGGCGTAATTTTCCCAAACAAAGTCCGAGCGCCAGAACCACAAATAATAACAGTATGTAATTCCCGTTTAACAAATCTGCGACGTTTATATTCACGGAGTCTAACTTCTTGTTTACTTGTAAGCTATTGAAAGAAATGGTTATTTGGGCTAATGTTTTGAGCTGCGGCGGGTGCTGAAAAAATGCGTGCTTCGCCCCGATTTTTACCTCAAAACAATAACTGGTCGCTAGTTTAATCGTAAAGAATTCCAACGGCTAGTAAGAATCAACTATTCCCCTTTGGGCCATTTAGCAGGGATTGCCTTCACGCTTTATCTGACAGGACGTTCTTTTGAACGAATGCGTGTTTGATAGAGAAAAAATCAGGAGGATGGTTTGAAATATAAACAGAGTTTAGCGGGCATCTTCTGCTGCTTTATACTTTTTATCGTCGTTTGTCTGTCGCTGGTAATGAATGTAGACGGTGCGTTTCGGGCATCCGGACATGCGGAGCTGGGGCTACTTTTCTTTATTATTCCGGGCGTAGTGGCTGGTGTTTTTACCCGTCGGCGCAATGTCATGGTGTCGCTCGTCGGCGCTATTCTCGCCGCGCCACTCTGTTTCGTGCTGATGCGACTCTGCTTCACACCGGTCCGCTCCTTCTGGCAGGAGCTGGCATGGCTGTTCAGTGGGCTGTTCTGGTGCTCGCTGGGGGCCTTATGCTACCTGTTTTTAAGTGGGCTCTTCAGCCGGTTATCTTCCCCGCGGGCGCGTTAAGGAGCCTTTGCCCTGCCATCGTCGGTGGCACAGTCAGGCAAACCAGCCGAAATGTTGGCGAATGTATTTGTTGAACTCGCTGGTGCTACCAATGTGCTGTTTATCAATAAAAATTTGCGGTACGGTGTCGATAGATTTGCCCGCCGCCTCTTCCAGCGCTCTGCGGCTGACCCCCTCGGTATGAATGTCGACATAGCGCCACTCGAACCCTTTTTGCTTTTTAGCGATCCGCTCGGCCACTTCTTTTACGCGAGCGCATTGCGGGCAACCCGCACGACCAAATATCACGGCATACATTTTTTCTCTCCATTATCCAGAGGGTAACTGAGGGCATCATGCGTCTTTTCGCGGCGCAGTGAAAACAGGTTATGCCTGTTGTGTTGATGCCCGGAACCTTTCAGAGCAAGTTACGGATAATTCCCGCGACGCGGTTCATTTATAATGGTCGTTTTGCAACTTTTTCAGGGAAACGCATGACACCCACTATCGACCTCCTTTGTCACCACCGTTCGATTCGCCATTTCACCGACCAGCCGGTTACCGATGCACAGCGCGCAGCGATTATTGCGGCGGCCCAGGGCACCTCCAGCTCCAGCTTTTTTCAATGCAGCTCCATTATTCGCATCACGGACACCGCCCTTCGCGAACAGCTGGTGACCCTCACCGGCGGTCAACAGCATGTGGCACAGGCAGCGGAATTCTGGGTGTTTTGCGCCGATTTTAACCGCCATTTGCAGATTTGCCCGGAGGCACAGTTGGGGCTGGCCGAGCAGTTGCTGCTCGGCGTGGTCGATACGGCGATGATGGCCCAGAACGCCCTGACGGCAGCGGAGTCTTTGGGGCTTGGCGGGGTTTATATCGGTGGACTGCGGAACAATATTGAGGCGGTGACCACGCAGCTTAAGCTGCCAGAACATGTGCTGCCGCTGTTTGGTCTCTGCCTCGGCTGGCCTTCGGATAACCCGGACGTGAAACCGCGTTTACCGGCCTCCCTGGTGGTGCATGAAAATAGCTACCAGCCGGTGGACACGCAGACGCTCGCGCAGTACGACGAGGAACTGGCGGCCTATTATCTCTCGCGTGGTAGTAATAATCGTAAGGATACCTGGAGCGACCATATCCGGCGTACCCTTATCAAAGAGAACCGTCCTTTCATTCTCGATTATTTGCACAAACAGGGATGGGCGGTGCGTTAATTCCTATGCATCCGGCACCTTGCTACGTGTATGATACGCGTGCTTTTCCAGCGCTAATCAGAGAGGTGCAGGGTGAAAATTGCCATATTGTCCCGGGACGGAACGCTCTATTCGTGTAAACGTCTGCGTGAAGCCGCCACGTCCCGTGGCCATCAACTCGATATTCTCGATCCACTGTCATGTTATATGAGCATCGATCCTGCTGCCTCTGCCGTGCATTATAAAGGCCGCCAGTTGCCCCACTATGACGCGGTTATCCCGCGCATCGGCTCTGCAATAACCTACTACGGCACGGCATCACTACGGCAGTTTGAAATGCTCGGCAGCTACCCTTTAAATGAATCCGTGGCCATTACGCGCGCCAGAGATAAACTCCGGTCGTTGCAGCTGCTGGCCCGTCAGGGCATCGCGCTGCCGGTTACCGGTATCGCTCACTCCCCGGATGATACCAGTGACCTGATTGCGATGGTCGGTGGTGCGCCACTGGTGGTGAAGCTGGTGGAGGGTACGCAGGGCATCGGCGTGGTGCTGGCAGAGACCCGGCAGGCAGCGGAGAGCGTCATTGATGCGTTTCGCGGTTTGAACGCCCATATTCTGGTCCAGGAATATATAGAAGAGGCCAGAGGTAAAGATATCCGTTGTCTGGTCGTCGGTGATGAAGTGGTAGCGGCTATCGAACGTCAGGCAAAAGAGGGGGATTTTCGCTCAAATCTGCACCGGGGGGGCGTGGCGAGTGTTGCCACTATTACGCCGCGTGAGCGGGAGCTGGCGCTGGCGGCGGTAAAGACCCTTGGGCTGGATGTCGCCGGAGTGGATATCTTACGGGCGCACCGCGGGCCACTGGTGATGGAGGTCAATGCATCGCCGGGCCTTGAAGGCATTGAAAAAACAACCGGTATCGATATTGCGGGCAAAATGCTTCAGTGGATTGAGCGTCACGCCACCCCAGGCTTTTGCCTGAAAACAGGCGGATAGCCGTTTTCCCTTTCGAATCATGGTACATCGCCGGCTTTTTGCGTAAGCTAGGGCATTATTTTCTAAGCAGAGGTTGTGTCGCACTATGGATTCACTTGTTGTCCCTGGTCTGGACACCCTACGTCAATGGCTCGACGAAGCGGGTATTAATTTCTTTGAATGCGATACCTGCCAGGCGTTGCACCTGCCGCATATGCAGAATTTTGATGGGGTGTTTGACGCTAAAATCGATCTCATTAACGATGTCGTGCTCTTTACGGCAATGGCTGAAGTGAAGCCGTCCGCGCTGCTGGCGCTGGCTGCAGATCTCTCTGCCATTAACGCCAGTTCTTTGACGGTGAAAGCATTTATTGATATTCAGGATGATAACCTGCCAAAACTGGTGGTTTGCCAGACATTATCCGTCGCCGCCGGGGTGACCACTCAGCAGTTTGCCTGGTTTATGCAGCAGAGTGAAGAGCAAATTTCGATGGTGATTCTTGAGGCCCGCGCCCATCAACTGCTCTATGTGCCGGAAGAAGACGATAAGTCAGGCGGCGACGAAACGCTCAATTTTCTTCACTAACACCTTGTAACTTAAGCGCAGCCGCTGCCAGAGCGGCTGCATAACAGATATTATTATTCTGCCCTAATCCCTTCCTTCCAGCGTATTCCACCGCCATTCCCGTCAGTTCGGCTTATCCAATAGACAGAATCTGCATAAAAAATTGATAAAAGGCGTTTTTTAATCTGCCCTATAGCCTCTAACCCTGGCTACAGTTATTCTTGCGGTGCTTTGAAAAGCATGCGGCGTCGACCGAAAGATTTTTTCGCTTCGGTGAGTGCAGACTGACAAAATATGCATGAATCTTGCATATCTTAAATGCATACATTTAGTTCGTGTGGTAACGGACTTTCCAGAAGGAATGAGATATGACCGCTTTGAGCAAAAAATGGTTATCAGGTCTTGTTGCGGGTGCATTACTGGCGGTCTCTGCCAGCACACTCGCCGCAGAGCAAAAGACGCTGCATGTTTATAACTGGTCTGATTATATTGCACCGGATACGGTGGCCAATTTCGAAAAAGAGACCGGTATTAAAGTCGTTTATGACGTATTCGATTCCAACGAAGTGCTGGAAGGAAAACTGATGGCTGGCAGCACCGGTTTCGATCTGGTGGTGCCGTCAGCGAGTTTCCTGGAGCGTCAGCTTACCGCCGGCGTGTTCCAGCCGCTTGATAAAAGCAAGCTGCCGAACTGGAAGAACATGGATCCGGACGTGTTAAAGATGGTTGCCAAACACGACCCGGATAACAAATACGCAGTGCCTTATCTGTGGGCCACTACGGGCATCGGTTATAACGTCGATAAAGTCAAAGCGGCTTTGGGTGATGTACCCGTAAACAGCTGGGATCTGGTGTTAAAACCAGAAAATCTGGAAAAACTCAAAAGCTGCGGCGTCTCCTTCCTGGACGCCCCGGAAGAGATCTTCGCCACCGTGCTGAACTACCTCGGTAAAGATCCCAACAGTTCGAAAGCTGATGATTACTCCGTGGCGGCGACCGATCTGCTGCTAAAGCTGCGCCCGAATATTCGCTACTTCCACTCCTCTCAGTACATTAACGATCTGGCTAACGGCGACATTTGTGTGGCGATTGGCTGGGCAGGTGATGTCTGGCAGGCGGCCAACCGGGCCAAAGAAGCCAAAAACGGGGTGAACGTCTCCTACGTCATCCCGAAAGAAGGCGCCCTGGCGTTCTTCGACGTCTTTGCCATGCCAAATGATGCAAAAAATAAAGAAGAAGCCTATCAGTTCCTGAACTATCTGATGCGTCCGGATGTGATTGCCCATGTCAGCGACCACGTATTCTATGCTAACGGTAATAAGGCATCTGTCCCGCTGATCAGCGCCGAGGTACGTGATAACCCGGCTATTTATCCGCCTGCGGATGTGTTTGCCAAACTCTACACGCTGAAGGTGCAGGATCCTAAAATTGATCGCGTGAGAACGCGTGCGTGGACAAAAGTGAAAAGTGGCAAATAAATCAATCAGCTGAATAGCGATTGACCTGCACCAGGGCGGTGCAATTGCCCCATAATGGACAGAGGTCATTGACCTCTGTCCAGTCATTTTTCATCAACCGAAAAAGGCGGTTGATGTTTTTGCCGGAGAGCACTTGAGTGAATGACGCTATCCCCCGCCCACAGGCGAAAACCCCCAAGGCGCTGACGCCTCTGCTGGAAATCCGCAACCTGACCAAGTCGTTTGACGGTCAGCACGCCGTGGATGATGTCAGCCTGACCATCTATAAAGGCGAAATCTTTGCCCTTCTGGGGCCTTCCGGCTGCGGTAAATCTACGTTGCTTCGCATGCTGGCAGGGTTTGAGCTGCCGACGACCGGGCAGATCATGCTTGATGGCGTGGATCTGGCGCATGTGCCGCCCTACCTGCGGCCCATCAATATGATGTTCCAGTCCTACGCGCTCTTTCCTCATATGACCGTCGAGCAGAATATCGCGTTTGGCCTGAAGCAGGACAAACTGCCCAAGGCGGAAATTACCGCCCGCGTCGCCGAAATGCTGAGCCTGGTGCACATGCAGGAGTTCGCCAAACGTAAGCCCCATCAGCTTTCCGGCGGTCAGCGCCAGCGTGTCGCACTGGCACGTAGCCTGGCAAAACGACCCAAGCTTCTTCTGCTTGATGAACCTATGGGCGCGCTGGATAAAAAGCTGCGTGACCGTATGCAGCTTGAAGTGGTGGATATCCTGGAGCGCGTGGGGGTGACCTGCGTGATGGTGACCCATGACCAGGAAGAGGCAATGACCATGGCCGGACGTATTGCCATTATGAACCGTGGTAAGTTCGTGCAGATTGGTGAACCGGAAGAGATCTATGAGCACCCGACCACCCGCTACAGTGCAGAATTTATCGGCTCGGTTAATGTCTTTGAAGGGCTGCTGAAGGCGCGTGAAGAGGACGGTCTGGTTATCGATTCCCCCGGGCTGGTTCATCCGCTGAAAGTGGATGTGGACGCCTCGGTCGTGGACAACGTGCCGGTTTACGTAGCGCTGCGTCCGGAAAAAATCATGCTCTGTGAGGAGCCGCCTGCTGACGGTTATAACTTTGCGGTAGGCGAAGTGGTGCATATCGCCTACCTGGGCGACTTGTCGATTTACCACGTGCGTCTGCAAAGCGGGCAAATGATCAGCGCGCAGCTGCAGAATGCGTATCGCTATCGTAAAGGCATGCCGACCTGGGGCGACGAAGTACGCCTGTGTTGGGAAGCCGACAGCTGTGTGGTTCTGACGGTTTAAGGAGCGGTAATGAGTACACTTGAACCCCCATCCCGCGTTGACAAGCCTGGCGGTTTTCGCCTCTGGCTGGCGCGTTTGCAAATGAAGCACGGGCGCAAGCTGGTTATTGCGCTGCCCTATATCTGGCTGACGCTTCTGTTTTTACTGCCTTTTTTGATTGTTTTTAAAATCAGTCTGGCAGAGATGGCCCGCGCCATTCCGCCCTATACTGACCTGGTAGAGTGGGCAGATAATCAGCTGACCCTCTCCCTTAACTTCAATAACTTCCTGCAACTGACCGACGATCCGCTCTATTTTGAAGCTTATCTTCAGTCGTTACAGGTTGCCGGGATCTCCACCCTTTGTTGCCTGTTGCTGGGTTACCCGATGGCCTGGGCGGTGGCCCACAGTCGGCCTTCAACACGTAATATTTTACTGTTACTGGTGTTGTTGCCTTCCTGGACGTCGTTCCTTATTCGCGTGTATGCGTGGATGGGGATTTTGAAAAGCAACGGCGTATTGAATAACGTCTTAATATGGCTAGGGGTTATCGATCAGCCGCTGGCGATTTTGCACACTAATCTGGCGGTGTACATCGGCATTGTGTATGCCTATCTGCCGTTTATGGTGTTACCTATTTACACCGCACTGACGCGCATCGATTACTCGCTGGTGGAGGCGTCACTGGATTTAGGCGCGCGTCCGCTGAAAACATTCTTCAGCGTTATTGTTCCACTGACCAAAGGTGGCATTATCGCGGGGTCAATGTTGGTGTTTATTCCGGCGGTAGGGGAGTTTGTTATCCCGGAACTGCTCGGTGGCCCGGACAGCATCATGATTGGCCGCGTGCTCTGGCAGGAATTCTTTAACAACCGTGACTGGCCTGTGGCCTCAGCGGTCGCCATTATCATGCTGCTGCTGCTCATCGTGCCCATTATGTGGTTCCATAAACATCAGCAAAAACAGATGGGAGAGGGGGCATGAACAACTTACCGGTAGTGCGCTCGCCGTGGCGTATCCTGATTCTGGTGCTTGGGTTTACCTTCCTCTATGCCCCTATGCTGATGCTGGTCATCTACTCGTTTAACAGCTCAAGGCTTGTGACCGTCTGGGCAGGATGGTCCACACGCTGGTATGGCGAGCTGTTTCGTGATGACGCGATGATGAGTGCGGTGGGCCTGAGCCTGACGATTGCGGCATGTGCCGCCACGATGGCGGCGGTACTGGGGACCATCGCTGCGGTTGTTATGGTGCGTTTCGGCCGTTTTCGTGGATCGAATGGTTTTGCGTTTATGATAACCGCACCCCTGGTGATGCCAGATGTGATTACCGGGCTGTCACTACTGTTGCTCTTTGTGGCGCTGGCCCATGCCATCGGCTGGCCTGCCGATCGTGGCATGCTCACTATCTGGCTGGCCCATGTCACCTTTTGTACCGCCTATGTGGCGGTGGTTATCTCATCACGTCTTCGCGAGCTTGACCGCTCCATCGAAGAGGCGGCGATGGATCTGGGTGCTACGCCGTTGAAGGTCTTTTTCATTATCACTCTGCCGATGCTGATGCCAGCGATCGTTTCCGGCTGGCTGCTGGCCTTCACGCTGTCGCTGGATGACCTGGTCATTGCCAGTTTTGTTTCCGGCCCTGGCGCCACCACACTGCCGATGCTGGTGTTCTCCAGCGTGCGTATGGGGGTTAACCCGGAAATCAACGCCCTGGCCTCGCTTATCCTCGGTGTGGTTGGCATTGTTGGTTTTATCGCCTGGTGTCTGATGGCACGTGCTGAAAAGCAACGTATCAGAGATATCCAGCGTGCAAGACGGGGATAATGGCTCTAGAATCTTAAAAGTTGTGTCGCAGATGCCGCGCCTGTCGCGGCATCTATTCACAGGGAACAGTACCGATTGGGATTCTTTACTAAAACACGCCACACCCATGCCCGCCCGAATATTCCGGCGTTAGTCCAGGTCGCGGCCATCGCCATCATCTCTATCCGGTGTGTCGACTTCATAATGATTTTTATGACGCTCGGGCCACAGGGGCTGGTTGAATTCGTGCAGCGTAGCGCCCAGACCTGGGCATTAACCCTGATTTTCTTTGGCAGCCTGGTGCTGGTTTTTGTCGAAATACTCTGTGCGTTTTCAGTGGTTAAAGGGAGAAGCTGGGCGCGGTGGGTCTATTTACTGACGCAGATTATCGCCGGCGGCTATTTATGGGCGGCCTCGCTGGGTTACGGCTACCCTGAACTCTTTAGCATTCCCGGTGAGTCGAAGCGCGAGATTTTTCAGACGCTACTCCTGCAAAAGGTGCCTTCTCTGCTCGCGCTGTTTTTGCTCTTTATTCCTTCTCCCAGTCGGCGCTTTTTCCGTCTGCAATAACGATGGTACAATCCCGCCCCCCGCAAAACAGAAGGCTTTACTATGCAGTGCGCACATTATGACGCCGGACGCTGTCGTTCCTGCCAATGGATCGAGCAGCCGGTCTCTGAACAATTAACCACGAGGATGACCGATCTGCGAGCGCTGCTGGCGGGCCTTCCCGTTGCGGAGTGGCGCACGCCTGTCAGCGGTCCTGAAAAAGGCTTTCGTAATAAAGCAAAAATGGTGGTTAGCGGCAGCGTCGAAAAGCCACTGCTGGGTATGCTGCATCGGGATGGCACGCCGGTCGACCTTAGCGATTGCCCGCTCTATCCTGCTGCTTTCTCTCTGGCGTTCGCTGCAATCAAACCCTTTATCGCCCGTGCCGGTTTAACGCCTTACAACGTTGAACGCAGGCGCGGCGAGCTGAAATATCTTCTGCTTACCGAAAGCCAGCACACCGGCGGGATGATGCTGCGCTTTGTGCTGCGTTCTGAATCCAGGCTTGAGCAACTGCGGGCGGCGCTGCCGTGGCTGCAGGCGCAACTGCCACAGCTGCGCGTCATTTCGGTCAATATTCAGCCGGTGCATATGGCCATAATGGAAGGGGAAAAAGAGATTTTTCTCACTGAGGAGCGCACCCTGGCAGAATGTTTTAATGATGTACCCTTATGGATCCGTCCTCAAAGCTTCTTCCAGACTAACCCAACGGTGGCGAGCGCATTATACGCAACGGCCAGAGAGTGGGTCAGGGCGCTGCCGGTCCGGCATATGTGGGATCTTTTCTGCGGTGTGGGCGGGTTTGGTTTGCACTGTGCCACACCGGAAATGACCCTGACCGGCATTGAGATCTCCCAGGAAGCTATTGCCAGCGCGAAACGTTCTGCTGAGCAACTGGGTCTCACTCGTCTGCATTTTCAGGCTCTCGACTCTACGGCATTTGCCACCGATCAGGGTGAAGTACCGGATCTGGTATTGGTGAATCCGCCGCGCCGGGGCATAGGCAAAACTTTATGTGACTACCTGAGCCAGATGCAACCGCCGTTTATTGTCTACTCCAGTTGTAATGCGCAGACCATGGCGAACGATTTTCACCTGCTGCCCGGCTACCGTATTGAGCGGGTACAGCTCTTTGATATGTTCCCCCACACCGCGCATTATGAAGTGCTGACGCTTTTAGTACGTAAATAATCTTCTTTGCGAAATCTATAACGAATTTGTGACAACTTCCTGCCCGGTTATTCGTTAATCTTAGCTATATGGCCTTAACCGGAACGGACGATGGATAGCGCAAAAAAAATACTGCTGGTCGAAGACGATCGGGATATTGCTGAACTGTTGCAACTCAACCTGCGGGATGAGGGCTTTCAGATAGTTCATCAGGAGGATGGCGCACAGGCGCTGCGTGAGCTGGACAGAACCGACTGGGACGCCGTGATCCTGGATCTGATGCTGCCGAACGTGGATGGCCTTGAGATCTGCCGCCGCATCCGGCAGATGACCCGTTATCTTCCGGTGATCATCATCAGCGCCCGATCCAGTGAAACTCACCGCGTACTCGGCCTTGAGATGGGGGCTGACGATTATCTGGCGAAGCCTTTTTCGGTGCTGGAGCTGGTGGCCAGGGTAAAAGCGCTCTTTCGCAGACAGGAAGCGATGGGGCGCAATATTCGCCACGGAATGGGCAGCATAGCCTGCCACGATCTCACTATCGACCCGCTTCCGCGTGAAGTGCGTCTGCGTGGCGAGCTGGTGGATTTAACCCCCCGCGAATTTGATCTCCTCTACTGGTTTGCCCGTCATCCCGGCGAGATCTTCTCCCGGCTGGCGCTGCTGGAGCAGGTATGGGGCTATCAGCACGAAGGCTATGAGCATACGGTCAACACCCACATTAATCGCCTGCGGATGAAAATCGAAAAGGACGCTGCCGCGCCGGAAATCATTCTCACCGTCTGGGGAAAAGGCTATAAGTTTTCGCCAAATCCGGAGGAGAGCGAATGCAACGTCTGAGCCTGAGCCAGCGCCTGACGCTGGTGTTTACCGCTTTGTTGCTGTTATGTGCAGCGGCTGCCTGCTCGCTGCAACTCTACAGCACTACCCGTTATGGCGACGCTATGGTTCAGCGGCTCTCCGCAGGGCTTGCTCAACAAATTGCCAGAAGCGAGTCGCTGCTCGACAGGCAGGGTCAGGTTAATCGTGAGGCGCTGAAATCGCTGTTTGACCGGTTAATGACCCTGAACCCGAGCGTGGAGCTGTATATGGTTTCGCCTGACGGTATTTTACTGGCGGATGCGGCACCCGAAGGGCATATCAAACGTGAACGTATAAACCTCGCGCCGGTGCAGGCATTTCTGGCCGGCGCGGAGTGGCCCGTCTATGGCGACGATCCCCGCAGCAGTGATAAGCAAAAAGTGTTCAGCGTGTCGCCGGTGCGGGTAGAGGGGCAACTGCACGGCTATCTTTATATTATTCTGCAGGGAGAGGCCCTGGACGCGCTTGCCGACAGCGCCTGGCAACATGCGTTATGGCGCGCAATGTTATGGTCGCTGCTGCTGGTTGCGGCGCTCGGCCTGCTTGCAGGGGGGGTAGCCTGGTGGTGGATCACCCGCCCGGTCAGGATGCTGACGCGTGAAGTCAGCGCGCTGGAGCAGGAAAGTATCATTGCCATCAAACGCGTGGCGGAACAGCCACTCGATCCCGCTGCAGGCAACGAAGTGGCCGTGTTACAAAATGCCTTTATTGAGTTGTCCCGCAAGGTCGCCAGTCAGTGGGATGCGCTGGCTGATAACGATCGTCAGCGGCGGGAGTTTGTTGCTAACATCTCGCATGATTTGCGTACGCCGCTGACCGCACTGTTGGGTTATCTGGAAACGCTGTCGGTGAAAGCCGATTATCTGACGCCGGAAGAGTCCAAACACTATCTGAGCATTGCGATGCGTCAGGGCAACAAAGTGCGGCATCTGTCGCAACAGTTATTTGAACTGGCCAGACTCGAACATGGGGGCATAAAACCGCAGCCGGAATCTTTTGTGATGGCCGAGCTGGTGCAGGATGTGGCGCAAAAGTTTGATTTAATGGCCGAAACGCGGGCTATCCGTATCCACCTTGAGCTGCCAGTGGGGCTTGCGCAGGCTTATGCCGACCTCTCGATGATGGAGAGGGTGCTGACCAACCTGCTCGATAACGCCATCCGACATACCCCTGATGGAGGCATTATTACCCTTCGGACCCGGCAGGAAGCAGAACAACTGGTGGTGGAAATCGAAGACAGCGGCGCGGGTATACCGATGGAGCTTCGTGCCAGCCTGTTCCAACGGCCCTCTGTTCTGGATAAACCCAGGGCGGGCGAGTCACGGGGTGGTCTGGGTCTGATGATTGTAAGAAGAATGCTGCAACTGCATGGCGGGGATATTCAACTGGTGGATGTACGAACCGGTGCCTGTTTCCGGTTTTCACTGCCGCTTCCCCGCGGATAACAGGCAAAAAAAAGCCGCATCATGCGGCTTTTTTACTGTTAAATCAGCTTACTGTGGGAACCACTGGTCGCTGATTTTCTGATAGGTACCATCAGCTTTGATTGCCGCCAGCGCGCCGTTCAGTTTTTCCAGCAAGGCTTTGTTGTCCGGACGCACGGCGATCCCAAGACCGGTGCCAAAGTACTGCGGGTCGGTTACTTTCGGCGTCGCGGTGCCCAGCTGCGGGTTGGTTTTCAGCCACTCATTCACCACGGCAGTATCACCAAATACGCCATCGATACGCCCGTTTTTCAGGTCGATAATCGCATTCTGGTAGCTGTCATACGCCACGGTTTTCACTTCAGGATGTTTATCCTGCAAATATTTCTGGTGAGTGGTGCCGTTTTCCATGCCGATACGCTTGCCCTTAAGATCTTCAAAGGATTTGAACGCATCTTTTTTGGCAATAACCAGCGCGGAGTTGGCATAGTAAGGCTCAGTAAAGGAAACCTGCTTGCTACGCTCCGGGGTAATGTCCATACCTGAGATCACCGCATCATATTTTTTGAATTTGAGGGCAGGGATCAGGCTGTCGAAAGCATGATTGGTAAAGGTGCAGTCGGCCTGCATCTGTTTGCAAAGCGCCGTTGCCAGGTCGATATCGAAGCCCACAATCTTGTTGTTCGCATCCATGGATTCAAACGGCGGGTAGGTAGCAGAAACACCAAAGTTAATTTTTTCAGCGGCTGTCGCACCGGCAGCGAAGGTGGCGAGTACTGCGGCCAGAATCAATTTTTTCATCACTGGAACTCCTGTCTGTCAATCTTATTGTGGTTGCCGTGTTGTGGGCATGGGGCTAACAATGCCAGTTAATGAATTAGTATGCAATATATATGCTTAAATATTTTTTATTGTGGATAAAAAAAGCGAGAACTTAATAAGTTACTCGCTTTTTGAATATTATTTATGCATTAATTACGCCGTTCGAACGCTAGTGCTTTACGCTCAATCAGTCGCATCATTAACGTCAGTAGACCATTCACGATAAGGTAAATCACTCCCGCTGCGCCGAACACCATCACATCGTAGGTGCGTCCGTACAGCAACTGCCCGTGACCCATTACCTCCATTAAGGTAATGGTGTAAGCGAGCGAGGTACTTTTGAATACCAGCACCACTTCGTTCGAATAGGACGAGAGGGCGCGCTTGAAGGCGTACGGCAACAGAATGGCCAGGGTATCTTTTTTACTCATGCCCAGAGCGCTACAGGACTGCCATTGACCCTCCGGAATGGCGCGGATTGCACCGTGGAACAACAGGGTCGTGTAAGCCGCACTGTTAAGCGACAGCGCGAGCAGCGCGCAAAGCCAGGGTTCCGACAACAGATGCCAGATGACCGGATACTCCTGCAACACCGGAAACTGACCTGGGCCATAGTAGATGAGAAAGATCTGTACCAGCAGCGGCGTGCCCGTAAACAGGGTGATATAACCGCGCACAATCCAGAACAGAACCGGCGTTTTCAGCGTCAGAATGATAGTAAAGAGCAGCGAGAGGATCAGTGCCACTACCAGAGATGCTGCCGTCAGCGTGAGGCTGGTATGCAGACCCTTGAGTAATTCAGGGAAAAATTCAAGCATCAGCCAGGCCTCCGTTCAAAGCGCGTTGCACGCAGGTCAATGCGTTTGAGTATCCATTGGCTGATAAGGGTAACCACCAGATAAATAGCCGCCGCCACAATGTACCAGGTGAAGGGCTCCTGGGTACGGGTGGCAATACTTTTCGTCTGCAACATCAGGTCATTCACGCTGATAAGTGACACCAGCGCGGTATCTTTCAACAGCACAAGCCACTGGTTACCCAGGCCTGGCAGTGCGTGACGCCACATCTGCGGCATCACCAGGCGGAAGAAGATAGCGCTTTTCGACAGCCCAAGCGCCTGCCCGGACTCCCACTGGCCCTGAGGCACCGCTTTCAGGGCACCTCGCAGCGTCTGAGAGGCATACGCTGAATAGAGCAGCGACAGGGCAATAACGCCGCACAGGAAAGGACTGACATCGAAGTTTTCGATCGCCAGTTGCACCGGGATCTCGACAAACCCGAGATGAATGTTGAAACCGTCAGAGAGAATAAGCAGCAGCTGTGACGAGCCAAAATAGATAAACAGGACAACCAGAATTTCTGGCAGGCCGCGTAAAATGGTCACCAGCGCCGTGCCAGCCCAGGCTACCGGACGCCACTTCGCTGATTCCCATACCGCAAAGATCATCGCCAGCACCAGGCCTATGATCAGGGCGCAAACGGCAAGGCCGACGGTCATCCCGGCGGCGCTTACTAAAGGAAAAAATTCGTTCATTCAGATTACTTCTGGAACCATTTGCTGTAGATGGTTTCGTAAGTGCCATCTTTCTTCACTTTTTCCAGCGCGGCATTGAATTTCTGCTGCAGCTCCGTATTACCCTGACGCACCGCAATGCCCAGACCAGTACCGAAGTAGGCTTTGTCCGTCACTTTGTCGCCCACTGCGGCCAGTTTATCGTTGGCCTTAAGCCATTCGGTCACGACGGCAGTATCACCAAATACGGCGTCAATACGGCCATTTTGCAGATCCAGTTTGGCATTCTGGTAGCTGTCATAGGGGACAGTGGTAATTTCCGGGTGTTTATCGTTGATGAATTTCTGATGCGTGGTGCCGTTCTGTACACCCACTTTCTTGCCTTTAAGGGCATCAATACTGGTGTATTTACCGCTCTGCCCAACGAACAGGGCGGAGTTGTCATAATAAGGCGTCGTAAAGAGCACCTGTTTTTCACGCTCTGGGGTGATATCCATTCCTGCCATCACGGCGTCAAAACGACGGAATTTCAGGCTTGGAATCAGGCTGTCAAATGCCTGGTTAGTGAAGGTACAGGTTGCATCAATCTCTTTACACAAGGCGTTGGCCAGATCGACGTCAAAACCAACAATTTTATTATTAGCATCGGTCGACTCAAACGGAGGGTAGCTGGCTTCAGTGGCGAAACGGATAGTCTGGGCAGCGGAGACGCTCAGGCTGACGCTGGCAAGCAGTGCGGCAATCAGAACTTTTTTCATTGTTATTTCCCCAAATAAATCAGTGAGATAAGTAGTATTTGAACGCGTCGGTTTGCGGCGAGGTAAAGCAGCTCGCATCCCCTTGTTCGACAATATGGCCGTTTTCCATGTAGACCACGCGGCTGGCGGTCTTACGTGCTACTTCAACTTCGTGGGTCACGATAACCTGCGTGATACCCGTTTCCGCCAGCTCACGAATAATGCTGACAATCTGGGCAGTAATTTCCGGATCCAGTGCGGCAGTGGGTTCATCAAATAACAGCACCTGGGGCTCCATCATCAGCGCACGGGCGATCGCCACACGCTGCTGTTGGCCGCCAGAAAGGTGCAGGGGATAACGGTCGCTGTAAGGCTTAAGGCGTAAACGCTCCAGCAGTTTATCGGCCCGCGCGAGCGCCTGATCTTTGCTTAACCCCAGCACACGGCATGGTGCTTCAATCAGGTTTTGCACGACGGTCAGGTGTGGCCAGAGGTTATATTGCTGGAAAACCATACCCACATTCTGACGCAGATCGCGAATCGCCTTATCAGAAGGTGTTTTGGCAAAATCGAAGTGATTGCCTGCAATAGTGAGCTGGCCTGAACGAGGCTGCTCAAGCAGATTCAACACGCGTAGCAGAGAGCTTTTACCTGCGCCGCTGGGACCAAGAAGCACCAGCGTTTCGCCCTGGGGACATTCAAGGGTGATGTCAAAGAGCGCCTGGTGTGCGCCATAGAAGCAGTTAATGCCGTTTAATTTTATACTCATCGAGGCAATCTAATAGCAATTGAGGCCGCAAATAGTAACGTTCGCAGAATAGTTATGCAATATTTGTGCGTTAAAACTTAAATATAAACCGCCGCACTCAATAAAGTTAGCACAAAATACCGGAGCTCGAGGTAAGCAGGAATAAATGTCGGCATTCACGCCGGAATGCCAGACATTTTGCGGGGTTTAAGCGGGATTTATCGTATTTACGCCTCAGCTCGCTATCGGTGCTCAACAGACTGGCGCAAAGTTCCGGCGGGAGCATGAGCAGCGCCGCCAAGGTAGCGAACGTCATCTACTGCCCAGCACTGGCCTTCTCTGATCATCAGCACCTCATCCTGCCACGTCTGGCTGCCCTGGGTCAGGGTTACGCGCAAAGGAATGTTACGTGCATCGGTATTGGGGATGGTGGATGCGCTGGCGACGCTGGCTTTTTCTGGCATGACCGTGCGGCTGGAGAAGGGGTCCGATCGCAGCAGCGCTGTGTTTCGATTATCCCGGCTTGCCGCCGTTAGCATGGCTGCCAAATCGTCGCTCAGGTAAGGTCGCAGTGCCGACAGGTCATTGCTGTGATGCTCAATACGAAAATCGTAAAATTTCTGTGCCACCGTGTCCGGGCCCCCTTCGATGCATGGACCGCTACGGGTGCCGATGTCCTTGTAAGCCGGCGGGACAGTGGTACAGGCGCTGAGCAGCAACGCACAGGGTAAAGCGAGAGTCAGAGCAGAATAGCGCATAATGATTTCCTTATTTTCGCTTCGGATTTAACTTCCTTTCAAGAATAGTGTATTGCTTCGATAATGTGTGAAGTACCGCACTTGAAGCCTAAAAGGAGAACCTGATGCAATTTTCAACTACCCCCACTCTGGAAGGACAACCGATCGTGGAATACTGTGGTGTTGTCACCGGCGAGGCAATTCTGGGTGCCAATATCTTCCGCGATTTCTTTGCCGGTATACGCGACATCGTGGGCGGTCGTTCCGGCGCTTATGAAAAAGAGCTGCGTAAAGCGCGGGAAATCGCTTTTCGTGAACTGGCTGAGCAGGCCAAAGCGCTGGGTGCGAATGCCGTCGTGGGTATTGATATTGATTATGAGACGGTAGGTAAGGACAGCAGCATGCTGATGGTTAGCGTCAGCGGTACGGCGGTGAAAACACGCTAATGAAACGTTTTCTACCGCTGCTGTTACTTGCACTGCTGCTGTCTGGCTGTGCGGGCGAAAAAGGCATTGTTGAGAAGCAGGGGTATCAGCTTGATACCCGCCGTCAGGCGCAGGCCGCCTATCCACGGGTCAAGGTGCTGGTACTGCATTATACGGCAGATGATTTTGACGTCTCGCTGGCCACCTTAACCGACCGGCACGTCAGCGCTCATTATCTTATTCCTGCCCGTCCGCCGCTTTACGACGGTAAACCCCGCATATGGCAGCTTGTGCCGGAACACTCCCTGGCCTGGCATGCCGGTATCAGCTACTGGCGGAACGCGACTCGCCTCAACGATACGTCGATTGGCATTGAGCTTGAGAATCGTGGCTGGCGGAACGTGGCGGGTCGTAAGCAGTTTACCCCCTTCGAACCTGCACAAATTGCCGCGCTCATCCCGCTTGCTAAAGACATCATCAATAGTTACAACATACTTCCTCAGAATGTGGTGGCACACGCTGATGTCGCCCCCCAGCGAAAGGACGATCCCGGGCCACTTTTCCCCTGGCGGGAACTGGCGGCGCAAGGCATTGGCGCATGGCCGGACGCCACACGCGTTGCCTTTTATCTCAATGGGCGGGACCCTTACGACGCGGTGGATACCGCCTCACTACTCGATTTACTGGCGCGCTATGGCTATGAGGTAAAACCTGAGATGACGCCGGGGCAGCAGAAAAGGGTGATCATGGCCTTCCAGATGCATTTTCGCCCGACGCTGTGGAATGGCGTGGCGGATGCAGAAAGTCAGGCTATTGCGCAAGCATTGCTGGAGAAATACGGGCAGAGCTGAGGGTCAGATTTTACCGTGATCTTTTAACCATCGGGCCGTGCGCAGAATACCGTCATCAATAGTGACAACCGGCTGGTACCCCAGCTCTTTCTCCGCGCGGCTGATATCCAGCGTGAAATCGAAGTTGAGCTTGGAGACGCCATAGTGGGTAAAAGCCGGTTCTTTAGCGGCTTTGTTGCCAAAATGCTCCATGCTGCGCGCAACGACATCCAGCATGGCATAGGGGACTGAACGGATGCGGCAGTCCACCTCCAGCTCGTCAATCAACTTTTGCACAATGTTGCGTAATGGGCGCGGTTCGCCATTGGTGATGTTATAGGTACGCCCGGAGGGAAGCGTGTCGCAGGCTTCCTGACTGGCAAGCCACATAGCGTGCACAGCGTTTTCATAGTAGGTCATGTCGACCGTTGCCCGGCCTCCGCGCGGAAGCAACACGCTGCGGTAGTGGTGCATCATCTGCGCCAGTCGCGGGATGAGCACCTTATCATGCGGGCCAAACAAACTTTGCGGGCGCAACACGGTGAAGCGGGTATTGGGGTTAGCCTGCGCCAGCAGCTGAATCACATCCTCACTGGCTGCTTTACTGCGGGCAAATTCGTTGGCAAAGCGCGCCGGACGAAACTCTTCTTTAATAGCGTGATGATGGCGATAGTCAAAATAGAGTGAGGGTGAGGAGATGTGAATGAAATTACGCACACCCCAGGCGACGGCCCACTCGCCGAGGCGACGGGTGGCGCGAACGTTGGCCAGGTCAAACGCCGCCTGAGTGCCCCAGGGTGAGGTGAAGCTGGAACAGTGCCAGAGGGTATCCACACCCGCTAACATTGCTTTGGCCTGAGAGGAGACGAGTTCGGTCAGGTCGGCATGGATAAACTCCGCACCCATTTTTGTCAGCAGGGAGCCCATCGCCTTGTTGCGCCCGGTAGCCCTTACGCTGATGCCTTTTCGGCGTAAATATTCGACGGCATTGCGACCTAACCCGCTGGTTGCGCCTGTGACCAAAACCTTCATAGCAATCCACTATAGTGACCCGCATTCATTGCGTGCGCATTCTTCCGTGAAACAGGCCGGTATGCAATGGGAAACGTGAAAGAATAGGGTCCGGTTTCACTTTTTTTCTGAGTATTGTTCTGCTAAATGGGCAATACGCCGCGCCATCCCCCGAAAGATAAACAGATGAGCCGGGATCATCAGCAGCCAGTAGAGCAGGCCTGGCATGCCGTGCGGGTGCCACCAGGCCCGGACATCCAGCAAGCGGTAGGTTCCCATATCCGTCAGAGTAAAGCAGAGGCGACCCAGCCCCGGCGCTTTCATTCCGAACAGCAGGGCCAGTTGCTCCTGCGGTTCGGCAATGATGACCCGCCAACTATCAACCCGATCATCTACCTGCAGATAGTCGCGAGACGGACGACCTTTATCCAGCCGGTGTCCGATAAGCCTGTCGAGTAGCGCCCGGATCTGCCAGAGCGCGTTGCCATAAAAATACCCTTCCTTGCCGCCTATCTGGTTGATGACGTCCCAGAGCGCACGACATGAGGCCGTTGTTTTAACCCTGTACCCCGCCTGTTTCGGAAAGTAGCCATACTGAGGTCGCCAGCGGGCAAACGCCTGTGGCGAATAACCCCAGTCGCCGGAGTGAGCCAGACGTGCTTCATCCTGTAATGTTCGCGTTACCGCCTCACGAAAGGGGATGAGCACCTGTGGGATCAGCGCACGCAGGGCCCTGTCATCGGCAAGCAAATCGTGTTTAAGCCCCTGAATAAGGCTGCGGGCGATGGTGGGCGGGACGGAGGTGATGACCTGTAAAAACCAGACGGAGATAAGGCGGGTGGGCAGCGGGATCGCCACAAGCGGGCAATGCACGCCGCTTGCCGCCATAAACTGTTCAAACTGCTGCTGATAACTGAGCACTTCAGGCCCGGCCGCCTCATAGACCTGGTGATGAGTGAACCTGTGGTGACGCAGCTCCAGCAAGTAGTGGAGCAGGTTCTCCAGCGCGACAGGAGTGGTGCGGGAGCGAACCCAGCGCGGTGGGGTGAGTATGGGAAGGTTGTAAACCATATCCCGCATGACCTCAAACGCCGCCGAGCCCGCGCCGACAATAATTCCGGCACGTAGTTCGATGACGGGTACGCCCGCATCACGAAGCAGGTCGCCTGTGAGCTGACGGGCCCTGAGATGGTGAGATTCACTGGTTTCCTTTGCCTGCAGCGAGCTCAGGAAGATGACCTGGCCTACGGGCACCTCCCGCAAAGCGTCACGTACATTAAGGGCGATTTGCCTCTCCTGGGCGACCAGATCGCCGGTTTCACCCATGCTGTGAACCAGGTAATAGAGCGTGCCGACATCCCTGAGCAGGGAGGGGAGATCGTCCGGCCAGCTGAGATCAATCTCGTGGCAGCTTACCCCCGGCAACGGCTGTTTTCGCAGTCGAGAGAGCTGGCGGGCCGCTGCCCGTACCTCATGACCCTGCTGGCTCAGTGCCTGAATCAGATGCTGACCAATGTAGCCGCTGGCCCCGAGCACCAGGATAGGTTGTGGCACGCCCGGCTCCTTAGCGCTGCAGGAACGCCTGCCAGTGACGAACGACTCCGGCAAGCTGCTCACGGTTGACGTCAAGGTGTATGACCAGGCGGACAACTGGCGAGGCGTTGATGAGCACACCACGCTCATGCATAAACGCGCCCAGCCCGGCAGCATGCTCCTCTCCCACGCGCACAAACAACATGTTGGTATCGTGGCGCATAACATCGGCACCACTCTCCCGCAACTGAGCGGCCATCCAGGCGGCATTGTCGTGATCGTCTTTCAGACGCTGAACGTTATTCCTGAGGGCATAGAGGCCAGCCGCGGCAAGGATACCGGCCTGGCGCATACCGCCACCGGTCATTTTACGCCAGCGAGTGGCGCGTTTAATGTAGTCGCTACTGCCCACCAGCAGTGAGCCCACCGGCGCGCCTAACCCTTTGGAGAGACAAATGGTGAACGAGTCACAGAATTGGGTGATCTCACGCAGTTCACAGCCATACTCGACCACGGCATTAAAAATGCGTGCGCCGTCTACATGTAAAGCCAGACCCTTCGCTCGGGTAAACTCCCACGCCTGCTGAAGATAGTCACGGGGCAGGACTTTGCCATTATGGGTGTTTTCAAGACTCAATAATCTGGTGCGGGCAAAGTGGATATCGTCGGCTTTGATTTTAGCGGCGACCTTGTCCAGCGGCAGACTGCCGTCTGCGGCAGCGTCAATCGGCTGCGGCTGAATACTGCCGAGCACCGCTGCACCGCCAGCTTCATACAGATAATTATGGGCACCCTGACCAACGATATACTCGTCGCCACGTTCGCAGTGGCTCAGCAACGCCACCAGGTTCGCCTGGGTGCCTGTCGGCAGGAAGAGAGCGGCCTCTTTACCGCTGAGTTCGGCGGCAAAGCGCTGCAGTTCGTTAACGGTCGGATCATCCCCATAGACGTCATCTCCGACCGGGGCCGTCAGCATCTGGTCAAGCATGGCACGGCTGGGGCGGGTGACGGTATCGCTGCGTAAATCAATCATGGCATTTCCTTATATACACTCCATCCTTCACGCTGTCGGGGCAACGGGCACGCCCCGCCCCCCGTCGCACAGGTCTCTGTGCTGCCGGGGGGGGCGGGCTTGCTGCCTTGATGCAACACGATTGATGTTGTGTATGAACTGAAAAGGCTATTTTTACCTGAGCCAGTTCGTTTTTGCCAGTTCGACAACTTCGTCGCCGCGCCCGCTGATGATGGCGCGCAGCATATACAAACTGAATCCCTTCGCCTGTTCCAGTTTGATTTGCGGCGGGATCGCCAGTTCATCTTTCGCCACCACCACGTCAACCAGTACCGGCCCGTCAATGGAGAAGGCCTGCTGCAACGCGGCGTCCACATCGGCAGATTTTTCCACACGAATCCCGGTAATACCGCAGGCTTCGGCGATGCGGGCGAAGTTCGTGTCATTCAGGTCTGTTCCATCGGTGAGATAGCCGCCAGCCTTCATCTCCATCGCAACGAACCCCAATACACTGTTGTTAAAGACGATGATTTTCACCGGCAGCTTCATTTGCACCACGGAGAGAAAATCACCCATCAGCATACTGAATCCGCCATCGCCACACATTGCCACGACCTGGCGGTCGGGGGCCGTCGCTTTTGCGCCCAGCGCCTGCGGCATGGCGTTTGCCATTGAGCCGTGGTTAAAGGAGCCCAGCAGACGTCGTTTGCCGTTCATCTTAAGATAGCGTGCGGCCCAGACGGTCGGCGTTCCTACGTCGCAGGTAAAAATGGCATCGTCACTGGCATAGTGGCTGATTTGCTGAGCCAGATATTGCGGATGCACGGCCTTGTCGCTGGGTTTGGCCAGATCGTCCAGCCCTTTACGGGCATCGCGATAATGCTCCAGTGCTTTGTCGAGAAAACGACGGTCGGTTTTCTCCTCCAGCAAAGGTAACAGAGCCGTTAATGTCGCATTGATATCTCCCACCAGCGCCATGTCCACCTTGCTATGTGCGCCAATGCTGGCTGGGTTGATATCTATCTGAATGATTTTGGCATCCGTCGGGTAGAAAGCGCGGTAGGGGAACTGCGTGCCCAGCAGGATGAGGGTGTCGGCGTTCATCATGGTATGGAACCCTGACGAGAACCCAATAAGCCCGGTCATGCCCACATCATAGGGGTTATCATATTCCACATGCTCTTTGCCGCGCATGGCATGGACTATCGGCGCTTTCAGTTTAGCGGCGAATTCAATCAGGGCGCTATGCGCTCCGGCGCAGCCGCTGCCGCACATCAGGGCAATATTGCTGGAGTAGCGCAGCAGTTGCGCCAGTTTTTTTAACTCTTCCGCGGCAGGTGTTACCACGGGCTGAGGAGCAGGATACCAGTGACTGCTGGCGGTTTCAGGAGCCGGTTTCAGTGCCACGTCGCCGGGCAGAACAATCACTGCCACGCCACGCTTGAGGATAGCGGTACGCAGGGCGATTGCCAGCACTTGTGGGATCTGTTCAGGCGAAGAGACGAGCTCGCAGTAGTGGCTACATTCACGGAACAGCTCCTGCGGGTGAGTTTCCTGGAAATAACCGCTGCCAATCTCGCTGGAGGGGATATGAGCGGCAATGGCCAGCACCGGGACGTGATTACGGTGGCAATCAAAGAGACCATTGATCAAATGCAGATTGCCCGGACCGCAGGAACCGGCACACACCGCCAGCTCACCAGTGAGTTGAGCCTCCGCCCCTGCGGCAAAGGCGGCAACTTCTTCGTGACGCGTTGGCATCCAGTCGATGGTTCCCATACGGTTAAGACTATCACTTAAGCCATTCAGAGAATCCCCGGTTACACCCCAGATGCGTTTGATTCCAACCTGTTCCAGTGTCTTAGCAATATAAGCGGCCACTGTCTGTTTCATCGTATGACTCCATATAAGTATGTCGTCTACAAGCGTAGTCCATGAAATGTCATTAATTTTGCGTAAATTGCCCCTGATTACATAGGGCTTTATTTCTGTTGAGATTAGGCATAATCTGCATAAAGTTGAATAAAAATAGGAATCATTTCAAATGGTTAAATCATTGTTAGATTCAGTTAATAAGATGTTAGCTCATGAGGATTTTGGTCGTTTACTGCTGCGGCTCGCGGTGGGCGGACTAATGTTTTTTCACGGTTTCCATAAGCTGATGGACGGCACCGATGGCATCGCGGGTATGCTGGTGGCAAAAGGGTTACCGGGGTTTATCGCTTACGGCGTGCTGGTCGGTGAAGTGGTTGCCCCTATCCTGATTGTCATTGGCGTCTTTACCCGTCCGGCGGCACTGGTGCTGGCCTTTACGATGGTCGTTGCCTGGTTGATGGTCGGTATCGGAAAAACCGGCGCGCTGGATGCAACCGGGGCATGGGCTATCGAAAGCCTGGTCTACTTCTTTATTGGTGGGCTGGCCGTCGCGTTTCTCGGGGCAGGTCGTTACTCACTTATCCCCGCGTTGAGGTAAAAAAAAGCCTTCCCGCAAGGGAAGGCTTTGCGTTATTCAGTTCCGTTTACGCCAGGACTAAATCACTTTGTGGATGGCATGAGCAGGCCAGCACATAACCTTCACTTATCTCCTGCGGAGTCAGCGTCATCGTGCTGTTGACGCTGTATTTCCCGGAAATAACCTGCGTTTTGCAGGAGCCGCAGACGCCCGCACGGCAGGCTGCATTCACCGGCACCTGGTTGCTTTCAAAGGCCTCAAGCAGTGTAGTCCCCACCGGTGCAAAGAACGCTTTTGCCGGCTGGAGTTTGGTAAACTTCAACCCGCTGGTGGCTGCTTCGGCAACAGGCGTAAAGAATTTCTCATGAAAGAACCGGGTAACGCCCAGTGCCTTCACATCTTTTTCCACCTGGTCCATATAAGGGGCGGGGCCACAGGTCATGACGGTTCGCGAGGCGATATCGGGAACCCGGCGCAAAATATCCTGCGTTAAGCGTCCTGCGAGGAAACCGTCGGTGGCGTTATGTTCCGCTACCAGCGTGACCGGATAATTCTTCCACTCGTCGGCAAAAATTACATCCTGCGGCGATCGGACGCTAAAAATAACCTGCACATCCGCCTGCGGGCGATAGGCTGCCAGCCAGCGGCGCATTGACATGACCGGTGTCACCCCACAGCCTGCCGCCAGCAACAGCAGCTTGTCGTTGGCCTCATTATCACAGGTAAAATCACCCTGTGCGTCAGAGAGCCACAGATAGTCGCCGCGTTTCACATCGCGCGTCAGCCAGGAGGAGCCGGTACCGTTATCCAGACGACGGATGGTCAGCGTAATGTATTCGCTCACCCCCGGCGTCGAGGAGAGGGTATAAGCACGTAGCTGCTCTGCACTGTTGCGGATACTGACCAACGCATACTGACCGGCGCGGTAAGGGTAATAATCATGGCATAACAGCGACAGCGTCCAGACATCCGGCGTCTCCTGCTGGATGTGGTGAACCTGCATACGCCACGGGCACTGCGGGGTTGGCATTGTCATGGGTTACTCCTTACGCACCTAACATCTGCTGTAAATCCTGCTCGACGGTGGTGATGGCACGCAGACCGAATTTTTCGTTCAGTACCGCCAACAGGTCAGGCGTCAGGAAGCCTGGCGCAGTCGGGCCGGTGACGATGTTGGTAACACCCAGCGACAGCAGCGTCAGCAGGATAACGATAGCTTTCTGCTCGAACCAGGAGAGCACCAGTGAGAGCGGCAGGTCATTCACGCCACAACCGAGTTTTTCGGCCAGCGTCACCGCCAGGATAATGGCAGAGTAAGCATCGTTACACTGACCGGCATCGACCAGACGCGGCAGCCCTTCAATGTTGCCGAAGTCCAGTTTATTAAAGCGATATTTGCCACACGCCAGGGTCAGAATCAGACAGTCGTCCGGCACGCTGGTGGCAAAATCAGTAAAATAGTTACGTTCACCGCGGGCCCCGTCGCAGCCGCCCACGAGGAAGATGTGACGCAGTTTTTCGCGGCTGACGAGATCAATCAGCGTATCAGCGGCCCCCAGCAGTGTCTGACGCCCGAAACCAACGGTAATCAGATGCTCAATTTCACTGTACGGGAAGCCAGCCAGCTGCTGCGCCTGCTCAATCACGCGGGTGAAGTCGTCACCTTCCAGGTGGTTAACGCCTGGCCAGCCGACAATGCTGCGAGTCCAGATGCGTTCATCATAAGCGCCGACGGTCGGGTCGATGATGCAGTTCGAGGTCATCACAATGGGACCCGGGAAGCGGGCAAATTCAACCTGCTGGTTCTGCCAGCCGCTGCCGTAGTTACCCACCAGATGTTTGTATTTACGCAGTTCCGGATAACCGTGCGCAGGCAGCATCTCACCGTGGGTATAGACGTTAACGCCGGTACCTTCGGTTTGTTGCAGCAGATTATGCAGATCTTTCAGATCATGGCCGGAAATCAGAATGCATTTACCAGCAACGGCCTTCACGTTGACCTGTGTTGGGGTCGGATGCCCGTAGGCGGTCGTTTCGCCCGCATCCAGAATGCTCATGACCCTGAAGTTCATCTGACCAATTTCCATTGAGCAGTCGAGCAGCGCATTCATATCCGCAGGCCAGGTACCCAGCCACGCCATAATCTTGTGGTACTGAGCGTAGATCTCATTGTCGTACTGACCGAGCACGTGCGCGTGCTCCATATAGGCGGCAGCCCCTTTCAGGCCATAGAGGCAGAGAAGTCGCAGGCCGAGAATGTTTTCACCAATAACCGCTTTATCAATATTCGGCGTAAACGCAGCGGCCTGGCGCTGAAGATCGCCAAGGTCGTCGCTCAGCAGTTGCAGGTCTGCCATTGGATTTTCGACGGTAGCGGCAGGATCAATGCTCAGGCACTGCGCTTTTAAGGCTTCACGGTAGGCAATGGCTTCACGCGCGTAACCGACAATTCGCACGGAGTCGAAGTTGACGTTGGTCAGGGTAGAGAAGAAGGCGCGAGGTGCGAAATTATCGATCTCATGAACGATAATGCCGTATTCACGCGCTTTGCTGGCCCAGGCAGACAGCCCCTGAAGTGCGGCGATCAGCAGATCCTGCAGGTCCGATGTTTCGGCCGTTTTGCCGCACATACCCTGCGCGTAAGCGCAGCCATCGCCCGCCGGGGTACGGATGGTTTGTTCACATTGCACACAAAACATAGTCACACCTTATAAGTTTTAAAGTTATATTTAAAATACATGTTTAAGATTAAGCGGGTGTGGTGAGGCTTAAAAGGGGTTTTTTACGCAATATGCACATAGATTGATTTAGCGCAATTTTGACAGCGTCAGCTGGTTTTGCCCCTTCGCAGGGGGAAATGCTGTTTTTACTCAGAGATCTCGCCGCTATACTCAGGGTAACGTTATGGAAAATGGAATGTTTCCCGGAGGGGTTATGATCCTTGAACGCGTCGAAATTGCAGGGTTTCGTGGCATTAATCGGCTCTCGTTGATGCTTGAGCAAAACAATGTGCTTATCGGTGAGAATGCGTGGGGTAAATCGAGTTTGCTGGATGCGTTAACCTTACTGCTGGCCCCGGCTCCCGAGCTTTACCATTTTGTTCGCGACGATTTTTGGTTTCCCCCTGGCGATATTCATGGTAGGGAGCATCATCTGCACATTATTCTCACCTTCCGTGAATCGGTGCCCGGTCGCCATCGGGTTCGACGTTATCGCCCTCTGGAAGCATGTTGGATGGCGAGTAGCGACGGATACCATCGTCTGTTTTACCGACTGGAGGGGGAGCTCGCAGAAGAGGGCAGCGTCATGACGCTCCGCACTTTTCTTGACGCCGAGGGAAATCCATTGCCCCTCACGGATATTGACGCTCTGGCCCATCATCTGATCCGCCTCATGCCCGTTTTGCGGCTGCGGGATGCGCGCTTTATGCGCCGCCTTCACGCTGGAGAAGAGGCCGGGGTGCCGGAAACTGACGCCACCGCGCGTCAGCTTGACCTTCTCTCACATGAGCTGCTCTCCCAACCGCAAAATCTTTCTGATGCGCAAATTCGTCATGGTTTATCTGCGATGGTCCAACTGCTTGAACACTACTTTGCTGAACAGGGAAGCGGGCCCACGGCCCAGCGGCTGATGCGTCGGCGCTCTCATGATGAACAGCGCAGCTGGCGTTATCTTGATGTCATAAACCGGGTCATCGACAGACCCGGTGGCCGAATGTATCGCGTCATTTTACTGGGCTTTTTTGCCACCCTGTTGCGGGCTAAAGGGAATGTCCGCCTGGACAGGGACGCCCGACCACTGCTGCTGGTGGAAGATCCTGAGACCCGGTTGCATCCGATTATGCTCTCTGTCGCCTGGCATCTCCTCAATTTACTGCCCCTGCAGAAAATCACGACCACCAACTCAGGTGAACTGCTTTCCCTTACGCCGGTCGAGCAGGTATGCAGGCTGGTTCGGGAATCATCACGCGTCGCGGCCTGGCGATTAGGGCCGGGAGGGATGAATGCCGAAGAAGGGAGGCGCATTGCTTTCCATATTCGTTTTAATCGAGCTTCCTCCCTGTTTGCCCGCTGCTGGCTGCTGGTTGAAGGGGAGACGGAAACCTGGGTCATCAATGAATTTGCGCGTCAGTGTGGTCATCATTTCGATGCTGAAGGGGTAAAGGTCATTGAATTTGCGCAGTCAGGTCTGAAGCCGCTCATCAAGTTTGCCCGCAGAATGGGCATCCAGTGGCATGTGCTGGTCGACGGTGATGAGGCGGGTAAAAAATACGCCGCCACGGTTCGTGGCCTGCTGAATGAGGATCGTGACCCACTGCGCGATCACCTCACCCAACTTCCGGCGCTGGACATGGAACACTTCATGTACCGGGAAGGCTTTGCTGATGTCTATCACCGCGTTGCGCAGTTGCCTGATAACGTGCCAATGAACATGCGGCGCATTATCACCAAAGCTATCCACCGCTCTTCAAAACCGGAACTGGCTATTGAGGTGGCGATGGAAGCAGGCCGGCGAGGGGTAGAGGCGGTGCCGTACCTGCTGCGTAAAATGTTTTCGCGCGTGCTGTGGCTGGCGCGAGGGCGGGCTGATTAAGTGCGTAGCGTCCGGGTCACCTGGGCCTGCAGAGCATCCAGCAGTTCGTAACGACGGCGATACTCGGAACGTTTTTTACTGGCTATCTCTTCCATTGGTTTGCGAACAATGGTGGATGGCAGCAGAAAAGCGCCGTCAGCATGTTGCTCGCCTGCAAGCGACAGCCAGAAGCTGTCGTAGTCGGCAAACAGTTTCCCCTGTTTTTTCTTGCGATAACGCAAACTCTTATAAATATGGGTGGTATTGCTCACCGCGACGATTTGCTCCATCTCCATAAAGGCGGCAATCCCGGTGCAGGCCTCCAGCAGCAAACGTTTAGGAAACAGGCCGTGGCACGCTTTGGTGGCAAACTGAATCGCATCGTGCGCAACATTGGCTTTTGCCCCTTGTAACCCGCCAATAAACAGTGTGCGTTTACCCTGATATTCACAAAGCGCGAAGGTCATCTCCGCAAGGGTGGTCTGCTGCGCGTCGCAGAAGACAAGCGTTGCCTCGCCTTCTTTATCCAGATTCGCGTCGGCCACAAGTCGGATGGTATAACGCTCTTCGTTTTTTCCGCTAAGCTCAGCCAGGGTAATGCCCTGCGATGTAAAATAGTTCATGCGCACCGGCGCTGAGAGATGCGCGGAAAAGGCCTGATAATGAAAGGATAAGGCCTCCAGCGTGCGCTTTTTGTCCATGACAAGTGAGAGCCACGGGCGATGAAGACGGCAGGGGAGTCCGGGTTGAGCATGCAGCATAGGCAGTAGATCCGGGTGTTTTGCCAGACCGGACAGCAATGACGCAGTGCTGACCGGCATGAGCAGGGATCGCAGCACAAATTTTCGCCGGTAGGCCGGGTTTTGCCAGGCTCGTCCGGGTCTCAGTTCACCGGTCGCGAGCGCACGGAAGAGCTGCCAGCCTGTCCGGATAACAGGCGCGTCAGAGGAAGGAATATCAGCAAGAATGGACATGAAATAACCTGGTCTTAGGGATGATGAGGGTATTGGAACAAGCACACCTTCAACGCCAGATAAATGAGAGCGGGCAGAAATGAAAAGATTACGTTTCGTTAAGACAGCGTTTAGTTATTATTGGCACAAATAGCGTTAATAAAGACATTAGGAATTTTTATGAATTTGAAGGGAAAACGCAAAAAGCGCTGGCTGGTGTTGGGGCTGGTGGTGGTGGTGGCGGCATTCTGGCTGTGGGGTCAGCTCAACACGCCAGTACCTGAGTACCAGACACTGATTGTCCGCCCTGGTGAGCTGTCACAAAGCGTGCTGGCGACAGGCAAACTTGATGCGGTGCGGAAGGTGGATGTCGGGGCGCAGGTCAGTGGGCAGTTAAAAACCTTGTCCGTCAGCATCGGTGATAAGGTGAAAAAAGATCAACTGCTCGGCGTGATTGATCCCGAACAGGCGCAAAACCAGATTAAGGAAGTGAACGCGACGCTCATGGAGCTGCGTGCCCAGCGTCGTCAGGCAGAGGCTGAACGTAAGCTGGCGAGCGTGACCCTGGGGCGCCAGCAGCAGCTGGTGAAAAATAATCTCGTGTCACGTCAGGACCTCGACAGTGCTGTTACCGAGCTTGCGGTAAAAGAGGCGCAGATTGGCACTATCGATGCGCAAATTCAGCGAAATCAGGCCACCCTCGATACGGCGAAAGCCAATCTTGAATATACCCGCATCGTTGCTCCGATGGCGGGTGAAGTAACAGAGATAACCACCCTTCAGGGCCAGACGGTGATTGCCGCCCAGCAGGCGCCCAATATCCTGACGCTGGCGGATATGTCTACCATGCTTGTGAAGGCCCAGGTCTCAGAAGCTGACATTATCCACCTTAAACCTGGCCAGAAGGCATGGTTTACGGTATTAGGCGACCCGCAAACGCGCTATGAAGGTAAGTTGAAAGATATTCTGCCAACCCCTACCAAAGTGAATGACGCCATTTTCTACCATGCCCGCTTTGAAGTGCCCAACCCTCAGGGCGTGCTGCGTCTGGAGATGACGGCACAGGTGCATATCCAGCTTAACGGCGTGAAGAATGTACTGACGGTTCCGCTTGCGTCGCTGGGCGAGCCGGTAGGGGATAACCGTTACAAAGTGAAGCTGCTGCGTAACGGCGAAGTAAAAGAGCGTGAAATTACACTCGGCATGCGTAATGACACTGATGCTGAGGTGACGAAAGGTCTGGAGGCGGGTGATGAAGTGATCATCACGACGACCACCCCCGGAGCGCCTCAATGACGGTACTGCTGGAACTGAATAATATTCGCCGCAGTTATCCTTCCGGTGACGGGCAGGTTGAGGTACTTAAGGGCATTTCGTTAGCCATTCATGCAGGTGAGATGGTTGCGATTGTCGGGGCGTCAGGCTCAGGCAAATCAACGCTGATGAATATACTCGGTTGCCTTGATAAGCCCACCAGTGGCACCTATCGTGTGGCGGGCACGGACGTGTCGACGCTGGACAGTGATGCGCTGGCGCGCCTGCGCCGTGAGCACTTCGGTTTTATTTTTCAACGCTATCATCTGCTGTCGCATCTGACGGCGGCCCAGAACGTCGAGGTTCCTGCGGTCTATGCAGGCGTTGAGCGCAAAGCACGCCTCGCCCGCGCCAGAGAACTTCTGGGGCGGCTTGGCTTAAGTGAGCGGGAAGGCTACTCACCCTCTCAGCTATCCGGTGGACAACAACAGCGTGTCAGTATCGCCCGGGCGCTGATGAACGGAGGGCAGGTTATTCTTGCCGATGAGCCCACCGGCGCGCTGGACAGCCATTCCGGCGAAGAGGTGATGGCTATCCTTCATCAACTGCGCGAACGCGGGCATACGGTCATTATCGTCACGCACGATCCTGAAGTCGCGGCCCAGGCACAGCGGGTTATTGAAATTCGTGACGGCGAAATTCTGACGAACCCGCCCTCTGTGGTGCCTTCTTCCACGGGGCAACCCATCGCGACGGCGGAAACGCCTGCTGGTGTACGGCACTTCTCCGGTCGTTTTCAGGAAGCGCTGATGATGGCGTGGCGCGCGATGGCGGCCAATAAAATGCGCACGCTGTTGACCATGCTTGGGATAATCATCGGCATCGCGTCGGTGGTTTCTATTGTGGTGGTAGGCGATGCGGCCAAACAGCTGGTACTGGCGGATATCCGCGCCATCGGCACTAATACGATAGATATCTACCCTGGCAAAGATTTTGGCGACGACGATCCGCAGTATCAGCAGGCGCTGAAATATGACGATCTGCTGGCCATTCAAAAGCAGCCGTGGGTACGCTCGGCAACCCCTGCCATCTCGCAGAATCTGCGACTTCGTAATGGCAATATCGATGTTGCGGCAAGTGCAAACGGGGTGAGCAGCCAGTATTTCAATGTCTATGGCATGACCTTCAGTGAGGGCAGTACATTCAATGAGGAGCAGCAAAACGGGAGAGCACAGGTGGTGGTGCTCGATAACAATACCCGGCGTCAGCTGTTTCCGAATAAAGCGAAGGTGACGGGTGAAATTATTCTGGTAGGCAATATGCCTGCCACCGTCATCGGCGTGGCGCAGGAGAAGCAGTCGATGTTTGGCAGCAGTAAGATCCTCCGGGTGTGGATGCCGTACTCTACGCTTTCAGCCCGCGTGCTGGGTCAGTCCTGGCTTAATTCCATTACCGTTCGCGTCAATGAGGGTTATGGCAGTGGTCAGGCCGAACAACAGCTGGAGCGCTTACTGACCTTACGCCACGGGAAGAAAGATTTCTTTACCTGGAATATGGATGGGGTGTTGAAAACGGCAGAAAAGACCACACGTACTCTTCAGCTCTTTTTAACGCTGGTTGCGGTTATCTCCCTGCTGGTCGGGGGCATTGGCGTAATGAATATTATGCTGGTGTCAGTGACTGAACGAACAAGGGAGATAGGCATCCGAATGGCCGTTGGCGCGCGGGCAAGCGATGTACTGGCGCAATTCCTTATCGAAGCCGTACTGGTCTGCCTGGTGGGCGGTGCATTGGGTGTGGCTTTGTCGATGGCAATTGCCTTTACGCTGCAACTTTTCCTGCCCGGCTGGGAAATTGGTTTTTCTCCCGTTGCGCTGATTACCGCTTTTCTCTGCTCAACATTTACCGGTGTGCTGTTTGGCTGGTTGCCGGCTCGCAGCGCGGCACGTCTCGATCCTGTTGATGCCCTGGCGAGGGAGTGAATAAAAAGTTAATAAAAATGCCAGTCAACGGGACTGGCATTTTAACTGCAGGATGTACACAATGAAGGAAGTGGCGTCAGGCGACGGCTTCCATCTCCAGAGGCACGATAAGGCTGGCATGATTGCCTTTAGGGCCCTGATGCACATCAAACCGGACGGTTTGCCCGGCTTTTAGCGTTCTGTAACCATCCATCTGGATGGTGGAATAATGCGCGAAGATATCTTCGCCGCCGCCTTCGGGGCAAATGAAACCAAACCCTTTGGCATTGTTGAACCACTTAACAGTACCCGTTTCCATGCTTCGACATCCTTCGTAAATCTTATTTAAGTAAGATGGAATGAACCGGTGGCAGAGCGTGGGGTTGTTCAAAACCTCGCCAACTCTCGACTGTACAATTTAGAGAAATCAGGCATCGCGTCAAGCGTTTGGCAGGGGTTCTTAGAGGTCTATCAGTCAAAAATTTGAAGCAGTTAACGCTATTGGAAAGGTTTGTGACAGCCGTCGCGGATAGCAATGATAGATGATAGTTATCTAACACCTGATGTAGATTTAAGATACATCTTGAATCATGTAATCGGTCGATTGAACGTCGCCGGAACCTGTAACCTAAGATGAAAACTGACGATGGGCAAAAGCAATAGTTGGCTGGATTTTGACCACCTGGCGGATGAGAAACTGCGTGACGCGCTAAAACCGCCATCAATGTATAAAGTTATGTTAATGAACGATGATTACACGCCGATGGAATTTGTTATTGACGTGCTACAAAAGTTCTTTTCTTATGATGTTGAACGTGCAACGCAACTGATGCTCACTGTGCACTATCGTGGAAAGGCCATTTGTGGGATTTTCACCGCCGAAGTCGCAGAAACCAAAGTGTCTATGGTGAACGATTACGCCCGGGAGAACGAGCATCCGTTGCTTTGTACGCTGGAAAAAGCCTGAATGCAGGCGTGAAATTGGGGGAGGTGCCAATGCTCAATCAAGAACTGGAACTCAGTTTAAACATGGCTTTCGCCAGAGCGCGTGAGCACCGACATGAGTTTATGACCGTCGAACATCTGTTACTGGCATTGCTCAGTAACCCCTCGGCCCGCGAAGCGCTGGAAGCGTGTTCTGTGGATCTGGTGGCGTTGCGACAGGAACTCGAAGCCTTCATCGAACAAACCACACCCGTCCTGCCGATGAGTGAA
This sequence comes from Yokenella regensburgei, assembly GCF_051486985.1. GTDB lineage: Bacteria > Pseudomonadota > Gammaproteobacteria > Enterobacterales > Enterobacteriaceae > CBFFRJ01. The sequence goes on from NZ_JAHVDV010000005.1 coordinate 70,019, forward strand.
GAGGAGCGCGACACTCAGCCGACGCTCAGCTTCCAGCGTGTTCTTCAGCGCGCGGTGTTTCACGTTCAGTCCTCCGGACGTAGCGAAGTCTCCGGGGCGAACGTGCTGGTTGCAATATTCAGCGAGCAGGAGTCGCAAGCGGCTTATCTGCTACGCAAACATGAAGTGAGCCGCCTTGATGTGGTGAACTTTATCTCCCACGGCACCCGTAAAGACGAGCCGGGACAGTCTTCTCCCGATTCTGGCAATCAGGCCAATAACAATGAAGAGCAAGCAGGCGGGGAGGAACGTATGGAAAACTTCACCACCAACCTTAATCAGCTTGCTCGCGTCGGCGGTATTGATCCGCTTATTGGTCGCGGTAAAGAGCTTGAGCGCGCTGTACAGGTGCTTTGCCGTCGTCGCAAAAACAACCCGCTGCTGGTGGGTGAGTCCGGCGTAGGTAAAACAGCTATCGCCGAAGGACTCGCCTGGCGAATTGTGCAGGGCGATGTGCCGGAAATTATGGCCGACTGCACTATTTACTCCCTGGACATTGGTTCACTGCTGGCCGGAACAAAATACCGTGGTGATTTTGAAAAACGCTTTAAAGCGCTTTTGAAACAGCTGGAGCAGGATACTAATAGCATTCTGTTCATTGATGAGATCCACACCATTATCGGTGCGGGTGCTGCGTCAGGCGGGCAGGTTGATGCTGCCAATCTGATTAAGCCATTGCTGTCGAGTGGCAAGATCCGCGTGATGGGTTCAACGACCTATCAGGAGTTCAGCAATATCTTCGAGAAGGATCGTGCGCTGGCGCGTCGTTTCCAGAAAATTGATATCACCGAGCCTTCTGTTGAAGAGACCGTACAGATTATCAATGGCCTGAAACCGAAGTACGAAGCTCACCATGACGTGCGTTATACCGCGAAAGCGGTGCGTGCAGCAGTGGAGCTGGCGGTGAAATACATCAACGATCGTCATTTGCCGGATAAAGCCATTGATGTGATTGATGAGGCAGGTGCGCGCGCGCGTTTAATGCCGGTCAGTAAACGCAAGAAAACCATCAACGTGGCGGATATCGAATCGGTTGTTGCACGTATTGCGCGTATTCCTGAGAAGAGCGTGTCGCAAAGCGATCGCGACACCCTGAAAAGTCTTGGCGAGCGTCTGAAAATGCTGGTCTTCGGCCAGGACAAAGCCATTGAGGCGTTAACCGAAGCCATTAAGATGAGCCGCGCTGGCCTTGGACAGGATCATAAACCGGTGGGGTCTTTCCTGTTTGCAGGGCCGACGGGTGTCGGTAAGACCGAAGTGACGGTACAGCTCTCTAAAGCATTAGGCATTGAGCTGCTGCGTTTTGATATGTCCGAGTATATGGAACGTCATACCGTTAGCCGCTTAATCGGTGCGCCTCCGGGATATGTTGGTTTCGATCAGGGCGGTTTACTGACCGACGCGGTGATAAAACACCCGCACGCAGTACTGCTGCTGGACGAAATTGAAAAAGCGCACCCGGATGTCTTCAACCTCTTACTGCAGGTGATGGACAACGGCACCCTGACCGATAACAACGGGCGTAAAGCGGACTTCCGCAACGTGGTGCTGGTGATGACCACCAATGCTGGCGTGCGTGAAACCGAGCGTAAATCTATTGGTCTTATCCATCAGGACAACAGTACCGATGCGATGGAAGAGATCAAAAAAATCTTTACGCCGGAGTTCCGCAACCGTCTGGATAACATTATCTGGTTTGATCACCTCTCCACCGAGGTTATTCATCAGGTAGTCGACAAGTTTATTGTCGAACTCCAGGTGCAACTGGATCAAAAAGGTGTCTCGCTGGAAGTGAGTCAGGACGCGCGTGACTGGCTGGCAGAAAAAGGCTATGACCGTGCGATGGGGGCTCGTCCGATGACCCGCGTTATTCAGGACAACCTGAAAAAACCACTGGCCAACGAACTGCTGTTCGGTTCGTTAGTTGATGGTGGACAGGTAACGGTAACCCTGGATAAAGAGAAAAATGAGCTGCAGTATGGTTTCCAGAGTGCGCAGAAGCACAAACCGGAAACCGCGCATTAAGCGCGCCTTTAATAACAAAAACCGGACAGTGGTCCGGTTTTTTTATGCCTGACTAGCGCGGTCAGCACCCCGATGCAGAACGACAAAAGCCGGACAAAAGTCCGGCTTTCAGAATTTCGCACGCGGCGTTGTGGCTAACTGTGATTAACGGCTACGGAAGACAATGCGGCCTTTGCTCAGGTCGTACGGGGTCAGCTCAACAGTCACTTTATCGCCCGTCAGAATGCGGATGTAGTTTTTACGCATTTTACCGGAGATATGCGCAGTGACCACGTGACCGTTTTCAAGTTCTACGCGGAACATAGTATTAGGCAACGTATCCAGAACGGTGCCTTGCATTTCGATATTGTCTTCTTTGGCCATCTAATCCTCGGGGGTATCACTACCATATTTTTTTGAACCGGCAAGATAATGCCCAAGTTCGTCTGTTAAGTAAAGATTTGTGCTGATAAAACGCAGCAAACGGCTTTTGCGCATTACCCTCATGCCACAATCAGGACGCGCGTCACGCGCATCATAAAGGGGAGCGATAAAGAAGAAGGAGGGCGTCCCTGATACGTGCTTCCCTGAATGGCGGGTAACAGGCAGAAGCTGCTCTGAGCGACCATTATAACACCCTGATAAAAAATGTGCCGAAAACATTCATCAGGTTGCTAAAAACAGTTCCCTTGGTACCCAAAAATGGGAAGGTAAGCGCTGTTGCCGTGTCTGACCAAGACGTTCAAGATACTCGCGGCGCGGAATTTCAACGGCGCCCAACGAGGCGGTGTGAGAGTTCAGAACCTGACAGTCAATCAGCTGCCCACCAGCCTCGGCAAAAGCATGGCAAAAAAGCATTAACGCGGTTTTTGAAGCATTTATGCGACGGCTGAACATGGACTCGCCGCAAAACAGCGCCCCCTGCGAAACCCCATACATGCCACCCACGAGCGCACCCTCTTCCCAGACTTCAATGGAATGCGCGTGCCCAAGTTCATGTAAACGATGATAGGCGAGCACGATGTCAGGGGTTATCCAGGTGCCCTCATTACGATCTTCTGCACATCCATCAAGCACCTGCCCGAAAGCATGATTGAGCGTGACGCGATAGGGGGTCGTTTTATGGAAGCGTTTCATACTGCGGCTGACATGAAAGTTTTCTGGCCAAAGCACCGCGCGTGGGTCCGGAGACCACCAGAGAATAGGATCCCCTGGTGAAAACCAGGGGAAGATGCCACGCTGATAGGCCATTAAAAGCCGGGCCGGACTGAGGTCGCCACCTAAAGCCAGCAACCCGTTTGGTTCACGCAACGCCGCCTCCGGCGAGGGAAAAGCAATGGTGTGACGAGAAAGCTGAACCAGGCGCATGACTGCAATGCTCCACAACGCAACAAAGAGTAATTCCTTATGTATATCGTCAACTTTACTCCGCACTTTAACGTTAGCGCAAAATCCGAAGGAAGATGTCGATACCCATCGATTACAGACGCTGCTTAAACTGGTAGTAACGACCCTGTTTCGCCATTAACGCTGCGTGATTACCTTGCTCAATTATTTCACCGTTGTCCATCACAATTATCTGATCAAACCGCGACAGCCCGCGAAGGCGATGTGTCACCATTAATAAGGTCTTATCCTTCATAACCTCATCAAGTAAATCAAGTATTTGCGTTTCGGTCGCGGCGTCAAGACCCTCGGTGGGTTCGTCAAGCAGGACCAGTGGCGCATCGTGCAATAAAGCGCGCGCTATAGCCAGCCTGCGGAGCTCACCGCCGGAGAGCTGGCGGCCCCCTTCACCCAGCCAGGCGTTCAACCCGCTGTCATCCAGCAACTTTTCCAGGCCAACCCGACAGAGTACGGTTGCCAGGGTCTCATCACTGGCCTGCGGAGCGGCCAGAAGTAAATTGTCACGTAAGGTGGCGCTAAACAAATGGACGCGCTGCGGAACCATACTGATGCTTTCGCGTAAGGTGGCTTCGCTAAGTGCTGTAACCGGCAGATCATTAAAGAGAATACGGCCATGCTGCGGATCCCATGCGCGGGTCAGCAGTTGCAGCAGCGTTGATTTTCCGCAGCCGGTACGGCCCAGTACCGCGACGTGCTCCCCACTGGCAATGGATAATGACAGGGCATTCAGCGCATTAAGCGGTTGACCCGGGTAGGCAAAACTTACGTTTTCCAGACGCAGGTTAACCTGCGAGGGGGCCGCATCGCTATTTTCAGCAAACTGCACGTCCACCGGCGAGTCGGTAATTTCCGTAATGCGCACCGCGGAGGCGATCACCTGGCCCAGATGCTGGAAAGCTCCCGTTACCGGGGCCAGTGCCTCAAAAGCGGCCAGCGCACAAAAGACAAAGAGGGCAATAAGCGCGCCGGGCTGCGTATTACCGCCGACCCCACCAGCAGCCAGCCACAGCATGGCAATCACTGCAAAGGCGCTGATAATCAGCATGAGCGCCTGTGAGGCTGCCGTAAGATCGGACTGGCGTCGCTGGGCATCGTGCCAGCTCAGTTCTGTATTCTCCATCTGCTCACGGTAACGTTGGCTGGCGCCAAAAATTGTCAGCTCCGCCTGACCCTGCAGCCAGCTCGTTAACTGCTGGCGATATTGTCCGCGTAAATGTGTCAGGCTCTCTCCGGTGGGCTTTCCGGCGCGATAAAAGAGCGGCGGAAGAATAAACAGTGTGGCAAGCATGATCCCGCCAAGCGTCAGGGCGAGGGGCATATCCAGAAGACTTAGCCCCAGCGTCACGACAAAGATAACGACCAGTGCTCCCACCAGCGGGGAGATAACGCGCAGATAGAGGTGATCAAGCGTATCAACATCTGCCACCACCCGGTTGAGCAACTCCCCCTGACGGAAGCGGGCCAGTCCAGCCGGTGAAAGGGGAAGCAGTTTACTGAACGTGCTGACCCGTAAATGCTGCAATACTCTGAAGGTCGCATCATGGCTGACCAGCCTTTCAAAATAGCGCCCGGCAGTACGTATAATTGCTGCGGCACGCACGCCAGCAGCGGGAAGCATGTAGTTAAAGCTGTAAATTCCGGCGACCCCTACCAGCGCTGAGGCGGATAAGAACCAGCCGGAAAGGGTCAGCAGGCCTATACTGGCCAGCAAGGTCACAATCGCGAGAATCACCCCGAGACTGAGTAACCCGATATGGCGTTTATAAAGGGCGAGATAAGGGAGAAGGGCGCGCATTTAAATCTCCTCCTGACGGTGAGCGAGCAGGGCGGCAAAGGCTCCCCCGGCTTGTGAGAGTTCGGCGAAGGTGCCTTGTTCGATTATCTGTCCATTTTCCATCACCCAAATGGCGTCCCAGTCAGTGAGCCCTTCGAGCTGATGCGTTACCATTATTGTCGTCTGGAGCAAAGAGGCATCGTTCAGCGCCTGCATAACACGCCGCTCACTATGGCTGTCCAGACTGGCGGCGGGCTCATCAAGCAGTAGTAGCTTGCTGGCATCCAGCAGGGCGCGTGCTACCGCAACGCGCTGGGCTTGTCCGACGGAAAGGCGTGCGCCCTGATCGCCGGTTGGCGTATCAAGACCTTGCGGCAACAGCGGCAGGAACTCGCTCACCCAGGCTTTATCGATAACAGCCTGCAGTTCGGTCGCGCTGGCATCCGGCCTGCCCAGCAGAATATTCTGTCGCAAGGTAGAGGCCGGGAGTTGAGGGTTCTGTCCCACCCAGCTAATCATGCGCCGCCAGGCATCAGGGTCGAGACTGCCGGATTCCACGCCATTAATGCGTAAAGATCCTTCATAGGGAAGAAACCCGGAAAGCGCATTAATCAGAGAGCTTTTTCCTGAGCCACTTCGCCCTACCAGCACAACGCGTTGGCCCGCAGGCAAAGTGAAATTAAGCGGCCCGGCAAGCACGGCACCCTCTGGCGATTTGAGAATCAGATCCTGTGCGGTGATGGTCAGGGCTTCATCCGTTTTCAGGGTGAGGTCTCCCCGCTGAGGGTGAGCGAGCGGTGCTTCCATAAAGGTTTTCAGGCTGTCGGCGGCACCAATGGCCTGCGCCTTTGCATGGTAAAAGGTGCCTAAATCACGCAGCGGCTGGAAAAACTCCGGTGCCAGCACCAGTGCCAGGAAGCCAGCGAACAGGGTAACGCCAGCGGCATAGTGGCCAAAATTAAGTTCGCCAAGATAAGAGAAGCCGAAATAGACCGCCACCAGCGCAATCGACAATGAGGTGAAGAACTCAAGCACACCGGAAGACAAAAAGGCCAGCCGCAGTACTTCCATTGTACGACTGCGAAAATCCTGCGACGCCAGGCGGATATTTTCTGTCTCGGCCTCGCCCCGGTGGAAAATGCGCAGGGTTTCCATGCCACGCAGACGGTCGAGGAAGTGGCCGCTCAGGCGCGCCAGGGCTTTAAAGTTACGGCGGTTAGCATCGGCTGCCCCCATGCCCACCATCGCCATAAACAAAGGAATAAGCGGCGCGGTGCATAACAGAATTAATGCTGCAGCCCAGTTAATCGGCAACAGCGTTACCACGATCAACAAAGGCACCGTTGCCGCCAGCGTCATCTGCGGCAGATAACGAGCGTAAAAATCATGCATATCGTCGATTTGTTCAAGAATAAGGGTGGCCCAGCTACCGGCAGGTTTACCCTGTATCCAGGCAGGCCCGGCCTGCTGAAGCCTGTCCAGAACCCGACGGCGAATTTCAAAACGGATATGTGCGCCAGCATGAAAACCCACGCGCTCGCGAAGCCACGTCACCCAGCTACGCAGAATAAACACCAGCACCAGCAATGCAAAGGGGAGGAGCAAAGCCTCGCGTGGAATATTCTCCATAATCAGATGATTAAGGATTTTCGCCAGCATCCAGGCCTGTGCGACGATGAGTACGCCGCTCAACACACCCAAAAGTCGGGACATCATGAGCCAGCGACGTGAGATGACACTTTGCTGTTTTAGCCAGCGGGTTAATTCTTGTTGACGGGTTTTATTCATTGCGCGCTTTGCAGGTAAAGTTATCGGATTTTTTAGCTTCGCAATGTTACATCGGCACAAAAATAAAGGCGACTTATAGTCGCCTTTTTTACCTTTATTACTGACTTGTAAAGATTATTTACTTTCCTGAGCCAGCCCGTCCAGATAGCGCTCTGCGTCGAGAGCCGCCATGCAGCCAGTCCCAGCGGAGGTGATCGCCTGGCGATAGATGTGATCCATTACATCGCCTGCAGCAAAGACGCCCGGGATGCTGGTTTGTGTAGCATTGCCATGAATACCGGATTGTACTTTGATATAGCCATTTTCCAGCGCAAGCTGGCCGGCAAAAATCGCCGTGTTTGGGCTATGACCGATGGCGACAAACAGACCTGCCACGTCGAGAGATTCAACAGTATCGGTATTCTGCGTATCACGCAGACGCAGCCCGCTGACCCCCATCTGATCGCCAGTGACCTCTTCCAGCGTCCGGTTGGTATGCAGAACGATATTTCCGCTTGCTACCTTTTCCATTAAACGCTTGATAAGGATTTTCTCCGCGCGGAACGTGTCGCGGCGATGAATCAGATGCACTTCAGAGGCGATATTCGCCAGATAAAGAGCTTCTTCAACGGCTGTGTTACCACCACCAATGACGGCAACTTTCTGGTTACGGTAGAAGAAACCATCGCAGGTTGCGCAGGCGGAGACGCCACGGCCTTTATAGGCTTCTTCAGAAGGCAGGCCCAGATAGCGTGCAGAGGCGCCCGTAGCGATGATTAATGCATCACAGGTGTACTCGCCACTGTCGCCGGTCAGACGGAAGGGGCGGTTCTGAAGATCAACGCTATTGATGTGGTCGAACAGAATCTGAGTATCGAATTTTTCGGCATGCTCGTGCATGCGCTCCATCAGCAACGGCCCGGTCAGATGATTGGGATCGCCAGGCCAGTTTTCCACTTCGGTCGTGGTGGTGAGCTGACCGCCTTTCTCCATACCTGTAATTAATACCGGCTCCAGGTTTGCGCGTGCAGCATAGACCGCAGCGGTATAACCCGCGGGGCCTGAACCCAGGATAAGCAGCTTGCTGTGTTTGGCCGTACCCATGAAATCCTCATTTTTATTTGCATACATTGAGTCGGATTGTAGGGAATTTGTAAGCGTAAAAAAAGAGTGCAGCGGTTTTGTTAACGATATGTGTAATAGACAAAGCCGATGGCAAAGTTCAAGGGAAGATTTCAAATATAATAATTTCTACTGAAAATCGGTCGCTTATAAGGGGATAAAATGAGTATTACGGGACCCCGATGATGAATATCTGGCATGTTGTACTAAAAAAAGATGTTTTGCTTTGACAATCCCCTGCGCATTTGCGAAAACATCAAAGGAAGAAAAAAAGCAGTGTTTCGCGCGTGATGCAAAATCATGCATGTAAATGCCATTTTTACCGGGCTAGCGAAATCTACGCATGGTGTGGACAGATGCCATCCGTGATGTCGATAGTGGCCTTCAGGCACCGGCTTCTTAATACAGACCCTGGGATTATGTGGTGTTGGCGTTACACAACACGTTACACATAAAGCGACGGGCAAAGACTCTGAACAGTGAAGTGCACAGGGTCAAGACAGGAGTAGGGAAGGAATACAGAGAGACAATAATAATGGTAGATAGCAAGAAGCGCCCTGGCAAAGATCTCGACCGCATCGATCGTAATATCCTGAACGAATTGCAAAAAGATGGGCGTATTTCCAACGTCGAGCTTTCTAAACGAGTGGGACTTTCTCCCACGCCGTGCCTTGAGCGCGTGCGCAGGCTGGAAAGACAGGGATTCATTCAGGGCTATACAGCACTGCTGAACCCACATTATCTGGATGCATCACTTCTGGTTTTTGTTGAGATTACTCTGAATCGTGGCGCGCCGGATGTGTTTGAGCAATTTAACTCCGCTGTACAAAAACTTGAAGAAATTCAAGAGTGTCATCTTGTTTCTGGCGATTTCGACTACTTGTTGAAAACACGTGTGCCAGATATGTCGGCCTATCGTAAGCTTTTAGGGGAAACCCTGTTGCGACTGCCAGGCGTCAATGACACCCGTACCTATGTGGTGATGGAAGAAGTCAAACAAAGCAATCGTCTGGTTATCAAGACGCGCTAATACGGAACAGGTGCAAAATCAGCTTTTTTTGATTACACTCCTGTTAATCCATACAGCAACAGTGCCGGGGCTTCCCGGCGCTGTTGTCCGTTTTAGCTGGAGAGCCTTACTTGAGCCAGGAATACACAGAAGACAAAGAAGTCACACTTACCAAGCTAAGCAGCGGGCGTCGACTCCTTGAGGCGTTGCTGATCCTCGTTTCTCTGTTTGCCATCTGGCTGATGGCGGCACTTATAAGTTTTAACCCGTCCGATCCCAGTTGGTCTCAGACTGCATGGCATGAACCCATCCATAACTTAGGTGGGCAACCCGGTGCGTGGCTTGCAGACACCCTGTTCTTCATTTTCGGCATTATGGCTTACACCATCCCGGTCATTATTATCGGTGGATGTTGGTTCGCTTACCGCCACCGTGCTAATGAAGATTACATCGATTATTTCGCGGTTTCGCTGCGGTTAATTGGCGCGCTGGCGCTGATCCTTACCTCATGCGGCCTTGCAGCAATAAATGCCGATGATATCTGGTACTTTGCCTCTGGCGGCGTGATTGGCAGTCTGCTCAGCACCACACTGCAGCCACTGTTACGTAGCAGCGGCGGAACCATTGCGTTGCTGTGCGTTTGGGCCGCAGGCCTTACGCTCTTTACGGGCTGGTCTTGGGTGACTATCGCAGAAAAAATCGGCAGCGTGATCCTCAGCATCCTGACCTTCGCCAGCAATCGTACGCGACGTGACGACACCTGGGTTGATGAAGATGAGTATGAAGAGGATGAAGACGATGACGTCCCATCCCGTGCGCCCCGAGAGTCGCGTCGTGCTCGCATCATGCGAGGGGCACTGGCTCGTCGCAAGAGCGTGGCGGAAAAATTCAGTAATCCGATGGGACGTAAAACCGATGAAGCGCTCTTCTCCGGTAAACGCATGGATGACGATGGCGCTGAAGAGATTGAATACTCCGCACGCGGTGTTCCGGCGGATGCTGACGATGTACTGTTCTCGGGTAATCGGGCGACGCACGCAGAAGAGGCCTACGACCCGCTGTTGAGTGGATATCGGGCGACCGAACCCCTTAACGCGGCAGCTACGGAAATGACCGCTGCTCAGGCTTATGCGGCTCCAGCAGCCCCGGCAGATTATGCTCCGGAGCAGCCCCCCGCGTGGCAGCAGTCGATCCCTGAGCCTTATGCTTCTCAGGCGTCAGCCGAGCCTGGTCCGGTGTCCGCGCAAGTGGTGCCAGCGCAGGAGAGCGACTGGCAGCCTACGGCCCCGGTTGTCACCGAGCCTATGGAGTATCAGACCTCTCTGCCTGAGCCAGCCTACGCTGCCCCTGAACCTACTCGTGAGCCGGAACCAGAGCCTGAACCTGAAGAGGTTAAGCATTCCCGTCCACCGCTTTATTATTTTGAAGAAGTTGAAGAGAAGCGGGCCCGTGAGCGCGAGCAGCTTGCGGCCTGGTATCAACCGGTTCCCGAAACCGTTCAGGAGCCACCGCGTCCTGTCACTCCCGCTCCGACAGTTGCACCTGCGGCTGCGCCCGTGACCGCAGCGGCCGTCTCCGCCGTCTCGGGCGTATCACATGCCTCTGCTCCGGAGGCGGTTAACCCGCTCTTCAGTCTTGCTGAAGGCGGGGCGCCGCGACAGCAGGTGAAGGAAGGAATTGGTCCACAGCTGCCCCGTCCGAACCGCGTACGTGTACCGACCCGCCGTGAACTGGCGTCCTACGGTATTAAGCTACCTTCGCAGCGTATGGCTGAAGAGCGCGCGCGTGCAGAACAACATCCTCAGCATGATGCGGTAAGTGATGATGAAGCCGATATCCTGCAACAGCAGGAGCTGGCTCAGCAGTTTGCTGCCAGCCAGCACAGCCGATATGGCGATGAGTATATCGATGACTCGCCATCACTGCCTGCGGCGGCTGAACGTAATGAGGATGAAGAGGCGGAAGCGGAGCTGGCACGGCAGTTTGCCAGCAGCCAACAGCAGCGCTATTCCGGCGATCGCGCTGTCAAGCCTGGCATGTTTTCACTGGATGATTTCGAATTTTCACCGACGAAAACGCTGGTGGATGACGGCCCGAGTGAGCCACTGTTCACGCCAGGCGTTATGCCCGAAGCAGAAACGGCCCGTCCGCAGGTTGTGCCAACCCCTGCCGCAGTGCCTCAGCAGCCTGTTGCCCGGCCAGTGGCTCCCGCACCACAGGAAAGCCTTATCCATCCGCTGCTGATGCGAAATGGTGACAGCCGGCCATTGCAGAAACCTACTACACCGCTGCCGTCTCTGGATCTGCTGACACCACCACCGTCAGAAGTCGAACCGGTGGACACTTTTGCCTTGCAGCAGATGGCACGCCTGGTAGAAGCACGTCTGGCGGATTTCCGCATCAAAGCGGATGTAGTCAATTATTCTCCGGGGCCGGTCATTACTCGGTTTGAATTAAATCTCGCGCCTGGCGTGAAAGCGGCACGTATTTCCAATTTGTCTCGCGATTTAGCCCGCTCGCTCTCTACCGCTGCGGTGCGTGTCGTAGAGGTTATCCCTGGTAAGCCATATGTTGGACTTGAGCTGCCCAATAAAAAGCGTCAGACGGTTTACCTGCGCGAAGTTCTGGATTGCGCCAGTTTCCGCGATAACCCTTCGCCCTTGACCGTTGTCCTGGGTAAAGATATCGCAGGGGAGCCGGTGACGGCCGATCTTGCGAGGATGCCGCATTTACTGGTTGCGGGTACCACGGGTTCAGGTAAATCCGTTGGCGTAAACGCGATGATCCTCAGCATGCTCTATAAAGCGCGTCCTGAAGACGTCAAGTTCATCATGATTGACCCTAAAATGCTTGAACTGTCGGTGTACGAAGGTATCCCGCATCTGCTAACTGAAGTAGTCACCGACATGAAGGATGCCGCGAATGCGCTACGCTGGAGCGTCAACGAGATGGAGCGTCGCTATAAGCTGATGTCGGCGTTGGGTGTGCGTAATCTGGCGGGGTACAACGATAAAATTGCCGAGGCGGCGAAGATGGGCCGTCCGATCCCCGATCCTTACTGGAAACCGGGAGACAGCATGGCCGTTGAGCATCCCGTACTGGAAAAATTGCCTTATATCGTGGTTCTGGTCGATGAATTTGCTGACCTGATGATGACGGTGGGTAAGAAGGTCGAAGAGCTCATCGCACGCCTGGCACAGAAGGCCCGTGCAGCGGGGATTCACCTTGTGCTCGCCACTCAGCGACCGTCAGTCGATGTCATTACCGGGCTTATTAAGGCGAATATTCCCACCCGTATCGCCTTTACGGTATCCAGTAAAATTGACTCCCGTACCATCCTGGACCAGGGCGGCGCGGAATCGCTGCTGGGGATGGGTGATATGCTCTATTCCGGGCCGAACTCGACCATTCCGGTTCGCGTTCATGGCGCCTTCGTACGCGATGAAGAAGTCCATGCCGTTGTTCAGGACTGGAAAGCCCGTGGCCGACCACAGTATATCGATGGCATTACCTCTGACAGCGAAAGCGACAGCGGCGGCGGTGGTTTCGACAGCGGCGAAGAGCTGGATCCATTATTCGATCAGGCCGTCAATTTTGTTACCGAGAAGCGTAAAGCCTCCATTTCTGGCGTACAGCGTCAATTCCGTATCGGCTACAACCGTGCTGCTCGTATTATTGAGCAAATGGAAGCGCAGGGCATCGTGAGCGAGCAGGGGCACAATGGCAACCGTGAAGTGTTAGCCCCTCCACCGTTTGAATAAATGCTAAAATAGGTAAATCAGTAAAATTTAAGTCTTTTCTCCTGTCGCTCACTGCAATCTGCTTTTAGAGTGACAGGAGTGTTCCCCAGACCGGGGGCGATGAATTTTAAGGAACCACAATGAAAAAAATCGCGATGGCATGTGTGTTAATGGGTAGCTTTATGGCCAGCAACGTATGGGCTGATGCCTCCAGCGATCTGAAAAGTCGCCTTGATAAGGTGAACAGTTTCCATGCCAGCTTTACGCAGAAGGTCACGGATGGCAGCGGTGCTGCTGTTCAGGAAGGACAGGGAGATTTGTGGGTTAAACGCCCCAGCCTTTTTAACTGGCATATGACCCAGCCCGATGAAAGCGTTCTGGTCTCTGACGGGAAAACGCTCTGGTTCTATAACCCGTTCGTTGAACAAGCTACCGCCACATCCCTGACCGATGCCACCAGCAATACGCCCTTCATGCTTATTGCCCGCAATCAGAGCAGTGACTGGCAGAAATATAATATTGTCCAGAACGGAGATGATTTTGTTCTGACGCCAAAAACAGCCAGCGGTAACCTGAAGCAATTCACCATTAACGTGGGTCGTGACGGTACTATTCATCAGTTCAGCGCTATTGAGCAGGACGATCAGAAGAGCAGCTATCAGCTCAAATCTCAGCAAAACGGCAGCATCGATCCCTCTAAATTCACCTTTACCCCGCCAAAGGGCGTAACGGTCGACGATCAGCGTAAGTAAGAGGCATGTGTGGGCAACCTGTCGCTCGATTTTTCCGATAATGCATTCCAGCCTCTGGCCGCCCGTATGCGGCCAGAAAATCTAGCGCAATATATTGGTCAGCAACATTTGCTGGCTGCGGGAAACCCGTTGCCCCGTGCGATAGAGGCCGGACATCTGCACTCTATGATCCTGTGGGGACCGCCGGGAACAGGCAAAACTACCCTGGCGGAAGTGATCGCTCGCTACGCCAGCGCAGATGTTGAGCGGATCTCCGCGGTGACATCAGGCGTAAAAGAGATTCGCGAAGCCATTGAGCGTGCGCGGCAGAACCGCAATGCGGGCCGACGAACCATCCTCTTTGTGGATGAAGTCCATCGTTTCAATAAAAGCCAGCAAGACGCCTTCTTGCCGCATATTGAGGACGGCACCATTACCTTTATTGGTGCGACCACCGAAAACCCGTCGTTTGAACTCAACTCTGCTTTACTTTCGCGCGCTCGTGTTTATCTGCTGAAATCACTCACCACCGAAGATATTGAACTTGTCCTGACCCAGGCGATGGAAGACAAAACGCGTGGCTATGGTGGTCAGGATATCGTGTTGCCTGCCGAAACGCGCAAAGCCATTGCGGAGCTGGTCAACGGGGATGCCCGCAGGGCGCTTAATACGCTTGAAATGATGGCGGACATGGCCGAGCTGGATGATGCTGGCAAGCGTGTACTGCAACCCGCATTGTTGACGGAAATTGCCGGTGAGCGCAGCGCGCGTTTCGACAACAAAGGTGACCGGTTTTACGATTTGATTTCCGCCCTGCACAAATCCGTACGCGGTAGTGCTCCCGATGCGGCACTCTACTGGTATGCGAGAATTATCACCGCGGGCGGCGATCCGCTCTATGTGGCTCGACGTTGTCTGGCAATTGCCTCTGAGGATGTTGGCAACGCCGATCCTCGTGCTATGCAGGTGGCAATTTCAGCATGGGATTGCTTTACCCGTGTCGGGCCGGCAGAAGGGGAGCGCGCTATCGCGCAGGCTATTGTTTACCTTGCATGTGCACCAAAAAGTAACGCCGTTTATACCGCATTTAAAGCGGCAATGGCGGATGCCCGTGAACGTCCGGATTATGACGTGCCAGTCCATTTGCGTAATGCGCCGACAAAGCTGATGAAAGAGATGGGCTATGGGCAGGAGTATCGCTATGCGCACAATGAACCTAATGCCTACGCGGCTGGCGAAGTTTTCTTCCCTGAAGAGCTAGCACAAACACGCTATTACTTTCCTACAAATCGGGGTCTTGAGGGTAAGATTGGCGAAAAGCTCGCCTGGCTTGCTGAACAGGATCATAAAAGCCCCATAAAACGCTACCGTTGAGAGTGACCTTGCGGTAATGTTGTCGCTGTATCTCTGTGGCCGCAGGCTGCGGTCACTTTCCCATTATTTCAATTCGATAAGCACAGGATAAGCATGCTCGATCCCAATCTGCTGCGTACCGAGCCAGACGCAGTCGCAGAAAAACTGGCACGCCGGGGCTTTAAGCTGGATGTAGATAAATTACGCGCTCTTGAAGAGCGTCGTAAGGTTTTGCAGGTCAATACTGAAAATCTGCAGGCAGAGCGTAACGCGCGATCGAAATCCATCGGCCAGGCGAAAGCACGCGGGGAAGACATCGAGCCTTTACGCCTGGAAGTGAACAAACTGGGTGAAGAACTGGATGCCGCGAAGGCAGAGCTGGACACCCTGCTGGCGGAAATCCGCGAAATCGCGCTGGCCATTCCGAATACCCCGGACGATAGCGTTCCGGTTGGCAAAGACGAAAACGACAACGTTGAAGTCAAACGCTGGGGCACGCCTCGTCAGTTCGACTTTGAGGTTCGCGACCATGTGACCCTGGGTGAAATGCATGGCGGATTAGACTTTGCCGCTGCGGTTAAACTTACCGGCTCTCGCTTTGTGGTGATGAAAGGTCAGATTGCGCATCTGCACCGTGCGCTGGCGCAGTTCATGATTGATCTGCACACCGAGCAGCATGGCTACAGCGAAACCTACGTTCCTTATCTGGTGAACCATGACACGCTCTACGGAACCGGTCAGTTACCAAAATTTGCGGGTGATCTGTTCCATACGCGTCCACTGGATGAAGAGGCCGACAGCAGCAACTATGCGTTGATTCCGACTGCGGAAGTGCCGCTGACTAACCTGGTGCGCGATGAGATCATCGACGAAGACGATCTGCCAATTAAACTGACGGCGCACTCCCCGTGCTTCCGTTCAGAGGCGGGCTCTTACGGTCGTGATACCCGTGGCCTGATCCGTATGCACCAGTTCGATAAAGTTGAAATGGTGCAGATTGTTCGCCCTGAAGAGTCGATGGCGGCGCTTGAGGAGATGACCGGTCACGCTGAAAAAGTGCTTGAGCTGCTGGGTCTGCCGTATCGTCGTGTTGCGCTTTGCACCGGAGATATGGGCTTTGGCGCATGCAAAACCTACGATCTTGAAGTATGGGTGCCGGCGCAAAATACCTATCGTGAAATTTCCTCCTGCTCCAACGTCTGGGACTTCCAGGCACGCCGTATGCAGGCGCGTTGTCGCAGCAAATCCGATAAGAAAACCCGTTTGGTCCATACCCTGAACGGCTCAGGCCTGGCGGTTGGTCGCACTCTGGTGGCGGTGCTGGAAAACTATCAGCAAGCTGATGGTCGTATCGAGATCCCGGCGGTGTTGCGCCCCTATATGCGTGGCGTCGAGTTTATCGGCTAACGTTAATAATATTAAAAGCGCCTGCGGGCGCTTTTTTTTTCACTTCTCCCGCCCCATTACTGTCTGCTTCCGAACCCATGACCTCTGATTAGCGTAAGGGGGCTCAGGTGAATCTTTGGGTGCTAAATTCTCCATGAATTATTTCAACTGAATTTAAAGCACCAGAATGAAAAATTAATATTTAAATTCAATAAATTAAATTAAATTCAGGTGCAGATTTATCCTCTAAGGATTAGTTTTATATATCGTCCTTCAACAAAATGTGTCGGTGCCTGAATCCGTGGATTGACAATGTTTTTGCCAGTGGCATGATGCGCACGAATCCTGAACTTCCTCACGGTTTTAATCCATGACCACCTATACCCGGCCAGTGCTTTTATTGCTCTGTGGCCTGCTTCTGTTGACCCTGGCAATCGCGGTGCTTAATACGCTTGTCCCGCTTTGGCTCGCCCACGAAAACATGCCGACCTGGCAGGTTGGAATGGTCGGTTCATCCTATTTTACCGGTAATTTGCTCGGCACCATGATGACCGGCTGGCTCATCCGGCGTTACGGGTTTAACCGCAGTTATTACATTGCCTCGCTGATTTTTGCCGTAGGCTGCGCGGGACTGGGCTTTAATATCGGTTTCTGGAGCTGGCTTATCTGGCGCTTTGTCGCAGGTATTGGCTGCGCCATGATCTGGGTGGTCGTAGAGAGCGCCTTGATGCAGAGCGGCACCTCTCATAATCGGGGGCGTTTGCTGGCTGCCTATATGATGATTTATTACGTCGGTACGGTGCTGGGTCAGCTTATGGTCAGTAAAATGCCAACAGCGTTGATGAGCGTTTTACCCTGGGCCGTTGGCCTCGTACTGGCCGCTATTCTGCCGTTACTCTTTGCCCGGATTACCCGTGAGGGTGACGAGGCGCAGACCTCCACCTCGGTCTGGCCGATGTTTCGTTTGCGTCAGGCCCGTCTTGGGGTGAACGGCTGCATTATTTCAGGCATCATCCTTGGTTCGCTGTATGGTTTAATGCCGCTGTATCTCAACCACAAAGGCGTGAACGATTCAGGGATTGGGTTCTGGATGGCGTTGATGGTCAGTGCAGGTATCGTAGGGCAGTGGCCGATAGGGCGTCTTGCTGACCGCTTTGGCCGTTTGCTGGTACTGCGTGTGCAGGTTTTCGTTGTGATTCTGGGATGTGTGGCAATGCTTAGCAATGCTGCGATGGCTCCGGCACTGTTTGTACTGGGCACCGCCGGGTTTACGCTTTATCCGGTTGCGATGGCATGGGCCTGCGAGAAAGTGGAGCACCATCAACTGGTGTCGATGAACCAGGCGCTGTTACTGAGTTACACAATTGGTAGTCTGTTAGGTCCTACGCTAACGGCGATGCTGATGCAAAGCTATTCTGACAGCTTGTTGTTTATCATGATTGCCAGCGTGTCGCTCATTTACCTGATGATGCTGATGCGCAAAGCCGGTCATCATCCGACACCTGTCGCCCATGCCTGAAAAAAAGCCCGCTGGATAATTCCGCGGGCTTTTTACTCCGTGTCTGGTTGGAAACTTAGTACATCACCTTATGACCGTACTGCTCCAGAATACCCTTCACGCGGTCCATGGTCTCTTTTTTCGGCGGGTGAATACCATCGAGTTTGTACTCTTCACCCATCGCCACCCATTTATGCTTACCCAGCTCATGGTAAGGCAGAAGTTCTATCTTTTCGACGTTCCCCATATCACGGGTAAACTCGCCCAAACGGTGCGCGGAGTCATCGTCGTCTGACCAGCCTGGAACCACCACATAGCGGATCCAGACGGTAATATTTTTATTGGAAAGATACTGCGCGAACTCCAGTGTACGGTGGTTGGAGACGCCAACCAGATTCTGGTGGATCTCATCGTTCATCTGTTTGAGATCAAGCATCACCAGATCGGTCACTTCTAGTAACTCATCGACAACCGGATCGTAGCGGCGCACAAAGCCGTTAGTATCTAGGCAGGTATGAATGCCCTCTTTTTTGCAGGCACGAAACCAGTCACGAACGAATTCAGCCTGCAGCATGGCTTCACCGCCTGACGCCGTGACGCCGCCGCCGGAGGCATTCATAAAGTGGCGGTAGGTGACGACATCTTTCATTAACTCGTCAACGGTTATCTCTTTGCCGCTATGGGTGTCCCAGGTGTCACGGTTGTGACAATAGAGGCAGCGCATCAGGCAGCCCTGGAAGAAGGTGATAAAGCGGATACCCGGGCCATCAACGGTGCCACAGGATTCAAAGGAGTGGATGCGACCTATCACTGACATTGCGGTGTTTTCTCCAGATATGGCCCATCCGGGGCCTGTATTGATGCACAGCTCAATCCGGCTGTGTTAATACCCTTCACTCTTCGTCCTGCACATACGTTAGCTTCCTCGCTCACCTCAGTCATTTACTTGCGTAAACGCCTGAGGATTTTCTGCGCGGCTCCCTTCTCGCAGCACGAATTATTTTGGGTAACAATCTGTTTTGGCAGATATCCATAGTATAGATAACCGACGAAGCAGACTGGAGAGGGGTGTTAAAAAGGCCCCACTGATGTGGAGCCTTTATTGTACGCGTTTTACTTCACCATTTCAGTAAGAGGACTTACATGGTCTGAGTGAAAGTACGGGTAATAACGTCCTGCTGCTGTTCTTTAGTCAGGGAGTTAAAACGCACTGCATAACCAGATACACGGATGGTCAACTGCGGATATTTTTCCGGGTTTTCCATCGCATCCAGCAGCATTTCGCGGTTCATGACGTTCACGTTGAGGTGCTGACCACCTTCAATGGAAGACTCATGATGGAAGTAACCATCCATGAGGCCTGCCAGGTTAGTTTTACGCACTTCATCGTCTTTACCGAGTGCATTCGGAACGATAGAGAAGGTGTAAGAGATACCATCTTTCGCGTAGGCAAACGGCAGTTTAGCAACGGAAGTCAGAGAGGCAACCGCACCTTTCTGATCGCGACCGTGCATTGGGTTAGCACCTGGTCCGAACGGCGCGCCAGCACGACGACCATCCGGGGTGTTACCAGTTTTCTTACCATACACAACGTTAGAGGTGATGGTCAGAACGGACTGCGTCGGGATAGCGTTACGGTAGGTAGTCAGTTTCTGAATTTTCTTCATGAAACGTTCAACCAGATCGACCGCCATGTCATCAACGCGAGAGTCGTTGTTACCAAACTGCGGGTATTCACCTTCGATTTCGAAGTCGATAGCCAGGCCATCTTCGTCACGAATAGGTTTCACTTTTGCATGTTTAATTGCAGACAGGGAGTCAGCAGCAACAGACAGGCCAGCGATACCACATGCCATGGTGCGGATAACATCACGATCGTGCAGCGCCATCAGTGAAGCTTCGTAGCTGTACTTGTCGTGCATGTAGTGGATGACGTTCAGCGCAGTGACATACTGTTTAGCCAGCCAGTCCATGAAGTGGTCCATACGATCCATGACTTCGTCATAGTTCAGTACGTCGCCTTTAATCGGTTCAGATTTCGGGCCAACCTGAATTTTCAGTTTTTCATCGACGCCGCCGTTGATTGCGTACAGCATGGTTTTCGCAAGGTTAGCGCGAGCACCAAAGAACTGCATTTGTTTACCAACGATCATCGGGCTTACGCAGCAGGCGATAGCGTAATCATCGTTGTTAAAGTCAGGACGCATCAGATCGTCGTTCTCATACTGCAGAGAAGAGGTATCGATGGAGACTTTAGCCGCGTATTTTTTGAAGTTCAGTGGCAGTTTTTCTGACCACAGAATGGTGATGTTCGGCTCCGGAGACGGCCCCATGGTGTACAGGGTGTTCAGGAAGCGGAAGCTGTTTTTGGTAACCAGCGTACGACCATCCACGCCCATACCTGCGATGGATTCTGTTGCCCAAATCGGGTCGCCAGAGAACAGTTCATCATACTCAGGGGTACGCAGGAAGCGAACCATACGCAGTTTCATGACCAGGTGGTCAACCATTTCCTGCGCTTCTTGTTCGGTGATTTTGCCGGCTTTCAGGTCGCGCTCAATGAACACGTCAAGGAAGGTAGCGGTACGACCGAAGGACATTGCTGCGCCGTTCTGGGATTTAACAGCGGCCAGGTAGCCAAAGTAAGTCCACTGAATTGCTTCCTGTGCAGTCGTTGCCGGACCAGAAATGTCGTAACCGTATTTAGCGGCCATTTCTTTGATCTGACCCAGAGCACGGTGCTGTTCAGAGATTTCTTCACGCAGACGGATAGTGGCTTCCAGATTAACGCCATTTTCCATGTCAGATTGCAGGGACAGGAACTGGGCATATTTGTCTTTCATCAGGAAGTCGATGCCGTACAGGGCAACACGACGGTAGTCACCGATGATACGGCCACGACCATACGCATCCGGCAGACCGGTCAATACGCCAGATTTACGGCAGTTCAGGATGTCTTTGGTGTAAACGTCAAACACGCCCTGGTTATGCGTTTTACGGTATTCGGTAAAGATTTTTTTCAGTGCCGGGTCCAGCTCGCGGTTGTACGCTTTGCAGGAACCTTCGACCATTTTAATGCCACCGAACGGAATAATTGCACGTTTCAGCGGTGCTTCAGTCTGCAGACCAACGATTTTCTCAAGGCTTTTGTTGATGTAACCAGCATCGTGAGAAGTAATAGTAGAGGCAACAGAGGTGTCAAAATCTACAGGCGCGTGAGTGCGGTTTTCCTGTTTAACACCTTCCATAACTTTATCCCACAGCGCGGTGGTAGCTTCGGTAGCGCCGGCCAGGAAGGATTCGTCACCCTCGTAAGGGGTATAGTTTTTCTGGATGAAGTCACGTACGTTTACTTCGTTCTGCCAGTCACCTTTCGTAAAACCTTCCCAGGCTGTGGCTAATTTTTCATTAAGCTCGGACATGTAACACCTACCTTCTTAAGTGGATTTTTTATTTACTGCCTGAGACAACCGTTAGTGATGATCGTCGCCACGCAGGTAAATGACCCAGTATGTCAACCCGACTAATAATCCTCCACCAATGATATTCCCAATTGTTACAGGAATCAGATTATCGGTGATGAAATTTGCAATTGTCAGGTGAGAAAAGTTATCCGGGTTAGAACCGATAGCAGTCCAGAACTCCGGGGCCGCAAAGTGACGAATTAAGATACCCATAGGGATCATAAACATATTTGCGATGCTGTGCTCAAAGCCGCTGGCAACAAACATGCCTACCGGCAGCACCATAATCAGTGCTTTATCTGTCAGGCTACGGCCGGAATAACTCATCCACACCGCCAGACAGACCATCAGGTTCGCCAGAATGCCCAAGGCAACGGCTTCAATAAAAGTATGGTGCAATTTATGGTCAGCGGTTTGCAGGACGTTGAGACCCCATCCGCCGTTCGCCACCATATATTCACCTGAAAGCCATATCAGTAAGACAAAGAGCAGTGCGCCAATCAGGTTACCGATATAGACGTTTGCCCAGTTGCGAGCCAACTGACCCCAGGTGATACGTCCGCTGGCTTTAGCCACGACGATCAGTACTGTTGATGTAAAGAGGTCAGCGCCGCAGATGACGCAAAGGATTAGCCCTAATGAGAAGCAGATGCCACCAATCAGTTTAGCAATGCCATAGGGCATCGAGGCAGTACCTGTCGTGGCTGTAATATAGAAAACAAAAGCGATGGAGATAAAGACACCGGCAGTAATCGCCAAAAAGAATGTGGTCAGCGGTTTCTTCGTTGCTTTATAGACGCCTGCTTCTTCGGCAACTTTTGCCATCGCAGCGGGAAGTATTAGATCAAAAGGGTTGTCAGCTTTCACACTAACTCTCTCTTTGTTTAAGTCGGCGAGAAGATACTAACAAAGCATTATAGAAGAGAATTTGATATGGATCATATCTCGCCTGGCTAATAGGACCGCAAAGCGCAGGGTTATACTGCGAATGCGAACTAAAGTGTTGATTATCAAAGTAAAAATAAAGTTTAAAATTTACAAGAAGTGTTGAATTTTTTTATGCTCGCTCCCAATTAACAGTTAATTAAAATGGAGTAATTGCCATAAAAAGTAACAATAAGCCCTGAGTATCTATATATATATTTACCCATAATTAACTTTATTATTACAATTGGCTTTCATTGCCGAAATATAAATAAAAAGGGGCAATGAAATTGCCCCGTAATATAGCCTGAACTTGCGATTAAGCCTACAGAATGTCGTACTACTTGTTGCTATTTCGCCCAGAAAGCACGTTTAGCACGTTGTAATTTTTCGTAAGCGGCTAACAACGCCTGATGGGCCGGGAAAGCTTCAAGCGTCCCATCCGCAGGCTGTAAGCCGTAGAAAGGTTCTTCACCGCTCAAGGCTGCGCTTGCGGCTTCAACCGCTTCTGCGCCATACATCCGCACAAAAGCATTCAGATACTGCAAAGGTTGACGCTCTTCTTCCTGAGCCAGCAACAACAGGGTCTGGAGGCAGCGGTAGAAATTGGCGCGTTCAGCACTGAAAACAGAACCATTGAACTCTATCGTCCATTCAACCCATGACAGTGCCTGCTCAGTGTCGCCACCGGCGAGGGCGAGCATAGCTTTCAGCTCACCAATGCGCAGGGTAAACCAGCCGTTATCTTTGCCGGTTGCGATACCGAGCAGTTCGCGAACGCGGGTGAAGTCATCATGGCCTTCTTCATCAAGCTGCTCAATCAGATTCAGATAATCCTCTTTTTCCCACTCGCTACCTGGCAATGAGAGGATCGTTTCGCGCAGATGACTGCCCATCGCATTGTTTGCAAGCCACAGATCTTCAGCAGGATAAATATCGGACATACCCGGCACCAGAATGCGGCAAGCGTAAACCCCCAGATGCTCGTAGTCAGCGATGTACACTTCTTTATCTTCCGCGCGGAAGATAGCCATCAGCGTAGCGAACTCTTCTTCCGTGGTGCCCGCAAAGCTCCAGTCTGCAAAGGGATAATCCGCGTCCTGTTTAAACAGATCCCAGGAGATCGAACCGCTGGAATCGATAAAGTGTGTTTCGAGATTGGTATGTTCCGCCACTTCTTCATCATCAAAGGTGGGTGGGGTAAAGACGTCCAGATCCTTCAGGCCCCGGCCCTGCAACAGTTCGGTCACGGTGCGCTCCAGCGCCACGCCGAAGTCCGGATGGGCACCAAAGGACGCAAAGCAGGTGCCATTTGCCGGGTTAAACAGCACCACACAAATGACCGGATACTGGCCACCAAGGGAACCGTCATAGGCGAAGATAGGGAAACCTTCTGCTTCCAGCTTCTCAATGGAGGCCACCACACCCGGATAACGTGCCAGTACCTCGGCCGGGATTTCCGGCAGGCTGATGCGTTCACTGATGATGCGATTTTTAATATGGCGTTCGAACACTTCGGACAGACCCTGAACACGCGCTTCGTTAGCCGTGTTACCGGCAGACATGCCGTTAGAGACGTAGAGGTTGCCAACAATGTTCATAGGGATGTAGACGGTTTGCGCGTCAGACTGACGAGTAAACGGCAGAGCACAGATGCCGCGAGCTTCGTTGCCGGATTGCAAATCCACCAGCATACCGGCGGTCAGTTCGTTTTCCGGATCGTAAAAGGCGCGCAGACGGGCATCAAGTATTCCGTCCGGCAGTTGGTCATTTTCCGGCAGCGGGAACCATTTTTCGTTCGGGTAGTGAACGAAAGGGCCATTAGCGACGGTATCACCCAGCCAGAAATCGGCAAAGAAGTAGTTAGTGGAAAGACGCTCAAAATATTCACCCAGCGCGGAAGCCAGAGCGGCCTTTTTGGTGGCGCCTTTACCATTGGTGAAGCACAGCGCGCTGTCTTTATCACGAATATGCACGGACCAGACGTTGGGTACCGGGTTCAGCCAGGAGGCCTCTTCAATATTAAAGCCAAGATCGAGGAGTTTTTGCTGGAAGCGAGTGATGGAATCTTCCAGAGCGGCGTCTTTGCCGGGGATATAGGTTTGCGTCATAGCAGCAGTCACTTTTTTGTACGTAAAGCGGGCGATCATACGGGTTTTATGTGACTGACGCTATCTTCACCGGACGGTCGGCGAAAATAAAACTTTTGGCTATGCTTACTAAACATAACTCGCTGATAAGGCGTTAAAAATGAAAGCGTTTGATTTGCACCGAATGGCACTTGATAAGGTTCCGCTGGAGTTTCTGGGAGAAGTCGCGCTACGCAGTCTTTATACCTTCATTCTGGTTTTCTTGTTTCTCAAAATTACCGGTCGCCGCGGTGTCCGGCAGATGTCGTTATTTGAAGTGTTGATCATTCTGACCTTAGGGTCGGCGGCAGGCGATGTCGCCTTCTATGATGATGTCCCCATGCTACCGGTGCTGGTGGTGTTTATTACCCTTGCCGGGTTATATCGACTCGTCATGTGGCTGATGTCTCATAGTGAAAAGCTTGAGGATCTGCTGGAAGGCAAGCCCGCCATCATTATTGAAGAAGGGGAGTTCGCCTGGGAGAAACTGAGCAAGGAGAATATGACCGAATTCGAATTTTTTATGGAGCTTCGCATTAGCGGTGTCGATCACCTTGGTCAGGTTCGCCTCGCTATTCTGGAAACGAACGGCCAGCTCAGTGTCTTTTATTATGCAGATGAGGACATTAAACCTGGACTGTGTATTTTACCCGCCGAGTACTCTCCACGTTATACAACGGTACCGGAACAGGGAGATTATGCCTGTGTGCAATGTAGCCGGGTAATAACCATGCGGGCAGGGGAGCATCAATTATGTCCGCGCTGCGCAAATCCAGAATGGTCGAAGGCGAGCCGGGGAATTAGGATAACCTGACAGCGATTATGTCGGTTTTATGATGGTTACCCGGAAGAATGTTTTGTGTGAAGCACAGCACGTTTACCGGGTCATAAGTTTTAGACATTGCGGCGCGTGTCACTGAATGATAAAACCGATATCCACTGTTATAACTTATTGCTTTTAGCGTGGTGAGGGGAAATGGCTCAGGTCTTTAATTTCAGTTCAGGTCCGGCAATGTTACCGGCGGATGTGCTTAAACAAGCTCAACAAGAGTTGTGTGACTGGCAGGGTCTTGGTACATCGGTGATGGAGATCAGCCACCGTGGTAAAGAATTTATTCAGGTGGCGGAAGAAGCAGAAAAGGATTTTCGTGATTTACTGAATATCCCCTCGAACTACAAAGTATTGTTCTGTCACGGCGGCGGTCGCGGTCAGTTTGCAGGTATCCCGCTGAACATTCTCGGTGATAAAACCACGGCAGACTACGTTGATGCGGGCTATTGGGCAGCAAGCGCTGTCAAAGAAGCCAAAAAATACTGCACGCCAAACGTGATTGACGCCAAAATCACTGTGGATGGTCTGCGTGGCGTGAAGCCGATGCGCGAATGGCAGCTCAGCGACAATAGCGCTTACCTGCACTACTGCCCGAACGAAACCATTGATGGCATCGCCATCGATGAAACGCCTGACTTTGGCAGCGATGTTATCGTCACCGCTGACTACTCCTCCACAATCCTTTCTCGTCCGCTGGACGTCAGCCGTTATGGCGTGATTTATGCCGGAGCGCAGAAAAACATCGGTCCTGCGGGTTTGACGCTGGTGATTGTGCGTGACGATCTGCTGGGCAAAGCGCATCAGAGCTGCCCGTCCATTCTGGACTACAGCATTCTGGCTGAACACGACTCCATGTTTAACACGCCGCCGACGTTTGCCTGGTATCTGGCCGGCCTGGTCTTCAAATGGCTGAAGAACAACGGTGGCGTAGCGGCGATGGATAAAGTTAACCAGCAAAAAGCAGACCTGCTTTATGGCGTCATTGATAACAGTGATTTCTATCGTAACGATGTCGCGAAAGCGAACCGTTCTCGTATGAACATCCCTTTCCAGCTGGCGGATAGCTCGCTTGATAAACGCTTCCTTGAAGAGTCGCTGGCGGCGGGACTGCATGCCCTCAAAGGCCACCGTGTGGTGGGTGGTATGCGTGCCTCAATTTATAACGCCATGCCGCTCGAAGGTGTGAAAGCCCTGACCGAATTTATGACTGACTTCGAACGTCGTCGCGGTTAACCCTGCCTGTCATCTTACCCCCGTCATCTGCTGCGGGGGTTTTTATTGTGTATTTGTTGAGAGTTAAGTTTCATGGAATCCCTGACGTTACAACCCATCGCGCGGGTGGATGGCACCATCAATCTGCCTGGTTCTAAAAGTGTTTCTAACCGTGCCTTGTTGCTGGCGGCATTCGCTGAGGGTACCACCGTACTGACCAATCTGCTGGACAGTGACGATGTGCGCCATATGCTCAATGCACTGCGTGCGTTGGGTGTCTCGTTTACGCTTTCAGACGATCGTACACGCTGCGAGGTCACGGGTGTCGGCGGTCCACTGATTTGTGATAAACCGCTGGAGTTATTCCTGGGAAATGCCGGTACGGCGATGCGGCCTCTGGCTGCTGCGCTTTGTCTGGGCGTTAACGATCTGGTGCTGACCGGTGAACCGCGAATGAAAGAACGCCCGATTGGTCACCTGGTCGATGCGCTACGTCAGGGTGGCGCGCAAATTGATTATCTTGAGCAGGAAAATTACCCTCCGCTGCGTTTACGCGGTGGGTTTGTAGGAGGGCGGGTTGAGGTTGATGGCAGCGTTTCCAGCCAGTTCCTCACCGCATTGTTGATGATGGCGCCGGTTGCGCCGCAGGATACGACCATCACTATTAAAGGCGACCTGGTCTCCAAACCCTATATCGACATTACTCTTCATCTGATGAAAACCTTCGGGATAGAAGTAGATAACCAGGATTATCAACAGTTTGTTGTGCGTGGAAACCAGCGTTACCACTCACCGGGGCACTATCTGGTGGAAGGGGATGCCTCCTCCGCCTCCTATTTCCTTGCTGCAGGTGCCATCAAAGGCGGCACGGTAAAAGTGACCGGTATCGGGCGTAACAGCGTGCAGGGCGATATCCGCTTTGCGGATGTGCTGGAGAAAATGGGCGCGACAGTGGTCTGGGGGGATGATTTTATCTCCTGTACCCACGGTGAGCTGAAGGCAATCGATATGGACATGAACCATATCCCGGATGCGGCGATGACCATCGCCACGGCAGCACTCTTCGCGCGTGGTACTACTACCATGCGTAATATTTATAACTGGCGGGTGAAAGAGACCGATCGTCTCTTTGCAATGGCAACCGAGCTGCGCAAAGTTGGTGCTGAGGTGGAAGAGCGCGAAGATTTTATTCGTATCACGCCGCCTGCTCACATACAGTACGCGGAAATCGGTACCTATAACGATCATCGTATGGCGATGTGTTTCTCACTGGTAGCATTGTCAGACACGCCGGTTACGATCCTTGATCCGAAATGTACGGCGAAAACCTTCCCGGACTATTTTGAGCAATTAGCACGTATCAGTACCCTCGCTTGATATGCCGGGCTACCCTTAACATATTGCAGGGTAGCCCGCACCTGTCATTTTTTGGTTGTAACATCATAACCTTATAGTGTTAATCTTTTTGCGGATTTATCCCAATGGTGTTAATGATTAATACAAGGATGATGTAATGAAAAATAAAAAAGTACTCTTAAGCTGCCTGGTAGCGGCAACACTGATCTCAGGCTGTAAAACAATGAGTCTCGATCCTGATTCGCTGGCGAAATCAGGCATGTCTGCATATAAAGCCGCGACATTAAGCGACGCAGACGTTAAAACGCTGTCAAATGAAGCGTGTGCGGAGATGGATAAACAGAACACCGTTGCTCCGGCCTCGAGTTCTTATACCAAACGACTGGCAAAAATCTCCAAAGCACTGGGCAGTTCCATCGACGGTACCCCGGTTAATTACAAAGTCTATGCCACTAAAGATGTGAACGCGTGGGCAATGGCCAACGGCTGTATTCGCGTTTATAGCGGCCTGATGGACATGATGACCGATAATGAAGTTGAAGCGGTTCTCGGCCATGAACTGGGTCACGTAGCGCTGGGACATTCGCGTAAAGCGATGCAAACCGCCTATGCGACGCTGGCAGCGCGCGATGCCATTTCTGCGAGCAGCGCCGTCGGTGCCCAGCTGTCAAATTCTCAGCTCGGCGAACTGGGGGAGAAAATGATTAACTCCGCCTTCTCCCGTAGCCAGGAATCGGATGCTGATGACTTCTCCTACGATCTGCTTAAAAAGCGTAAGATCAGCACTCAGGGCTTAGTCACCAGCTTCGAGAAACTGGCTAAGCTGGATGCCGGCTCAGAAAAATCGATGTTCGACTCCCATCCGCCTTCAGCTGAGCGAGCGCAGCATATTCGCGATCGCATCGCGGCTGACAAAAAGTAAATCATTGTCACTTCCGGGCTGGCGTTCTGCCAGCCCACTATAATTGCGCAAACCTTCTTCACTCAATCCGATTCAACAGGTTATTTGCACGCAGGAGTAACGGTCATTCACGTTGCAGCGTATAATGCGCGGCGTTCACGTAAACGGTATGCCTTAATGAAGGAGAAAAAGATGACAGCGATTGCCCCGGTAATCACCATTGATGGGCCAAGCGGTGCGGGGAAAGGCACCCTGTGCAAAGCAATGGCGGAAGCGTTGCAATGGCATCTTCTGGACTCAGGCGCAATCTATCGTGTGCTGGCGCTGGCTGCATTGCACCATCACGTCGATGTCACCTCTGAAGAGGTTCTGGTTCCGCTGGCAGCGCATCTGGATGTGCGTTTTATTTCGACTAACGGCAACCTCGAAGTGATTCTGGAAGGGGAGGATGTCAGTGGTGAGATCCGCACACAGGACGTGGCCAATGCCGCTTCCCAGGTTGCCGCCTTCCCCCGTGTCCGAGAAGCGCTGTTGCGCCGTCAACGCGCCTTCCGTGAAGCACCTGGTCTGATTGCCGATGGTCGTGATATGGGAACCGTGGTGTTTCCTGATGCGCCAGTAAAAATTTTCCTTGACGCCTCATCAGAGGAGCGTGCGCACCGGCGTATGCTTCAGTTGCAGGAAAAGGGCTTTAGTGTTAACTTTGATCGCCTTTTGGCCGAGATCAAAGAACGTGACGACCGCGATCGTAATCGTCCCGTTGCGCCGCTTATCCCCGCTGCTGATGCTTTAGTTCTGGATTCTACCAGTTTAAGTATTGAGCAAGTGATTGAAAAAGCGTTACAATATGCGCGCCAAAAATTGGCTCTCGCGTAAAGCGACCGAATTTGCAGTACCCCCGCAGCAATGGAGTGTTAGCGGGTATGTTAAACAACCCCATCCGGCACGGAGCCAGGTGGACGTTAAATATGAAACCTGAAGATTAAACATGACTGAATCTTTTGCTCAACTATTTGAAGAATCCTTAAAAGAAATCGAAACCCGTCCGGGTTCCATCGTCCGTGGTGTTGTTGTTGCTATCGACAAAGATATCGTACTGGTTGACGCTGGTCTGAAATCTGAGTCTGCCATTCCGGCAGAGCAGTTCAAAAACGCCCAGGGCGAGCTGGAAATCCAGGTTGGTGACGAAGTTGACGTTGCTCTGGATGCAGTGGAAGACGGCTTCGGTGAAACCCTGCTGTCCCGTGAAAAAGCTAAACGTCACGAAGCTTGGATCACGCTGGAAAAAGCTTACGAAGACGCTGAAACTGTGGTTGGTGTTATCAACGGCAAAGTTAAAGGTGGCTTCACTGTTGAGCTGAATGGTATTCGCGCGTTCCTGCCAGGTTCCCTGGTTGACGTTCGTCCAGTTCGCGACACGCTGCAACTGGAAGGCAAAGAGCTTGAGTTCAAAGTTATCAAGCTGGACCAGAAGCGTAACAACGTTGTTGTATCCCGTCGTGCCGTTATCGAATCCGAAAACAGCGCAGAACGCGATCAGCTGCTGGAAAACCTGCAGGAAGGCATGGAAGTCAAAGGTATCGTTAAGAACCTCACTGACTACGGCGCATTCGTTGATCTGGGCGGCGTTGATGGCCTGCTGCACATCACCGACATGGCGTGGAAACGCGTTAAGCACCCGAGCGAAATCGTAAACGTTGGCGACGAAATCACTGTTAAAGTGCTGAAATTCGACCGCGAACGTACTCGTGTTTCCCTGGGCCTGAAACAGCTGGGCGAAGATCCGTGGGTCGCTATCGCTAAGCGTTATCCGGAAGGTACCAAACTGACTGGTCGCGTGACCAACCTGACCGACTACGGCTGCTTCGTTGAAATCGAAGAAGGCGTTGAAGGCCTGGTTCACGTTTCCGAAATGGATTGGACCAACAAAAACATCCACCCGTCCAAAGTTGTTAACGTTGGCGATGTAGTGGAAGTTATGGTTCTGGATATCGACGAAGAACGTCGTCGTATCTCCCTGGGTCTGAAGCAGTGCAAAAACAACCCATGGCAGCAGTTCGCGGAAACCCACAACAAGGGCGACCGTGTTGAAGGTAAAATCAAGTCTATCACTGACTTCGGTATCTTCATCGGCCTGGACGGCGGCATCGACGGCCTGGTTCACCTGTCTGACATCTCCTGGAACGTTACAGGCGAAGAAGCAGTTCGTGAATACAAGAAAGGCGACGAAATCGCAGCCGTTGTTCTGCAGGTTGACGCAGAGCGTGAGCGTATCTCCCTGGGCGTTAAACAGCTCGCAGAAGATCCGTTCAACAACTGGGTTGCAGTGAACAAGAAAGGCGCAATCGTAAACGGTAAAGTCACTGCAGTTGACGCTAAAGGCGCAACCGTAGAACTGGCTGACGGCGTTGAAGGTTACCTGCGCGCTTCTGAAGCTTCCCGTGACCGTGTTGAAGATGCAACGCTGGTTCTGAACGTTGGTGATGACGTAGAAGCGAAATTCACCGGTGTGGATCGTAAGAACCGCGCAATCAGCCTGTCTGTTCGTGCTAAAGACGAAGCTGACGAGAAAGATGCTATCGCGACTGTTAACAACAAACAGGAAGACGGTAACTTCTCTAACGCTATGGCTGAAGCCTTCAAAGCAGCTAAAGGCGAGTAATTTCTCAACATCATTCAGATAATGACGGATTGTTGAATGCAAACCCCGATTAATTTCGGGGTGAGCAGTCAAAGCAGATCTTCATTCAGTCTGAAGAATGATGAGGATACTTGACAGATTACAGATTTCGTCCTGTAATCAAGCACAAAGGGCGGCTACGGCCGCCCTTGTTCAAGCTGTTAAGCTAATTTGCCATGAAGGAAACCGGAGGAATCATGACCAAGTCAGAATTGATTGAAAGACTTGCCAGCCAGCACTCGCACATTCCGGCAAAAGCCGTAGAAGATGCAGTAAAAGAGATGCTGGAGCATATGGCCTCTACTCTTGCCCAGGGTGAGCGTATTGAGATCCGCGGTTTCGGTAGTTTTTCTCTGCACTATCGTGCACCTCGCACCGGACGTAACCCGAAAACGGGCGATAAAGTGGATCTGGAAGGAAAATACGTTCCGCACTTTAAGCCGGGTAAAGAGTTGCGTGACCGCGCCAATATTTATGAATAAGTTTCAGTTTACTGAGGCTTAACCAGTGAAAAGCACCGATAAGGTGCTTTTTTCGTTTCAGGCCCTGCGTGGGCAAAACCTGAACCGCTCCCGCAGATTTCTTGTTGGCCGATGCAAAACCTGAACTCGATTTCGGGGCTCGCCGTAAATCTTCTCTTTCTGCGCAGACACTGCTGATAGCGCCATTCACACTCACCACAACAAGGAGGTGTGAATGACATTACCTGCCCTGGCGATGTGTCTCAATCTGGGATTAATACCGCTCTTATTTCTACCGAAACTACCCGGCCTGCACTTCCTCTGGTGGATGATTGCAGCGGCATGTGTGCTGGCGGGGCAGCGTAGACGTATCCTACGATACGCAGGATTTGCGCTGTTGTTTTTTGCGTGGGGAGTGTTGGCTGCACGGCAACAGATATGGCCTATGGCGTTTATTCCGGGAAGCAGCCAGAAAGTGAAGGTGGTTATTACCGATACGGATCGTGCGACGACCCATTTTGCCACTATTACCCATCTGAACGGTAAACGCCTTTACCCTGCGCCTGGCATTGTATTCTATGGTCAATATTTGCCTGAAGCTGTATGTGCAGGTCAGCAATGGGAAATGGTGATTCGGGCGAGGGCAATACACGGGCAACTTAACGCGGGTGGTTTCGACACACAGCGGCACGCGTTATCCATTCATCAGCCACTCACAGGACGATTCATCACCGCCAGAGCCATCAGCAGTGAGTGCAGCAGACGGGGCCTGTTCGTTAATTCACTGACAAAGAGGCTCGAGCCCTTTCACTGGCAAGCCGTCATACTGGCCCTGGGGCTGGGAGAACGCACCTCGCTGGATGCAGAAACTAAAGACATCATGCGCGAGACAGGTACCGCGCATTTAATGGCGATATCCGGACTGCATATTGCCTTAACGGCTGTACTCGGCGGGCTGTTCGCCCGAGGCATACAGTTCTTCTTCCCGGCACACTGGATAAACTGGCGTCTGCCGCTGTATGTCGGCGTCATTTTCGCGATTTATTATGCGTGGCTTACCGGGATGCAACCCCCGGCGTTCAGAACGGCAATTTCTCTCGGCGTATGGGCAGGGTTACGCCTTTCTGGTCGACAATGGAGTCCCTGGCAAGTCTGGGGGTGCTGTGTTGCTGGTATCTTATTTGTTGATCCTGTCGCGATATTGTCGCAAAGCCTGTGGCTTTCCGCCTTTGCTGTCGCCGCCCTTATTTTTTGGTATCAGTGGCTGCCACTCAGGACGAAAAGCATGGCCTGGTGGTATCGCGGACTGGTTAATCTGATCTACCTTCAGGTGGGGATGACGCTGTTACTGTTACCCCTGCAAATCCTCTCCTTTCATGGCGTAAGCGTGAGTTCCCTGGTGGCAAATCTGCTGGCAGTTCCGCTCGTGACCCTGATAACGGTTCCGCTCATCCTGATGGGCATGTTGCTTCATCTGACCGGGCCTCACGCAATTGAGACCCTCCTCTGGTTGCTTGCTGACGGTTCGTTAGATTTTCTCTTCTGGTTTTTACATGCTCTGCCCCCGGGGTGGCTGAATGTCGACGCGCGCTGGCTGGCAATGGGGGGAGTACCCTGGGTTGTTTTGATTCTCCTGCGTTTGCAACTTTTTCGTTCGGTGCCAGGCCTGTGTCTGGTCGCGTTGAGCGCGATGCTGATACCGCTATTTCGTTATCCGACCCCCGATACCTGGCGTGTGCATATGCTGGATGTGGGGCAGGGACTTGCGATGGTGATTGAGCGCAACGGTAAAGCCATTCTCTATGACACAGGGTTGGCCTGGCCGGGCGGCGACAGTGCAAAACAGTTGATAATTCCCTGGCTCCGCTGGCACCACTTAGAGCCTGAAGGCATTATTCTTAGCCATGATCATCTCGATCATCGCGGCGGGCTAGATACGCTTATGCGTCTCTGGCCGGCACTCTGGGTCCGAAGTCCGGTTAATTCTAAAAACTACCAACCTTGCTGGCGCGGGGAGAAATGGCAGTGGCAGGGTTTAACCTTTACGGCACACTGGCCGCTAAGGGATTCGCGAATGGGAGGGAATAATCTTTCCTGCGTGGTGAAAGTTGAAGAGGGCAAACACAGCATTCTGCTCACCGGAGATATTGAAACTTCCGCAGAGCTCGCGATGTTGCGTCACTACTGGCAGCATCTGGCAGCAAGCGTCATTCAGGTTCCACATCATGGCAGTAATACGTCTTCAACGTTGCCCTTTATTCAAAGAGTAAATGGAGCTGCGGCTCTGGTATCAGCATCACGCTATAACGCATGGCGTCTGCCGTCGGAAAAAGTAAAAAACCGTTATCTTCAGGAGGGATACAAATGGTATGACACACCGCATCATGGGCAAATTACCGTGCAATTTTCACCTGATACCTGGACCATAGTCAGCCTGCGCGAGCATATTTTCCCACGCTGGTATCATCAGTGGTTTGGCGTCCCTGGCGATAACGGGTAGAATATGCGGCTCTTTCAACAAGTGCTGGTTTTTTGAATGCATAACGACAAAGATCTCTCAACATGGCAAACATTTCGCCGCCTCTGGCCCATGATTGCGCCGTTTAAAGCGGGGTTGTTCGTCTCGGGAGTAGCGTTAATCCTCAACGCCGCCAGCGATACCTTCATGCTATCGCTTCTTAAACCGTTACTGGATGATGGTTTTGGCAAAACGGACCGTTCAGTGCTGCTGTGGATGCCACTGGTGGTTATCGGGCTGATGATTTTACGCGGCATCACCAGCTATATTTCAAGTTACTGTATATCCTGGGTGTCCGGCAAAGTGGTAATGACCATGCGCCGTCGGCTTTTCAGCCATATGATGGGTATGCCTGTCTCTTACTTCGATAAGCAGTCGACAGGCACCTTGTTGTCGCGCATTACCTATGATTCTGAACAGGTTGCCTCTTCCTCTTCCAGTGCCCTGATCACCGTGGTGCGTGAAGGTGCATCTATCATCGGCCTTTTTGTCATGATGTTTTATTACAGCTGGCAGCTGTCGGTGATTTTGATTGTGCTGGCCCCGGTCGTCTCCTTCGCCATCCGTGTGGTCTCAAAGCGCTTTCGTAACATCAGCAAAAATATGCAAAACACGATGGGTCAGGTCACCACCAGCGCCGAGCAGATGCTAAAAGGGCATAAAGAAGTACTGATGTTTGGTGGGCAGCAGGTTGAAACCAGCCGTTTTGACAAAGTCAGTAACAAAATGCGTCTGCAGGGTATGAAAATGGTCTCTGCCTCTTCAATTTCAGATCCCATTATTCAATTGATTGCCTCCCTTGCCCTGGCGTTCGTGCTTTACGCTGCCAGTTTTCCGAGTGTGATGGAGACACTGACCGCAGGTACCATTACCGTGGTCTTTTCATCCATGATAGCCCTGATGCGCCCACTGAAATCGCTGACGAACGTTAATGCGCAGTTCCAGCGTGGTATGGCAGCCTGTCAGACGTTATTTGCCATCCTCGACAGTGAGCAGGAAAAAGACGAAGGTCAACGGGTCATCGAGCGTGCGCAAGGTGATATTGAGTTTCGCAATGTGACCTTCACCTACCCTGGTCGTGAAACGCCAGCGTTACGTAATATCAACCTGAAAATCCCGGCGGGCAAAACCGTGGCGCTGGTGGGGCGGTCAGGTTCGGGTAAGTCGACAATGGCAAGCCTGATCACGCGCTTTTACGATATTGATGAAGGCGAAATCCTGATGGACGGTCACGATTTGCGCGAGTACAAACTGACCTCACTGCGTAATCAGGTTGCTCTGGTTTCGCAGAATGTCCATCTGTTCAACGACACGGTAGCCAATAATATTGCTTACGCCCGCACTGAAGCGTTTAGTCGCGAGCAGATAGAGCAGGCGGCGAAAATGGCCTATGCCATGGACTTTATCAGCAAGATGGACAACGGCCTTGACACCATTATTGGTGAAAACGGGGTGTTGCTTTCAGGGGGGCAACGTCAGCGTATCGCTATCGCGCGTGCCCTGCTCCGTGACAGTCCAGTTTTGATCCTTGATGAAGCGACATCGGCATTAGATACGGAATCTGAACGTGCCATTCAGTCTGCCCTCAATGAGTTGCAAAAAAACCGCACCTCGCTGGTTATTGCGCACCGCCTGTCTACCATTGAACAGGCTGATGAGATAGTCGTGGTGGAAGAGGGGCGTATTGTTGAGCGTGGAAGTCATACCGAGCTGCTGGCACAACGCGGTGTCTACGCCCAGTTACATAAAATGCAGTTTGGCGAATGATAGCCCGCATCTGGTCTGGTGAGTCACCTTTATGGCTGCTTTTGCTGCCCTTCTCCTGGCTTTATGGCCTGGTGAGCAGCATCATTCGGTTAAGCTGGCGTATCGGATTGCGTAAACCCTGGCGTGCGCCCGTCCCGGTGGTGGTGGTCGGTAATCTGACGGCGGGAGGGAACGGCAAAACCCCGGTTGTCATCTGGCTGGTAGAACAGTTACAGCAACAGGGAGTACGCGTGGGTGTGGTGTCTCGCGGATATGGCGGAAAGGCGGCGCACTATCCCCTGGTGCTCACAGTGGACACGACAACGGCAGAGGCGGGTGATGAACCCGTACTTATTTATCAACGAACGGGCGCAACGGTGGCCGTTTCCCCCTCCCGGGTTGATGCAGTGAAAGCGCTGCTGGCACACGACCCGGTTCAGCTTATCGTGACGGACGATGGTTTACAGCATTATCGTCTTCATCGTGATAAAGAGATCGTGGTCATTGATGGTGTCCGCCGTTTTGGCAACGGCTGGTGGTTGCCGGCAGGGCCAATGCGCGAACGAGCCTCGCGCCTGAAGACCGTGGACGCCATCATTACGAATGGGGGCGTTGCGTCTGCGGATGAAATTGCGATGCACCTGAAACCGGGCACCGCAGTGAATGTGCGCACCGGGGAGCATCGCGACGTCCGGGAACTTAACCATCTTGTCGCAATGGCTGGTATCGGGCATCCACCGCGTTTTTTTGCCACCCTCGCACAATGTGGCGTGACGCTTGAAGGGGAGGTTGCCCTTGCCGACCACCAGGCGCTCTTTGAAGCGGATGTGGTTAAGTTACTGAGCAGCGGGCAGAGCCTTATCATGACGGAAAAGGACGCGGTAAAATGCCGCGCCTTCGCCCATGAGAACTGGTGGTATCTCCCTGTTGATGCGCATCTTGACGGGGATAAGGCTGCCACACTGTTAAAGGATCTATTAACCCTGGTGCGCTAGCGATTTGTCGGGTGCACACTGTCTACCGGGAAGCTTATGTCAGCGCCGCTTATTTCATTGCAACTTGCCCGACAACTCCACCTTGCCGCTCAGGGATTGCTGCAAAAACCAACCCGAAGCGCGAAACCTGAGGATATTCTTTCTACCGTCCAGCGCATGTCACTGCTGCAAATCGATACGATCAATATTGTGGCACGCAGCCCCTATATCGTGCTCTTCAGTCGGCTTGGCAGTTATCCTCCCGTCTGGCTGGACGAGGCGCTACGTCGTGGAGAGCTCATGGAATATTGGGCTCACGAAGCCTGTTTCTTACCCCGTACTGATTTCAGGTTGATCCGCCACCGTATGCTCGCGCCAGAAAAGATGGGCTGGAAATATCGTCCAGAATGGATGCAGGAGCATGCCGTGGAAATCGAGGCGCTGGTGGCCCATATCGGGCAGCATGGCCCGGTGCGCTCAGCGGATTTTGAACACCCCCATAAAGGAAGCAGTGGCTGGTGGGACTGGAAGCCCCATAAACGTCATCTGGAGGGATTATTCACCTCGGGCAGGGTGATGGTGACAGAACGGCGTAATTTCCAGCGTGTCTATGATCTCACCGCACGCGTCATGCCAGAGTGGGATGATGAACGCGATAGCCTTTCACAAACGCAGGCTGAAATTCTGATGCTGGAAAACAGCGCCCGCAGCCTCGGTATCTTCCGGGCATCATGGCTGGCTGACTACTATCGTCTGCGAAAACTCTCTCTGCCGGTTTTACTGGAAAGATTACAGGCAGAAAACGTTATTGTTCCGGTCAACATCGAGACCCTTGGTCCCGCGTGGCTGCACACCAGTTTGCTCCCTCTGTTGGAAAAGGGGATGGCAGGAAAACTCAACGCCACGCACAGTGCCGTACTTTCTCCTTTTGACCCGGTTGTCTGGGACAGAAAGCGCGCCGAACAGCTTTTTAATTTCAGCTATCGGCTGGAATGTTACACGCCTGCGCCCAAACGGCAGTTTGGATACTTCGTATTGCCGCTACTGCATCGGGGGCGTCTGGTAGGCAGAATGGATGCCAAAATGCACCGTAAAACGAATGTGCTGGAGATTATCGCGCTCTTTCTTGAGGCCGGAGTGAAACCGAATAAGCGCCTTAATAACGAGCTGAAAAGTGCCATTACCGATTTTGCCCGTTGGCAGGGAGCGGTGCGTATTACCTTTGGCCGCCTTCCCGATGGTCTCTTTACAGATATTCATCAGGGGCTGGAAATAGACGCGGTCTGATAAATGAATATGTTAATATTTAACAATCTCACGTCCGGTCCATCAGGAGGAAACATGGATCATCGGTTGCTGGAAATCATTGCCTGCCCGGTTTGCAACGGCAAACTGTATTACAGTCAGGATAAGCAAGAATTAATCTGCAAGCTGGATAGCCTCGCCTATCCGGTCCGCGAGGGAATTCCGGTTCTTTTAGAAACAGAAGCCCGCCCATTGACAGAAGATGAGAGTCGACCATGAGTTTCGTAGTCATTATTCCCGCCCGCTATGCGTCAACCCGGTTGCCCGGAAAACCGTTAGTGGATATCAACGGTAAACCAATGGTTGTGCATGTGCTGGAGCGTGCACGAGAATCTGGTGCCGATCGTATTATCGTTGCTACGGATCATGAAGAAGTGGCAAAGGCGGTCGAAGCGGCGGGCGGTGAAGTGTGTATGACACGCGCCGACCATCAGTCTGGAACCGAGCGTCTGGCAGAAGTGGTAGAAAAATGCGGGTTCAGCGATGACACGGTTATCGTTAACGTGCAGGGTGACGAACCCATGATCCCGCCGGTTATAATCCGTCAGGTTGCAGAGAATCTGGCGGCACGCGAGGTTGGTATGGCGACCCTGGCGGCGCCTGTCCATGATGCCGAAGAAGCATTCAACCCGAACGCGGTAAAAGTGGTACTGGACGCTGAGGGTTATGCATTGTATTTCTCCCGTGCGACCATTCCGTGGGACCGTGACCGTTTTGCCGTATCGAAAGAAACCATTGGCAATAGCGTACTGCGTCATCTTGGTATCTATGGCTACCGGGCCGGTTTTATTCGTCGCTACGTTAACTGGGAAGCCAGTCCGTTAGAAAATATTGAGATGCTGGAGCAACTGCGGGTGCTTTGGTACGGCGAAAAAATTCATGTTGCAGTCGCAACTCAAATTCCCGGTACCGGCGTCGAT
Source organism: Yokenella regensburgei (assembly GCF_051486985.1). Lineage (GTDB taxonomy): Bacteria > Pseudomonadota > Gammaproteobacteria > Enterobacterales > Enterobacteriaceae > CBFFRJ01. The sequence continues at coordinate 109,271 of NZ_JAHVDV010000005.1, forward strand.
ACCCCGGACGATCTGGAACGTGTCCGCGCCCAAATGCGCTAAGTTACCCTCTCATCCTCTCCGTCCGGAGGGGATTTGTTTTTTTACGCATATTCTCATCCTGATTTGATCTCGTCAGGGTGACTTCCCCGTGGCAGGCGCTCATTATAAAAAGCAGTGGTCTTCATGAGGGTAATCTTGTATGGAACAACTGCGTGCTGAACTGAGCCATCTGTTGGGTGAAAAGCTAAGCCGTATGGAATGTGTGAGCGAACGTCCTGATACGGCACTATGGTCGCTTTATGACAGCCAGGGTAATGCGATGCCCTTGCTGGCAAGAAGCTTCACCACGCCTGGGCTGGCGCGGCAACTGGCATGGAAAATCTCAATGCTGGCGCGCAGCGGTACGGTGCGTATGCCCGTGGTCTATGGAGTCATGACGCATGAAGAGCACCCGGGCCCGGATGTTCTGCTTATCGAACGCTTACGTGGGGTGTCGGTGGAAGCACCAGCGCGCACGCCGGAACGCTGGGAACAGCTTAAAGATCAGATTGTTGAAGGTTTACTGGCCTGGCACCGGCAGGACAGCCGTGGATGTGTCGGCACGGTAGACAGCACCCAGGAAAATATCTGGCCGTCCTGGTATCGCCAGCGAGTGGAAGTACTCTGGACCACGCTTAATCAGTATCAGAATACCGGGTTAACGATGCAGGATAAGCGTATTTTGTTTCGCACGCGCGAATGTCTGCCTGCACTGTTTGACGGATTTAACGATAACTGCGTACTGGTCCACGGAAATTTTAACCTGCGAAGCATGCTGAAAGATGCGCGTAGCGACCAACTGCTGGCGATGGTGGGGCCTGGAATAATGCTCTGGGCTCCGCGTGAATATGAGCTGTTCCGCCTCGCGGAGGGGGCGCTGTCAGAAGGGCTGCTTTGGCACTATCTCCAGCGCGCACCCGTTTCTGAAGCCTTTATGTGGCGGCGCTGGTTGTATCTGCTCTGGGATGAAGTGGCGCAGTTAGTCAACACCGGCCACTTCAATCGCGACAATTTCAATTTAGCCTCGAAATCACTCCTGCCCTGGCTTGCCTGACTCCCCTTTCAGCCACTGCCAGACCCGCCCAAGCGTTTCGTACCCAACCCGGTCACTGTGCATCAGCCAGACCGGGGAGGGGATTGCGCTTTCCCAGGGATTAAGCGGTGAATGAATGGCCAACTGATTGGCAGGGGCGGGAAGGGGATGCAGACCAGCCTGACGGAAAAAGATGACCGCTCTCGGCATATGGGATGCTGAAGTAACAAGCAGAAAAGGAGCATCACCGATCGCGGCTTTGACCGCTGCGGCCTCTTCTTCCGTATCTTTTGGACTATCGAGGGTGAGGATATCGCTGCGTGGAACGCCAAGGCTCTCTGCGACACGAGCGCCGGCTTCAGCGGTGCTGACCGGATTGGTTCGTGCGGCCGCCCCGGTAAAAATCATTCTGGCGCCAGGATTTTCCCGCCACAGGCGGATGCCTTCAGTGAGGCGAGGCAGGCTGTTATTGATTAGGTTTGAGCTGGGTGCCCACTCATCATTCCAGGTGTAACCACCGCCCAGGACCACGATATAATTAACCCGCTGTTCGCCCCGCCAGGTGGGGTAGCTGTTTTCAATCGGCCCAAGCAGGCCGTCAGCGACGGGCTGTAAGCTAATCATGAATAAGACCATCCAGCTTACGGTAATGATACTTTTCCCCGTTCTCTGCCACCGACTAAACCAGACCAGTGCTATCCCTGTTCCAATCAGTAGCAACAAAAAGGGCAAAGGCAACATCAGGCCGCCAATGTATTTTTTGAGGGTGAAAAGCATCGCTTCCGTCTCCTTTTTGACCATACAGCGCGTGTTTCTGGGCGATCTTACACCAGGTGGGTTCATTCTCGGCACGGCTGTGACAAAATAGCGGTTTTGTCAGGATCGTGGAGCGGTCATGCAGGATCGTAATTTCGACGGCATCGCAGAGAAATTCTCGCGAAACATTTATGGCACCACCAAGGGCCAACTGCGTCAGGCGATCCTCTGGCAAGATCTCGACGCGTTGCTGGCAGAAGCTGGAGAGCGGCCGCTTCGGGTGCTGGATGCAGGAGGCGGTGAGGGCCAGACGGCAATCCAGATGGCGCTGCGGGGGCATCATGTCACGCTGTGTGATGTCTCAAAAGAGATGATTGAGCGGGCCCGCGTTGCGGCGCAGGAGAAAGGTGTGAGCGGAAATATGCATTTTATACAGTGCGCCGCTCAGGATATTGCGCAGCATTTGGATTCGCCGGTCGATCTGATATTGTTCCATGCGGTGCTGGAGTGGGTCGCTGAGCCCACGGGCGTGCTGCAGGCCTTATGGTCAGTACTCAGCAGAGGCGGTGCGCTGTCATTGATGTTCTACAATGCGCACGGGCTGTTAATGCGCAATATGGTCGTCGGCAATTTCGACTACGTGCTGGCGGGTATGCCGAAAAAGAAAAAGCGTACGTTGTCCCCGGATTATCCGCGCCATCCGGATGAAGTCTATGGCTGGCTGAATGAGATAGGCTGGCATATTACCGGAAAAACTGGCGTCCGCGTTTTTCATGATTATCTGCGAGATAAGCATCAGCAGCAGGAGTGCTATAACGCCTTGCTTGAACTTGAAACACAATATTGTCGGCAGGAGCCCTACGTCAGCCTGGGTCGTTATATTCACGTGACCGCGATCAAGCCGCAGAGAGATGAAAGGATGAACGATGAGTGAATTTTCCCAGACAGTGCCCGAACTGGTTGCCTGGGCCCGAAAAAATGATTTTTCTATCGCCCTGCCGGTGGACAGGCTCTCATTTTTACTGGCCATCGCCACGTTAAACGGTGAGCGGCTGGATGGCGAAATGAGCGAAGGAGAGCTGGTGGACGCGTTCCGCCACGTCAGTGACGCGTTTGAACAGAGTAGCGACACCATCACTCAGCGCGCCAACAACGCCATCAATGATATGGTGCGTCAGCGTTTATTAAACCGTTTCACCAGTGAACTTGCTGAAGGCAATGCCATTTATCGCCTGACGCCGCTGGGAATGGGGATTACCGATTATTATATTCGCCAGCGTGAATTCTCCACGCTGCGACTCTCCATGCAGCTCTCAATTGTGGCGGCAGAATTAAAACGAGCCGCCGATGCTGCCCAGGAAGGGGGAGATGAATTCCACTGGCACCGCAATGTATATGCGCCGCTCAAATACTCCGTGGCCGAGATTTTCGACAGTATCGATTTGACCCAGCGTGTGATGGATGAACAGCAGCAACTGGTGAAAGATGATATTGCCCAGTTGCTGAATAAAGACTGGCGGGCGGCGATATCCAGCTGCGAACTGTTATTGTCGGAAACCTCCGGCACATTGCGTGAATTACAGGACACCCTGGATGCCGCAGGCGATAAGCTGCAGGCCAATCTCCTGCAGATCCAGGATGCGACCCTGGCACACAACGACCTTGAATTCGTAGACCGGCTTGTATTCGATTTGCAAAGCAAACTGGATCGCATCGTCAGTTGGGGGCAACAGGCGATAGATTTATGGATTGGTTACGACCGCCACGTGCACAAATTTATCCGTACCGCTATTGATATGGATAAGAACCGTGTCTTCGCCCAGCGGCTTCGTCAGTCCGTGCAGTCTTACTTTGATGCGCCCTGGACGCTCACGCATGCCAGCGCCGACAGGCTGCTGGATATGCGCGATGAAGAGATGGCGCTGCGGGACGAAGAGGTAACGGGTGAACTTCCACCGGATCTGGAATACGAAGAGTTCAACGAAATTCGCGAACAACTTGCGGCGATGATCGAAGAACAGCTCGCTATCTATAAGACAAAAGAGACGCCGCTGGATCTTGGTCTGGTTGTGCGCGAATATCTGCTGCGCTATCCACGTGCGCGGCATTTTGATGTTGCAAGGATCGTCATCGATCAGGCGGTACGCCTTGGCGTGGCGCAAGCAGATTTCACCGGACTGCCTCCTGAATGGCAGCCGATTAATGATTACGGAGCCAAGGTACAGGCGCATGTCATTGACAAATATTGAACAAATGATGCCGGTTAAACTGGCCCAGGCACTTTCTAACCCGCTTTTCCCGGCTCTGGACAGCGCCCTGCGTTCAGGTCGACATATCGGTCTTGATGAGCTGGACAACCATGCGTTCCTGATGGATTTTCAGGAATATATGGAAGAATTTTATGCCCGATACAATGTGGAATTAATCCGCGCTCCTGAAGGGTTCTTCTATTTACGTCCGCGGTCGACCACCCTTATCCCGCGTTCGGTGCTCTCTGAGCTGGATATGATGGTGGGTAAAATTCTCTGTTACCTCTATCTCAGCCCGGAACGCCTGGCGAATGAAGGTATTTTTACCCAGCAGGAGCTTTACGATGAGCTTCTGTCATTAGCGGATGAAACTCGTTTACTAAAACTGGTGAATAACCGTTCAACCGGTTCAGATCTGGACCGCCAGAAATTGCAGGAGAAGGTGCGTTCTTCACTGAACCGTCTGCGTCGTCTTGGCATGGTCTGGTTTATGGGTAATGACAGCAGCAAATTCCGGATAACAGAATCCGTATTCCGCTTTGGTGCCGACGTACGCTCCGGGGATGATGCGCGTGAAGCGCAGCGCCGGTTGATTCGTGACGGCGAAGCGATGCCCGTCGAAAATCATCTACAGCTTAATGACGATCCAGAAGAAAACCAGCCGGAAAGCGGAGAGGAAGAATAATGATTGATCGCGGTAAATTTCGCTCACTAACGCTGATTAACTGGAACGGTTTCTTTGCCCGTACGTTCGATCTGGATGAACTGGTCACAACCTTGTCCGGGGGCAACGGTGCGGGTAAGTCCACAACGATGGCTGCTTTTGTAACAGCACTTATTCCGGATCTCACCCTTCTGCACTTTCGCAATACCACCGAAGCGGGCGCGACCTCCGGTTCGCGCGACAAAGGTCTGCACGGAAAGCTGAGGGCGGGGGTCTGCTATGCCGTACTTGACGTCATCAACTCTCGTCACCAGCGCGTACTGGTGGGGGTACGTTTACAGCAGGTTGCGGGTCGCGACCGCAAAGTAGATATCAAGCCTTTTGCCATCCAGGGACTGCCGACCGCATTTTTACCAACGCAGCTTCTGACGGAGACAGTAAACGAACGTCAGGCCCGCGTACTGCCGCTGCAGGAAGTGAAAGACAAGCTCGACGAGATGGAAGGGGTGCAGTTTAAGCAGTTCAACTCCATCACCGACTACCATGCCCTGATGTTTGATTTGGGCATCGTGGCGCGTCGGTTGCGAACGGCGTCCGATCGCAGCAAATTCTACCGTCTGATTGAAGCGTCCCTTTATGGCGGCATCTCCAGCGCCATTACCCGTTCTCTGCGTGATTATCTGTTACCTGAAAACAGCGGCGTCCGTAAGGCGTTTCAGGATATGGAAGCTGCCCTGAGGGAGAACCGGATGACGCTGGAAGCCATCCGCGTCACCCAGTCTGACCGCGACCTGTTTAAGCATTTGATCAGCGAAGCCACCAACTATGTGGCAGCGGACTATATGCGTCACGCTAATGAACGTCGCGTTCATCTGGACAAAGCGCTGACCGACCGTCGCGATCTGTTCTCCTCACGCCAGCAGCTGGCGGCAGAGCAGTATAAACATGTCGATATGGCACGAGAGCTGGCTGAACAGAATGGCGCGGAAGGCGATCTTGAGGCTGATTATCAGGCTGCCAGCGATCACCTTAACCTGGTGCAGACCGCGTTGCGCCAGCAGGAGAAAATCGAGCGCTATGAGGCCGATCTGGAGGAGTTGCAGATTCGCCTCGAAGAGCAGACTGAAGTCGTGGCTGAAGCAACAGATCGTCAGGAAGAGAATGAAGCCCGGGCGGAAGCCGCAGAGCTTGAAGTTGACGAGCTTAAAAACCAGCTTGCCGATTACCAGCAGGCGCTGGATGTCCAACAGACCCGTGCCATTCAGTACAACCAGGCTTTGCAGGCGCTGCAACGAGCAAAAGAACTTTGCCAGTTACCTGATTTGACGTCAGACACCGCGGATGAGTGGCTGGAGACCTTCCAGGCGAAAGAGCGTGAAGCCACTGAAAGGCTGCTGACGCTGGACCAGCGCATGAGCGTGGCACAAACGGCGCACAGTCAGTTTGAGCAGGCTTACCAGTTGGTGGTTGCCATCAATGGCCCGCTCCCCCGCAGTGATGCCTGGAACGTTGCCCGTGAACTTCTTCGGGACGGGGTAAACCAGCGCCACCTGGCCGGTGAGGCGCAATCCTTACGGATGCGATTGAATGAGCTGGAGCAGCGTTTACGCGAACAGCAGGATGCCGAGCGGCTGCTGGCAGACTTTTGCAAACGCCAGGGTAAAACCTATGCCATTGATGAGCTTGAAGCACTACACCAGGAGCTGGAAGCGCAAATCGCAGCGCTCTCAGATACGGTTTCTGGTGCAGGCGAACAACGCATGGCGCTGCGCCAGGAGTTGGAGCAGCTGCAATCCCGTATCAAAACCCTGACCCTGCGTGCGCCCGTCTGGCTGGCGGCACAGAACAGCCTCAACCAGCTATGTGAGCAGAGCGCAGAGCAGTTTGAATCCGGCCAGGACGTCACCGAATACCTTCAGCAACTGCTGGAGCGTGAGCGTGAAGGCAGCGTAGAGCGTGACGAGGTAGGTGCACGTAAGCGTGCTGTCGACGACGAGATCGAACGCCTCAGCCAGCCAGGAGGGGCCGAAGATGGACGCCTTAATGCGTTGGCGGAACGTTTTGGCGGCGTGTTGTTGTCCGAAATCTATGATGACGTCAGCCTTGAGGATGCCCCTTACTACTCAGCGCTTTATGGCCCGTCGAGACACGCTATTGTGGTGCCGGATTTATCGCTGGTCTCAGAACAGCTGGAAGGTCTTGAGGACTGCCCGGAAGATCTCTATTTGATTGAAGGCGATCCGCAATCTTTTGATGACAGTGTGTTCGGCGTGGATGAGCTGGAAAAAGCGGTCGTTGTAAAAATTGCTGACAGACAGTGGCGTTATTCACGCTTTCCGTCCGTGCCCCTGTTCGGGCGAGCGGCGCGTGAAAGCCGGATTGAAAGCCTCCATGCGGAGCGTGAAGCGCTGTCTGAGCGTTTTGCGACCCTGTCCTTTGATGTGCAGAAAACCCAGCGTTTACACCAGGCTTTTAGCCGTTTCATCGGGAGCCATCTGGCCGTTGCGTTTGATGCCGATCCAGAAGCCGAGATACGCACGCTCAATAGCCGACGCGGCGAACTGGAGCGGGCCATCACTGCTCACGAGAACGATAATCAGCAAAATCGCACCCAGTTCGAGCAGGCCAAAGAGGGGGTGGCGCTGCTTAACCGACTGCTGCCACGTCTTAGCCTGCTGGCGGATGAAACGCTTGCCGATCGCGTGGATGAAATCCAGGAACGTCTGGATGAAGCTCAGGAAGCGGCCCGCTTTATTCAGCAGTACGGTAATCAGTTGGCGAAGCTGGAGCCGATAGTCTCGGTGCTGCAAAACGATCCTGAGCAGTTCGAACAGTTAAAAGAAGATTATGCGTTATCGCAGCAGGCGCAGCGTGATGCCCGTCAACAGGCCTTCGCGTTAGCCGAAGTGGTCCAGCGTCGTGCTCACTTTAGCTATTCCGATTCTGCCCAGATGCTCAGTGGTAATAACGATCTGAATGAGAAGTTGCGCCAGCGTCTGGAGCAGGCAGAAGCAGAGCGTAGCCGCACCCGTGAAGCGTTGCGTAGTCATGCAGCACAGCTTAGCCAGTACAATCAGGTTATGGCATCACTGAAAAGTTCGTTCGATACGAAGAAAGAGCTGCTGAACGATCTGCAAAAAGAGTTACAGGACATTGGCGTGCGTGCCGACAGTGGTGCGGAAGAGCGAGCGCGCATTCGCCGTGATGAGCTGCATGCGCAACTCTCCGGCAACCGTGCCCGCCGTAATCAACTGGAAAAAGCGCTGACGTTCTGTGAGGCGGAGATGGATAATCTGACCCGTAAACTCCGTCGTCTTGAACGCGACTATCATGAGATGCGCGAGCATGTCGTGACGGCAAAAGCTGGCTGGTGTGCGGTTATGCGCATGGTTAAAGATAATGGCGTTGAACGCCGTCTGCACCGTCGTGAACTTGCTTATCTTTCCGGAGATGAATTGCGTTCCATGTCGGATAAAGCCCTGGGTGCGTTGCGTCTTGCCGTCGCCGATAACGAGCATCTTCGTGATGTCCTGAGGATGTCGGAAGATCCGAAACGGCCTGAGCGCAAAATTCAGTTCTTCGTTGCGGTTTATCAGCATCTTCGTGAGCGTATCCGTCAGGATATTATCCGTACTGACGATCCGGTAGAAGCCATTGAACAGATGGAGATTGAGCTGAGTCGTCTGACGGAAGAGTTGACCTCACGTGAGCAGAAACTGGCCATCAGCTCCCGAAGCGTAGCGAACATTATTCGCAAAACTATCCAGCGTGAGCAGAACCGTATTCGTCAGTTGAACCAGGGTCTGCAAAGCGTCTCCTTTGGTCAGGTCAACAGCGTGCGGCTTAACGTGAACGTGCGGGAAACCCATGCCACCCTGCTGACGGTACTCTCGGAGCAGCATGAACAGCATCAGGATCTGTTTAACAGCAATCGTCTGAGCTTTTCGGAAGCCCTGGCGAAGTTGTATCAGCGCCTGAACCCGCAAATCGATCTGGGCCAGCGGACGCCGCAAACCATCGGGGAAGAGTTACTGGACTACCGTAACTATCTGGAAATGGAAGTGGAAGTAAACCGCGGTTCTGATGGATGGCTTCGTGCAGAATCGGGTGCGCTCTCTACCGGTGAGGCCATTGGTACCGGGATGTCGATTCTGGTGATGGTGGTACAGAGCTGGGAGGATGAAGCACGTCGTCTGCGTGGAAAAGATATTTCGCCCTGCCGACTGCTGTTCCTTGACGAAGCGGCACGTCTTGATGCCCGTTCCATTGCAACGCTGTTCGAGTTGTGCGAACGGCTTGAAATGCAGCTTATCATTGCCGCACCGGAAAATATCAGCCCTGAAAAAGGAACCACCTATAAGCTGGTACGTAAGGTTGTGCACAACAACGAGCACGTACATGTGGTAGGTCTGCGAGGTTTTGCTGCGCAGTTACCAGAAACGTTGCCGGGAACGGCTGACGCATCCTGATAACCTGAGCTCTCTGATGGCGGCAGATATGCCGCCATTTTTTTATCTAAAGAGGTCTGCTCAGCGTGAGTGGGTCTTTAAACTTCTTTACATTTGGTAAGGCAAATGCTTTTTTGTCTTTATATACTTAGAGAAAGAATGAAGTGATGCTGATTTACTGTGAACAGGGGGCAAGGGATGTTGCTTATGAAGTCGTATGGTCGTCGAATGTCTTCGTTGGGTTTATGCCTGACATTCGCACTCGCTCCACTGTTTAGCGCTCAGGCCGATGAGCCTGAAGTGGTGCCGGTTGATAGCTCAGCGACTCAGGGTTTTCAACCGACCGCGTTATCTCAACCGCTGGCGCAGTCTCCTGCGACAGCCATGATGGCAGGGTTAACGCCTTTCCCGAGTGAAAATGCGCCTGCTGAGGCGCGTGCATCTTTGCAGGGGATTCTTCCTGCTAACTGGTCGCCCGTTTACATGAACTCACTTGCGGCGCTTTATGCGGCACGTGAGATGAAACCGTTATGGGACAATCGCGAAGCCGTTCAGGCCTTCCAGCAACAGTTAGCTGAGATTGCCATCGCCGGCTTCCAGCCGCAGTTTACGACCTGGGTTGAGCTACTGACCGACCCTGCCGTTACCGGCATGGCAAGAGACGTAGTGCTTTCAGACGCGATGATGGGCTATCTCAATTATGTTGCCAGTATTCCGGTAAAAGGTAACCGCTGGCTTTACAGTACCAAACCCTATTCGCTGGAAACCCCGCCACTCTCGGTTATCAATCAGTGGCAACTGGCCCTGGATAATGGCGAGCTCGCCTCTTTTATTGCCAGTCTCGCACCGCAGCATCCCCAGTATGAGGTGATGCATAAGTCATTGCTGGCTTTAGTGGCCGACACCACCCCCTGGCCACAGCTGACCGGAACGGCATCCTTAAGGCCGGGTCAATGGAGCATTGATGTCCCGGCATTGCGTGAGATTTTGCAACGTAGCGGGATGATGGAAGCGCATCCGCATATTGCCCTGCCAGGCGATAACGACAGCGCGAACGTTGTCAGTCCTTCAGCTATTGCGGTTGAAGAGACAAAACCAGCCGTACCCGCGCCGGTAACGCAAGGTAAGAAAAAACCTGCTGTGGCTGCGGTACGCAGTGAATACGATCGTACGCTGGTAGAAGCAGTAAAACGCTTTCAGAGTGCACAGGGCCTGCATGCAGACGGTGTCATCGGGACAGCCACGCGTGACTGGCTCAATGTTACCCCAGCCCAGCGTGCGGGCTTGCTGGCGCTGAACATTCAGCGCCTGCGCTTGCTTCCCGGCAAGCTCTCAACGGGCATTATGGTTAATATTCCGCAATATTCGCTGGTCTATTACCTGAATGGTAATGAGGTGCTGGCATCAAAAGTCATTGTCGGTCGCCCGGATCGTAAAACGCCCATGATGAGCAGCGCGCTGAATAATGTGGTTGTTAACCCGCCCTGGAACGTCCCGCCAACGCTTGCGCGCAAAGATATTTTACCAAAAGTCTGGAATGACCCCGGGTACCTTGAACGTCACAACTATACGGTTCTGCGGGGCTGGAACAGCAAAGAGGCGATTGACCCCTGGATGGTCGACTGGGCGACGATTACCCCGTCTAACATGCCGTTTCGTTTCCAGCAGGCCCCAGGCGCGCACAACTCGCTTGGGCGTTATAAGTTCAATATGCCGAGCTCTGACGCGATTTACCTGCATGACACACCAAACCACGCCCTCTTTCAAAAGGAGGCTCGTGCGCTTAGCTCTGGCTGCGTGAGGGTGAATAAATCCTCTGAGCTTGCCAATATGTTATTACAGGATGCAGGCTGGAATGACACTCGCATTTCTGACGCATTAAAAGGGGGAGATACCCGTTACGTTAATATTCGCCAGAATATTCCGGTCAATCTCTATTACCTGACTGCTTTTGTTGGTGCGGACGGACGCACGCAATATCGTACAGATATTTACAATTATGATTTACCGGCTCGTTCGGGGGCGAAAATCCTGGCGAAGGCGGAACAATTAATCAGATAAATGAAGACGTTCTGAAAACATCGTTGTCGTCATAACCAGGAAATACGGACGGGATCTGTCCAAACGCCCGTATTTCCTGGTGTCTGGCTGCCTTGACGCAGGCGTTATTGCCCGGTAAGGTGCCTTTCGTGCCTAATAATGTGCATAAAATACGATCACTTTGCTTTCTTGAAGACCTGAATATCATGGACAAATTTGACGCTAATCGCCGCAAATTGTTGGCATTAGGTGGTATTGCCCTTGGTGCAGCCATCTTACCTCAACGTGCATTTGCAACCCTATCAACGCCACGCCCACGTATTTTAACGCTGAATAATCTTCACACCGGCGAAACTATTAAGGCCGAGTTTTTCGATGGTAAGGGCTATATTCAGGATGAATTAGCAAAACTGAACCATTTTTTCCGTGACTACCGCGCGAACAAAATAAAAACCATCGATCCTAAATTGTTTGATCAGCTTTTCCGCCTGCAGGGTCTGCTGGGAACGCGTAAGCCGGTACAACTGATTTCAGGGTATCGCTCCATTGATACCAACAATGAACTCCGTGCCCATAGCCGTGGGGTCGCCAAAAAAAGCTACCACACCAAAGGTCAGGCGATGGATTTTCATATTGAAGGGATTTCTCTGAGCAATGTTCGCAAAGCTGCGTTATCTATGCGCGCGGGTGGTGTAGGATATTACCCCAGCAGTGACTTTGTGCATATTGATACCGGGCCGTTACGGCACTGGTAATTCTCAGACGGAAAAACAGGAGCAGTATGAACTATCGTATTATTCCGGTGACGGCATTCTCGCAGAATTGTTCGTTAATCTGGTGTGAAGAAACCCGGCAGGCTGCCGTGGTCGATCCCGGCGGCGATGCAGAACGCATCATAAAAGAAGTCGATGCTTCCGGCGTAACCTTGACACAGATTTTGCTCACGCATGGTCATCTGGATCATGTGGGAGCAGCCGCTGAACTGGCGCAACACTACGGTGTGCCTGTTATCGGTCCGGAAAAAGAAGATGAGTTCTGGTTACAAGGCTTGCCCGCGCAGAGTCGCATGTTTGGTCTGGATGACTGCCAGCCTTTAACCCCCGATCGCTGGCTGAACGAAGGGGATGAGGTGAGCGTTGGCAATGTTAAATTGCAGGTGCTGCATTGCCCCGGTCACACGCCCGGCCATGTGGTTTTCTTCGATGCGCTCTCACGCTTACTGATTTCCGGCGACGTCATATTTAAAGGTGGCGTCGGGCGCAGTGATTTTCCGAAAGGCGATCACCGGCAATTGATTGATTCCATCCGGGTTAAGCTGCTGCCGCTGGGTGATGATGTGACCTTTGTGCCCGGACATGGCCCCATATCAACGCTGGGTCATGAGCGTTTGCATAATCCCTTCCTGCAGGATGAACTCCCTGTCTGGTAAATAAAAAAAGCCGCGAAAGCGGCTTTTTTATGATCACCCTGACTCAAAGCACGGCGACAATGGCTTCACATAACGGTGCCATATTATCTGGCGTCATTCCGGCGACATTGACGCGCCCCGACGCGACAGCGTACACCCCGAACTCTTCCCGCAGACGCAGAACCTGCTCTTTCGTCAGACCGCTGAACGAGAACATGCCGTTCTGTTTAGTGATAAAGCTGAAATCGCGGTTTGCACCTTTATCCTGCAGAGTATTTACGAACAGCAAACGCATACGCTGAATGCGCTGACGCATATCCGTCAGCTCCTGTTCCCAGATAGCGCGCAGAGCATCATTGCCAAGGATGGTCGCCACCACAGAAGCGCCGTGTGCGGGTGGGTTGGAGTAGTTCGCACGAATGGTCGCTTTCATCTGGCTGAAAGCGCGGTCGGCGGTTTCACTATTGGCTGTGACCAGTGTGCAGGCGCCGACACGTTCATTATAAAGGCCAAAGTTTTTAGAGAAGGAGCTGGCGACAATCAGTTCTTCATGAAGCGCAGCAAAGGCACGTAACCCTTCCGCATCCTCTTCCAGGCCACGAGCGAAACCCTGATAGGCAAAGTCAAAGAGCGGGAGCCAGCCTTTTTCTACTGACAGTCTGGCCAGCGTTTCCCACTGCTCCAGCGTCGGGTCGATCCCGGTAGGGTTATGGCAGCAACCGTGGAACAGGACCACGTCCCCTGCGACAGCACCTTCAAGGCTTGCCAGCATGCCATCAAAATCAAGCGCATGGTGTTGCGCATCGTAATAGGCGTAATCGCACACTTCCAGACCCGCGGAATTGAACACGCCTTTATGGTTTGGCCAGCTCGGATTACTTACCCACACGCGCTTAGCTGAAGTATTTTTGGCCAGGAAATCAGCCGCGACACGCAAACCGCCCGTGCCACCTGGTGTCTGTGCCGTACGGGCGCGTTTGTCACTGATAATGGCGCTGCCCTTTCCGAACAGCAGTTCCTGGGTGCAACGACCAAATTCAGGAATACCGTCTATGCCGAGGTAATTCTTGGTGGTTTCATTTTCCAGCAGATATTGTTCAGCTTTTTTTACGCTGGTCAGAACAGGGGTTTTGCCGGTTTCGTCTTTATAGACACCAATACCCAGGTTGATTTTGGTTGGACGTTCATCGGCGCGAAACAGATCGGCTAAACCCAGAATAGGGTCAGCCGGGGCAGCGGTTATAATCTCAAACATGACAAGGTTCCATTGTGATGACAGAAGGGAGGTCCGCTATCAGGGTAACGGGAGAACCAGTGATTGCCAACCGTTTGCAATAAAAAGCGTGCGTCTTTTTGCACGACAGAAGGTTGTTCTTCCATAAAGCAAAAAACAGGGCCGAAGCCCTGTTTATCATGCATATAATAACGAGGTATGCTGATTAGAACTGGTAAGTTACACCCAGAGTTACGTTATCGGAGGTACCAACCCAGGAGTAGTACTGGCTGTCTTTGTCATCCAGCAGGTTGATACGGTAGTCGCCGTATACGTTGAAGTTTTTGTTGAAGTAGTAGTACGCACCAACGGTCACGTATTTAGCCAGGTCGTTGGAAACGGTGTTGCCGTTGTTATCCAGGCCCAGTGCTTTGCCGGTGGACTGAACGTAAGATACGGACGGACGCAGGCCGAAGTCGAACTGGTACTGTGCGATAACTTCGAAGTTCTGAGTTTTGTTAGCAACAGATTTGTCGTCGTTAACTCTGTTACCAAGGATGCTGGTGTTACGGGTTTCTGCGTAAACAGTTGCCAGGTAGACGTTGTTCGCATCATATTTTGCACCAACAGCCCAGCTCTCTGCTTTCTCGCCTTTGCCGTCGTCTTTCTGGTATTTGGTACGGTTAGCGGTGCTGTATGCGCCGATCACGCCGAAGCCTTCACCGAACTCATAGCCCAGGGAGGTACCGAAACCGTCGCCGTTGCCACGTTCGATGTCGTCGCTACGATCGTTTTTGCCCTGATACTGCAGCGCCAGGCTCAGACCATCAGCCAGACCGAAGAAGTTGCTGTTACGGTAGGTCAGAACACCGGTAGAACGGCTGGTCATGTAGTTATCGGTGTTACCGCCACCCCAGGTTTCGCCGGAGAAGGACGGAGACATATCGGTGTAAGATTCTACATCGTAAACCACGCCGTAGTTACGGCCGTAGTCCAGAGAGCCCGCGTCAGTTACTTTGATACCAGCGAATGCCAGACGGGTAACGTTGTCCTGGTTGCCTTCAGCTTTGCCCGCTTTGGTACGGTATTCCCATTGGCCGTAACCGGTAACATCGCTGTTTACCTGAGTTTCGCCTTTGAAGCCGATCTGACCGTAAGAGGAGTCCTGGTTAGTAGTGCTATCGCCGGAGGTGGTGAAGCCGTGCTCACCAACAACTTTCCCGTACAGGTCCAGTTTGTTGCCGTTTTTATTGTAAACTTCAGCAGCATTTGCTGCGCCAGCTACCAGCAGGGCAGGGATGACCACTGCCAGGATATTGCGCTTCATCATTATTTATTACCCTCATTGGTTTTTTTGAACACCTGCCACTGCCTCCAATAAATTCCGTCAATAATAATTTACGGAACTATTGATGAGAGTTTGGTGTCTTTCTGTGTCTGAGAGGCATCTTTCCATTCATATAATCGTTTCGCTAGCCTGAAAGTGCTACAAATGTCTTAAAGAAGTAACAGAAAGCAATATTATGTAATAATTTATGAATTTTAAGGAACTTTGTGAACCAACTCAAAGTTCAGAGACAATCGTCGATAAAAACAGCCATTCTTATCCTATTTATATGAATTACTTATAATTAATAAAGATAACGGGATTTCTTATTCAAGAATCGTTCTCAACAAGCTTTTGCTTATGACGAGGTTCAGCCATCTGGATTGCTGTGTATATTTTATCCAAATGTGCTATTCGATGAGGAAAAACTAATCCGCAAGAAAGGTGGGGGTTATTTTTTGTTCAGGAATGTTTCAACGACAGGCAGGTAAATTCAGGTCAACATGGTAACGCGGAGTCAGTATGGCAAAGGCAAATGAAGAAACCATGACAGTGGAGTAAAAAGGCCAGCACCGGCTGGCCTTTATGTTTTTAGAAAGTGGCGCTACGCGGAGTTCGCGGGAAGGGAATTACGTCACGGACGTTCTGCACGCCGGTCACATAGGCAATGAGACGTTCAAAACCAAGCCCAAACCCGGAATGCGGCACGGTGCCATAGCGACGAAGATCGCGATACCACCAATAATCTTCTTTATTCAGGCCCATTTCCGCCATACGTGCATCCAGCACATCCAGACGCTCTTCACGTTGAGAACCACCGATGATTTCACCAATTCCCGGCGCAAGAACATCCATTGCGGCGACGGTCTTTCCATCATCGTTGAGACGCATATAGAAAGCTTTGATCTCTTTTGGATAGTTTTTCACCACAACCGGTGCTTTAAAATGTTTCTCAGCAAGGTAGCGTTCATGTTCGGAAGAGAGATCAACGCCCCAGTAAACCGGATTTTCAAACGACTGACCGCAGTTTTCAAGGATAGTGATGGCATCGGTGTAATCGACCTGAGCAAAATCCGCTGCAACAAAGCGTTCAAGACGAGCGATAGCATCTTTGTCGACACGTTCAGCGAAGAACTTAAGATCGTCCATACGTTCTGTCAGCACCGCGTTAAAGGCGTATTTCAGCATGGCTTCTGCCAGACGGGCGTTATCTTCCAGATCGGCAAAGGCGACTTCCGGTTCCAGCATCCAGAACTCAGCGAGATGGCGGCTGGTATTGGAGTTTTCGGCGCGGAAGGTTGGGCCAAAGGTGTAAATTTTCGACAACGCACAGGCATAGGTTTCGCCGTTCAGCTGACCGGAAACGGTCAGGAAAGACTCTTTACCAAAGAAATCTTTGTCAAAATCGACTTTGCCCTGTGGATTACGCGGCAGGTTTTCCAGATCCAGCGTCGACACGCGGAACATCTCGCCAGCCCCTTCGGTATCGGAAGCGGTAATAAGTGGGGTCGAAACCCAGAAGAAGCCCTGCTCGTCGAAGAAGCGGTGCAAAGCCTGCGCCAGCGTATGGCGAACACGCGCAACGGCACCAATCATGTTGGTGCGCGGACGCAGGTGAGCCACTTCACGCAGGTACTCAATGCTGTGACGTTTAGCCGCCATCGGATAGGTATCCGGATCTTCAACCCAACCGGTCACTTCGACTTTTGTCGCCTGGATTTCCAGGTTCTGGCCTTCACCAGGCGATTCCACCACAACACCCGTAACAACGACGGAGCAACCGGTAGTCAGGCGCAGTACGTCTTCATTGTAATTGGGCAGAGAATTATTAATAACGGCCTGTACAGGATCAAAGCAGGAACCGTCGTAAACGGCGAGGAAGGAGATGCCAGCTTTTGAATCTCGGCGGGTGCGCACCCATCCACGTACGGTGACTTCTTGGTCAACGGCAACGCGGCTATGGATGACGTCGGCTACAGGCACAACGCTCATAATATTCTCTCTGTTAATTGTCTGGAAAAAATAACCATTTATCCGCCCGTAAAAGGGGGGATACCTATGTTACCTGGCGAGCGCCATCAGACAAGCAGAATTAACAGTGGAAGAGGAGATTTCGGAAATTAAAGGGGAAGTTAGCCGTTTAAGGCGTCGGGTATCCCGTGCCGCCACCTAAAATGCAGGACGCCACACAAGTTATCATTGACTCAGGCACGGTGTGGGGGAGGTCGGCTGAATTAATCAATGCAGCAGAGAGCAAGGAATTATCCTGAAGAGCATCACATCAGGTGATGCCCTTCAGGGTGGTGTTCAGGCAGGCAGTTTCAGCTGGCTTTTTTGATTTGCGGCAGGTCGAAGGCCTCGCGCAGCGCACGGACAAAGGCTTTATCATGACAGATGGTTTTACCTGGGCTGTCAGACAATTTCGCGACCGGCTTACCATTACACTCCACCAGCTTGATGACAATGTTCAGCGGTTTAACGTCCGGGATGTCGCAAGTGAGGCGGGTTCCAATCCCAAAACCGAGTTTCACCCGTGTGGCAAAGTGGCAATAGAGATCAAGCGCTTTATTGAGATCCAGGTTATCAGAGAAAATCAGGGTCTTCGACAAGGGGTCGATACCGAGCTTTTCATAATGGGCAATGGCTTTTTCACCCCATTCAACCGGATCTCCGGAGTCATGGCGTAAACCCTGATAACGCTGAGCAAATTCAGGACCGAAGTCGCGCAGGAAGGCGTCCATAGTAATACAGTCGGTGAGAGCGATACCCAGTTGTGTCGGGTACTCATCAAGCCAGGCTGCCAGTGCTGCACGCTGGCTGGTCGCAAGTTCAGGGCTTATCTGCTGATGTGCCTGGAACCATTCGTGCGCCTGGGTGCCCATCGGCGTTAAGGCGAGGCGACGCGCTAAATCGTAGTTGCTGGTGCCAATAAACCACGGCTCCTGTTGAAGGCGAGCGACAATCGCGTGCTGCACCCCGGCAGAGAAGCGACGACGGGTACCAAAATCCATCAGACGGAAGCCTGACATATCCAGGTTGTCTGTTCGGGCGGCAAAATCTGCCAGTTTTGTCTCAAGGTGCACAAGCGCCTGCTGAATACCGGCTTCGGGAGAACGATAACGGTGAACCAGCTCGCTGATGACCGCAAGCAAAGGCACTTCCCACATGATCACTTCACGCCAGGGGCCCGAGAGGCGAATGTGCAACTTACCATTATCATTAGTCACAACCACCTGACGCGGGTCATAGCGGAAGTCACGTAACCAGTTGAGATAATCAGGCTTAAAGAAGGGCAGCCCGGACAACCACTGGTACTCGTCCTCCTGCAGGCGCAAATGCTGCATCGCCTCGACTTCTTCCTGAACCGCCTGTGCGTAAATCCCGAGCAGGTCGTCGCCACGGCAGCGAAACTCCGCCGTTACATGCACATCGAAGTAGTGGTGATACACCGCCTGCTGCATATGCAATTTGTAGGCATCAGTATCCAGCAGTGTCCGCAAAACAGGGTGGGCAAATTGAGTCATGGTGCGCCGTAGCATCCTCTCACAGGAGCGTTTAGTACAATAAACAAAGCAGGTGAAAACTGCCGGAGTATACCCTGTTTATTGATTTATTGAACCCCGATCACACCATATAGCGCTAAACGGGTCGAGCGCATTTTGTGCCGCATGTTAGCCAAATGTAGCAAACATGGTATTTCTGCCTGGAAAGTTAAAGATTCTGCGTGGCGGGATTCTGGCAACAGGAATAGACTGGAGACGTAACCAACAGAAGATGCTAAAGGTTTTTTATGACACAACAGCCACAAGCCAAATACCGCCACGACTACCGTGCGCCGGATTACCTGATTAGCGATATTGACTTGACCTTTGACCTGGATGCCGCAAAAACCGTTGTCACTGCGATAAGTTCCGTCTCCCGCCAGAGCGCCACTGCCGTACCGCTGCGTCTGGATGGTGAAGACCTGACGCTTGTCTCCCTACATATCGATGGCCAGCCCTGGACAGACTATAAAGAAGAAGATAACCAACTGGTCATCGACAATGTGCCGGAACGTTTTACGCTGCAGATTGTGAATGAAATCAGCCCATCGGCAAACACGGCGCTGGAAGGGCTGTATAAATCAGGCGAAGCACTGTGCACACAGTGTGAAGCAGAAGGCTTCCGCCATATCACCTGGTATCTTGATCGTCCGGATGTGCTGGCGCGCTTCACCACCACGCTGATTGCAAACAAAGCGGAGTATCCGTTCCTGCTCTCCAACGGTAACCGTGTCGATCAGGGTGAGCTTGAAAGGGGTCGCCACTGGATGAAGTGGGAAGATCCCTTCCCAAAACCCTGCTATCTGTTTGCGCTGGTTGCCGGTGATTTTGATGTCCTGCGGGATACCTTCACCACCCGTTCCGGGCGTGAAGTCGCGCTGGAGTTGTACGTCGACCGTGGGAACCTGGACCGTGCGCCGTGGGCGATGACCTCGCTGAAAAACTCAATGAAATGGGACGAAGAACGCTTTGGCCTCGAGTACGACCTCGATATCTACATGATTGTCGCCGTCGACTTCTTCAACATGGGCGCGATGGAGAATAAAGGACTGAACGTCTTTAACTCCAAATACGTGCTGGCCCGTACCGATACTGCAACGGATAAAGACTACCTTGATATTGAGCGCGTGATTGGTCATGAGTATTTCCACAACTGGACCGGCAACCGCGTGACTTGCCGCGACTGGTTCCAGCTTAGTCTCAAAGAGGGGCTGACGGTATTCCGTGACCAGGAGTTCAGCTCGGATCTGGGATCTCGAGCAGTCAACCGCATCAGTAATGTCCGCACCATGCGTGGACTGCAGTTTGCCGAAGATGCCAGCCCGATGGCGCATCCGATCCGCCCGGATAAAGTCATCGAGATGAACAACTTCTATACCCTGACGGTGTACGAGAAAGGCGCTGAAATTATCCGCATGATCCACACCCTGCTCGGTGAAGAGAACTTCCAGAAAGGGATGCAGCTCTATTTTGAACGCCATGACGGCAGCGCCGCCACCTGTGATGATTTTGTCCAGGCGATGGAAGATGCGTCAAATATTGATCTTTCCCATTTCCGTCGCTGGTACAGCCAGGCTGGCACCCCGATTGTTACCGTTCATGATGACTATAATCCGGCCACCGAACAGTACACTCTGACCATCAGCCAGCGTACGCCGCCGACGGCCGAGCAGCAGGAGAAGCATCCGCTGCATATTCCGTTCGACATTGAGCTTTATGACAATGAAGGGAAGATAATCCCGCTGCAAAAAGAGGGGCATCCGGTACACCATGTATTGAATGTGACCCAACCCGAGCAGACTTTTGTCTTTGATAACGTCTACTTCCAGCCGGTGCCGTCACTGTTACGCGAGTTCTCTGCGCCGGTGAAACTGGAATATAAATGGAGCGATCAGCAGCTAACGTTCCTGATGCGCCACGCCAGCAACGATTTCTCCCGTTGGGACGCCGCGCAGAGTCTGCTGGCAACCCACATCAAGCTTAACGTTGCCCGTCAGCAGCAGGGACAACCGCTGTCGTTACCCTTGCACGTGGCGGATGCCTTCCGTGCCATTCTGCTTGATGAGCATATCGATCCGGCGCTGGCCGCTGAGATCCTGACGCTCCCCTCGGTCAGCGAAATCGCCGAACTGTTTGATGTCATCGATCCTCTCGCTATTACGACGGTGCGGGAAGCACTGACCCGCACGCTGGCGACAGAACTGGCGGATGAGGTGCTGGCGATTTACAACGCCAACAAGCTCGATGCTTATCGTGTTGAACATGCGGATATCGGCAGGCGCACGTTGCGCAATACCTGTCTGCGCTATATCGCGTTTGGTGATGCACAGCTCGCCGATAAGCTGGTCAGCCAGCAGTATCATAGTGCCGATAACATGACAGATGCACTCGCTGCGCTCTCTGCAGCCGTTGCGGCTCAGTTGCCGTGCCGTGATGCGCTTATGCAGGCCTATGACGACAAATGGCATCAGGACGGTCTGGTCATGGATAAATGGTTGATATTGCAGGCCACAAGCCCGGCAGATAACGTTCTTGAAACGGTTCGCGGCCTGTTGCACCACCGTTCCTTCACCCTCAGTAATCCGAACCGCGTTCGTTCACTGATTGGCGCCTTTGCAGGCAGCAACCCGGCGGCTTTCCATGCGCAGGACGGGAGTGGTTACCAGTTCCTGGTAGAGATGCTTACCGAACTTAACAGTCGTAACCCGCAGGTGGCCTCAAGACTTATTGAGCCGCTGATCCGCCTCAAACGCTACGATGAGAAACGCCAGGCGCTGATGCGTGCCGCCCTGGAAAAACTGAAAGCGCTGGATAATCTTTCCGGCGATCTGTTCGAAAAAATCAGTAAAGCACTGGCGTAATCGTAAACCGGGCAGGCATTGCCGCCTGCCCGGTTTCTTCTCTCGATACCTTACGCCACTTCACGGGCGAAAGGGCTTGTTCAGGCAAGACGCTGGAAGCGGATGGTAACGTGAGCGCTCCGCTAAAGTGACCACGTTCATGGTTACGCCTTATCACCGCTGCGTCCATTGCCTGGTAACACCCAGCGCGAGAGTACGTCTGGCAGAGGGGAACTATTCCTTTAGATACATTATTCGACGTTAAAACGCGAAAAAAGGCATAAAAACAGCTGGCCAGGTAATCGATTGCGTCGAGATAGTCTTTTTTTGCCCCAGGTCAATTCCCTTTCTTCCGGTTATCACAGATAATACGCCCCCGGTTTGCACACCGGGAATCCAGGAGAGTTCATGTACTACCCCTTCGTTCGTAAAGCCCTTTTCCAGCTCGATCCTGAGCGCGCTCATGAGTTTACCTTCCAACAGCTACGTCGTGTATCAGGGACGCCCCTTGAAGCGCTGGTGCGTCAGCGCCTGCCGGAAAAACCGGTGCAGTGTATGGGTCTGACGTTTAAAAACCCGCTCGGACTGGCGGCGGGCCTGGATAAAAACGGAGAATGCATTGAAGCGCTGGGCGCAATGGGTTTTGGCGCTATTGAGATTGGTACGGTAACCCCACGCCCGCAGCCGGGTAATGACAAGCCGCGTATCTTCCGTCTGGTGGAGGCTGAAGGGTTAATCAACCGCATGGGCTTTAATAACCTTGGGGTTGATAATCTTGTTGAGAATGTGAAAAAGAGCCGTTTTGACGGCGTCCTGGGCATTAACATCGGCAAAAATAAAGACACGCCGGTGGAGCAGGGTAAAGATGACTACCTGATTTGCATGGAGAAAATTTATGCCTATGCAGGTTATATCGCTATTAATATTTCATCGCCAAATACCCCTGGGCTGCGCACACTGCAATATGGCGAAGCGCTGGATGAACTGTTAAGCGCGATAAAAACTAAACAGGCGGCGCTTCAACAAATCCACCATAAATATGTGCCCGTCGCCGTGAAAATCGCCCCTGATCTCTGCGAAGCGGAATTGATTCAGGTCGCTGACAGTTTAGTTCGCCACAATATTGATGGCGTCATTGCCACCAATACAACGCTCGAACGCTCTCTGGTTCAGGGAATGAAACATTGCAATGAAACGGGTGGGTTAAGTGGACGCCCATTACAATTAAAGAGTACTGAAATTATTCGCCAGCTCAGCGCGGAATTAAAAGGTCGCTTGCCGGTTATTGGCATAGGGGGCATCGATTCGGTGATTGCCGCACGCGAGAAGCTGGAAGCCGGTGCCTCGCTGGTTCAGATCTATTCCGGGTTTATTTTTAAAGGTCCTCCACTGATTAAAGAAATCGTTACCCACATCTGATCTTTTCTCCCGAATTACCCCGCCAGGGCTTTATTTCAGGCCCTGGTTGATTTATATTCCCTCACTGTTGCTAATTTGTACATTTTAGTCTTTTCTTAATTCTGGTAATAAGCGAAGCGGTAAAAAGGACTTTGGGATTAAGGGATGACCAAGGGCGAGGGGGAACGGTATGCGAATTAAACCTGATGATAATTGGCGTTGGTTTTATGATGATGAGCACGATCGCATGATGCTCGATTTGGCCAATGGCATGATTTTCCGTTCACGTTTTGCCCGTAAGATGCTTACCCCGGATGCGTTCTCTCCCTGCGGATTCTGTGTCGATGACGCAGCCCTCTATTTCTCCTTCGACGAAAAATGTCGGGATCTTATGCTCAGCAACGAGCAGCGCGCTGAACTGGTGCTCAATGCGCTGGTTGCCATCCGCTTTCTGAAACCACAAATGCCAAAAAGCTGGCACTTTATGAGCCACAACGCCCCCTGGTCTCCCGCACCGGGAATGGCTGCCAGCGTTTCGTTAAGTGATACCGGTGAGTCGGTGAATCTGCTGGTGGTGGAGTCCGGTGAAAACGCGGCCCTCTGCTTGCTGGCGCAGCCCGGGGTGGTGATAGCCGGACGCACCATGCAGTTAGGTGACGCAATAAAAGTGATGAATGACCGACTGAAGCCACAACTTCATGTTGATAGCTTCAGCTATGAGCAGGCGGTTTAACCTTTAAGTTTTAAGGACGTTTTCGGCACACAACAGCAGCTCAAAATGGAACCCTCAGCCGACACCGCCGATTGTTTTAACGGCTTGACGTCACCTTCAATAAGCTGAATGCGGCAAGAGCCGCAAATACCCGCCCGACAGGAATAGGGGATGCGGATGCCCTGACTCTCCAGTTGCTCAAGCAGGATCTGCTGATTGTTTCCCCGGAACCGTTTCCCTTCCCAGACAATATCCACTTCGCCTGCGGTCTGCTGTTCGGGTTCGATGGAGCCCACAACCTTACCCGCACCATAGGGTTTGGCCGGCGCGCGATCCAGCACGGCGAGCGCGTCACCAACCCTCACGACACCGCTATTGCGGGCAATTAAATTCTGCCCGAAGTCGACACTGCCGGTATCCGGTGCGGTGCGAAACCGAATTAATGTATTGAGCGGCTCGCCAGAGGGATGTTTCTGCCCGCGCTCCGGGTTAACGGTGGTCAGCACGCAGCGGTTACATGGCTTCACGACATCAAAGATAACCTCACCAATGCGCACCACCCGCCAGCTATCCTCCTCCCACGCCTGAGCGCCCGTAATCACGAGATTAGGGCGGAACTGCTCCATGCTGACACTGGCCGGGCAACGATTTTGCAAATCGCGCAGTGACGCCTCATTGGTTAGCAGGAACGGAAATCCATCGGCAAAAGAGAGCGGTACAGCATCAAAGCGTTTGACGCGCCGCGTCAGCGTCGGGCCAACCCAGCGTAACTGCACCTCGCTGTCAAAAAAGCCGCTCAACCAGCGATTAATGGTCGTTGGCGCAACCAGGGCAGTGAAGTGGTTTCCCCACACCTCGGTGGGTTCGCCCTCTGGTAAAAAATCAGCGAAACGTACCACCGCGCTGGTGCCATCCGGCGCGGTCAGATGCAGACCGTCAGGCAAAGGGGAGGGAATAAAGCGCACCATGTGCGGATACTGCCGCGCTGTAATAAAGGTGCCATCCTGTTTAGTGACCATGAAGATACGGTCAAATGACAGACCACTGCTGTCTGCCAGCGCATGCGTAAGGCCAATACCGCGCATAGATTTAACCGGATGTATAAAAAGACGCGAGAGGGTAGCCACGCCGTTTCCTCTGCCGACGAAAATAAGCCTTCAACTTTATGACATGCACGTCAGATTGGCTATAATGCGCAACAATTTTCTTTAAAGTTAAGTGACCTTATGATTTCTCTGTTTGCCAGTACGGCCCGTGGGCTGGAAGAGCTGTTAAAAACTGAACTTGAAAGCCTTGGCGCCGCAGAGTGTCAGGTGGTTCAGGGGGGCGTCCATTTCCATGGTGACACACGGCTTGTCTACACCAGCCTGATGTGGAGCCGACTGGCCTCGCGCATTATGATGCCCCTCGGCGAGTGCAAGGTTTACAGCGACCTTGATCTCTACCTCGGCGTGCAGGCGATAAACTGGACGGAGATTTTCAACACCGACGCGACCTTCGCCGTACATTTTAGCGGACTGAACGACGAGATACGTAACAGCCAGTACGGTGCTCTGAAGGTTAAAGATGCGATAGTTGACAGCTTTACCCGTAAAAACCTGCCGCGTCCCAATGTCGATCGTGAACAACCGGATCTCCGTATTAATGTCTGGCTGAATAAAGAGACGGCGCATATCTCTCTGGATCTCAGCGGTGAGGGATTACACCTGCGTGGTTACCGCGATCGCACCGGTATCGCGCCGATTAAAGAGAACCTCGCCGCCGCCATCGTAATGCGCTCTGGCTGGCAGCCGGGTACGCCGCTGTTAGATCCCATGTGTGGCTCCGGTACGTTGTTGATCGAAGCTGCAATGTGGGCCACCGACCGTGCGCCGGGTTTGCATCGTGGTCACTGGGGCTTTGGCGGCTGGGCGCAGCATGATGATGCCCTCTGGCAGGAAGTAAAAGCGGAGGCACAGGCCCGCGCACGTAAAGGTCTTGCCGACTACGCGTCTCATTTCTACGGTTCTGATAACGATGCGCGCGTACTGGAGCGCGCTCAGCGTAACGCCCGTCGTGCAGGCATTGCCGATCTGATCACTTTTGAGGTGAAGGATGCGGCGAAGCTCACTAATCCGCTGCCCAAAGGACCTTATGGCACTGTCATCAGTAACCCGCCTTACGGTGAGCGCCTGGAGAGCGAGCCGGCGTTGATTGCCCTGCATAGTCTGCTGGGTCGTACCCTGAAATCGCAGTTCGGCGGCTGGAATCTGTCGCTGTTCAGTGCCTCTGTCGATTTACTTAATTGTCTGCAATTACGCGCGGAGCGCCAGTTCAAAGCCAAGAACGGCCCGCTCGACTGCGTGCAGAAAAACTATCACCTCGCGGAAACCACCGGTGAAGTCCGTGCGCCATCTATGGCGAAGGATTACGCTAACCGTTTACGTAAAAACGTGAAAAAACTGGAAAAATGGGCGCGACAGGAAGGCATTGAATGTTATCGCCTTTATGATGCCGATTTGCCGGATTATAACGTGGCGGTTGACCGCTACGCGGATTGGGTGGTGGTCCAGGAGTATGCTGCGCCAAAAACCATTGATGCGAATAAAGCACGCCAGCGTCTGTTCGATATCATTGCTGCCACCATTGCGGTACTGGAGATTGCACCTAATAAACTGGTGCTGAAAACGCGCGAACGGCAGAAGGGCAGCAGCCAGTATCAGAAGATGAATGAAAAAGGGGAATTCCTCGAGGTCGGTGAGTACAATGCGCGCCTGTGGGTTAACCTGACGGACTATCTTGATACCGGCCTGTTCCTCGATCATCGAATTGCGCGACGTATGCTGGGGCAGATGAGCAAAGGTAAAGATTTCCTGAATCTCTTTGCTTATACCGGTAGCGCCAGCGTGCATGCAGGATTGGGCGGTGCCAAAAGTACCACCACGGTGGATATGTCCCGCACCTATCTTGAATGGGCGGAGCGTAACCTGCGCCTCAATGGACTGAGCGGGCGTGCGCACCGACTGCTTCAGACCGATGTCCTGGGCTGGCTGCGAGATACCAACGAACAGTTCGATCTGATCTTCATCGATCCCCCTACGTTTTCAAACTCGAAGCGTATGGAAGAGTCGTTTGACGTTCAGCGCGATCACCTGGCACTCATGAAAGATCTAAAACGTATGCTGCGTAAAGGCGGCACAATTATGTTCTCCAACAACAAACGCGGTTTTCGCATGGACCTTGAAGGGCTGGCTGAGCTTGGGTTGAAAGCACAAGAAATTACCCAGAAAACGCAATCGCAAGATTTTGCCCGCAACCGTCAAATCCATAACTGCTGGCTGGTTACCTCAGCCTGAAAGGATAAATAGATGTCATTAATTAGTATGCATGGTGCATGGCTGTCCTTCAGCGATGCGCCTCTCCTTGATAATGCAGAACTGCATATCGAAGAAAATGAACGCGTTTGCCTGGTCGGGCGTAACGGCGCGGGCAAGTCGACGCTCATGAAGATCCTTAACCGTGAGCAAGGTCTTGACGATGGTCGCATTGTGTATGAGCAGGATCTGGTGGTGGCGCGTCTGCAGCAGGACCCACCGCGTAACGTTAGCGGCAGCGTTTACGACTTTGTGGCTGAGGGGATTGAAGAGCAGGCTGAATATCTGAAGCGCTATCACGACATCTCCCACCTGGTGATGACCGATCCCAGCGAGAAGAATCTCAGTGAAATGGCGCGGCTTCAGGATTTACTCGATCATCACGGCTTATGGCAACTTGAAAGCCGCATTAATGAGGTGCTGGCGCAATTAGGTCTGGAAGCGGATATGCCTCTGGCATCCCTCTCCGGAGGGTGGCTGCGTAAAGCGGCGCTGGGCCGTGCGCTGGTCAGCGGGCCACGTGTGCTGCTCCTTGATGAACCGACGAACCACCTGGATATTGAAACGATCGACTGGCTGGAAGGGTTCCTGAAAACCTTCAGCGGGACCATCATCTTTATTTCTCACGACCGTTCATTTATTCGCAATATGGCGACGCGCATCGTGGATCTCGACCGCGGTAAGCTTGTGACCTACCCTGGCGATTACGACACTTACCTGCTGGAAAAAGAGGAGAACCTGCGCGTTGAAGAGCTGCAAAACGCTGAGTTCGATCGCAAGCTGGCGCAGGAGGAAGTCTGGATCCGTCAGGGCATCAAAGCGCGTCGCACCCGCAACGAAGGACGTGTTCGTGCGCTTAAAGCCATGCGCCGTGAGCGTAGCGAGCGTCGTGAAGTCATGGGAACGGCGAAGATGCAGGTAGAGGAGGCCACCCGCTCTGGCAAAATCGTTTTTGAAATGGAAAACGTCCATTATCAGGTCGATGGCAAAGTGCTGGTGAAAGGGTTCTCTGCCCAGGTTCAGCGTGGCGATAAAATTGCGCTGATTGGCCCGAACGGCTGCGGTAAGACGACGCTGCTGAAACTCATGCTGGGTCAGTTGCAGGCAGACAGCGGGCGCGTGCACTGTGGTACTAAGCTCGAAGTGGCCTACTTCGACCAGCACCGCGCTGAACTCGATCCCGACAGAACAGTGATGGATAACCTGGCGGAAGGCAAACAGGAAGTGATGGTGAATGGAAAGCCTCGTCATGTGCTGGGCTATCTGCAGGACTTCCTGTTCCACCCGAAACGTGCCATGACGCCAGTACGTGCGTTATCCGGTGGGGAACGAAACCGCCTGCTGCTGGCGCGCCTGTTCCTGAAGCCCAGCAATCTACTGATTCTCGATGAACCGACCAACGATCTGGATGTCGAAACCCTGGAACTGCTTGAGGAGCTGATTGATGGCTATCAGGGTACGGTGATGCTGGTGAGCCATGACCGTCAGTTTGTCGATAACACGGTGACCGAGTGCTGGATTTTTGAAGGCGGCGGTCAGATTGGTCGCTATGTCGGCGGGTATCATGATGCGCGGGGTCAACAGTCGTCGTCGCAGGCATTTAAAGCGCACCCTGCCAAGAAAGAGACAAAGCAACCGGCTGCTAAAGCGGATACTGTCAAACGCGGCGCGAACAAACTAAGCTATAACCTGCAGCGTGAGCTGGAACAACTGCCCCAGAAACTGGAATCCCTGGAAGCAGAGCTGGAAGCATTGCAGGCTCAGGTCGCGGACGGCAACTTCTTCAGCCAGCCTCATGACCACACCCAAAAAGTCTTAGCCGAACTGGCGCAGGCGGAACAAGCGCTGGAGGAGGCGTTTGAACGCTGGGAGTCTCTGGAGGCTCTGAAAAACGGCGCATAATTCAGGGAGCCAGTATGTGCGAACATCATCTTTCCACGCCTCACATTCTTTGTACGCAATGTGATTTGCTGGTGGCGTTACCGGCGTTGCAACATGGCCACAAGGCGGCTTGCCCGCGTTGTGGCACTACACTGACCACGCGCTGGGATGAACCACGGCAACGACCTACGGCGTATGCGCTGGTGGCACTGTTCATGCTGCTGCTCTCGAATCTCTTTCCTTTCGTTAACATGAAAGTTGCCGGGGTTACAAGCGAAGTGACACTGCTGCAGATTCCCGGCGTGATGTTCTCGGAAGATTACGCCAGCCTGGGAACCTTCTTCCTGCTTTTCGTACAATTTGTGCCTGCTTTTTGCCTGGTCACGATTTTACTGTTAGTCAATCGCGTCCCCCTGTCCTTGCGAACAAAAACCTTTCTGGCACGTGTTCTTTTCCAGTTGAGAACCTGGGGAATGGCGGAAATCTTCCTCGCCGGAGTGCTGGTAAGTTTTGTGAAGCTAATGGCTTACGGTGACGTCGGCATCGGCAGCAGTTTTATTCCCTGGTGCCTGTTTTGTCTGCTGCAGCTACGCACGGTGCAGTGCGTGGATCGTCACTGGTTGTGGGATGACTTAGCGCCCGCCCCACCCGTGTCCCGACCGCTGCAGGTAGGGGTGCCTGGGATCCGTCAGGGGCTGAGAAGCTGTCCGTGCTGCACGGCCATTGTTGAAGCGGATGAACCGGTATGCCCACGCTGCCATACGAAAGGGTTTGTACGGCGCAGAAACAGCTTGCAGTGGACGATGGCACTACTGGTTACCTCCATCATGCTGTATCTTCCGGCTAACATCCTGCCAATCATGATAACCGATCTCCTGGGCGACCGGATGCCCTCCACCATCCTGGCCGGAGTCATACTGCTCTGGAGTGAGGGATCTTATCCTGTCGCTCTGGTTATTTTTATCGCCAGTATTATGGTACCCACCCTGAAGATGATCGCCATCGCCTGGCTTTGCTGGGATGCAAAAGGCCATGGCCGTCGGGACAGTGAGCGCATGCATGTTGTCTATGAAATCGTAGAATTTGTGGGGCGCTGGTCGATGATTGATGTGTTTGTCATTGCCGTATTATCGGCACTGGTACGAATGGGCGGACTGATGAACATCTATCCGGCTATTGGGGCGCTGATGTTTGCGTTAGTGGTGATTGTCACCATGTTTGCGGCTATGACGTTCGATCCACGTCTGAGCTGGGACAGAGATCCTGAATCAAGCCATAAGGAGCAGTAAAACATGGAGAATAAAAGTGGGGAGGCCAAGGTGCAGAAAGTAAAGAACTGGTCGCCGGTCTGGATCTTCCCGATCGTGACGGCTCTCATAGGCGCATGGATCCTCTTTTACCATTACAGCCATCAGGGGCCTGAGGTTACGCTCATCACAACCAACGCTGAAGGTATCGTTGGGGGTAAAACCACCATAAAAAGCCGTAGCGTGGATGTGGGTGTGGTTGAAAGTACGACGCTTACCGATGACCTGACGCATGTTGAAATTAAGGCACGCCTGAATACCGGGATGGAGAAACTGCTCCATAACGACTCGGTGTTCTGGGTAGTAAAACCTCAGGTAGGCCGTGAGGGTATTAGCGGACTGGGTACACTGCTCTCCGGCGCCTATATTGAGTTGCAGCCCGGCAAAAAAGGCACCCAGCCGGATAACTATAAGCTGCTGGATTCACCACCGCTTGCACCGCCAGATGCGAAAGGCATCCGTGTGATTCTCGACAGCAAAAAAGCAGGGCAGCTCTCGCCGGGGGATCCGGTGCTGTTCCGCGGCTATCGGGTGGGCTCGGTTGAAACCAGTACCTTTGATACTGAAAAACGCACCATTACCTATCAACTCTTTATCAATGCGCCGAATGACAGGCTGGTAACCAGTAACGTGCGTTTCTGGAAAGACAGCGGTATCGCTGTTGACCTCACTTCAGCAGGCATGCGTGTTGAAATGGGTTCCCTGAGCACCCTGTTTGGGGGCGGTGTAAGCTTTGATGTGCCGGAGGGCAACGAAGCAGGGGAGCCGGTGGCGGAAAAAACGGCGTTTATGCTGTTTGATGACCAGCGGAGCATTCGGGAATCACTCTATACCCAGCACACTGACTATCTGTTGTTCTTCAAAGACTCTATTCGCGGTCTTCAGCCAGGGGCGCCCGTTGAGTTCCGTGGTATCCGACTGGGTACCGTTGAGAAAGTCCCGTACTTCACGCCTGAGATGCGGCAGAAACTGAATGATGATTACCGGATCCCCATCCTGATACGCATTGAGCCGGAACGCATTGCCAATCAGTTTGGTGGCGATGCCAATATCGATAGTCATCTCACTGAGCTGATGAAACGTGGTCTGCGTGCAGCCTTAAAGACTGGCAATATTGTCACCGGCGCGCTGTATGTTGATCTCGACTTCTACCCTAAAGCACCGGTGGTTAACGAAATGCCGGAATTTGGCGGGCACCGTATCATCCCTACAGTGAGTGGCGGCCTTGCACAGATCCAGCAACGGTTGATGGATACGCTCGACAAAATCAATAACCTGCCGCTGAACCCGATGATTTCGCAGGCAACCAATACGCTTTCAGAAACGCAACAAACGATGCGCCGTCTGCAGAAGACGCTCGATAATCTGAACAAACTGACCGCCAGTCAGTCAGTGCAGCAACTGCCTGCTGATATGCAGGGCACCCTGCGAGAACTCAACCGCAGTATGCAAGGCTTCCAGCCAGGCTCCGCGGCGTATAACAAAATGGTTGCTGATATGCAGCGCCTTGATCAGGTCTTGCGCGAGCTGCAACCTGTTCTTAAGACCCTGAATGAGAAGAGCAACGCGCTGGTATTTGAAGCAAAAGGCAAAGACGATCCGCAGCCGAAGAGGGCGAAAGAATGAAGAAAGGAGTAGTAGCACTGCTGGCGGTCTTGCTGACCGCCTGTAGCTCAGGGGATGACAGCAAAAACTACTATCAGCTACCGTCACCTCAATTCACCTCCACAGCCGCGGGCGATGCCCGTGGGCAGCGTTTGCTCTGGGTTGAACAGGTCAGCGTGCCCGATTATCTTGCCGGGAACGGCGTGGTATACCAGACCTCCGATGTGAAATATGTCATCGCGACTAAAAACCTGTGGGCGAGCCCGCTTGATCAACAGCTGCGAACTACGCTGGTGGCCGGTCTCAGTAAACAGCTACCGGGATGGGTTGTTGCTTCACAACCGCTCGGCAGTGTTCAGGACACCCTCAACGTGACGGTGACAGGGTTTCATGGACGCTACGACGGGCGGGTGATTGTCAGTGGCGAATGGTTGTTGAATCATCAGGGTCAGTTAACCAAGCGCCCCTTCCATGTTGAGCTGAAGCAGCAGCAGGATGGCTATGATGAAATGGTTAAAATGCTGGCGCAGGCGTGGCAGCAGGAAGCAGCCAGCATAGCCGGGGAGCTTAAACGCTTACCATAAGTAAAATTAATGCCGCGCTGAGGCCGTCATGCTGGTAAAGGTGGCGGCTTTTTTGTCTCTTTTTCTCATACAGTTACTTGTACTGGCTCACACTTTTTGTACAAACGAATTCTTTTCCAGGTCACATTTATGACACTGGCGTGAATTTTGCGCATTGACGTCAAACTTTATCCAGGGTATTCGTAGCCTGTGGTTGCACGATTTATGACCACTGTTTTCTTTTCCACCAGACCAGAAAAATGAGGGAAACGAGGCATGAAGAGACAAAAACGAGATCGCCTGGAACGGGCACATCAACGTGGATATCAGGCCGGCATTACCGGACGGCCTAAAGAAATGTGTCCTTATCAGACGCTGAATCAAAGGTCCTATTGGCTTGGAGGCTGGCGAGAAGCCATGGAAGACAGGGCCGTTATTGCTTGATTCTGTCTCTTTAGAAAAAGAAACCTCCGCCATGCGGAGGTTTCGCGCGTAGGGCGTCCGGCTATCAGAAAGCGGATGTATCCTGGAACAGACCTACTTTCAGATCGGATGCCGTATAGATTACACGTCCATCAACCAGTACTTCGCCATCTGCCAGACCCATGACCAGACGACGGTTAATGACACGTTTAAAGTGAATGCGGTAGGTGACTTTTTTCGCCGTTGGCAGAATCTGGCCGGTGAATTTCACTTCACCCACACCTAATGCGCGACCTTTACCTTCCGCACCCAGCCAGCCCAGATAAAAACCAACCAGCTGCCACATAGCGTCAAGACCGAGGCAGCCTGGCATCACCGGGTCGCCAATGAAATGGCAGCCGAAGAACCACAGGTCCGGATTGATATCCAGTTCAGCTTCTACATAGCCTTTGTCAAAATTGCCACCGGTTTCGGTCATTTTGACCACACGGTCCATCATCAGCATGCTTGGTGCTGGCAACTGCGGGCCTTTAGCGCCAAACAGCTCTCCGCGACCAGAGGCAAGAAGGTCTTCTTTTGTATAGGATTCGCGTTTATCTACCATGTTCTCAGTAAGCCTTATTGTGAGTTTCGGACGCAGGATAGCTAACACGTGTACGCTGAACAAGTCCGATCAGTTCGGACTGAACCAGCCAAGCCAGCGCAGCGGCCACGGATAACGATGACGTGCATCCTGCTGCGTTGCCTGAGCAATGCGTTCAAGTATCGTCTGCTTCAGCGTAGTCTGTCCTTCTTCATCCCACACTAATTGTGTCAGCAGGGGCAGCGCGTCCATTACATCTTCAATCGCCCAGATTGAGAACTGCCCGGCTTGTACCGCGTCAAGCAGCGACTGGCTAAGGCTGAGATGACGTACATTTGCAACCGGAATGATAACCCCTTGCTTACCATCCAGACCGCGGCTCTGGCAGACAGCAAAAAAGCCTTCAATTTTCTCGTTGAGTCCACCGACAGGCTGTGAACGACCGAACTGATCCACTGAGCCGGTGATGGCAATACTCTGCGTAACCGGTACCTCCGCGAGGGCGCTTATCAGCGCGCACAGTTCAGCCATTGAAGCACTGTCGCCATCAACTTCGCTGTAGGATTGTTCAAAGGTGAGGGACGCGGAGAATGGGATCTGCTGTTCAAGGTCGAGCTCAGACATCAAAAATGCCTGCATAATCATCATGCCTTTCGCATGAATATTGCCGCCCAGTTCAGCTTTGCGTTCAATGTCATTGAATTCACCATCGCCAATATGCACCACACAGCTGATGCGGGACGGCTCGCCAAAGGCGCGCGGATGGCCCGGGAATTCGATAACCGAGAGCGCATTGATCTGTCCAACACGCTCGCCTTCCGTTTCAATGAGGATTTGCTCAAGCAAAATCTCATCCTGCATACGTTCAGCCAGATAACCTTCCCGCCACTCGCGCTGCGTAAGCATGGTAGTAAATTGTTCGGCGCTGAAGTGGTCACTCTCCGTCAGGGCAGCAACCTCCCGCAGCTGGCGCGTAAGCCAGAGGAAACAAAGCGGTAGCGTTTCCTGATCGCCGGTATAACGCACGGCCTCACGAATGAGCAACGGCCAGGCATCGGCGGCAGGAGAGGGGAGACCAGCCTGGTGCGCTATCAGCATTACCCACTGACACCAGAGCGCCATGGTATCCGCATCGATGATTTGCAGGCTGTCTTCATACTCGCTGTAGATGGACTGGGCCGCCAGTTCAGGCTCCATCTCCTGGAAATCTGCCAGTGAATCACGTTCGCCAACCAGAATAACGTTGAGCTCAAGCGGCATGGAGGGTACAGCGACAGGCAGAGGACGAGATTCATCAAATGAAACCCAGTCGAACCGGCGTCGGGCGATCATGGATTTGAGACGCATCCACAGTAATGGCTGGGCCAGAAGCGTGCGCAAAGAGATAACAAGAACGCCCCCGTTCGCCTCATGAACCAGGCCGGGCTGCAACGTTATCTGATTGTTGAACTGACGCACGCAACCAAACAACTGCTCCGCTTCAACCCAATCGGCGATGACCACCTGCTGTTTTCCGGCAAAGCGCGCCAATTGATCCCGTGCGGGTTCAAAAGTAACCGAGGAGCCGCTTACCTGGTAATCACCACCATAGATTTGCGTTGATTCAGGAAGTATATCCTGCACCGCCCCGGCGATAACGGCCAGGTATTCTGCTTCCTCTGGGGCTTTCACCAGCATGAAGCGGCTGTCAGATGACGGGTGCAGCAACTGCTCCAGTGCATACTGTAAACGGGGTTGGGTATCGCCAAGGAAGTAGACGGAGTCGTCGGATAAGTCGGCCTGACTGAATATGTCCTGGTGACTGGCTGTCTCAGGAGTCAGTTCATTCCATTCGAGTTTTGTAATGGTCAAAGTCGTTTTTTTAGTCTGATGTAAAGGGCGGAATTATACCGTAAACGTCTGCACGGCACACACGGATTACACGTTTTCCTCGGGCAGAATTGCTGCGCTTATCTGCAGAATGTGATTTCTTTGCAGCAGACAAGGAAAAAACTGATATTCTGAAGAGAGTTACACGGTAACGCTGAGATCGCAATGAAATATCAACAACTCGAAAACCTTGAAAGCGGCTGGAAATGGAAGTATCTGGTAAAGAAGCACCGGGAAGGTGAGCTTATCACACGATATGTTGAGGCCAGCGCTGCCAAAGATGCTGTCGATTTATTGCTAACCCTCGAGCATGATCCCGTACAGGTGAATGCGTGGATAGAAAAGCATATCAACGCCTCTCTTATTAATCGCATGAAGCAAACCATTCGTGCCAGGCGTAAGCGTCATTTCAATGCTGAACACCAGCACACGCGAAAAAAATCTATCGATCTGGAATTTGTGGTCTGGCAGCGTCTTGCAGGGCTTGCACAACGTCGCGGTAAAACACTTTCCGAAACGGTGGTGCAACTGATTGAAGATGCCGAACATAAAGAAAAATACGCGACGACAATGTCATCGCTAAAGCACGATCTCCAGGCCTTACTGGGCAAAGAGTGAGTCCCATTTACTAAAGACAATAAAAAACCCCGCCAGGCGGGGTTTTTTTTAGACGGTAAAACTTAAGCCTGAGGCTGAGTTACAACGTCTTTGATACCTTTAACTTCGATCTCTACGCGACGGTCCGGCGCCAGGCAATCGATCAGCGCAGGGCGCGCTTTCACGTTGTCACAGGTGCTGCCAGTAACCGGGTTAGATTCACCCATGCCACGTGCGGAGATTTTGTTAGAAGGAATACCTTTAGAGATCAGGTAATCAACCACGGACTGAGCACGTTTCTCGGACAGACCCTGGTTGTAAGCGTCAGAACCGATACGGTCAGTGAAGCCCAGAACAACTACGGAACCGTCTTTCGGATCCAGGTTGCTCAGCTGGCTGTACATCTGATCCAGAGCCTGCTGGCCTTCAGG
Source organism: Yokenella regensburgei (assembly GCF_051486985.1). GTDB lineage: Bacteria > Pseudomonadota > Gammaproteobacteria > Enterobacterales > Enterobacteriaceae > CBFFRJ01. The sequence continues at coordinate 145,534 of NZ_JAHVDV010000005.1, forward strand.
TTTCAGAGTTGCTTTGTTGAAGTTGAACAGAACGTCAGACTTCAGAGTGAAGTGCTTGGTCTGTACTTCTGGAGCCGGAGCCGGAGCCGGAGCAACAACTGGTGCTACGTCTTCCTGCTGGCCGAAACGGTAGGAAACACCAAGGCTCAGCAGACCGTTATCCTGACGGGTGCCAACGGTGTTAGCATCACCGATGTTGTTAACCCACTGGTATTCCAGACGAGTAGCGATATCGCGGGTCATTGCCCACTCAACACCACCTGCGAAGACCGGAGATACGCCAGTGTCGTGATCTTTGAAGTGAGCGTCTGCAGCAGGAGCATTTGCTTTAGAGTCTGCACGCCATACCATACCACCCAGACGGGTGTAGATGTCCAGATCGTCTGCTACCGGGTAGCTCAGCTTAGCGGTCAGCTGTACGCCTTGAGCTTTAAAAGCGCCGTTTACGGTATCGCCTTTATACTCTTCGCGGCCCAGCCAGTCGTAGCCCATTTCGAAGCCAACATACGGGTTAACCTGATAGCCACCGAACGCGCCAGCACCCAGTTGGTTTTCATGAGTCGGGCCATCGTTAGGAATGAAACCAGTATCATGGAACTGAGACCAGCCCAGTTTACCACCTGCATACCAGGTATTATCTTTCGGTGCGGCCTGCGCTACGGTAGCGAAACCAGCCAGTGCCACTGCAATCGCGATAGCTGTCTTTTTCATTTTTTGCGCCTCGTTATCATCCAAAAATCGCCATGGAAATCTCGGAGAGAAATCACGGTTAAATCCTTCACCGGGGGTCTTGCTCACTTATTACTCAGCAGATATCTTTTCGATATCTTTGGCTTATGCTGAGCACCCCTGGCGATGTAAAGTCTACAACGTAGTTGGAAACTTACAAGTGTGAACTCCGTCAGGCATATGAAAAAAAAGGCTTTGTATACACAATATTTAACAATTCTGCGCAAGCAATCAGCAGTCGAAACGTCAAAAAAAGGGCGCAAACCATGACCTGGCGCGGTATTTAGCTGATAACAATGGAAATGATAACTCAAGTAAATTTAATGCCAGGATTTATCTTATTTTTACTCAATGATACAAATTTGAATGAATTTTTACCCCGGAATGCTGTCTCGCATCCTGATGATCGCGTCTGACCGGACGCATAACAAACCCAATAGCATTACCTTCTTCTGCCGCCTGTGCCAGCTGCTGATGCTCATCCTGCGTCAGTTCATCTGCATGCCACCCAATAACAACACTGTAATTTCCGGTGCGTAAGGCGCGAATCATGGATTCCAGCGTCAGGCTCGGTGAGAGCTGGTTAATCTGCATCACTTTTGTAAGTGGCAATCCCGCAGACTGTACCCATTCGCGGCTCAATTTTTGCTGAGGCGTTAACCAAAGCTGCCAGCGTGACTGTTGACCAAGCTGTTGCAATAAAGGCAATAACAGTAATTGCGTCATTCCGGGCTGGTCTTCGCGATAGACCACTTCACTGATGAGCCCTGTAGAGACATTATGAGCATTCGCGTGAGGCGCGGAAATAAATTGTGTTGAACGATTTGCACGGCTTAGTGAGTGGTACATGATCAACCCAGCCCTAGTAGTTACTGTATGTTTATACAGTAACCCTCAGGCGTTTAAAGATCAACCTCATTTTCTGAAAGAGCCTCGCATTTTTGTGGCCTGATAGAGCGCAGTAATAAAATTCGCTTGCTGAGTGGCGCACACTTCCCTATGTTCCTGAGTAACGGATCCGTTAACTAAGATGCTGTTTTAGACCATGATTTAAAAGGAATAATCATGAAAAGCATATCCTATCAGAGGATCTATTTATCTCAGGAATATCTTGCAACACTGGGGGATATTCGATCCCGCGCCCTTTTCGGGGGATACAGTCTCTCTGTCGATGATGTCGTGTTTGCCATGGTGGCGAATGGAGAGTTGTATCTGCGCATGTGCGAAGAAAGTGCATCTTATACAGTGAAACGACAATCACCGTTGCTGACGTATAAAAAGCGTGGACGTCAGGTGTCACTTAACTATTATTTTGTGGATGAACATCTCTGGCACGACAGAGCCATGCTGGTCCGGCTCTCCTCATATTCCCTGAATGCCGCGCGCTCAGAAGCACAGCAGAAAAGAGCGGTTCTGCGCTTAAAGGATTTACCCAACCTCACCTTTCAGCTTGAGACCTTACTTTGCGAAGCAGGGGTCAGGGACCCGACGATGTTACGCATGTTGGGGGCAAAAGCATGCTGGTTACGCATGAAAAAGAGGAACAAAAATCTGGGTGTTAAAGTGTTACTGGCCCTCGAAGGGGCCATCTTTGGCATGCATGAAGCGGCGCTGCCTGCATGCCGGCGAAAGGAACTTATCGACTGGTTCAATACGCTCGACAGCAAAGCATGGGAGCCGCGTTAAACCAGCTGCTGACGTAAGTAACACATTTCCGGTAACAGGGATATCAGTAAGCCAATCTGTTGCAATACCAGAGGCTCTTTGCTGTCAGGCCTGGGCTCAAGATGCTTAATTCGCCGTGAGAGGTCTGCCAGCGTTAACTGCACGCGCTCCTCATCGGCAGGCTGATGATGGAGCGCATCGTCCACGTAACAGACAGCATCGTCCAGCAGCCGAAGAATTGCCGGGTGCGTTAGCTGTTCCCGATGAGCCCCAAGGGCAGAAATATAACTGATAAAAGTATGGTTCAGGCACAGCAAGCGGAAGGCAACATCGCGCTGCTCGGCAGAGGTTCCCGGTTCTGACGCCATATTGGAGACAACAGAAGCCAGTTCTGCATCGCGGTTGTAGGCGCTACGACGGGCAATACGATAAGCCAGACGGTTATCCCGTCCCTGGTGGTACTGCTCCAGAATGGCATCGAGGTAGCGACAGTTGGCATTTACGGCCTGTTCCGTGACCCGCTTAAGGTTACGAAAACGCCAGTCGGGCCAGATAAAACTCACCGCCGCCCAGGCAATCGCACACCCTATCAACGTATCGATAACGCGAGGTATGGCAACTTCAAATCCTTCGCCAAGCAAGTTAAAGCACAGTAAAACCAGAAGGGTGATGAACATCGTTGCCTGAGCATACTGCACAAGGCGAAAAGCAAAAAAGAGCACACCTGTAATAACGATGAGGATGAGTTGCCCTTCGAGCGAGGGGACGAAATAGAGTACCGGCAAACCCAGCGCGACACCGGCCAGCGTACCAATGATGCGTAGCGTCAGGCGATGCCGTGTGGCGTTATAGTTGGGCTGACATACAAACAGGCTGGTGAGCAATATCCAGTAGCCATGATGCAAACCCAGGGCCTGGATAACCCCATAACCCACGCACAATACAACAGACATACGTACCGCATGGCGGAATAGCGCCGATTCCGGCGTCAGATTGCTGCGTAAACGTAAGCAGATGTCGCTCAGTCCGTGCAGACTATCATCCGCCAGCAGGTTCTCGGTTTCATTTGACGCAGAGATGTGCGCCTGCCCGGACTCAATTGTGGCAAGTTGGGCATCTATAGCCCGCAGGTTGTCCAGCAGAAAACCCAGCGCTTTAAGCTGTTCATGCGATGTTGTACCACCGGCGCGGATCCTGTCCAGAGCGGCATCGAGATGAACAAAGGCACGCTCAAAACGCGTGTCGTGCTGGTAAGGCGTACGCAGCAGAATGGCCCGTGCCAGGTGAGCGCAGGCCAGCGACTGTTGCGATATCAACCGCTGAAAACGAAACATGACGTCGCTGTAGCGAAAATGCTCACGTAGCGCCTGGTACTGAATATGCGACGAACTGGCACGTTCGTGAATATCCTGAGCGACAAAATAGTAGCGCAGCGTTCTGCGGGTTCCGCGCTGGCCTCTGTCACCGCGAAGGCGCGTCAGTAGTGAGGCTTTAGTCTGATTCAGCGTCGTGACCAACTGACCATTCGCCAGCGCCAGTTCATATAAGGGTGCCTGACTTTCATCCTCCAGGTCAGGATCAAACAGGCGGGATTTGAGCTCAAGGTAATGCGAAAGCTGTTCATAACAGCGCGCCAGGTTGTCCTGCAGGGGACGGATAGGAAAAACCAGATGGCCTGCCAGAGTGAGCAGGTTAAACCAGACGGCGCCTGCAAGAAGCAGCAAAGGCTGCTGATACCAGATGCTATAAAGTGACGTCCCAAGCATAGTGTAGATGGCAATCAGTAGCGCGCCAAAAGCAATGGTGGCGTAACGCTGGCCCAGCCCTCCCAGCAAAATAAACCCGATCGTGGACAGGACAAGTCCAGGAGCAAACAGCCAGGGCCAGGGGAAAAGTAACTCGACTGAGGCCGACGCAATAAAAAAAGAGATCAGGGTGATAATGAGATTACGCAACCGCCCGGTGAGTCTGTCATCGAGGTCAGCCAGCGCGGCTGCAACCACACCAAGCGTCAGTGGGATGGTTAGCTTAACATCGCCCACAAGCCAGGGCAGGGCTGCAGCCCCACACAGAGCGATAAAAATGCGCACGTTATACAGCCAGGCACTGTTCCATGTATACCGGCGCAGAAGGGGACTTAACATAAACACAACATCCTGTTAAGGAAAACGCCGACGGGCGTTGGCTTCACGCGCGGCGCGAGCGACCTCGACGGAGACCACGCGACGTCCTACGGGCCAGAGAGCAATGGCGGCGATTTTGAAATTCGCCACCCCTACCGGGATGCCAATGAGGGTAATGCACTGCGTGATACCTGCCACAATGTGCATGATGCATAACCACCAGCCGAACAGCACAAACCACACCAGATTGAGCACGGTTCCGCCGGCATTGCGCAATGAACTTTTGCCTTCGGGATCAAGTTCGTCAACATGGATAGCTTCGTTGCCCCAGGGAACCAACGACAGCCGGGTGATTTCCCAGCAGGAGCGGGTCAGGGGAAGTGTAATAACCAGCATGACGCTAAAAACAGTGGCTATCAGCCAGCCCAGTGTGGTTGCAAATCCGCCAAGCACAAAATTCAGAATATTCAAAACGGTACGCATAATACCTCGCTGTAATCCATCCACTGAATGTTTTGGTCAATTGTAATGATTTTTTAAACTGGAGCACGTTTTCTCTGGCGGTTACACTGAGAATCACAGTCAGCTGAGAAACGATGTGTGATGGAACTAAAAGCAACTTCATTAGGAAAACGTCTGGCGCAGCATCCTTACGATCGCATTGCACTACTCCATGCCGGGGTGAAAGTTTCCGGCGATAAGCATGAATATTTGATTCCCTTCAACCAGTTACTTTCCATAGCGTGTAAGCGTGGGCTGGTCTGGGGAGAGCTCGAATTTGTGCTGGCGAATGATAAAGTAGTCCGTCTGCACGGTACGGAGTGGGCCGAAACCCAACGTTTCTATCAACATCTTGATGAACGCTGGCAAAGCTGGAGCGCAGAAATGAGCGACGTAGCGGCCGGTGTGCTCAGTGCGCAACTGGAGGCCATTACCGCCCGGGTTAATCACGGCGGCTGGCTGACGCGTTCCCGACTGGCCGGGTTAAAACAAGAAATTATCGAAGCGTTTGATGCGCTGCCTGTACCGCAACGCCGCCTTGTCTCTTTCGATAACTGCCGTGAGCTCTGGCAGCAGTGCCAGGCATGGTTGCAGGATACTGAAGCGCGTCGGGCTGAGCATAACCAGGCATGGACAGCGAAGATGCTCGCGGAGTATGCCCCTTTTTTCAATGATATTGAATCTTCCCCTCTTAACCCCGCCCAGGCGCGGGCGGTGGTCAACGGAGAGCGTTCCCTGTTGGTACTTGCCGGGGCTGGCAGCGGAAAAACCTCCGTGCTGGTCGCTCGCGCAGGCTGGCTGCTGGCCCGCGGTGAAGCCTCTCCCGAACAGATATTGCTGCTGGCCTTTGGGCGAAAAGCCGCACGTGAGATGGATGACCGTATCCGTGAACGCCTGCATACCGAGGACATTACGGCGCGTACCTTCCATGCGCTTGCGTTGTCCATTATCCAGCAGGGTGGGAAAAAAGCGCCCACCATCAGTGAACTGGAAAGTAATACCTCAGCGAGGGAGGCTTTACTGACCAGCACATGGCAGAGACAGTGCGCTGAGAAAAAATCTCAGGCCAATGGCTGGCGGCAGTGGCTCAGTGAAGAGTTAGACTGGGCGTTGCCGGAGGGAGATTTCTGGAATGATAAAAAGGTGCAGAAGCGTATTGCGGGGCGCCTGGATCGCTGGATAAGCCTCATCCGTATGCATGGCGCAGGTCAGGCAGAGATGATTGAAGCGGCGCCGGAGTCCATTCGTGCCCTTTTCAGCAAACGTATTAAGCTGCTGTCCCCGCTACTGAAAGCCTGGAAAGCGGCCCTGAAAGCGGAAAACGCAGTGGATTTCCCCGGATTAATTCACCAGGCCGTGGCGGTGCTGGAAAAAGGACGCTTTGTAAGTCCCTGGAAACATATCCTGGTGGATGAATTTCAGGATATCTCTCCACAGCGTGCGGCGCTGCTTGCGGCATTACGTCGGCAGAATTCAGAAACCACCTTGTTTGCTGTCGGGGATGACTGGCAGGCCATCTACCGCTTCAGTGGGGCGCAGCTTTCGCTCACGACCGCGTTTCACGATGCTTTCGGGGAAGGGGATCTCTGCGCGCTGGATACTACCTATCGCTTCAATGGTCGGATTGGCGAAGTCGCCAACGGATTTATCCAGCAGAACCCGCACCAACTGGCGAAGCCGTTAAACAGCATCAGGGCGGGCGACAAGAATGCGGTGATGTTACTGGCGGATGACCAACTGGATGCGCTGTTTGACAAGCTCAGCGGGTTTGCCACCCCCGACGATCGCATTCTGGTGCTGGCGCGTTATCACCATAGTAAGCCGGTCAGTCTCGACAAAGCCGCAACGCGCTGGCCCAGGTTAAATCTTGATTTTATGACCATTCATGCCAGTAAAGGGCAGCAGGCGGAATATGTCATTGTGCTCGGTCTTCATGACGGGCAGGATGGTTTCCCGGCTCCCGCGCGCGAGTCACTGATTGAAAAAGCCCTGCTGCCCGTGCCGGAAGATTTCCCTGATGCGGAAGAGCGACGTTTACTTTATGTGGCGCTGACGCGGGCCAAAAAGCGCGTATGGGTACTCTTTGATAAGGCAAACCCCTCGCGATTTGTTGAGGCATTAAAAAAGCAGAATGTTCAGGTAGCCCGAAAGCCATGAGAGCAGGCGGCATTGCCGCCTGATAACGCTTATTTAAGACGTTCAGCAAGGTAGCGCTGATAATCCGGAATCAGGATCTCAACACTGTCATTGAAGTGGGGCGACTGAATAATAAAATCTGCCGTTGAGAGGTTGGTGGCAACCGGAATATTCCAGACGGTTGCAAGACGCAGCAGCGCTTTGACATCGGGATCGTGCGGCACCGCATTTAGCGGATCCCAGAAGAAAATCAGCACATCAATTTTTCCCTCAGAGATAAGGGCGCCCACTTGCTGGTCGCCGCCCATCGGGCCACTCAGCATGGCGTTGACGGTAAGGCCGGTAGCACGCTGGATAAGATTCCCCGTCGTGCCCGTTGCGTAGAGCTCATGTTGTGCCAGTTGAGCCTGATGACGTTCAACCCAGGACATCAACATCTGTTTGCAGTGATCGTGCGCCACCAGCGCAATGTGCTTGCGCACCGGTAAAGAGCGTGTAGTGAGTTCCATGATTAACTTCCGTTATTTAATTTCGCTACAGATTACTGGAAGCGCCTGATGCTGCAAGAGAAGTCGACGAAAAAAAAGGGAGGTCGGGGATTCTGTTAACTGGCGCACATTCAGGACGGTGGCTGTTGCCTGATCCATTGCATAAAGCGATCCCGTGTGGCGGGGTCAGCCTGTTGATACCAGTATCTGAGTCGCTGTTCGGTCAGGTTTTGGGATTGCGCAGGCGGCATATCAAGCTCAGAAATGCCCGACAGCAGGGTACTGTCATCAGCCGTTGTGGTTGAAAATTGTGCAAGGGAGGCATACTTGCCGGCGTTATTATAGCCTTCTGCTGCTCTCTCGTAGTCCCCCTCTTTCAGGGGCGAATTGATGTCAAGGATATCGAGCTTAACGGGAATGGGCGTTGCGTTGCCATCCAGTAATGCCATATGCGGAGTAGCATTAAATCGTTCGGCCTCTTTTTGAGAGTCCAGTAATGGCAGGCTGAAATTGACCTGTCCGATGTGCTGCGTATTAAAGGTGGCAATCAATGCCACGGATGTAAAAAGGCGTGATTCATGATCGCGGGTACTAATCGTTTTTTCGACCCGGAAAACGACCTGATGCACTCCTTCTTCAAGTTCAATGCTCTCCGCGCCGCGTAATAACGAACTGGACACTTTTTTGCCATCCAGGACCAGCAGATCCACCTCGCCAGATAACCTCAGCGTGGTTGCCAGCAGTGGAATGGGTAAGAAAGCAATCATCATCACGACCGCACACCCGCCTCTCATTTCGCGCTCCTGTTTACGTGCCTTGCGGATAACCGGAACCTTCAGGTTTTAGCTCGTTATTACTATACAGAGATAACCAGGCGGAACGCTCTCATGCTTATGTATGGATAAATGGTTGCAACGGCATGTTTGGCGTACACTTTCAAAAACCGTAGGAGGAAACATGAAAGAGACAGACATCGCTGAAATCCTTACCACGACCCATACCATTGCTCTGGTCGGCGCGAGTGACAAACCTGACAGGCCGAGCTACCGCGTGATGAAATACCTTCTTGACCAGGGTTATCACGTCATCCCTGTTTCGCCAAAAGTGGCAGGAAGCACGTTGCTGGGACAAAAGGGGTACGCCACCCTCGCGGATGTGCCGGAAAAGGTCGATATGGTGGATGTGTTTCGTCATTCAGAAGCCGCCTGGGGTGTGGCGCAGGAGGCGATTGCCATTGGCGCGAAAACCCTCTGGCTGCAGTTGGGTGTGATAAACGAACAGGCAGCGGTTTTAGCCAGTGAGGCGGGAATGAAAGTGGTAATGGACCGGTGCCCGGCTATTGAGATACCGAGACTGGGGCTGACTAAATAAAAAACACCCCGCGATGCGGGGTGCTGTTAATGGCGGAGGCGAGGGGCCTGAAGTTGCTTACGAATGGATCGTGAGAGCTCGTCCATTGAGGATTGCTCAGGGTGTTCATCCGCGGTTTCACGCGTCAGCTGTGCTTCAGCGAGATAGGTATGGACTGGCTCGCCGTCATCCCCTTCCATAATCACATGGTACCAGGGCGCTGCGCGTAGTTCATCGTTCACCGCCACTTCATCAACCGGCGGTTCATCCAGAGAGTACTCTGCATCAATATCAAGCACGACGCCCAAATAACCCAGCAACGAGTGACGTACCTGCTGACCAATGCCGAATTTGCTGGCTATCATAGTCACCTCCTTAAAACAGTTACCTACATTGATATGTGGGCAACGTTCCAGAAATCAAGTTACATGACGCGACAGGCAAACCCTTTAAGATACAGCCCTTCCGGGTAAGGGGCGATCACCGGGTGATCGGCGGCCTGACGGAACTGCTCTATAAATTGTACATCACGACCAGCATCTATTGCGGCATCAGCGATAATTTTCTGGAACAGATCGGTCGTCATCAGCCCGGAGCAGGAGAAGGTCATCAACACGCCGCCGGGGTTGAGAAGTTGGATTGCCAGCATGTTAATGTCTTTATAACCGCGGCAGGCACCCTGAAGCTGACTTTTGTTTTCAACAAATTTTGGCGGGTCCATCACAATGACATCAAAGGTCTCACCCTGATCACGATATTTACGCAGTAACTTAAACACATCATCACGAACGAACTCCGCTTTGCTGAGGTCGAGCTGGTTAAGTTCGACATTCTTTTTCGCTACGTCCAGCGCTTCCTGTGAGGTATCAACACTCACAACCTGACGGCAGTTTCCCATCAGGGCAGAGACAGCAAAACCGCCGGTATAAGAGAAGCAGTTGAGGACACGTTTGTCGGCGACATAGCGACGGGTAGCGAGACGGCTGTCCCGCTGATCGAGGTAGTAACCAGTCTTGTGACCCGCCTGGATATCGACGTACAGCTTCATGCCATTTTCTTCAATGGGCAACAGTGTCGGCGGCAATTCACCCAGAACCGGACCTTGCGTGAGCTCCATACCCTCTTTTTTACGCACGGCAACGTCACTGCGATCATAAATTGAACAGGCCGGATAGAGCGCCTGCAGCGCCGATAAAAGCGCAGGGCGCTGATATTCCGCGCCCGCGCTCAGAAGCTGTAGCACCAGAAAATTACCAAAACGGTCGATTGTCACCCCAGGTAAGCCATCCGATTCGCCCGCGACGAGACGATAGCTGTCAAGGCCATCACGCTGCGCCAGCCAGTCACGCCAGGTCTGCGCCTGCTCAATACGGCGGGTAAAGAAATCGATGTCAATCGCTTCGTTTTTATCGAAAGTCCAGACACGAGCACGGATTTGCGAAGCAGGCGAGAAAGCGCCGCGCGCCAGCCATTTGCCCTGGGCATCCACGATATCAACGGTTTCACCCAGGCTGGCTTTCCCTTCCATACGGGCGACAGCGCCAGAGAAAACCCACGGGTGGCGGCGCAGCAGCGATTTTTCGCGGCCTTTGGTCAAAATTAAACGTGCACTCATAGTTAATTATTCAGCTAAACGGGAGAAATTGGGCGCTATTGTCAGGGGTTCATGCTGTAATTGCAACGCACCACGTATTAATCTGAATGTTCACTTTCAAAAACCACAACCCCAAGCGTGCCGGCAATTGCGCTGACGTTGCTGTCACCGTGTCGGATCCAGTTCTTGATATAGTCAATGAGATTTTTATCTCCGGAAGCATCCCAGAGGTTCAGGTAGCCCACCGCTTTCCAGCGCTGAATTTCTCGGAAAAAAACATGTTCACACAGATAATAAGAGACGCCGTGGATGTGCTTTAAACTGGCTCGGTCCCAGATGCGGGTAATGCTTTTCAGTTCAAGCATCGTGATATTGTCATTGATAAACTGCAGGATGGCGGAGGCAGGAATATTTTTCGGCACATCCCTGAGTACCTCCTGAAGATAGCCAAAGACCCGTGTGTTGTTCTCATTTATCGTGGGGTGATGGGCGAGTGGCAATGAGTTCCAGTGGTCCTGAATATAGTAGAGGTTACTCATTGCAGCCGCTTCACAGATAGCCTCTTCAAACCAGTGGTGTTTATGAACGTTCGCTCTGTCATACCGGCAATATGCGTGGCACAGCATGTGGGTAAACTGATACATGATCATCCCCCAGTTTGTGGCATCCGTGATATTGAGACAAACACGGTAATTATCTTTTTCTTTAATGATGAACTGAGGCGAAAAAACCATTGGGCAGGAGGAGCGCATTGCATTGGTCAGAATAATATTTTTCTCCAGCCCGTAGCCCACCATTTCGGCAAAGGTACGGTAGGTTTCGGCGAGTATAACGTCCAACACCTCTGCCTCAATGCCATGCCACTGCCTGATATCGCTTACAGCAATGCGGATGTGCGCCATTTATCTTCCTGTAGAGTAAAGGGTTAACAAGAGTCCATCTGAAAACGATTACGTGGTACATAGCACCCGTGATGCCTGAGTCATAATGTCACACGGAAATTGCTTATCCTCAAACGAATCAGAAGCTTAGTCTTGTTTTTGTCGCCAGAGGTACAGTTTACTAAAATTAACAGTACTAAAGGCTAACACAGAAGCAAAACCACAAAAATAAGGGGGATTTATGACCAGCACCGCACCATCTTGCACAATCTGTTGGGTACATGGGCGTGTTCAGGGGGTGGGATTTCGCTACAGCACACAACATGAGGCACAACGCCTGGGCTTGACGGGGTACGCCCGGAATATGGATGACGGGAGTGTCGAAGTGGTTGCCTGCGGACATCAGGAAAGGGTTGATCAACTGATTACATGGTTAAAGGCGGGCGGGCCACGCAGTGCCAGAGTTGAGCGAGTTCTTACCGAACCGCATCAACCCGACAGTAAGTGGTCAAATTTCAGTATCCGCTACTAAATACACTTTACCGGCTTAGGCAGGCCAGCAATTTTGGTCGCCTGCTTTGCCGGCCCTTTTGGAAAGAGGCGATACAAATATCGACTGTTGCCTTTCTCTTCACCAAACTTATTGGCCATCGCTTTTACCAGCATACGTATGGCTGGCGACGTATTAAATTCCAGATAGAAATCGCGGACAAAGCGCACCACTTCCCAGTGCTCTACAGAAAGGGTAATGCCTTCGTTTTCAGCGATAGCCAGCGCCAGCCCATCACTCCAGAGCGTAGTATCTTTCAGATAGCCTTCGCTATCGGTCTCTATTTCTTTGCCTTCAAAAATCATGATGTATCGCAATGTTAGTCAGTCACGGCGAGGCAGTGTAACAAAAAACAAAGCCCCGCTTAAGCGGGGCCTGGAAGTGATGTCCTAAGAGGATCAATCTCGGCTGGCGAAGCCAAGGATACTCAACAGGCTGACAAAAATGTTGTAGATAGAGACATACAGGCTGACGGTGGCGCGGATGTAATTGGTCTCGCCGCCGTTAATGATATTACTGGTTTCATACAGGATGGCACCTGTTGAAATCAGGATAAACACCGCGCTGATAGCAAGGTGCAGGGCAGGCAACTGCAGGAAGATGTTCGCTACCATCCCGATAAGCACAACCACGATGCCCGCCATCAGCATACCGCCGAGGAAAGACATGTCTTTACGGGTAGTCAGAACATAAGCCGAGCAGCAGAAGAACACCAACGCGGTGCCACCAAGTGCCAGCGCAATCACATCCCCCATACCGGCGGAGAGATAGGCATTCAGAATGGGGCCCAGGATGTAGCCAAGGAAGCCCGTAAACGCAAAGGCCGAAACAATACCGATGGGCTGATTAGCAGTTTTATAGGTCAGGAACATCAGACCATACATTCCCACCAGCGTCAGGATCAGTCCGGGCGAAGGCAGCGCCAGCAGCGTGCTTGCCGTGGCGGTGATAGCAGAAAACGCCAGGGTCAGGCTAAGAAGAAAATAGGTGTTACGCAGCACTTTATGGGTGCTAAGCAACGATGTACGGTCGCGCGAGGAGGTAATTATACGATCCATGAGGCACTCTCTTTAAATAATGTCATATGTGCAGAGGATAGAAAATCCCGGTTTCCTTACCTAGCTGTTTTACCCATCTTTACTCTGAATACTTCCCGGTTAACATAGTTATTTATCCTGCATTTTTAACAAATATCGATACTAGCGCGCATTTGTTAAAAATAACCCTACCTGTGTCTTATATGTAGCTGAAAAATATTGCCCTGACCTGAATTGGCAGCTAAGAGTGTAAGCGCACCGTCATCATAAAAAACCTTCAGGGCGTAGGATATGAAATCACATACTTTGACGCATGTAGCACTGAGCCTGTTTTTAATCAGTGGGTTAGGGAGTGCCACTTACTCTTTTGCGGCCAGCGTACCACCGGGTACTGTACTGGCCGCGCAGCAGGAACTGGTTCGTAATAATGGAAGTGAGCCTGCATCACTGGATCCACATAAAGTAGAAAGCGATGTTGAATTCACTATTATCAGTGATTTATTCGATGGGCTTGTTGCGGTAAAAAATGATGGCTCAATTGAGCCCCGACTCGCACAAGCATGGGAAAACAAAGACAATACGGTCTGGATTTTTCATCTTCGTCCAAAGGTGACCTGGTCAGATGGTACTGCCATTACCGCTAAAGATTTCGCCTGGAGTTGGCAGCGGCTGGTGGATCCTAAAACGGCATCGCCCTATGCGAGCTATCCGGGAAACATGCATATCGAGAACGCCCGCGAGATTGCGCTTGGTAGTAAACCTGCTGAGAGCCTGGGTGTAAAAGCGCTGGATGACAACACCCTGGAAATTCGTCTGACGCAGCCTAACGCTGCCTTTCTGGCCATGCTCGCGCACCCTTCGATGGTGCCTGTCGACAGGATCCTTATCAATCGCTTTGCTGAGAAATGGACGAAACCGGAACATATTGTCACCAGTGGCGCATACAAACTGAGTGAGTGGGTGGTAAATGAAAAAATTGTCGCCCAGCGCAATACGCGTTACTGGAACAATAAAGACACCATCATTAATAAAGTAACCTACCTGCCGATTACCTCAGAAACCGCTGACGTAAACCGTTTCAGGGCGGGTGAAATTGATGTCACCTACAGTGTGCCAGTGAATCAGTTTGCCCAGTTGAAAGCGACCCTGGGCGACCAGATGAAAGTGCTGCCGTTGCTCTCAACCTATTACTATGAACTCAATACCACCCGGCCTCCATTTAATGATGCGCGGGTCAGGCTGGCGCTGAACATGGCGCTCGACAAAGATATCATTGCACAGAAGGTGATGGCGCAAGGGCAACGCCCCGCCTGGTTAATCAGCCAGCCTGAGATCGGCGGCATCACATTGACCGCCCCGGAGTATGCCTCATGGCCACGCGAAAAGCGTATTGACGAGGCCAGGAAACTGCTGAACGAGGCCGGGTATAACGATGCCCATCCCCTGTCGTTTTCTCTGCTCTATAACACAATGGAGACGCATCAGCGGCTGGCCATTGCCGTCAGTTCGATGTGGAAGAAAAATCTGGGAGTAGAGGCAAAACTGCAAAATCAGGAATGGAAAACCATGCTGGATACCATGCATACCGGCAACTTTGATGCCGTCCGATATTCCTGGATTGCGGATTACGATGATGCTGCCACCTTTTTAAATAACTTCCGCACCGACGATAGCGAAAACACGTCGAAGTACAGTAACCCTGCCTATGACGACGCGCTCCGGAATGCGGCTAAAGCCGGGGATGTCACTGAACGCGGCCGCTTTTATCAGCAGGCGGAGGATATACTGGCGAAAGATGTTCCGGCCATTCCGCTCTATCACTACGTTCGTGCACATCTTGTGAAACCCTGGGTAGGGGGATTTGCGCCCGATCGGCTGGGATATTTCTTTACCAAAGATCTTTATATCAAAAAACATGAGCAGTAAGGTGAGGTGAAAAGTGCTGGTTTAATAGTCAATTTGTTTTAATTTCAGACGATTAAATCACATTTGTCTGTTTTTCAGGCAAACGGTGCATAACGGGCTTTACAGACGTCATCGGGATGTTTATAGTGCGCCTCATTCCGGAAGTGTGGCCGAGCGGTTGAAGGCACCGGTCTTGAAAACCGGCGACCCGAAAGGGTTCCAGAGTTCGAATCTCTGCGCTTCCGCCAGATTAAACAAGGGGTTACCGAAAGGTAACCCCTTTGTTTTTTGGCCTCTTGGTATGGTGTAGGTATATTCACTTGGTATATTTTCCGACCCTCCATCCTCATTCTTCCTCTGTATCACTCAAAAATGGCAGGTCCAGCGACGGAGAAATTTTTATTTTCCTATCGTAAACCAGCACCTGACTCTCTGTTTTGTGACCACTGAATAACTGCTTATCTTTACCAGATCCTTCGTAGTCTGAAATAGCCTTAGCTTTAACGTCATGGTAAGTACCCGGTATGGTTTTACCCAGGGAAACTTCCGCAGCTTTCTTCGCTTTATTCCACCAGTTGTTAAAAGTTTTACGGTTGAGTTTCCCTCCATCCGGTCCAGCGATTACCAGTCCATTGGACCGATCACCGGGTAGCCACTGGAACAGCTTTTGAAGAAGTTCAGCCAAGTTGGCGTGGAGTGCCGGGAGGAATACTATCAGGAGATTGGTGAGAAAAAGGCTCATAAATTGGGGGCCAAGAGGTTACAACAGTTGCTTGAGTAAATGGGGCTTGATCGTGTATCACCGAAATATTTATATAGATGAACATCAAATGCATACTGATATATCATCAATATGGGATTGATGAATATAATTTTTCTTACTTCTATACAAAAGACATTTATCAAACAAATATAATGAAATTAATAACTCACTGAAAGCATTGGGTTAATAAAAAATATAAATGAGAGTATGATTCGTGAATACTTTATAATATTAAGAATAAGCATAAATTTTAGTTATGATGTGGCTCTGCTTTTAATGATTCAGGTAGGGTTATTCCTAATTTCAGGTTGTACATAACTAACGGTTTTCTCGCGATAATATGAAGGAATATAATAAATTGTCTCACTAATTTTTTACTCAATGATGATAATGTGGCATTAAGTTGCCTGAAAGTAGGAGGGACTTTGCGATCTAATCGAACAAAACCACATATATTTCGACTGACAAATTCAGTGGGGGCTTGTGGTACCAACGAGGTAAAAGAAGTTAAAAATCTACAGTTAATGTTAGATGCTGCAGGTTATACCTTGAGTACAGGACGGCCATTACCCCTGACGGGACACTGTTCAACTGATATTATTGAAGCAATACGCTGGTATCAGTCGCTATTAAGAATGTTTCCAACAGGGCGTGTATAACCCACTGACATCTGGTTTGTGGAGGCAATGCGCAATGCCTCAAGCACTGAATGGCGACCTAAGCATAGTGGCGGTATCTTGACAGTGAAGGAAGGGCAGTTGACTTTCGACTATGAAGGTGCTGATTATATCACTGCGGTGGAACCTTTTCGACAACCTGCTCGTATGCCGTGGTTCTCTCGTATTTTACACAACCCTACCAATAACTCTGGTGTAACGTTAGGACGTGGTTTTGATATGAAGAAGCGAAGTGCTGGCGAAATACTCTCAATTCTAAGACAGGACGGGATTGAGGAGTATAAAGCGCAGCTTTGTGCTCTGGCATCACATCTATCAGGACGCGAGGCTGATATTTTTATTGAAGTTTATGGCCCATTGGTAGGGGAGATTAGCCATTATCAACAGGTCAGGCTTTTTGAGTTATCATATGCTGAAAAAGTCAGTTACGCTCAACACCTTTATCTAAAATTTTCAGCAAAAGTGCCATCACCTCCATCATGGGATAGTATAGACCAGAAAATTAAAGATACTTTTGTTGATACACTATTCCAGGGGAATGTTACAGCGAGTGATATGGTAGCAGTAATGGCTAAAAATGGCAGTAAACAAGATATTATTACATATCTGAATAATGATATTTATCAAAAGAATGATCCTCGTCGGTTAACTTTACGGTTGAATTACTTAAAATGAAAATAATATTTTTATTAGCTTTCCTGTTAGCATTTCAGTTTAGTGCGCTAGCTGACTCACTTCCAATATTGAAAAATAAAGCGGTTGAAAATTGTGTCGCAAAATATGGTGAGGAAGATGATGAATGTCTTGGTTCTCTGAATGATAAGACAAACAATGAACTACAAAGCATCTATAATGAAAAGTTTCATGAGTTAGAGAAAGCTGATTATACAAAATGGTGGATGGGAACTAAGGAGCAAAAACAGAATATGTTATCTGCTTTCAAAAAAAGTCAAGATGAATGGATTCAATATAGAGATAATTTTTGCCAAGTGCTAACAACAAGTGAGCAGGGTGGTCATGCTTTTGGTGAAGTGATGTTGAGTTGTCTGATTAATATGAATAATAACAGGATTACAGAGATAAAAAACATCAATCCTTAGAATATTCTATTTTCATTACACGGAGATGTTTTTATCTTCCGCTATTATTCAGGCATGATTCTATACAGAAAAGTTCATGGATAAAAGATTATAAAATATAACGGGGTTAAATATGCATCTTGCTTTTTTCTTATTTGAATTGTCTATTCTAGATGAAATGAATGAAGGTTTATTAATGCTATTCTCAACAGAACATTAAAAATCAAGCACGGCCTTTGTGCATTTTTATCACCAGAGTAATGATTTCAGCATCAATTTTTTTGCAGTGGCTTTCCTATAAAGTATTCGTTCATTTATTAAGCCTGGACTTCCTGACGATTTAGCAGCGGTGTTAGCTGTTGAGTGACTTACAGGATTGAACTCACTAATAAAACTACTCAAAAGACATTGTCTTTTCTTATCTGGTCTGCGCAGCGTAGTATGTGCGGATCTATATTTTTTTTATTTCATATGCAAATGCATCATCATCACGTAGCTTACGATATCCTGCTCTAAACGCCTTTATTGATGGATGGTTTTTGAATTCTTCAACCGTATTAAAATATGCTAATAAATCACTGTTGTCTACCTATGCTTTCCTCATATATACCTCGTTAATAAATAGTAGATATAGTTTTATGTTAAGTTATATAGAGAAAGTGTCAAATTAATGAGTAGGTTAAATATTTTATTTCTACTTTGGTAGCATAAAAGAATTCAGGATGTTTTTACTTATTATTGTCGTGTTTTAAGATGCAGCTTTTAGATTGGTGTCGATTTCAGACACGTTTTTTATTGCTGCCTCATTTTCTTTTATTCTTTTATATACCTTTCGCGGTTTATCGATCTGGACACTGTTTTTAGTATTAGGAACAGCATTATTTTTCTTCTTCGTGCTAAAAACAAATGCATCTGTGTACTGATCTGCTCCCCATTCATTAACACACGCCGATGTAAGTAATGTCTTCATAAGCCACATGAGGTCATCCCCATGAAAAAGCTTTTTTCCGAGGAACAGATCATCAGTATCCTCCGCGAGGCTGAAGCCGGGCTTTCTGCCCGTGAGCTTTGCCGCAAGCACGCCATTTCCGACGCCACCTTTTACACCTGGCGTAAGACGTATGGCGGTATGGAGGTGCCCGAGGTTAAGCGACTGAAGTCGCTTGAGGAAGAGAACGCCAGACTCAGGACGCTGCTTGCCGAAACCATGCTGGATAAGGAGGCACTTCAGGTGGCTCTGGCGCACGTACTGACGACAGGCCAGAAGCGGGAAGCCGTTGAGTTTATGTGTGATGCGACCGGTCTGACGCAACGTCGTGTCTGCAGGCTTACAGGTTTATCCCTGTCGACCTGCCGCTATGAGGCTCAGCGTCTGGCGGCTGATGCATATTTATCAGGGCGTATCACTTAACTGGCACCCGAACGAAGGCGTTTTGGTTACCGGCGCATCTGGCAGTTATTACGTAGGGAGGGGCTTCACGGCAACCACAAGCGGGTATACCGCATTTACCACCTTAACGGCCTGAGTGTGAAGCGCAGACGACGTCGTAAGGGTCTGGCTACTGAGCGGCTTTCGCTTGTCCGGCCGGATGTGCCGAACCAGACCTGGTCGATGGATTTTGTCATGGATGCACTTGCCAGCGGCCGCCGGATTAAGTGCCTGACTTGTGTGGATGATTTCACGAAGAAGCGTCTGACGATCAGCGTTACTTTCGGGATTTCAGGCGTTCAGGTCACGCGTATTCCAGACAGTATCGCGCTCTTTCGTGGCTGCCCGTCGGCAATAAGAACCGATCAGGGCCCGGAATTTACCTGCCGTGCGCTCGGTCAATGGGCCTTTGAGCATAGTGTGGAGCTGCGGCTTATCCAGCCAGGTAAACCAACGCAGAACGGATCTCCATAAAATGTCGGATTTTTTCGGATGTAGCAACACGTCCTCGAACAATCGATTTTGACAACATATTGTTTATTAATGATAAAATGAACGATTTCTGACATTTTCGGACATCAATTTGCGGGCTGCGCTTCCGCCAGATTAAACAAAGGGCTTACCATCAGGTAAGTCCTTTGTTTTTCTGGCAAAGCAAATCTAATCCCCTTGCTACAGGCGTAGCGAACGCAGCTGCAGCACAACATTTTTCTCCCACTACGCTACATCTACTTAAGTATATAACGCGCAACGAGCCTTCAGTCGGACACCGCCTCTTGCTATTACCTGTTAGCTTCGTCCCTTCGCCCGACGCCCGGAGAAAACTCGCTATACTCATCCAACGCGTCCCGTACGCTCTGCGCTAACCAACCATGATGAGTCTGATGAAAACCCTTTATCTGAGCCTGCTTTGCCTCATTTTTCTGGCGATATTTTTAAGCCTTGCCCTTTCACTACACCAGCGGGAATCCCTGGCGCAGGATGGATGGTGGTCTGCCAGACGTGATTCCACAGGCATGGCGCCGGATGCACGGCGTTACGCCAGTCAGGCCGTTGTCCAGATCTATGCGGCCCCCACCTGGGGCTGGAAGGGGGTAGTGGCGGTGCACCCGTGGATAATCTTCAAACGTGCCGGTGAAACCGACTATAGCCGCTATGAAGTAATTAGCTGGGGAGCAGGGCAAAAAGTGCGACGAAACCAGAACACCCCGGACGGTTACTGGTACGGGGCAAAGCCGCGCCTGCTGGTGGAACATCGCGGGGCCGCTGCCGGGGCCATGATCCCTAAGATAGAAGCGGCTATCGCCTCTTACCCCTGGCCTGAGACTTATCGCGCCTGGCCGGGCCCGAACAGTAATACTTTTATCGCCCATATCGGGCGCGAAGTTCCGGAGCTGAGACTGGATATGCCTGCCAATGCGCCAGGAAAAGATTTTCGGGGGCTGCTCAATCCTGTCGGTTTACCACCCTCCGGGCGAGGGATCCAGGTTTCGCTGCTGGGCGTCGCGGGCTTCACGCTGGGGAGAGAGGAGGGGCTTGAGCTCAACATCCTCAGTGTAAATATCGGTGTGAGCTTTTCACCGCTACGCCTGCGTCTGCCATTTATTGGCGGGCTTGGTGGGGATAATTTACAAAAAAACAGCGCTCCGGATGCGGAATAGGGACGTTGTTGCTGAATGGGCCACGCGATTCGCCGCCCATTCAGAGGGGAGCCAGACTCAGCCGCGCCCCACGAAAGGCATCGTGGTGGCCATTACGGTGATAAACTGCACGTTAGTATCGAGCGGCACGCCGGCCATATAGACCACGCTGTTCGCCACCTGCGAGACATCCATCATCGCCTCCACCATCACCTCCCCGTTGGCCTGTTTTACCCCTTTCGCCATTCGCTGAGAAAGTTCGGTATGGGCATTCCCAATATCTATCTGACCACAGGCAATGCCATATTTACGCCCATCGAGCGAAATGCTTTTAGTCAGGCCGGTCACGCCATGTTTCGTGGCTGTGTAAGCCGCAGAATCCGGGCGGGGGGCATGCGCCGAAATCGAACCATTGTTTATGATGCGCCCGCCCTGTGGAGATTGCTCCTTCATCAGACGGAAGGCACCCTGAGCGCAAAGGAACATCCCTGTCAGATTGACGTCAACGACCGCGGTCCATTTTTCATAGCTCAGCTCCTCGAAAGGGATACCCGGAAAGTTGGTGCCTGCATTGTTAAAGAGCACATCAAGATGACCACATTTTTCTTTGATTCGGTTAAACAATGCCGCTACGGATTCAGGGTCGGTGACATCGGTGGGAACCACCATCGACTGCTCACCGCCGCCGAGCGCCGATACCGTTTCCAGCATGGGCTCAAGACGTCGCCCGGCCAGGACGATAAAATATCCCGCGTGAGAGAGCGCAATGGCTGTCGCTCTGCCTATCCCGCTGCCCGCGCCGGTCACCAGCGCAATCTTTGTTGAAGCGAACATAGTTACATCCTTTGTTATTCAGTGATTTCAAATGCCCCACTCAGGGGGCTTAGCTTGTCAGGCTGGCATCAGGACGCTGCCCACTCAGCGCCTGGGCAAGGCTTGCCAGCACCATTTCACCCATCGCGGTTCGCGTTTCGACCGTAGCGCTGGCACGATGTGCCTGCAGCACCACATTATCCATGCCACAAAGCGGGGCCGGAACGTTTGGCTCGTCAACAAACACGTCCAGTCCCGCCCCCTGAATCTTACCTGACACCAGGGCTTGTACCAGATCCGGCTCATTAACCAGTTTTCCCCGGGCAATGTTTATCAAAAAGCCCTGTTCCCCGAGCGCCGCCAGTACAGGGGCGTTAACAATGCCTTCCGCTTTGTCGGCAGAGGCGGAGAGGATCAGCGCGTCACTCTTACCTGCCAGCTCCTGCAGATCGGCGATAAAGGGGTAATCCAAATCGGCCATAGCATGGAGATCGGTGTAAGCAATCGGGCAACCGAAGGCTGACGCGCGAGTCGCTATCGCACGTCCCACTCGGCCCATCCCCACGATGCCGATACGCATTCCGCTAAAGCGGCGGGAGAGGGGAATGGCGCCAGGATGGGGGTTCTTCGCCCACTCACCGTTACGTACCACGCGGTCGCCCGAGCAAATACCACGGCAGGTGGCAATCAGCAGGCCAATGGCGAGATCTGCAACATCTTCTGTCAGGGCGCCGAGGGTAGCGGTGACGTGGATCTTACGCTTGCGTGCATACTCAAGGTCGACAGCGTCTACGCCTACGCCGTTGATGGCGACCACTTCCAGCGCCGGAAGTTGTTCCATTAAGGCATTGCTGATGCCGGTATGTCCTCCTGAAACCACGCCGCGAATACTGTTACCGTACTCCTTAATAAAGGCTGCTTTGTCTTCTATTTCAAAATAGCGGTGAACGGTATAAAGCGCGTTTAGTTTCTCGCTGATGGCGGGAATAAGAATGGGATTTAACTGCAGGATGCTGGGTTTCATAACAATATGTCCATAGTTGCGGCCAGGCGTGGCAGGCTAATGTTTTCGTTGTGCTGAACAGGAGAGGCGAATTAACTCAGCCGTCTCTCAAGTATTTCAATTGAGATATTTTGCGGCCCACGGATAAAACAACCGCGCACGCCGGGACGAATCGTAACGGGCTCCTGCGTGAAGACTACCCCTCTGCTTTTCAGGGTACTGGCGACTTCATCAAGGTTGTCCACGGTCAAACCAAAATGGTCCAGACCCTGGTAGGGAGGCAAAGGGGGTGGAGCAACGCCGTCACCGTCAGTGACGGGGGCAATAAATATGTTTATCCCCGCGAGGCGAATATCGACTTTTCCGGAGTGACGGATGATCCGGGCATCCAGGCAACGTTCGAACCATTCGGCGGTTGCTTCAGGATCCGGACTGCGTAACTGCAAATGATCCCAGGTAAATTCAGACACAGTTTCCTCTCTTTTGATAATGCCAGCCCGGGCGACCAACCCGCTACACGCGGCGTGAAGGCTGCTCAGGCCTGGTTGTAACACTCACGCAAGACCGCAAACGGCACGGGTTCCGGCGTGGTTAATCCATTTCAATACGCGACAAAGGCCCCAGCAGGAAGGAGTAAGCAAATGCACCAATCAGGCACATGATGCCCATCATATTGAGCGCCCAGAAAAACTGCCCGGTGACATGAAGAATATAACCAATCATGATAGGGGTGGTGACGCCGGCAATATTCGCCGCAAGGCTGGTGATACTGCTGGTTAATCCAATATATTGCCGGGGCGCTATTTCTGAAACCGCGGCCCATGACGAGGAACCTACGCCCTGCGCAAAGAAAGAGATAGTTAAAATAACAATTATCAGTTCATTGGAGGTCACGAAATTTACTAATAAAATGGAAGAGCCAAGTAGCGTCCCAATAATCAAAGGCGCTTTACGGGCAACCGACATAGAGTAGCCACGGCGAATAAAGAAGTCAGAGAAAAAGCCTGCCAGCAATATTCCTGCGGTGGCGCCAATAAACGGCAGCGCCTGGAATATACCGACTTTGATCATCGTCATCTGACGCTCTTCCACAAGATAGGTCATAAACCAGGTGGTAAAGAACACCAGAATCGCGTTATTACAGAACTTACCCAGGCAGATAGCCAGGATCTGACGATGTTTGAGCAATCTGAGCGCGTTTTTCCAGTCAAAACGATCGCGCTCTTTTTTGCCAACAAGACCACCACCTTCCTGAATATGTTTTAATTCAGCTTCGTTAACCGCACGGTGATTTAAAGGGTCGCGATACCAGATGTACCATAAAATACCAAACAGTACCCCTGCGCCACCGGTCAGATAAAAGGCGGAGCGCCAGCCAAATCCATTGGCAATCCAAAGTAAAAGACCGGTAAATAAAGGGGTGCCGATATACTGCCCCATCACATACACGCTGGTGGCAAAACCACGTTCGGTAGTGGGGAACCACATGGTGACGGCCCGGGCGTTTGACGGAAAAGCGGGTGCTTCCAGCGCGCCAATCGCCAGGCGCGAGCCGAACAGCATAGTAAAGCCGCTGGCAATACCCTGTGTCATGGTGGCTAACGACCAGGTTATCAGTGAAAAAGCATAGGCAATACGGGAACCCAGTACGTCAGCGATAATGCCACCGGGCACAAGTGCAATAGCGTAGGTAAGGCCAAATGCCGCAAATATTTGCCCCATTTGTACTTTATCCAGTGCCAGATCTTTACTGATGAATGGGGCTAAAATACCCAGGCTCGATCGATCAACGAAATTGATAATTGTCGCGAACAGGATCAGCGCTAGCATGTAATAGCGAATACGTGTGGCTTTTTTTTGTGGAACTACTCTGGCATCTATTGATGCCTCGGTAAGTTCTTGTTGTTGAATGCTATTCATATTTTTGTCCTTCATGCATTTGTAGGTATACGTAATAATTACCAACCGGTACCACGGGTGTTAATTATTTTGTAAGGTGTCTTCTCGACCAGGTGCCCATAGAGTTTTGTGAGCAACGGTTCTGTTAATAAAAAATCCAATGCGTTTTTCAGGCCGGTTATTAAAACCGTAAAACACCCTTTATTTTTTATGCTGTACCGCTGCGTGCTATTTTGCATTTCTTATTGGGCATCAATTTGTCAGGCTTCACTGCATATGACCATTGATAAAAGTGACGTTAGAATATCGTTTTGCCAGGATCAATCTTGATTAAAATAATCAATACTCATCTTTGCATTACAGATTAAGGAGTGTGACGCAATAGCAAAAGATCGCATTTATTTATTGACAGGCAAAAATAATAGGGAATGAAAGTTTCGCACCCTCCGGTAAAACGTCCCGGAGGAAGGGAAAGGGGAGTGAAACTTCCCCGCGTTAGGCTAAAGGGGCAATTTTGCGATCTGTCTATCAGTTGATTTGCAAAATCAATCTTGATAGGCCAAAAATGCATATATAGAGTTATTTGATTCGCTTTGATTTTTCTTAAGGTGCCCTGAAGGGGGCCGCACTCCGCGCTCATCAGAAAGCTAACCGGACAGACTTATGCAACCAAAGACGACCCACTCCCCCTGGCTTACGCTGGACGAGGTTCAGGCCTATCTCGGCGTCAGGGCGCAAACCATTTATGCCTACGTCAGCAGGGGGCTGATCGCTTCCCATCCGGACCCGCAAAATACCCGACGCAGCCTGTACAGCGCAGAAAACATACAGAGCCTGAAGCAGAAGAAGCAGCAGGGACGCAAACGAGAGACTCTCGCGGTAAATACGCTGTTTGGCACTGAACCCAGCATCCCGACCGCTATTTCGACCTTTGCAAAAGGGCATCTGTACTACCGGGGCAGAGATGTTATCGCTTTTTCAGAGCAGGCGACGCTGGAGGAGACGGCGCGCCTGCTCTGGAGCGCGGAGAGTGACGCAGGGTTTTCCGTCCCGACCAGGGACTATCCACCTGCCGCACCTGAGCGTTCTCATGCCTTTATCGCGCTGGCGACGGCAACAGCGACCGGACACTCAACTCATGGCCGCACCGCCAGAGTATTGCATGCTGAAGCCGCCACACTGGTGGGGCATCTGGCTGCGACCTTTGGTGCGCAAAATCATCCGGCGCTGTTGATTCATGAGCGTCTGGCCCTTGGTTGGGGAGTGAACGAGGAGGTGGCCGATATTTTACGCAGAGCAATGGTTCTGCTGGCCGATCATGAACTGACCAGTTCGGCGTTTGCGGCGAGGATCGCCGCCTCAAACGGAGCCTCCCTTCCTGCCTGCCTGCTGACCGGACTGGCGACCTTTACCGGGCCGCTGCATGGCGATGCCACTCAGCGCGTAAGAGCCCTGTTTGATGAGGTCGAGCGGTCCAGCGCCGATCAGGTGGTCAACCGCTATCTCTCCTCCGCCATTCCCATTCCGGGCTTCGGTCACCACCTCTACCCGGACGGTGACCCACGGGCAGGTGCCCTGCTTGCACAATTCACTCCGCCGGAGGAGATTGCGAAATTTATTGAGAAAGTGATCACCCTGACCGGGCTGCTGCCCAACATCGATGTGGTGCTGGCGGCGCTGGTCACGCGTTATCGCCTGTTGGGTGATGCAGCCTTCGCGCTCTTCTCCATCGCCCGCAGTGTGGGACTACTGGCGCATGCTATGGAGCAGATCAACACGGGTAAAGTTATCCGCCCGCGTGGCCGCTACGTTGGTCCTGCGCTTGAACTCCCCTGACGCCTGCAACCGCCGCGCAGAGCGTGCTGTCACTTCTGCGCGCGGCTTCGCAGCAAACCTTCACAAATATGTCACACTTTCTTTTCCCCTATCAGGATGAGGATGTCAGGATGAAGCTTTCACTTTGGGCGCTTGCCGCAGCTGCTACGTTACCTTTTGCTGCCGGGACTGAGGCGCAAACCACGCCAGCGGGTTATCAGCTTGAGCAAGTGCTGATCATGAGCCGGCATAACCTGCGCGCACCGCTGGCTAATAACGGCAGCGTTCTCGAACAATCGACAGCCCGACAGTGGCCTGAATGGGATGTACCCGGCGGGCAGCTCACCACCAAAGGCGGGGTACTGGAAGTCTACATGGGCCATTACCTGCGTGAATGGCTTGTAGAGAATAAGCTGGTAACATCCGGTGAATGCCCGGCACCGGGTGCCGTTTACGCCTATGCCAACAGCCTGCAACGCACGGTGGCCACCGCGCAATTCTTTATCACCGGCGCGTTTCCCGGCTGCGATGTGCCCGTTCATCACCAGGAAAAAATGGGCACCATGGATCCGACGTTTAATCCGGTGATAACTGACGGGTCGGCAGCGTTCAGCGAGCAGGCGGTGAAGGCAATGGAGACGCAGCGCCAGAAGGATGCGCTTGATGAAAGTTATCAGTTGCTGGAAAAGATTACCCAGTTTGATCAGTCTCCCTCCTGCAAAGAAAAACAGGTTTGCGACCTGACCAGCGGCAAAGAGGTATTCAGTGCGAAAGTGCAGCAGGAACCTGGCGTATCGGGGCCGCTGAAGGTCGGTAACTCGCTGGTGGATGCCTTTACGTTGCAGTATTACGAAGGTTTTCCACTGGACCAGGTGGCCTGGGGCGAAATCAAATCTGACCAGCAGTGGCGCGTGCTGTCGAAGCTGAAAAATAGCTATCAGGATGCGCTCTTCACTTCACCCGCCGTGGCGCAAAATGTGGCGAAACCGCTGGTGAAATATATCGATAAAACCCTGGTGAGCGAGGCGGCGAAGGCAGCGAAAGTGACCCTGCTGGTCGGGCACGACTCCAACATTGCATCGCTACTGACGGCGCTGGACTTTGCTCCTTATCAGTTGCATGACCAGTATGAGCGTACGCCGATAGGGGGCAAAATTGTGTTTCAGCGCTGGAATGATCCAACGGCGAAACGTGAGCTCATGAAGATTGAGTACGTTTACCAGAGTAGCGAGCAACTGCGTAATGCAAACCCGTTGACGCTAAAAGAGCCTGCCCAGCGCGTGACCCTGGCACTGAAAGGGTGTCCGGTAGACGATAACGGTTTTTGCCCGCTGGAGAAATTTAATGCGCTGTTAAACGCGGCGGCGAAATAAAAAAAAGCCCCCGCTCAAGCGGGGGCGTGTCAGGTCAGACGTTCTTGCGCTCAATGGTTTGTTCGCCCCAGAAGAGCGAGTCTTTGTCCGTTTTTTCAAAGGCGCGCATTAGCACTTCATCGCTGCCTTCTTCCCAGATTTTCTCAGCCAGTACTTCGTCATAGTCCGCCACTTCGAAAATGGCTTCCGCTATCTCCGGTGAGGTGTTACGTAAGCTGGCCCATTCTCCCACGCGATGTGCTTTTGCTTCTTGAGTTGGCATAGAAATCCTCCTGTAAAACATTAGCCTTTGAGTTTGACCGCCAGACCGGCGACGTATTCACCTTGATAACGGGCGATGGATAACTCTTCCTGGCTCGGCTGCCGGGAACCATCCGCCCCGGCGATGGTTGTCGCGCCATAAGGCGTACCCCCACGAACCTGCGAAATATCGAACAGCTCCTGCGCGGCGTAGCCAATAGGCACGATAACCATCCCATGATGTGCAAGGGTAGTCCATGTTGAAGAGATTGTATGTTCCTGACCGCCGCCCGTCCCGGTTGAGCTGAAAACACTGCCGAGTTTGCCGTAAAGCGCGCCGGAGGCCCAGAGCCCGCCGGTCTGGTCAAGAAAGGTACGCATCTGACCGGCCATATTGCCAAAGCGGGTCGGCGTACCAAACAGAATGGCGTCATAATCAGTCAGCTCCTGCGCGGTGGCGACCGGCGCGGTATGGGTTTTGCCGCCCGCTTTAGCGAAGGCTTCAGCCGACATAGTTTCAGGCACACGCTTGACCACTACCTCCACGTTGTCCACCTTGCGTGCCCCTTCGGCTACGGCCTGGGCCAGGGTTTCGACATGTCCATACATGGAGTAAAAAAGCACCAGGATTTTAGCGCTACCAGGTTCTCTATTCTGCATTTATCAACCCTTCGTTGCGATGAGATCACCATTGAGTGTAGCAAACGAAACATCAGTTACTGACCCGGTGAAAATTCGAGCCGTAGAACAGGGCTATCGCCTGCGGTCAGAAGGGCCTGCGACAGCTCCTGATAAAAAGGTTCCACCCAGGGCATTGACCTTCAAAATACTGCCCGCTGTCGTTATTAATGCTTCTGGTTTCACCTTTAAGGATTGTCGCAATTTGACACATTTTTACCGCTGCCGTTTTTGCAATGCATAAGAGTGACTTATTAATTGATGAAAATAAAAATCGCTTTTTTGCAGGCGTAGCTGTTGCAGAATATTACGATTCACTGGCCGCTTGCCCTGGGTTTACTAAGATTAGATTCACGTGACGCAGATTATGGCGATGCCATAGCGGCACACGGTGAAAGAATCCTCTTTTACTGAATGCAGTATGATGACTAATGTTTCACTTAACCGGAGGTTCGAAATGGCAAACCATCGTGGTGGTTCAGGTAATTTCGCTGAAGACCGTGAAAGAGCATCAGAAGCAGGCCGTAAAGGTGGCCAGCAAAGCGGGGGGAATTTTAAAAATGACCCTCAGCGCGCCTCGGAAGCTGGTAAGAAAGGGGGCAAAAGCGGCCACGGGAACAGTCGCAGCAGTTAGTTAAGACTGATGCACCGTGGTGACGGTGAAGCTTCATTGTCACCGTCTGCTGACCGCCGGTTTATACCGGCGGTTTTTTATTGCCTGATGAACACTATAAAGGGCCCTGCGCTTAATTCGTCCTCAAGTGAGACAGGGGTTACTTGATGTATAGGGTTTATATAAGGTAAAAGATAAAACCTCATCCGCCCGCGCGCATTACCCCCGGTGCCATTTTCAGGCATGCGGGATGAGTAAAAGCAGCGCAAAAGAGGGGTTGAACTCCCTTTACTGACAACGCACACTACCGTTTTACGTTAACCGGTTTGCAACATGCGCCCCTCACGTTTTACCTTCTCGATCTCTGCCCAGGAATCTCTCCTGATCCTCATCACCATGTTCTGGGGCGGCACGTTTCTTGCGGTACAGTATGCCGTCACCCTCAGCGGCCCCTTCTTTTTTGTGGGCCTGCGTTTTGCCACGGCCGGGCTGGCTGTCGCACTTTTATCTCTGAAAATCCTGCGTGGCATCACCTGGCTTGAGGTAAAAGCGGGGGTCGCCATTGGTATTGCTATTGCCTTTGGCTACAGCCTGCAGACCTGGGGGTTGCAGTCAATTTCCAGCAGTAAGTCGGCATTTATCACTGCCATGTATGTGCCCCTGGTGCCACTGCTGCAATGGCTGTGCCTTGGGCGAATGCCAGGGCTGATGTCCTGCGTGGGGATCGTGCTTGCCTTTACTGGCCTCATTTTTCTTGCCGGACCAGAGGGAAATATGCTGGCGCTGGGCGAGGGGGAGCTTATTACCCTCGCGGGTGCGCTGGCGATTGCCGCGGAAATCATCCTGATCAGCGCCTGGGCGGGTAAAGTGGACGTGCGTCGGGTGACGGTGGTGCAACTGCTGACGGCCTCGGTAATCGCCTTTGCCTGTATGGCTCCGGCAGGTGAGTCCGTTCCTGAACTGTCGCCTGCTTTGCTGATGGTGGCGGCAGGGCTGGGTATTTTCAGCGCCATTATTCAGGTCACCATGAACTGGGCTCAACGTAGCGTCTCCCCAACCCGCGCCACGGTTATCTACACGGGGGAACCGGTGTGGGCGGGAATTTTTGGCCGCCTGGCAGGTGAGCGTCTGCCTGCTCTGGCTATCCTGGGTGGGGTGTTTATTATTGCCGGGGTGTTGGTAAGCGAACTGAAGCTTAGAAAGCGTAAGAAAGCGGCGCTGGCGACAGCGCCGGATGAGTCCTGAACCCTGCTCAGGCGGGGCTGAGAGCTCCCCGGTAATATGACGTTTTACAGCGATACCACGGCGAAATGAGAATAAAACCGTCACCACGATGAATGGGTCCGGCTGAAAATCGATGAGGCGTTGACGACTGACCGGGAGCCCGGGTCGCCAGGGGGGCGGTGAACCACCCTGGCACGTTCACGGGTTCTGTCGCTACAGACAAGCAAGGAACATAAGGTAAACGGAATGACCCTCAGCCCCGCATGTTTCCCCTCACCCTGGCCCTCCCCCAAAAGGGGCGAGGGGACCTTTCGTGCTCTCATTTTTTTCGAGGATCCTTCAGCAGGCGGGGGGACGGGGCAGGGTGTGGTAATGGCGGTTAAACCACATTAAACCGCCCGGATCGGGACGATGGGCGCTGTCTTCAATGGTGCAAAACAGAATATCATGCGTCCCCACGCTCATCACCTGGCTGATGCGACAGTCAAACGAGACCAGTGCGCCAGCCAGACGCGGGCAACCCGTTTCCCCGGTTTCCCAGTCTGCCGCACCGAAGCGTTCAGCCATAGAGGTCTTACCGCCAAAAAGGGTGGATAATGCCTCCTGGCCCGCTGCCAGGGTATTGACGCATAACGTCTGATTCTGACTGAACACTGGCCAGACCGATGCGGAGCGGTTAAGGCATACCAGTAGCGTCGGCGGTGAATCGGTCACGCTGCAGACTGCACTGGCGGTGAATCCCGCCTGGCCTGCCGGACCATCAGTGGTAATAATGTTCACCGCCGCACCCACGCAGGACATGGCATCACGAAAATGCTGTTGGCTGATTCCCATCTCTTCTCCTTAACGAAGCACGCAGGCATCGTCAAATGCCAGGCGCGGCAGACGCGCGTAAAGTTTACTTTCATCACCATAGCCAATGTTCACAAGCAGGGTGCTGCGAAAATCGCTGTCGGCAAAAAAGGTGGTATCCACGATGTCACGGTTAAATCCGGACATCGGCCCCGTATCCAGTCCCAGCGCCCGGCAGGCGAAAATAAGATAGGCCGCCTGCATCGCGCTGTTACGAAATGCCGTCTCCTGGGCCAGTTCAGGACTTGAGGTAAACCAGCTCCGGGCGTCACCGTGCGGAAAGAGGGCAGGGAGTTTGTCGTAAAAGCGATTGTCCCAGGCGACAATCGCGGTGACCGGCGCGCTCAGGGTTTTTTCCAGGTTACCGCCGGAAAGGGCCGGACGCAGCTGCGCTTTACCTTGCGGAGTGCGGATAAAGACAAAACGGGCCGGGCTGCAGTTGGCCGACGTGGGTCCCATCTTCAGCAGATCGTAAATCTCTTGTAATGTCGCGTCGCTGACCATCCTGTCCTGCCAGCCGTTGTGGGTACGTGCGGCAGTAAACAGGGTATTCAGCGCACTTTGGCTAACGGCTTCACTCATAAATACTCCTTTTGCACCGCTGCCGTAGCGGGCAGCACTCTTGCCAGCCCCTCGAGCAGCAGACCATTAAACTCATCGCTTTCGGTTACATTGCAGGCGTGACCGCCGCGGGCCATCACCACCCTGATGCTGTTAACAAGCGCCTGGTGCAGCGCCTGCGAACAGGTACAGGGGACCAGCATGTCATCCTGCGAACAGATAATGAGCGCCGGAGCGCGGATCTGACGGGCCGTGGCGCTGAAATCCGCTTCTTTCAGGGCCTGTAAACGGCGCTGGAGATTGTGTTCTCCCTGAAAGTGCGCAAGGGCCAGGGCCTCCTCCGCTTCCAGGCGCGGGGCATGGGCTGAGAGCCAGTCCGCCGGATAGAGAAACAGCGGCTGCGCCTCCACCCAGGCAGGCGGCCCACCCGCCTGCAATAACCGTTCGCGAATATGAAAACAGCGACGGGTGTGTGTATCCAGCGATAACCAGCCGTTCACCAGTACCAGGGCGCTGACCGACTGCGGATAATCCAGCGCCAGCTGCATTCCCACCAGCGCACCCAGCGCATGACCGACCACGCAAAATCTTAGGATCCCCGCCTGTTGCAGCGCGCTTTGCAACTCGCCCGCCATGTCGCTTATCTGGTAATTATCCGGCAGGGTGGCCGGATTGTTTCCCGTGCCGCACTGGTCGTAACAGACCACCTGATAGCGGGCCGACAGCGCCTCCCTCTGCGTCAGCCAGTAGCTCCCGTTACCGCCCAGTCCGGCAATCATCACTATGACAGGCGCGCCGGGGTAAGGGGCCGGGGTAAGGGAAATGTTCATGGCAGCCTCACTTGCCGATATGGGCAACGGTAGCAATTTCCACCAGTGCTTCCGGCTTCACCAGCCCACACTGGATGCAAAAGCGTGCGGGTTTATCGCCAGGGAAAAACTCGGCATAGATTTCATTAATCGCGGCGTAGTTTTTCCAGTCGGTGATAAAGATGCTGTTGAATGTCACGTCCTCCATCGTACCCCCCGCCGTCTCGATAACGCTGCGAATAGTCTCGAGCACATGGCGGGTTTGCGCCTTTGTGTCGCCGGGGAACACCACATTGTTCTGCTTATCAAAGGGCAGTGTGCCGGAGACATAGACCACGCCATCGGCCAGCGTGCCGGGAACAAAAGGGGCGATGGGCGTGGTGGTGCCAGCGGGAATAATGACCTGTTTTGGCATAAGTGTGCTCCTAAGCAATATTCATAAGTGGCTGGGGAGAGAGGGCGGAACAGAAGGTATCGACGTCGCTGACCCAGCCAAAAAAGGTTTCGATATTAAAAAGCGCCGCCTGCTGCGCAAACGCCGGACCGGCCTGATGGGTGGCGTCTTCGAGCACGATGCCGAAATACTCCAGAAAGAAGCCATCACGCAGGGTTGACTCCACGCAGACGTTGGTGGCAATACCAGTGAAAACCAGATGGCGAATGCCCCGGCTGCGTAACATGCTGTCCAGTGACGTATTGAAAAAGCCGCTATAGCGCGGTTTGGGCAGCACAATGTCCCCTTCCTGCGGCACCAGCTCATCCACCAGTTGGTAGTCCCAGCTGCCTTTCGCCAGCAATGTCCCTTTCAGTTCAGGGTGCTTACGCATGGTTTTCAGGGCATTGGATTTATGCCAGTTAGGCGATCCTGGCCCGCCGGCTTCTACGTACTGGTCATCCCAGCCGTTCTGAAACCAGATAATTTGCATTCCTGCCGCACGGGCGGCCGCCACGGCGGTGTTGATCTTCGCAATCACCGCAGCCGTGGCGGAGACATCAAATCCGGCAAGATCGAGATATCCTCCCTGGCTTGCATAGGCATTCTGCATGTCCACCACAATGAGTGCACTCTGCGCCGGTGTGAAAGAGACCGCTTCAGGACGGGCGGGTAATGTCAGCATCAGGCTACCTCCCTGGTGGGGGCGGCGATATGGCTTCGGCACTGCATCAGCGGTTGGATCCGCTCACCAAAATCTTCCACACCCTGAAGGAAATCATCGAAGGTCAGGAGCACGCCGTCGGTGCCCGGCACGGTCGCCACCTCGTCGAGCAGACGTGCTACCGTCGCGTATGAACCCACCAGGGTGCCCATATTGATATTGACCGCGGAGGTCGGGTCCGCCATCTGGCGCACGTTGGTGTCACTGCCGGAACGGGTGTCTTTCTGACTCTGTTCGGTCAGCCATGCCAGCGCTTCGTCATCGGCTCCCGCTTTGTAGTGTTCCCATTTGGCACGGGCGGCCTCGTCGGTTTCGTCGGCGATGACCATAAACAGCACATACGAACCGACATCACGCCCGGTTTTCTGCGCCGCTTCGCACATGCGCTGAGCCGTAGGGGCAAAAGCGGTAGGCGTGTTAACCCCCTTGCCGAAGCAGAAGTTGTAATCAGCATACTGCGCGGAGAAGGCCATCCCGGCATCGCTCTGCCCGGCACAGATAACTTTCATCGGCGTCGACGGCTGCGGGCTGACGCGACAGTCATTCATGGTGAAAAATTCACCTTTAAGGTCGCTTTTGCCGCTGCCCCACAGATCACGAAGCACCTGTACATACTCCGTCAGATAGTCATAGCGACGGGAAAAGTACTCGTCCCCCGGCCATATGCCCATCTGCTCATATTCCGGTTTTTGCCAACCGGTCACCAGATTCACACCAAAGCGCCCGCCGGAGATGGAATCGATGGTCGAGGCCATACGCGCCACAATAGCCGGGGGAAGGGTCAGGGTGGCGGCGGTGGCATAAATTTGAATGCGTGAGGTCACGGCCGCCAGCCCGGCCATCAGAGTGAAGGACTCAAGGTTGTGATCCCAGAACTCGGTCTTGCCGCCGAACCCCCGCAGCTTGATCATCGAAAGTGCAAAGTCGAAGTGATAATGCTCCGCCTTTTGCACAATCGCCTTGTTCAGCTCAAAGGTCGGTTTGTATTGCGGCGCATGGGTGGAAATGAGCCAGCCGTTGTTGCCAATCGGAACAAAAACACCAATTTTCATCTCGTACCTCGCGTTGTCAGGTGAAGGGGGGCGTGGTGTGGCTGATTGCCGAATTCTCTGCCGGTCATACTTCACGTTTCAGCAGTGTTGGCTTCGCTTGTCCACCCCATTCACTTACCTGAGTAAGCTACTGGGATCTGCGCTTGCCGCCTTGCTGCATCGTGAATGACATAGGGCAGTACGCCTTCCGAGAACGGGTTTGCAAAGGCGATGCCAGAATTGAAAAAGGTATTGTTGTCAACGTGTTAAATAAAAGTTGGCAAAATGAGAGTGAAAAAAGTGGACTGAATGGTCAAATAGAGTGCACAAAAAACAGGCAGCTTTGCGCTATTGCTGTGCAGGGGTCGAGTCCGCACCGGCCATTTGCTATGCTTGGCGCAAAGGGTAAAGGAGAGCGATCATGGCGCAGGGTACGGCGAAAAAAACGGGCAAACGCATGCAGGCGGTGAATGAGAAACGCGGGGTTATTCTTGCCGCAGCGCTGGAAACCTTCTCTCTGTATGGCATTCATGGCACCCGCCTCGAAAAAGTCGCCGAGCGGGCCGGGGTATCGAAAACCAATCTGCTCTATTACTACCCGTCGAAGGAGGCGCTCTATCTTGCGGTACTGCAACAGATTCTGGACGTCTGGCTGGCGCCGCTGAAAGCGTTTCGTGAAGATCTTGCCCCGCTGGTGGCTATTCGTGAGTACATCCGCCAGAAGCTTGAAGTCTCGCGCGATAACCCTCAGGCCTCACGGCTTTTTTGTCTGGAGATGTTGCAGGGGGCGCCGGTGCTGAATGCGGAACTCAGCGGGACGCTAAAAACGCTGGTGGAGGAAAAATCGGCGATCGTTGCTGGCTGGGTGGCCAGCGGAAAACTGGCCCCGGTTGACCCGCATCATCTGATTTTTATGATCTGGGCATCGACCCAGCACTACGCCGACTTCGCCTCCCAGGTGGAGGCGGTGACCGGCAAAAATTTACAGGATGAAGCCTTCTTTAACAGCACGGTGGATAACGTGCAGCGGATGATCATTGAGGGCATTCGCCCGCGTTAACCGGCTGGCGGCAACGGGCAGCTCATATCTCCCTCCTCGCACTGTAACAGGGAGGAGAGCCAGGCTTCACGCTCAATGGTTTTGTCGGCGATACACTGGTTATGAATCATCGGCTGGACGCTGCCACCTTCGACACCCGAGGCGATGAACTCACAGTCGGCATCGCGCAGTGTAATCCAGGCCTGCTGCGCCTTTTTCATCAACTCACGTTGCGCGGGGGCGGCGCGTTTCAGCGCGTCCTGCCAGGTCTGGTTAAGTTTTTTATCCGCGGTCTGTGCCTGCTCAGCGGTGCACATGTTCATGGCAGTCTGGGTACTGGCGTTGTCGCACTCATCCGCCAGAGCACCTGCGCTGGCCAGCAGGGTTGCGGCGGCAATCAGGATAATTTTCATCTTCTCTCCCTGTTTAGCAAGACCCCGGTAACGGCAGATGACCGGGGCGATGGCTGTAGTTTATCCTATGGTCATTAAACTGGCATTACCGCCTGCCGCCGCGGTGTTGACGCTTAACGAACGTTCAATCCACAGCCGTTCCAGCAGTATATTGCGCTCACCACGTGCAAAGCCCTGCACCGAAACAATCGCGCCATCACGGGCGGCAACGTCGGCACAAAGCTCACGCAGTTGATCGGAGTCGCCGTGGTATATCACTGCATCGAAGCTTTCAGCCATCAGCGTTTCCGCAGGTGCGAGCGCAATATGCGGCCCCAGCGCGTCCGGCAGCTGTTTTAGCAGATCGCGATGCATACCGTCTTCCGGCCACAACACTTTACAACCGCATGCCAGTGCAGCGGCCAGCTGGACCAGGGCGTCCGGGGCATTATCCGCTATACACAGTACCCGCTCGCGCGGCAGCAGCGTCAGGGTGTTACGCTCACCGGTAGGGCCAGGAAGGATGCGCTGCGTACCTGCCTGCGCCAGCTCAGCGAAGGTGCGACACTGTGCCTGCAGATCAGGTTTACCAGCGGCCCACTCACGCAGAATCTCTAACGGCCCAAGCAGGGCGGATTTGATCTGCGTGTCCGCCGCTGTGGTGCCGTCCTGGCGGGACAGCGTGCGCAGTACCGCGTCCTCCGGTCGGCTTGCCAGCAGGCGGTAGAGGTAAAGCGGGCCTCCCGCTTTCGGACCCGTGCCGGATAAACCCTCTCCGCCAAACGGCTGCACGCCCACCACCGCACCTACCATATTGCGGTTCACATAGAGGTTCCCGACGTGCGCCCGCCCGGTGACCTGACCGATGGTTTCATCGATACGGGTATGTACGCCCAGGGTCAACCCGTAGCCGGAGGCGTTGATCTGACCGATCAGCTCATCGAGTTGGTTACGGCTGTAGCGCACCACGTGCAGCACCGGACCAAAGACCTCTTTTTGCAGTTCGTCGAACCGCTCAAGCTCAATCAGCGTAGGCGGCACGAAGGTGCCGGTGCGCCATTCACGCGCGTCGGTGCTGTTTTCCTGCACGGCCTGGAAGACGGTGCGGCCTTTGGCGCGTAGCGCGGCTATGTGTTTCTCGATATTCTCTTTCGCTTCGGCGTCGATAACCGGGCCAATGTCGGTGGTCAGACGGCCTGGATTACCCATCCGGCATTCTGCCATCGCACCGCGCAGCATCTTCAGCGTATGGTCAGCAATGTCGTCCTGCAGGCAGAGCACACGTAACGCGGAACAGCGCTGACCGGCGCTATCAAACGCCGAGGCCATGACGTCAATCACCACCTGCTCGGTGAGCGCTGAGGAGTCGACGATCATGGCGTTCATCCCGCCGGTTTCTGCAATCAGCGGGGTCGGACGGCCCTGTGGGTCAAGACGCGTTGCGACCGTGCGTTGCAGCAGGGTGGCAACGTCGGTGGAGCCGGTGAACATTACGCCACGCACGCGCTCATCGGCGGTGAGTTGCGCCCCCACCGTTTCGCCACGCCCTGGCAGAAGCTGCAGTACGCCGGGCGGGACGCCCGCTTCCAGCAGAATGGCAATGCCCTGGGCGGCAATCAGCGGGGTTTGCTCTGCCGGTTTTGCCAGCACGGTGTTACCTGCCGCCAGCGCCGCGGCGATTTGCCCGGTAAAGATAGCCAGCGGGAAGTTCCACGGGCTGATACAGACAACCGGTCCGAGCGGGCGGTGGGTAATGTTATCGAAATCGTGACGCACCTGGCCGGCGTAGTAGCGCAGGAAATCCACCGCTTCACGCACCTCAGCAATGGCGTTGCTGAAGGTTTTGCCCGCTTCGCGTACCAGCAGGCCAATCAGCGACTGCATCTGATCTTCCATCAGCACGGCGGCACGCTCAAGGATAGCAGCGCGCTCCTGAGGTGGCGTGGCAAACCAGATAGGGGCCTGATTTAGGGCATTATCCAGCGCCTGGGACACTTCAGCTTCAGTGGACTCACGCACGTAACCGACAATATCTTTTGGCTCTGCCGGGTTGATTACCGGTTGCATCTCTGCGTCGGCAACCGGTGTCTCCAGCAGCGGTTTGGCCTGCCATTTTTGCGCCGTACCGTTAAGCAGGGACGCAGAAAGAGAGGCCAGGCGGTGTTCGTTCGCAAGATCAAGCCCTGCGGAATTTACGCGTCCTTCACCATAAAGCGCTCGCGGTAAAGGGATCTTCGGATGGGGGAGGCCGACGCCGCCTTCCTGACGGGCGAGTTTTTCCACCGCAGTAACCGGGTCGGCAACCAGTTCATCAATCGGCAGGGTGGCATCTGCAATACGGTTCACAAACGAGGTATTTGCCCCGTTTTCCAGCAGACGGCGCACCAGGTAGGCGAGCAGCGTTTCATGGGTGCCCACCGGTGCATAAATGCGGCAGGGACGGTTAAGCTTGCCGTCATTGATTTTGCCCACAACCTGCTCATACAGCGGTTCGCCCATGCCGTGCAGGCACTGGAACTCATACTGGCCCGGATAGTAGTTCTGACCGGCCAGGTGATAAATAGCCGCCAGAGTATGGGCGTTATGGGTAGCAAATTGCGGGTAGATGAGGTTCGGCACGGCCAGCAACTTTTTGGCGCAGGCAATGTAGGAGACGTCGGTGTAGACCTTGCGGGTATAGACCGGATAGCCTTCCAGCCCCTCCATCTGGGCGCGTTTGATTTCGCTGTCCCAGTAGGCGCCTTTGACAAGACGGATCATCAGGCGGCGACGGCTGCGGCTTGCCAGATCGATCAGGTCATCAATCACGAACGGACAGCGCTTCTGGTAAGCCTGAATGACGAAGCCAATCCCGTTCCAGCCTGCCAGTTCCGGCTCAAAACACAGTTTTTCCAGCAGATCGAGTGAGATCTCGAGGCGGTCGGCCTCTTCGGCGTCGATATTAATCCCGATATCGTACTGGCGCGCCAGCAGGGTCAGGGATTTCAGACGTGGGTAGAGCTCATCCATCATGCGATCGTACTGGGCGCGATTGTAGCGGGGGTGCAGCGCCGACAGTTTGATAGAAATGCCCGGTCCTTCATAGATACCACGTCCGTTAGAGGCCTTACCGATGGCGTGAATCGCCTGCTGATAAGAGAGCATATAGGCGTGGGCATCTGCCGCCGTCAGGGCTGCTTCACCGAGCATGTCGTAGGAGTAACGGAAACCTGTCTCTTCGAGCCTGCGGGCATTTGCCAGGGCTTCAGAAATGGTTTCGCCGGTTACGAACTGCTCACCCATCAGGCGCATCGCCATGTCGACACCCTTGCGGATGAGGGGCTCACCACTTTTGCCGATAATCCGGTTGAGGGAGCGGGAGAGACTGGTTTCGTTATGGGTCGACACCAGTTTGCCGGTAAACAGCAGGCCCCAGGTGGCCGCGTTCACAAACAGCGAGGTACTGCGGCCGATGTGTGACTGCCAGTTGCCGTTGCTGATCTTATCGCGAATGAGGGCATCGCGGGTAGCTTTGTCCGGGATGCGCAGCAGCGCTTCGGCAAGGCACATCAGGGCCACGCCTTCCTGCGAAGAGAGAGAAAATTCCTGAAGCAGACTTTGCACCATTCCCGCTCTGCCAGAAGCCGTTTTCTGGTTACGCAGTTTTTCGGCCAACTGGTACGCCAGCTGTTGAGACTTTTCGGCAACCGGTGAAGGAAGGCGCGCTTGTTCCAGGAGCATGGGCACGGCGTCGGTTTCCGGGCGGCGCCAGGCGGCGGTAATGGCGGCACGGGTGA
Organism: Yokenella regensburgei; assembly: GCF_051486985.1. Classification (GTDB taxonomy): domain Bacteria; phylum Pseudomonadota; class Gammaproteobacteria; order Enterobacterales; family Enterobacteriaceae; genus CBFFRJ01. The sequence goes on from NZ_JAHVDV010000005.1 coordinate 185,356, forward strand.
CGGACTGCGGCAGAATATTTTCTGCGAAGTCGAGGAAAGGCTGCGGTGTTTCCTCTACCGGCGTTTCCGTGTCGTCAAAATCGGATGCGCCAGTAATATGCGTGACGGGCAGTTCCGGTACCATCTCATTGTTTTCCAGTTTTTCCAGATAACTAAAGATGGCCTGTTTAATCAGCCAGTGCGGTGTACGATCAATTTTTGCCGCTGCCGCTTTCAGGCGTTCCCGCGTAGCGTCATCAAGCTTAACCCCCATGGTCGTGGTGCCCATGACTTTCTCCTGTGAATTCGTGGTGAGCTGACTATCCGTCATGTTGCAACTTTGTGCAACCATGTTAAATGTCAACTTTGTGACAAGGTTAAATCGCGTAATAAGTTAATTGTATGTTACTTAATTTAAGCGCTGTTCTAACGTTCAGAGAGTGGGATATTTGCGGTGCATAACACTTTTATAAGGTGCAACCGTAAAAAGTGTGATTAAGTGCAACCTCTTAAAAAGACCCTCTCGTCGCGGGATGCAATTGATGTGAATGCAGTGTTAAATCAATTGTGAATAAGCGAGGCTTCCGGCAGGATACGGGCGCTTTATACAATAACCACATCCTCACCTCGTTCCGGTGGTGGAATAAAAGCGGCAAAGATGACAGTTGCCGACGAATAATCCTGGAGAATTTCGATGGAAATTAGCACACCACTACTGGTGACATTTCTTGTTTATATCTTTGGCATGATCCTTATCGGATACTTTGCATGGCGTTCAACGAAAAATTTCGACGATTATATTTTAGGGGGGCGACGCCTCGGGCCGCTGGTTACTGCGCTGTCTGCGGGTGCTTCCGACATGAGCGGGTGGCTGTTGATGGGCTTGCCCGGCGCCATTTTCATTTCCGGGATTTCTGAAAGCTGGATTGCCATTGGCCTGACGCTGGGTGCGTGGGTCAACTGGAAGCTGGTGGCAGGCCGTCTGCGCGTGCATACCGAACACAACAATAACGCCCTGACGCTGCCGGACTATTTCACCGGACGCTTTGAAGATAAGAGTCGTTTGCTGCGTATTATCTCGGCAGTAGTGATTCTGTTGTTCTTCACCATCTATTGTGCCTCCGGCATCGTGGCAGGCGCGCGCCTGTTTGAGAGCACCTTTGGCATGACCTATGAGCAGGCTTTATGTGCCGGTGCCGCTGCCACCATCATCTACACCTTTATCGGCGGCTTCCTGGCGGTTAGCTGGACCGACACTGTGCAGGCCAGCCTGATGATCTTTGCGCTTATCCTGACGCCGGTGATTGTGATTATCTCCGTGGGGGGCTTTGCTGACTCAATGGAAGTGATCAAGCAAAAAAGCATTGAAAACATCGATATGCTCAAAGGTCTGAACTTTGTGGCCATTATTTCGCTGATGGGCTGGGGGCTGGGTTACTTTGGCCAGCCGCACATTCTGGCGCGCTTTATGGCGGCGGACTCCCACCACAGCATCGTACATGCGCGTCGCATCAGTATGACCTGGATGATCCTCTGCCTTGCCGGTGCGGTAGCGGTCGGCTTCTTTGGTATCGCCTATTTTAACAACCACCCTGAGCAGGCGGGGGCGGTTAACCAGAACGCCGAGCGCGTGTTTATCGAACTGGCGCAGATCCTCTTCAACCCGTGGATTGCCGGTGTGCTGCTCTCTGCCATTCTGGCGGCGGTGATGTCTACCCTGAGCTGCCAGCTGCTGGTGTGCTCCAGCGCGTTGACCGAAGATTTCTACAAAGCCTTCTTCCGCAAAAATGCTGGTCAGAAGGAGCTGGTGTGGGTTGGACGCGTGATGGTACTGCTGGTGGCGCTGGTCTCTATTGCGCTGGCGGCGAACCCGGAAAACCGCGTGCTGGGTCTGGTGAGTTACGCCTGGGCAGGCTTCGGTGCCGCCTTCGGTCCGGTGGTGCTGTTCTCCGTCATGTGGTCGAAAATGACCCGCAACGGGGCGCTGGCCGGGATGGTGATTGGTGCGGTAACGGTTATCGTCTGGAAACAGTTCGGCTGGCTGGGCCTGTACGAAATTATTCCGGGCTTCGTTTTCGCCAGCATCGGCATTGTGGTCTTCAGCCTGCTGGGTAAAGCGCCCACCGCGGCAATGGAAAAACGCTTCGCCGAGGCGGATGCCCATTACCACTCCGCACCGCCGTCGCGCCTGCAGTAACACCTTCTCTGACTGAGCCCGGATTTGCGGGCTCAGACTCCACCCTCGCAGCAGAAAAATTGTCACAAACAACGTTTCAGAATTTAACGTGATTTCCGCTACCTGACTGCTTCAGCGGCATGCAAGTTACACAGCCTTTTACTTTTTCACGCCATACGGCAACCCAGCAGCTTGCGATTCCACCGGGTTGTGGGATATTTTTCAGCAATACAATATCTCCTTATCGACAACTTTGTTCTTTATAACGGCACGTCAGCAACGCATTTCCACGGAGGGAATATGCTCAGACGCGCAATCTGCTTTTCAGTCCTGTCACTCATGTCCATTCCCGGCACTCAGGCCGGTATTCAGCTTGATGCCACCCGCGTGATTTACCCACAAGGGAAACAAGAAACAACGCTGGGCATCAAAAATGAAGCCAGCGACCCCCGTATGATTCAGGCATGGGTGGATGCGGGGGAAGAGAATAATGCCAGACCGCCGTTTATTGTTATGCCGCCGATTTTCCGCCTCGACCCCGGTAAAGGGCAGTCGCTGCGTATTAGCTTTATTGGCGGCGAGATTCCCCGTGACCGTGAGTCGGTGTTCTGGGTGAATATTCTGGAGGTCAGACCGCAGCCGCAAGGTAAAAAGGCCGGGACGGAGAATTATATGCAGTTCCCGGTGCGCACACGGCTGAAACTTTTTTACCGGCCAAAGGGGTTGCCGGGTTCACCGGAGGCGGCGGTTTCGCAACTGCACTGGCGGCGGGGAACGCATAATGGAATCGAGTGCATAAACCCCAGCGCATTTACTGTTTCTTTTCAGGATATCCGGCTGACGCCGCCCTCCGGGGAGCAAGATATCAGTCAAAGTGGAATGTGCCCGGCAAAAGGGCAACAACTATTTCTTCTGCAGGGAAAGGAACAGGCCGCACAGGGGAAAGTTTTTTTTACCACTATCAATGATTATGGCGGTTATACCCGGCATGAAGCCGCTTACCAACACCAATAATTTAACCTCGTGTGCGCGCCTTACGGGGCAGGGAAATACATGATGAAAATAATACCTTTTATTGTGAAGTTCGCTCTTTTCTCAGGGCTGATTGTCTTAAGTCCGCTGTGCCAGGCATATTGTTATATAACCAGTGGGGGGCCGCAGATTATCTGGGGGAACGCGCTACCTGCAAATATCACTGTCCCGGCAACGCTGACAAAGGGACAAAACATTGGCAATTCTTTCACGATCGGCTGGGGGACGGGGCCTTATATATATGTAAGCTGTGGTACATCTACTATTTACGAACTCCTCCAGAAAGGGAGTTTGTCATACCTTACAACGAGTGGTGGTTATACATTATTTGACACCGGGGTCCCAGGTGTGGGTATAAGAATGTGGAGTGCTTACAATAATGTGCAGATTAGTAACGGCACGAGTCTTTACTTTACCGCCACTAATTCCTCTAACCCCCAGCCTTTCTTCTTTCAGTCATTGTACGGGCAGTATGTCGCTACCGCCACCCAAATCACCCCAGGAACAACCACGCTCAGTGGGAAAGATGCCGCCTATGGTTATCTGAGCGAATCATATAGCATATACAGTGGAGTGAGAGGTGTGACATGGAAATTTAACGGCAATACCACATTCACTGTCAGCTCCTGCAAGACACCGGATATTACCGTTCCACTCGGCTCGCATGCCGCCAAAGATTTTGCCGCTGTTGGCAGTAACAGCCAGCCGGTACCCTTTAACTTTCAAATCAACAACTGCGCTGCCGGGATGACCTCGGTGAGCTATACCTTTAAACCCGCAGCGGGGATCACGCTGCAGGGCTCCGGTAATAACCAGTATCTCACGCTCGACAGCGGTTCGACGGCGAGCGGCATTGGTGTACAGGTGCTGTATGAGGATGGCATCACTGCCGTGCCGTTTAACACCAAAACGACGTTTTCAGGCTACGTAAAAGCCACGGGCGGCAGCTACACCATTCCCATGAAAGCCCGCTACGTGCGCACCGGCACCATCATCGCCGGAACGGCCAATTCGGCGGCGGAATTTGTGATGACATATGAATAAGTGATTATTGCCGGGTAGAGATTTCTGAAAAATGGTTTCAGGCGATTTCTACCCGACATGTTATC